>NZ_LMRR01000009.1 GCF_001426085.1 Rhodococcus sp. Leaf278
GAACGGGAACTCGTGAACGGGAACTCGTCGTTGATGCCGCCCTCGCGGTAATGCAGGTCGGTGTGGCACACCCCGCACGCCTGGATCTTCACCACGACCTCGTTCGGGCCGGGGTCGGGAATGGTGATCGTCTCGATGGAGACGGGTGCGCCCTTGCTCTTGGCGACGACGGCGCGGACCTGCTGCGGCATGGTTGATGCTCCTGAGATCTGATCGAGCAGCGGGAATCGGTGCCGCTGCGAATGTTGGAATCGAGTTAATATATCAGTTACCGGACAGTATCCAATGTTAAATGCGAGTATCGAATTCTTGCCTGGTCGCGCGCGCACGCTCGGATACCTGCAGCTGAACGCCTATTTGTAGACAGTAAGTACCGTGTCGAATCCATCGAAGTGCCGTGCTATCTCTTGACATAGCCGTCGGGTCGGCTCAGTCTTGTTCGAGTTCAGGCAAATCGAAGTTGCGCAGAGAGCAACGCGTCGCGCATCTTTCCGACCATCCACGCTGCGTGCACGGGCGACATACCTATTCGGCGAGAGCCGGAGGGAGAACGATGTGACAACGAACAGCAAACCCCGGAGCGACAAGACTCGGGTCGCCGCTTCCGATAAACACGAACCTCATCATTACGGTCCTCTCGAGGTCTACCACCACGGAGAGGAGGGCAAGCCGCGCACGGACAAGGTGGTGTTCGGTATCACCGCCGCGATCGTGATCGCAATCCTCGTGTGGGGTGTTCTCGGCAAAGAGAACATGAAGTCCGTCAATGCGTCGGTACTCGACTGGGTCGTGACGAATATCGGCTGGCTCTTCATCTTCTCGGCCACCGGGTTCGTGATCTTCGCGATCTGGCTCGCGCTCAGTCGGTACGGAAAGATTCCGCTCGGCAAAGACGGCGAGAAGCCCGAATTCAATACCGTCAGCTGGATCGCGATGATGTTCAGCGCCGGCATGGGAATTGGCCTGATCTTCTGGGGAGTGGCCGAGCCGCTCACCCACTTCGTTACTCCGCCGCCCGGAATCACCGATTCGACTGTGGGAACGGCACTGTCGACGGCCATCTTCCACTGGGGATTGCACCCGTGGTCGATGTACGCGGTGGTCGGATTGTCCATTGCATACGGCACCTACCGGATGGGCCGCAAGCAACTCATCAGCTCGTCGTTCATTCCGTTGATCGGCCGTCGCGCCGAGGGCCCCATCGGCAAGGTCATCGACATCCTGGCGATCTTTGCCACCATGTTCGGTACTGCTGCCTCGCTCGGACTCGGTGCACTCCAGATCGGTTCGGGTATAGAGGTTCTCGGCTGGGTCAACCAAGCCGGGACGCTTCTGCTCGTAGCTGTCGTCGCCATTCTGACGCTCGCGTTCGTGGCCTCGGCAGTGTCCGGAGTGTCCAAGGGAATTCAGTGGCTGTCGAACATCAACATGGTGTTGGCCCTCGTGCTTGCGGTGTTCGTGTTCGTCGCAGGACCCACGGTGCTGATCCTGAACCTGTTGCCCACCACTCTCGGTGACTACGCGGCACACATCGCCGGAATGTCGGCGCGTTCGGCGGCGTCCGGTGGACCCGAGACGGAGTCCTGGCTCTCGTCCTGGACCATCTTCTACTGGGCGTGGTGGATCTCGTGGACCCCCTTCGTCGGTATGTTCCTCGCTCGCATCAGTCGTGGCCGCACCATCCGCCAGTTCGTCATCGGCGTCATTCTCATTCCGACGTCGGTGAGCCTCGTCTGGTTCTCGATCTTCGGTGGAGCGGCAATCGGGCAGCAGCAGTCAGGAACCGAGGATTTGGTGGCCCTCGGTAAACCGGAATCGCAATTGTTCGCGGTTCTCGATCAGTTTCCGTTGGCCGGCATTTCGTCGGTGCTGGTGATGGTGTTGGTGGGCATCTTCTTCGTCAGTGGTGCAGACGCGGCGTCGATCGTGATGGGAACCCTGTCTCAGCGCGGCACTTTGGATCCGTCACGCGGCGTCGTCGCCTTCTGGGGATTGGTCACCGGAGGCATCGCGATCCTGATGCTGTGGACGGGAGGATCGGACGCTCTGAGCGGACTGCAGACGATGACGATCATCGTGGCGGCACCGTTCGTGCTGGTGATGATCGGTACGTGTGTCTCGCTCTACAAGGACGTCACCAACGATCCGTTCATCGTCAAGAACCCGAAGGCTCCGCCCAAAGTAAAAGCTGGAAAGTGAAGACCGACAGGTGAAGTGAGCCGAGGGTGCGGGACGCGTATACAGGCGTCCCGCACCCTCGGTATTTCGGGGGTTGACCACATCCATCCCTGCCCATACTCTTGATATATCAATCTCTGGTTAGTTGTCGTGCAGGCTGCGGATCATCTCGGCCGAGCTCCATCTCTCCACCCCGATACGGAAGGACCACCATGGGTTCACCGAGAGTTGTCATCATCGGCGCCGGCATTGTCGGTACCAACGTGGCCGACGAGCTCACCGCACGCGGTTGGGATCGCATCACCGTGCTGGATCAGGGGCCACTCCCTCTCACGGGTGGATCCACCTCGCACGCACCGGGTCTGGTGTTCCAGACCAATGCATCCAAGACGATGACCGAACTCGCCCGGTACACGGTAGAGAAGTTCATGGGCCTGGAAGTGGACGGGCAATGGTGCTTCAACCAGCTCGGCGGTCTCGAAGTGGCGACCACCGAGGAGCGACTGGCGGACTTGCATCGCAAGCAGGGTTGGGCCACGTCCTGGGGAATCGAAGGATCGGTTATCGACCCATCCGAATGTGCCAAACTGCATCCGCTGATCGACCGTTCGCGTGTTCTCGGCGGTCTGTACGTCGAGACGGACGGACTTGCCAAGGCGTCGCGCGCCGTGGTGGCACTGACCCGTCGCGCAGAATCGCGCGGAGCAGTCTTCCGCGGTTCCACCAAGGTCGTCGGTATCGAACAGACCGGCGGCCGAGTGACCGGTGTGGCGACCGATCAGGGCGTCATCGAGGCCGACATCGTGGTGTCCTGCGCCGGCTTCTGGGGCCCCGATGTGGGTGAACTGGTCGGCATGAAGGTGCCGCTGCTGCCCCTGGCTCACCAGTACGCCAAGACCGACCAGATCCCGGAACTGGTGGGACGCAACACCGAAGCGGCCGAGGCCGGTATGCCCATTCTTCGTCACCAGGATCAGGACCTGTACTTCCGCGAGCACGTCGACCGTCTCGGTATCGGAAGCTACGCACACCGCCCGATGCCCGTCGACACCAAGACCCTGCCCGGCGGAGACGGTGTGTCCGACGACGCCATGCCGTCCATGCTGGACTTCACGCAGGAGGATTTCGCCCCGTCGTGGGAGCAATCCAAGCTGCTGTTGCCCTGCCTCGAGACCGCGAAGATCGACCACGCCTTCAACGGAGTCTTCTCGTTCACACCGGACGGTGGACCGCTGCTCGGCGAATCCCCGGACGTCAAGGGCTTCTGGATCGCCGAGGCCGTCTGGGTCACGCACTCGGCCGGAGTCGGCCGGGCCATCGCACAGCTGCTGGTCGACGGGCGCTCCGAGGTGGAATTGCACGGATGCGACGTCAACCGCTTCGAGGATTTCCAGCTCGATCCCGCCTACGTCAGCGAAACCTCGCAGCAGAACTTCGTCGAGATCTACGACGTCCTGCATCCCTCGCAGCCGCGGATGTCCCCGCGTGATGTCCGGGTCAGTCCCTTCAACGCGCGGCAGCATCAGCTCGGTGCCGTGTTCCTCGAAGGCGGCGGTTGGGAGCGGCCGCACTGGTACGAGGCCAATGCCGATCTGGTGCAACAACTTCCCGCCGAGTGGCAGCCGCCGAAGCGCGACGAGTGGGCCTCGATGTTTCATTCGCCCATCGCCGCAGCCGAGGCCTGGAAGACCCGTACCTCCGTGGCCATGTACGACATGACCCCGCTCAAGCGCCTGCGCGTGCGTGGACCAGGCGCGCTGGCTCTGTTGGAAGGATTGACGTCCGGCAAGATGGACAAGTCCGTCGGGGCCGTCACGTACACCTTGGCCCTCGACGAGAAGGGCGGCGTCCGAAGCGACCTCACCGTCGCGCGGTTGTCCGCGGACGAATTCCAGGTGGGTGCCAACGGCAACCTCGACTTCGACTACCTCCGCCGCGAAGCACCGAGCGACGGCAGCGTCACCGTCGACGACATCACCGGCTCCACGTGCTGCATCGGTCTGTGGGGTCCACATGCCCGCAAGGTCGTCGAGAAGCTCACCCAGGACGACTTCTCCAACGAGAACTTCAAGTACTTCCGCTGCCAGCAGGTTCGGATCGGGGGAGTCCCCGTCACGGCGATGCGGTTGTCGTACGTGGGCGAGCTCGGTTGGGAGCTGTACACCACCGCCGACTACGGCCAGCGACTGTGGGACATGTTGTGGCAGGCCGGTTCCGAGTTCGGCATCATCGCCGGTGGGCGCGCTGCGTTCAACAGTTTGCGTATGGAGAAGGGCTACCGGTCGTGGGGCTCGGACATGACCACCGAGCACAACCCCTACGAGGCAGGTCTCGGCTTCGCGGTTCGCCCGGCCAAGGGTGAGTTCCGCGGCCGCGACGCCGTTCTCGAGATGTCCGACGACACCGTCTCCAGGAAGCTCGTCTGCCTGAAGGTCGACGACGGCTCGTCGGTGGTCCTCGGCCACGAGCCCGTCCTGGTCGACGGTGAACCCGCCGGTTACGTCACCAGCGCCTCGTTCGGACATACCGTCGGCGCACCCATCGCGTACGCCTGGGTGCCGGCCAGTAGCGCAGAACCCGGTGCAGCAGTACAGATTCGATACTTCGACCGGCTCGTGTCCGCCACCGTTGTGGCCGAGCCCCTCGTCGATCCCGAGATGGCCAAGATCCGCAGCTGACGACCCACCAGTACCAGGAGATTCGATGACCGAGAACTTCACCCTCACGCTCAGCTGCGGACAGCGGCCGGGCATCGTCCGGGCCGTCAGTGCGTTCCTGTTCGACAACGACTGCGACATCGCCGAACACCAACAATTCGACGACTCGACGGACGGGTCGTTCTTCCTGCGCACGTCGTTCGTGGCCAGCCGCAGCACCGACATCGAGAAGCTGACCGAGAGTTTCCGGGAGGTGGCCGATCGATTCGCGATGATGTACACCTTCAACGGCTGTAGTCAGCCGCGCGTACTCGTCATGGTCTCCAAGATGGGGCACTGCCTCAACGACCTCATCTTCCGTTGGCGTTCCCAGAATCTCGGCGGAGAACTTGTGGCCGTGGTCAGCAACCACGAGGTGCTCCGGCCGATGGCCGAGGCCGCGGGGTTGCCGTTCATCCACGTTCCCGTCACCCCCGGTACCAAAGCCGAAGCCGAGCAGCGTCTGCTGGACCTCGTCGCCGAGTACGAGGTGGACCTGGTGGTGCTGGCCCGCTACATGCAGGTGCTCTCCGACGAGACGTGTCGAGCGCTGCATGGCAAAGCCATCAACATCCACCACTCTTTCCTGCCCGGCTTCAAGGGTGCGAAGCCGTACCACCAGGCCTTCGACCGGGGCGTAAAGCAGGTCGGAGCGACGGCGCACTACGTCACTCCCGATCTCGACGAGGGCCCGATCATCGAGCAGCAGGTCATTCGCATCGACCACACCCACGACCCGTCTCGTCTGGCCACCGTCGGACAGGACGCCGAGGCGCTCGCACTGTCGCGGGCCGTGCGCTGGCACTGCGAGAATCGCGTTCTGCTGCACGGACACCGGACGGTGATCTTCAGCTGAGCTCGACACACGAGGGGCCCGTACCGATTCGGTACGGGCCCCTCGTTGTTGCGGTGGTCCAGGAGAACCTCACACCCTTTTTGCCGGGTGCGCGCTGGTTCTCTGTGCGGAGAACACGCGCGCACCCCCCAAAAGGGGTGTGAGGTCTCCCGTTAGCACTCCACGCTCTAACACTCCACAAAACTGACCGGCACGTTGATCGCGAGACCGCCGCTCGAGGTCTCCTTGTACTTCGAATGCATGTCGGCACCGGTGGAGCGCATCGTCTCGATCACCTGATCCAGGCTTACACGATGAGTACCGTTGCCGCGCAATGCCATTCGTGCAGCATTGATGGCCTTGCCAGCCGAGATGGCGTTGCGTTCGATGCACGGAATCTGCACCAGCCCGCCGATGGGGTCGCACGTCAGGCCGAGGCTGTGTTCCATCGCGATCTCGGCGGCGTTCTCCACTTGTTCGGGTGTGCCGCCCAGTACCTCGGCCAGACCGGCAGCAGCCATCGATGCTGCCGAACCGACCTCGCCCTGGCAGCCCACTTCGGCACCGGAGATCGAGGCCATCTCCTTGTAGAGCGACCCGATCGCGCCGGCGGTGAGCAGAAAGCGCACCGTGCTGCCGTCGGGATCGGCGATCCCTGCGGCGGTGTAGCGAGTGGCGTAGTGCAGTACGGCCGGGATGATGCCCGCCGCACCGTTGGTGGGGGCTGTGACGATACGACCGCCGGACGCGTTCTCCTCGTTGACCGCGAGGGCCACGAGATTGACCCAATCCTCGGCGAATTCGCTCGAGCGGTGGGGGTCCTCGGCGTCGAGCCGCAGGAACCAGTCCCGTGCTCGACGCCGAACTCCCAGCGCGCCGGGGAGATAACCGTCGCGGGAGATACCGCGAACCTCGCACTCGACCATCACGTCGCGGATGTGCAGCAGTCCGTCTCGTATCTCGTCGAGCGTGCGGCGTTCGAGTTCGACCTCGGTCATGACGTCACTGATGCTGCAGTGTCGACGTTCACAGAGTTGGAGCAGTTCCTTGGCCGACGCGAACCCGTTGGCAGAGGCAAGGGGTGTAACAGCCTCGACGCTTTCGGCCTCGGTCACCACGAATCCGCCACCGACGGAGAAGTAGGTCTCGGAGTGCAGTTCGGTCGAATCTGCAGCGCGGGCAGTCAGTTTCATTCCGTTGGGGTGGAACGGCAAGACCGTCAACGGACGCAACACGATGTCGTCGACCGCTAGGTCGATCTCGCGGTGACCACCGAAGACGATTCGGCGGGTGGCCGCCATCGATGCCTGCCGTTCTTCCATCACCTCGGTCGTGACGCTCTCGGGCGCATAACCTTCCAGCCCCAGCAGTACAGCGGTCATGGTGCCGTGTCCGGCTCCGGTCGCGGCCAACGAGCCGTACAGGTCCACCGTGACGTCTCGAACCTCGTCGAAGGCAGACATCGTGCGCAGATCGTCGACGAATCGAGCGGCCGCACGCATCGGCCCGACGGTATGCGAACTCGAGGGGCCGACTCCGATCGAAAAGAGGTCGAACACACTGATGGTCATGAGGTCGTCCCCACTGCGTCGGTGGGCTCGCGCGCGGTGAGATCCTCGAACGACGCGGCTGCGGGGGTCAGGACGGCGAACAGCCAGCCGGCGCCGAGCGGATCCGCGGCCACGATCGAGGGGTCCTCTTGTACAACGGGATTGACGATCGTGACCAAGCCGCTCGCCGGCGCGAACACCGTGACCGAGCCGGTGGACGTGCGGATGGTGCCGCACGCCTCACCTGCGGTGAGTACGGTACGAACCGACGGAAGGTCGACGCCGAGAATGTCGGACGCGCCGCCCAAGGCGTCCGGCGTCACACCCACTCGGCTCGGAGTCTGAGCGGGTGAGCCGAACGGGTCGACGGCCATCCAGCCGTGCTCAGCGCTGAAGAGCCGGCGGGCGGAGGAGAGGGATGCGGTCATGAGGTGGCCTCGGCATTCTTCGTGGATTGACCTGAAATCGAGTCGAGTGAACGCAGTGCCCGCAGCACGGCCAGTGCGTCGACGGTGGCGGCGACGTCATGCACCCGGAGGAGTGACGCCCCGTTCTGGGCCGCGACGATCGCGGCAGCGAGTGATCCGGCGAGCCGGTCGTCGACATCTCTTCCGGTGATGGCACCGATCATGCCTTTGCGGGACACGCCCGCCATGATCGGCCTGCCGGTCGAGTGCACCTTCCGAAGGCCATGGAGCAGTTGCAGATTGTGCTCGAGGGTCTTGCCGAATCCGAACCCCGGATCCACCAGAATGCGGTACGCCGGAATCCCGGCCCGGATGCATTCGGCAGCCCGGTCTTCGAGAAACTCGCACACCTCAGTAGTGACGTCGCGGTAGCGAGGGGAATGCTGCATCGTCGACGGCTCGCCCAGCATGTGCGTGAGGCACACGGCAACGTCCAGCTCGGCTGCGGCGTCGAGCGCACCCGGAAGACGAAGGGCACGAACGTCGTTGATGACACTTGCCCCGGCGCGCACCGCCTCTCGCATCACCTCGGGCCGGGAGGTGTCGACCGACAGCGGTGTCGAGGTGCGTCTGGACAGGGCGTCGATCACCGGTACGACCCGGGCGATCTCCTCGTCGACGGTGGGTGGGATTGACCCGGGCCGGGTCGATTCGCCGCCGATGTCGAGCAGCTCGGCTCCCTCGTCGACCATCGACAGTGCATGCGCCACAGCACGATCGGTGTCCAGAAACATCCCTCCGTCGGAGAACGAATCCGGGGTGACGTTGACGATTCCGCAGACCACGGGATGTGAGGTCGTCAGCCGGGTCAGCAGTCGATCGCGGGCATCGGCTGCCCGTGTTGCGGTGGAGACGGTCGTGAGCACTACGGTCACCTTTTCTCGCGCGAGTCCAACGGGACGATCAGACGTCGGTGTATTCCTCGGCCGCGTCGGTCAGCCAGGTTGCGAGATAGCGTGCGAACGACGAGCGCACGAGGATGCGGTAGTCCGTTCCCGTGTCGTCGCAGGCGATGAGGATCATGCCTGCCATCGACAGCATCGTCTGGACCGTCGAGCCTGCCGGGAAGACGCGGGGGTGCAGATCGATCGAGCATCCCTTCGCCAACACCTCGCGGGCTCGGGAACCACTGAGCCGCAGACAGGTGCGCTGCGCGGACACGTCCGTTGCCGCACCCCGATGCTCGCGAACAGCCGCACCGAGACGGTGTTCGAGTTCGACGGGATCGAGGCCGGCTCCGATCACCAGCCACTCCTCGGGGCCGAGCCAGATGGCCGTGGTGTTCGTGCCCTCGGCGACGCGGCCGGGGCCGGGGAGTTCGGTGCCGAGCGCGGCCGAGGCGGCGCCACCGCCCGGTCCGTTCGGATCGACCCACAGGTCGATACCGGCGAGGAACGGCTCCTCCACGATCCGGACAGCAGGCGAATCCGGCAGGACTGTCTCTGCGAGCGGGCTTCTGGCGGCGAGTCGGTCAGCCATCACGGCGGTTACCTTCCGGGTCGACGAGTACGGAGCCGGTGACTTCGACGGCGACGAGGGTGTCGCCGACCGGGACGTGCAGGATGTCGCCGAGTCGGTCACGTCCGGCTTCGAGCAGGGCCAGCCCGAACGGGCGGCCCAGTTCTGCGCTGGCGTAACTCGACGTGACGTGGCCGAGCATCGGTACCGGAAGTTCGGGGAGGACGCCGCTCTCGGAGTGCTCGATGATCTGCGAGCCCTCGGGGAGGACGGTTTCCCGGTCGACGGGCAGTAGGCCGACGAACTGCTTACGCAACGGGTTCCGGTTCTCGGCGCGGTCGAACGAGCGCTTTCCGATGAAGTCGAGCTTCTTCTTCGATACCGCCCAGCTCATGCCGAGATCCTGCGGGGTGACGGTGCCGTCGGTGTCCTGGCCGACGATCGGGTAACCCTTCTCGGCCCGCAGCACGTGCATGGTCTCGGTGCCGTACGGGGTGATGCCGTACTTCTCGCCGGCCTCGATCAGCCGCGACCACAGTGCGTGGGCGTGCCAGGAATCGATGTTCACCTCGAAGGCGAGTTCGCCGGAGAAGCTGATTCGTGCCACGCGTACCGGCACACCGTCGATCGAAGCATCTCGCCACGCCATGAAGGGGAACGCCTCGTTGGAGACGTCGAGTTCGGGAAAGAATTCACCGACGAGATCGCGGGAACGCGGTCCGACGACGGGGAACGTGGCCCATTGCTCGGTCACCGAGGTCAGCCGAACCGTGAGGTGCGGCCACTCGGTCTGCAGCCATTCCTCCATCCAGTCGAGCATTCCTGCTGCGCCGCCGGTGGTGGTGAACACCTGGAATCGATCGTCCGCCAGCCGCATCACGGTGCCGTCGTCGATGACCATGCCGTCGGTACCGCACATCACGCCGTACCGAACCATGCCGACCTTCAAGTTGCTCATCATGTTCGTGTAGAACATGTCGAGCACCACACCCGCGTCGGGACCCTGCACGTCGATCTTGCCGAGTGTCGAACCGTCGAGCATGCCGACGCTCGCACGCACCGCAGCGCATTCCCGGAGCACGGCGTCGTGCATCTCTTCGCCGGGCAGGGGGTAGTAGCGGGGCCGCTTCCACTGTCCTACGTCCTCGAAGACCGCACCGCGTGCGACGTGCCAATCATGGACTGCGGTAACGCGTTCCGGGTCGAAAGCCATGCCGCGATTGCGACCGGCCAACGCCGCGAACGCCACCGGGGTGTACGGCGGGCGGAACGTGGTGGTGCCGAGGTTTTCCACCGGCTTGTCGAGCAGTTCGGCCACGATGCCCGAGGACACCACACCGGAGGTCTTGCCCTGATCGTGTGCGGTGCCGATTGTGGTGTAGCGCTTGATGTGTTCCATCGAGGACATGCCTGCACCGACGGCGCGGACCAGATCGGCCACCGTCGCATCACGCTGGACGTCGACGAACTGGCTGTCGGCTCCGAAGTCGTCGCGCACCCGCCACAGCACCAGCGACTCGCTACTGGGCAGGGAATCGACTGCTGGTAGGGGAGTTTCGGTGACAGAGAAGCCGAGACCGGCCAGTGCTTCTGCTGCTGCCGAGCTGCCACCTCCGATGCAGCCGGCCAGATCGAACACGCCCGATGCCGACCCGGCGACGCTGATGCCCTCGACGTCGTCCGCCGGCACGAATGCTCCGAGTGTGCCGTCGTAGCGCAGCTTTCCGCGGGCCTGGCTGAACAGGTGGACAGCGGGGTTCCAGCCACCGCTGACGAGAAGGACGTCGCAGGCCACGGTGTCGGTGGCACCGTCGGCACCGGTCACCAAAGCATGGGTGACGCGGGTGTCGCCGCGGGTGCCGGATACGACGCTGCCGGTACGCACCTCGATGCCGCGTTCGCGGCACAGGCCGAGCCAGTGTTCGGGCGCAGTGACGCGGGCGTCGACGATGCGCGCGATGCGGACCCCGGCGTCGTGCAGATCGACGGCGGCCTTGTACGCGCTGTCGTTGGTGGTGAAGACCACGGCCTCGGTTCCTACCGTCACGCCGTAGCGATGCAGGAACGTCCGTGCGCTGTGCGCCAACATGATTCCGGGTCGATCGTTGTCGGTGAAGACGACGGGACGTTCGTGGGCGCCGGTGGCTACCAGGATATGACGTGAACGAATACGCCAGACTCGCTGACGGCTCAGCGCGGCAGGCGCTTCCAAGCCCAGGTGATCAGTGCGGCGCTCGAGGGCGAGCACGAAGCCGTCGTCGTAGGAACCGAACGCGGTGGTGCGGCGCAGCAGGGTCACGTCGGGGAAGGTGGACAACTCGGTCACCGCGTCGGCCACCCATTCCAGGGCCGGCCGTCCGTCGATGACGTCGTCGGAGCCGAGCAGGGAGCCGCCGAACTCGCTCTGATCGTCGACGACGACCACGCGAGCGCCACTGCGGGCAGCGACCAGAGCAGCCGTCAGACCGGCCGGTCCTGCCCCGACGACCAACAGGTCCGCGTGGGCGTGCATCGCGTCGTACTTGGCGGAGTCGGAGATCTCGGCGAGACGCCCCTGCCCGGGGATGCCGCGGGCGACCAGGCCGTCGTACAGCTCGATGGTCGTGGCGAGCAGCATCGGCTCGGGAAACGGCTCCTCGATCTGTACGAGTCCGCCGGTGTCCTCGGCCCATGCTGCGGTGAATCCACGGGGCCTGCCGAGCTTGATGCTGGTGGTGACCTGATGAATGCCGTTGGCGAGCAACGCAGATGCCAGCGTGTCACCCGGGTGGCCCTGCAGGGCAGAGCCGCCGAACGTGAAGTCGAAGGTGCTCGTGCGGTCGATGCGGCCGCGGGATGCGGTGCGGAATGCGGTCATGGGTTCACCGGCTTCGGGTCGTCGAGGCGATAGACACTGTGGATTCGGTAGGTAGCGGTGTCCCGTACGGCATTGAACCAACGCCTGCACCCTGCGCTGTGGCTCCACCGTTCCGCGAAGAGCCCCTTGGGGTTGTCGCGGAAGAACACGAAGTGCGCCCACTGTTCGTCGGTCAGAGCCGAGGGCTCCTCGGGGTAGGCGATGTGCGCCTGGCCGCCGTAGTGGAACTCGGTCTCTTCTCGACTCCCGCACCACGGGCATTCGATCAATTGCATTGCCACTCCAAGATTTCTCGTTCGGGTGCTGCGTGGGTCGGGCGGAGAGACTAGTGAGCCACGCCTGCGGCACCGTGCTCGTCCACCAGCGCACCGGTGACGAATCGGTCCAGACTGAAGGGCGCGATGTACTCGTGCACTTCGTCGTTGGCGATGGTGTCGGCCAGGCACCAGCCGGCACCGGGGGTCGCCTTGAATCCGCCCGTGCCCCAACCGCAATTGAGGAACACGTTGTCGAACGGCGTGCGTCCGACGATGGGGGAGGCGTCGGGACAGACGTCGACGATGCCGGCCCACGTGCGCAGCAGGTGCGCACGAGCGAACACGGGGAACAACTCGACCGCGGCTGCCATCTGCCGTTCGATGATGTGGAAGGCACCGCGCTGGCCGTAGCCGTTGTAGGAGTCGACGCCCGCGCCCATCACCAGTTCACCCTTGTGCGCCTGGGAGACGTACACGTGCACGGCATTCGACATGACGACTGTGGGATGCACCGGCTCGAGCAGTTCCGAGACCAGCGCCTGCAGCGGGTGGCTCTGCAGTGGAGTCTTGATGCCGAGCATGTCCGTGAGCGTCGAGGTGTGCCCGGCCGCGCACAGAGCCACCTGGCCGGTGGCGATGTCGCCGCGCGTGGTCTTGACCCCGGTGACGCGATTGCCGTCGGTGGTGAAGCCGGTGACCTCACAGTTTTGGATGATGTCGATACCGGCCGCGTCGGCGCGTCGGGCAAATCCCCAGGCGACGTAGTCGTGCTTGGCGATACCGGCGCGCGGCTGGTACGTCGCACCGAGCACCGGGTAGCGAATGTCGCTGGAGATATTGACGATTGGGCACAGCTTCTTGACCTCGTCGGGATCGACCCATTGAGCGTCGATGCCGTTGAGACGGTTGGCCTCGACGCGTCGCACGCTGTCGCGGACGTCCTGCAGGCTGTGCGCGAGGTTCAGGACGCCGCGCTGGCTGAACAGGATGGGGTAGTCGAGGTCGTCGGCGAGCCCCTCCCAGAGCTTGAGCGAATGCTCGTAGATGCGCGCGCTCTCGTCCCACAGGTAGTTCGAGCGGATCAGGGTGGTGTTGCGCGCCATGTTGCCGCCGGCGAGCCATCCCTTCTCCAGCACAGCCACATTGGTGATGCCGTGGTTCTTGGCGAGGTAGTGCGCGGTGGCCAGGCCGTGTCCGCCGCCGCCGATGATCACGACGTCGTAGGACTTCTTCGGCTCGGGGTTGCGCCACAGGAAGTCCGGGTGGTCGGGCAGATGTGCGCCCGGTGGGGTTGCGGGGGCGGTCATCGGTAGCCTTCCGTCAGGTCGGAGTAGAGGGGGAACTGCGCGGCAACGGATTCGACCCGGGTGCGCAGGGCATCGAGGCCGCGGTCGTCGGTGTCGGGGCGCAACGCGTGGGCGATGACGTCGGATACCTCGGCGAACGCCGTGGCGTCCAGGCCGCGCGTCGCGAGAGCCGGGGTGCCGATGCGGACGCCGGAGCTCACCATGGGTGGCCGTGGATCGAACGGAACTGCATTGCGGTTCACGGTGATTCCGACGTGATGCAGTCTGTCCTCGGCCTGTTTTCCGTCCAGTTCGGACGTGCGCAGGTCCACCAGAACGAGATGGACGTCGGTGCCGCCCGAGACCACGTCGATGCCTGCGGCCGCTGCGTCGTCGGTCAGCAGTCGATCGGCCAGAATTTTCGCGCCTTCGAGGGTGCGCTGCTGACGTTCCCGAAAGTCCTCTTCGGCAGCGAGTTTGAACGACACTGCCTTTGCCGCGATCACGTGCTCCAGCGGGCCACCCTGCTGGCCGGGAAAGACCGACGAGTTGAACTTCTTTGCCAGAGCGGCGTCGTTGGTGATGATGACACCACCGCGTGGGCCGCCGAGAGTCTTGTGCGTGGTGGAGGTGACCACGTGTGCGTGCGGTACGGGTGACGGGTGGAGCCCGGCGGCGACCAGACCGGCGAAGTGCGCCATGTCCACCATCAGATAGGCCCCGACTTCGTCTGCGATGCGGCGGAATTCGGCGAAGTCGAGGTGACGAGGGTAAGCGGACCAGCCGGCCATGATCAGCTTGGGGCGGTGCTCGTGGGCGAGGCGCTCCACCTCGGCCATATCGACGAGATGGTCGTGTTCACGGACGTGGTAGGCGGAGACGTCGTAGAGCTTGCCCGAGAAGTTCAGTTTCATACCGTGCGTCAGGTGTCCGCCGTGGGCGAGTGCGAGACCGAGAATCGAATCGCCGGGCTGCAGCAGTGCCGCCATTGCAGCGGCATTGGCCTGTGCACCGGAGTGCGGCTGCACGTTGGCGAACGACGACCCGAACAAGGAATTGAGGCGGTCGATCGCGAGTTGCTCGATGACGTCGACGTTTTCGCAACCGCCGTAGTAGCGCCGGCCGGGGTAGCCCTCGGCATACTTGTTCGTCAGTACCGAACCCTGCGCCTGCATGACGGCCAGTGGTGCGAAGTTCTCGCTCGCGATCATCTCCAGGGTGTTCTGCTGGCGGCCGAGCTCGGCACTGATCGCGCGGTGCACCTCGGGATCGAGATCGGCGAGAACACGGTTCGTCACGCCCCTCGGGTGCGGTGCCGTCGCCGTCGGTGCGAAGTCCTGCGTCAAGATGGCCGCCCTTCTGGAAGATCAATGGTCTGGAACTGATATATCAAGATGCCAATAGAGTAAGATCACAAACCAGAGCCGTCAAGGGCGGGGCATCGACCGGGAGTGAGTAGACAAGATGACGATCGAAGTTCAGCCGGTGATCGATGCAACGCAGTTTGTCGGAACCAATGCCGATCGAGCCTACGAAATAGTGCGTGAGCAGCTGATCATGCTGGAAATTCGTCCGGGTGAACCGATCAACGACGATCGCCTGGCCGAGCAATTGGGACTGGGACGAACCCCGATTCGTGAGGGTCTCAAACGACTCGAGCGCGAGCGACTCGTCGTTGCTTACCCTCGCCGCGGAACCTTCGCCACCGCCGTCGACATGACCGATCTGGCCAACATCTCGGAGATTCGCAAGCAACTCGAGCCTGCGGCCTCGGCCCGAGCGGCGCGCACGGCCACCCGGGCAGCGCGAGACCGGCTGGCGGAACTCGCAGCCTCCATCGCGAGTATCGAGGACACCGACGATTCACGTGAGGTGCTGCGCAAAGATGTTGCCGTGCATCGGGAAATCTATCGGGCCTCGGGGAATCCCCACCTCGAAGACATCCTGGTCAGCCTCGACGCACATGCCACCCGCATCTGGTGCATGTTCCTCGACCGACTGCCGAACGTCGCCGGCCACGTTCGTGAACACGTCGTGCTGCTGCAGGCCATCATCGACGGCGATGCCGACACCGCAGCGGAATTGACGCTCGAACACGTCACCGGGTTCGAGAACGCCATCAGGGAATTGCTGTAACTGCAGCCGAAATTCGCTCCGCAGCACCTCTCAGCGCGGTCGAGATCGCGTACATCGCCGGTGTGTATTGGCGCCGAGCGAGGGACGCGATGTAGATGACGCGCGTCGGTACCCGATCCGTTTCGGGGAAATCGATGGTGGTGACGTCGGGTCGGTGGTGAATCACCGACAACCCAGGAACCATCGCGATGCCGACACCGGCAGCCACCATGGCCTCGATTTCCTGATAGTCGTGGGCCTCGTACACGACGTCGGGGTCGAATCCTGCTACGCGACAACTGCGATAGAGAACTTCGGCGGCCGGGTGATCGTTGCTGCGGATGATCCATCGCGCGTCACGAAGATCGTGCAGCGAGACGTCGTGCTGCAATCGATCGTCGTCGATCGGCAGTAGCAGCACGGTCGGGTCCTCCATCAGCGGCTCGAGTGACAGTGAGCGTTCTGCCTCCTCCGTCCAGGCATAGCTCCACAGCAGCGCCAGGTCGATCTCGCTCGAATGCAGCATGTCCAGCAGCTGCGGACGTACCGCCGATCGAACCCGGACGTCGACGCCGGGCCACCGCGAGTGGTAGTCCTTCAGTGCGTCGGAGAGTAGAGACGCACTGACCGTGGGAAACGAGCCGAGCCGAACCGAACCGCGTTCGAGCCCTCGGATTGCTTCGAGGTCGCCGCTCGCCGCCCGCATCTCCCGTCTGAACAGGCGAGCGCGGCTGGTGAGGATTTCGCCGGCTTCGGTGAGTTGCACGCCGCGTGGCAGTCGCGTCAAGACCGGCTGTTTGATGCCGTGTTCGAGTTTGCTGATGCGCTGGGACGCCGCGGACGGGGTCATGTTCGCCCGTTCGGCACCTGCGGTCAGGGAGCCGGCCTCGGCGATATCGAGCAGAAGGAACAGCGTCACGACGTCGAACGTGTGGTTCATGCGAATATCTTTCAGCTGAGCTAAACGACTAGGTAGCAAAACGATATTGTCCTAAAAGGCAGGCGTCAATAATGTGACAGGGACAACGTTCGAGTGCGGATGTAACCGAGCACTTACCAGCCACCTGAAAGACGCCCATGACTTCCATCGAGATCCTCCCGCTCATCGCATTGGTTGCGATGTTCGTGATCGCAACCTTCTTTCCGATCAACATCGGCATCCTCGGCTTCATCGGTGCCTTCGTGGTCGGGTACTTCGCGCTCGGATTCGACGACAAGGAAATTCTGAACGAGTTCCCCAGCTCGATCGTGTTGACCATCGTCGGCGTCACCTACTTCTTCGGTATGGCCAAACGCAACGGCACCATCGATCTGCTGGTGAACAGCTGCATCAGAGCTGTCAACGGCCGAGTGACGGTGGTGCCGTGGGTGTTCTTCTTCGTCGCCTCGGTCCTGACGGCGCTCGGCACCTTCAGCCCCGCCGCAGTCGCACTGATCGTCCCGGCAGCCATGGCCTTCGCAGCACGCACCGGCATGAGCCCGCTGGTCATGGGCATCATGGTGATCAACGGTGCCCACGCAGGAGCCTTCTCCCCGATCTCGGTCTCCGGCGTTCTGGTCCGCGACATCGTCGAGAACAACGGACTCGCCCTCGACCCATGGACCCTGTTCTTCGCCAGCTACGGCATCAACCTGCTGCTCTCGGTGCTGACGGTTGTCGGCTACGCAGCCCTGGCCCGCATGAAAGGCTTCGAGTACACCGCGACCGGCTCCACCAACCCCGCGCCCGGCAGTGGCCCGGTCGGCGGATCGCCGATCTCGACGTCCGTCCCCACCGGCGGCGGCACCGCAGGTGGTAGCTCAGCAGGCGGCAGCACCCAGGTTCTCACTCGTCCGAAAACAACCACGCTGGTCGACGCACCGGCCCCGGTCACGTTCGTACAGAAGCTCACACTGTTCCTTATCGGCGCACTCCTGGTGCTCGTTCTCGTACTGCACCTGCCGATCAGCTTCATCGCCATCGGAGCCGGCGCAGTCCTGGCGTTCACGGATCTGAAGAAGCAGAACGAAGCTATTGCAGACATCAGCTGGTCGACGGTTCTGCTGGTCGCCGGCATGGTCACCTACATCTCGATCCTGCAAGAAGTGGGCACCATCGATCACCTGGCCGAAATGGCGATCACCATCGGCGCTCCGATCATCGTGGCCATCGTGCTCTGCTACGTCATCGGCGTCACCTCGGCGTTCGCGTCCTCCACTGCGCTGCTGGCCGCCGTCATCCCGCTGGCCATGCCGCTGCTGGGTACCGGTGCACTGCCGGTCGTCGGTGTAGTCGCTGCTCTGGCCATCTCGGCCACCGTCGTCGACGTCTCGCCCTTCTCGACCAACGGTGCGCTCGTGCTGGCCAACGCCCAGAACATCGAGCGCCCGCGCTTCTACCGCCAGCTGTTGGTCAATGCAGGAATCGTCGTGGCCATCGCGCCTGCCCTGTGCTGGCTGATCCTGGTCGTCGTTCCCGCCCTGTTCTGATCGAGCAGACGCGTTAAGCATTGCTGCACGGCATGAACATATTTCGTAATTGTGCTTGAGCATCCTCTGTCGCAGGGTGGAAGCATCGGATCCTGATCGGAAGGCACACCAGATGTTCACTCTTCGTGGAACGTGGATGCGTGGAGGCACCAGCAAGTGCTGGCTCTTCAACGCGGTCGACATCGACCCGTACATCGCCGACGCCGGCGGTCTCGACAACATCCTCACCGCGGCCTTCGGTTCCGGTGACCCGCGTCAGCTCGACGGGGTGGGTGGCGGCAGTTCCACCACCTCCAAGGCCGCCATCGTGCGACGCTCGAGTGCACCCGGTATCGACGTCGACTATCTCTTCGCTCAAGTCGCCATAGAGAACCGCACCGTGGAGTGGGGCAGCAACTGTGGAAACTGTGCGACGGCAATCGGCCTCTATGCAGTGCAGACGGGTCTCGTCGCCGTGGACGACCACGTCACCGTGGTCCGGATGCGCAACGAGAACACCGGCGCAATTCTGGCGGCGGAGATCGCGACCCCCGGCGGACGCATTCCTGCCGAGGGTGACGCGTCCGTCCCCGGCACCACCGCTCTCGGCGTCCCGGTGGGATTGACCTTCACCGATCCGGCCTCGGATCGAGTGACGATGCTTCCCACCGGTGCAGAGGTCGATCGAGTCGCATTCGGCGACAACGAGTTCCGCGGAACGTTCGTTCGAGCGGGCGCGCCCGCCGCATTGTTCGACGCCGCCGAATTCGGGCTGACCGGGTCGGAGACCAACGATGTTGTCGCCGCTCACGTCCCCACCCTCATCGCCCTACGCCGACAGGCCGCTCTGCGGATGGGGCTGAGCAAGCCCGAAGAACCTGTCTCGCAGGCCATTCCGAAGGTCGGGATCGTTGGAGCGCCGCGGGATTACACGACCACCACGGGTGAGCATGTCGCAGCCGCCGACTACGACATCTCGGTGCGCATGCTGTCGATGATGGCACCGCATCCGGCAATCGGACTGACCTCGGCTGTAGCGGTGGCCGCAGCAGCAACCGTCATCGGAGGAGTCGTCACCGCCAACGCGGGGGTCGGCCGTCCCGGAACCATTCGGATCGGCACCGCCGCGGGAGTGCTCGAGGTCGACTACACGGTGGACGGCAATGGGCTGCTGCAGTCGGTCACCCTGCATCGCGCAGTCCGGCGTATCGCCACCGCAGACCTCTTCGTGGTGCCGATGCCCGCTCTTGTCGGTGCACACTCGGCCTGAAGCCGTCCTTTCAGAACCGCGCGGCGACATCCTGGAATATCTTCAGTAGTACCGTTGCGCTGGGGGACAGTCTGTTTTCTGCCAAGTGTGCCAACAGGATTCGACGTGACGGTGCGCCCGTCAACGGGACCAATCGCACATCGTCACGAATATTCGACAGCGCCATGCGCGGTGCGAACGAGACACCCAGATCCACGGCCACCATTGCCTGTGCCTCCTGGTAGTCGTTCGCGGCGAACGACACGGTAGGGGAGAAGCCTGCAACGTGGCACGCGCGCTCGAGTGCTGTACCGACCGGATGGGTGTCTTCCCGGGTGATCCACTGCTCGTGCTCGAGCTCTGTCATGTCCACCGAATCACGTTCGGCCAGATGGTGATTGACCGCGACAACCAGCATCGGTGGGTCGACGATGAGCTGGTGCACCGTCAGATCCGACTCCGTGATCCGGGCCCACTCGTAATCCCAGAGCAGAGACAGCTCCACCTCGCGGGTGTCGAGCATTCCACGCAGTCCCGCAAACCGTGAGCTGCGCACCGTCAGCGCGACGGCTGGGTGGCGCGACTTGAACAGCTTCACCACCGGCGGCAGCAGGCTGGCACCGGCCGTCGGGAAGGTGCCGATTCTCAATGTACCGGCGCGTAGCCCTGACAGATCTTCGAGTTCGTTACGCGCAGCAAGTAATTGAGTCTCGATTCGTTCCGCGTGTCGGACCAGGACTTCGCCGGCCTCGGTCAGTCGCACCCCGCGAGCGTGTCGTTCCAGTAACGGTTGGCCGGCTTCGAGCTCGAGTTTGCTCAACTGCTGAGACACCGCAGATGTGGTGAAGCTCAACCGAGTTGCGGCCGCCGTGATGGACCCGGTTCGCACCACCTCGACCAGCAGTAGTAGGCGTCGGGTGTCGAACATGATCGAACCACCTTTAAGTGAAAGTTAAGGGATCTCGACTTTTTCGTAATTGTACTCGACGGCTGTGTGATGCAGGCTATGTACAGCAACCGCACGAGATCTGCGTCACACAACCGCAACGCTCCCTCGAATGTGCAACTCCAAGAACGTTTTCGAGAGCAACGATCGGAAGGTATCCGACAATGTATTCATTGCGTGGCACGTGGATGAGGGGCGGGACCAGCAAATGCTGGCTCTTCAGCTCCGTCGACGTCGAGCCGTTGATCGAACAGGCCGGATCGCTGGACGAAATCCTGGTCTCGGCGTTCGGATCCGGCGACCCCCGCCAGCTCGACGGCGTCGGCGGTGGTAGCTCGACCACCTCGAAGGCAGCCATCGTCAGTAGGTCGTCCGAGGACGGAATCGACGTGGACTACCTCTTCGCGCAGGTCGCTATCGGTGACCGAAAGGTGGAGTGGGGAAGCAACTGTGGCAACTGCGCCACCGCGATCGGCCTGTACGCGCTTCAGCAGGGATTGGTGGCGATCGATCCGGTCACCACCATCGTGCGGCTGCGCAACCGCAACACCGGTGCGGTCCTGCTCACCGAGATCGATACACCGGGCGGCGTCGTTCCGTCCGAGGGGTCGGCTCAGGTTGCCGGCACGTCCGCCCTCGGAGTTCCGGTCGGTCTGACGTTCATCGACCTCGGTGCCGATCGCACTCGGCTGCTCCCTACCGGGTCTGTGGAGGACACCGTGGAGCTACACGGGTCGCAGTACCGCGGCACCATGGTGGTCGCCGGCGCGCCCGCTGCACTGTTCGATGCATCCGATCTGGGTATGACCGGGGCAGGGTCGAATACCGAACTGATGGAACGGGTTCCGCTGCTGGTCGAACTCAGGCGCGCAACGGCTCTGCTCATGGGCCTGTCGCGTCCGGAGGATGCCATCACGCACGCGGTGCCGAAGGTGGGCATCATTGCTCCGCCGGTGGACTACCGCCTCGAAGACGGAACACTCGTCACGGCCGGTGAGTACGACGTCTGCGTGCGGATGCTCTCGATGATGGCACCGCATCCGTCGATCGGTCTGACGTCGGCGGTAGCGGTGGCCGCTGCCGCAACCGTGCGCGGCGGTGTGGTCGACCGAGTCGTCGACGGTGCCGCAACCTCGACACTACGGCTGGGAACACCGGCCGGTGTCTTGGCCGTCGATGTCGACATCGACGCGGACGGCAATCTCACCAGCGTCACCCTGCACCGCGCTGCACGACGCATCGCGACGGCAGAATTGTTCGTTTCCGCTGCGGCGACAGCACTTTCGATCGGATAGACCGACCTGTGAACACGGCATCGACGACTGAAGAAAAGGAAGATCATGAAGGTTAGCATCGAGAATCTGAGCCTGGCGTACTCGGGAAACACTGTTGTCCGCGACCTCGATCTGGAGATCGCCGACGGCGAATCCCTGGTGTTGTTGGGGCAGTCCGGCTGCGGTAAGACGAGCACGATGCGCTGCGTCGCAGGATTGGAGACTCCCAGCGCCGGCCGAATCACCATCGGTGATCGCGTCGTCCACGACTCGAAGACGAACAAGACGATCCCGCCGCACAAACGCAACGTAGGCATGGTCTTTCAGTCCTACGCGGTGTGGCCGCACCGGACTGTGTTCGACAACGTCTCGTTCTCGTTGAAGATGCAGAAGGTCAACAAGACCGAGATCAACCAGCGGGTCCTCGAAGCCCTCGACCTCGTCGGGTTGGGTGAAATGGCCCACCGCGGAGCGAGCTTGCTCAGTGGTGGTCAGATGCAGCGGGTGGCGCTGGCTCGGTCGTTGGTGATGCGCCCCAGCGTGCTCCTCCTCGACGAGCCGCTGTCGAACCTCGACGCCCGACTGCGCGAACGACTTCGGATGGAATTGCGAGAGCTTCAGCTCCGACTCGGATTGACCACCGTCTACGTCACGCACGATCAGGTCGAGGCGTTCGCCCTCGCCGACCGAATCGCGTTGATGCAGAACGGCCGAATCGTGCAGATCGGCACCCCCGAAGACATCTACACCTCGCCGATGTCCGCCTCGGTGGCCGAGTTCCTCGGCGTAGGCAACATTTTCCGCGCGACGCCTGCGTCGGGACCGCGCTCGATGATGGAGCTGACGGACTTCGGACGGACGGCAGTGTCGATCGATACAGCACCGGCGGGTGACGGTCCGGTTGTGGTGTGCCTGCGGCCCGAGGATCTGTTGGTCACCCCGCTGGACGAGGCCGAGCCCGAGGGCCAGTCCTGGATGGGCACAGTCGATGTCGCCAGCTACCAGGGGGCATCGATCCGGTACCGCGTCACCCTGGACGACGGCCCCGAGATCGAAGCCGTCGCCACCGGGCACGCCAGCCGAATCCTGGGAATGGGAGAACGCGCACGGGTCACCGCAGTAGCCGGCGGAGCCCAGGTCCTCGTCGACGATCGCGTCGCCTCCGAGGCGGTGCCGGTATGAGCGCTCCCACAGACGATCGGCCGGTCACCACGACGAAGCCGCCGGTCGACACTCCGACCCCCCAACGCAGACCCGGTCTGAAGAAGTGGATTCCGACGCTGTTGCAGTTGGCTCTGCTCACCGTGATCGTGCTGTTCCCGATGTTCTTCATCGTGATGGGCGCATTCACTGACAACGCCGAGCGCACGTCGCTGTTCGACTTCGGTAACTTCACCCTCGACAACTTCTCACTGCTCGGATCCTCGACCGCGCAGACTGCCCTGTGGAATTCGGCACTGGTCGGCATCGGGTCTTCGATCGTCGCGCTGGCGATCGGGTGCACGCTCGCCTTCCTCGCAGCACGTACCAACGTTCCGGGTCGAAAGATGATCTACGGCATCGGTATTGCGCCGCTGTTCCTTCCGGCGCTCGTCGGGGCACTGGCCTGGGCATTGCTGGCCGGCCCGGCCACCGGTTACATCAACCTGGTTCTGACCGCGATCGGTCTTCCTGGATTCATCGACATCTACAGCTTCGGCGGAATGATCTTCATCCTCGGCATCTACTACGCGCCGTACCCGTTCCTGATGGTCCACTCCGCGCTGTCGCTGATGAACCCCGACCTCGAAGACGCCGCCAGTCTGCACGGTGCCAAGCTGACCAAAATGCTCAGCAAGATCACCTTCCCGCTCGTCATGCCTGCCGTGATCGGCTCGGGCATTCTGGTTTTCGCGCTCACCGTAGAGAACTTCCCGGTTGCACAGGTGATCGGTGTTCCCGGTGGAGTAGACACTCTGCCGACTCTGATCTACCGACTCATGAATGCATCGCCGGCCCGCGGCAACGACGCAGCTGCTGTCGCCGTCGTACTCACGGTTCTGCTGGTCGCCGTCGTCGCGTTCCAGCAGCGCGCGATGAGCAGTAAGGAATACACCACCGTCAGCGGTAAAGGTGTTCGGGCGCGGCAGGTTCCGCTGCGAGCGTGGCGCATCCCGGCTGCCGTGTTCGCATGGGTGTACTTCGCGCTGGCCGTTCTCTTGCCGCTCATCGCCCTGGTGTTAGCTGCATTGCAGACCAGCCCCTACGTCGCGAACATCGGCCAGCTCTTCGACTCCGGTGCCCTGTCGTTCTGGGGACTGGGAGAAACGTTGCGCAGTGCAGACTTCCGCAGCGTGATGACAAACAGCGTCATCGTCGGTGTTGCCACAGCCGCGATCGGTACCGCGTTCTGCTTCGCTCTGGCGTACACGAGATACCGCACGAACGCTCCGGGTCGAAAGCTGTTGGAGTACTTGGCCATGCTGCCGCTGGCCGTTCCGGCCATCGTGCTCGGCCTGGGTCTGCTGTGGACGTGGCTGGCGCTCCCATTGCCGGTGTACGGAACACTCGCGGTGCTGGTGATCGCGTTCGTCGCAGTCACCATTCCGCAGGGCTACCGCGGTGTATCGGCGTCGATCATCCAGTTGGACAAAGACTTGGAAGACAGCGCCGTCATGCTGGGTGCACGTCGGCACCGGGCTATCTCGTTCGTCACGGCTCCGTTGCTCAAGGTAGGTCTGTCCTCGACGTTCCTGTTGCTGCTGATGCTGTCCATGCGTGAGCTCACGGCCGCGCTGTTCCTGTTCACCTCCGACACCCGGTTGCTGTCGATCGCAATTTTCGACGCTTACGACAACGGCTCGTTCCAGTCGGCTGCCGAGTTGAGCTTGCTGTACTGCGTTGTGATCGGTGTGCTCGCCATCCTGTCGCGTCGCTTCGGATCCAAGGAAACTGTCTGATGAGAAAATTGGTCACAGCAATCGCGCTGGGTGTCGCAGTGGCAACGGCCACGGCCTGCTCGCCGCCCCCGGAACGCCCCGCTCTGGCTCGGGCGGCAGAAGAGATCATCACCGACAACGGCCTCGTCATCGACGGCGAACAGATCGCCGATCCGGATCTCTGGACGCAGGCTCAGGCCGAGGGCGGCATCACCCTCTACAGCGGCTACACCGCGGTCACCGAGGCCACGGTGTTGAAGAACTTCGAGAAGGACACCGGACTCGACGTCAAGCTCGTGCGGCTCACCCCGAACCGGCTGTACGAGCGACTGGTGGCCGAGTACGGCGCGGGCCGTCTCGACGCGGACGTCGTGCGAATCTCCGACGCCGGATTCGTCAGCGGACTCAGCGAGCGCGGTGTGTTCCAGCCCTACACACCGCCCACGGCCGGCGAGCTACAGGACGACGTGGTGTTCGACGGCGGCAATTACTACCGCACCTTCGACCCGATCTACACGATGGGCTACAACAGCGCGCTCATCGAGGGCGACGACAGGCCGGCGTCCTGGGCGGACCTTCTCGACGATCGGTGGAAGGGCAATCTGGGGATCGCTCAGGCCGGAGCCGGCGGTAGTGCATTGGCGCTGACACGGTTCCAGCGTAACGTTCTCGGCGACGACTACCTACGCGAATACTCCTCGGAGGCACGAGTGTTCGACTCCATCGGAGCCCAGCTCGATGCGCTCGCCCGAGGTGAGATCGAAGCGGGGACCGTGGTGGTGAGCAGCGTCAACATCGCCAACAACGAGAATGCGCCGGTCAACTTCGTGGTGCCGGAGGAGGGACTGACCGCCTACGACTACTACACGGGTGTCGCGTCCACAGCGAAAAACATTGCAGCCGCGCAGGTATTCATGAACTGGAACCTCTCCAAGAGGGGACAGCAGGTCTTCAGCGATCTCGGTGAGTACTCGGTGCGCAACGACATCGATCCGCCGGTGATCCGCGGAATCGAGCTACCGGAGTTCACCGATCCCAAGGTCAATCGAATCACGCAGTCGGAGTCGATCGAGAACTCCGCCAACGATCAAGAGGCCTGGAACGCGATCTTCGGATACAACGAATAGAACACCAGCTCATCGGCGGCCGTCGAGTCCATCGGACTCGGCGGCCGCGAATTTGTTTGCACCGAGACGATATCCGGTGGTGCTCGGCCACAGGGGTCCGCCGATCCTGGCGCGGCACCTCATGTCCCGTGTGACACTGATCGCCATGAAGCAGTTTCTACGCTGTGTTCTCGTTCTTACTGTGGTCATGCCACTGACGGTGGTTCTGATGTTCGCGCGCCCGGGGGTTGCGCACGCATGCAGCTGTGCCTATTACCCGGGCGGTCCACAGTTGGATCAGCAGCTCGCCGACTTCGCCCAGGGAGAGAATGCCGTCTTCACCGGCACGCCCGTCGCCGAGCGGCGAGAAGATTTCACCGTCTTCTACGACTTCGAGGTCCGTGAAGTCTTCCGAGGCGAGGTCGGCGCAACAACGACCGTCTCCACTGCGGGTGACAGCGCCGCGTGTGGCACCACCTTCGACCTGAAACAGGAGTACCTGGTTTTCGCGACGACCTATGACACCCAGGATGCGCCATGGGCAGTCGATTCGTGCTCGGCAACAACGTATTCCAATGATTCGGAAACCCGTGTCGCGACGGTGACGCAGTTCGGGCAGCCCCGGGAGGTGTTCGTCGACGACGGTATTCCGACCGCTCCGATGATCTTGATCGGGATCGTTGTAATCGCCGCGGTCGCAGGTGGTGCAGCGGGATGGAGTCTGTACAGGCGGCGATCACGGTAGTCGGCGGACGAGTAGCGAACGTGCGTCAGGTTGCGCCGACCCCACCGAGCACAGCATCGACCAGATTCTCGGCGTAGACGTGGTCGGCATCGTCTCGATCGGCATCGTCGCGGTGCGAGAAGATGACGTGGCTGAATACCGCTCCGGTCACCAGTTCGAGAATTCGGGTGGTATCAACGGACTCGGGCAATTCACCTCGCCTCTGAGCTCGATGCACGATGAGTCTCGCTGCGACCAAGCGGCTTCGGTTGAGCGTGTCGATCATGTGTCCGAGTAGGTCGGGGTGCACCCGCGCATCGAGGGCAACCCTCAGACTGACCAAGCCGGCCGTCCCTCGGTATCCCTGCAGAAGCTGCACCGCGAGTTCGACGAGATCCGCCCGCAGCGTGCCGAGGTCGATCGGCGTAGCGAGTGGACTCCGGGCTTCCAGTGCGTCGACGACCAAGGCCCCCTTCGATTCCCAGCGTCGATAAAGTGCGGCCCTCCCGACCGATGCGCGACGGGCAACGGCGTCGAGTGTGAAGCCGGACCACCCCTTTTCCCAGTACACCTCGAGCACTGCGTCGTAGACGCGGTCTTCCAGATCGGGATCACGCGGCCGGCCCCGTCTGCTCTTGGCTTCGTCGGTCACCCTCGGATTGTTGCATCTGCCCGGCATTGCGGACAATCCTTGTCTGTAATAGGTTCCGGTCATGAGTTCTGCACGCCACGAGGCGTCGACGGTCGATCCGACCCGTGTCCCGGTGATCGTGGCCATCGGTGAAACAAGCGGCCGCGGTGAACCCATGGGCGTCGAACCCATGGAATTGATCACGCTCGCTGCGACTGCGGCACTCCGGGACTCGCCGACGTCGGAGCCGTGGATTCGCCGCGCGGACAGCATCGCGTTCTGCCACATCGCCAGCTGGGCCTACACCAGTCCTGCCTCTGCGCTGGCCCGCAGATTCGGTTCCACACCCGCAGATCTGTTCGACGCTCCGATAGGCGGGCAGTGGCCTGCACGGCTTCTCGATCGCGCGGCTGCGCGCATCGCCTCCGGAGAATCGACGGTGGCGGTGATAGCGGGCGGTGAAGCCCAGGCCTCGATGAGCGCACTGGTCAAGGCCGGTCGAGACCCCGTCGACGACGGCGGGTGGAGCACGGATCCGGGCGGCCCGCCCACCTTCGACCTCGACCAACTCGGCAGTGCCGCAATGCAAGAAGCCGGTCTGATCTCACCGGTCCGGATCTATCCGTTGTTCGAGAGCCGCTATCGCTTCGAGGCCAGCATGGATCCGGAAGCACGGCAGGCCGAGTGCAGCGAGCTGTATGCGTCCTTCTCCGTTGTTGCCGAGAAGAATCCGTACTCGTGGAACGGGCGAGCGAGGACGGCTGCAGACATCGGCACGCCCTCGCCGAAGAACCGCATCGTGTGCGAGCCGTATCCGCTGTCGATGAACGCCATGCCGTTCGTCGACCAGGCGGCATGCATCGTGGTCACCAGCTTGGCCGAAGCCCGCGAACGCGGCGTGCCCGAGAGCGACATCGTGTACGTCTGGGGCGGTGCGGGTGCCGAGGACACGGTGGATATTCTCGACCGCACCAGTTTCGGCCGGTCCCCAGCGATGGAAGATGCGATGGATCGAGCGCTGCACGGAGCCGAAATCGGGGTCGAGCATTTGGACGTGTTGGATGTCTACAGCTGCTTTCCGATCGTCCCGACCCTGGCCACACATCACCTCGGAACGCCTAAGTCGTTGATTCCCAGCGTGACCGGCGGGCACTCTTCTTTCGGTGGACCTCTCAGTAGTCATTCGCTGCACTCGATCACCGCATCGGTTCGGGAGATTCGCGGCGGCAAGAGCTGTGCGCTGGTGCACGCGAACGGTGGCTATCTGACGTACCACCACTCCGTGCTGTTGGGCGGAAATCGGCATCCGCTCGGCTACATCGGAAATCCTGAACCCGCAGTGCTGACGTCGGATCCGCCGCCTCGAGCACCTGTCGAGGACGGGGATCTCGTGGTGGAGGCCGTGTCGGTCGAGCATTCCCGGCAGCAGGAACCGAACCAGGCTTTTCTCGTCGGCAGAGACGAGCGCGGACGACGGGTCGCCGCACAGACGGCCTCCGGCGATACTGCCAGTGCGCATGCGTTGTCCCTCTATCGAAGCAAGTCTGCACGCGACATCATCGGCAGCACAGTCACTGTCGACATCATCGAGGGGAACATCCGTGTCCGAAGCAGCTAGTTCCGAACCTGTCGTCCTGACGAGACGGGAAGGTCATGTACTCGTCGTCACGATCAATCGGCCGAAAGCGGCCAACAGCATCGACGCTCGCGTACACACATTGCTCGGGGAGGCCTGGGAGTCGGCCGAGGCAGATCGAGACATCCGGGCCATCGTCCTGACCGGCGCCGGGTCCGCGACCTTCTGCGGGGGTGCCGATCTGAAAGCCCTCGGCACCGGAGGCCCCGCAGCGGTGACCCCGTCCGAGACCGAGCATTGGGGGTTCGCCGGGATTGTCCAACACCCGATTTCGGTTCCGATCATCGCGGCCGTGAACGGGTCGGCGATGGGAGGTGGAACCGAGATTGCTCTGGTCTCGGATATGGTCGTCGCCTCGGACACGGCTGTATTCGGCCTGCCCGAGATTCGTCGCGGACTCATCGCCGGTGCTGGGGGAGCCTTCAGACTCATGACTGCGGTGCCGGAACACATTGCGTTGGAGATGATCCTGACGGGTCAGCCGATCTCCGCGCAGGAAGCCGCACGATGGGGGTTGGTCAACAGGGTGGTCGCGCCCAACGACCTTTTCGATACGGCACTCGGTCTCGCTCATCTGTGTGCGGAGGGTGCGCCACTCGCGGTGCGCGCATCCAAGCGACTCGCCCGACGCATCACCGACGGCACCATCGCGCACGAGGAAGATTCGTGGCAGCAGAACCGTCAGGAATTGGATCGACTCACCACGACGAAGGACGTCGTCGAAGGAATCACCGCATTTCTGCAGAAACGCGATCCGATATGGACCGCACAGTGAGCGCTCATTAGTGAGAACCGCTGTTACCGAAGCGTGACCTGCTTAGCGCAAGTAACGGAGTCGTGCCCGGGGCGATAGACCGGGCACGATATTCGTCGCGAGTGGGGAGTCGTCATGAGAGTGCGTTCTTCGATCGGATCCGCCCTGTTGACAGTGACGGCCATCGCCGCGCTGACGGGATGCGGCACTGATGACCCTCGGCCCGCGCCGCAGGCAGCTGCGACGTCCACCCAGGTGGCCGGTGCTCTACCAGCTGCTCCGGTCGAGAACGCGCCATCGGAGAGTCCGGTGGTGGATGAGCCGGATACCGGCGATGGATCGGGGCCTGTCGAGGCGTCGGTAACGCCGCCGACCACTGATCGGCCTGTGGTGGTCGATCCGCCCGTTCAGGATCCGGTGCAGCCGGAGGTTCCCCCTGCCTCGAACCCTGATGGCGACGACCTCGCGTCGACCATCATGGGCGACTGGCAACGGCACGCGAGCATCCTGCATCTCGATCCCGACCCGGCGAGCAGCACGTTCACCACCGGATCGAGTTGTTGCGACGTCGAGACCTGGACGGCCACGTACACGCCGATCGGGGACGACAAGGAAGACGGCGTTGTCGTCACGCTGCTACAGCGCACATTCGTGGCCGGTGACGGGTTGGGTGGAGTTCTGTACGAGGGCAAGCGATTCGAGGCCTCGCCGAGCCTGGGATACAACGACACCCGCGTGTTGATGACCTACGATCTGGGCGATGCTCCCGGGGTGAACACGTGGTGTCGATCCGGTCACGGCGTTCCCGAATGCGGTGCCTGACGTACCGCAGTCACCGCGATTCTGGCCGCATGACCGATGGCTCGATCGACCAAGGGGAGATACAGGTCCATCCGCGCCGCCCTGGTGAACACCGACACCGCGACCGGCTCCTCGCCTGGAAACGACACCACGGCAACCTCGTTGCGAATGGGACCGATGGTGCCCGTCTTCCCCGCGACCTGCACATCCGGGTACGGGATCCCGCTTCGAATCCTGTGCGGCCACACCTGCTGAGACAGAACCTGTTTCATGTACCGGCACTGTGTCGGTGATGCCGCGGTGCCCAGCCAAATGGAACGCAGGACGGTATTGCTGTCACGGGGCGTCGTGCACGAGGTGTACGCCGGATCGAAGCCCGAGCTGTCCACCACCGTGTAGTTGCTGGCCAGCAAGCCCAGTGCTTCGTTCGCGCTCAACCGGCCCGTATCGCGGACGATCTGCTCACCCAGAGTTTTCGTGCCACCGACGATGCGAGTCTGATCCAGCCGGAGATCCTCGATCACAGCGGTGAGTGCATCGAGCCCGAGGGCGCCGAGAAGCGCGTCGGCAGCGGCGTTGTCGGAGACGGTGATCATCGACCGTGCGATGTCCCGCCAACTCATGGTCACCGGATCCGCGAGACTTGCGATGCCCGTCGGACCGGGACTGCACTGGGCCGGAACGAGGCGTACCGAATCGGTGGCAGTCAGTGATCCGTCGTCGAACGCCCGTGCCGCGGCAACCAGCAGCACGATTTTCCAGACCGACGCAGCGACGACGGGATCGTCGCCCTCGTAGTCGACGACCGTGCCGGTGCCGTCGATTCGTTCGGCGCGTACCCAACCGCGGCAGCCGGCGTCGGCGAATGCTGCGCGGAGTTGCTCGTCCGTCGTGCTCACTTGTTGGCCTGCAACAGTATTCGGTCGACGAGGTTCGCGAGAGAGTCTGCTTCGTCGACGCGGCGCACTATCCGCACTCGTAGGGCAACGTCCTCGGAAGCGAGGTCGAGATGCTCTGTGCCGGGTAGGACCGGGCTCGCGGCCGGAACGAGACCGAAACAACGACCCGATGCGACACCGATGGAGACGTCGCGAAAGGTGTTCGCGATGAACAGTTCTGGGTCGAGAGCGTGGCGTCTGAATACGTCGAGCAACAGATCGTGCGCGGGTGGATTCGCAGTCCTCGGCGTGGTGGCGAAGGTCAGGTCGGACAACATGGTCAACCGTGGCCGCTCTGCTTGGGCCGACCTGTGAGTTGTCGGAACGCAGACTCGTCGGGGCAACGTGATGACCGGTCCGGCCGTCAGTCGATCGAGCACAACCGGGTGGTCGACCACCGCCACGTCGAGCTCGTGTGAGCGCACGCTGTCCAGCAATGACACGGCTCCGGCTGTCTCCACTCGCGCTCGGACTCCGACGGACGCAGCGATGCGTGCGGCCAATGCATCGTCCAGTTGAGGGATGAGGCCGATGCGGACCGTCTTGGACGCGGTCAGTGACTCTGCCGTCGTGGTCAATCGGCGCGCGTCGTCGACGATCAAGCGAGCCCGGGGCAACAGCGCAGCCCCGTGTGCGGTGACGGCCGCACCGTCGGGAGTCCGCTCCACCAGTGTGAGGCCGAGGTGCTTCTCCAGGGTCTTGATCGCCCGAGACACGGGCGGCTGCGTCACGCCGAGAGTGGCCGCTGCGCGACCGAAGTGGCGTTCCTCGGCGACGGCGACGAAATACTCGAGATGGCGAACAAGATCCACCGACCTATTGAAACACGTTCACCTGCCGCGATACCGAAGAGGAATGACGCTTCCACGTCTCAGGACTTGGCCCGGAGGCGAGCGGGTGTGATCGCATGAGCCCATGCGTACCTCGACATCCACCCGACTACTCACCGTGATTGCAGCGGCGACGCTGACCGCGGGCGTCGCCTGTTCCTCGACAGCCACCACCGAACCGCCGCGATCCGACACGAACAGCACCCAGTCCACGGGCGAACAGCCCAGTGCCGAGCAGGCGTATCTCGAGCTCGAGGCCAGGGATAGTGCACGGCTCGGAGTCAGTGCGCTCGATCTCGCGACCGGTTCCACCCAGAGTTACCGCGGCGACGAACGTTTCGCATTCTGCTCCACCTTCAAGGTGTATGCCGTCGGTGCCGTTCTCGCCGCCGTTGATGCAGGCAGGCTACAGCTGAGCGACACCAGAACGATCGCAGCGGAAGACAAGGTGCCCGAGTCTGCGGTCGACTGGGAACCAGGATCTGTTGTCACGATTGCAGATTTAGCAGCGGCCGCATTGACCAAGAGCGACAACACATCCGGCAATCTGCTGATTCGCGAAGCGGGTGGCACTGCGGCGCTCACCGACTTCGCCCGGTCGCTCGGGGACACCGAATTCAGACTCGATCGCACCGAGCCGGAATTGAACACGGCAATCCCCGGCGATCCGCGGGACACGACGACACCGAACTCGCTGGCCGCCGGCTATCGGACCCTGCTCGACGGCGACGTTCTGACTCAGGCCTCGCGCGCACAGCTACTGGAGTGGATGGGCGACACTGAGACGTCCACCGCCCGGTTCCGGGCGGGCATTGCGCCGCAATGGACTTCGGCCGACAAGACCGGCACCGGAAGCTACGGCGTCTCCAACGATGCCGGGCTGTTGCTCGGACCGGACGGGCAGAGAATCCTGCTGGTCGTGCTCAGTGCGACTACGTCGGGAGTGGAAGATTCGTCAGCAATGAACCCGTTGGTGGCAGACGCGACCAGAACAGCCGTGGAACAGGTGCAGTGATTCAGTCTTCGGCGCGACGAACGGCGTCGACCAAGGGAACGAGATCCGGCTCGTCGGATGCGTCGTCGAGAGCCTCGCGCAGCGCCGCGTCGTTGGTGGGCCGCGCCGCCTCGAGCAGGGCCAGGCCTTCTTCGCTGACGTCCGTGTAGATACCTCGTCGATCGGTGGGGCACAGGTACCGCGTGAGCAGCCCCCGATCCTCGAGGCGAGTGACCAGGCGGGTCGTGGCGCTCTGGCTCAGCACGACGGCGTCGGCCACCTGCTTCATCTGCAGGTGCCCGCCGACCCCGTCGTGCTGTCTGCCCAGGACGTCGAGTAGCCAGTACTCACGCGCACTGAGGTTGTGGTTGGTCTGCAGCGCACGCTCGATGCGGCTTTCGATACGTCCGTGCAAGACGGCAAGCGCAAGCCAATTCTCCGCAAGGGCAGTCAGGGCGGGGTCGTGTGCGCTCATGGTCGTGCCTCTCGATACCTGTACCAGTCGCCACCCACCATACCGCGCCGACAATTAACGGCGTCTGCAATCAATGGCGGGCAGAACACCTACTGTGGAATGTATGCGCATCGACGACCTCGATCCCGAACTGCAGGCTGTGGTCTCCGACGTTCCGGCCGTTGATTTTCGCAATGTCGCTGCTGCTCGGGCTGCGAGGACGAACGGTCCGGTCAGGATGTCCGCGGATGTTGTTGTCACGGAATCGGTTGCCGAGTTCGACGGGCACAGTGTCGGTGTTCGCATCACTGGTCCGACGGGAGCGACGCGTGGCCCTGTGCCCATCGTGGTCGAAATGCACGGCGGCGGTTTCGTATTGGGCTCGGCTGCCTCGAACGATGAAGGAAACGCTGGTCTCGCGGCTGCGCTGCAGTGCGTCGTCGTTGCCGTCGACTACCGGTTGGCCCCCGAATTCCCCTATCCCGCAGCCGTTGACGACTGTGTCACCGCGGTGCAGTGGGCGGTCGATGCTGCCGACAGCATCGGCGGTGACCCGGGGCGGATCGGTCTCTTGGGAACCAGTGCCGGAGCGTGTCTGGCCGCGTGCACTGCCTTGGAACTTCGTGACAGCGGCGGTCCGAGACTGGTGATGCAGGCACTGATCGAACCCGCACTCGACGACAGAGCCGACTCGCCGTCGATGGAACAAGGCGTCGACGCCGTGTTCTGGAACACCGACAATGCGGTCCTGAGCTGGCAGCACTATCTCGGAGGGCGAGTTCCGGACGAACACACGTCCCCGGCGCGTCGACAAGACCTTTCGGGGTTGCCGCCGACTTATCTCACGGTGAACGAGCTGGATCCCTTGCGCGATCAGGGTATCGATTACGCCCGCAGACTTCTGGCAGCGGGAAACAGAGTCGAATTCCATTGCTGGCCCGGCGCATTCCATGGCTTCACTATGTTCGACACGGCACTGTCTCGTCGCACCCGAGCCAGCGATCTCGCCGCGATGGATCGCCTACTGAACGGTCCCGTCCGCGGCTGAGCCCGTCAGCAGTTACGCGACGAGATTGCCGACGGCCCACATCATGTGCTCACGCACCGCAGCGGTTGCATCGTCGGCAATACCAGCCTCGATGGCGTCGACCATGTCGTGGTGACGGTCGGCGTCCATGTTGCCGAGGGCGCGATCGCGCCCGGCGTACATGATCGACATACGGATCGAACCTTCGAGACTGGTCCACGAGTGCAGCAGGGTTTCGTTGTCGGCGGATCGACACAGCAGGCGATGAAAGTCGAGGTCTGCCTCGATGCGGTCGTCGAGGGTCTCGTCTTTCGGTGCCTGGTTCAGCAGCTCGAGCGCAGCCCGCAGCTCCGCGACGATGCGGGGCCGTTCGGGATGCCTAGCGATCTCGGCCGCGGCCAAGCCTTCGAGTGCGCCTCGCACCGAGAAGATGTCCTGAATCTCCTTGGTGTCGAGGTGGCGTACGTGCAGTCGTCCGCGAGCGCCGGTGACCACGAGGCCTTCCTGCTGCAACTGGCGCAGGGCCTCCCGCAGAGTTCCGCGACTGATCTGCAGCCGCTCGGACAGTTCGGTCTCGACCAGGGCACTGCGGGGACGAAGCTCACCGCTGGTGATGGCAGATCGCAGAGCGGTGACCGCCTGCTGACGCAGGTTGGTTTTCTGCAGTCCGAGGAGTGCGCCGGGTTGCCCCATGGCGGGGGCTCCTTTCGTCGAGTACATCTCACTGCAAACAGTCGACTGACAGCTGTCGACAGTAAGTGTACGTCCGGCGTCGACGACCCCTCGGACTGCAAAGCCGCATCGAGTCAGAGTTCTGCCATGATCCGAGCTTCGATACTCGACGTCGACAGTCCGTAGCGATCGTGCAACGTCGGCAGGGCACCTGCCGCAAGAAACTCGTCGGGCAAGGAGATGGCACCCATCTTCTTACCGAGTCCGCGCTCGACGACGGCGGAGGCGACGGTCTCGAACAGCCCGCCGATCTTGGTGTGGTTCTCGCAGGTGAACGCCAACCGAGGTGTAGCCAATTCTGCGAGAACAGTATCGGCGTCGAACGGCTTGATCGTGGGGGTGTGCACCACCGAGACGTCGATGTTGTGTTTCTCCAGATTCTTCGCTGCCTGCAGCGCGCGCATCGTCATCAGTCCGCTCGACACCAGCACCACGTCGTTACCCGGACGGATGACCTTGGCCTTACCGAGCTCGAAGGTGTAGTCGTACTCGTCGAGCACGGTCGCCACCTTGCCACGAAGCAAGCGCAGGTACGTCGGCCCGTCGGAGGCAGCGAGTTGGGGCACGGCCTGGCTGATGTCGACCGAGTCGCACGGATCGACGATCGTCAGGTTCGGCATCCCACGAAAGATGGCGATGTCCTCGGTGGCCTGATGGCTCGGTCCGTATCCCGTGGTGAGGCCGGGCAGGCCGCCGATGATGTTGACGTTCAGATTGGGCTCGGCGATATCGAGGCACAGGAAGTCGTATGCCCGACGGGCTGCGAACACCGAGTACGTCGATGCGAACGGGATCAGTCCGGTCTCGGCCATGCCGGCCGAGGCCCCGAGGAGTAGCTGCTCGGCCATGCCCATCTGGAAGAAGCGATCGGGAAACGCCTGAGCGAAGATGTGCATGTCGGTGTACTTGGCAAGGTCGGCGCTGAGACCGACTATCTTGTCGTTGTTCTGCGCGGCTTCGACGAGAGCGTGACCGAACGGTGCGTCGGCGGTGCGTTGGCCGGGGTCGACGAACGAGGCGATCATCGCCGATGTCTTGAGTTTCGGAGTGGTGGTGGTGGTCATGCCTGAACCTCGTTTTCCTGCAGGTAGGTCGGGTCGGTGAAACGCTCGGTCAGCTGGTCGCGGCAGATGCTCCACTCGCTCTCGTCGATGCGCATGAAGTGCGCCTTCTCTCGATTTTCGAGCAAGGTGACTCCGTAGCCGATCTTGGTGTCGCAGATGACGATCGACGGAGTTCCGACGGGCTCGGCTGCGGCACAGGCAGAATCGAAGGCTTCCGAGAGAGCAGCGGGATCGTTGCCGTTGACGCGGTAGACGTTCCACCCCATCGCCGCCCACTTCTCGTGGACGGGCTCGATACCGAGCACACCGGCTGTCGGGCCGTCCGCTTGGAGCGCGTTCATGTCGACCATGGCGATGAGGTTGCCGAGTCGGTGGTGATGGGCACCCATCGCGGCCTCCCAGGTGGAACCTTCGTCCAGTTCGCCGTCGGAGAGAAAGTTGAATACTCGCGACGCGGAATTCTGATGACGGAGTCCGAGGGCCATCCCCACTGCGACTGTGAGACCGTGGCCGAGCGATCCGCCGGAGATCTCCATTCCCGGTGTGTAGGTAGCCATTCCGGACATGGGCAGTCGGGACTCATCCGAGCCGTACGTCTCGAGCTCGGCGACCGGCACGATGTCTGCCGCGGCGAGGGCAGCGTAGAGGCCGATGGCGTAATGGCCCGTAGAGAGTAGAAAGCGATCACGTTCGGCCCATTCCGGGTCGTCTGCGCGGTACTTCAACCGGTCGGCGTAGACAGCGGCGAAGATGTCTGCCGCGCCCAGGGCCTGCCCTACGTAGCCCTGTCCCTGAGCCTCGCCCATATCGATGACGTGGTGGCGCATGGCGTACGCGAACTCGGCTGCGCGTTCGATGCTGCTCTTCGAGTCATGCTGTGCTGCTTCGGTTATCGTGCTCACAGTAGTTCCTTTGCGCGAGTGGAGGCCGGAAAATCCGCCGGGGTGTCGAGTTCTGCCTGTGCCGCGAGGCGTCGCTCGGTGGGGCCCCAGGTTTCCTTTGGTGGCGAGAGCGGAGCCGAGCCCGATCAGGGCGTAGGCGATGAACAGCAGGGCCGGTCCGAGCCACCCGAGCCACACGAACAGCAACGTCGTGATGAACGGAGTGAAGCCGGAGACCATGGCCGAGATCTGGTACGCCAGTGAAGCTCCCGAGGCGCGGCGGGAGGCGTCGAACAGTTCGGGGAACCAGGCACCCTGTGAGCCGGCGAGGGCATTCTGGCAGACGGCGTAGGCGAGCACGATGGTCGCGATGACGAACAGGAACAGACCGGTGTTGACGAGCAGGAACATCGGTATTCCGAACAGTGCGGCGAAGGAGCACACCGCGATGTAGAGGGGGCGTCGCCCGATCCTGTCGGTGAGAGCGGCCCAGCCGGTAGTGGCGAAGATGCCGATGAACGAGGCGATGCAGAGTGCGGTGATGGTCTCGGACGTGGTCGCCAACTCCTGCGTGTGCAGGTAGGAGATCATGTAGGTGACGGACACTGCGTATCCTGCCGTCTCGGCGATGCGAAGACCGATGCCGCGCAGAATGTTTCGCCAGTCGTGCTTGATGGCCTCCTTGATCGGAGACTTGGAGACACCCGCTTCCTTGACGTCGTCGAAGACCGGCGACTCGGGAACCTTCGAGCGGATTATCAGGCCCACTGCGACCAGGACGATGCTGAACAAGAAGGGAACCCGCCACGCCCAGTCGCCGCCGAGGTGCACGCTTCCGAGGAAGACGAGGTTGGCGAGCAGTAGCCCGACGGGGAAGCCGGCTTGCACGATGCCGGTGAATTTGCCTTTCTTGCGCCACGGAGCGTGCTCGTAGCTCATCAGGATCGCGCCTCCCCATTCCGCGCCGAAGGCGAGGCCCTGGATGATGCGCACCACCACGAGCAGCATCGGCGCGATGATGCCGGCTTGGGCGTAGGTGGGCAGCAAGCCGATGGCGAAGGTGGCGATACCCATGAGGATCAGGGAGCCGACCAGTACCGGCTTGCGGCCGACGCGATCGCCGAGATGTCCTCCGACGATGCCGCCGATGGGTCGTGCTGCGAAGCCGACACCGAGTGTGGCGAAGGCGGCCAGTGTGCCGGTGACGGAGTTGGAGCCGGGGAAGAATGCGGTTCCGAAGTACAGGGCGGCGGCGGTACCGAAGCCGATGAAGTCGTACGTTTCGATGACGGCACCGACCGAAGATCCGACGGCGACGCGTTTGGCGTCTTTTGTGCCGTGGACCGGTCCGCGCATCTGCAGAGCATCTGTGCTCATGGGGACTCTCCTGCTGAGGTGTTGGTTTCAAACTCGTCCAAGTGACCGTCGACTGTCAACACCACGAGTGTGACCCATTCCACTGTTACTGTCAACAGTCAACCGGCGACGGTTGACGAAGAGGTCTAGAGGTGCTTACTGTGGTCCGCATCACGACGACGGGAGGGAAGCTCGGATGTTCGATTCACGGCTCGGTTGCTCGACGATCTCGTTTCGGCACCTACCCCTGCGCAGCACACTCGACGTGATCGGCGAGCTCGGATTCGCGGAAATCGACCTGGGATCGCTACCGGGGGTGTGCGACCACGTACCCCTCGACCTGGACGATCGTGGCGTCAGCGAGGTTGTGGAGGTCGTGCAGCGCTCAGGCCTGGCCGTCCGGTCGATCAATTGCGATGTCGGCGATCTGAACGACCCTGCTACCGACCTCGAGGCGTCCGCGCATCTCGAACGACTGCTGGAGTTGGCCTCCCGGGTGGGGGCGCACGCGCTCGTGCTACCGAACGGTGCCCTCGGGCATGAGCCCATCGAGTCGCTCGACGCCGATCTCGATCGGGTCGCGGCCAACCTGAACTATGCGTCGACACGGGCCCATCGGCACGGCGTGAACGTCTGGACCGAGTCGCTGCATGTGTTCCGGCTCTGCTGCACCACCGACCGTGCAGCCGCGTTGGCCGAGCGCATCGATCCGGCGATCGGCATCGTCATGGACTTCAGCCATATCGTCGCGTCCGGAAGCGACCCGATTCACTTCGCGCGGTCGACGGGCACCCGAATCTCGCACGTCCATGTTCGCGATGCGACCCGCGGCGACGTCCGGCTCGATGGAGCCCACGCCGTCGACGACCCGGGCAACATCAACATCAGCGTGGGTCGCGGCGAGGTCGACTTCCGCGGCGGCATCGATGCGCTCCGATACGTGGGATTCAACGGCCATTTCGCGCTCGAACTCGAAACGAGAGACATCTCCGACGAACAACGTCCGGCGGCGACCACTGCCGCCGGTGACCTGATCACCGAACTGCTACTCGACACACACCAGGAGACATCATGACCACCACCACCCGCACCGCAGTGATCACCGGGGCTACCTCCGACAAGGGAATCGGCCGCGCCACCGCGGAGCGCTACGCCGAGGACGGTTGGGGCGTCGTCATTCTCGACCTCGACGGCGAGAAGTCCGAAAAGGTCGCCGCCGAGATCGCCGCGGCCTACAACGTCGCTGCGTTCGGGCACGCCATCGACGTATCGGACGAGGACTCCGTCCAGAAAGCTTATGCAGCAACGAAATCAGAGGTCGACGCAGGGAACTTGCCACCGGTCGGAGCCGTGGCGAACATCGCCGGCATCACGTCCCCGGTCCCGTTCCTCGAGACCACGGTCGAGCTGTGGAACAAGGTCTTTGCGGTCAACGCCACCGGAACCTACCTGGTCACCAAAGCATTCCTGCCGGACATGATCGAGCAGCGGTGGGGTCGCATCATCACCATGTCCTCGGTCTCGGCGCAACGCGGCGGCGGAGTGTTCGGCAAAGTCCCCTACTCCTCGGCCAAGGCCGCTCTGCTCGGCTTCACCAAATCCCTTGCCCGTGAGCTGGAAGATACGGGCGTGACGATCAACGCGGTCACCCCGGGAGCTGTGGACACCAACATCCGCGTCGGCAGCACCGACGAACAGGAAAAGGCCATCGCCCAGGGCATTCCGCTCGGACGCACCGCCACCACCAGAGAAGTCGCCTCCGTCATCACGTTCCTGTCGTCCGAAGACGCCGCGTACCTCACCGGCACCACGATCGACATCAACGGTGGAAGCCACATGCACTGAGAACCCCAGGACGGAACACCATGAAGTACAAGTCACTCGACGTGCAGCTGCCCGCGCCCATCGCCGGCGTGTGGGAATGGCAACTCCGAGCCCGGTGCAGAACGATGCCGATCTCGATGTTCTACCCGGACAGAGGATTGCGTGGCCCCACCCTCCGTCGCCTCGAGGCCGAGGCAAAGGCCATCTGTCGGCAATGTCCGGTAGTCGAGTCCTGCCTGGCCCACGCCGAGCGATGCGACGAGCCGTACGGAATCTGGGGCGGGCTGACCGAGCGCGAGAGAACTACGAGGGTCGACGCGCGATGATGCGTCGAGCATGCGCGAGAACGGGTGCGTCGACCATCTGACCGCGGAAGGTGAAGACGCCGCGGTTGTGGGCCACTGCGTCGAGCACTGCGGTGGCCCACTCGATCGCCTCGGGGGTCGGCGCGTAGGCCTCGCGAATGACGGGGATGTGGCTCGGGTGAATGGCCACTTTGCCATCGAAACCGACGGCCACGGCGTCATCGGCCTCGGCACGCACCCCGTCGAGATCGGGGATGTCGAGGAACACCGAATCGAGCGCGAACACTCCGCGCGCCTTCGCCGCCAGTAGCGTCTGCGATCGAACATGCTGTGCCACATCGCGGTACGAGCCGCCGGCGTGCCTACTCGAATTGCCGCCCATGGCGGCCACCAGGTCCTCGGCACCCCACATGGCCCCGACGGCGTTGTCGGCCGCGAGCGCGTCGAACACCGTCATCGCGCCGAGCGGGGACTCGATCAGCGCGACGACATTCAGCGGAGCCAGAGCCTCGATCTCAGCGGCAGATTCACACTTGGGCAGCATGACGGTCGTGTACTCGGTGCGCTGCAACGCCTCGAGGTCGGCGGCCTGATCGTCGGTACCGTGCGCATTGATGCGGACGATGGTGCGCGACGGGTCCAGAGCGGTGGACACCACGGACTCGCGAGCTCCGGCTTTGTCCGCGGCACCGACAGCGTCTTCGAGATCGAGGATGACCACATCGGCTCGCGCGGCGGCTTTTTCGTAACGCTCGGGCCGGTCTGCCGGGCAGAACAGCCATGCCGGACCGGGCGGGACCCAGCTCACGACGCGTCGTCCTCGGGTCGCATTCGGACCAGCGTCTTGCGGACGGCGACCGCGACAATGTCTCCGTGCTGATTCCGACCGGTATGGGTGAACGTCACGATGCCCTCACCGGGGCGAGACTTGGATTCTCGCTTGTCCGAGATCACGGTCTCCGCGTACAGCGTGTCGCCGTGGAACAGCGGTTTGGGAAAGGAGACCTCGGAGAAGCCCAGGTTCGCGACGATGGTGCCCTGGGTCAACTGCGTCACCGACAACCCGACGAGCGTGGACACGGTGAACATCGAGTTCACCAGGCGCTGGCCGAAAGGTGTTGTCTCGCTGTAGGCGGCGTCGAGGTGTAAGGCTTGGGTGTTCATCGTCTGCGTGGTGAACAGTGTGTTGTCGGCCTCGGTGATGGTCCGTCCCGGGCGGTGTTCGTAGACGGTGCCCAGCTCCATCTCCTCGAACCACAGACCGCGTTGCCGAATGCGCTTGTCGCTCACAGTCCCAGGCTCCGGGCGATGAGCATCAGCTGAACCTCGGTTGTACCCTCACCGATTTCGAGGATCTTGCTGTCGCGGTAGTGACGCGCGACGACGTACTCGTTCATGAAACCGTAGCCGCCGTGGATCTGCGTGGCATCGCGCGCGTTGTCCATTGCCGCTTCGGAGGCGACGAGCTTGGCGATCGAGGCTGCCTTCTTGAACGGCTTGCCCGCCAACATCAATGCCGCCGCGTCGTAGTAGGCCGTCCGCGCGGTGTGGGCGCGGGCTTCCATCCGCGCGATCTTGAACGAGATCGCTTGGTTCCGACCGATCGGAGTGCCGAAGGCCTCGCGCTCTTTGGCGTATTTGACGCTCTCGTCGACGCAGCCCTGCGCGGCACCGACAGACACCGCCGCGATCGCGATGCGGCCCTCGTCGAGAATGTGCAGGAAGTTCGCGTACCCGCGGCCCTCCTGCCCGAGCAGGTTCTCCTGGGGTACGCGGACGTCGGTGAAGCTGAGCGGGTGGGTGTCCGACGCGTTCCAGCCGACCTTGTTGTAGGCCGGCTCGGCAACAAAGCCGGGGGTGTCGGTGGGGACGAGGATCGAGGAAATCTGCTTACGGCCGGTTGCCTCGTCGACACCGGTGACCGCGGTCACGGTGACGAGTTCGGTGATGTCGGTGCCGGAGTTGGTGATGAACTGCTTGCTGCCGTTGATGATCCAGTCGCCGCCGTCGCGCTTGGCAGTGGTCTTGGTGCCGCCCGCGTCGCTACCGGCACCGGGCTCGGTCAGACCGAACGCGGCCAAGGCTTTGCCTGCGGTGAGCTTGGGTAACCACTGCTGCTTCTGTGCGTCGTTGCCGAATCGATAGACGGGCATGGCACCGAGGGAGACGCCGGCTTCGAGTGTCATCGCGACACTCTGGTCGACCTTGCCGAGCTCCTCGAGCGCCAGGCACAGAGCGAAGTAGTCGCCGCCCATACCGCCGTACTCCTCGGGGAACGGCAGACCGAACAGTCCCATCTCGGCCATTCCGGCGACGACTTCGTACGGAAACGAGTGCTCGGCATCGTGTTTCGCCGAGACCGGTGCGACGACCGTCCGGGTGAAGTCGGCAACGGACTTGACCAGTTGCTGGTACTCGTCGGGCAGATTCGCGGATGACAGGTGATCGGTCATGGCTGGTCCTGTTCTGTGTCGGTGGGAACGATGCGGGCGAGGATCTGGTCCACGCGGACCTGATCCCCCACTGCAACAGTGAGTTCGACGGTGCCGTCGATGGGTGTGGTCAGGGTGTGTTCCATCTTCATCGCCTCGACGACGACGATGGCCGAGCCTGCGGTGACGGCGCTGCCAGTGGTGGTTCCGATCGCGATGATCGAACCCGGCATCGGTGAGAGGATCTCGGCGTCACCGGAGTGCGCTTCGTTCTCGCGGACGCTGGGCTCGGCGATTCGATCGATTCGCCACGTGCCGCGAGAGCTGGAAACCCAAGTGGAGGAGTCACTTCGGGCGAACGTCATCGTCTCGCGTCGATCCTCGAGCACCAGATTCACGGAATCCTTCGTGGCGGTTGCTCGGAGAGCGCGCGGCACTGCGTCGTCGACGACGACCGTGGCCGCATCGAGGGTCCCGGTGATGGACACGTGAGCGGTGCGCCCTCCGGATGCAAGACGGCAGTGGAACGGTGCGTGGGTTCCCACCCGCCATCCCGACGGCGTACCCCAGATGTCCTGGCCGGCCGAGTGCCACACATCGAGCCAGGCGATGGCTGCTGCGGCGATCAGTGCCTCGTCGGTAACCTCGGCGGCTGCGAAATCTTCGACCCGGCGGTCGAGCAGTCCGGTGTCGAGATTGCCGGCGCGGACGTCGTCGTCGGCGAGTAGGAATCGCGCGAACTCGATGTTCGTGACGACTCCGAGTACGGCGGTGTCGGCCAGTGCGCGGTCCAGGCTACGCAGCGCGGTGCTGCGATCGGGGCCGTAGGCAATGACTTTGGAGAGCATGGGGTCGTAGTTGCTGCCGACCTCGGTGCCCACGGCGAGGCCGGAGTCGACGCGGATGCCCGGTCCGGTGGGTTCGCGTAGTCCGACGACGGTGCCGCCGGTGGGGAGGAATCCGCGGCCGGGATCCTCGGCGTACACGCGGGCCTCGATGGCGTGTCCGGTCAGCTGAATGTCGTTCTGGCTCAAAGTGAGCTCTTCACCGGAAGCTACCCGGACCTGCCATTCGACGAGGTCGAGTCCGGTGACCATCTCGGTGACCGGGTGCTCCACCTGCAGGCGGGTGTTCATCTCCATGAAGAAGAACTCGTCCGGGCTGTCGGCCGAGACGATGAATTCGACTGTGCCGGCACCGGAGTAGTCGACGCTGCGGGCGGTGTTGCATGCGGCCTCGCCGATGCGGGCCCGGGTTGCTTCGTCCAGCAAGGGCGACGGTGCTTCCTCGATGACCTTCTGATGGCGTCGCTGCAGACTGCATTCGCGTTCGCCGAGATGGATGACGTTGCCGTGTCCGTCGGCGAGGATCTGTACCTCGATGTGCCGGGGCCGCAACACGAATCGTTCGAGAAAGAGGGTGTCGTCACCGAACGAGGAGGCCGCTTCACGGCGAGCGCTGGTCAGTGCCGCGGGAAGGTCCTCGGCATGCTCGACCAGGCGCATTCCCTTTCCGCCGCCACCTGCGGACGGCTTGACCAGGACTGGGAAGCCGACGTCGGGTGCGCCGGCGATGAGGTCGTCGTCGGTCAGGCCCGGTCGGGAGATTCCGGGTACGACGGGGACGCCGAAGGCGCTGACGGCGGCCTTGGCGGCGATCTTGTCGCCCATCACTTCGATGGCCTTGGCCGGTGGTCCGAGGAATGCGATTCCCGCTGCAGCACAGGCGGTTGCGAACTCCGAGTTCTCGGACAGGAACCCGTAGCCGGGATGAATTCCCTGTGCGCCGGTGGCCTGCGCGGCCGCGATCACCTTGCCGATGTCGAGGTAGCTCTCGCGAGCGTTGGCGGGGCCGAGCCGCACGGCGGTGTCGGCTTCGTGGACGTGCCGGGTATCGGCGTCGGCATCACTGTAGACGGCGACGGTCCGAATTCCCATGCGGCGCAATGTGCGCGCGACTCGGACGGCGATCTCGCCGCGGTTGGCGATCAGAATGGTGTCCAACATCGTGGTCATCTCTCTCACATCCTGAAAACGCCGTAGGAGACCGGCTCGAGCGGTGCATTGGCGCACGCCGCGAGGGCCAGTCCGAGTACCTGCCTGGTATCGGCCGGGTCGATGATGCCGTCGTCCCACAGGCGGGCCGTCGAGTAGTACGGGTTGCCCTGGCTTTCGTACTGGTCACGAATCGGAGCTTTGAACGCCTCCTGGTCTTGCTCACCCCACGGTTTGCCTGCGGCGTCGAGTTGGTCGCTCCGCACCGTAGCGAGCACCGATGCGGCCTGTTCACCGCCCATCACCGAGATACGCGCGTTCGGCCACATGAACAGGAAGCGAGGCGAATACGCTCTGCCGCACATGGAGTAGTTGCCCGCACCGTACGAGCCGCCGATGACAACGGTGATCTTCGGGACGCGGGCGCAGGCCACTGCCGTCACCATCTTCGCGCCGTGCTTGGCGATGCCGCCTGCCTCGTAGTCTCGGCCGACCATGAAGCCGGTGATGTTCTGCAGGAAGACCAATGGGATGCTGCGCTTGTCGCACAGTTCGATGAAATGTGCGCCCTTCATGGCAGATTCGGCGAACAGGACGCCGTTGTTGGCGATGATTCCGACGGGGTGGCCGTGGAGGTGGGCGAATCCGGTGACGAGTGTCTTGCCGTATTCGGCTTTGAACTCGTCGAATTCGCCTGCGTCGACCACGCGAGTGATCACTTCACGCACGTCGTACGGGGTGCGCGGATCGGTGGGGACGACGTCGTAGATTTCGCTCTGATCGGCGATCGGTGCACGGGTGGTGACGACGTCCCACGGCCGCGTGGTGCGGGGCCCGAGGGTGGAGACGATGCGGCGCACTCGTCGCAATGCGTCTCGATCGTCGTCGGCGAGATGGTCGGTGACACCGGAGATCTTCGAGTGCAGATCACCGCCGCCGAGTTCTTCGGCCGTGACGACCTCGCCGGTCGCGGCCTTCACCAGTGGCGGGCCACCGAGGAAGATCGTGCCCTGGTTCTTGACGATGATCGCCTCGTCGCTCATCGCAGGTACGTAGGCACCGCCCGCGGTGCAGGAGCCCATGACGGCAGCGATCTGAGCAATTCCTTTGGCGCTCATGGTGGCCTGGTTGAAGAAGATGCGCCCGAAGTGGTCACGGTCGGGGAACACCTCGTCCTGACGCGGCAGGAATGCGCCGCCCGAGTCGACGAGGTAGATGCACGGCAGGGTGTTCTGCAGGGCGATCTCTTGAGCGCGGAGGTGCTTCTTCACCGTCATCGGGTAGTAGGTGCCGCCCTTGACGGTGGCGTCGTTGGCGATGATCACGCACTCGCGTCCGGAGACTCGGCCGATGCCGGCGATGACACCGGCGCCGGGGCATTCGTCGTCGTACAGACCGTTGGCGGCCAGCGGTGCGATTTCGAGGAAGGGGCTGCCGGGATCCAGGAGCTCGTCGACGCGATCGCGGGGGAGCAGTTTGCCGCGGGCGATGTGCCGCTCCCGTGACTTCTCGCTACCGCCGCGAGCGGCGACGGCGAGCCGTTCGGAGAGTTCGCTGGTGAGATGCTCGTGATCTGCGCGGTTGGCCGCGGTATCGATCGCCATGAGATGCACGCCTTAGGGGTCGGACGTCGGTGTCGAAGAAGTTCAGTTAATGGTTGATAACTGACATGATAGTAAACTACGATTAACTGAGTGTCCAGGGTCGAGGGGGTGTGAGAGTTGAAAGCAAAGCCGACGACCGTGCGCGAGCAACGTAAGGCCGAGCGTCGACAGCAATTGCTCGACGCCGCCGCATCGTTGTTCGCCGATCGTGGGTTCACCTCCGTGCGGCTGGAGGACTTGGGTGCGGCAGTCGGCATCAGTGGTCCCGCCGTCTACCGCCACTTCCCGAACAAGGAGGCGGTGCTCGTCGAGCTGATGGTCGGAATCTCGGAGTATCTGCTCGACGGCGGCCGCGAGGTGATCGGTTCGCGGAAGGTCGATGCAGACACGGTGTCGGCTCTGGTCGACTTCCACCTCGATTTCGCCTTCGAGACCCCGGCATTCATTCGCATTCAGGATCGCGACCTGCAGAGCCTCCCCGAGGGTGCGCGACGCAAGGTGCGCCGGATGCAGCGCGAATACGTGGAACTGTGGGTCGAGGTGCTGTGCGCCGTCGACTCGGAATTGAACGAGTCCGATGCGCGCACCACGGCGCATGCGGTCTTCGGCCTGATCAACTCGACGCCCTACAGCGCAGGGCGCACGCCGTCACGCAGCGCTCGGCCGGTGCTGCGGGCAATGGCACTGGGGGCGTTGAAAGCACTGACCTGAGCGCCCACAATTCGAGTCGAGGATCGCGATCCCGTCTGCGGACGCAAATAGTGGACACTCAGCGCACCTGCGCTCCATAGGAAGAGCAAACCGTCGTTATCGGAGACAATGATCGACATGACGACCCAACTATCGCGTGTCGAACTCGGCAGACGGCAGAGTCGATTCACTCTCGACGAGGTTCCTCGGCTGCTCGCGATGGCCGGCTTCATTGCCGCGTTGCATGTGATCGGGTGGGGGCTGTTCACCCACTACGACTCCATTCCGAGTATTCATGGCCTCACCGGAGCCGACGGCACCCTCGTCTACGCCGGAGCCGGCGTGCTGGCGTACACCCTCGGTCTGCGGCACGCGTTCGACGCGGATCACATCGCCGCCATCGACGACACCACCCGCTTCCTGTTGCAGAAGGGCAAGCGGCCGTTGGCCGTCGGGCTGTTCTTCTCTCTCGGTCACTCGACCGTCGTATTCGTGTTCGTTGCCGCGATTGCCTTCGTCGCGTCGCAGGCGACGGCGTTCCAAGATGCCTTCGCCGGGGTCGGCGGCATCATCGGCACGCTGGTGTCCGGAACGTTCCTGTATCTCATTGCCGCGCTGAACATCGCGGTACTCGCAGGCATCGTCGGGGTCTGGCGGCGGGCGAAGCGCGGTGAGTTCACCGAGGCCGGGCTCGACGAGTTGCTGGCCAAGCGCGGCCTGATGAATCGACTGTTCCGGGGCCGCTACGACAAGATGATCAACCACTCGTGGCAGATGTACCCGCTGGGACTTCTGTTCGGTCTCGGTTTCGATACCGCCACACAGGTCGGTCTGCTCGCCATCGCCGGCACGACCGCGATCGCCGGCGGACTCCCACCGATGGCGATCATCGCGTTGCCGGTCCTGTTCGCCGCGGGTATGACCACGATGGACACGATCGACGGCATCTTCATGTCGAAGGCATACGGCTGGGCGTTCGTCACCCCGGTCCGCAAGATCTACTACAACATGACGATGACGGGTCTGTCGGTCTTCGTGGCCCTGGTGATCGGGACGGTGCAGCTGCTGACGCTGCTCGCCGAGCAGTTCGAGCTGACCGGTGGACTGTGGGACGCAGTGGCCGTCATCGATCTGAACCTCGCCGGCCAGCTCGTCGTCGGCACGTTCTTCGTTGTCTGGATCGGTGCGGTCGTGTATTACAAGGTGGCGCGCATCGACGAACGCGGTGGCGCGCTCGGCCACTCGAATGCAACGGAGACCCAGTGATCGCTCGTCGTCGGATCGGTGCCCTTGCAGTAGTCGCAGCGCTGGCGTCGAGCATGGCTTCCGGCCTGCTGGCCGCCCCGGCCTCCGCGGCGCCGGTGATCACTCAGAACATCGGTGACGTTGTCTCCAGTCGTCCGCTGCCACAAGACTTCTGGATTCCCGGTTCGTCCTCGGCCGAAGTGCTCACCTATGTCACCACCGATACGTTCGGTGAGAAGGCACTCAGCACCGGCACGGTTTTTCTCCCGCAGGGCACGGCCCCCGATGGCGGTTGGCCGGTGATCTCGTGGGCCCACGGCACCTCCGGACTCGGTGACTCGTGCGCGCCGTCGGTCGCGGGGCCGGCGTTGGCCGAACGAGATCTGCCGTACCTCGGTAACTGGCTGGCGCAGGGATACGCCGTTGTGGCCAGCGACTACGCCGGCCTCGGAACGCCCGGTCTGCAGGCATATCTGGACGGCAGGACCACGGCACACAACGTGGTCGACATGGTGAAAGCCGGCCGCAACTACAGTGATCAACTCTCGCGCAAGTGGGTGACGGTAGGTCAATCGCAGGGCGGCGGCGCAGCGATCTACACCGCTCGGTATGCAACCGAATTCGGTGGACCGGATCTCGACTACAGGGGCGCTGTCGGCACCGGAACCCCCGCGTACATCGAGAAGCTCGTCTCGATCGGTGGACCGGGCATGCCGCCGATTGCACTGCCGGCCGGTCTGACCGCATACGTTGCGTACATCGGTGCTGCTCTTCGCTATTCGCATCCCGAGCTGGGCTTGGACGGCATCCTCACCCCCACCGGACAGAAGTACGCAGCTCTGGCCGAGACGGCGTGCGTAGCGGACCTCGAGGAACAACTCGACGGAGTGAAGATCGGCGACTTCTTCACCGCGCCGCTGACCAGCCTGCCGAATTTTACCGCAGTGCTCGACGACTACATGGCCATGCCCGAGTCAGGTTTCGACAAGCCGTTCTTCATGGGCCACGGTCTGCGCGACACCGATGTCCCGTTCCCGACCACCGCCGCGTACGTCGCCGCACTCACCGCGAACGGTCAGCCGTTGACGTTTCGGACGTACGACGCCGACCACAGCGGAGCGCTCGTTCAATCACAGGCCGACACGATTCCGTTCGTCGCAGCGCTCTTCCGTTAGGTCACCGGTCGCTTGCTGGGCAGTCCGTATGCCCGAGCCGTGAACTTCTCGAGCACGGTGCGTGGCAGCAATCGTTGGGCGAGGAACACGGCAGGCGCATTGCTGCCGACGGCGTAGATCGGCAGGGTCTTCTTGTCCTCGACCGCTCGAAGCACGGTCTTGGCGACCGTCTCGGCCGAAATGCCTTGTGCCTCTTTGGCGTCGAGCCGTGAGATGACCGTGGTGAAATCGCGCAGATACGGTGAATGCGGTCCGCAGTACTTGGTTCGGCGAGCGGAGAGTCCGGTGGCGATCGACCCGGGTTCGACTGTGGTGATATCGATTCCGTACGGCTCGAGCTCGTACCGCGCCGCGGTCGCGAACCCCTTGATCGCCGCTTTGGTCGCGGCATACGAGGAACGGTAGGCGAGGGGGAAGCTGGCGAGCATCGACCCGATGTTGATGATTCGTCCGCGACCACGCTCACGCATGGCCGGTACTACGGCCTGGGTCAGCTCGATCGCGCCGAAGACGTTGAGCTGGAACAGTCGGGTGATCGCCTCGATAGGGAGTTCTTCGATCGGTCCGCACTGGCTCTCGCCTGCGTTGTTGATCAGTACATCGACCTCCACGTCGCCGAGCCCATCGACGAAGGCCCGGATGGAAGCCGGATCCGTCAGGTCCAGATCGCGGTAGTCGACGCCTGGAATCGGGTCGACCACCGCAGAGCTGTTGCGGCTCGTCCCGATAACGCGAAAGCCGCGGGCGATGAGAGTTTCGGCGATGGCCTCGCCGATTCCCGACGTCGCTCCGGTGACAATTGCAGTTTTCATCTACGCCTCTTCGATGCAGTGCTTCTGGTCTTCGGTGCAGTGACCTGAGCCGTGGGTGTCGGTCGGTCGGCGCGTCGGAGCGTCGTGGTCGGAACTCGGGTGTGCAAGGCCGGTACCGACTTGCCCGCTGCCATGACGGTGCGGTCCGGACGAACGATCGCTGCAACAGCGCGACCGCGCTTCAGCCACAGGCCGAGATCGGACGAGGCCGCCACCTCCACCACTGCGGCACCACGCCGTTGGACCTCGCGTCGCTGCTCGACGGTCAGGGGTGTCGATGCGAGAAACAGGAACTGCCCAGGTGCCCGATCATCGAGTCGCATCCCATTGTCCAACAGGCTGTTCGGGCAGAGTTGTCCGGCGAGTGAGCGAGGCTGCATCGGCGATCGCAGGACGTACTGCGATCCGACGAGCGAGGGCGTGGTGCTCGCGGTGACCTTCTCGCCGATGATCGGAAGATGTCCGAGGACGGGCGCGATGTTGGCCCGCATGATGCCGGTGAGCTTGCTCCCGCCGGTCATGGCCCGCCCCATCGTCACGGCCAGCCTGATCATGGCCTTGGCGTGCGTCTTTCGTTCGATCTCGTAGCTGTCCAGCGCGGACTGGACCACGTGTCCGTCGAGTGCGCCGACCACCTTCCACACCAGGTTGCGGGCGTCGCGCAAGCCCGCTCCCATTCCCTGACCGATGAACGGCGGCGTCAGATGCGCGGCGTCGCCCAGGACGAAGACCCGGCGATCACGCCACTGATCGGCAATCTGTGCCTTGAAGGTGTACTCGGCGCTGCGAATCAGCTTCATCTCAGGGATCTCCGCCGCAACGAACCACGGTGCGATCAGTGGGTGAATGGCCGAGAGATCGGTGAACTCGTCGAGGGTTTCGCCATCGAGCATCTGGAACTCCCAGCGGTAGCGCGTGGTTCCGATGCGCATGTACGTCGCCGATCTCACGGAATCGCACACCTGGTGCACACCGTCCCACTGATCGAGGTCGACATCGGCCTCGATATCGACGACCAGCCAGCGCTGCTCGAAACCGAGATCCTCCATCTTCGAGCCGATGGACCTGCGCACCACACTGTTGGCACCGTCGCACCCGAGAACGTAGTCCGCGGTCACCCAATGCGGCGTTCCGTCCTCGGTGGACGTGTACGAGACCCGGACGCTGTCCCTCAGATTCTGCACATCGGTGATCTCGCAGCCGCCGCGCATCGCAATGCCGTCGTAGCGAGCGACATGAGAACGCATCAGACGTTCGAGTTCGGGTTGATCGAACATGTTCGCCTGCGGATAGCCGTGTGGTCGAGCATCCGGATCGCGCTCGAACTCGGCAAGGGTCCTGATGTCCTTGGTGCACAACCGCAATCCGCGTCCGGGACGGGATATGGCTGCAAAGTCCTCGCCCAGTCCCAGGTCGCCGAGAATGCGGTACACCTCGTCGTCGAGGTGGACCGCGCGCGGTTGGGGGTAGACGTCTTCCCACCTGTCCAGGACGAGGCAGGGGACGCCGTACTGCGCTAGCAGCAACGCGGCGGTCATTCCGGTCGGGCCTGCACCGACGATCACTACCCGATGGTGCGTGCCATCGGGCTCGTGTTCGCTCATCGGTAGGAGACCCGGGTGCGCTGAACCCCCAGATCCAGGGCTCCGTCGGGAGTCGAGCTCGTCAGTTCGAGCACGTCGCCGTCCTGCAGGAAGTCGGGATTCTTGGCCTGCTTCTTGAAGAAGACCTTCCACTTGAGCGCCGGCGGGATCAGCGATCCGATCATCTCGATCGGCTTGGCGGGAGCCTTGAGGGCGGTACCGCCGGGTGTGCCGGTGAGCAGCAGGTCGCCGGGATCGATCCGCTGGAACTTGCTCAGCGCCTTCAGTGATTCGACCGGCCGGAAGATCATGTCTGCGACCGTACTGTCCTGTCGGACAGTGCCGTTCACTCGGAGCGTCATGGCCAAATCGCCGAATCGATCGAACTCACCAGCTTCGAGCAGTACGAGACGGGGTCCGACCGGCGTGAAGGTGGGGTACGACTTACCCTCGTAGAACTGAGTTTTGGGCAGCTGGACATCGCGCGCGGAGACGTCGTTGGTGAGCACGAGTCCGGCAACGTACTCGGCCACGTTGGTGGCATCGATCTTGGTGCCGACGGTCAGCGTCTTGCCGAACACCAGCCCGATCTCGATCTCGTAGTCGAGCAGTTTCACGTGCGGCGGCTTGACGACGTCGTCGGTAGGGCCGCTGATCGAACCCGAGGTCTTCCGGAAGAACGTCAGCGGCACCGTCTCGGGGTTCATGCCCGAATCCTTGACGTGGGAGACGAAATTGGTCATGTTCGCCATCACGCGGCACGGTGCGGTGACCGGGGAAACGAGCGAGAGTGTCTCCACCGCAACGACATCGGTACCGGTGCGCGCTGCGTCCACGGCCGCGCGATCGGCGAGAAGCTCGGCGGTGGTGGTTGCCGTCGTGTCGATGCGGGACGCTCCGGCCGGGGTCTCGACCCACCAGGCGTCGGCGGTGCGTAGTACAGCGATGCTCATGAGGAAGCCACTTTCATCAGGCCGCGAAGGCGTTCGGTGTCGAATTCGTTGTCGTTGCGGAGCGAGGAGAGGATCGATTTGAGCTCGTGCAGAGACGATTTGCTCGGCGCGATTCCGAGAAAGTCCTTGGACGCGGGCGGCCCCCACTGGGCCAGGCCCGACGCCGTCATCGGTGCCCAGCCGGGTTCGAGTGAACTGTCGAACATGTCGCCGTCGCTGAAATGTTCCACTAGGAAGCCGTCGGGATCGCGCCAGTAGTCGAAGATCTGGCTGCCCTGAATATGCCTGCCGATACCCCAGGAATGCTTGTACCCATGCGCGGTGAGGAATTCGCCACCGGCGGCGATGGCGTCGATGTCGGTCACCTGATACGCCGAGTGCACGTACCGATCTGACGGGCCGAGAGTCATGGCGAGCGTGTGATGATCGGACGGGATGCTGCCGCGGTCGCATCGGATGAAGCTCATCACCGGTCCTCGGTCGCGTTGGCCGTCGTAGTAGAGGAAATCGCTGACGATCAGTCCCAGATGATGCAGATACCAGTTGAGGTTCTCCAGGTAGTCGACGCGCTGCAGCACTACGTGCCCGAGTCGTTGCACTCGTGCCGGCTGATGCGGTGGACGCTGTGTGGCGTTCACTCGGTTGCGGGGATCGCCGAAGTTGTAGGTGTGTGTGTCCTGGCCCGGAAGCTCCGGGTGCTCGGTGTATCCCGAGACGACCTGAACGGGCTGGCCGCCCGGATCGGTCAGAGTGACGGCGATACCGCCGAGGGTGTCGGGCAGTCGGTGGACGCGCTGCCCGGTGGCCTCGGCGAGTCGGACGACGTCTGCATCCTCGGCGGCGGCGAACGCTGCACCGACGAAACGTGTTCGCTTTCCGCGTCGGATGATCACGCACGGTGAGCCGACGTGAGTACCGCGAAGGTGAATCTCCTCGGACGTGCGCAGTGCGACGGTGAATCCGAACGCCACGGCGAACGCCTCGGCCTTGGCCAGATCGGGTTTGCGGAACTCGAGCCAGGCGATGTCGCGCACCTTGATGATCGGGTCGGTGGCTTTCCCCGGGTGTTCGCCTGGTAGCGCGCCCTGATCCACATGCATGTTCTTGTGGCCGTCGACGTCGTGTCCCATCAGCCCTCCCTTGTTGTTGACACTATCGTCACCTATGACTACTAAGTCAGTCAAGGGTATTGACAAATTCGTCAGCGGTGAGGAAGGGTCAGTGAATAGACCGGCGTAGACAGAGGTGTGGAACATGGTGGAGACGCAGAATCGCCTCGAGCGACGGAAGGCTCGCACCCGTGGCGCACTGATTGCGGCCGCGCAAGGCTTCATCGCTCGGGGCGAGCTGAATGCTCCGATCGCGGAGATCACTCAGGCAGCCGACGTGGGGATGGGTTCTTTCTACAACCACTTCGTCAGCCGCGAGCAGTTGTTCCAGTCGGCGGTCGACGGTGCCTTGGAACAGCTGGGGCGATACCTGGACTCGTTGACCGACGAAGACGCGGATCCTGCCGAAGCGTTCACTCGGTCGTTCCGCATTTCCGGAAGAATTTTTCGTTTGCAACCGGAACTGAGCCAGGTGCTCATCCACTCCGGTCCCGAGTTGATCACGTCGCAGCACGGCCTGGGTCCACGTGCGGCGAGAGATATCGTGGCCGGAATCGGTGCAGGTTATTTCCGTGTCGAGGACATCCAGCTGGCCCTGGCGTTGGTGGCGGGGGCTTTGCTCGGTTTGGGCCAGCTTCTGCTCGAGCAACCCGATCGTGACGACGCCGAGGCCGTGGACCGGATGGCGTACACAGTGCTGCTCGCACTGGGAGTGTCCGACGGCGACGCCCAGGACCTGTGTGCGCTGCCGCTGCCGCCGATGAGTGACGTTCCCAGCGTGGGTAACGAGACCGAGTAGCTCACGATCGCACGAATGTCACAGTGCACGAACCTCTTCCAGATCGCGAATGATCCGAGCGATCGCGCGGTCGTGGACGAGTCGACGTTCCACGATCGGGTTCAATACCCCGCGGAACCAGAAGTACGGCATCCACACAGCAGGGGCGATGACTCGTGCCCGGCGGGTGCGGACCGCGCGTACGAGCAACTCCGCGGCGCGCCGAGATGGCAGACGTCGGCTCAGTGGCCACGGAAGCAATCCGCCGATTCGCTGACCGATCGGGTCGTCGTCGAGGGTGTGACGCGCCAGGTCGGTGTCCACCACTCCGAAGTACGCAAGACCGGCCGATGCGCCGACGGCTGCGAGTTCGATACGCAGAGCACGTCCCAGCTGTTCCACCGCCGCCTTGCTCACCATATATGCAGACCCGCCCATGCCGGGAGTGAATGCAGCACAGGACGATACGAGCAGAATATGGCCACCGCTCGCGACGATCTCGTCGGCTGCAGCCCGCACGATGTTGAGCACGCCGCCGAAGTTCACTGCCATCACCGAGTCGAAGACGGCGCGGTCGATCGACCGAATCGTGCCGGGCGGCGGGGTGATACCGGCATTGGCGATCACGATGTCGAGACCGCCGAAGGCTCGCACAGCGGCTTGTACGCACTCCGCCATGGCGTCGGGGTCGGTGACGTCCCCGGTCAGCATCAACACTCGTGCCGACTCTCCTGCTTCGGTCGGAAAGTCTCGATCCACCACGGCCACGGACGCCCCCGCGGTCACCAGCGCCGCTACGGTTGCAGCTCCGATGCCGCGTGCGCCACCCGTGACCAATGCGACCTTGCCGGTGAGGTCCCTGCGGTTGTTCATACGAGCTCCTTCGTGGAGTCTACCGTCGCACTGCGGCAGTGATAATGGTCGAGCTCGATGGTGGCCATGCGACGAGTGAAATTGCGGACCGAGCCCGGCCAGTAGGTCACGTTGCGGCCCGACGGGCTCAGGTAGTAGCTGCTGCACCCGCCCGAGTTCCACACCGAACCGGCCAAGCGTTCGTCCGTGTAGTCCGCGAATTGGGTTTGTGCAGTGCGAGTGACTTCGATTGCAGCCAGGGACTTGTCGTCCATCGCGCGCAGCGCAGCGAGCACGTAGTTCACCTGTGCTTCGATGGTGACGACCTGCGAGGTGTACACCACTGAATTGGGGCCGAGCACCATGAAGAAGTTCGGAAAGCCGTGCACCGTGGTCCCTCGATACGACGACATCTCGCCGCCCGGCCACGTGTCCGCCAGCGAGATTCCGCCTCGCCCGACGATGCGTCGAAAGCCCGAGTGGCCGGCGACGGTGAATCCGGTTCCGAGCACGATGGCATCCACCTCGTGCACCGTGCCGTCGGTCGTGACGATTCCCTCGGGCACGATCGCTTGGATGCCGCTGGTCTCGACCGTGACGTTCTTTCGGCACAGAGCCGGGTAGAACTTGTTGGAGAACGTGGGCCGTTTACAGCCGAATGCATAGGAAGGCGTGAGCTTCTCTCGAAGAACCGGATCCTTCACCTGACGGCGCAGGTGCGCGCGCCCGAGTGCGGTCAGTGGGGCCAACAGAGAACGATGCCGAATCAATCCCGGTACCAACGCTTCCTGGAACAGATCGAACATGCGACGCAGGGCGCGCTGAGCCGGTGGGAAGTTCTCGAACAGGGATCTGCCGGATTCGGAGATGGGCCGGTCGGGGTGCGGAAGAATCCACGTCGGTGTCCGCTGAAACAGCGTGAGGTGCCCGGCCTCGGGGGCCAGCCGCGGGACGAACTGCACCGCCGATGCACCGGTGCCGATGACGGCGAGGCGTCGCCCCTGCACCGAAAAATCGTGGTCCCAGTTCGCGGAATGAAACACTGTGCCCGAGAAAGAATCCAGTCCTGTGATAGTGGGAGTCGCCGGTTCACTGAACGGGCCGAGAGCTCCGATCAGGATCCGAGAAGTCCATGTCCCGCCGCTCGTGCGTATCACCCACTGCGCTCGCTCGTTCTCCCACGTTGCGTCGAGCACGTCGTGATCGAACCGGATTCGATCACGGATTCCGAACCGGTCGGTGCAGTCGTCGAGGTACTGCTCTATCTCGGGCTGCAGCGGGTACAGCCGTGTCCAGTTCGGATTGGGCGCGAACGAGAACGAATACAGCGCCGACGGAATGTCGCATTGGGCCCCGGGATAGGTGTTCACGTGCCACGTTCCGCCGACGGCGTCGTCGCGCTCGAAGACCAGGAAGTCGCTGCGGCCTTCCTGCTCGAGCCTGATCGCGGCGCCGAGGCCGCCGAAGCCGGCACCGATGATGGCGACGTCGATATGCCGCGCTCCAGAGTCGTTGTCGGTCATGATGTGTGGCTCCTTCTACAGATCGAGAACGACGACGTCGCAGTCGACCGCGCCGCGTGAGACGCACAGGGTGAGTGAGCTTTCGCGCTCCGTGCCGCTCAGCACGCGATCGCGATGGTCGACGCGTCCGCCGGTGAGGCCGACGACGCAGGCACCGCAGAAGCCTTGGCGGCACGAGAACGGCTGATCCGGGCGGACTCGTCGGAGAGCGTCGAGGGCGGTCTCTTGTGCGCCGACCTCGACGGTGTCGCCGGAACGTGCGAGCTTCAGCATGAACGGACGACCGTCGACCACGGGGGCTGGCGCGAACAGCTCGGTGTGGAACTCCCGAACCGCGGTGCCGCGGACGGCCTCTTCTCGCAGCCGGCGCGAGAGTGCCGCGGGTCCGCAGACGTACAGGGCCGAGGATCGCGTTCCGAGATCGACGATGTCCGCAGGAATCGGAAGTCCCTCGACGTCATCAGTTTTCACGATCACGTGGCCATGCGAGACGAGGGCCATCTGCTGCAGTTCGGCGACGAACGGCAGACTGGCACGCGATCGTCCGTGGTAGTAGAGCGTCCACCGTCTGCCTTCGGCGACTGCGCGTTCGATCATGGACCGGATGGGGGTGATGCCGATGCCGGCGGCCACGAAGAGGTAGTGCTCGGCGGTGGCCATCGGAAAAGCGTTGCGAGGTCCACGGACTCGCAGAACATCTCCGCGGGAGAGGGTGTGGATCTCTTCGGAGGCCGTGCCGCCGGGTACCTTGCGGACGCTGATGCGGTAGCGGTCACCTGCGCCGGAACGCCCGGTGAGCGAGTACTGCCGCATCGAACCGGAGGGGGTGGTGACGTCGATGTGTGCACCGGGGAGCCACGTCGGCAATGCAGCTCCGTCGCTGCGGCGGAGCAACAGTGAGCGCACGTCCTCGGCCTCGTCGACGATGTCGTCGATGGTGGTCTCGAATTCGTAGCCGATGCATCGGCGTGGTCGTGCCGGGGACAGAGCGGTCACGAGGGACGAGTCGGTCACCAATCTGGCGTACATCCGTGAGGCGGCAGCGATCGCTCGCAGACCGCGACCGGGTTCGCTCACCGTGATCTCACCCAGATGGCTGTGAATCGGAGACGCTGCGCTCGTCGATGCTGTGGTTGTCACCGCTGAGCTGCCAGGGCCGCGGGAGATACTGCCAGGTATCGCACGGCCTTGTCGATGTCGCCCATCGTCGACGGGTGGAAACCGGGCCGGATGTAGAGGGCGAGTTGTACGAACAGGAAAGACAGGCCCGGGATGAGGTGCTTGCGTGACGCTCTCGCGAATGCGAGAGGCCAGGGGGTGCGAAGCCGACGCTTCCCGGTACGGGGGGTGGCCACCGAATTCTTGTACAGGTAGGCGGCGGTGCTGAACCACAACACGGCCAATCCGGCGCTGGCTATCACTGCGGTGCGGGCGCGGCGAAATCCACCACCGTCGACGTACTGGAATGCGTCGAAGGCAACGTTGCGGTGTTCGAGTTCCTCGGCTCCGTGCCAGCGAAGCAGGTCCAGCATCGTCGGATCGACACCGACGCGGTCGAATTCGGTGTTGTCCAAAAGCCATTCGCCCACTACTGCGGTGAAATGTTCGGCAGCGGCGTAGATGCCGAGGCGCTCGTTCAGCCAGGCCTTGCCCGCGCGCCCGGTGAGGCCGTGATCGCCGAACATCACGCCCACCGCGAATCGAATGCGCTGCAGGATCGGCTCGATGTCGACGCCGTGCGCCACGAGGTATGTACGAAAGCTCTCGTGCGACGACGCGTGGGTGGCTTCCTGTCCGACGAAACCGACGACCTCCTCGTGCAGCCTGCGGTCGTCGATGTAGGGGAGCGCGAGGGCGAACACGTCGGCCATCGCCCGTTCGCCCTCTGGGAGCACCAGGTGCATGACGTTCCAGAAGTGCGTGGCATACCACTCGTCCGGAATGTACTGCAGCGGAACGCCGGTCCAGTCGAACGTCACCGCGCGGGCCACGATCGCGTAGGACTCGCCCAGGTGGCGCGCATTCGGGTCGATCGCTCTGTCACGAGACATTCGAGCTCCATTCGTCGAGATGCTGATGCGCTGATGTTACATAGCAACAGACACTGTTGCAATGTTGCATTTGACCATCGGGGATGCCGTTAGGATCGGACGATGCATCCAGACGGTGACGACGGGCCGATCCTCGATGCCGCGTTGGAGTTGTTCGGCGAGGTCGGCATTCCCAGAACGACCATCGGTGACGTGGCCAAGCGAGCCAAGATCAACCGGGTAACCGTCTATCGCCGCATCGGCTCCAAGGACGAGTTGGTGCGTGCGGTCACGGCCCGTGAGTCGACGCGACTGTTCGTCGCGGTGGCGGAAGCGGCTGCCGAGCAGACGTCACAGGCGGATCGAGCCGCGCACGGCTTCGCGACGACGATCGATTCGGTTCGAACCAACCCTGTTCTGCTCAAGATGTTCGATTCCGAGAGTGCATTGGTGCTCGAACAATTGACGACCAATGCGTCGATGCTGCTCGCGTCCGCGATAGACGCGGCCACTCAGATCGCGCGTGGAGAGGTGGATTCGGACCGGTTCGAGATACCCGATGCTCCGGAAATCGTGGTCCGCGTAGTGCATTCGATTCTCTTGACGCCTGCGGCCGGCGCTGCACTCGAGACGTACGACGAGTTGCTCGCCTTCGCGCACCGCAGCATCGTGCCGTTGCTGGTCAGCGACGACCACCGGGACGACTAGTCAGGCGAGCGTCCGAGTCGACCGACTGTTTGCGTTCGACAGCCGCACGATCGGCCCATCGAGTCAGGGTGTCCGCTCGTACGAGTCGAGAACCCGAAACAGTGCGTCGCGCAATGCAGTTCGATTACCACCCGGTGTGGGCCTGGCGATCTCGTGCAGGGTGTAGCCGTCGATCAAGGCCAGGAAATGCCGTGCCGGTAGATGTGGTTCCGGGATGCCGAATGCCCCGAGTGCGGCCTCGGCCGCCTCCTCGATCATCCGCATGATTCGGTGTACCGAGTCCGCCAGCTCGGGCCGTCTGCGCACGGCAAGGTACGCCTCGAACTGGACGAGGGAGTCGTCGTCCTCGGGGGAGGACAGCAGCGAGACCAGGTCCATGATCGCGTCGGCGAGATCGTCGCGGGTGAGCCCACCGGCGTGAGCAACGTCGAGTAGAGCGGTGACCTTTGCCGTCACGTTCTCGGCGATGCGAGTGATCGCTGCGTCGATGAGTTCACCGACCGAGCCGAAGAAATAGCTGGTGGTCGACGGCGGGAAGCCGGCAGCGTCGGCCACGGACCGAAACGAGACGCGTTCGAGTCCGCGTGTTCCGATCACGCCGATGGCGGCGTCGACCAGGGCGTCGCGGCGCTCCTGGCCACGCGCGTATCGAGTCCTACGGCGCTCGTCGGTCATTGCTACAACGTAGCGGGGATGATGTCGCCCACCCTCATTGCAGTGTCCTTCAACAGGCGATTTCGGTCAATCCTGGCCTAGTGGCCAATATTGGGTTACTGTCGCCGCTACATCGAACAGCCCGGAAAGGTGCACCCATGACCGACATTCCGGAAGCCTCGCGTGTCGACGTAGTGGTCGTCGGCGCAGGGCTCGCGGGTCTGACCGCCGCCAGGGAGCTAACAGCAGCGGGCCTGACCGTCCAGGTTCTCGAAGCCCGCGATCGGGTCGGCGGGAGGACGGTGAATCATGCGATCGGCAGAGACGCTGTGGTGGAGACCGGTGGGCAGTTCGTCGGTCCGACGCAGGACCACATCCTCCGCCTGGCCAGGGACGTCGGCGTCGGGACGTTCCCGGCGTACGACATCGGTGCGAGCATCTACGTCAAGAACGGACGTGCCCGACGCTTCGACGGTGGGGTGCCGCCGGACCTGGCGGCACTACCGGACGTCGGGATGCTGGTGGCGCGGATCGATCGAGCCGCGCGGCAGATTCCCCTGGGCAGGCCGTGGTCGGCACCGCGCGCACACGACTGGGACGCAATGACTTTGGCCACCTGGGCTCGGAATCACTCGGCCACCGACGGCGGCGTGGAGTTGCTCGACATCCTGCTCGGCTCGGTGTTCGGTGGCACATCCGCCGACGTGTCGGCGCTCTTCGGTCTGGCGTACATCGCCGGGGCGGGCAACGAGTACACCCCCGGCACGGTGGACCGATTGATGAGTGTAGCTGGGGGAGCGCAACAATGGCGCTTCGTCGGCGGCTCCCAGGCGATCTCGATCGCACTGGCCGAGCAACTCGGTGACGCCGTCCGGCTCGACAGCCCGGTGCGCCGGGTGGAGCAGTATCCGGATCGAGTGGTGGTACAAACCGATACCGAATCGTGGAGCGCCGGATCGGTCGTCGTTGCGATTCCGCCTGTTCTGGCCACCCGAATCGACTGGAGCCCTGCGCTTCCCGCACCCCAGGAAGCACTGTTCCAGCGGATGAACTTCGGCGGATTGGCCAAGTGCGAGGCCGTGTATCCCGAACCGTTCTGGCGCGCGAGTGGGCTCTCCGGCCAGGCGCTCTTTCGTGACGGCGACGTGCCGGTGTCCTCGATGTTCGACAACTCGCCTCCCGACGGAAGTCGGGGCGTGCTGATGGGCTTCGTCGGTACCTGGGGCGCACGCTATCGAGGAGGTCGAAACTGGTCCGAGGGCAATGAATCCGAGCGACGTGGTGAGGTTCTGCGTGCCTTCGCCTCGGTGGTGGGGCCGCGCGCTCTGGAGCCGACCGAATGGATCGAACTGGACTGGACCCGCGAGCAATGGACGCGTGGTGGGCCGACCGCGGTGTTGACGCCCGGCGTCTTGACCGGGCTGGGTCGGTGGCGCGACGTTCCGTTCGGACGGGTGCGGTGGGCCGGTGCAGAACACTCCGACTATTGGAACGGATATATGGACGGCGCCGTGCGATCGGGTGAAAAGGCCGCAGCAGAAATACTTTCGACCGAAGGAGAACTCTCGTGGAACAACGCTTCGTAGTCTCGGCCCACCGCACACTCTCGGCGAGTCCGGAGGAAGTCTGGGCACTGACCGCCGACACCAGCCGCTACGCGGAATGGGTGTCCGACGTCCGTACCGTCACCGCCCATCACGGCACCGCTCGTACCGGTGGTGTGTACACCGAGGAAGTGGCGGCGCTCGGACGCTTCACCACTCACGCCACGTGGACCGTCCGGCATCTGGAACCGAACCGACTGCGAGTCGATTCGGGTCAGGGATTCGCGCCGCTCACCAACGTGGCGAACGTCTTTCGCTTCGCACCGCTCAGCGGCGGAACCTCCACCGCGATGACCTTCGAGTTCTGGTTCGATGTGGCTCCGAGCTGGGTGGGACGTATTGTGCGGCCGATCGCGACCGCCGGGATGTCCGCACGATTCGACGTTTCGATGTGCAACCTCGAGGCGCTGATCCTGTCCGAACGAACAGCGACGATCCGATGAGAGAATCGGCCGAAGTCCTCACCCTCGGGGTGCACGTGCTCGACACTCTGGTGCGGCCGGTCACCGAGATACCCGACGGTCAGCAGGCCGCACTGGCGGAGCAGATCGCGATGTCGGCGGCGGGAACGGCCGGTGGCACCGCCCTGGTGCTGGCCCGGCTCGGTGCCGCTGTACACACCGCAGGAGTCGTCGGTACTGATTCGGCAGGCACGTTCTTGCTGCAAATCCTCGCCGACGACGGAGTGGACGTCTCCTTGGTGCACCGTATGGACGGGGTGCAGACCTCGGCGTCGGTGTTGCCGATTCGGCCGGATGGCTCGCGACCGGCCTTGCATGTGATCGGTGCCAATGGCTATCTGTCTCAGCATGTTCCGTGGAACATGTTTCACAACGTCGACTTCCTGCATCTCGGCGGACCCGAGTTCTTCGGACCGGACACCGCGCGCGACATCGCTCGTCGCGCTCACGAGGACGGCGTCGTCGTCACCGTCGACAGTCTGGCACCGTCCGTTCCCGAGGGCCTCGGTGCTTTCGCACCCGCACTCCCGTACGTCGACTACCTGCTGCCGAACGACGAGCAGGTTCTCGGCTGGACCGGCTGTGCGACCCTCGAGGATGGATGCCGCCGACTGCTCGAACTCGGTGCGTCCTGCGTCGTCGCCACTGCCGGGGCGTCGCCCACACTCGTCGTGACGGCCGACGACGCCGTCGAAGTTTCCGCGTACGCCGTGGACGTGGTGGATACCAGTGGATGCGGAGATGCGTTCTCGGCAGGGTTCGTTCGTGGCCTGTCGCTGAGCATGAGCGTCGTCGAGTCAGCGGAACTGGGCAATGCGACCGCGGCGCAAGTGGCGCAGGGTCTCGGTACGGATTTCGGCACCTATGACCTCGAATTCGTTCGGAAGTTCGCTCGCACGTGCAGGACCACCTGATGTCGACCGACACCGGTGAAGTCCGGGAGTCCGTCGCGGCGATCGCCCGGCACCTGGGCCGACGGGGTCTGGTACTCGGTACCGCCGGCAACGTCAGCGCACGTGTGGATGATGTGGTGGCGGTGACGGCGACCGGCCTGGTGCTGGCAGACGCCACGATCGAGGACATCACGCTCGTCGGGATGGACGGCGTCGTGCGCGCAGGTGCGTGCCAACCGACATCGGAACTGGGCCTGCACCTGGGCATCTACGCATCGTCCGAGGTTCGGGCGGTGGTGCATGCGCATTCTTCTGCGGCCGTGGCACTTTCGCTCGTCGCGGACGAGCTGCCGCCCGTGCATTACGCGCAGCTGGCACTCGGCGGCAGGGTTCCGGTGGTGCCGTTCGCGCCGTTCGGCACCGCCGAGCTCGCGAACGCGGTGGTGGCGGCGATGCAGTCGAGGTCGGCGGTGATCATGGCCCACCACGGATCGGTGGCCACCGGACACGACCTCGGTTCGGCGCTGTCGAACATAGAACTGCTCGAATGGCTCTGCGAGGTATACCTATCGGCCGCGTCGGTTGCACACCCGCGTGCCCTGAGCGACGAACAGTTCGAGGCGACTCTGAACGAGGTGGTGCGTCGAAACTACGGATTCCCGGCACCTGCGCGGACAGACTGACCGAGTACCGGTACGGCCGACCGCCGTGCGCGGACCTCGGTGGTCACCGGGACGCTTCGAGCGCGTCCTTCGCCACGTGCGCATTCCGCAAGTCGCGCTTGAGGATTTTGCCTGCCCCGCTCATGGGAAGAGCAGTGACGAACTCGATGGTGCGTGGGGTCTTGTACCCGGCAACGTAGCTACGAGTGTGCTCGATCAGTTCGGCCGTAGTTGGTGAAAGTCCCTCGGCCAGAACGACACACGCGTGTACTCGCTCGCCCCACTCCTCGTCGGGCACACCGATCACGGCGCAGGCCAGAACGGCAGGATGACGGCTGAGCGCACTCTCCACCTCGGCGCTGTAGACGTTCTCGCCGCCGGTGATGATCATGTCCTTGAGTCGATCGACGACATACAGAAAGCCGTCGGAATCCAGGTAGCCGACGTCACCGGTGTGCATCCATCCGTCACGAACGGCAGCTGCAGTCTCTTCCGGCTTGTTCCAGTAGCCCAGCATCACGTGTCCACCGCGGACACAGATCTCGCCGACCGAGCCGGTGGGCAGCTGCTCGTCGTCGGGTCCGAGTATCTGGATCTCGGAGTGTGGAGCCGCGCGCCCGGCCGAGCCGATACGTTCTCCGACATGATGTTCCGGCCACAAGAGAGACGCGACCGGTGCAAGTTCCGTCATGCCGTAGGCCTGAGTGAGGCGGGCCTGCGGAAGCCGGGCGAGGGTGCGTTCGAGGACGCCGGCGGAGATCGGAGATCCTCCGTAGAGCACGCGGCTCAGCGACGAGGTGTCGAACTGGTTCAACCCGGGGTGATCGACAAGCAGTTGAATCATCGTGGGCACCAGCAACACATCGGTGATGGAGTGCCGGGCGATTGCGCCGAGGACGGCCGTCGGCTCGAAGAACGGAACCATGACATGGGTGCCACCGAGCATGACCTGACCCACCCATGCGGCCAGATCGGCGAGGTGGAACATCGGGGCGGCATGGAGAAGAACGGAGGCGTCGTCGAGCAGCTGACCGGTTGCCACCGTTCCCAGGCCCGAGGTGACCAGGTTCGCGTGGGAAAGCATGACGCCCTTGGGAAATCCGGTGGTGCCGCCGGTGTAGAAGAGGCCGGCAAGGGCGTCGCCGCTACGCCGAACGTCGGGAACGGGATCGTGGGACGCGACCAGATCTTCGTACGACACCATCCCGTCCGGTGTGGCACCGTCCCCGCAGTAGACGACGGTGGCCAAGTCGGGACACGACGAGAGCAGAGCCGGAACCATCGCGCCGAAGGTGTCGTCGACGATCAGAACCTTGGTCAGAGAGTCGTTGAGCGCATAGGCGACTTCGACGGGGGACCACCGAATGTTGACGGGATTGAGGACGGCATCGGCCCACGGGACCGCAAGCAGGTATTCGGAATAGCGGTCGCTGTTGAACGCGAGCATTGCCACTCGATCGCCACTCTCGACTCCGATGGAATGCAGGCCGGCTGCCAATCTCGCCACGCGGTCGATCTGCTCCGAGAAGGTTCGCACGCGATCACCGAACACCGTTGCTGCGCGATCAGGTGTGGTGGATGCGGATCGATGCAGTCCTTGAGTGAGATACATGGTGAGGTCCCTTGTGGAAGACGGGGCGACGTGCGCCCGGGTGAATACGGTCACAGTTCCACCTTGTTGGCGTAGTGTCAATAGTGGCGGCATGTGATGACGGTTGGAGGCACACTTCGAAAAGGGTTGCCCGGCTAACGTTCTGGGGCGTCGTCGAGAGAACGTGCCGTAGCGAGAACGGTAACGAGCACGTCCGTTAGCAGTATTTCGACCTGTTCGCGGGTCAGAGTGCCCCGCACCAGCCACTCGCGGCCTGCTGCCTTGACCATGCCGCCGAAAGCCCGCACTGCCGACGTGGCGATGCGTCGGTCGCCCCGGCGCGCCTCGAAAGCAGTTGCGTCCAAAACGCGTTCGGCGGCAAGGTCGTCGGCGTCGTCCAGAATCTGGGCCACCTGTTCGTCCACGCCCGAGCCGCTCGCCACCGATACCCACGCTGTTCCGTGTGTCTCTATGACGCCCACCAGCCAGTGCACACTGCCACGTGCGCGCTCTTCGAGCGAACCAGTGGGCAGATGAACATCCTCGATCGGCGGCACGGTGACCAGATAGCGAACGCACTCGAGATACAGATCGCGTTTACCGCCGATGTAGTGGTGGATGAGCCCGCGTGCGACACCCGCAGACGCCGCCACGTCGGCCATCGACACCTCGGCGTACGGCTTGTCGCCGAACAACCGGACGGCGGCGGCCAGAATCTGCGTTCGGCGCTCGTCCGGTTCCAGGCGGTTCCACTTGGGTGTACTTGCAGCCGGCATGGTTCTCATGATTGCACCGAAGCGACCGAGCGTGACCTCAGAGGTACCGCTCGGTGCGTGAACGCAGCGAGCTCGGTACGACGAACCTGTCGCCGTACCGAGCCTGCAGCTGGTCGGCTCGGCGCACGAATCCCGGAAGTCCGCCGTCGAACTGATTGACGAACTGCAACACACCGCCGGTCCAGGCCGGGAAGCCGATACCGAGAATGGAACCGATATTGGCGTCGGCGACGCTTCGTAGGACGCCCTCGTCGAGGCACGCGATCGAATCCAACGATGGGGCGACGAGCATCCGATCCATCATGTCCTCGAACGGAATTCCGTGATCGGGGCGGTGGTAGTGCTCCATCAGGCCCGGCCACAATCCGAGCTTGGTGCCGTCCTTGGCGTACTCGTAGAACCCGCGTCCTGCCTTGCGACCCGGACGGTCCAACTCGTCGACCAAGCGATCGACCAGGGCGTACGAATTCGAGACGATCCATGGGCGACCCTCGGCGTGAGCAGCTTCGGCCATGCCCTCACGGATGTGTCGGGACAGGGTCAACGAAATCTCGTCCATCAGAGCCAGCGCACCGGACGGGTAGCCGGCCTCGAGCGCGGCCTGCTCGACGGTCGCAGGGTGCACGCCCTCGGCGACCAGTGAGATAGCCTCGTCCATGAATCGGCCGATGACGCGGGTGGTGAAGAAGCCGTGGCTGTCTCCGACGACGATAGGTGTCTTGCCGATCAACCGAACGAAGTCGAAGGCGCGGGCCAGTGCAGAGTCACTGGTGCGTTCCCCTACGACTATCTCCACCAACGGCATCTTGTCCACGGGGGAGAAGAAGTGCGTGCCGATGAAGTTCGAGGTTCGTGTCACGCCCTTCGACAATTCGGTGATGGGCAGCGTCGAGGTGTTGGAGCACAGCAGTGCGTCGGCGGTCAGGTACTTGTCGACCGCCTCGAAAGCACTCTGCTTGACGGCGGCATCCTCGAACACGGCCTCGACCACCAGATCGCACCCCTCGGCATCGGCCGCGTCGGAACTGGGCGTGATGAGCGCGAGCACCGCATCGGCGTCGGCCTGGGTCGTGCGTCCGTTTGCGATAGCTTTGCCGAGAGTCGCACGTGCGTAATCCTTTCCGCGCTCGGCGGACTCGATCGAGACGTCGCGGAGGATCACCGGAACCTGTGCCGAGGCGACGACGTAGGCAATGGCGGCACCCATCATTCCGGCCCCGATCACCAGCACCTTGTCGGGGACGCGATGGGGTTCGGCCGACGGGCGGGAAGCACCCTTGGTGATGGAGCCGAGATCGAAGAACATCGACTGGATGAGGTTGCCCGAGATTGGCCCGCAGGCCAGCGAGGTGCAGTGGCGAGTTTCGACGAGCGAGGCGGCCGCGAAATCGAGCACCGCCCCGTCCACAGCCGCGGCAACCACCGCGATCGGAGCGGGCATCGGCGCGCCCTTGACCTGCTTCCGCACCGTGGCTGTGAAGGCCGACAGCTGTGCGGCCACGGCCGGCGACTCCGCGGTGCCACCGGGAACTGTGAATCCATCTCTGTCCCAGGGTTGTACAGCGTCAGGGTTGGCAGAGATCCAGGCACGCGCGTTCGCCATCATCTGCTCGTGGGTGTCGACGACCTCGTCGACGAGTCCATGTTCGAGTGCCTGGCTGGGCCGGTATCGCTGACCCTGGCCCAGTACCGTGGTCAGCGCTGTGACGATGCCGAACATGCGGACGGTTCTGGTGACTCCGCCGGCCCCGGGCAGCAACCCGAGGGTGACCTCGGGTAACCCGAACCGAGCGGTGCTGTTGTTCAACGTAATTCGACGGTGGCAGGCCAGGGCGATCTCGAAGCCGCCGCCGAGTGCGGTGCCGCCGAGTGCTGCCACAACCGGTTTGCCGAGCGTCTCGAGACGGCGGAACTTGTCCTTGGTGAAATCGAGTGCGTCGGCGATGGCCGCGTGGTCGGATGGACCGGCGTCGCGCAGCAATTCGAGGTCGCCGCCGGAGAAGAACGAATCCTTCCCCGAGGTGATGATGATGCCGTCGTAGGCATCGAGGTTGGTCTCGATCCAGTCGACGGTCTGCGCGAGCGATTCACCGAATGCAGCGTTCATGGTGTTGGTGGACTGCGTCGGGTCGTCGATCGTCAGGACGAGGATTCGGTCGGTGCCGACCTCTCCGGTGATGGTGGAAGTCTGTAGCGCGGTTGAGCTGTTCATCGGATCCTCAGGTCGGTGCGAGTACTAGAGAGAGCGAGAGATGAGGTCTTTCATGACTTCGTTGGCACCGGCGTAGATGCGGGCGATACGGCCATCGACGAACATTCGGGCGATGGGGTACTCCTCCATGTAGCCGTAGCCGCCGAAGAGTTGCAGGCAACGGTCGACCACTTCGAACTGTCGGTCGGTGGTCCAGTACTTGACCATCGCGGCCGTCGACACGTCGAGGGAACCCGAAATGTGCTTGGCCAGTGCGTCGTCGACGAAGGTGCGAACGACGCGGCCGATGGTTGCGCATTCGGCAAGCTCGAATTTCGTGTTCTGCAGGTCGAACAGGGTCTTGCCGAAGGCGCTGCGCGACTTGGTGTAGTCGACGGTCTGTGCGACGGCGGCGTCGATCATCGCTGCGGCAGCGATGCCGCAGATGAGGCGTTCCTGGGGGAGTTGCTGCATCAACTGCGCGAAGCCTCGGCCCTCTGCTTCGCCCAGCAGGTTCGCGGCAGGGATTCGGAGTTCATCGAAGGTGAGTTCGGCTGTGTCCTGCCCCTTCTGGCCGATCTTGTGCAGCACGCGTCCGCGGTGAAAACCGTCGGTGTCGTCGGAGACTTCGGCGACGAGCAGCGACAGCCCTCGCGCTCCGGCAGCCGGATCGGTTGTGGCGGCGATGATGATCAGGTCGCAGTGAGCTCCGTTGGAGATGAACGTCTTTCCGCCCGTGACCACGTAATCGTCGCCGTCGCGTACCGCGCGGGTGGTGATGCCCTGAAGGTCGGATCCGGTGCCCGGTTCGGTCATCGCGATCGCGCCGATCCACTCTCCCGAGCACAGCTTCGGCAGCCACTGCTGCTTCTTTTCCTCGGAGGCGTAGGCCAGGAGGTAGTGCGGAACGATGCCGCTGTGCACGCCGAGTTGCATGGCCGAGTCGCCGGAGCGAACCTGCTCCTCGAACAGCACCGCCTCATGGCGGAAGTCGCCACCGCCACCGCCGTACTGCTCGGGTACCGACATGCCGAGCAGCCCTAGGCTGCCTGCGGTTCGGTACACCTCGCGGCTGGGCCGTCCGGCCGCGGCGAATTCCTCGCGACGGGGCGCGACCTCCTTCTCGAAGAATCCTCGGGCGAGCTGTCTGACATCGGAGAGTTCGGTGGTGAGGTCGTCACTGGTGCGGTCTGCGAGTGCAGTCATGGTGGGTCCTTGGCTCGACGCGCGCCCGCTTCTTGTTGGCGCAATGCCAATAACGATGCACCGACGTGCCTGCGGATGTCAACAGCGGGCGGGTCGACTCGATCCAGCTGGTCCGGGACAAGTCGGTGTTGACACAGGTACTTGCGCGAGTACTTTGTTACTCATGCAAGTACCACTTGAGCGGCAATCGGTCACCAACCGGGCGCGACGCGAACAGATCGTCGCTGCCACCGTCGAGGTGATCGCCTCCGGGGGGTATCGCGCAGCCACGTTCCAGGCCATAGCCGCACGCGCCGGGATCAAGTCGACGCGGACCATCTCCTACCACTTCGCCGGTCGCGACGAGCTCATCGAGGCAGTGGTCGACAGCATCTTCTCGACCGTCCGAAGCTTCATGTCCGGTAGGTCGGCAGGTCCGTTCGGCTCGGCCGGCGACGCTCTGGAGAGCGCCATCAGAACTACGGTGGCGCTGAACTCCGCACACGGATCGTCCATGCAGGCGCTGATGAGCATCTTTCTCGAGCATCACCCTGAAGGAGGGTGGGCCGCCTACGGACCCGCCGAAGAGTCGGCCGCGATGTCGCCGATCCAGCAGATTCTGACCGATGGTCAGAACTCCGGCGAGTTCACCGAGTTCGATACGTCGATCATGGCCGCCACCATTCAGCGCTCACTCGACGGCATCGCCTTTCTGCTGCGGACCCATCCGGACCTGAATCTGGACCACTACGCGGACGAACTGGTGGCGACCTTCCGCCGTGCTACGAAAGGCTGATCCTCGATGCCCGAACGCCCGGAGAACACCACGCCGAGAGGCAGCTCACCTGCACTCGACCGACTCGTCCGAATCATGTTCGTCAACCTGGCGATCGGGCTGATCGCCGCGATGTGCACGTGGATCTTTCATGATCGGATCCTGTCCTTTCAGCTCGCCGGTATGGACCCGACCGGTGCCGGCTATGCCGCAATGCGCGACACCCTCTCGGCAACGCTGTGGTCGCGCCCGGGGCCCGCTGCAGGTATCGCTGTGCTGTTCCCACTGTTGGTGCGAAGCTTGAGATCCGGTCGACGACGAAGCTATCGCCGTGTGTTGATCATTGCTGTGCTTCAACTGCTTTCGGTCGGATGGCTCACGGTCGGCGGAGACTATCCGACGTGGTTGCGCGTGCTGTACCTGCTGCAGGCGGTCGCCGTTGTCGCAACGTTCGTGGCCGCTACCCGCACCAGTGTGCGGGAACTGTTCGGCTACAGGAAAAAAGTTGCAACCGGGCATCCCAAGGCCGGGCTGTTCTTGGCTGTGGCGACCCCGGTGGTTGCCGAACTTGCTTTCGGTTCCACCCCGATCGCGTTGGCGTGGTTGATCGTTCTGTGGACCCCGTTCTACGGGTGCGGCGTTCTGCTGATCCGTGAGCTGGTCGTTCGGTCCGGACGCGGGTGGCCGAGTGTGCTGCTACTCGCCATCGCATTCGAGATCGCCGAAGACGGAATCGGATTGCAAGCCCTCACCAGTTCACGGCTCTACGGGGCGGCGGACTGGGGAATTCGATTTCTCGGAGTCAACGTCACGTACTGGGAAGCCAATGTGCTCTATCACGCCATCTTTACGGTCGCGGTGCCCATCGTCCTGACCGAATTGGTATACCCCGAACATCGGGGCCGTCCCTATCTCGGTGTCCGGGGGACTGTGGTGATCGCCTTGGCCGTAGTGGCAAGTGTTGCGGCACTGCGCTTCACCGTGCCACCGTCGCAGGACCCCGGGTATCAGGCCCCGATCGGGTTCGTAGTGGGCTGTGTCGTCGCCATATCGATCCTGGGGTTCGTTGCGCTGAGAATTCTTCCGAAACGGACTTCTCGATCGTGGCACCGTCCGCTCGTGGCGCTTCCGTGGTTCTATTTCGGCTCCTGCGCCACCGCAATCGCCGTGATGTGGCTGACGTTCCGAACCTTCGGATCGTCGCAGCCGGCCCATACCCATGGCGCACAGGTGCTGATCCCCATGACGGCAGCTGTGACTGTCCTGGCGGTTGCAGTTGCGACACTGCGCTATTGCGCGCAATCGACGGTCTGGACACAGCGGCACACCCTCGCGGTAGTGGGCGGTGCCTTGGTCGGACACACCGTCGCCGGAATTGCGATCTGGTCTGGGACCACCGAGCGGCTGAGCCTTGTCGTCATTGCCGTGGTGACAGCGGGCTTGACGGTCCTCGGCGATCGACGGCTGAGCGATCGAGACAGGGCACGTGTTCACACGAACTAGCTGTCGACCGAGCCGCCTCAGCCTGACAGCCGCCGAACTCGAAGTTGTGGATGGATTTGCGTCCGAATTCATCCATAACTTCGAGTTCGGCGGTGGTCGGCCGAGGACTATCGTCGGTCGGGTGGCTGGCAATGCTCGGGATCCCGGAGTCTCGGTGGCTGCGCGCCTGCTGGCCATACTCGGTGTGTTCGACGAGAAGGCCCCTGGGCTGACATTGACCGAATTGGCCGACGGTGCCGGTCTACCCATTGCAACCGCGCATCGGATGGTGCGTGAACTGGTGGAGTGGGGCGCGCTCGTCCGCACCGAGGACGGCCGCTACGTGGTGGGACGACGGCTGTGGAAGCTGGGACTGCTGGCACCGGATCAGTCCGATCTACGCGAGATCGCGTCACCCTTTCTGCACGACATCTACGGCGCGACTCTCGCGACGGTGCACCTGGCCATCCGAGACGGCGACGAGGTGCTCTACCTCGACCGGTTGGCCGGTCATGCATCGGTTCCGGCGGTCAGTCGTGTCGGGGCGCGCCTTCCCCTGCATGCCACTGGCGTCGGCAAGGTGTTGTTGGCGTATGCGCCTCGGGATGTACAGGAGCGAGTTATGCACTCCCTGAACCGCATCACCCCATACACCGTCACGCAGCCCGGTCAGCTCGAGAACGAACTCCGCCGAGTGCGCCGTGAGGGCTTTGCGCAGACGGTCGAGGAGATGACGCTCGGTGCGTGTTCGGTGGCGGTGCCCGTTCGTGTGGGCGACGACAGTGTGGTCGCCGCATTGGGAATCGTCGTTCCGAAATTGGGCCGAGATCGAGTGAAACTGGTTGCAGCGCTGCAGGTTGCGGCGCAGGGAATCGGTCGAAGCCTGCGCGGATAGTTCAGCGTTTCCACTCAGTGGAAACGTTGCCTTGTTCGGTCCGAAGTCCGGGGGTGTACTGCACATATGCGTACACAGGTCGCCATCATCGGCGCAGGACCCGCGGGCCTGCTGCTGTCCCATCTGCTCGACGAGCAGGGCATCGACTCCGTTCTGATCGAGTCACGTACCCAGGATTATGTGCTCTCGCGAATCCGGGCCGGAGTCCTCGAACACTCCACCGTCCAGTTGCTCGACGAACACGGACTCGGTGAGCGTTTGCACCGCGAGGGCGACGAGCACCGCGGTGTCTACCTGCAGTGGCCGGAAGAGCGGCACCACATCGACTTCAGCAAGCTGATCGACCGCACCGTGTGGGTGTACGGGCAGACCGAAGTCACCAAGGACCTTGTTGTGGCGCGCGAGAAGGCCGGCCAGCAGATCTACTACGACGTCTCCGACACGGCATTGCACGACGTCGAATCCGACGCCCCCTACGTGACCTTCACCGACGCGTCGGGCAACGCGGTACGCATCGACGCGAATGTCATTGCCGGCTGCGATGGTTCCTTCGGGCCGAGCCGAGCGGCGATGCCCGATTCGGTGCGCAACACCTGGGAACGGGTCTACCCCTACTCCTGGCTCGGTGTGCTTGCCGATGTCGCTCCCTCGACCGACGAACTGATCTATGCCTGGCATCAGGATGGATTCGCGATGCACTCCATGCGATCGTCGACGGTCAGTCGGCTGTATCTGCAGGTGCCGAACGGAACCGACATCGACACGTGGTCCGACGACCGCGTCTGGGATGCGTTGGCCACCAGACTCGGCCACGGCCAGGACGGGTGGACGCTGAACCCGGGCCCGATCACGGAGAAGAGTGTGTTGCCGATGCGCAGCTACGTGCAGATACCGATGCGGCACGGAAACCTTTTCTTGGCGGGAGATGCAGCGCACATCGTGCCGCCGACCGGAGCGAAAGGCCTCAATCTCGCCGTCGCGGACGTGGCGCTGCTGGCACCGGCATTGATCTCGATGCTGAAGTCGAACGACTCCCGGGCCGCAGAAGCATACAGCGACAACGCACTTCGACGCGTCTGGCGTTGCACCCACTTCTCCTGGTGGATGACGACGATGCTGCATACCGGCGACGACCCCTTCGATGCGCAGCTGCAGCTCTCGCAGCTGAAATGGGTGGCCTCCAGCGAAGCAGGTGCCATGGGACTGGCGGAGAATTACGCCGGATTGCCGATCGGGTTCTGACCCCGAGCACCGCCCAACTCGAAGTTATGGACGGAATTTGCCCGGACTCCATCCCTAACTTCGAGTTCGGCTAGAGAACCTACCGTCGGCGGTCCAATACATAGGTGACCGCGACACCGGCCACGAGTCCCCAGAACGGAGCACCGAGGCCTCCGACGTCGGTGCCGGAGATGGTGACCAGCAGGGTGATCAGGGGCGCGAGCATCGGGCGGCCGGACGAATCGGAGAACGCGGCGGTGAAGGCACCGCGCAGTGCCTCGAGCATGGCCAGACCCGCGAGGGCGGCGATGAACGTCGCGGGCACGACGGACAGGCCGCGTACCAACAGTGGTGCCAACACGCCCACCACGATCGCCAATGCGCCGCAGGTCATTCCGGAGATGTACTGGCGCGACCGTGCACCGACGGCAACGAGCAGCGCGTTGGTCGGGCCGGCGAGACAGGTCGACACCGCACCGAGCGGCGCGACGAGAAGTGACCAGACGCCGCAGGCGATGGTGACGACGGTCATCGGCGGCCGATGGCCTGCAGAGTGCAAGACAGCAGCACCCTGCCCGTTCTGCACGGCGACCACTGTGATTGCGAGCGGTATCACCAACTGCGCCATCGCCGCCCCACTGAACGACGGCGCAACGAGTTCCGGTAAGCCGATCAGGGGTAGGTCTGCCGCGGCCCCATTCAGTCGGGTGTACCCGCCGGTGATCGCGAGAGCAACGAGACCGGCGGCCAATGCGGCGAGTACCGGAGGAATCCGTTTCGACCACGTATCGGATCGTGTCAGCGCCAACCACGCCACGACCATGCTGCCCGCGACGAGCACGTTGGACGAAACAGACTGCACCAGTCCGGTTCCGAACGACAGAAAGGCACCGGCGACCATCGCCATCACGACACTGTGCGGCAGGAATGCCATCAATTTCGCGACCGCTCCGGTGGCTCCGAGCACGAGGATGAGCACTCCGGTGGCGAGGTAGGAACCGACGACTTCCGGCCAGGTCAGCGTGGCGAGCGACTGACCTACCAGAACCGTGCCCGGAATCGTCCAGAAGAAGCTGAGCGGCATGCGGTACACCCAGCTCGCCACCACGGTGAGGATGCCGTTGAGTACGAATACTCCGAAGACCCACGACGCTGTCTGCGCGGCGGTGAGCGAGCCCGCTGCGGCGGCACCCATGATGACCGCAACCGGTCCTGTTGCGCTGAACAGCACGCCGGTTGCCCCTGCACTGACGTACTGCCCGCCGAAGTCGGCGCGGAGAGCACGCAGACTCGGCGGACGACGCTCGGGTAGTTCGCCCGAGGCGAGACGCTCGAAAATATCCGTCATTCAGCCACTTTCACCGGCTCGCTGGGTGCTGGATTGGATCTGCGCAGGGCCCGGAGCGCGGGAACAGCGGTGGTGACGAGTGCGCCGAGCAGCGCTACGACAGCGAAGATGTAGAACGCGGTGGACGACGCGATGCCGGCTCCGAGCAGAATTCCTCCGAGCAGCGGGCCGAGTATGCCGCCGAGCCGGCCGAATCCGGCGCACCATGCCACGCCTGCAGCGCGAGCGGTGGTGGGGTAGTAGTTCGAGACGAATCCGTAGATCAACACCTGAGTACCGATGGCGCCGATGCCGGCACCGGCCACGGCGACAAGCAGAACTCCGAGTGGGAAGTCCAGCGTCAGCAACACCAACGACAGCGCAGCGAGGCAGAAGGTGACCGCGATGACGCGTTGGGGGCCGGTACGGTCGGCGATGCGCGATGCGATCAGACCGCCGACGATGGCACCGCCGTTGAGTACCAACAAGAACGACAGTGATCCTTTGGCGTTGTATCCGGCCTCGGACATGATCTGCGGTAGCCAGGTGTTGAGGCCGTAGGTCAGGAGCAGCCCGGAGAAACTCATGAGCCCGAGTAGGGCCGTCGGTCGCAGCAGCGGCTTGCGGGCCAGTGCTGCGAATCCGACACGATCGCCGGCGACCATTGGCTCGGCCTCGGGCATCGGAATGCCGGTCCGTGCGCAGATCTCCCGCGCATCGGCGACGCGTCCGTGCGCGAGTAGCCACCGAGGGGACTCCGGCATCCGAAGCAGAGCGAGCGGCAGCAGTACGAACAGTGGCAGCGCACCGAGCCAGAACAGTCCGCGCCAACCGATGGAATCCTGCAGGGTGATCGCCGCCAGTGACGCCAGCACGCCGCCGGCCGGAATGCCGCTGTAGACGATGGCGTTGAACAGGTTTCGCCGTCCGGGTGGTGCGAATTCGGCAATCATTGCTCCGACGGTGGCGACGAGTCCGCCTACCCCGATGCCGGTCAGAAACCGGAGAATGCCGAACATCGTGACGTTCTGTGCGAGGGCGGTGGCCCCCATTCCGATCGAGAACCAGACGATGCAGGTCAACATCGTTCTGCGACGGCCGATCCGATCACCGAAGGCACCAGCGGTCAAAGCGCCGACCATGACCCCGATCAGCGCGTAGGAGCCCAGCGCGCCGGCAGTTTCGGGATCCAGCGCGCCCAGCTGAGTGGAGTCGGCCAGCAGCGTCGGTAGCACGGTGCCGTAGACGACGAGATCGTAGCCGTCGAAAACAATTGCGGCCGTGGACAGTGCGACGATCCACAACACACTTCGGCGGTGTCGGTCACTGGCCCAACTGGTGTTCATGGTGGAGTCCGGTGCAGTCATCGGGGATCCTTTTCGGTCTGGGAGTACCGCTTGGAGGGGCGAATCGGCGCTGACGGCCGAGCGGGTTGGATCACTGTCTCAAATAGTGGGCTGAGTCACACCAGGGCTTTGCCTAGTGCTTACCTCGGCATTGTCAGAGCGGGCGCACCCATCATGTCGACGAGCCGTCATCGGCCGACCGCGCAGCAGCCAGCTCAGCTCTCGAGCGGATGCCCATTTTGGCGTACACCCTGGTCAGGTGGAACTGAACTGTCTTGACCGACAGGAACAACTCGGCAGCGACCTCACGGTTGGTCATTCCTGTCGCGACCAGGCTCGAGACGGCATCTTCCTGTGGTGTCAATGCATCGTGCGCTCTGTCCCTCAGGACCGCGTGCACGCCACCGGCTTTGAGTTCACGGTCGCACCGTCGTACGTACGTGGTGGCCCCCAGTGCCAGGTAGCCATCGCGCGCCGCACTGACGACGGCATCGGCTTCTCGTCTCTTCCCTGCTCTGCGCAGGGTCTGCCCGTAGGCATAGTTCACTCGGGCACGGTCGTACGTCAGGGGCAGCGGGGCCAACGATGTCAGGGCATCCTCGAATGATGCTCGGGCAGAGTCGAGATCGCCCATTGCACCGTGCAGTCGGCCACGAGCACAGGCCAGGCGTGCGTGCGCGGAGCGGTGACCACGATCGTGCACTCTGGCCTCGTGTGGGATCAGAAACTCGTCCGCTTCGTCCAGTCGGCCCTCGACTATCAGCGCATTGGCATACACATCGGGCCACGCCCAGAATCCGGGCTCGGAGACGTCGGCGTGAGCCCACTGCTCGGTCAACGGGGCCAGGGCGCGTAGGACCCCGGCATAGTCGGCTCGAGCCTCCGCGATGGCTGCACGACCGAGAGCCGTTGGTACCCTCATGATCTCGTAGTCGCGTGCGCCGGAGTCACCGCGATGTGCGCTCTTTGCTGCGGCCACCCAGTCTCCGCGGAGCGCATGGATCTGCGTCGCAGACCACTGGAGCAGCGGAACGATCAACGCGGCACCGGAACGGTCGGCCAGTTCGGAACCTGCTTCGACCAGCCGAAGCGCCGCGTCCCATTCTCCGGTGACGAAATAGGTGCGTGCCAGCCAACCATGGGCCCACAACGAGATTCGCGTCGAACCGCCGAGAAAGTCGGTCGGTGCAGCGGCTTCGAGTTCCGAGCGGGCGAGGTCGATGTGGTCCGTCGCGAAGTGGAGCCAGCCGGCACCCATCTGCACACGTTGTCCGACGGCTCCGGTGCTGGCGTGGCCCCACAGGTCTCGGTAGCTGGTCAGTGCTTCTGCGACGCGGCCCGTGCCGGCCAGGCCGAGACCCCGAATGGACTGCGCCTCCACCGCGGTTGCGTGGTCGGCCCCGACGAGTTCGACTGCGCGGTCGGCCCACAACACGAGGTTGGCACCGTCGCAGCGAGCCAGATTGTGCAGAACCTGACGATGGCAGATCACGGCCGCGACTTCGGGGTCGTGCCGCGTCCGGACCAGCTGCCATGCCCGAGTCAGTCGCGCTTCGGCTTCGTTGGGGCGGCCGCGCAGGATGGCCAGATATCCGAGTACAGCGTTGCGAGTAGGCGTTTCACGAAGACTTTCGATCTCGGCAATGTAGTCCGAGGCCGTGCGCATGTCCCCGGCACCGATGAGGGCGTCCACCGCGCGGACGAGCCGATCCTCACGCGCATGGGGTTCCTGCGTCGATCGACTCGACAGAAGGTACAGCCGTGCCGCGGTGGCCCATTCGCCGATTCCTGCGCGTGACGCAGCGAGTGCGTCCAAGCGGTCCGAGACCGATGGATCGGGCAACGGCGACGCGTGAACCAGGTGCGCCAGCTGGTCGGCCGGGTCGGCCTCGGCCGCGGCAGCGGCTCGATGAACCCGTGCGCGCTCGACTCTGGTCATCGTCGCGAGCACCGCGGCACGGACCGAGGGGTCGTGAACCTCGAGGATGGTCGCCGCGGAGCTGCGTCGGACGGTGATCAGTGCCAACTGTTCTGCGAGATCGACAGCAGACCAGGGATCCTCGATGCCGGCGACCTCGCACACCGTGGTCAACGGTCGGGCGTCTTCGAGAACAGCGACGGCCGATACCAGACGCCGAGCTGCGTCCGTGCAGAGAGCAAGAGTGGACTGAACGTCTGCCTGCACGAAAGCGGGCGCAGGTAGGTCGGGTCGTACACCCTTCCAGGTCTCGCGCGGCACCTCGTTCAACAGCGCCGAGGCGTGTCGAGGACGTCCACCGGTGTGACGTGTCAGGTGAGCAGCCGAGGAGGGCGACAAGATGATCCCCTGCAGCGCAGCGAGTTCGGCAACTGCCGACACCGTCAGCGCCGGTACCGTCAAGGACAGGTCGGCAGCGCGATCGAGAACCCGGTGTGACTCGATAGAGCCGTGGGGCAACGGCTTTCGAGTGCAGACAACCGCGAGCCTCGCGGTTCGATGGTGCCGGACGGTCGAAGCGAGTGCACGCAGCGAGTCCGCGTCACAGTCCTGCGCGTCGTCGATCAGCAGGATCGTCATGTCGTCCGTCGGCAACGAGTCGGCGATGCGGTGTCCCCACTCCACCGGGTCCGCCCCGTCGATCCGGACGCCCGGGACGAGTTGGGTGACCAGACCGAACTGCACGTGCGTTTCCCACGGCACCGCACCTGCGCGCCGTACCACCGCGCCCTCGCCGTCGCTACCGATCGTCCGTTCCACTTCACGCAGAATCGACGATGCGCCGATGCCTGCCGGGCCGGTCAGCACGACGAAGGTCGCCGAGCCGTCGAGCGCCTCGACCGCCCGAACCAGGACGTCCAGCAGTTCACCGCGGCCGATCAACGGTGAGGGGGACATGACGTCACCGTATCCGCGTCGGGCAACTGCGTGGGGCGATCGAACCAACACGGTCACGACTCAGCCCGGGTCGCCGCCGGCCACCGGGAGCACGGTGCCGGTGATGTAGGACGCCTCGTCGGAGGCGAGGAAGCAGATCGCTGCGGCTTGCTCGTCGAGGGTTCCATACCGCTTGAGCAACGAGGAGTCCACGGTTTGGTCGACTATGGCCTGATACCAGTCCTTTTCCTGTTCGGTCGAGGGTGCGGGCCCCCGAGCCACGCGTCGCGGCGGTGCGTCTGTGCCGCCGGGGGCCGTGGCAACCACCCGAACGCCGTGCGGTGCTGCTTCGAGAGCCAAAGTTGCCGTGATGGCGTTGACGCCACCCTTCGCAGCTGCGTAGGGAACCCGGTGGATGCCGCGGGTTGCGACCGAGGAGACGTTGACTATGGTGCCGCCGCCGCGTTCGATCATGTGCGGGATCACGGCGCGGCACGACCACAGAGTCGGGAACAGCGACCGAGAGATTTCCTTCTCGATCTGCTCGGGCTGGTACTCGGCGTACGGTTTGGCCCAGATTGTTCCGCCGACAACGTGAATGGATACGTCGACGCGTCCGTGCGCGTTGAGTGCAGCGTCGACCACCGATGAAGCGCCCTCCCATGTTTCGAGGTCGGCGATGACCGGAGTGGCTTCGACACCGTCCTGCTCGAATTCCTCGGTGAGAGATTCGACCAACTCGGACCTGTCGGCCAACACCAGTGATCCGCCTTCGGCACCGATCCGTCGAGCAACGAATTCGCCGATGCCCTGGGCCGCGCCGGTGATCAGCACGACCTTCCCTGCGAACCGACCGGGGCTGACGAACTTGGGTCTCTTGTTCGTCCGGGATTCGTTCATGGCGCGTTTCATCGTCGCCTTCGAGCGGTCGGCGTGATCGGCTATCAACGTCCGTGCGCGGTCACGGTCTCCGGCCTCGAACGCGTCGACGATGTCGAGGTGATCCTGGGCGCACAGCGGATCGCACCACGTCGCGTTACGCAGTACGTCCTCCATCGCGGCCTTGACGCCGAGAGCCCGATAGGCTTGCAGCAGATGCTCGTTGCCCGTCTGGGTGAACAGGTAGTCGTGAAAGGCGGCATTGGTTTCGGTGTACGCGGCGGCATCGACGAACCGATCGCCGTCGACGTAGCGAGTGGTGGTCTCGGCCAAGAGTCGGTATCCGGAGATCTGCTGCGAGGACAGTCGGCCGATCACGAGTTCGAGGGCACCCAGTTCGAGGGCGCGCCTGGCCTCGAACACTGCGTCCGACTCGTGTACCGATGGATGCTCCTCGCCGATCTCGTACCGCGCCGTCGACGCAGTCACCGGTTCCGAGGTGCGCTCGACGAGCGGCTGAATATTTCTGGACGGCCAAATACGCTGCGCAGCAACGGAGTGTGCCTCGGGTGTCTCCAGCAGATCGGCACTCTCGTCCATCGTCACCGGAGCGGCCGTCGACCCGGCCCTGGCGATGCGCTGACCCGCGATCGCACGCATGGTGTCTGTGTCCTCGGTTGCCGAGATGCCGCTGCCGCGCAGGCGCAAAGGTTCCGCGGCACGACTGCCGAACACGGCTCGCCCGAAGATGCTTCTGCCATCTACAGCGGGTTCGAGATCGGCCGACGCTGCAGGTAGGACGTCGGCATCGGCATCGGCATCGGTCACCGGGGTCTCGTCATCCACCACAACCGCAGGGGCCGAGTCGGTTTCGAGGTCAGGAGTCTCCTTCGCCGGTGCCGAGGACGGCGCGAACTTCTCGTAATAGAAGCCGGTCGGTTCGATGCCGGCCTCGGCGAAGTGCGTTCGGACGGCCTCGACCATGGGAGGCGGACCACACAGGTAGACCGCGACATCACCGCCGTTGAGGTGTTCGTCGGTCAACAGGGCAGTGACGTACCCCTTGTTCGCGGCGGTGCTCGAGGGGTCCGAAACACAGTGATCCCATGTGAACGCGTCCAACGACGAGGCCAGGGCAGCGAGCTCGTCCAGCTGGACGACGTCGTCGTCGGTACTGGCGCCGTACACGAGATGTACAGGACGAGTGCTGGATTCGCCGGCCATCGTGCGGAGGATCGAGAGGATCGGAGCCAAACCGGTGCCGCCTGCCAATAGCAGCGCAGGTCGCTGAGCCTCGCGCAGAAAGAAGCTGCCGTGCGGGCCGGTGAACGAAATCTTGTCGCCCGCGGCCGCCGTGTCGCTCAGGTAGGTGGACATCAACCCGCCCGGAGTGAGCTTGACCAGGAATTCCAACTCGTCCGAGCCGGAGACGCAGCTGAAGGAGTAGGACCGGGTTTCTTCGGATCCGGGGACCGTGATGTTGACGTACTGGCCGGGGAGGAACGCGAGCGCGCCACCTGTCGGTGCCTCGACAGCGAGCCTGACCGTCGTGGGAGAAAGCTTCTCCACGGCGGTCACGACCGTGTCATGTGTCGCCGCCTGGGTTTTTGCGACTGCCGAGGTGCTGGCGATCTGCAGCACCAGATCGGAGGTGGGCTTCATGCTGCAGGGCAGACAGTAGCCCTCCTCCGATTCCGACTGCGAGAGCGCGTCGTCGAGGTAAGTACCACCGTCGTATGCACCCGATTCGCACAGAGCCTTGCACGTTCCGCACGCACCGTCCCGGCAGTCGAGGGGGATGTTGATCCGCGATCGGTAGGCGGCGTCGGCAACGGTCTGGTCGTCCTCGCAGGTGATGAAGCGGGTGACGCCGTCTTCGAAAGACAGTGCGACGGAATGGCTCACGATGGAACTCCTCGAGATTACGGCAGGTCGATCAGAAGTGATAGATGTCGACGACGTGATGGATGTAGTCGTTCTTCAGCACCACGGTCTTGCGTCGGATGAGCGGCGATTCGCCGGAGAAGTCGATCGTGTAGAACGACGTTCCGTAGTACGGATCGATTGTCTTGTAGCGGAAGTACATCGTGTGCCAGTTGAATCGGACGTCGACGATATCTCCCCGACGCTCGATGACCTCGACGTTGCTGATGTTGTGGCTGGTCCGCGGTTCGGGTATGGATGTGGCACTGGAACGTTCGGTCCGGATGCGAAACACGCGGTCTTCGAGCCCGCCCTTGTTCTCGTAGTAGATCAACGAGATGTCGGTCTGCGGGTCCTCGGTGAGCAGGTCGTTGTCGTCCCAGCAGGGCATCCAGTATTCGACGTCGTCCGCGTAGCACGTGAGCCACTTCTCGAACTCGCGATCGTCGAGATAGCGAGCTTCGCGATAGAGGAACTGCTCGATGGAAGATTGCGTGATCAGCCGCGACGAGGACGGCCGCTCGGTATCGATGTTGTCGACGGTGGCACTCATGTCAGACCTCCTGTGCTGCAACGTGTGCGGAGTCGGCTGCGCGTTGCTTGTCGAGGGCCGCGAGCAGGGTCTTGCGCCAGTAGCCGTGTTGAACCGGGAACAGGCCTTCGTCCTCGTTCTTGACACCCGCCGAAATGACACCGTGCATGTCGAGTGCCTCGGCCACTGGGTCGGGTCCGGTGAGCCAGTGCTCCGCGCCGCGGCTCATGTCGTTCCACGGTGCATTGGTAGCCTGGAACGTCAGCTGGCAAGAACGGAACTCCTCCAGGTCGTCGGGTGTAGCCATGCCAGAGGCGTTGAAGAAGTCCTCGTACTGCCGGATCCGATGTGCGCGAGCCTCTTTGCTCTCGCCCTTGGGTGCGATGCAGTAGATGGTGACCTCGGTCTTGTTGGGCGCGATCGGCCGGAAGTGCCGGATCTGGGTGCTGAACTGATCCATCAGGTAGACGTTCGGGTACAGGCACAGGTTGCGTGAACCCTTCACCATGAATTCACCCTTGGCGTCGCCGAACTTCTCCTTCAGCGCATCCATCTGATCCCACAGTGGGCGGTCCTGGGGATTGGCTGCCCAGGTCCACAGGCAGAGATGGCCATTGGGGTAGGACCAGTAGCCGCCGCCGGACTTGCCCCAGCCGCCGGCGTCGAGCGCTTTGGTGGTGTTCTTGGATTCGCCGTTGTTGCGGCGCGAGGTGGTTGCAGCGTAATTCCAGTGCACGGCGCTGACGTGATATCCGTCGGCCCCGTTCTCCGCCTGTACTTTCCAATTTCCGTCGAAGGTGTACGACGAGGATCCGCGCAGTACTTCGAGTCCCTCCGGCGACTGGTCGACGAGCATGTCGATGACCTTCGTCGTGTCACCGAGATGCTCGGCGAGGGTCGAGACGTCGTCGTTCAGGCTCGCGAAGAGGAAACCGCGGTAGCTCTCGAAGCGAGGGACCTTGGTGAGGTTGTGCGATCCATCGACGTCGAATGTGTCGGGGTAGCCGGCACCGTCGGGATCCTTGACCTTGAGCAGCGTGCCGTCGTTTCGGAATGTCCAGCCGTGGAAGGGGCAGGTGAGCGTGGTGCGATTGTCGGTCTTGCGTCGGCACAGCATCGCACCGCGGTGAGCGCACGCGTTGATGAGGCAATGCAGCTCGCCGTCCTTGTCGCGGGTGATGACCACGGGCTGCCGACCCATGTGCACCGTGAAGTAGTCGCCGTTGTTCGGGAGCTGACTTTCGTGGGCCAGGTAGATCCAGTTGCCCTCGAAGATGTGCTTCATCTCGAGCTCGAAGACCTCCTCGTCTGTGAAGATGCTGCGGTTGGCGCGGTAGATGCCCGCCGCGACATCGTCGATCACTGCTCTGTCGATCGTGTTCTGTACGTGATCCAGCATCTCGGTCATATCGGGTTCCTCCAGGCGCTTCGAGTTCGATTACAAGCGACTCTGTCAGCGAGTGGCCGCCGTCACACCAGGGCTTTGCCTAGGCCTAACCTGGGTGCACATTGATAGCTGCCACTTATCAATCGACCCAAAATAGGTCTTTGTCAACGATGGATCACCGCCCTACTGTGGTCAGGGTCACCCCACCACGCACAGAGAGGCTCGTTCATGGAACTTCGGCACCTCTACCACTTCGTGGCCGTGGCCGAGACTCGGCACTTCGGGCAGGCCGCCACGCGGCTGCACCTGGCTCAGCCGGCGTTGTCGCAATCGGTTCGTCAGTTGGAGGCCGAGCTGGGTGTGACACTGCTGGCCAGAACGACTCGCCAGGTCAGCCTGACTCCGGCGGGGGAGTTCTTCTACAAAGAGACGCTTCGCAATCTGGACAACATCGAGCAGAGCGCACGGGGAGTACGACGGATCGCCGACGGCCGATACGGATTGGTACGCATCGGCTTCACCGGTACCGCGGCCTTCGATCAACTTCCGCCGATCGCACGTGCCATCAAGCAGAGGCTGCCCGGTATAGCGCTCGAGATCCACGGGGACCTCCTGACCCCGGCGCAGGTGGACGGTCTGCGCTCGGAACATCTCGACGTTGCGGTGCTGCGGCCACCTGTTGTGGGTGACGATCTGGTGCTACGGAAGATCACCACGGAATCTTTGGTGCTCGCCTTGCCCGTCGATCACCGGTTCTCCACCGAACCGGCGCTCGACGTCGCCGATCTCGCGTACGAGGACTTCGTCATGTATGCCGACACGCATTCGGTCGTCAACGAAGCTGTCGTGACGAGCTGCAGAGCCGCGGGCTTCAGTCCCAGGCGCGAACACGAGGCTCCGGACACGTCGGTGTTGCTCGCGCTCGTCGCGGCCGGGTTGGGTGTTGCGTTGGTTCCCGAATCCGTACGCGCCCTGCAGTTGAACGGTGTCGTGTTCCGCGACATCTCCGGTGCGAGCACGATCGATCTGGCGTTGGCCTGGTGCCGGGATCGGCCGTCGGCACTGGTGGACTCGCTCGTCGGTGCCCTCGAGGATGCGGGAGTGCTTCCTCGACTCGAACTATCCATACCGCCTGCTCAGTTGAAAGATATGTCATGAAAATCGTTGCAGTCGAGGCCATCCCGTACTCGATCCCGTACCGAAAGCCACTGAAGTTCGCCAGCGGCGAGGTCTCCTCGGCCGAGCACGTACTCGTTCGGGTACACACCGACGACGGCGTCATCGGTATCGCAGACGCGCCGCCGCGGCCGTTCACCTACGGCGAGACCCAGCGGGGAGTGGTTGCGGTGATCGAGACCATCTTCGCGCCGGCGATCGTCGGGCTCACCCTCGTCGAGCGCGAGGTAGTGCATGCGAAATTGGCTCGTACCGTGGGCAATCCGGTAGCCAAGTCGGCGGTGGACATGGCGATCTGGGACGCACTGGGACAGACCCTGGACCTGCCCGTCACCGAATTGCTCGGCGGATACACCGACCGGATGCGAGTGAGCCACATGCTCGGGTTCGATACCCCGGCAGCGATGGTCGACGAAGCCACCAGGATGCGCGAGACGTACGGAATCGAGGTCTTCAAGGTCAAGGTCGGCCGTCGGCCCGTCGACCTCGACACCGCAGTCGTCCGCGCTCTCCGAGAAGGACTGGGCGAGGGCGTCGAACTCTACGTGGACGGCAATCGAGGCTGGACCGCCGCAGAATCCGCGCGCGCCATGAAAGAGATGTCCGATCTCGGGCTCACTCTTGCCGAGGAACTGTGCCCGGCCGACGACGTTCTCGGCCGCCGGTGGCTGGTGCAGCAACTCGACATCCCGTTCGTGGCAGACGAATCCGCAACCACTCCGGCCGAGGTCACCCGTGAGATTCTCGGTGGTTCCGCGACCGCGGTGAGCATCAAGACCGCGCGCACCGGATTCACGACGTCACAGCGAACCCACCACCTGTGTGAGGGCCTCGGCATCGACGTGGTGATGGGGAACCAGATCGACGGTCAGCTCGGCACGGCCTGCACCGTTGCCTTCGGTGCGGCGTTCGACCTGACGTCGCGTCGAGCAGGCGAGCTGTCCAACTTCCTCGACATGAGCGACGACCTGCTCACCGAGAGTCTCGAGATTCGGGACGGCACACTCAGCGCCCTTCCCGGCTCGGGACTCGGCGTTCGCATCGACCCGGACAAAATCGCGAAATACCGTACCGATCAATAATTTTCAGCCCCGAACAGCGCAACTTTCACACAAGGAGTTCACCATGAGCATCGACCACGCAGCATCGACAGACGTCCCCGCCGAGGTGGCCACCGCCGCGGCGACCGGCGCGAACGCTACCGAGCGCTTTTCCTCCGACAAGCAATTGGCAGCCGACACCCCACCCGAGCGCGTCAGTCTGCTTGCCCGCCAGGTCCTCTCGGCCGTCCACGACACCATCCGCGAGCACAAGGTCACCTACGACGAGTACAACGCCCTCAAAGCCTGGCTCATCAATGTGGGACAGACCGGTGAGTGGCCGTTGTTCCTCGACGTCTGGGTCGAGCACGTCGTCGAAGAAGTGGCCGGCGAGTCCCGCGAGGGCAGCAAGGGCACTATCGAAGGGCCCTTCTACGTCCCGGGTGCCCCCGAGCTCGGATCGGCTGCGGTCGTGCCGACGCGGGACGGTGAACAGGGCACCCCGCTGCTGTTCCAGGGGCAGGTCACCAGTGTCGACGGTAGCCCTTTGCCGCACGCGGTCATCGAGATCTGGCACGCCGACTCCGACGGTTTCTACTCGCAGTTCGCGCCCGGGATTCCGGAGTGGAATTTGCGCGGTACGGTGACCACCGACGATCAGGGCCAGTTCTGGATTCACACCATGAAGCCTGCGCCGTATCAGATTCCGACCGACGGTGCCTGCGGCAGTCTGATCTCCGCGGCGGGTTGGCACCCGTGGCGTCCGGCGCACCTGCACCTCAAGGTCGCCGCAGCCGGCCACCAACAGGTCACCACTCAGCTGTACTTCCCGGGTGACGTCCACAACGAGGACGACGTCGCCAACGCCGTCAAGCCGGAGCTCATCCTCGATCCTCGGGATGTCGACGGTGGCCAAGAGGTGACCTACAACTTCGTACTCGACAAGGGCTGAGGCACATGCTTTTTGCAGTGAAGATGCATGTCGCGCTGCCGCAGGATCTCGATGCGGACGTACGAAGCGACACCCTCGCCCGAGAGAAGGCGTATTCGCAGCAGCTGCAGCGCGACGGTGAATGGGTGAGCATCTGGCGCATCGTCGGCCAGTACTCCAACCTGAGCATCTTCGACGTCCGCGACAACGAGCGGCTCCACGAGATCCTGTGGAATTTACCGCTGTTCCAGTACATGAGCATCGAGGTGTCCCCGCTCGCGCAGCACCCGTCGGATATTTCTGCGGTGTAAGAGCACCGCCCAACTCGAAGTTATGGACGGAATTTCCCCGGAATCCATCCATGATTTCGAGCTCGGCGGCCACCGCGGCATCGACCCTGTCGTTGGTTACCCTTGGGGGTACAGCGAGAGAGCAGGGTAATTCACAGTGTCAGATATCGACGCCGCCTCGGCGCGCACGGCCGTGGCGGTACGGGCGACCTATATCGCGTTCATCGGAGCCGGCTTCGCCTTCGCCAGTTGGGCTTCTCGGATCCCCCAGGTGCGCGATCGACTCGAACTCACCTCGTCTCAACTCGGAATCGTGTTGCTCGCCATCGCAGTCGGATCTCTGCTCGCGCTGCCGATGTCCGGGATCATCATCGATCGCTTCGGGTCTCGTCTCACCGTTACCGTGATGTCCCTGGTGCTCGCGGCCGGTCTGACGATCATCGCCACCGGTTATCTCGTGGGTGTAGTGCCGTTGCTCATCGGACTTTTCGTTCTCGGATTTGCCAACGGTGCATGGGATGTCGCCATGAACGTGCACGGCGCGGTGGCCGAACGTCGGCTCGGGCGCTCGATCATGCCGCGTTTCCACGCGGGCTTCAGCGCCGGAACTGTGGCGGGAGCCCTGATCGGCACCGCAATGGTGGCGCTCGACATCTCCGTCACCGTGCACCTGCTGACGGTGGCAGTCGTAATAGTCGGGCTGATCCCGTGGGGAGTGCGCAACTTCCTGAACGAATCCGATGCCGAACCCGAACAGTCGACCACTGATGCCTCGCAGCCGCACGCCCTTGCCCGGTGGAAGGAGCCGCGCACCCTGCTGATCGGCGTTGTCGCGTTGTCTTTCGCGTTTGCCGAGGGCAGTGGAAACGATTGGCTCAACATCGCATTGATAGACGGGTACGACGCATCGGCCGTGGCTGGAACCCTCGCGTTCACCACGTTCCTGGTCGCGATGACGGCTGTGCGGTGGTTCGGTAACGGACTACTCGATCGCTACGGTCGAGTAGTGGTACTGCGGGGATTGGCGGGAGTCTCGGTGGTAGGAGTGCTGCTGTTCGTGCTCAGTCCAGTTGTGCCGCTGGCTTTTCTGGGCGCATTTCTGTGGGGATCGGGCGTGTCGCTCGGGTTCCCCGTTGCCATGAGCGCGGCGGCCGACGAGCCCGCCGCCGCAGCCTCGCGCGTCAGTGTGGTGGCCTCCATCGGATACTTCGCCTTCCTGGGCGGCCCGCCTTTGATCGGCTTCCTCGGTGGTCATGGTGACGTGCTCCATGCGCTGCTCGTCGTGGCGGCCCTTCTTGCGGCTTCGCTGCTCGTGATGGGAGCACTGCGACCACTGCCCGGGTCGAACTCTCGTCACTGAATTCGCAGTCGTGACGAGGGTGCTCTCGGATACTGTGGTCGGCATGCGCACCGACGAGTATCGGCAGTACGACGGCCTCGGTTTGGCGGAATTGGTAGCTCAGGGTGACGTCACGCCCCGAGAGCTACTCGATTGCGCATCGGCACATGCGAAGTCGGTGAATCCCGCGCTCAATGCAATCGTGCGCCCCATGTCGAAGCAGGCCGACGAGCAGCTGACCGGGACACTCGAAGGCCCGTTCGCCGGAGTGCCGTTTCTGATCAAGGATCTTTCGCAGGACTACGCCGGGCTACCCACGTCGAGTGGGTCGCGTTCGCTCACGGATCTGCCGATGCCGGAGCATTCCACGGTGGTGCAGCGCTGGCTCGACGCCGGCCTGGTCATCTTCGGAAAGACGAACACCCCGGAATTCGGTGCCAAGGGGATCACGGAGCCGACGGTGTTCGGCCCTGCTCGAAACCCGTGGGACCGCAGCAGAACTCCGGGTGGGTCCTCGGGCGGATCGGCCGCTGCTGTTGCGGCCGGCATCGTGCCGGTAGCAGGAGCCAATGACGGCGGCGGTTCGATTCGTATCCCGGCGGCGTGCTGTGGCTTGGTCGGGCTCAAGCCGGGCCGCGGACTGGTGCCGTCGGGTCCCACGTTCGGTGAGGCGATGCACGGGGCAGCGGTGCATGGCGTCGTGTCCCGATCGGTACGAGACACCGCAGCGATGCTCGACGTGCTGGCGGGCGGCGAGGCGACGTCCGGCTACTCGCCTGCGCGTCCGGACGGTACGTTTCTGTCGCGAACGCAGAAGGATCCCAAGGCTTTACGCATCGGGATGTACGCGGCTACGTCGGTGAATCCAGCACCGGACCCGCAGGCTGTCGCCGCGATGGAACAGGCGGCGAAGATTTTGACCGACCTGGGGCATACCGTCGAACTGCTCGACACCCCACCGTTCGACGATGCAGCGCTCAACCGAGAATTTCTGCTGGCGTGGTTCACCTACCTGGCCTGGGAAATGGACGAGACCAAACGTCGAACCGGTTGCGGTGACGACAAATTCGAGCGTGATACCCGCATCATGGCTGCGCTGGGACGATCGGCCAGCGGCGTGGACTACCTCGAAGCGGTGGAAGGCCGCCACGTTCACGTTCGGGCACTGGCCACCTACTTCGAAACATACGATCTGCTGCTGACGCCGACCCTTGCCGAGCTGCCCCCGAAGATCGGCGCGTTCGACCTCGCGAAGCCGCTGCAGCTGGCGTCGGAGTTGTTGTTGCGCAGTAAGACTGCTGCGGTTCTGAAATACACGGGCATCGTCGATCAGATGATCGACGACAACATCTCGTGGATTCCGTACACCCAGTTGGCCAACGTCACCGGGCGCCCCGCGCTCACCCTGCCCGTGCATTGGACACCCGACGGGCTCCCGATGGGTGCACACTTCACCGCGCCGCTCGGCGGCGAGGCGCTGCTCGTCCAACTGGCAGGGCAGGTCGAACGTGCAGCGCCCTGGGTGCATCGCTACAGCACCCTCGACTAGCGGGTCGCTCCCAGCTGAACCTTGCCCAGAATCCCCGACGGGCGTTGCCGCACTTGCCCATCGACGATGTCGACGACGCCGCCGGCCCAATCAGGATCGGTGTCGGCGGCCGCCTGGGGATCGGCGTGGGCGTCGGTACCTTCCTCGGCCACCACGGTGATGGAACGTTGCAGGGCTTCTCGGACGCTCATCGGCGTCGTATTCGGTTCGGCGAACACCTCCGTTGCGGCGTTGCCACGGCGTACCACCATGTCGTGAGTGAGGCTGTCCACCAACGAGATCACGGTACCGGGGGGCATGCCGGTGATGATCGCGACGGCGCGACCCACCAATCCGGTCGGCAGCAGCGGGACCGGCAGCTGGGCGCGGCGCAGGCCGGCGACGCTGCCGTAGGCCTGCAGCAGTTCTGGATAGCTCATCGTTTCGGTGCCCCCGATGTCGAAGGAACCGGGGCGGGCGGTGTCGCCGAGGGCGCGAGCGATGATGGCAACCACGTCGACGACGGCAATGGGCTGTACCTGCCTGCGCATCCACGTCGGTATCGGAGTGAGCGGCAGTCGTTCGGTCATGCGTCGAACCAACTCGAACGATGTCGATCCGGAGCCGAGGATGATGGCCGCGCGCAACACGGTGGCATCGACCGAGCTGTCGAGGAACGCTTCCTCGACCTGCAGCCGTGAGCGCAGATGATCCGACAACGGTGTGTCGTCGTCGGGGATCAGACCGGAGAGGTAGACGATCCGTTGTAGGCCGTTGCGTTCGGCTGCTGCGGCCATGGCCTGCGCCGCGTGGCGATCTTTCTCGACGAAGTCTCCCTCGTCCATCGAGTGCACCAGGTAGACGACGGCGTCGACATCTGCCGTCGCGGTGTCGAAGGTGTCGTGCTCGTCGAGGTCGAAATGCACGGCGGTGACCTGGGCACCCCACGCGAAACGCGACTTCTTCGCCGGGTCACGCATCGCGGCGTGGACCTCGTGGCCCTGCTCGAGGAGCACGGGGATCAGCCGAGACCCGATGTATCCGGTTGCGCCGGTGACCAGTACTCGCATGATGAATCTCGTTTCTGTAGACACATGCGATACCCGGTCCGAGCAGTCTCACTCCCCGCTGTCGGTGGCAGATGGCAGACTGTGCGGGTGAACGCACGCACCAGGAACAACGTCAGGGTCGTCGGGGTTGCCGACGGTCCCGTGGTGATGCTGGCTCACGGCTTCGGCTGCGACCAGACACTGTGGCGTTCGGTGACCGACATCCTGGCGGCAAGTTTTCGTGTGGTGCTCTTCGACCACGTCGGGTCGGGAGCGTCGGATCCGGCCGCCTGGGATGCCCAGAAATACGCCCCGTTGGACGCCTATGCCCAGGACATCGTGGAGATCGTCGAAGAACTCGACCTCCAGAACGTCACGTTCGTCGGTCACTCGGTGGCGTCGATGATGGGTGTTCTTGCGGTTCAGGCGGCTCCCGAGCGGTTTTCCAAGCTGTTTCTCCTGACGCCGTCGCCCCGCTACATCGACGACGGCGACTATCGCGGAGGCTTCAGCCGTGAGGACATCGACGAGTTGCTCGAGTCGTTGGACAGCAACTATCTGGGCTGGTCCGCGGCCATGGCACCGATCGTGGTGAACGCACCGGATCGACCGGAGCTGGAGAACCTGTGGTCCGCGAGCTTCTGTCGAACCGACCCGGCGTGTGCACGGGTGTTCGCCCGCACTACTTTTCTGTCCGACAATCGCGCTGACCTGGCCGGGGTGGCTCTGCCGACGATGATCGTCGACTGCGCGCGGGATTCGCTGGCCCCGCCTCAGGTCGGCAGGTACGTCCACGAACACATTGCCGGCAGCACTCTGAAGACACTCGATGCCAGCGGCCATTGCCCGCACGTCACCGAACCGGAGCAGACCGCCGAGGCGATTGCGACCTTCGTGAGATCGTCGTGATCAACGACCTCGACGTCGAGGATCTCTACGAGAACGCGCCGTGCGGCTACCTGTCGGTCTATCCCGACATGCGGATCGCGAGGCTCAACGCGACGCTGGCGGGTTGGCTCGGTTTCGACGTCGACGCGCTGATCGGTACGGATTTCACCGAGCTGCTCACCGGTGGTGGACGCATTCACTACGAGACGCACTTCGGCCCCATCCTGCGTATGTACGGCCAGCTCGACGGCATCGCGTTGGATTTCGTGACGTCGGATCGTCGTCGTTTGCCGGTGTTCATGACTGCGAACGTCAAGACCGACGAGGCCGGCACGCCGGTGCTGATCCGTATCACCGCGCTCGATGCCCGGGATCGACGCACCTACGAGCGCGAACTACTGGAGTCCCGCACGCGAGCAGAATTGCTCGCGAAAACACTGCAGCGGTCTCTGTTGCCGCCGAGTCTGCTGCCGCCGTCGGGAATGACCGCGGCCGCTCACTACCACGCGGCGTCGAGCGACGAGGTGGGCGGTGATTTCTACGATCTGTTTCCGCTCTCGGACGACCGATGGGGATTCTTCCTCGGCGATGTGTGCGGAAAAGGGGCGTCGGCTGCAGCCGTCACGTCGCTGACGCGGTACACATTGCGTGCGGCTGCGGTCTACGACCACGATCCGGTGGCAGTGCTGCACAACCTGGATTCGGTTCTGCGTCAAGAATTTCGCGAGAACAACGCACAGTTCTGTACGGCGGTGTTCGGTGTTCTCACCCGCTCGGCCGCCGGATTCGAAGTGTGCATGGCCAGTGGTGGCCATCCGCCGCCGTTGGTGATCCGGGCCGACGGCAGCGCACACTACGTGCACATGACGGGCGGGCAGCTGGTGGGAATTCTGCGCAACGCGCGCTTCGTGTCGGCCACCGTGACGTTGGATGCCGGTGACACCCTGATGCTCTACACGGACGGACTCACCGAGGCCCGGGTGGGCACAGGTCGCTACGACGACGACGGCGCTCTGCTGGATTTCGCGACCGAGCACGCTCCCGCCGCAGCGGCCGACCTGATCGACCATCTACGGAAGCTGCTCGACAGCTTCGGTGCCGGTTTGGTCGACGACGCGGCCGTCATGGCATTGGGAGTTTCTTCAGCCGAGAGCGGCGCGCGCTGACGCCAGGTCTGCATAGAGTGCGAATTCCTGGTCCAGGCCCATCAGCTTGATCGGACGGCTGGTGGTCGGTCCGTCGGCGACGACCGAGAACGACAGTGCGTCTCCGTGATCTTTCTGCGTCGTCGCCAGTACGGTCATCGCGGCCGAGGCCAGGAACGAGACGGCGGACAGGTCGATGATCAAGGCCGAGGGCGAGGACTCGATCTGACCTTCGACGGCGGTGGCGAGAGCCGGTGCGGTGGTGACGTCGAGTTCGCCGGCCACTGCAATGACGGCCACTCGGCCATCGTTGCTGGACTGGATCGAGAACCCGGCGTTCGTATCGGCAGACATATGTACTCCTGAATCGTTACCCGCCGCGCTCGTCGACGGGGGTGCGCACTATTCAATCAGTAGCGATTACCGGAAGGTGACCTGCGTTCCTCTGAGCGCGGGAGCACCGACCGTTGTGGTCCAGGACGGCACCGAATCGGGCTCGATTCCGGTGGCTCCTCCGTAGATGACCGCCAAGGTCTGTTGCTCGGTGACCGAGCCTGCGTACGAGGCGGGCACGGGGGAGAATTGAGGAGCAGCAAGCGTAGGAAGGTTCTGCTCACCGGGGTTCCGCGTGGGCACCTGGTACGAGCCGTCGTTGGGTGCGCCGCCCGGATACTGGGGGAAGTACTCGCCGGCGAAGCGATCCAGCGGGTTGGGGCAACTCGGGGGACGGTTCTGCTCGAACAGCCTCGGTTCGTCCTGGTTCGGTAGATAGCGGCCCTTCGGGTTGACCAACGGCATCGAGACGTTGATGCCGGGGTACTCGTCGCCGACGCCGGTGACGATCCGGCCGCGACGTGCCCCCTCTGCGAACTGTGAGACGGTGCAGCCGAGAGCTGGGGAGAATTCGGCGAGCACCTCGAGCGCCTCACGTGAGTTCGCCGCCAAGCCGATCAGCTGTGCAGAGTTCGCCTCCAGAAAGCCGGCCGTCGTGTTCGAGGCCGAGGTGAGCGAGGCGTACAGCGTCTCGAGAGCTGGACGCTTCTCGACGACGGTGTTGCCGGTGGTCCGCAGGTTGTCCAGCGCGTTGATCAACTCGGGGGCCGCATCGGAGTAGGTCTGCGAGAAATCTGCGAGACCACGCAGATCCTGCTGAATTGCGGGCAGTTCGGTGTTGAGCCCGGCAAAGATGTTCTCCAGGCGGTCGATCGTGAGTCCGATCTTCTCGCCCCGGCCGCTCAGGCCCTGCGCCAACGCGCCGAGGGTGTTCGAGAGGTCCTGCGGAGGGACGGCTTGGAGCAACGGCAACAGGCCGTCGAGCAGCTGTCCTACCTCTATGGCGTTGCCGCTGCGATCCTGTTTCAGGACGGTGCCCTCGCCGATCGGCGATGCCGGTGCGCCGTCCGGGAGTATCAGCGACACGTATCGCTCGCCGAACAGCGTCTTCGGGAGAAGCCGCGCGGTGACGTTCGACGGAATCATCTCGGCCATGTCCGGCTGAATCGCCAACTCGGAGGTCACGACGCCGTCGTTCGTCGTCGCCGATCGGACTTCGCCGACGATCATGCCGCGCACCTTGACATCGGCATTGCGGGGGAGCGCGTTGCCGACGCTGTCGGTTTCGAGGGAGACGGTCACGACGTCCTGGAACGTCTTGTTGTACGACGTGACGCTCCACCCGACGAACACGACGATGAGTACCACGAGGGCAAGTCCGAGAAGCCGGTTCTGCAGCGGCGAGGAGGTGCCGGTCACGGGAAGCACGGATCGAGAGCGTCAACCATGCCGCGAACATTAGTGGTACATGACGTCACACTTACTACTGCGCAACAGCTTGTGAGATGCACGTATCACCGTCGCAAATATGAGATGCAGCTCACTCCTCGGTGGCGGACCGGGCCCAATCGACGAACTGCCGGGTCGCGGGAGTGTGCTCGCCGGTCCTGTGCATCAAGGTGATGGAGTAGGTCAGTGGTGGCGTCAGATCGATCGACCGGACATGAGCGAATGTGTCGAGGGGCAGAGAGCTGGGTACGAGCGCAGCACCCATGCCGGCGTCGACGAGGCTCGGTATCGTCATGATCGGCGTACCGGTCAACACGATGTGCGGGCGAGCGCCGGATCGCCGAAGTCGTTCCAGCGCATGTGCACTGGTGGTTTCGACGACACCGGCGATGAAGGGGAACTCACCCAACCAGTCGAGTCCGTGGTGATCGGTGATCCGAACATTCGACGGTGTCCATGCCGCGGGGACGATCAGCGTCAACTCCTGGCGTCCGACGTGGATGCCGAGCAGATCGGGCGGAGTGGGAAGACGCGGAATCAACGCCAAATCGGCTGCGCCGGATCGCAGAGATTCCATTGCTGCCGTTGCGGTCTCGACGCGTGCAATGTGTACGTTCAGGCGCGGACGACCTCGTGTCACAGACGCGATCATGGTCGGCAGAACCGGTCCGATGTCGTCGGCCGGAGTCGATACCGTTACTGCCCCCGCCCGTCCGAGGGCGGCGTCGACGGCCAGGGCGGAGAACAGGTCCAGATCGTCCACGACTCGGCGGGCGGCGCGCACGACTTCCTGTCCCGCAGCGGTCGGCACGAGCCGCGTGCCGCGCCGCTCGAACACGGACAGTTGGGTCTGCTCCTCGAATCGGGCGACAGCGCGCGAGAGCGTGGACGGACTGAGGCCGAGTTCGGTTGCCGCACCGGACATGGACCCTGCGTCGGCGACGGCAACGCACTGCCGCAGTAGCCGTGAAGAAAGCTCCATCGCGTCCCGTCGGTCGATGCCACCGAAGGCGCCCGACGCACCCCCGTGATGCTGCAGCTCTACCGAAGTGTTCACACTGATGCCGTGAACGTCACCACTTCGATGCTCGAGTGCTTCGTGGCCATCGTCGACGAGCACGGACTCGGTAACGCGGCTCGTGCACTCGGGGTAAGCCAACCGACGGTGTCCGGCATCGTGCGAAGTCTCGAGACCGAGCTGGGTGTCGAGTTGTTTCGTCGTGAGGCCAACACGCTGGTTCTGAGCCCCGAAGGGGCTGCCTTGCTACCGCTTGCGCGTCGAACTGTACTCGACCATCGAGCGGTCGAGCGAGTGGTGGACGAGCTGCGGACGACGCGTCCCGGCGACGCGGCGCCGATCGTGCGTATCGCCGTGTCCGATCGCTCGATGACGCCGGAACTGATCGCGGGATTCGTCGCTGCGCGACCTGGTTCGAGAATCGACATCGTGTCGATCTCCGATCCAGTGGAAGCGCTGGCCCAGGTTCGGGCGGGGCAGATCGATTGCGCGGTGGTTCCCGATTCCGAGGCGTCCATCGACCTCGTTCACGAGTACTTGCCCGATGATGTTCTCGTGCTTGCACTTCCGCCCGGATCGAGACATGCAGGCAGTCTCGACCAGCTCGACGCGGCGGTTCCGGTGGCGGTGCTTGCGTCGACACATCGCGCCGGCATCGATGTCGTCGACGCCCTGGCCGGGGTCGGGGTCGTGGCGACAGTGGTGGTGAGCGGGGTATCGCAGCAGGCCATGCCGGCGCTTGTCGCCCACGGAATCGGGGCGGCGGTCATGGCCGAGTCGATGGCGCGATCGGTGACTGCCGCGGGCGGTTGGGTTGTCCCGTGGCCGGCACCACCGTCCGAGCGCACCAGGCTTGTCTATTCTCCCAATTGGGTAGCACCGCTTATCAATTCGTTCATCGATCAACTTGTTCGCAATCGGTCGGTAGGTGTAAAAACGAATCATCCGTGACCGCCTGTGCGTTTTGGCTATGGCTTTGCGTCATTCCGTTGCCCTGGCTGGCTGTCGGTGCCCTGTGTCACTTAATGTGGCGCGCAGCAGGATCAGGGGGCGATCGGCGGGGGAGTATTCATGGACGGAAATTTCCGGAGACAAGTGTGTTTCGATACGCAGAACGCACCTCTGAGCTATCCATCGAAAGTGTTGTCTCACAACACTCTACGTTCGAGCGGTGCTGTCGATGGTTGCTGATGCCATGGGTCTGCAATGGACGTCTCCGGCGAAGTCGGATTGCGTCGTCGTTTCGACGCAACTACGCGATGTCGACGCCGCGATGAATCGCATTCTCGAACCGCACAGCACTTTTCGCTCGATCTATGACCATGTTCTCTCGATACCGGGAAAACGTGTGCGTGCCGGGATGGTACTTGCGTGTGCGCAGCTTGCGCCGGATGCACATGCGGTGCCGCTGCACGATGCGGTCGATATCGCAGCGGCTATCGAGATGTTGCACGAATCATCTCTGATGCACGACGACATCTGTGACGGCTCTGTGCTTCGTCGCGACAACGCCTCCATTGCAGCCGCATTCGGAGTTCGATTGGCTGCGTACGCCGGCTTCCATCTGGCCGGTACCGCACTGCGGGAAGTCGCACGAGTGCTCGACGCCAACCCTTCGGTGTTCGCCCGGATCGGTCACGTCGTCGGTGTGACATATCTCGATGAACTGTCGGAGCTCTCCTACGGCCAGTTGATCGAGACCCTGCCGCCGGATCTCGACGTCGGCGCGCTCAGGAGGCATTACCGCGCGGTCGCCGGAGCCAAGACCGGGACTCTGTTCAGAGTCGCCTGCGCCTACGGCGGCACAGCGGGAGGAGTCGACGACGACGGACTGCGTAGTTTGATGAACTACGCGGATCATCTCGCATTGGCATTCCAGATCATGGACGACGTCCGCGACATCGAGGGCGGGCCGAGCCTGGGTAAGGACGCCTGCGGAGACCTCGAACGCAGAGTGCCCACGTGGCCGGTGATCGAGTGGCTCGGTACCGATGCCCAAGCGTGGACGATGTGGCTCGACGAGTCGGTGTCCAGCCGTGACCTGCAGGCCGCTTTGACACACAGCGGAGCGATGTCCAGTGCGCGTGAGTTCGCCGATTCTGCGACGCGGCAGGCCTGCGCTGCAACCGAATGCTTCGTCGATTCACCTGCGCGAGAGCACTTGCGCACACTGGCCCGACGAGTTGTGCTCCGATGAGGCCCGCTCGTCTGGTGCTACTGGCCCGCGGCCTACGGGATCTTCGACGTGCAGTCGATCCGACTGTGCTCGTGCGGGCAGGCTCGGTGGACGCACTCGCCGAATCGGCACTGATACCCGCCGCACGAAATCTGGCCGTGGCAATCAACCTGCTACCGGAGACGCAGCGGGCCGAATCGACTGCGGCCGTGCTGGCCTGCCGAGTGCTCGACGCCTACGAGGATCTCTACTCGGGTTCGGTCGGCGCGGCGACGACGGTGCTCTGGGCTGCTCGCTATCTCGTGGGCGAGGACCCGGTTCCGCCGCCCCCGTTGCGTGCCCGAGTTCTGCGTGAGATCGATGCGGTGGATTCGATTCTGGCGGAACGGATCGCCGACGTACGGGCGTTGGTCGGTCGACTGCCGGCCGCCGGCGAGGCGCGCGTGCGAGAGTTGCTGATCGACGTTGCCACTGCGATGGCCGACAATCTCGACGTGCCGATGTCGCGGGTCACCTACGGCGAGAGAGTGCTCGGACGTGTTGTGGTCTATGCGTGCGCGGTGATCTGCGAGAACGACCCGGACGTCGGCACCGAGGACATCGTCGAGCTGGCCCACTGTGTCGGAGCCGCAGCGCAGCTGGCGAACGATCTCCGCGATCAGGAAATCGAGTTGTACGGGGTGGGTACCAGTGCCGAGTTGACGCACGAGATCGTCTTGCGTTTGTTGACACCGGCACTCGGTGCGTTCGCTCTGTTGTCGCATCTGGGTCGGCGAACCCGAAGCAAGGGTGCCCGGGCGGCCGTGGCCTACATGTCGATCACGACGACCGCGTTCTTCTGCAGCGCGGTGGGAGTGCGAAGTCCGTATTCCCGGAAACTGCGTCTGCTCGGTGCCGTGGTGGCGGCCAGCGGTACCGACCGATGGGATGCCATGCTCGAGCGCTTGCGGGAGTCGGTGGACGCAACGGTCGAGTTCCTGCTCGACTCGTCTGCTCGGGGAAGGCAAGAGTCGCCGAACAACCTGTTCCCTCGCTTCGATGCGCACTCGCAGGGCACCTCGATGGGGGCGATCGTCGTGGACTCGGCAATGGCGCTCGTCGATGTGCTGCCGACCGGAGCGATGCGCGGCGAGCTGCCCGACGACCAGATCCGCCGGATGATGATTGCCGACCATCTCGCGTTCGGATCACTCGAGCGAATGCACCCCGGCGACAGCAATGCCATGCACCTTCTCGGCACTCGGTTCCAGACCGCTGCGATGTCCCGGATGGCACCGCATCTCCCATTCGATTCTGAAAGGCAATCATGACTGCGGTGACACCCCGGAACGAGACCGGTACGACCGGCGAACCGAAAGATCCGATCAGCAGGCGCTTCTTCCGTCTCGAGAATCCGGCGAACGTGGGTCCGCTCGTCCACGTCGCCCTGTGGCTCGGGCTCCTCGCCTTCGGACTGTTCGTGCCGATCGCCCAACGCTGGTATGTCGCAGTGCCCCTCGTGATCATCCTGACTCTGCTGAGCTTCTCCTTGACCATCGGGGTGATGCACATGCACACTCATCGCCCGCTGTTCGTCTCGCGCCGGGCCAATCGCGTGGTGGATATCCTGTGTTCTCTCCCCGCCTCCTTGACGGCGGCCGAGATGCGCGAGGTACACGTGCTCAATCATCACCGATACAACGACGGCCCAGGAGATGTGACGTCCACCGAGGGGCGGGAGCACGGTCTGGGTGCCGTCGGATACTGGTTCCGGTACGGCTCGGTCGTCAAGATGCACACGATCCGTGAACTGTTCGCCGCCGAGGTGTCGGACGGCAGACGTAAACGGCGTCGACAGTTCTTGTTGGATTGCGCTGTTGCACTGACCTTTATCGTCGCCACCTGGTACCTCGCGGGAACGGGTCCGTTCGTGGTGTTCTACTGGATTCCGTTCCTGATCACGCAGGTCAATTCCGGATACTTCGCCTGGCTCACCCATGCCCCGGCCCGAGGCTTCGAGGACGACCCGAGCAAGTCGCTGAACACGGCCGGGAACTGGCTCAACTTCTTCATCTTCAATCAGGGATATCACAGTGTGCACCATCGCTATCCCGGTGTGCACTGGAGCGTCATTCCGGACAAGCTCGTGTTCATGCGCGACGTGGAGCCGGAGGTCATCGTTCCCTACTGGATGACGATCCAGTCCGCATGGCGGCTGGCGATCCCTGGCGCGTTCCTGGACGCAACGTACGGTGAGCGCTGGAAAGCCAAGCTGGAGAGCAAGATCGAAGCAGGCACCGTGCGGCCGCGAGTTATGCGCTGGTTTGCATGGATCTGATTCCCGGGCCGCAGATTCACGCGACCCTGCGCGATCGAACTCGGCTGCTGCCCTTCCTCGTTGCTCTGACCGGTTACGCGATCGCCGGCATGACGGTCCCATTGCTGTTGCTCTTCTCCGGTGGTCGGTTGCTGCCCAAGACGGTCGACGACGGTCCGTACGTGTCGACGTGGCTTGCCGTCCTCATCGACCTGGCGCTGATCGGTCTGTTCGGGCTGCAGCACTCGGGGATGGCGAGACCGTCGTTCAAGGCGTGGCTCACCCGGCGAGTACCCGAGGCGCTCGAACGCACCGTCTACATCTTCATGGTGAGCACGGTCGTGTGGGTCCTCGTCCTGGCCTGGCAGCCCATCCCGTACCGACTGTGGTCGATCGACGGTGTCGCCGGCCGCGTGCTCGACTCCGCCTTCTGGCTGGGCGTGGTCCTGGTCTACATCGCAACCCTGTTGCTCGATCACTTCCACCTGCTGGGCCTGCGACAGGCCTACCGTGAGTACGTCCTCCAAGCCCCCGACGCCACCGCGGATCGATTGCAGATTCACGGGCCCTATCGGCTGGTGCGTCACCCGCTGATGACCGGGCTGCTGCTGACCTTCTGGGCCGCCAGCGAGATGACGGTCGGGCATCTGCTGTGGGCCGGCGGCCTCACCGGCTACATCCTGCTGGGGACTGCGCTCGAGGAGAGGGACCTGCTGGCGAGGTTCGGCAGTTCGTACCGTGCCTACGCCGCCCGAGTGCCGGCGTTCTTTCCGTCGCCGATACGGGCGCTGCGCCGAACTCCACCGCGTCCCGAGTCCGGACGATCCGAAGACACCATCCCCAGCGATACCGAAAGTGATTCCACACCATGGTCGTCCACGACACCGCAGTGACTCGTCCGCACCCGTCCGATTCTGCGCCGACACCCGTGCGAGAGGTCGAGGTTGCGGTGATCGGCGGCGGTGTGGGCGGGATCGGTCTCGCAGTTGCACTGCGCAGACACGGTATCGAGGACTTCGTCGTGCTCGAGCGCGGCAACGACTTCGGTGGAACCTGGCGCGACAACACGTATCCGGGTGCCGCGTGCGATGTTCCCTCGCATCTGTACTCGTTCTCGTTCGATCACAATCCGAACTGGTCGCAAACGTTCTCGACGCAGCCGGAAATCCAGGACTACATTCTCGGTGTAGCGGAGCGGCACAATATTCGAGAGAAGTTCTCCTTCGATCATGAATTGATCGCAGCCGATTGGGACGAACCGAAGTCGAGGTGGATGCTGGCCACCACTCACGGGCCGATCAGTGCGAAAATAGTGGTGTCGGCCATGGGTGCACTGTGCGAGCCGAACATGCCGGACATCGAGGGACTCGATCGGTTCGACGGACCGATCTTCCACTCGGCGCAGTGGGACCACACCGTCGACCTTGCACACAAGCGAGTTGCGGTGATCGGTACCGGAGCCTCGGCAATTCAGATCGTGCCCGCAATCGCGAGCACAGTCGCTCATCTCGATGTCTTCCAGCGGACGGCACCGTGGATCTTCCCGCGGCTGCTCCGTAAGTACAGCAGGCTCGAGCGGTTCGCCTTTCGTCGAGTTCCCGGTCTTACCAGCGTTTTTCGGTCGATTCTCTACCTGCTGCGAGAGATCTATGCGATCGTGCTCATCAAGTTTCCGCCGGCAACTGCGGGGCTCGGACTGATCGCGGCAGTCAAGATGAGGCTCGAGGTTCGAGACCGCACCCTGCGAGCTCGGGTCACTCCCGAATTTCGCGTCGGCTGCCAGCGGATGCTGTCCTCGAACGAGTATTACCCGGCTCTCGGCCGCGAGAACGTCGACCTTGTCAGCTCCGGAATTGCCGGTGTGCAGAAGGATTCGATCGTGACGGTCGACGGCACCGTGCGCCCGGTCGATGCGATCGTGGTCGCCACCGGCTTTCGCATCACCGACTCGCCGGCGTTCGAGCTCTTTCGCGGCCGGGGCGGTCGGACGTTGACCCAGATATACGAGGAACACGGAGTTACCGCCTACAAGGGCACCGCCGTGGCCGGGTTCCCGAACATGTTCGTCCTCCTCGGGCCGAACTCGGGGCTGGGCTACTCCTCGGCCATCTACATGATCGAGTCGCAGATCAACTACGTCGTCGAGGCGGTGGCGGCTGTCCACGATCGACAGATCGCCAGCGTCGAGGTGCGCCCCGAGGTGCAGGAACTGTACAACCGGGATCTTCAGCACAAGATGCGCACGAGCGTGTGGGTGACCGGCGGTTGTCGAAGTTGGTTCCTCGACAGCACCGGTCGCAATGTCGCGCTGTGGCCCGATTTCAGCTTCCGATTCCGAAAGCAACTACGCACGTTCGACATCGAGTCCTACGACGTGGTGCAGCGTGCCGAATCACTCACGGCCGGCGTGAACGCAACACCAGGTTCGCGGCGCTGATGTCGTCGATCACCAGATCGGTGATCAGACCACCGCGCAGGGCCGCGGTGAGGGCGTCGAGTTTGGACTCCCCGGCCACGATCGCGACCCGGCGTGGAACAGCTTTGAGTCGGTCCAGGCTGGGCCCGCTGGACCTGTCGTTCAGCGCGATGCGGTCGTAACTGCCGTCGGAGCGGAGGAACACGGTGGCGATGTCGCCGACCACGCCGTCCCGTCGGAGTTCGGCACCGTCCTCGGGTTCGAGGTAGCCGGCGCTGTACACGTGGCTCGGCACGGCTCCGCTCATGACGCCGATGCTGAACACGGCCAGGTTCATCCGATCCTGTAGCTCGAGTACTCGCTTGATGCTGCGTTCACGCCACAGGTGCCGGCGGGTCTCGGGGTAATCGAAGAATGCCGGGACCGGAAAACCCTGTGCCACAGCGCCGTATGCGTCAGCAAAGGTTTTGATGATGTCGGTTGCGTAGGAGACTCCGGTGGTGCGGGTGTTGGCCGCCCCGTTGAGCTGCACGACGGTCGAATTATGGGTCCTCTTGGGGGCCAGCTTGCGGCTGACGGCGCTGACGGTTGTTCCCCAGGCAACACCCATCACCATGTCGGACTCGAAGAACGACGTCAGCAGTCGGCCGGCGAACGTGGCGACACGATCGAGACGCTGTAGTTCGTCCACCGTCTCCGAGACGGGGACGACGTGTGCACGGATGTCGTACAGATCGGCGAATGCCTGCTCGATTCGCGGTGCCTGCCCGAGTGGTGTGGAGATCTTGATTTCCACCAATCCCGACGCCCGAGCGAAGGTGATCAGCCGCGAGACCGTCGAACGAGAGACCCCCAGCTCACGGCCGATTGCCGCCATGGTCATGTCCTGGAAGTAATAAAGCCGCGCAGCCTGGGTGGCGTGGCCGGTCCGCAGGTCGGATTCGGGAGTGATGTCGGGTTCGGTCACCGGCACCAGTGTACGACCGAATTGCACGTATGTGCATCAGCTGTGCAACGCAGTGCAGGACGTCTACCGTGGCAAACAGCACGCAATGTGGCGTGCATCACCAACTTTGCGGAGGCTACACAATGGCTCGTAAGGAACCGGAATGGGGACTGCCGGCGCACATGGCTGCCGAGTTCGCCGGAACCATGATTCTCATTCTGTTCGGCGTCGGCGTCGTCGCGCAGGTCGTGTCGGGCGGTGAATCGGGAAGTCTCGGTGACCACGACTCGATTGCCTGGGCATGGGGCCTGGGCGTGATGTTCGGCATCTACGTTGCCGGCCGTATCACCGGCGCGCACCTCAACCCCGCGGTCACGATCACGTTCGCACTCTTCCGCGGATTCAGCTGGAAGATGGTTGCGCCGTACATTCTCGCGCAGACCGCAGGTGCCTTCGTGGCCGCACTGCTGGTGCGCTGGAACTACAACGACATGCTCAACGCCGTCGACCCGGGGCACACCACTCTCACCCAGGGGATCTTCTCGACGCTGCCCGGTAACGGCACCCTGCCGGTCAGCGTGTCCTCGGCCCTGATCGACCAGATCATCGGTACCGCGATTCTGCTGTTCCTCATTGTTGCCGTCACCGATTCTCTCGGTACCGCACCGATGGCCAACATGGCTCCGCTGATCGTCGGCCTCATCGTCGTTGCCATCGGCTTCGCCTGGGCCACCAACGCCGGATACGCGATCAATCCGGCCCGAGATTTCGGACCTCGCCTGGCGTCGTACATCACCGGATACGGTGGAGCATGGCGTGATCAATACGGCGGCCTGTACTTCTGGGTCCCGATCGTCGGACCTCTCGTAGGCGGACCGATTGGAGTGTTCCTGTACGACCTGCTGATCGGAAAGAACCTACGCAAGCAAGAAGGTTCGGCACCCGAACCGCCGTCACGACTCCCAGCCGACACCCAGACCACAGGAGAAAAGTCATGAGCGAGTTCGAAGGAAAGTACGTCGCCGCGATCGACCAGGGAACCACGTCGTCACGGTGCATGATCTTCGACCACGCGGGCACCGTTGTCGCCGTCGATCAGAAGGAACACAAGCAGATATTTCCTCAGGCCGGCTGGGTCGAGCACGACGCGTCGGAGATCTGGGACAACGTTCGCGCCGTCGCGGCCGGTGCCATGGCCGCAGCCGACCTGACGCGCGAGGACATCGCCGCCGTCGGTATCACGAATCAGCGTGAGACGGCGCTCGTGTGGGAGCGCGAGACGGGCAAGCCGATCTACAACGCCATCGTCTGGCAGGACACCCGCACCGATCGCATCGCCACCGCGCTGGGCGGCGGCGACGCCAACAAGTACACCGCCAAGACCGGTCTGCCCCTGGCCACCTACTTCTCCGGCCCGAAGATCAAGTGGATCCTCGACAACGTCGACGGGGCACGCGCGAAAGCCGAAGCGGGAGAACTGTGTTTCGGCAACATGGACACCTGGGTGTTGTGGAACATGACCGGCGGTACCGACGGCGGATTGCACTACACCGATCCGACCAACGCCTCACGCACCCTGCTGATGGACCTCGACTCCCTGCAGTGGGACGAGAGTATCTGCGCCGACATGGGTATTCCGATGTCCATGCTGCCCGAGATTCGATCCAGCTCCGAGGTGTACGGCACCGGCCGCGAGCGTGGACCGTTCCGCGGAGTTCCGATCTCCGGCATCCTCGGCGATCAGCAGGCGGCCACCTTCGGGCAGGCCTGCCTGTCTCCCGGTGAAGCCAAGAATACCTACGGCACAGGCAATTTCGTGCTGCTCAACACCGGCACCGAAAAGGTCATGAGCAAGAACGGATTGCTGACCACGGTCTGCTACAAGATCGGCGACCAGCCGACGATCTATGCGCTCGAAGGTTCCATCGCCGTGACGGGCTCGCTCGTGCAGTGGCTCCGCGACAACCTCGGCATGATCTCTTCGGCCGCGGACATCGAGACCGACGCACGTTCGGTGGACGACAACGGCGGCGCGTATTTCGTGCCCGCATTCTCCGGGCTCTTCGCCCCGCACTGGCGCGCGGATGCCCGCGGTGCCATCGTGGGATTGACTAGGTTCGTCAACAAGGGTCATCTGGCCCGTGCCGTGCTCGAAGCCACCGCGTACCAGACGCGTGAGGTGATCGAGGCCATGAATGCGGACTCCGGTGTCGATCTCGAGGTGCTCAAGGTCGACGGCGGAATGGTCGTGAACGAACTGCTGATGCAGTTCCAGTCCGACATCCTCAACGTCGACGTGGTGCGCCCCGTGGTGGCCGAAACCACTGCTCTCGGAGCGGCATACGCCGCCGGTCTCGCCGTAGGCTATTGGGAGAGCGAGGACGACATCCGCCAGAACTGGGCCGAGGACAAGACGTGGACCCCGTCCATGGACGAAGACCAACGGGCCAAGCTGTACGCCGGTTGGAAGAAAGCAGTAACACGTACTCTCGATTGGGTTGATGAAGAATGAGTTCCACCACAACGGCTTTGAGTCCCACCGCGCGCGCCGATGCGATCGCACGAATGGAAGCCGAAGAGCTGGACATCCTGGTGATCGGCGGCGGTGTCGTCGGCGCGGGAACGGCGTTGGACGCAGTCACCCGCGGACTGAAGGTAGGCCTACTCGAAGCGCGGGACTATGCGGCCGGCACGTCCAGCCGCTCCAGCAAGCTCTTCCACGGCGGTCTGCGCTATCTCGAACAGTTCAACTTCGCGCTGGTGTTCGAGGCATTGAAGGAACGGTCGCTGGTACTGAACACGCTGTGCCCGCATCTCGCTCGTCCGGTGCCGTTCATCTATCCGCTGGAGAAGGTGATCGATCGTCCGTACGTCGGGCTCGGAATCGGCGTGTACGACGTCATGGGTGCCGGACGCGGTGTACCGAGTCACCACAAGCACCTCGGCAAGAAGAAGACGCTCGAGTCGTTCCCCTCGGGTAAGAGGTCGGCGATTCGTGGTGCGGTGAAGTTCTACGAGGGCCAGGTCGACGACGCCCGGCACACGATGATGATCGCTCGTACCGCGGCTGCGTACGGGGCATTGTGCGCCAACAGCACTCGCGTCACCGGCTTCCTCCGGGAGGACGACAAGGTTGTCGGAGTCGTGGCCAGCGATCTCGAAACGGGCCGCTCCTTCGAGGTCCGGGCCAAGCAGGTCATCAATGCTGCCGGTGTCTGGACCGACGAGGTGCAGCAGATGGTCGGTGGCCGTGGGCAGTTCCAGGTTCGCGCCTCCAAGGGTGTGCACCTGGTGGTGCCGCGCAATCGCATCAACAGTGCCACCGGCATCATCACGCGCACCGAGAAGAGTCTGCTGTTCGTCATTCCGTGGGGCAGTCACTGGATCATCGGCACCACCGATACCGACTGGAAGCTCGATCTGGCTCACCCGGCGGCGAGCCAGAGCGACATCGACTACATCCTCGGACATGTGAACAAGTTGCTGGCCGATCCGCTGGACCGGACCGATGTGGTCGGTGTGTACGCCGGGCTTCGACCGTTGCTCTACGGCGAATCCGATTCCACCAGCACCCTTTCCCGGGAGCATGCGGTGTCCAGTCCGGTCCGAGGTTTGACGGTCATCGCGGGTGGCAAGTACACCACCTACCGTGTGATGGCCAAGGATGCGGTCGATTCCGCGGTACACGGACTCGAGCGCACGGTGCCTAAGTGCGTCACCGAGAACATCCCGCTGGTCGGTGCCGACGGCTACCTCGGCGCGTTCAATGCCCGGGCGCTCACGGCCGAACGCACCGGGATGCGCGTCTCTCGCGTCGAGCATCTGCTCGGTCGGTACGGCACTCTGATGGGTGAGTTGTTGGATCTCATCGATGCCGATCCGGAACTCGGTGAGCCTCTCGAAAGCGCACCGGAGTACCTGAAGGCCGAGGTCGTCTATGCCGCGAGTCATGAAGGCGCGCAGCATCTCGAGGACATCCTCACCCGGCGCACCCGCATCTCCATCGAGGTTCCCGATCGTGGTGAAGCGGCCGCCGACGAGGTGGCCCGGCTGGTGGCACCCATCCTGGGATGGGACGAGCAGCACGTTGCCGAGGAGATCGAGCACTATCGGCTTCGTGTTCTGGCAGAACGGGATTCGCAGGAGCAGCCCGATGACGATACTGCCGACGCAGCACGGCTCGGGGCACCGGATGTGCGTGCCGGGGTGAGCTGAACCGAGCAACGGCGGCGGTCCTCGTGACGAGGACCGCCGCTGGCTCATCGGATCACCGACTCACGAATGTCGGCCCGCCGCGTCGACGAGCCACCTCGCAATCGACTCGGCTGCTTCGGGTGACGAGGGCACGGCTGTGTGACCCCCGGGTTGTACCGCAAAGGTCACATCGTTGCCGATCGATCGGTAGTGGGCGGCCAATGCAAGCGCTACCGGAACCGGAACCACAGGATCCGCGGCACCGGCGTCGATTCGTATTGGCACCGTGTGGTCGATGCGGAGATGCGCGACGTCGTTGGCGTCGGCGATATTCGCCAGCGTGGCCGAGGCAAGCTTCCCATTGGGGCCGAGTAACTGAGACGGTGCGAGTCGACCGAACGAGCTCGGCGACGACAATTCGCCGAAGCACCGGCTCTCTGTATCAGGTAGCAGTGCGACAGCGGGCGCTGAGAGTCCGCCGTTCCGGAGGATGTCAGCGAAAGCGGGGTCGACTGTACTGGCTCCCACGATGAACAGCGCCGCGAGCCCTACCATGTCGCCGATTCCGCTGCCGGAGAACGGAATCGCGTGCGCACTCTCGATGATCTGCCGCATCCCGGTCGGTGGTGTCACTGCAGTGACACCACGCAGTGTGAGCGACCCCCACTCGCTCTCGTCCGCCGCAGATGCGAACAGCGCGGCGACAGCACCCTCCGAGTGGCCCATGAGCACGACGTCGGAACCGATTCGCTCGTCGGCCCCATGAACAGCTCGAGCGGAGTCGATCACCGCGCGCGCCAGAGATCTTCCCATCAGGTAGGGGTGAGGTCCGGGCGTGCCTATTCCCTCGTAGTCGGGCCTGACGACGACGAACCCGGCGTCGAGCATTCGGCCGGCGACAGCGTCGCCGGTATTGGTTCGAATCAACTCGGGATCGCCGGCTCGAATTGTCGACGGCGCACATTTGTCCGCGCCGCCGACAGTCATGTGCGAAAACACCAGGATCGGCCATCCACCCGGCGGCGGGGGAGTGCGGGGCAGCGAATAGGACCCGGTCATCTCGGTGGGACCTCCGTCGACACCGACCGATGTGTAGCGAAAGACAGTCGTGACGGAGGCTCCAGGATGCGCGACCGGCGCGTCGCTCACGACGGCCTCGGCCACGATTCGCGGGCCCGGACTCGAATCGGCATGTGCGACAGGGGCCAGTAGTACAGGGACGACGAGCAGCGTGCCCCACCCGAACAGTCGATGCTTCATCGGATGGGAGCCGGGATCAGACCGATGGCGTGCGAGGGTTCGCGGTCCAGCCGATCCAGGATGTCGCGATAGAACCGGGCTACCGGCTCGAGTTGCGTCTGATCCACCTTGTCCAGGGTGTCCGCGTCGTCGTACATGTACAACGGGCCGGCAATCATGCTGACGATCGGAACACCGGCGAGAAGAACGAACGAGGCATCGGTCGGAATTCCGCCCAGCTGCTTCGGTATGACGGCATTCAGCATCGACGTCGAACGAACATCGTTGTACTGCAACATATTCGCCATCTCGAACTTCAAGTTTAGGTTCAGATTCTCGAAGATGCCCTTCGGCTCGGGCTCGTCGAGCGTCTGGAGTTGACCACCGTCGGTTCGCCGTGCGAACTTGCCGACATGTTCGATCGTCGCGTTGGCGACGATGTTCCATCGGGTTTCCCTATCGATCAGGTATTTCTTCATGAATGCGAGGTGACTCTGGTAGCCGGTGAAATGCGTGTCGAAGGTAACGAACATCAGGGACTTTTCCCGAAGGCGTGCCCCGGGCCGTTGTGCGGAAAGGCCGTAGTGCTCGGCGAGGGCAATGACTTCTGCGGTGCCGCTCGCGTCCTCGACGGCCCCCGGTCCGATCGAATCGTGATGGGATTGCACCATGATGGTGTCGTCGGTTCGCCCCGGAAGCATTCCCACGACCGTCCGTGCAGTCACTGCCTCGCGGTCGACGGTGAGGTCGATTCGGGCGCGATAATCGTTACGGGTCAACGCATCGCGAACTCGAGCGCCCTCGTCGCGGGTTACCCACATTCCTGGGATTGTCATCGCCAGCCGGCGGTAGTACTCGTTGTGGTATCGGTTGGAATCGAAGTAGTCGGCGAGAACTCCGACGAAGCCCACCGCCCCGCCCTCTTGCGCCGCTCGAACGGTCGCCTCCAAGGTTGTGACGAAGGGGTTGGAAGACAACATCTTCTCGGGCTCGAATCGCGCGTTGTCCGGATCGTGGATGAATTCGGCGAACGGGAGCAGGCCTGCTGTCGGCAGCACGAAGGTGAGGTCGAACAGCACGATCCGCCCGCGAACGTCGACACCGTCCACCTTCCCCCGGCCGATGTCGACGACGGGAGCGGTGAGGCCGTCCGGCCCGGTGGTTTGCCTTCCGGGGCCTGCATCGGCCGGTATGAACGAATGATTCACCGGTGAAGCAGCGATGTCGTCGTTCCCGATGGTCAGTCCGTCGTTCGACGGAGTCCAGTCGTACGACGTCACTTCCTCGAAGTGAACGTCCGTCAGGCCCGCGCCGCGGTAGCGATCGGCGACGTACTCCGCCGCAGCGAGACCGCCTGGTGATCCTGTGGCTCGAGGTGCCATCTCCGTCAACGTGCGTATCGTCCGCATCATGTCGTCACGTGAGAGTGAAGTCGTCTCCTCCGCCCCTGCCTGGACCGGCCCGACAGTCGCGGCTGCGACTGCCACCACACCTGCCACCAACATTGCCGTCGTTCGTCTCGATCTGTGTTGCATGTCCCCCCCAGGGCCGCCGTCTAGTAAAGTACGAATGCGTACGCTACACCGCGGAGGGCCATTGTGACGAAAGAATCGGCGTCGGAGATTCCGCGCATCGCCGAAGGGGTTTTCTTCACTACCCCACCTCGGTTACCGCGCGGACCTCACGGCCTCGCCCGCGACGAGGTAATCCGCAGTCACAGTGAACGAATGATGATCGCGTTCACAGAGCTCATCGCTTCGCACGGATACGCTGCCGTCGGCGTCAAAGAAATCGTGGACCGATCTTCGGTTTCGCGATCGGCCTTCTACATGTGTTTCGACTCGAAAGAATCCTGCGCGGAAGCCGCATACGCCCGATTCATTTCGGTCTTGGTGACAGAGATGTCCGCCAGTATCGTCCACCAGTCCAGCGAGGACGTGTTCGCGGTCCTGGCTACCTATCTGGCCACCTTGGGATCGGATTTGGTGGTTGCTCGGGCGTTCCAAGTCGAGATGGATGCGGCAGGTCCACGGGCCAGAGAGCGTCGTAGACAAGCCCTGCGCGGGCTGGCTGCTCTTCTGCACGCCGAGTTGGGACGTCAGGCGCAGTCCGATCCCGACCTGGACCCGGATGTCTCGATGGAAGCACTGGTCGGCGCGGTTTACGCAGTCAGACAGGTCGCGTCGGACCTCCTCGATACCGAGGCGGAGCCAGATCTCGAAGCCGTCGCACCACGTCTTCATCGGTGGCTCGACAATTCGTTGAGGAAGCCTCGCCGCGCATCAACTCGATGAGGTCGAATACGCCGCCGTGCCTCCGCGAGCAGCCAGTGGCAGCAGATCCCGTCGAGGGGACCGCTGCCACCGCGCTCGCGACCTACCCCTGCAACAACGTGAACGAATGCTCACGAATCAGGATCGACGGACCGCCCGCCTCGTAGGCCTGATCCGGATCACTGGACGTGGACTGAGTCCAATGCCCCTCCGGCAGAGTGAACTCGACGGTTCCGGGTGAGGCGTTGACCATCCAGGCGAACGACGCATCTCCCTCGCCTGCGCGCATGAGGACCAGGATGCTGTGTGCGTTGCCGTCGGACCAGTCCTCGTCGGACAACTTCTCGCCGTCGGCTCGGTAGAAATCGACGGTATCGGGTCCGACGCCCTCTTCCGCGGAATCGCTGTCGTGGCGGAACCACGTGGGACGTAGGGCCGGGTGCTCGGTGCGCAGCGCAATCAGGTGCGTGGTGAAGTCGATGAGATCCTGGTCGGCTGTGCTCCAGTCGAACCAGGAAACCTCGTTGTCCTGGCAGTACGCGTTGTTGTTGCCGCCCTGCGTGCGGCCCAGCTCATCGCCGCCGAGAATCATCGGCACGCCGGCCGAAAGCAGAAGCGTCGCAAGGTGATTACGTTGCTGTCGGGCGCGCAGTGCATTGACGCCCTCGTCGTCGGTCGGGCCCTCGGCACCGCAACCCCACGAGCGATTGTCGGACTCGCCGTCCTGACTGTCCTCGCCGTTCTCCTCGTTGTGCTTCTCGTCGTAGGAGTTCAAGTCCGCCAACGTGAATCCGTCGTGTGCGGTGATGAAGTTGACGCTCGCCAACGTGGGTCGACGGGTGCTCTCGTAGACGTCGGGGCTACCGGTGACGCGCTGCGCCAGGGCCGGCAGCGCGCCGCTCTCGCCGCGCCAGAAGTCACGAACGTCGTCGCGGAACTTGCCGTTCCACTCCGACCAGCGAGCCGGGAAGCCGCCCACCTGGTAACCCTGGGTGTCCCAGGGCTCGGCGATGAGTTTGACCGGGGCAAGAGTCGGATCCTGGTGCACCAGATCCAAGAACGCACTGTGCTTGTCCAAGCCGGAATCCTGGCGCGTCAAGGTACTTGCCAGATCGAACCGGAAGCCGTCGACGTGCATTTCCGTCACCCAGTACCGCAGGGAGTCCAGAATCAGCGCCAGTGCGGCGGGGTGACCGACGTTGAGGCTGTTGCCGGTGCCGGTGGTGTCGTAGTACGCACTTCGGTCGTCGTCGACCAGCCGGTAGTGCGAGCCGTTGTCGATTCCCTTGAGCGAGAGGGTCGGTCCGAGATGGTTGCCCTCGGCGGTGTGGTTGTAGACGACGTCGAGAATGACCTCGATACCGTTCTCGTGCATGGCCTTGACCAGAGCCTTGAACTCGTCCACCTGGCCGCCGGTGTCGCCAGTGCTGCTGTACTCGTTGTGCGGGGCGAAGAAGCCGATGGAGTTGTATCCCCAGTAATTGCGTCGACCTTCTTCCAGCAGGTGTGAATCCTGGACGAATTGGTGGATCGGCAGTAGCTCGACTGCCGTGACTCCGATTCGCTTCAGATGCGCAATTGCGGCCGGGTGGGCCAGGCCTGCATAAGTTCCTCGAATGTCCTCGGGCACATCAGGATTGGTTGCAGTGAAACCCTTGACGTGTACCTCGTAGACCACCGTGCGATCCAACGGTGTGCGCGGCGACTCGTCCCCGGACCAATCGAAATTCGACTGCACTGCAACGGAATACGGCATGTACGGAGCCGAGTCCTCGTCGTTGCGGGTCTCGGGCTCGGCGTGGAGGTGGCTGAACACCGATTCGTTCCAGTCGACCTGCCCGGTGATGGCGGTGGCATAAGGGTCGAGGAGCAGCTTGGCGGAATTGTGCCGCAGGCCCGAGGCGGGATCCCATGGGCCGTCGACCCGGAGTCCGTAGCGGGCACCCGGCGTGACATCGGGAACCAGGTCGTGGAACACGTGGCCGGTGCGTAGCGTCAACGGAGTTGTACTGCGCTCTGTTCCATCGTCGTTCAGTACGACCACGGACACCGAGTCCGCCGTTTCGGAGTAGACGGCAAGGTTGGCACCGTCGTCGGACAGACGTGAGACGCCCAGGGGGTACGGGAGACTTGATGAGGAGGGCATGCTCGGCCCAGTACCCCCACGGAGGATGAGCGAAACGCCTGCATACCGGGCGCTCGGCTACAATCGACGCCGAGATTGCGCCCGCCGAGTTCCAGCGGAACGCTGGTATCGAAGGACGAGGCGATGGATTCCCCACAACTCGACGGCAGTTCGGCCCGGCTGGACGAGCTGTTCCCGGGTGACAACTCCACCGACGCTCGGTTTCGCGAGATCGAGTGGACCGCGACCCCGCTCGGCCCGGTGGAGCAGTGGCCGCAGGAGTTGGTGACGGCCATTCGCACGGTCATGCCGTCGACGATCCCGATGTTGATCTGGTGGGGACCCGACCTGGTGCAGATTTTCAACCACACCTACACGGATTTTCTCGGCGACAAGTTTCCCGATGCTGCAGGTCAGCCGGCCCGCGAATGTTGGTCCGAAATGTGGGACTACGTCGGCGGACTGTGCGCCCAGGTGATGGACGGCCGCGAGGCAGTGCACGGTGTTCGGCAGCTGTTCGTCATGGAGCGCTACGGATACCCGGAGGAGACGTACTGGACCTTCTCGTACAGCCCGATCTTCGGGCCTGGTCGCACGGTGCTGGGTGTATTCGTTGCCACGACCGAGGTGACGATGCAGGTGTTCGGTGAGCGCCGTATGCGTGCGCTCCTCGCCCTGGGCTCGCTGACCGGCGACGACACCGGTGGTCCGGTCGGTATCTGCCGCGCGGCGGTCGAGGCGCTCGGCTTGGAGCCGAGCGAGTTCCCGCTGGTGGCGGCCTATCTGCGACGCGATCTCGCCGACGACGGAGAAATCGACCACATCGCGACAGCCGGTGCAGTCGGCTTCGAGGAAGCTACCTGGGATTCTGCGGCCGTCGTCGAGGTCTCGGACGGACGCGTGCCCCGCGCCTGCGTCGAGGTGGACGGAATTGTCGCGAATGCGGTGATCGTTCCACTGACGCTGGCCGGACGCGTTCGACCCATCGGAGCCTTGTTGGTCGGAGTCGACGCACTTCGGGCCGGCGACGACTCTGCCATCTCGTTCTTCATTGCCGTGGCCGAGCGAATGTCCACGGCGCTGACTGCCTCGCACGCTTTCGAGATGGAACGACGTCGGGTCGCGGCGCTGGCCGAGGCAGACGAGGCCAAGACTCGACTGCTGGAGAACGTAGGGCACGAGTTTCGAACTCCCCTCACCCTGCTGGCCGGCCCGTTGGAGTCCGTGCGCGAGAGCACCACGTCGAACCTGACCGACTCGGACAGGGACTCCCTCGACGTCGTGCATCGCGCGTCGGCTCGGCTTCGGCGTCTCGTGGACGATCTGCTCGACGTCGTCAGTGCCGATGCCGGTCAGCTGCGGGCTCGGCTCGAGCCCACCGACCTGGCCGCGGTGACACGGGACTGCGCGTCGATGTTCGCGGCCGTCGCGTCGGATCAGGGGTTGGAGCTCGTCATCGACGCGGCCGAGAACGGCGTGGTTCTCACCGACGGCGAGATGTGGGCGAAGGTCGTCTTCAATCTGGTCGCGAACGCCGTCAAGTACACCCCGGCAGGTCGCGTCTCCGTGCGGCTCGTCACAGACGCGGACGCGATTCGGTTGGTCGTCGCGGACACCGGTCTGGGCATCCCCGAAGACGATCTGGCTCGGATATTCGATCGGTTCCACCGAGTCGAGCGGTCCGGTGCGCACAGCATCGAGGGGTCCGGAATCGGCCTTGCGCTCGTATCCGATCTGATCACGGCCCTGGGGGGACGGATCGACGTCGACAGTGAGGTCGGTGTCGGCAGTACCTTCACTGTGGTCGTACCTCGACAGCCCGTCGAATCGGCCGCGGCCGTGGACTTACCGGTCGCCGCGGCCGACTCGGTGTCGGCGATCTTTGCCCCGCACGACACGGCACCGGTCACCGTCGATCGCGCGGACATCTTGCTCGTCGAAGACAACATCGACATGCGCAACTATCTCGTCCGGCTCATGACGGACGAGGGCTGGACCGTCACGACGGCGGGTGACGTGGAGTCTGCACTCGAGCACGCGCGCTCGACGGCACCGGGGCTGGTGCTCACCGACGTCTTGCTACCCGGCCGTAGCGGCCTGGACCTGGTGGACGACATTCGACGCGACGCCGCACTGCAGCGAGTTCCGGTAATCCTGCTGACCGCGCGAGCGGGCACCGACTTCGTGCTCGACGGCTTGAGCCGCGGTGCCGACGACTACATCGTCAAACCGTTCCACGATCGTGAGTTGGTGGCCCGCGTTCGAGTACACCTCGAGCTCTCCCGCATGCGCGAAGAACTCATCGAGGAGAGTGACAACCAAACGGCGACGCTGCGCAACGCTCTCGATACCCGCGCCGCCATCGGCCGAGCCGTCGGAATCCTGATGTCGGTGTACCGCATCGACGCCGACGCGGCCTTCGCGCAGCTGACCGAGCTGTCGCAGAACACCAACCGCAAAGCCCGAGACCTGGCGACGATGATCGCCGACGACTTCACCGCCGGGCTCAGCAGCGACGGTCAGTGATTGCGGCGGTAGTTCTCGCGCTCGCGTTCCATCTCGGCCGTCTTCTTGGCACTCTTCAGATCGGCCGGTAACCCGTGGATCTCGAGGCGTCGGGCGCGGTTCTGGTCCATGTAGGCGGCGGTGTAGAACAGCGCAAGCAGCAGACTCAGCAGCACCATCGAGGCGCGTAGCCAGATCGCTCCGGGAAACAGGACGAAGAATCCGATGAAGATCGGTAGGAAGGGAATCATCGACCGCAGGATGTGACGCGGCGTCGCTCCCGGCCCGACGAGATCGCGTCGAACCCAGTCCTGTTGTGAATCCGGCAGCTTGCGGCCGAGGACGGCGTAGGCCAGCCATTGGCCGAAGGACGGACGGTTGCGGTCCTTTTTCATGACAGTGCTCCTGCTGCGATGGCTGCGTCGTTGACACGGGTGAGGACGCGGCGCAGCTCGTCCAGCTCGGACAGAGACGCGCCGAGCTTGTCCACGACGGCGGGCGGGATTTTTTCGGCCTTGCTTCTCAGTGCCGCCCCGGCCGGGGTGAGCGCGACGAGTAAGACGCGTTCGTCCTCGGCGCTGCGAGTGCGAGTGAGCAATCCCATCGATTCCAGACGCTTGAGCAGCGGTGAGAGCGTAGGGGAGTCGAGTTGCAACGTCGATCCGATGGCTTTGACCGACATCGGCGACTCGCCCCACAGTGCCAGCATCACCAGATACTGCGGATGCGTCAGCCCCATCGGCTCGAGTAGCGGCCGATACACCGACAGCACAGCACGGTTGGCGACGGCGAGTGCGAAGCAGACCTGCCGATCGAGTGCGAGCGGGTCCTCGGTGGTGGCCACCTGGACCAGGCTAGCAGATTTGGTTAGTGCCCTAATGATTCGTGCACTAACAATCTCGCCCAGTTCCAGGGTTGCGTCCGAAAGGTGTTGCGAAACAGGGGATTGGCTTCGAAGGTGGCGTGCAGGCAGAGTTCCGGTCGGTCCGATTCGGTGAACATCGCATTCGACGTTTCATCCCGTCCGAACGTGTGCGATGCTCCGTGTCGATTCGCTGTTTCCCACGGACACATCCCGAGAGGATCGCCATGCGTCGTCGACGCATCTTCACCCCGTTCGTCGTCGCCGCGGCGCTGTCGTTGACCTCCCTCGGTGTGGCTGCCGCCGATCCAGTCGAGTCTGCGGCTCGCATCGTCGACACTGCGATCGCGTCCGACACCCTGCGCACGCTGAGCGTGGACTCGCCTGCCATGGGCGGCGTCGTCGAGGTACAGGTGTTGACCCCGGCCGTGAAGGCGGGATCTCGTCCGACGCTGTACATGCTCAGCGGTATCGGTGAAGAGGATCCGAACAACAGCATGTGGCTGCGCAAAGGTGGTGCAGCCGAGTTCTTCGCCGACAAGAACGTCAACGTCGTACTGCCGCTGGCCGGCCCCGGCAGCTTCTACACCGACTGGCAACGCGACGATCCGAAACTCGGCCGCTACCAATGGGAGACGTTCCTGACGGAGGAACTCCCGCCGTTGATCGACGCAGCCGTGGACGGCAATGGGCGCAACGCTATCGCAGGCCTGTCGATGGGTGCTCAATCGGCCATGATGCTGGCCGCACGTAACCCGGATGTCTATTCCGGGGTGGCGTCCTACAGTGGGTGCTTTGCATCCTCGGAACCGTTGGGCCAGGCGAGTATTCGAGCGATCGTCGGAGCCTTCGGTGGGAATGCCGACAACATGTGGGGTGGGCCTCTCGATCCCGCTTGGGCGGAACATGATTCGGTCGTCAACGCCGAGAGCCTGCGCGGCACCGACGTGTACGTGTCGGTGGGAACCGGCGCTCCCGGACCGCACGAAAGTTTCGACAGCGCGTCGGCATTGGATGTTGTAGTGGTCGGCGGACTCATCGAGGTGGGCGCGAACTACTGCACCCACCGGCTCGCCGACCGACTGGGTCAATTGAACATCCCGGCGACCTTCGACTTCACCGAGACCGGAACCCATTCATGGCCCTACTGGGTGGACCAGCTGCCCAAGAGTTGGCCGACGCTGGCAGGCTCGCTCGGGATCTGAGTTCGCCGGTTCAATCGCGGTTGCTGTCGCGAAAGTCCTTGGGGGTGCAGCCGAAGCGGGCCCGGAACGCGCGGCTGAAGTGTGCCGGGTCGGTGAACCCCCAGTATGCCGCCAGGGCTCCGATGGTCGTGCGGGAATTCTGAGGTTCGCACAGAGAACGTTTGACGCCATCGAGTCGCTGCATCCAGATCCACTCGCTGGCGGTACACGGCTCACCGGCAAAGGCACGGTGCACCGTGCTCAGCGACAAGTGCAGGGAAGCAGCCACTTCCGTCACGGTCAGATCAGGATCCCGCAGTCGCGCGGTCATCGCGCGTTTGATCTCACCGAGTCTCTCGGACGCCGCATACGGTGCAGGTTTCTCGACACCGGTCAGCCCGACCAGGCCTGCGACCAGGATGTACTCGACGCTTTGCGAGACGGCCTCGGTAGAGGCCGCGCTCATGTCGGCATCGTCCATGATCGACGAGATCATGCTGACAAGTAGCTTTCCTGCCCCGTGTCGCCCGGACACCGCCCGCGCGGTCAGTGAACCGGTGTCCCGGACGAGCGTTCTCAGCGTCGCTCCGGGGAGCATCAGCACGTATTGGGAGAAGGGGTCGTCGAAGCGGAGGGTGTACGGACGTGTCGAGTCGTAGAGCGCGAAATCTCCGGGCTCCAGTATTGCCGTCCGTTCGTCCTGGGCGATCAGCCCGGTTCCCGATGTCTGCACGCTGACCAGAAAGTAGTCGTCACTGGTTCGGGAGATACCTGCAGGCGTCCGCAGCACGGTCTGAGCAGTCGCCGACACTCGGGACAATCCGAGCGTTGCCAGTCCGGTGGACTCGATGTGTCCGGTGATCGCCGACGCGTCCTCCGGAATGGTGCACTCGAGATCGACGTACGTCCTACTCACCGCAGCCGTCCAAAAATCGACGCTGTCTGCCTGGTCGACCGAGTCGGTGCGCAGTGGTTCGGCCATGTCAGGTACCTCCCGTCTCGTCACAGGGTAGAACGCTCCGCAGCGGTACGCAGCAGACCTGTGCGGTCGCGGCAGCCGAAGTACTCGAAGTACTGCTCGTCTGCCGCTGCCACAGTGACCTCGTGATAGAGCCTCAGCGCCGCCGCGGGCCCCATCGTCGACAGATACTTCAGCGCGGCACCGAAGATCGCGACGTGCGTCGGATGCGACTCGGCCCATGTTTCGAGGTCGCTCAGGCTGCGCCACCAACTCATGCCGAACGACTTGTCGGTATCGGTGCCGTCGTCGGTCACGACGGTCATGTACCGGTTGGCGAAGCAGCCGATGGCCAGTCCGTCGTCGCGGAGAAAGTCCATGCCGGCACGCAACACCGGTTCGACGTCTCGCAGGTACATCTCCCGCTCGGACCCAGCGGTGTCGGCCCAATCCTGCCCGGATCGGATGAGGCAGAGGTTCTCCTGCGGCACGATCCTGACTCTGTCGCCGTCGCGTACGACCTGAGGCTCCCCGATGGGAGCGAGTGAGTCACTCTGCGACAACGGGATTCGATCGCGAACCCCGCCCCAGTAGGCATGCTCCTCGATGGTTCCACTGAGTGAATCAGTGAGAGTGGCAACACCTTCCATTCGTCCGGTCGAGGAGAACAGCGTCTCGTACCGGTCGACGGTCGGTCTGATGATTTCGACGAAGCGACCTCGGACGCTCGTCCATCGGTGACCGACGGTATCGAACCACCGGTCGAACGCTGCGACATCGTCCCAGTAGCCGATGAACACTGTCGTGTCGATACCTTCCTCGTCGGTGTAGCGCGCCCGGTCCGACCGGGATGGGCCTCCGTCACCCCACGGGGAGGCGTCGGGCATGCCCTGTATTCCGAAGTAGCCCATGACGACTCGTTCGGTGGATACCGGAAAGCGGGCAACGTAGGACGGAAAGGGTGGTTGGTAGCTGTCGGGTGTTCTGCGCGGACACGACCGTGGAACCACGAGATGGTCGGGTATCGCGGATTCGAGTTCAGACACGGGCAGCGTCCTCATCGTGAGCGAGCTGCTCGGTGATCTCGAGACGCACCTCGGCGGCGACGTCCTCGGTGAAGTCGTAGCGCGCGTTCGCGACGGGCTGCGCTCCCGACACGACGCGGTCGCCGGGAGTCTTGTCGAGCCATAGTCTCGTCACATCCGGACGCGAATAGTGGCCCGCGGGGTCGGCGGCGGCCTTCGCGATCGAGATCAGACTGGTGTCGATATCGGCGTAGACGATGCCCTCCTCGTCGGGTGCAAGCGGCTCGTGCATCAGTTGGCCGTCGGGCGCGAAGATGCGGGCATGACCGCCGCCCGCGGCGAGCATCGCGCGCTTGGCGTCGTCGGTGCACATGATGTCGATCATCTCGGGCGAGACGGTCGCGCACGGGCTGATGACGAAACAGCCGCCTTCGACGGCGTAAATGCGGCTGGCAGCCGTGTTGACCTCAGGCCCGAGGGCATAGGCCGCCCCGGTGTACAGCGAGAAGCTGGGCCACGCTCCGATGTGAACCTGCTCGTTCTGGGCGTACATCGCGTACTTCGAGAGCGGCTGCAAGTGCTCCCAGCAGCACAGTGCGCCGACGCGTCCGAGGTCGGTCTCGTACACCGACAGATCGGATCCGTCTCCCTCGCCGTACACGGTGCGTTCGACGTGAGTCGGCTTGAGCTTGCGGCGCATAGCGACGGTCTTGCCTTCCGCGTCGATGATCCACTGGGCGATGTAGAGGCTGGCCTTGTATCGCTCGCTCAGACCCATCACGACCATGATGTGGTTGTCCTTGGCGGCCTGTGCAATTCGAGCTGCCTGCGGAGTTCCGTACTCGAGTGAGTTGTCGAAATAGCGCTGAGTGAACTGGAATCCCCATGCCGGTGCGTCGAGCCAGATGTACCAGGGGTAGCCGGGCAGGTAGGTCTCGGGGAACGCGACGAGCTCGGCTCCGGCGCGAGCTGCGTCCTCGATCAGGCCGATCGCCTTGTCGATCGAGGCGTCGAGATCGAGGAAGATCGGCGCGGCCTGAACTGCTGCGGCGCGGAACTGATGGTGGTTCATGCAAGGGCCTTTCGTTGGGGAGTGCCCCAGTTTTGCCTGCTGAAAGGCCGTTCGATGGCCTCGAAGTGTCGGAAAAATTGACTCTGCGTCGCATGCCGGGGCGGCGAAACACGGTCGTAATCGGGTCTCGGTGTCTCGACACACGATCGTCACGCGTGGAGGTCGATCGGCGGTGCGCGTCTGTCGCACAATGTGTGCGCGATCACACAAGACCTTCTGGTAGGACCGGGCGCAATCTGGAAAAGACACGCCACAGGTGCCGCGATCGGCACCCGAGAAGGAGCCAAGAAACATGACTGCAGTACAGGAATCGGCCGCACCGTCGTTGCCGACCGGAACCGCCACCGAGCTCTACATCGCAGGGCAGTGGCATGGCGCATCCGACGGAGGCACCTTCACCGATATCAACCCGACCACCGAACAGCCCCTGGCGGAGGTTGCTGCGGCCACCGCGTCGGACGTCGATGCAGCGGTCCGCGCGGCCCGTGCCCAGCTCGGTGGTGAGTGGGGCGCGACTCCTGGAGCAGTCCGCGGGAAGCTGCTCAACCGGATCGCCGACCTCATCGAGCGGGACGGGGATCTGCTGGCGCGGCTGGAGGCTCTCGATGTCGGCAAGCCGGTGGGTCAGCCGGCGATGCTCGACATCCCCAATGCCGCAGCCACTTTCCGACACTTCGCCGGGTGGGCCGACAAGATCACCGGAAGCTCCATCCCCACTGCGGGTTACTTCGGGCAGCCGACGCACTCCTACACCGTTCGCGAGCCCGTCGGCGTGATCGGCATGATCGTCCCGTGGAACACCCCGTTGATGATCGCCGGGTGGAAGCTCGCGCCTGCGCTGGCGGCGGGAAACACCGTGGTGATCAAACCGCCGGAGGACGCCCCGCTGTCGATCCTGCATCTGGCTCGTCTGATCGGCGAGGCGGGCGTACCTGCCGGAGTGGTCAATGTTGTTCCAGGACTGGGGGAAGTGACCGGCGACGCGTTGGTCGGCCATCCGGACGTCGACAAGATCAGCTTCACCGGCAGCCCCCGCGTCGGCAAGCTCATCGCGAAGAAAGCTGCCGATACGTTCAAGCGGACCACGCTCGAGCTCGGCGGCAAATCCCCGCAGATCATTCTCGAGGACGCGGATCTCGAGGCGGCGATCAACGGAACCGCGATGGGATTGTTCTTCAACCAGGGTCAGGTGTGTGCGGCCGGAACCCGAGTTCTGGTGCATCGCTCGCTGTACTCGCAGGTGGTGGACGGACTGTCCGCTGCGGCATCGGCTCAGGTGCTGGGCGATCCCTTCGATCCGTCGACGACGATGGGCGCACTGGTCAACGCCAAGCAGCGCGACAGCGTTCTCGGGTACATCCAGGCCGGACGCGACGGCGGAGCGCGAGTGGCGGCCGGCGGCGGACGTCCCGACAGTGCCGGCTACTTCGTCGAGCCGACGATCTTCGCCGACGCCGACAACGACATGAAGATCGCCCAGGAGGAGATTTTCGGACCCGTCGGAACGGTGATTCCCTTCGACACCGCCGACGAGGCCATCGCCATCGCCAACAACACGGTGTACGGGTTGGCTGCGAGCATCTGGACGCGTGACGTCTCGCGGGCCCACACCCTGGCGTCGCAGGTTCGTTCCGGCGCGGTATGGGTGAACGGTTGGGCGGCAATCGATCCCGCCCTCCCCTGGGGCGGCATGAAGTCCAGTGGTACCGGCCGTGAACTCGGATGGGCCGGAATCGAGGCCAACACCGAGGAGAAGGTCGTCACGATCGTTCTGTAGTCGACCGGCCCGCCATCGACACCCCATAATCACACCAGCACAAAAGGATAGACGTCATGACAGAAAAGTCGACCGACTACATCGTCGTCGGAGCAGGATCAGCAGGAAGCGTCATCGCCAGGAGGCTTCTCGACGCGGGACACACCGTGCACGTGATCGAGGCCGGTCCCGTCGATACCGACCCGGCGATTCACTCCCCGCAGGGCTGGCCGACGTTGTTGGGTGGCTCGCAGGACTGGGGACTGTTCACCACCCCACAGAAGCACGCCAACGATCGGCGAATCTTCTGGCCGCGCGGACGCGTCCTCGGTGGTAGCTCGTCCCTCAACGGAATGATCTACGTGCGTGGGCATTCCAGCGACTACGACGAGTGGGCATCGGCCACCGGTGACGCCGGATGGTCGTGGGAGAACGTGCTACCGCTGTTCAAGCGTTCGGAGTCGCACGAACTCGGTGCCAACGAGTTCCACGGCGGTGACGGCCCGCTGCCGGTGTCGATCATGGGTACCCCGCACCCCTTGGCGGCGGCCTTCATCGACGCGGCCGTCGAACATGGTCACAAACTGATCGACGACTTCAACGCCGACGAGATGGTGGGTGCCGGGTACAACCACACCACCACTCGCGACGGTGAGCGGATGAGCGCCTGGAAGAGCTTCGTCGGCCCGGTGTTGGACAATCCCGACCTGACGGTGACCACCGGTGCTCTCGTGCACCGAGTGGTGCTCGAGAACGGCCGCGCGGTGGGAATCGAATTCAGCCGCGGCGGTGCCGAGCTGGAGCGATCGTTCGCCGATCACGAGGTGATCCTGTGCGGCGGAGCCATCGGTTCACCGAAGACGTTGATGCTCAGCGGAATCGGGCCGTCCGATCACCTGGGTGCACACGGGATCGACACCGTGGTCGACTTGCCGGGGGTCGGCGAGAATCTGCACGACCACCTGCTGCTCAGCAACATCTACGAGTCCCTCGAGCCGCTCGCAGCCGGCACGAACAACCTACTCGAGGCGCAGCTGTACGCCCGCAGTAACGGATGGGCCGGTGCCGCACCCGATCTGCAGCCGCTGTTCATGCACATTCCCTACCCCGCCGACGGATACCCGGTGCCCGAGAACGGCTACACGATCGCTCCGGGAATCGTGGCTCCGCGCTCGCGTGGCACGCTGCGACTGGCGTCCTCGGACCCGAGTGAGCTGCCGCTGGCGGATCCCAACATTCTGGCCGATCCGTACGACCTCGAGGCCATGGTCGACGCGGTGGAGATCTGCCGCGAGATCGGTGCATCCGACGCGTTCGCACCGTGGCGTAAGGCCGAGGTGGTTCCGGGACCGAGCGCGCGTACTCGTGACGACCTTCGGGCTTACGTTCGCCAAACCGCGGGCACGTACCACCACCAGGTGGGCACCTGCAAGATGGGAGCCGAGTCGGACGTCGATGCCGTTGTCGGAGCCGATCTTCGGGTCCGCGGCGTCGAAGGACTGCGGGTCGCGGACGCGTCGATCATGCCCACGGTGCCGTCGGGCAACACCAACGCGCCGTCGATCATGGTGGGGGAGCGGGCCTCGGATCTGATCCTAGGAAAGTAGCTCGTAGTCGGGTGAGGCGGCGTGCGCTCTCACCCGGCGCGGTACGCGCGCGGCGACATGCCGTAGGTCTCCTTGAACAGTTTCGAGAAGTTGGAGGAATCGATCAAACCGTGACGCGCGCAGATGGTTCCGATGCTGTCTGCGGCGAAACGGGGGTCGCGGAGATCGCGGTGGCACCGATCGAGTCGCCTGGATCTGATCCAACCCGCCACCGTGCGACCGTCGGCCTCGAAGAGCTTCTGCAAGTAGCGCGTCGAAATATGCAGGCGCGCAGCGAGAGACGCCGTGGAGAGTGTGGGATCGGACAGATGCGATTCCACGAGACTCTTGGCCTCGAGCAGGAGTGTGGATCCCGGCGCATCGTGGGGAGCCGCGTCGTCGAGAGCCGCGCAGAGCAAATCGAGGACGGCGTTCTCGAGCATCGGCGTCGTCGGCAGAGTTCCGTCGGCGGCGTTGCGGCGCAAGTTGAACAGAAACGGCGAAACAAGCGCGCCGACGCCGTGATCGCCCTCGATGCGCCGCGCCGCAACGGTCGTCAACTCACGGGAATCGATGCGCAGCGCATCGCGTGGAAACATCACCACGAACATCTCGAAGTCCCCGACGAAATGCAGATCGTACGGTGCGCTGGTGTCGTACACCGCGAAGTCTCCCGGCTCCAGCACGGCCTCTCGGTCGTTCTGTACCAGCGTGCCGCGGCCGGTCAACTGCAGGCCGACCTTGATCAGCCCGGGATCGGCACGCTTGATGGTGGCGCGTGTGCGGCGGACATCCACCTCGCGCCCCGCGACCTCGCTCAATTGCAGCGAACCCAAAGTCGACGACACCAAGGTGCCCTGGAACGGAGACTGCCCGGTGGACACAGCGTCGAGCGGCACGAACGCCGTCGAGACGTTCTCGCGCCATTGCTCGAAATCCTGTGCCACCGGGCTCATGTCATACAGTCGGACGGTTGTCGATCAGACGGCGGGCTTTACCGATGGAACGCTCGAGGGCGGCCGGTGCGACGACGTCGACCGCAACGCTGACGCCGATGCGATCCTTGACGAGCTTCTTGAGTGTCGCCGCGGCGATCGGATGCGTGTCGAGTGCGGCGTCGGGACGGGCTTCGACGAGGACGGTCAGGGTGTCCATGCGTCCGGCACGCTCGAGCACACACTGGAACTGCGGTGCCAGTGCGGGAACGGAGAGGATCAGCTCTTCGATCTGTGTCGGGAAGAGATTGACCCCGCGCAGAATGATCATGTCGTCGGTGCGTCCGGTGACCTTCTGCATCCGACGCATCGTGCGGGCCGTGCCGGGCAGCAGTCGCGTCAGATCGCGGGTGCGGTAACGGATGATCGGCATCGCTTCCTTGGACAGGGACGTGAACACCAATTCGCCCTCCTCGCCATCGGGCAGCACTTCGCCGGTCACCGGGTCGATGACCTCCGGGTAGAAATGATCCTCCCAGATGTGGAGTCCGTCCTTGGTTTCGACGCATTCCATCGCGACGCCCGGCCCCATCACCTCGGACAGGCCGTAGATGTCGACGGCGTCCATGTCGAGAGTCTTCTCGATCTCCTTGCGCATCTCCTCGGTCCAGGGTTCCGCGCCGAAGACGCCGGTCTTCAGCGAGGTCTTGGCCGGGTCGATGCCCTTCTTCACCATTGCGTCCACGATCGTGAGCATGTAGGACGGCGTGACCATGATGGCGTCGGGCTCGAAATCTTCGATGAGCTGGATCTGACGATCGGTCATACCACCGGACATCGGAATCACCGTGCAGCCCAATCGTTCTGCACCGTAATGTGCGCCGAGACCGCCGGTGAAGAGACCGTAGCCGTACGCGACGTGCACCTTGTCCGACGGTTTTACGCCACCGGCTCGGAGGCTACGAGCGATGAGATCGGCCCAGTTGCTGATGTCGTTCGCGGTGTATCCGACGACCGTCGCTTTGCCGGTCGTTCCCGACGAGGCGTGAATGCGCGAGACCTGGTTCTGCGGAACCGCGAACATGCCGAACGGGTAGTTGTCGCGTAGATCCTTCTTCGCGGTGAAGGGGAACTTTGCGAGATCCGACAGGTCCTTCAGATCACTGGCATGCACGCCTGCATCGTCGAAGGCCTTCGTGTAGTGCGGGACATTGTCGTAGGCATGCTGCAGTGACCACTGCAGGCGCTCGAGCTGAAGGGTGGATATCCGGTCCCGCGAGGCAAACTCGATGTCGGGGGTGTCGGTGGGGGCAGACAGCACACTGGTCATGAGGGTTCTCCGGTCTCAGGCGTCGAAGTCGACGGTCACGGTGTCGCTGACGGGGAAGGTCTGGCAGGTGAGCACGAAGCCGGCGTCGACCTCGTTGTCCTCGAGTGCGTAGTTGCGGCGCATGTCCACGTCGCCGACGGTCACCTTCGCGCGGCAGGTGCCACACACGCCGCCCTTGCACGCGAAGGGGAGATCGGAGCGCAGCTGCTCGGCCGAATCGAGGATCGACTCGTCCTGCGGAAGAGCACCTTTCACTTCGCGGCCGTCAAGGATGATCGTGACCTCGCTGCTGGGCCCGCTGATGCCGGGCTCGCGGTGCTTCTCCTGCGGCGGGGGCACGTCGTCGACATAGAACAGCTCGGCGTGGATGCTGCTCTTCGCGACACCGAGTTCTTTCAGAACGTCCTGCGCGTCGTTCACCATCCCGAACGGACCACACAGCCAGAAGTGGTCGATGTCCGGCGTCGGGACTACGGAATCGAGGATGTCTTTCAACCGCTCGGCGTCGAGCCTGCCGCTGAACAGTTCGACCTCGCGAGGCTCACGGGACAGCACATGAATGACATCGAATCGGCTGCCGTACTGATCCTTCAGGTCGGCTATCTCCTCGGCGAACATCACCGTTCGCGTCCGCCGATTTCCGTACAGCAGAACAACTTCGGCGTCGGGGTTGGCCAGAACGGAGGCGGCGATGGACAGCATCGGGGTGATGCCGGATCCGGCGGCGATGAGAACGTGCCTGCCTGCTTCGGCGGGATCGGCATGGAAGGTGCCGGTCGGGCCCTGGACGTCGATTCGGTCGCCTGCCTTGACGTCGCGGACGAGCCACGAGGAGAACAACCCGTCGGAGACCTCGCGGACACCGACGCGGGGACGAGCACCGGCCGGGGCGCAGATGGAGTAGGAGCGGCGGTGTTCGACGCCGTCTATCGTGCGGCTGAGCATCAGCGACTGGCCCGGCCGGAAGTCGAACTCCTCACGCAGCTCTTTCGGTACATCGAAGGTGACGGCTACTGCGTCGTCGCAGAGGGATTCCACGTCGGCGACGGTCAGTGTGTGAAAAGGTTTGTTGCGCACATTCTTCTGAACGGGCTCAGCGGTGACGGTCATCAGATTTCCTTGACGTGGTCGAAGGGTTCGAGGCAGTCGTCGCACCGGTACTGGGCTTTGCACAGGGTGGCACCGAACTCGGAAGTGAGCCGGGTATTGGTGGAACTGCATTGCGGACAGGCGATCTGCCGTGGTTTCACGGTGAGGGTCAACGGGACCGGACCACTCGTCCGTGCCGGGGCCGGGCCGGGCACTGAGTAACCGGATTCTCGTAGCTTCCGCAGGCCCTCTTCGGAGATCCAGTCGGTGCTCCACGCGGGGGAGAGGCTGGTGACGATCTCGACATCCGCGTAACCGTGATCCTGGAGCTTGTGTGCGATGTCGTCGCGCATCGTCGCCATCGCGGGGCATCCGGAGTACGTCGGAGTGATCGTGACGAGCACACTGCCGTTCTCGCGTACCTCGACGTCGCGTAGGACGCCGAGATCGTCGAGAGTGAGCAGTGGCATCTCGGGGTCCATGACGGTCGCGGCGATCTCGCGTGCGGTTGTCTCGAGTGCGGTCACCAGACTCCCTCCGGATGCGCTCTCGCCACAACCTGCATCTCGGCGATCAGCGGCCCGAACGCCTCGGTGTGAATGCCGCGACGACCACCGCGGCCGCCGATGGTGCCCACGGACTTGCCTTCGGGGGTGTCGAGCTCTGCGGCGTGAAGTACCTGCGCCAGAACGGAATCGAACTCCTCGCGAACGTCGCGTGGGTCGACGGCGACTCCGACCTTCGTCAGAGCGATCTCCTCGTCCGTCGGGATGAACAGTTCCGAGACGTACGGCCAGATCCGAGTCACGGCGTCACGGACGCGTCGTTTCGATTCGTCGGTTCCGCAGCCCAGAGTGACGACCCAGCGGGCAGCGTAATCACGGTGATAGGTCAACTCTTTGACGCCCTTGTTCGCAACCGCGGCGAGAACGGGATCGCGGGAATCCTGCAGGCGAGTGAAGACGGCGAGCCGCCACGTCGAGAACACCAGCAGGCGCACCTGAGACTTGGCGAAATCACCGTTGTCGAGCTCGGTGAGACGTACGTTGCGGAAGTCGGCGTCGTCGCGGAAGAACGCGAGAGCATCTTCCGACGGTGCGGGGGAGGTGTCCGAGATGACCGGCACCACCGTCGGATCGGCTTTTGCGGCGCGGGCCAGCAGTAGACGTGCCTGACCGAGCAAGTCGAGGCCGACGTTGGCGAGAGCCACTTCTTCTTCGAGCTCCGGTGCGCGGGTGCTCCACTCGGCGAGGCGCTGGGAACTGATCAGCGCATCGTCACCGAGCATGAGGCAGTATGCGGCAAGGGCTTTCAGGTCGACGTCGTCGGGAACGGTGGTATCGACTCCGGCGAGCGGGTCGTCGAAACTCGTCCCGAATGCCCACTGCCCGTGCGAGTCCTCGTCGACGAGGCCCTCGTAGGCGCTGTCGTGATCGGTCATGAGTGCTTGTCCTCTTGAAGTATGGGTCTCACATGTGGGGGACGTTGTCGGGGATCTCGTAGAACGTCGGGTGGCGGTAGACCTTGTCGCCACTCGGTGCGAAGAACGGATCCTTCTCCGACGGCGAGGATGCGACGATCGAGTTGGACGGAACGACCCAGATGCTGACGCCCTCGTTGCGGCGGGTGTAAACGTCGCGAGCGTGACGGAGGGCCATGTGGTCGTCGGCAGCGTGCAGTGATCCGACATGTACGTGGTTCAGGCCGCGCTTGCCGCGTAGGAACACCTCGTACAATGGCCAATCGGCTTTGACCGCTTCTCTTTTCGGCTCGACCGGAACACCCTCGGTAGGCACTGCTCCGTGGCCGCCCTCGGCGGTGAACTCGCTCATGATGCTGCGTTCCTTTCGGCAAATGCGGTCGCGGCCTCGCGGACCCAGGCTCCGCCGTCGTGGGCTGCTCGACGGTTCGCGATGCGCTCGACGTTGGAGGCACCGTTGCCCTTGATCACCTGCATGAACTCGGACCAGTCGGGCTCACCGAAATCGTGCGACTTGCGCTCCTCGTTCCACTTCAGGTCCGGGTCGGGGAACGTGACTCCGAGGGCCTTCGCCTGCGGGATGGACATGTCGACGAAGCGTTGGCGCAGTTCGTCGTTGGTGTGGCGCTTGATGCCCCACTTCATGGACTGCTCGGTGTTGGGGGACTCGTCGTCCGGCGGGCCGAACATCATCAGTGCCGGCCACCACCACCGGTTCACCGACTCCTGAACCATCGCGCGCTGTTCGTCGGTGCCGCGCATCATCGTGGCCAGCAGCTCGTAGCCCTGGCGCTGATGGAACGACTCTTCCTTGCAGACGCGGATCATGGCGCGCGCATACGGCCCGAAGCTGCTGCGGCACAGGGGAACCTGGTTGCAGATCGCTGCACCGTCGACGAGCCAGCCGATGGTGCCGACGTCGGCGTATGTCAGCGTGGGGTAGTTGAAGATCGAGGAGTACTTCTGCTTGCCCTCGATGAGTTTGACCGTCAGGTCGGCGCGGTCCGCTCCCAGAGTTTCGGCGGCGGAGTAGAGGTAGAGGCCGTGGCCGGCCTCGTCCTGCACCTTGGCCATCAGGATCGCTTTGCGGCGCAGCGACGGCGCGCGGGTGAGCCAGTTGCCCTCCGGCTGCATGCCGATGATCTCGGAGTGCGCGTGCTGGGCGATCTGGCGGATGAGCGACTTGCGGTAGCCGTCAGGCATCCAGTCGCGGGGCTCGACGCGCTGTTCACGGGCGACGGTGTCGTCGAACCCATCCTGCAGCGTCTCGGCGGACAGGGCGTTTGACGTGGTCATAAGTCCTTCTCTCATTACCGAATGATCGGTTGGTAACCAGTATGCATCGAAGTGGCTCCGGGCACAAGAGCGGCTTCGCCGCACGTGCGTGGAAGTTCGTAGCAGGGGTCGAGTTTCCGGTCACATGCCGACGAAGGAGGCTCTCTTTTTCGCCAGGAACGCGTCGACGGCGGCTTTGTGGTCCTGCGTCTGTCCCAGAGCCGTCTGGGCCTGCGCCTCGCGATCCAGTGCGTCGGACAGTCCGGACTGCGCGATCAACGACTTGACCTGCTTGTACGCCTGAGTGGGCCCAGCAGCGAGTGACGCGGCCAGCGTGTGTGCTGTCTCGAGTACATCCGCATCGTCGACGACGCGATGCACCAGGCCCCAGTCCAGTGCCTGCGCGGCGGTGACCTTGTCACCGAGCAGCATCAGACCCGCGGCCCGGCTCGATCCGAGTGCCTCGACGAGCGAGTAACTCAGTCCCGAGTCACTGGCCAGGGCGATGCCGGTGAACGCCGTCGCGAACGACGACTTGGTACCGGCCACTCGGATGTCTCCGGAGAGTGCGATCCCCAGACCTGCGCCGACGCACGCACCGAGAATGGCGACGACGATCGGCACCTCGAGCGCTGCGAGCCCGCGGATGACAGGGTTGTAGTGCTCACCGACGGTATCCATCGCCGTGGCCGGGTCGGCTTCGAGCGCGGAGACGTGCTCGCCGAGATCCTGGCCGACGCAGAAGTTCTTGCCCTCGGCGGTGATGAGCACAGCACGCACCTCGGGTGCTGCGGCGCTCTGGACGGCCTCCGCCAACGCGAGCTTCGTCGCGACGTCGAGTGCGTTGTGAGCCTCGGGCCGAGCGAGGGTGATGGTCGCCAGGCCGTCGGTGATGTCGAACCGTACCGTCATGCGTTCGTCCAATCGTGAAAGCCGCGACCGGACTTGCGTCCGATGTCGCCGCGAGCAACCATGTCTCGCAACAACTGCGGGGGAGTGAACCTGTCGCCGAGGGTCGACGCCAGGTGTTCTGCGATCGCGAGCCGAACGTCCAACCCCACGAGGTCGGTCGAACGCAGCGGACCCATCGGGTGCTTGTACCCGAGTTCCATGGCGCGATCGATGGATTCGGCGTCGGCGACGCCCTCCTCCAGCATCCGAATGGCTTCGAGCCCGAGGCAGACGCCGAGCCGCGAGGTAGCGAAGCCGGGGGAGTCGTTGACGAGCACCTCGGTCTTGCCCAGGAGCGACACCCACTGCTGTACTCGCTGCACCACGTCGGCGGAGGTAGCGGGGGCGCGCACGATCTCGACGAGAGTCGACGCCGGAACCGGGTTGAAGAAGTGCATCCCGATGAAGCGACTCGGATCACTGAGTGCTGTACCGAGTTCGGCGATGGAAATAGAGCTCGTGTTCGACGCGATGACGGTCTGGGACCCGGCGATCTTGTCGACGAGAGCAAGTACCTCGACCTTGAGCGACGGGATCTCGGGCACCGCTTCGACAATCAGGTCGAGATCGGCCGGAAGATCCGCGGGCCCGGCGACAGTGGAGACTCGCGCGAGTATCGCAGCGGGATCCTCGCTGAGTTTGCCGCGCTCGTGCGCCCGGTCGAGTCCGGTCGAGACTCGACCGAGGGCTGCAGTCTGGTCGGCTGCTTCGGCAATGACGACGCTCGAGCCGAGGGCTGCGAACACCTGGGCAATACCTGCACCCATGCGGCCGCCACCCACGACGGCCACGTTAGAGGGAACTGTCATTTCTTCTTCTCCAGAAATGCCGTCATTCGGCGTTGTTTGTCTTCGGTCTCGAACAGAACAGCCTGCGCGATGTCGTCGGCCCACGGGTGTGAACCGGGTGCATCGAGAATCTTCTTGGTCAGCTTCAGCGCCAGGGGTGCTTGCTTGGCAATGCGATCCGCGAGGGAATGCGCTGCGGCCAAGGGCTCGTCGACGACGTCCAGCACCAGGCCGGAGCGGAGTGCCACCTCTGCGTCGAGCGTCCGGCCACCGAGGAGTACCTGCTTCGCGACGGACACTCCCACCAGCGTCGGTAACCGGTAGCTGGCCCCGGCGGCAGCCATGATGCCCAGGCCCGGTTCGGGATTACCGAATACGGCAGTCGACGACGCGATCCGGATGTCGCAGGCGTAGGACAGTTCGGCTCCACCGCCGAGGGCGTAGCCGCGGACGGCAGCGATCGTCGGCAACGGGAGTGCGGCGATGCGGTCGAACAGGTTTCGGTTGATGCCGCGCAATGCGTCGTCGCGGGTGCGCGCCCGCAGCTGATTGATGTCGGCACCGCCGGCGAAGTGCTCGCCCGCTCCGGTCAGGATGACGATTCTCGGATCCTGTTCCACGAGCGCACACACCTCGTGCAGCTCACCGATCATCTCGGAATCGATTGCGTTGCGCTGCTTCTCGCGATTCAGAGTGACGACAACGCGGTCCGTCAGCTCCTCGACGACGAGCGTGTTCACGGTGCCTCGATCAACATCGACACGCCTTGCCCGACGCCGACGCACAGGGTCGCGAGTCCGCGGGCGGCCTTCTCGCGTTCCATCCGGCCCAACAGCGTCAACAGGATTCGCGCACCCGAAGAGCCGAGGGGGTGGCCGAGGGCGATGGCACCGCCGTCGGCGTTGACGATGTCCTCGTTCAGTTTCAACTGACGGATGACGCCGAGCGACTGTGCCGCGAAGGCCTCGTTGAGCTCGACGGCTCCGAGGTCATCAGCCGACCATCCTGCGCGTGCGAGTGCTTTTTGCGTGGAGGGCACCGGCCCGAGTCCCATGATGTGCGGTGCGACGCCTGCGCTCGCACTGGTGACGATGCGGCCCCGTACCTCGAGGCTGTATTTGTTCACGGCCTCCTCGGATGCCACGACCAGCGCCGACGCACCGTCGGTGAACGGTGAGGACGTTCCGGCGGTGACGATGCCGTCCTTGCGGAACACGGTCTTCAGCGTGCCGAGCTTCTCGAGTGTGGTTGCGCGTCGCGGCGTCTCGTCCTCGGTGACCTCGCCGTTCTTGGTCGTGACGGGCACTATCTCGTCGGCGAAGCGTCCGGCATCCTGGGCGGCGATGGCACGCTGCTGACTGCGGAACGCGAAGGCATCGGACTCCTCGCGGGTGATGCCCTCGCTGAGCGCGACCTCCTCGGCGGTTTCGCCCATCGACAGGGTGATCTTGGGATCGGTCCCCGCGTCATGCGAGGCGAAGGTCGGATTGGTGAAACGCCAGCCGAGGGAGGTATCGAAGATCTCTCCGGGCTTGGCCCACGCGGTTCCCGGCTTGGCCATGACCCAGGGCGCGCGGGTCATCGACTCGACGCCACCGGCGACGATGATGTCGGCCTCGCCGCTACGAATGGTGCTCGCGGCGTTGGCCACTGCCGTCAGTCCGCTCGCGCACAGGCGGTTGACGGTGTAACCCGGCACCGTGTGCGGAAGACCCGCGAGCAGAACCGCCATTCGAGCCACATCACGATTGTCCTCGCCTGCCTGGTTCGCGGCACCCAGAATCACCTCGTCGATCCGGTCGACGGGCACACCCGCCCGCCGGACCGCCTCGGCGACGACCAGCCCGGCCAGATCGTCGGGGCGCACCGATGCCAGTGCTCCGCCGTAGCGTCCGTGCGGCGTGCGTGCGCCGGCCACGAGAAATACTTCGCCCACTGAAATCTCCTCCGTACGGTTGCGTCATTAATAACCGAACATTCGGTCGTTTGGCAAGGTTTGCTGCCCACGGTGCTGTGGAATCGGGCGCCGACTGAGAAGATGTGGCAATGACAACCGCACGCGCGCCGCGCAAGACCGGACAGCCAGGGCGGCCGGGATACGACCTGGACTCGCTCTTGGCAGTGGCGGTCAAGGTCTTCAACGACCGTGGATACGACGGCACCAGCATGGAGGTTCTGGCGAAGCGGCTCGGCATCACCAAGTCCTCGATCTACCACCACGTGTCGGGCAAATCCGAGTTGCTCGAACTCGCGCTGTCGCGGGCTCTCAATGCACTGTTCGCCGTCACGACCGAGGATCGGGCGACGACCGGGCGATACATCGACCGCCTCGAATACCTGGTGCGACGCAGTGTGGACATCCTGTGTGCGGAACTGCCCTACGTGACGCTGCTGCTGCGAGTCCGCGGCAACACCGATGTCGAGCGCCGGGCCCTCGCCCGTCGACGCGAATTCGATTCCTTCGTCACCGGGCTCGTGGTCGCCGCCGCGGAGGAGGGCGACCTGCGTCCAGGGGTGGATCCGGCACTGGCGTCCAAGCTCGTGTTCGGCACGGTCAACTCGCTCATCGAGTGGTATCGCCCGCGCACCGGCGGATCGGTCGAGGAATTGGCCGACGCTGTCGTCGCCCTGACGTTCGACGGCCTGCGCCGCACGTAGCAGTTCGAGTCTTGACATCTCGGCGTTCGACGGCGATGGTAATTACCGACCGAACGTACGGTGAGATGGAGGCGTTGTGAGCAGACTTCTGGAAAGCTATGCCCAGGGTAAGTGGTATTCCGCGACCGATGAGGGAGCGCCGCTGCTGAGCGCCGTCGACGGCAGCGAGATCGCTCGGGTGTCGTCCAGCGGTCTGGACGTCGCAGGCATGGTGGACTACGCCCGGACCGTCGGCGGCCCAGCGCTCGCAGCACTGACGTTCCACGAGCGTGCAGCCCTGCTCAAGCAGTTGGGCCTGACGCTGATGGCCGGCAAGGAAGAGTTCTACCGACTCTCTCGCCACACCGGAGCCACCACCCGCGATTCCGGTGTCGACATCGACGGCGGATTCGGCACCGTGCTGAGCTACGCGAGCAAGGCCCGACGCGAACTCCCCAACGAGACGGTCTATCTCGACGGCGCGATCGAGCAGCTCGGTAAGAAGGGCACCTTCCTCGGTCAGCACATCTACACCTCCCGACGCGGTGTCGCCGTGCAGATCAACGCCTTCAACTTCCCCGTCTGGGGCTTCCTCGAGAAGCTGGCCCCCGCGTTCATCGCCGGCGTGCCGTCGATCGTCAAGCCCGCCAGCCAAACTGCGTACCTCACCGAGCTGGTGTTCCGACGGATCATCGAGTCGGGCCTGCTGCCCGAGGGTTCGGTGCAGCTGCTGTGTGGCAGCGCCCGCGGTGTGCTCGACCACCTCGGTGGCCAGGACTCGGTGGCCTTCACCGGATCCGCCGACACTGCTGCGACCCTGCGCTCACACCCCAACGTCGTGGGCGAGGGACTGCACTTCACGGCCGAGGCGGATTCTCTCAATGCTTCGATATTGGCATCCGATGTGGCACAGGACGATCCAGAGTTCGACCTCTTCATCAAGGGTGTCTTCACCGAGATGACGTCGAAGGCCGGTCAGAAGTGCACGGCGATCCGGCGTGTGCTGGTGCCGCAAGCCTCGGTCGAGCCCGTCATCGAGGCGCTGAAGGCCAAGCTGGAGAAGGTCGTCGTCGGTGATCCGGCAGACGACGGTGTCACCATGGGTGCACTCGCCAGCATCGACCAGCGTGACGAAGTCCTCAAATCCATTCGCGGACTGACCAAGTCCGCATCGGTCGTCTTCGGTGATCCGGACGCCGTGGATTCGCGACCGGGCGCGTTCATGGCACCGGTCCTGCTGAAGGCAGGCGACAAGACCGCATCCGAACCGCACGAGATCGAGGCATTCGGGCCCGTCTCCACCGTCATCGGTTACGACAGCACTGCAGACCTGCTCGATCTCGTAGCTCGCGGAAAGGGTTCTTTGGTCGCATCTCTGGTGACCAAGGATTCCGTGATCGCGCGAGAGATCGTCCTGGGCAGCGCTCCTTATCATGGCCGCATCTTGGTTCTGAACTCCGAGGACGCCAATGAATCGACCGGCCACGGCTCGCCGCTGCCAGTTCTGGTGCACGGCGGACCCGGCCGCGCAGGCGGTGGTGAAGAACTCGGCGGCATCCGCGGCGTGCTGCACCACATGCAGCGCACAGCAATTCAGGGAACCCCGGACGTCCTGACGGCCATCGGCAATAAATGGGTCACCGGCGCGAAGCAGACGACGGGCGACGTCCACCCGTTCCGCAAGAACCTGGGCGAGCTGAAGCTGGGTGACACCATCATCGGCGGCCCACGACAGGTCACCCGCGCCGACATCGATCACTTCGCGGAATTCACCGGCGATACCTTCTACGCGCACACCGATCCCGAAGCGGCAGCGGCTAATCCGTTGTTCGGCGGCATCGTGGCCCACGGCTACCTGGTGGTCTCGCTCGCCGCAGGGCTGTTCGTCGACCCGGCCCCGGGCCCCGTCCTGGCGAACTTCGGCGTCGACAGTCTGCGCTTCCTGACGCCGGTCAAGGCCGAGGATTCGCTGACGGTGACGTTGACGGCCAAGCTCATCACCCCACGTCAGAGTGCCGACTACGGCGAGGTGCGATGGGACGCAGTGGTCGTCAACCAGGACGGCGATCCCGTCGCCACCTACGACGTTCTTACTCTCGTCGCGAAGCCCGAGGCCGCGTCATGAGCGTGCGAGTGGCCGTCTGTTACGGGATGCCCGAGGACCCAGCCGCATTCGATCGTCACTACGCCGACGTGCACGTGCCCCTCGCGCGTGCTGTTCCAGGGCTGGTCGACTTCACCTGGGGCACACTCGACTCGCTCGACGATTCACCGCCGCCGTACTACGCCATCGCCAGCCTGTATTTCGCGGACGAGGCATCACTGAAGGCAGGATTGGGCTCGCCCGAGATGAAAGCGGCAGGCAAGGATCTGCGCAATTTCGCGACCGGAGGCGTCACGATGTTCACCCAGAACGAGCAGTCGGTGTTGCAGCCGTGACCGATTCGCCTATCGCCCGCGAGATGTTCGAGGTCGACGCAGCGTCCCAAAAGCTCGGCATCGAACTGATCGAACTGTCACCCGGCCACGCCAGAATGTCGATGGTCGTCACCGAGGACATGGTCAACGGCTACGCCATCACCCACGGCGGCTACGTGTTCCTGCTTGCGGATACCACCTTCGCGATGGCCTGCAACTCGCACGAGGACTCGGCCGTCGCGGCACGTTGCGACATCCGATACCTCCGTCCGACGAAGGCTGGTGACGTGCTGGTTGCCGATGCCGTCGAGCGTGCGAGGTTCGGACGGAACGGCCTCTACGACGTGTCGGTGACGTGTCGAGGCGAGCTGATCGCCGAATTCCGAGGTGACAGTCGCACCGTGGCCAGGTAGTCGGATCTCCTCGGAAGTACGGTGAGTCGATGACCACTGCCGATCTGTCTGCCTTGGCCGACGCCACGGCGGCTGCTGTGGGGGGCGCGGTATCGGTGATGGACCCGGCCGGCTACGTCGTGGCCTACTCGTCGCTGCCCGGGCAACCGATCGACGACGTGCGGCGCGACGGTATTCTCGGCAAGCAGGTTCCGGCCGAGTACATGGCGCACCATACCGACGAGAACTTCCGGCGCAGCTGCACGGTGCGGGTCGTCGCCGTAGCCGGGGTGCTGCCTCGCCTGGCCGTGCCGGTAACCAGTGGCGGTGAATATCTCGGTTCGATCTGGTGCATCGTCCCCACCGTGGCAGTGTCGCCGCCCGAGCCGGCCGTGGTGGCGGCATTGCAACGGGCGGCAGCGGAAGCAGTACCGTTGCTGAGTCAGCGACCACAGGCTGTGGGTGTCGAAAAGCCCAGGGCACGTGAACTACTGACCGATCCAACTGCCGTCACACCCGATGGGCAGCTGTACACGGTGCTGGCGACCCGGGTGCAGTCGGACCGGCCGGACGCCGCCGCGTGGCGACTACGGGGGATGCTCGAGCTGACCTTCGGGCAGCAGCTCGACTCGGGCGCTGTCGTGATCGACGGCGCTGCGTTCCTCGTGATGCGTTCCGAAACCCATTTCAGCATAGATGAATTCGAGCACGTTCGACGCAGGGCCGTATCGGCCCTCGGTATTCCGGTGACGTTCGCGATCGGTGGACCGGACGAGCGCCCGTCGACTGCTCGAGTGCATGCGCAGTGGGCGCTCGACGCGTGCGAGGACGGTTCTTCGACCATTGTGTTCGACGACGTCCGAGTCGGTGCCACCCTGCGCAGGGCGGGGGCAGCGCTGTCGCAGGTGCCGTTGTCATTGCCGGCCGTCGAACGCATGCTCGCCTGCGATGCCGCGGAAGGCACCGACTACGCCGCGACGGTGCTGGCACTGTTGGCACACGAATCCAATGTCGCTGCCGCATCTGCATCGCTGTATCTGCACCCCAACACCTTCCGCTATCGGCTGCGGCGTACCAAGGAGTTGTTCGGTCTCGATCTCGACGACGCGGACACGCGGTTGCTGGTGTGGATGTCGCTCCGGCTCAGGGCCGAGCCGTGAGAACCTTTCCGGGGTTGAGCAGGTAGTGCGGGTCCAGCAACTCCTTGATGCCGCGCTGCAGTTCCGCTGCGACCGGATCGAGTTCGGTCTCGAGAAGGTCCCGCTTGAGCAGTCCCACCCCGTGCTCGCCGGTGATGGTTCCACCGAGTGAGAGGGCGAATGCCGCAATCTCGTCGAACGCGCGGTGTGCCGTGGCCAACAATGACGGGTCGAGGGGGTCGACGATGACAGTCGGATGGATGTTGCCGTCCCCTGCGTGGCCGACGACTCCGATGACGATATCCAACCGGTCTGACACCCGGCCCACCTCGTCGATCATCGTGGCCAGTTGTGAAATGGGAACGGACACATCGTCGACCAACGGCGAACCGAGACGCTCGAGTGCGGGGTAAGCCAGTCGTCGGGCCTGCACGAGTTGCTCCGACTCGATCTCGTCCTCGGCGACGGCCACGTCGGTCGCACCGGATTCGGTGCACAGTGCGGCAATCGCCTCGAGCTCCTCCACAGCGCCTGCACCGATGTCGGATTGGGCGATCAACACTGCCGCTGCGTCGGTGCCGAAGTCCATCCGCGCGTAGGCGTCGATGGCGGCGATGGTGGTGCGGTCCAACAACTCGAACAGGCTCGGAGTGATACCAGCGGCACGGATACGTGACACCGCCTCTCCCGCCGCGACGGTGGACGGGAAGGTCGCTGCCATGGTCAAAGGGGTCGCAGCGGGAAAGTCGAGGCCGACAGTCGCCTCGGTGATGATGCCGAGTGTGCCCTCGGATCCGACGAACAGCTCCGCCAGAGAGAGACCGGCCACGCCTTTGACGGTGCGTCGACCGACGAATGTCGCCCGGCCGTCGGCGAGTACGACTCGCAGGCCACGGACGAATCGTGCTGTGACGCCGTATTTCACGCAGCACAGGCCGCCGGCGTTGGTGGCGATGTTGCCCCCGATCGTCGACGCCTCCCAACTGGATGGATCGGGGAGGTACGTCAGTCCTTGTTGCAGGGCGGCATCTTTCAACTGTTTGTTGGTGACGCCGGGCTGGACGACGGCAGTGCGGTTGACGACGTCCAATTCGACGATCGTGTTCATGCGCCGGGTGTTGAGGGCGATGACCCCGACGCTGGCGTTCGCTGCTCCGGCCAGGCCGGTCAGTGCTCCCTGTGGCACAACAGGAATGCGGTGTGCCGACGCGATCTCCATGATGGCCTGCACGTCCGATTCCGTGGTCGGCAGTACCGCCACCAGTGGCAGGGTGGATTCGCACAGAGCTGCGGCGTCGTGCCGGTAACTGGCGAGAATGTCGGGGTCGGTCACCACCGCGTCGGCACCGAGGGCGCGCGTCAGTTCGTCGATGACCGGCGAGGGGTGAACGAGAGTCGACGTAGGTGCGGCCATGAGTTCGAGTATGACCGGCGTCACTGTCGACGTCTGCGTCGTTTCGGACGAAGCGAGAGGCCCCGGTCGGTAGTTTCCGACGAAGTGCGTCCAGCGCCTTGTTATGTACGCGACCACCTTGACAAACTACGGTGGCGCCGGTCACAGTAATTACCGACCGAATGGACGGTGAGTTTTATCCGGTTCGTCGGTTACCGAAATTCGCCGCTGTTCATCCCCACGTCACTCCGAACTGTCGCTCGCTCCAACGAGCGCCGGAGCCCGAACGAAACGAGATCGTCGATGACAACACAGGTCGAGACGCCCACCGGGGTGTCGCGTGAGCATCGCCGCGCCGCGATGGCCAGCATGGTCGGAACCACGGTCGAGTGGTACGACTTCTTCATCTACGCGCAGGCCGCGTCGCTGATCTTTGCTCAGCTGTTCTTCGCGCCCATGGGCTCGTCCGGACAGCTGGTTGCCTACGTGACCATCGGTATCAGCTTCGTCTTCCGTCCTCTCGGGGCCATCGTCGCCGGCTACTTCGGCGACAAGATCGGCCGCAAGAAGGTCCTCATCGCCACCCTCACCCTGATGGGTGCGGCCACCGTCGGAATGGGACTGCTGCCCACGTACGCGACCATCGGCATCTGGGCCCCGATCATCCTGGTCGTGCTGCGCATCCTGCAGGGTTTCTCCACCGGCGGCGAATGGGGCGGCGCAGCACTGATGGCCGTCGAGCACGCACCCAAGGGCAAGCGCGGAATCTACGGTGCCGCAACCCAGATGGGCGTTCCGCTCGGCATGCTCATCGCGGTGGGAACTCTGGCGCTGTGCACCGGTCTGCTCAGCGAAGAGCAGTTCGAGGCCTGGGGCTGGCGTATTCCGTTCCTCATCAGCTTCGTGCTGATCCTCGTCGGCTTCTACATCCGCCGCCGCGTCGAGGAGACTCCGGTTTTCAAGGAGCTCGCAGAACGTAAGGAGCGCAACCACACTCCGGTTCGGGCCCTGTGGCGCACCAACAAGAAGCAGGTCATGCTGGCCGCACTGTCGTTCATCGGCACCAACGGCAACGGCTACATCATCGTCGGCGGATTCATTGTCGCGTACTCGACCCGTGAACACGGACTCGCCCGGGTGGACGTCTTGGTGGCTAGCCTGTTCGCGGCCATCGTCTGGGGAGTGTTCACCCTCCTCGGCGCGTATCTGTCCGATCGCTACGCCCGAACCACGATCATGAACGTCGGAAACGCGGCAATGGTGTTGTGCGCCATCCCGTTCTTCCTCCTCGTCGACACCGGTGAACTGCACTGGATCTACGTGGCCCTCGGGTTGTTCGCCGTCGGACTCGGACTCTCTTACGGTCCGCAGCCGGCTCTGTACGCCGAGATGTTCCCTGCTGCAGTCAGGTTTAGTGGAGCATCCATCGGCTACGCCATCGGCACGGTGCTCGGTGGAGCATTCGTTCCCACCATCTCCGAGGCCCTGTTCAAGGGAACTGGTACCTCGATGTCGATCTCGATCTACCTGATGATCTTGGCAGCGATCTCTTTCGTGGCAACCTCGCGAATCAAGAACCGTAAAGACGAGGATCTGAACGTCTGACACACGTACGACGAAAGCCCCGAAACCACTGCGGTTTCGGGGCTTTCGTCACATGTATGCAAGATCGACCGCGGCGGGCTCGGAGTGTGAGAAGACATCGAAAATCGCATAGACGGGGTCAACTGATCGAGAAGTTGATTGAGCCTGTCGATCAGAACCTCAGCGAGGTCGTCCAGCACACGTGAGAGAACGGTGACCACACCGATGTCCTCCTTCCCACTCACACGCAACACTGTAGGAAAGAGTGCCGATAGGTTCGCAGGGTGCAGCGATCCCCTGAGAGCGAGATGGACGAGTGCATCGATCGAATCCTTCTCCATGCCATGGTGAGCATGGGTGAGCGATATTCGTTGCCGGTCCATGCAACGAACCCCCTGCCAAGACGGTGGCAGGGGATCGGAGACACTGTCTGATCAGATTCCGGGCCTGACGGTGAGGGTGACAACCCGGTTGCGAGTCGCGAGATCCTCGCGATACGTGCCACCGGGGGAGTTGTCGATGATCTGTCCTCCGGCGGTGGCTGCGCCCAGAAAGTGGCTGGGGGCTCCGAGGTCGCGCAGTCGGGTCAGTACAGCTGCGGCGCGAGCGATCTCGAGGTTGGTCCCCGGTTCGTCCTGGCCAGGAACGGTGGCGCTATATCCGGTGGCGGTGATGACTGCGGTGGCGGGGCAAGCACGGAGACTATCCACTACCTGGTTGAGCTGAGGGCCGATGGCGGGAAGCAGATCCGCACTGTTCGGCGAGAAAGCAAGATTGCTGTCGATGTCGATCTGACCGACGCAATGCGTCGCGATCCGGTCGAGAGTGACGGTCGGCGACGCCACCGTCGTGGTGGGTTCGAAGGTGCCGACAGGGCCATCCACGATAGTGCAGCTCGCGGCGTGCATACGCTCGCACAGGCGCGTGTAGAGCGTGGTCAAGGCGTCCCTTGCCGCCGGTCCGGCGGCCTGCTGAGAACTGGTGACGGCGGGATAGCCGAGACCGGCGAAGGTGATGTTCTTGTCGGTCGCATCGGGCAAGTCCGCCTCGTCGACGGCGTCGGCGAGGGCGGTGGGCGCGGACATCCACGCACCGGCCGCGGTGAGGTCGAGCGGAGCGACGGTGGCGAATCCGCTGGTGGTGACGATGACGGTGCCGCCGGGCTCGGTGCTCTGAAGAGCCTGGTCGAGGACACCTACGGGGTCGAGTCCGGGCATAGTGGCAGCGAGGTCACCTACGGTGTCGGCCAGCACGGCGCTCTTGTCGGCGATCATCGCATCGCGGCGAACGCCGGGATTGGCTTCGACCTCGCTTCCGCGCATAGGGGTCAGATCGATCGTCGTCCTGGTGCCCGGGGCAACGATGGTGACCATGCCGTCTTCGGGGTAGCGGGCGCTGTCGGCATGCTCGGTAATCAGTTCGGTGATCGGTCCGGTGCTCGGAGCCGGCTCGTTGATGGAGGCGGTGTACGCCAGAGTCAGTCCAGGCCGAGCGGGCAGGCTGCATCCCGTCAGTCCGCCAGCAACGATCGCTGCGATGACCGCGACAGCTACGACAAGCGGGGTCAAACGAAACCGGGCGACAAAGGTGTGGAGGGACATGGTGTGCCTTTCGACAGGGGACGGGGACAACCTGGTCATGCGGTGAAGCCGAGACGCTTGAGCGGGGCCATCGAGTTACGCCAGCTGCGGTGATCGCTGGGTGTCCCGGCGAAGCAGGTGATGACCAGGTTGTTGTGAGAGACCAGGAGATGCTGGCGCGAGGTGACACGAGTGTCGTAACCGGCATCATTCAATCGACGGACAAGGCGACGGATTTCCTTGCTCTGCATGTCGGTGTGTCCTTGGTGGTTGTGGCCTTCGACCTCGGGTGGTGTCGGGCTCTGGCACCTACGTTCGAGCCACACCGGTGTGCGGTCAGGGGTGTGTGTGGTGTTGGTGTGCGCTAACTTCTGGACACGACCAACACCGGCCACCGGCTCGGCGATCGACCGCCGTGCAGCACCCCACCCCGGTCGACGGCAAACCGGGGGAGCGCCGGAAGAAAGGGGGACGTGGATGGCATCGGACACCGACAAGGCCCCCTACAAGGCCTGGCTCGCCGAACTCGGTCAGGTCATGACCCGCCGCGACATCGCGACCGCGATGCGCGAGTACGTGCGCGCTCACCCGCACTTGTGGGAACCCGACGACGACCCGGACACCCGGGGCAGGTGGATGAAAGGATCATCGGCAGTCAAAGCGGATGTGTTGGCCAACAACGTCCGCCGATGGATCGTCGACGGTTCTGTCCCGTTTCAGACCATCCTGAAGCGGGCGTTGATATCGGTCGTCGAGGAAGTGGTCCCCGAGGTCCCCGACTCGGTCCGGCGCCGGTGGCCAGGGCAGTGGGAGGAATTCGCCGATGCCCTCAAGGCCGCCGACACCTCGAACCGGTCAGGGCAGAAACGCGGAGGTGCCGCAGCGAAACGCAAAGCGCAGCAAGACCAAGCGGAGAAGACCGCGAACGTGGTTCGCGCCGCCGGCCGGCCCGACGACATCGACCCCGCCGAGGACCTCCTACTCGGGTCGTCACTGTTCGACGATGCCCTGCCGCCGTACGTCGCGCGCACCGCCGACGCCCTCGTCGCCGCACGTCTCGCCGATCCCGCTTCGACGCCGATCACCGTGATCGTCGGACCCCCGAAATCAGGGAAGACACGCAGCCTGTTCCACCTCCTGTCGACGATGACACCGCAACCGGTCACCTGGTGGCACAACCCGGCACCGGGGGCACTCGACACCCTCATCACCCGCCTCGACGCGGTCAAGAACGACCCCGCCAGACCCGACGTGGTGATCCTCGACGACGCCGGATACAACGGTGTCACCCCCGACACCGGACTGACCGCACCCCGAATACGCAAGATCGCGGACCTGACAACCTCGGTGGTGCTGATCGTGCACTCCGCCGACCTCGCGTCCTGGAAAGATCACGCCACCGGCGGCCGCCCGGCAAGCGCCCTCGAGACGATGACGGGCATCGGAGCCAGCCCGGCACTGGTGAACCTGCTCGATGCCAACACCGTCGACTACTCTGCCGAACTCGACGACACCGAACTCGCTGCCGCATCACAGATGCTCACCGACAACGACACCGGCGACTTCGAAGGCCTGGACCTGACCCGCCTCGCCGAAGCGATGGCCACGGTCGACAAACTGCACGCCGCCGTCCAGGCCGCCTACGAACACGGCGGAATGAGAGCCGCGCTGGTCGACGCAGCGATCGATGCCACCATCACCGACCCCGCCGGATCCGACATCGACTGGCTCCAGACCCTCACACAGATTCACTACCGCCGGCTCGCACGCAACGCACGCTGGAAACCCGCCCAATTCGACACCGAATTCGACGAATGGGCCACCACCGGATTCTCACCCGGATCCCCCCACACCATCCTCACCCGCACCGACACCCACACACCCGACGGCGTTGCGGGAGAACGGTACCGACTCCTCGACGCCCTCGTACCCCGACTACGTGCCCCCGACCGCGACCTCACCCACCTCGACCCAGCGAGCCTGCCCACCCTACGCATCCTCCACACCACCAATTTTTTGTCCGCCCACAACCGCCACCACACCGCCGCAACCTGGCTCCTCCCGGTCGCGAATCGGGGGAATTCCGGAGTCGTCGCATACAAACTCGGAAACATCATTTACCAGCTCGGCCCCGAGACGATCGTCGGAGGACACACCGCCACCGGATGGTGGGCAATCGCCGCCGAACGCGGACACGCCGACGCCGCATTCATGCTCGGACTCGTCGCTCACGAAATCGGCACCGGCGACGCAACCGTCGAAGGACACACAGCCACCCAGTGGTGGGCAATCGCTGCCCGACACGGTGTCACCAATGCCGCATTCACGCTCGGACTCGTCGCTGACGAAATCGGCACCGGCGACGCAACCGTCGAAGGACACACAGCCACTCAATGGTTGGCACTCGCTGCCCGACACGGTCACGCCGACGCCGCGTACAACCTCGGACACAACGCCCATAACCTCGGCCCCGACGCGATCGTCGAAGGCCACACCGCCACTCAGTGGTGGCTGATCGCACACGAACACGGTGAAACCGATGCCACATTCAACCTCGGAATCACCGCCCAAAGGCTCGGCCCCGACGCGATCCTCGAAGGACACACCGCCACAGGGTGGTGGGCACTCGCTGCCCACCACGGTCACGCCAACGCCGCGTACAACCTCGGAATCACCGCCCATAAGCTCGGCCCCGAGGCGATCGTCGAAGGACACACCGCCACAGGGTGGTGGGCACTCGCTGCCGACCACGGTCACGCCGACGCCGCATTCAACCTCGGAATCACCGCCCATAAGCTCGGCCCCGAGGCGATCGTCGAAGGACACACCGCCACAGGGTGGTGGGCACTCGCTGCCCGACACGGTCACGCCGACGCCGCCTACAGCCTCGGAGTCACCGCCCATAAGCTCGGCTCCGACGCGATCGTGGAAGAACGCACCGCCACTCAGTGGTGGCTGATCGCGTACGAACACGGCCACCCTGACGCCACATACAACCTCGGGGTGGCCGCCTACAAGCTCGGCCCCGACGCCGTCCTAGACGGACACACTGCCATCGCTTGGTGGATGATCGCTGTGGAGCGCGGAAACACCATGGCAGCATCGAACCTCGCAGAGGTCGCTGAAGAGCTCGGTAGCGAAGGAACAATCGGAGGACGTACCGCTCTTGAGTGGCGGCGTCTAGCCGGCGAAGATGACGGACCACGCGAACAGCAGCAGGGTCCGTAGATACCCGCCTGCCGCAGACGGGTCGGGCCCCGACACTTTTCGCGTCGGGGCCCGGATGCGCGGATTCGTTGATGTCACTTGGGGAATGGGCTCAGATTGCTAGTCCAGCTTCTTGCGGTCCTTCTTGTCGAGGAGATGGGTGTTCTTGAGGGCGTCGTTCTTGGTGCGGGTCGCTTCGCGGAGGATGCGGTCGGTGTCGCGGCGGGTCCGCGGGAGGCGGACTTCCTTGGTGTAGTCGGCGTGGCGTTTGGCCAGGCTGGGGCCGGTGTTCTTGACCGTGGGGTCGCCGCCGGAGCCGGCGAGTGCCCCGACGATGCCGATGACGGCCTGTGCGCGGTTGAGGCGATCCTTGAAGCTCATAGTGGTCAGTTCTCCTTGCTAGTGAAGTGGGCTACAGCTTTCGGGGCGTCGCTGTCGGCGTGGTCGGTAGTGTCCTGGCCGGCGACGAGGAGCTGGTGGTGGTCGGCGAGCTGTCTGCCCTGGGCGACAGCGAGGTCGAAACTGTCGACCTGGAAGCTCGGCGCGGGCAGCGGGTCCTGGCGCCCGACGTAGGAGCGGGCGATCGTGATGGCCTTGTCAGCGGTGCTGCGGGTCACGACGAGGCGGGCGTGCTCGGTGGCGTCAGTGATCTGGCGGCCGAGGTCGGCGAGCTTGAGGCCAGCCTGTTCGACGAGTTCGGCGCGTTCGGCCTGGTGGTTCTCGATGTCGTTAGCGCGGTGGGTGAGCTGGGCGGTGACGGCGTCGAGCTGCTCGGTGGTCTCGGAGCCGTTCTCGTATTCGGACATGTAGTTGACGTAGCCGGATCCGCCGATGATGAGGGCGAAGAAGATCGCCAGGGGAATCATCACGTAGACCGGGGCTCCGGCGGCGTTGCCGTCGTGAATGATCCGCAGCATCATCACGATCGCGGCGATGGAGACGAGCGCGCCGAGCCCGACACGCTCGGCGAGGATCCGCTTGAAGGTCGCGCCGGTGCGGTCGACGGTGGCGTCGGTGGTCTTGAAGCGGCGGTGCCTGCGGCCGGTGTGGCGCGTGATCCAGGTGAACGCGAGAGTGCCCAGAACCGCGAACACCGCAGCGATGGCCATCTTGATGATCTGGCCGACATCGCCGGTGAACGCGAGAACGAGGTTGGCGTTGAGCAGACCCATCGTCAGGAACAGAAAGATCGGGAAGTCGAGAGCGACGAACACCTTCTCGGTCTTGGTGTTGCGGTGACGATCGCGGTAGTGGCCGGTGGCACCGTTACGGTGGGCACCGTCGATAACCCCGCGGAGCTCATCGTGCTTGGTCTGAGCCTGATCGGGGGTGAGGCGCTCGTGGTTGGGGCCGACGAGTACCCGTTCGCCGCGGAGCTCGATGTACCGGTCGATCTGGTTGATCCGGGCGAAGATCTTCTTGATCAGCGAGATGCTGCCGGCAATGGGCCCGCGTGCGGCCTTCTCCAGGCTGTCCTCAGCCGCGGTGATCGGGACGCTGAGGATCTTGCGCTCCATCAACGTCAACTCTTTACCGGTGGGGAGCTTGGGCAGGCGACCGTATTCGCGGACCACCGCTCCGGTTCCGACGAGCTGACGCAGCGGGATGGGACCCATCCCGAGGCAGGAAGTGACCTTCTCGGAGGTAGGGATCTTCGCAGGAGCCGGCGCGGGGACGGTTCCGTTCTGAAGCTGGGCGAATTCGCGGGCGAAGTCGTCGTTGGACGGGCCGCGGTTGTGCAGTTCGGTCATGTCGGTGTGTCCTTGGTGGTGGTGGCCTTCGACCTCGGGTGGTGTGGGGCTCTGGCTCCTACGTTCGAGCCACACCGGTGTGCGGTCAGGGGTGTGTGTGGTGTGGGTGTGCGCTAACTTCTGGACACGACCAACACCGGCCTCGGCTCGGCGACCGACAGCCGTGCAACACCCCACCGCCGGTCGGTCGGAAGCGGGGTAATGCTTGGAGAGAAAGCGGGGGAATGCGGATGGTCTCGGAAACCGACAAGGCCCCCTACAAGGCCTGGCTCGCTGAACTCGACCGCGTCATGACCCGCCGCGACGTCGCGACCGCGATGCGCGAGTACGTGCGCGCCCACCAACACTTGTGGGCACTCGACGACCGCCCGACCACCCGCGACAAGTGGATGAAAGGATCATCGGCAGCCCAGCTGGATGTGTTGGCCAACAACGTCGGCCGATGGATCGGTGGATCGGTACCTGGCCCGAACATCTTGAAAATGGCGTTGATATCGGTCGTCGACAGAGCGGTCCCCGAGGCCCCCGACTCGGTCCGGCAACTGGGACAGTGGGGTGGGTTCGCCGACGTTCTCGACGCTGCCGACACCTCCAACAGGTCAGGGCAGAAACGCGGCGGTGCCGCAGCGAAACACAAAGCCCAGCAAGACCACGCGGAGAAGACCGCGAACGTGGTCCGTGCCGCCGGCCGGCCCGACGACATCGACGCCGCCAGAGATCTCGAAATCGGGTCGTCGCTGTTCGACGACGCTCTGCCGCCGTACGTCGCGCGCACCGCCGACACCCTCGTCGCCGCCCGCCTGGGCGACCCAAGGAATCACCCGATCACCGTGATCGTCGGACCCCCGAAATCCGGGAAGACCCGCAGCCTGTTCCATCTCCTGTCAGCAGCCACACCGCAACCGGTGACCTGGTGGCACAACCCGGCACCGGGAGCCCTCGACACCCTCATCACCCGCCTCGACGCCGTCAAGAACGACCCCGCCAGGCCCGACGTGGTGATCCTCGACGACGCCGGATACAACGGTGTCACCCCCGATACGGGACTGACCGCACCCCGGATCCGCAAGATCGCGTCCCTGACGACGTCGGTGGTGCTGATCGTGCACTCCGCCGACCTCGCATCCTGGAAGGATCACGCCACCGGCGGTCGTTCGGCCGGCGGCCTCGAGACGATGATGGGTATCGGAGCCAGCCCGACACTGGTGAACCTGCTCGACGCCAACACCGTCGACTACTCTGCCGAACTCGACGACACCGAACTCGCCGCGGCGTCTCAGATGCTCACCGACAACGACAGCAGCGACCTCCAAGGCCTGGACCTGACCCGTCTCGCCGAAGCGATGGCCACGGTCGGCAAACTGCACGCCGCTGTCCAGGCCGCCTCCGAACACGGCGGAATGAGGGCCGCGCTGGTCGACGCCGCGATCGATGCCACCATCACCGACCCCGCAGGAGTCGACGTCGACTGGCTCCAGACCCTCACTCAGATTCACTACCGACGTCTCGCACGGAACGCACGTTGGCAACCCGCCCAGTTCGATATCGAGTTCGACGACTGGGCCACGGTCGGGTTCTCACCCGGATCCCCCCACGCCGTCCTCATCCGCACCGACACCCACACACCCGACAGTCATGGGGGAGAACGGTATCGACTCCTCGACGCCCTCACCCCACGCCTCCGCGCCCCCGACCGCGACCTCACCCACCTCGACCCCACCACCCTCCACACCGCCCGCATCCTTCGCACCTCGGACTTCCTGATCGCCCACCGCCGCTACGACACCGCCGCAACCTGGCTACTCCCCGCCGCCCACCGAGGAGACCCCGACTCCCTCCTCAAACTCGGATCAGTCACCCACGAGATCGGCCCTGAAGCCCTCGTCGACGGCCGTGCCGCCACAGGGTGGTGGGCCCTCGCCGCCAACCGCGGTGACCCCGCTGCTGCACACAACCTCGGAGTAACTGCCCAAGCCATCGGTTTCGACGCCGTCATCGAAGGCCACACCGCCACCGAGTGGAGGCTCATCGCCGCCGACAACGGCATTGCCGCCACCGCCTTCAACCTGGGAAACGCCGCGAATCAACTAGGCCCCGACGCCGCCATCGAAGGCCACACCGCCACCGAATGGTGGAGAATCGCCGCCGACAACGGAAACATCGGTGCGGCCCATAATCTCGGAGTCACCGCTGACAAAGCTGGTCCGAACGCCGTCATCGAAAACCGAATGGTGGAGAATCGCCGCCGACAACGGAAACATCGGTGCGGCCCATAATCTCGGAGTCACCGCTGACAAAGCTGGTCCGAACGCCGTCATCGAAGACCACACCGCCACCGAATGGTGGGCTCTTGCGGCCGACAACGGCATTGCCGCCGCCGCCTTCAATCTGGGAAACGCCGCGAATCAACTAGGCCCCGACGCCGTCATCGAAGGTCACACCGCCACCGAATGGTGGAGAATCGCCGCCGACAACGGAAACATCGGTGCGGCCCATAATCTCGGAGTCACCGCTGACAAAGCTGGTCCGAACGCGTCACACCGCCACCGAATGGTGGAGAATCGCCGCCGACAACGGAAACATCGGTGCGGCCCATAATCTCGGAGTCACCGCTGACAAAGCTGGTCCGAACGCCGTCATCGAAAGCCACACCGCCACCGAATGGTGGGCTCTTGCGGCCGAGAACGGCCACGCATCCGCTGCGTTCAATCTAGGCATCATTGCAGCCAGGGCGAGCGTCGCCGCCAACAAGCTCGGTCCCGACGCAGTCGTCGAAGGACGCACCGCCACCGGATGGTGGCTGCTCGCCGCAGAACGTGGCGACCCCCGAGCCGCATACAAACTGGGAAACGTCGCGGATCGGGCGGGTCCGAATACCGTCGTCGAGGGGCGCATCGCCGTCGACTGGTGGGTGCTCGCCCACGAACGCGGTGGTCCCGCGGCGTTGAAGGCCGCCTCCAATCTTGCAGCGGTCGCCGAGGAGTTCGGACCAGATGCCACTATCGGGGGACGCACTGCTTTGCAGTGGCGGCGTCTGGCTCGTGGTGAGACCGACGCCCCCACGGCGAACCCCTGAGTCCGGATGTATCGCCGTCACAGACTGATCGGGGCCCCGACACGGTTTCCGCGTCGGGTGCTGGTGAAGTGGAGTACAGATTCCGGGGCGTCGCTTTTGGCGGGGTCGGTGGTGGCCTGGCCGGCGACGAGGAGTTTGTGGTGGTCGGCTCAAAGTGGTGGGAGTACGCGGGCGCTGACAATTGCTGTTGAAACCGTTACGCCTCAGGAGCAGCTTCCGAAAGCACGAGTGTCCATTACAAACAGAGGAGCTATTTGCAGGATATGCGAATGACCAATTCACCACTCTAAGCAGATTTCGCGCTACCTTGCAGACAGCTCAGGGTCGACAGCGGCGTCCTGTTGATCCGTCGGATGCAACATGCAGTAATTCACTGGATAAGACCCTTATCGGACCTTGAGTTATTCGTCAATAACCATGGATCAGTCGGGCCTCAGCGTGCATGGAGTTACACCGCCGATCGACTGACTCACAGCGTGCACGATGACCGACCAGTGCAGGGGATGGCAGCTCGGCCCGCAAGATCCGGCTCAGCAGGAGTGGGCGGACGCCACGCAAGAAGCGTCGACCCGTCACCCGCAGTCCGAGTAGGCGTCCTCGTAGAGGAATTCGGCTTCTGCTTCACTGTAGCCAGTGACCTGCATCCTCTCGATCTCCTTGTACTTGGGGCCTTGAGCGAAGACCGACTGGCAGATCTGTTCGTACAAACCTGCGTAGTCCGCTCGGGTGGCTCCTGCTGGGAAGAGCCTGCCCTCGACCGTATCGGCGGTCTCGTCGTAGCGGCGCGACGCAGCAGCGGCCGAGCGTGGTCGCAGTGGTCCACAGTTGGGGCTGGTTCGTGCCTTGCTTCGAGCTTCCTCCATGGATATGTCGAGCATCGAGTGCAGGTACAAGGCGGCGTCCTCGACACAGGCGCCATAGCTGGAATCGGGACTCGTTTCGGTATCGCTCCTGTCTTCAAACACGGCCCGTCCCAGCCAGATCCCGACCCCGAGCATGGCGAGCACGCCCAAAACGATGAGAACATTCTTACCGCTGGTGCGCATAGTGTCAGAGTGCCTTCCGTGTTCGGTCCACCTCCGTATCGCTGACGGTGATGGTGAGCGTTACCGCATCATCGTCGATGCAGCCCGGTAGGCCAGGCCGCTGATCAGCTGGTGAAAGCTGCGAGAGGTGGTGCAGTGTGGTTCGATCCGGACATGGGAATGGCAGACAACATCCGCAAGAAGCAGGATGCCGAGCGTGCTGTAGTGCAGCGTCGCAGGAAGCAAGGCCTTGAGCTGTTCGATAATCTCGTGCGGGTGTTCGATCAGCTGGCACCGGAGGTAGCGCAGGCTTTGATCGAGTTGGGGGTCAAGCCAACCGAAAAGGCCGGCTTCATGAAGCGTGGGTGGATGTTCGACTACAAAGTGGACATCCTGGTGCGGCCCGATGGATCGTGGGATCTTTGGAGCTCGCACCTTCACCAGAGCCGCTCCCGAACCGACCTGCGTGAACACTGGGAAGGTCACTACTCGACGCACGACATAGACACGAACGTGAGTCTGCAGGCAGTGCGGGGCGTCTTCGAACGACAGGTGGAAAATCACGCGAACGCGGCTAGTCGCCGTTAGCCATCCCCATCGCGGCATCGAACGAGCGACGCGAGACACGCGGGCAGGTCGACGTCATCGACTACGACGGGAAGTTATTACCAGTCTTGACTCAAAAATGTTGCAGCACAACATATACAAAGGGTTACTGGTAACCCTGCATATCAAGAGTGGTCGTATTGCTACGCGCTCCGTGCAGGCGGGAACAGCTGCAGTCAGAATCCCGTGACGGCGACGTAGGTTGTTGGGGCGGACTGGTTCTCGGCCCTGGTCGGGGCACCAGGATAGACGTGCCGCCGCCGACCACTGACCGTCACGTTGTTCGGACATCGTCATCTCGTCGAGATGGCCCCTGCCCTCGGTCTACGTCGATCCCACACTGGCGCAGTCATTGCCGATAACCTCGAGAGTGAGCAGACCCCCTCTCCGGTGGGGCGTATATCCATGTCTGTTTACGACGAGAGCAGGAGTAGAAATGCGGTTCGACTACTCGACCATGACGGAAGGGTTTCGCAGTGAACGACCGATCCCTCTACCAAGCCCTCCGGAGCTGAACAAGACCGGTAGCGCAGTCATATGGCTGTCCAGCGTCGCGGTCTACTCGTTCGGGGTGATGTTCTCGGTGTCCGCGTTGACCAAGCAGTCGGATCTAGGGCTGATTCTCGGTGCCGAAGAGCACGTGGACTCCGCGCTCTATGCGTCGATTCTGTTCGGAGTCGAGCTGGGAGACGGAACAAAGCTGACGATCGATCGACGCGCCCCGCGAGGAGTCGTTCTGGAAGTCAGGAGCTCCAACGGCAACTTTGGGTCGCTGCACGGCACCATTTTTCTCGGCCCCGTTCCGCCTCCCGGACCTCTGCGCATCGTGACCGCGATTCCCCGGCTCGGCGTATCGGAAGCGACAGTCACCATCGACGGCAATCAGATCATCGAAACGTCCGAACAGGTCGAACGCCTATGGACGGCACCGCCGCCGTCTCAAGGGTTGGGCGGAGCGGGTCTGCGCGGTGGCAGCTGGTTCAGCCGCCTCGACTGACCGGAGAATGCTGGAAGGCCTACTTGAGATTCCAAGCCTTCCTCGATCGTCAACTGCCGCTACAGCTGGTCGCCAACGAACGCGGACGCACCACTTTTTGACGCCTGTCGGCCGGGATGCGGCCACGCTCTCTGATTTCATAGCCTTGGTCGGATGCCCACTGGCGAATCGCCCGACCCTGCTCCACCGTTCGCGTGGCCTGGCCAGCTGCACCTATTCGGAAGACCTCACAAGGCCTTCGACTGTCTCAGGTGCCGGGCCGGTCACCTGGACCATCACCCGTCCGGTCGCTCGATCGGTCAACGCTGTGGTGCACACTCCGCGGGTAGGCGACGTCAAGATCGTCAGTTCGGATTCGCTGGTGACGCCCTCAGCATCGAAGTCCTCGGAGTAGACCGGGACTGCTTCCTCTGACTCAGACTCGACAGCTTTCGTCACCAATACTTCCTGTTCGTCACGAGAACCGAACGTAGTGCGGACCGTTGCTGCACCGTCGTCACCGCATTCGACAGTGGCAACTATCGCGGCGTCCGGGCCGGATACCGTCGGGACTGCAGTGTCGTCGACCGTGCAACCGGCAACGGACACGACGACTGCGATGAGGCCGACAAGCCCCCGCCGCCGATCTCTGGTCTTGTTGATCCGTAAGTTGACGATCGCGCACTCCTTAGTCTGGCTAGATGCCCCGTGAGTACCCGTCCGTTTGACGTACTTCATACCATTTGTGCGGTTTAAAGGACTCAAACGACCCAGGGCAGGGTCTAGCCGGCGGCATTCCAGCATGCGCCTCCGTGCGACTCATAACCAAAGACCACGGGATGGAACACCCAGACTTCAGAGCAGGAAAGCTGGGTCTGGTCCCGTTCGTGAAGCTGTTCTTTCAGCTGTCCGATGACGCGGGGCCAGCCATATCCGAGATCGTCGTCGGCCCCGGCCCGGAGCAGAGCTTGCGAGTGGATGCCGTAAAGAGGCTGTTGGACAAGATCGGATGCTCGGGCACACGCGTGAGACGGTCGAAGGCACCCTTCCGAGGCTGACCCAGGGAACGGGCCTATTCGGACGGACCGCGTCATACTCGTAACCTGATCCCGCACACAGAACTCAACGATTGACTCCCAATACAGGTCAGTGAGCGGCGTTAGAAGCCTCTTCGATGGCGGACGGAATACGACCGCGATCGCTGATCTCGTAACCCTCATCTGCCGCCCACTGTCGAATCGCTCGCGTCTGCGCGGGATCACGCTTGGCCGGTATCGCGGGCGTCGCCGCGCCGGCGGGGGATGGCTTACGCTTACGGCCACCGACACGTACCGCGTGCTCGATGTAAAAATCGAGCTTCTTGTGAAACTCTTTGGCGTTCTTCGCTTTCAGATCGATCACGTACTCGACACCGTTGACTGCGAATTCGATCGTCTCGCCGGATTCGTCGTCGATGACGGACCCGTCGATATCGTCCACCAGTTGGGTTGTCACTTGTTTGGCCACAGCCGAAAAACCTTTCGATCACAATTTCACGAACTCGATAACGGCCAGCGTAGCCAACAAACGAGTTGCCTAGCTGCAACCGCCCTTTCACCGGCGAAGATTCGCGCCGCAGTGTCCCGTTTCCGTTCTTCAAAACACACGTTGAGCGGTCGATGTGAGCGGCGATAGAATCGCCCCAGTCCGAAGCAGCTCATATGTGTGCGACTCGCCGGAGGGGATCAAATTGTCCGAACCTGCAACGCCGTCGGCGGACAACGACTGGCTCGTGAAGGAGCTACAGAGGGTCCAGGACGAATGCGTTCACAACCCTAGAGACGACTGGTACACCGAGAACGACCTGGTCGAGAGTGGATACCGCCGCGAGGCCCTGGTCGATCTTTTCGGAAAACCGATTCCAGGACACGACGGGATCATCGGATGGACCGTCTCATCGGTGGCAAAGATCGAGCAGACCCGGTTGGCCCCTGCCTACGAGCTGCTCCAGTCGGCTTTCAGCGCGTTCAACGACGCGGCCGACACCATGACCTCTCGCGCGATGTATAGCTCGTTCGATTCATAACGTGTCCGAGCATCCGATGCATGCCGGGAGGTAGGCACGCATCGCATCAGCAATTTCGTCCAATCTGCTACGATTCAAATACGTTGTCCACCAGCGGTTTCAAGCCGCTACTGGTAATCCCGCATACCAAAACTCGTCGTATTGCTTAGCGCTCCGCTGCTGGCACAAGGGCACCGCCGTCAGGGTTCCCTGACGGCACCGTGGCTTGACATAGAACCCGGCTATCTGAGCCTGCGGCCGCGCACGGAGTTATCCTGCCGCGACAATTCGGTGCCTCACAGCTTGTTTTCGTTCGGGTCATCCAACGGGCGGGTGTCGGGATTACCTGGCCTTCGTGGGGGTTTACCCTCGCGAATGACCTGGTCTTCGCCTTTTGGGCCATCGAGCCGGTTGTCGCCGCCAGCACCGGTCGGGGATAGTTGTGTCATGACTGTTGGCGCTCATCCTTTATTGTGATTTCGGTCGGTTGTGGTGTCGTCTCGGGCCCGTAGGTGACGGATAGTCCAGCGAAGATGACTGCGGCCACCACGAGCACGACGAGCCACGTAAAGTAGGAAGCGACGGACTTTACAGACGCGGCCGTCGCCGTTATCCCAGACTGCCATTGGCGTGCGTAATCCAACTGCAGGTCACCCTTGGCAGGCACATTGTTGCGGTCCGACGGGTACACGTAATCGTATGATGTACGACCAACGTTGTAAGCCACTGTCTTTGGCAAAAAGATACATGCTGCGGCAACTGCCGCTGCGGCGTAGCTACCAAGGGCTAGGTACGCGAGAATTGGTTGCTTGCTGGCGTCGTCGAATCCGAAGAATGCTGCCGCCCCTGTCGCGATCGCCAACACCACAGTCGCGTTGGTGCGAAACGATGGAATGACCGCCTTGATTTCATCGGCTGCGCTCTTCGACTCGTTGTAGAACAGCTCGACTGTTTCTGGGTCGTAGTAGCGTGGTAGTTCCGTATCACCGGCTCCGGCGGCTTCTTTGTCGTTGCCCATTCGCGACCTAATCCTCTTACAGGCGGGCACGTCGGGCGTGCCTGCGATCCCAGAACCCTACGCCCAACTTTCCTAGAAATGTCTGGAATATCTGCACGTATGTATTTTGTTCTGCTGGCAAATCAAATGAACCAAAGTGATGCTGACCCATCCAGGGGCTACGACTGTGTCAACCACGGCTACTGAGGGGAGCGATTCGGCCGCGATGGTCCCGCGGATCTGAACAGCTACCGGTAACTCTGCATATCAAAACTCGTCGTATTGCCCAGCGTCGACGCCCGGTGCGGATAGACGACCTCACGTCTTCGAGGCAGCCCCATAAGGCGGCCCACGACTGATCTCAAGCCGGTCGACGCACCGTCAGATGTCCCGCTGCTCGGGAACTCAGTAGAAGCGCGACGATGAGAACTCCGGGCAGATCACCGGCCCAGTAATGGATTCGACGATCGCAGATCTGCTGCAACCTGCTGGTGGACACCTGATCTGCTTCGAGAGTGGGCTCGCCTGATCGAGACCCCGTCGCGCGCAGCTGGTCCGCAGGCAAAGGGTTCAGCATCGTGCCGCAGACTGCTCGTCTGTCGCCGACGCTGTCGAGGGGCACGGAGATCGTGTGTAGGACGAGCCAACCGGCAACCGCCAAGACCACCAGGGTCGATCCACCGAGTACCGCCGAGAAGACCACACGGAAACTACGCTGCCCACGCTCCACCGACCACCAGCAATAGTTGATAGTGACGCCGATCAATCCCACAAGGATCAACCACCACCAGTCCGCCATTAGCAGTGCCAGATAGAGGCACGCTAGGAAAACGAGCCAGAATCCGGTCGTGTACCACCACGGCCGTCCCTGTCCGATCATGCGGGCTAGTGTCGTCATTTGCGCATCATGTCAGTCCTCGGCAGCGGGTGTTGTAGCCGTGAAACCCTCCGATCGAAAGGCGCTGCGCAGGCCTTATCCGGAGTTCGGAGTTCCGAGGCCCGGCGTCGTGATCGGTTGATAGGCAGAGAATCAGCGACGGCTAGCGAGGTGCTGTCTGCGATCGCGGCGACCATGGTTGCCAGCGTCCATCGGTCGGCGGTTGTATTGAGTGAGCTTGAAGCTCAGTCACTCCTGTGGACAGCTGCCTCGCAGTACTGCTCGCCCAGTCGTCACCTTTCCAGGAGAGCTTGAGTGTCGGTGACGTACCGCCGGAGATTCGTTCGCACAGCTGGCCTGCCGCAGTGGCCTCACAGTATCGAGACAGGCTTTCCAGTGTCGAGCTCGCGTCCTCGTCGCATGCATCGCAGCCACAACTAGGTAGGGCAACGTGTTCCCATGCCCCGATATCGAGGTAGAGGCCGGGAAAGGACGTGAACGCAATGGTCAGCGGTGCCTGATCGGCTAGGGCAGGGGTGAAGTGCACGATATCAACGACCATCACCGCCGTGGACTCGCGCGCCTGGGGAGGGACACTGTGGGTGACGGTTACCTCGAATCTTTGTTCCAGGTCGGCCACCAGCGCGCGCCCAGCGGCGATGAGCGGTTCGAATCTCTGCGGGTTCGTCACCCGCCCGTATGCCGCCTCCGGTATGTCGTCCACAGTCGTCACCCTATTCGACGTGTTCCACCAGCTCTCTCCGATATTCGCTTTGACGTCGCCGAAACCGGGCTGATGCTCACAGTCAGTTCCCACCGAGCCCAGGGCGTTCCCTCCACACGATGGTCCGAACTGACCCTTCGACGTCGGCCGGACAACCGTAACGACTCATGTTGCACCGAGACTCCGCCATGCAGTTCTGACGAAAATGATTGCAGCAGAACAATATGCAGCACTTTACTGGTAACCCTGCATATCAAGACTGGTCGTATAGCTCACCCGCTCGCACAGTCAGAAGCAGTTCTACTGTCCCGTACTTCCAAGGCTGGCGGAGCTCGCGTGCGATAACTTGGTTTGCGGCTGCACGCTAATCGGGCCGACGGTGGAGGCGGGTATGGAGTTCGTAGAAGGCATCGATCCGGACGAGCCCGGAGTCCGTCGCGTCCCTTGGAGCAGCGTGGGTGAAAATCCCCCCGAGGTGCGCGCTCACATCGCTCGCAAGGAAGCCATCCGCGAGCGGAAGGCCAACCGGCGGGATGTTCATCCCCAACGGAAGCCACCCCTCGAAGACGAGGGCCTACTGGTCGAACCCTCTGAGAGGTATCCGTTCTCGCTCGACGCCGCGCTTCTCGGCGGAGTCCAGATGCAGATCGATCGGCTGCGCATCTTCCGAACGGGTCTCCAGTTCGACCTTTCTGCGACAGCCGTTCACGATGGCGGTGGTTTGTTGGGTGACCGTCTCAATCTGAGGCATCGCGTGCGTCCTCCCGCGAGGCACCGGATATATCTAGGTCTCGTGCTTTCCACAGGCAAGGTGGTGTCCAACAAGAAGAGCTTCGCGTGGGATGCCCCCGAGGACGACGACGCAACGACCCCATGGCTGTACGGGGGACGAAGCTACAGCCGTCCAACGGAGACCGGTGCAACGTATTTTCTCAGCCCCCTCCCCGAATCCGGACCGATCACGTTTTCCATCGCCTACGAGGAACTCGGACTGAACACCGCCGCGAGCGTGTCGATCGACCTCGAACTCCTTCTACAGGTCGAAGGACCCGGCACCCGATAGCAAGCTTCTGCCGCGGACGGCTCGAAATGCGCGGAACGGTCACTGCCGTGTACAGGTCGATCTGTCTGGCTCGATCCTCCCTCGCTAGCTCCTGGTATATCCGAAAAGCAAAGTGCTGCAACAATATGCAGCACTTTGCTGGTATCCCTGCATATCAGAACTGGTCGTATTGCTCCGCATCCCGCAAGCCGATGTGTGAAGCTGACGCTAGGGTCGTCTCCGTGGCCGGAGATACTGAACCTGTTCTGCACACCTCGGGAATCGTCGAGGTCGACCACGATCAATTCGTGGTCTCGAACGACGACACAGACACTCTCGACGTGCAGGCGAAGGGCACGTTGATCGAGGTTGGTCCGGGATTTCTGGCCACGTACACGGGCGTGTCCTATGGTCCTGCTCGCGTGATGGTGCAGGTGTGGCAGGCAGAGCCTGCCGACGAGTACGACAACTGGGAAGTAGTCGAAGAATCAGTCATCACCGCGTCGGCCGCAATCAACGTGCGTTCACTGGAGGGGCGTCCTTCGGAAGGCTTGGGGCAGATCCCCGCTGGGTCCTACTGTGTTCGAGCACACGCACGTGGCCGCGACACGGCGACCTCGCAGGAGGTGACAGAACCGGTCGAGGACTACCTGCTTCAATTCTGGCCCACACCGCTCGATGACCTCGCCGAGCCACCTGTAGTGGCAACGCTGAAGAAGACGGATAGGGCGTGGTCCGACGAGCCGTCGAACGACACCGAACTGTGGCCGGACAGGTCGATGATCTATGCCCGTGACGAGAATGGTGTAACTCGGAAGGTCGACCCTGAGTCAGATCTCGGCCGCGCTGCCAGTGCGCTGACGCGGGCTTATGGTGGTCGACCGCTCGAGGGCAAGCTCACTGACCAAACGTATGCGAAGGCGTTGGCCTTCCTCGACCGACCACTGGTCGACTGGCTCGCACAGCAGGACGACGAGACGCTCGACGAGTTCAAGACCTTCTGCATCAGAACATGTTTCGCGGTCAGTGGGCTCGACAACTACCCTTGGGTCAACGAGTGGGCGGATCGGGCGATTGCGCAGCGCCGACTCGACGAGGACTACTTCGATCTGGCCGAACGTGTGAAGTGGGATCCGGCCATCCCGAAACGGATCGTTCCCGGCGTACCGGCCAGGCGCGAGTCGCTACAGCAATACGAGGCCGTGAAGACGCTGGCCGGGTTCTACGAGCCCGTCCCCTACGATGCGTTGCATCGCGCTCTGGAAACCTACATGTGGGCCCTGGACACATTCGGTATGGACGGATATGAAGAGTTCATCGCAACATTGAGGGAACGCTTCGAAATCTCGGATGAATAACGCCCCCAGGATGACTCCAGGAGTGATCTGCTCCGCCGCTACGATCGGTTTATGACGCAGCTTGCGGACCAGTGGGCGCGACTTCTTTCGTGGTGCGACGCGAACGCCCCTGTCACTGCCGCTGGACTCAACGCACCCGCCGATCTGAGAATTGTTCGATACGCCGAGAGTGCGACGGGTCGGACATGGACGCCAGAGTTGAGGGAGTGGTTCGCTCTGCACAACGGTAGCGACCAGGGCAACGTCTTCCCCCAGGTTCTGCCCGGCCACAGGCCGATGACAGTTGCCGAGCTCGTCGTCGACTGGCGTAGTCTCGTGGGGATTTGGGCGGAGACCACCACAGCGTTAGAGGAGATCGAGGGCCGACAGCTGATGGCAGATCCTGCCGGAACGACTGCGTTCACCTATCTTCCCAGCTTCATTCCGATCGCTGCGGACAACACCCGCTGCCGACTCGTCGTCGACACCCGCGACGGGGACGCCGCAGGATGCGTCGTGGGGTTCGCGAGCGATGACGTCGTCGACGAAGGCACCATGCGCTGGCCCTCGATCGGAGCGATGCTCCACGACGTCGCAGACTCCCTCGAGACCAGCAACCCGTGCAAAGGATGGGTTCCTGTCGTCGAGGGCGGCGAACTCTATTGGGACTTCCCTTAGACCTGCAGCGCCGACTGTAAAACGAAAGACGCTGCGGCACAGTATATACAGAGGTTTAATGGTAACCCTGCATATCAAGACTGGTCGTATTGATGAGACCTGCAATTCCAAAAGGTGAGGAGCGGCAGGTGTTTTTGCTTGAGTTCGAACATCGTTGGTTGGCACAGGACTTCGTCGAGGAGTCCAGACGACTGGGTGAGCTGGAGAAGACGAAAAACCAGCACTACGTACCGCAGCTGTATCTACGCCGGTGGGCGGTCGATGGCCTCGTGCAAATGACTGTCGTGGACCGGCGGCAACCACCTCTGGTGCCGCAGCCTTCCAAGGAGATCGGGAAGCGGAGAAACCTCTACAGCTTGCCACCAGACGACAGCACGATGGGCCCGCCGTTGCGATGGATCGAGAAACACCTGTCTCGAATCGAGGGGGAGTCGGAACGGCACCTGGCGGAGCTTGAGCGACACGGTCTCGGTGTTGTGACCGACGTCAAGCTCAAGCGAGATCTGTCGGTGTTCCTCGGCATTCAGATGACGCGCACTCCGAGCAACCGTGAGCGCGCTCTCGTTCTTGTCGAAGCTCCGGATCGAGCGAAGAGGCCGTTCTACCCCGGCATGTCGGACACGGAGTTTCAGGCGATGATCGACCGGACCGAGAAAGACCCTAAGCGCGAAGCGCTCAATCTGATGCTTCTCGATGTGCGCAACGTCGTTGCAGGCTCCCTGTTTCGGCGTGAATGGGCCGTTGTTGAGACCAATGGGCCACTGCTCACTTGCGATGACCCTGTGGTGCTCGTCGGTGGTGGCAACTTTCCTCGCGGCTTTGGTGGTGTCACTTTTAGCTCCGTGGTGATGTATCCGCTCAACCCGACGCGGCTGTTGGTGATGTTCATGCTGCCTGGGCGGGGTTCACGCGGTGGGTACGTCCTCGACGAACGCGAGACGTACTCAGTGAACTTGGAGATTGCTGCCGCTTCACATGCCGTGGTGTTCGAGCGCCCCGGTGACGAACTTGCTGAGCAGTTCCAGGTGCCGCCCCGCGCTCCGGTTGGTTACGACGCCGGCTTGTTGTCCCAACTCGACGATCATGCTGCGATGGTGATGATGCTGCGGGGTGCTAGTCCGCAGAGTAGGTGGGCAGATCTACATGATCCCCCGGAGTGGGCCGTACCGCGGTGGCACTCCTGACCTTTCGGCACACCTGCCCTCCGCGACCGTGTCCTAGGAGATCGCCCATCAGCAAATGCCGGAAATAGCTGGTACGCACGCTGCCGCACCCTGCCTAGAACAGCGCCGCCCGGACCACTACCACCGTCAACACGCTGACCCCGGAAGGTAACAGGATCATCGTCGAGAGGATGACCACGAGGCGGACGGTATCCGAGGTGGACCGCATGGCCTTCCGCACCGTCTTCCACGCATGCTTCGACCAGAGGTAGCGCCGTGGCGGCCGATCAGTGATACTCATGATTTCTCCTTGGGCGCAGCCGCTTTGGCCTTTTTGCGTTCGGCCGCCAGACGCTTACGGTTGGCGGTCTTTCGACGGGCTTTCCGCTCCTCGGTGCTGAACGGACCCTTGAGTCCGTAGTAGTAGTGGTCAGTGACCCCGTACTTCGCGGCCGCATCGGGTACTCGTTCGATCCGGGGGTCGAGCAGTTCGCAGTCGATGAGCTCTTGGATTCCCTTAGTCACCGTTTTGCCCGAGATCCCGTACCACTCCGACATCCGTTCTCGAAGGAGTTCGACGTCGGGCTTCTTGATGGTTTCCTTCAGCACGATCAGCAGGACCGCGAGGGCGGCGGGGCTGAGGGTGGCGAAGTATTGCCTGGTCCAGAACTCATCGGGAAGTGTGAAGTACCGGTTGAACCAGTCCCGTTCCCCGGCCGGGAACTGGTAGTCCTGCAGGCCGTCTTCGCGCCGAGGCTTGACCCGCGTCAGTCGACCCTCACGCTCTGATTGGACGAGTCCGTATTGCTTGAGGACCCCCCACGCGCGGGAAAGCGTGGAGGCGGACCACGTGAGGGCGTTGGCGGTTCCTGGTCCTTCTGCGGTCAGCGCCCGAATCCACACCTCGGAGTCGAGAGGAGTCTTGCGATCGTGCAACCACGGCCACCACGCCAGAACAAGCAAATAGAGCACCAGTGCGCGGTGGTGACGGTCTCGGGTCAGACGGCCAACAGTGCTCTCGCGGGGCTTGTCCGGGTCCGGTTGTTGGACGAGGATGGACCGGTTGACCGAGTACCCGCGACGTGTCCACGAGAGCATCGTTTCGCGCGTCTGGGTCGCCGACATCGTGGAGACCTCGACGGCGGCATCGGGGTCAACATCCGGTGCATCGGGTTGCGTACTCATGCAGGTAATGGTGCCACCAACGCGGCAACGGTCATTTCAGAAGTACGAGGCCCCGATTGCTGTGCGGTTCCATCAGTAACAAGCATGCAATACCTGATGCGATACCTCTGCGACTCCGATGCGACACCTCTGCGAACCGCCGCACCCCGATTTCTTCCTTCGGGGGGGTTGATTGTGGCGGTCGGTGGTCTCTGCAGCAATCTCAAATTTCTACTGCTTCTTCGATGCCGGCGCGCGCCAGAACCGCCTTGCCTGGCCTGAGTGCGGGTTCTGCAGAATTCGCCCGATTGGGAAAAGCCATGGCGGGGGTTGCTGTGGGGTGCGCGCATCGCGGATCCGTCCTGAAAATGTCCTCCGTCGTGGTTCGTCCGCAGCCCCACGTGATCCTGGTCGGTCGCGTAGTTGCGGCGTGACGAACAGATCGAATTCAGGAGGCGTTTCCGCAGCCCTGACGAGCCCGTCACCTGCCGATTGGACCTAGTGGGAGGGGAAGGGGCGGCGCGATGACTTCAGTGCCGCAATAGGCGACCTGTCCGCCATGGACGGGCGCAGCGGCCTCCTCGCAACAACAGTGCTACTACCGCGAGGGTTACCACCTCCAAACATCAGACATGACAGTGCTCGCTAGGCGGCCGGGTTGGTGCCGACGGGATCGAATGCGTTGATGGCCGTCGGCCTCGCTGGCCAACCGTAAATTGTTGTGAGACAGACGAATCAAACATCAACTTACATACTCTAAATTATCGGCAACGAATATCGTGTGCGTACACGGGGCTGCCTGCGCGCCGACACTACGGTCCACCTGGGCTGGCCGACTCATGACGAAAGTCGGATCCAACTATCGCCTCATACCACGATCAGGTTCCAGACGCGCTTGAGAAGCTGACGCGACTCCGGGGCGATTGGTTGCCCAGACGCAATTGCCCGCCGAGCAGTCGCCTCTAACTCGTGCAGAACCTCCGGCCGGATCTCTGTACAGCCTTCTGGCGCTCTTGGGTGCATGTCGATGATGGCAGCGATCCGTCGACGGGCCTCTGCGTTCTCGTATATCGCAAACTCAGGCTCGAAGTATTCGAAGCGGACACGATTCTCAGCGCGGGGATGGCGGTGGGCTGTCTCCGGCCAGCGAGAATCGTGCGGCATTGCGGCAACTCGCAACCGTGCGAGCATTGTCGTCGTATTCCTTAGGGTAAGTGAGCTGAGGTCGTCGACGGTTAGATCGTCCAGATCAGATTTATGACCCCGCAATACGGCGGCCGCCACAGTCACACATTCGTAACCGTAGCCGGAATAAACATCATCGGCTTCCCGTTGGGTGTGAAGCTCATCAAGTTGAGAAAACAATTCGGAACCACGAGGCTGCTCGATGAGGTTCAGAGCCTCGAGTATGAGGACGGCCTCCATAACCTTTGAGACCGCCATCCCGTCGGGCCCAGTATGGCCTTCTCGAGGTTGACGCAGGACCTGGACTAGTCCGCCGAGCTGATCAGCGAAGAACAGTTGGAGTTCGCGCTCGTCGTCGACTGAGCGCATCTCGATGCCCCCGGCGATCAGATCTCTACATGCGGCATCGTAGCGCCATCCGTAGGCCGTCAATAGGATCTCGTGGCGACGGATATACTCAGAACTGTTGCGTAACAATCGAATTGCTTCGACATCATCATCTCCGTCGATGATAATCCCGTTGACAGGTGCCATCAGTGCGTTGACGCGGTGATCTCGCATGATCAGGCGCTCCACATGGGGTGCGCCGTGGGCCTCCGCCAGGTCCTCCGCACCCTTGGTCAGAGCAAGCAACTCCTCTCGGCTCTCGGGCAGCATGTCGTCGATGGTTTCGGCCACCGCATAACGAGTGAGAAACCGGATGTCGGGGCTGAGTCCCTCACTCTCTGCTGCGTGCATCAGTTCGCGTGCTCTGTCCGCATGCCGCCGCAAGTATAAGAACGCAAGTTCTGCGCGAATCTTGGCCTCGGCATCGCTTCCTGCCATGGCCCGAGCTTGTTCCATTCGAGCCAGGGTTGTCAGCTCGTGGTCAGCAGGTTCACCGGCGGCTTGACGGCGTTCGACCAGCTGCAACGCAATAGATCCAACTCCGCCGGGGAACTGGTTGTATACGGTCGACACTGCAACGCCTGCTCGTCTTGAAATTTGCTTCACCGTCATGAACGTCGAACTGCCGCCAGTAGCGCGCAGCTCGCGGACCATGTCGTCGGCTGCTCGAAGGATGGCCTCTCGAGACGCCATTCGGCGCGTGACGCCCGATCGCTTGCGAGCGAGTCTGCGTCGTTCTTCTGCGTCCACGGCATCCTCCAACTTGGTTCAAAAGTCCACTTTGGCCTATGCAGCCAATTTGAACTCTGGTTCCATATTAGGAGGAGGTGATCACGGTGATCAAACTTCGTACCGCAATGTTGCTCTTCATCGCGTTGATTGTCGGCTTTGCCGCTGGGGCGTTGACCGTTTTTTCAGGTCAACACCCGGCCGCAGCTGTGCTGGCGGGAGGTGCCGCATTCGGCGCCGCCGTGTTGTGGCTGGACAAAGTCGTCGACAGATAGAACCTTGCCGGTGCTCGCGGGCTGTGACGCGAGGCTGGCGGGATACACCTGGGGGTGCGACTGTGCTCACCCGAGCGCGAACGCCCCAGTTTCGGCTTCAGCTCGAAACCACCCATAAACCCCGGTATGGGACACACCGATTGTCCGCTCAGCAGGTCATTCTGGCCGAAACCCAGCTAGTTCTCCAGCAGCTTGTCTGGGCGTCGGCGTCGGGTGGTGGAAGGATTGCGAGCGTGACGATTAGCGTCCCAGAGGGACAGCCCAGCCGCCGCTTCATGCGGTACGTCAGACCTCCCATCAAGGATGACGACGGTAATCGCCCGCTCTACCCATTGCGGCCAGCCACACGACCACTGAGACTCGGGATCGACGTCGTCACCATCCCCACTCCACCCACTGGGACCTTCTCTGCCTTCCTCGGCCGCGAAGAGCTGGACATCCAATTGCTGGTGCCCCGCGGAGCAGAGGTCCCCCAAGCTTGGGCACAGGTTCTCAAAGACCCACTTGTGCGACAGATCGGGTTCACCACTGTCGAGGAGGCCTCCCGCGAGCTCGACACCGTCCAGTTCGGGGTTACGACCGACTGCAAGAGGGAGCGCTCCCGGTATTCGGCCCACTTCTTCCCGATCTATCAACAGCTCGACGAACAGCTTGCGTCTCCTGACGCGGTCCCCCTCACTCTGACGGAGCGGAACCGGGCTGCGGCGTACGCCGCAGGCTCAGCCGCAGTTGGCATCGATGCGATCGTGAGCACGATGCCGACCGTCGGACGCTGCGACGTCGCGGACAACGACAGCGTCGTGAGTGTGACGCCTGATGACGCGGTCGCACTGATCGGACATCACCTGCGGACGTCGAACAACCCCGTCGTGCAGGTGCGTCGCGGCGGACTCGTCGGTGGTGGGTCGTGGAAGCAGACGGAGTCCACGGCGACGATCGAAAACTTCTACGACTGGGGCGTCGGCGCACGGATGCCGTACTTCGACTGCCTGCATCTGATCATCGCTCCACGGAGCGGTGATCCCGACCTTGTCGCCGCGGTCAACTCGATCCGCGTCCGACTCTGCCGCGCCACGCGAGCACTCGACCAACTACTCGCCGTCCTATCGAACCCGATCAGTGGCAAACAGAGCGCCGACGTCGTGGAGGCGGCAGCAGAAGCATTCGACCGACAACTGTTGTACCTGGCCGCGGCGTTCGACATATACGGCCGCCGCTATCTACTCCTGATCGACTCCACTCGAGATCCGAAGAAGTTCCGGCTCTCCCTCGATGCCGGCGGTTACATCGCCAATCACTTGACGCGTGAGTACCCCGCCGCCGCGCTCGTAGAGGTGGAACGGCTCCATGCCTACGCCGGGGTATGCAAGGTGCTCCGCAACCACATCCACGACGGCATCCTTCCCGTCGACCAGCATCCGGGGCGCGGCTACGGCAGCACCAAAAACATCGCGCTGAACATCGACGCAATGCCCGAGCTCCTCCCCGATGTCAACCCGAAGCTGGCGCAGGATCACTACGACAGTCTCGGCGTGTGGCGCTCGGACCCAGTCGAGGTGTTCGGCGACCGCACCACAGTTGCCGATCTAGCGACAACGGCAGTCACGCTGATGGGCGCGGGCACCGGGTTGATCGAAGCGTTCACTAAGCTGATCCTGCAGAACAAGCCAGCGGCCGCATCCGCACCGCATTCGATCCTCGGCTGCGTGCAGGGCCAGCCCGAGGACGTCGAACCGCAGCCTCATGCACGTGAGCTGTTCTACCGATCTCTGTTCGCCTGGCCTGATGTCTGAGTTGATCGATCCGACGCCGAGTCGAAAACGAACGATTTATCGAGGACACACTGCGTGGTCAAATCAACGACGAGATCTGAGGACTGACCCTGGGGAGCTGCGGCGTTAGCGTTAAACGGGGCAACAAGATTCAGTCAGTACGGAGGTCGGCAGCCGCGTCAGCGATGCGTTGCCGTGCATTCGCAGCGCGCTCGACGTCGAGCTCCTCTACTCGTAGACGTAGGGGGATTTCGGGGTCCATTGTGCTCATGTTGTAGACAAGCTGGCGGGAGGCGACCGCCTGGTGGCTTGACGTAGCCATTCCGTTCGCGCTGTCGATTATCTCGCGAACGATTTCGTTGCCCAACCTTGTTGCCTCAAGGTCCAAAGCTTTTCTGCGAACATGGATTTCGCGCGGTATGTTTGGTAACCGAATGAGAAAATCGAGTACAGCATTTGCGTTCTTTATACCAACCCATCCCGCGCGAGCGAGAGCCGCCAACCCTCCTGTGGCCGCGACGCCCTGGTATATCTCCATCCAGGGATTGAAGGTCACACTGGTTGTCACGAAGACCACGCGCCGAGACCATTCAAGTGGGCTCTGCAAGCCTAGGTCTCCTTCCGGAAGCTTCGCCAATTCGTAGTAGACCGACGAGAGAAACACTCGTCTCACATCATTTTGAGTTCGACTGAGCAACCAAAGGCTTGGATTAGCTCCTAGGTCCACCGTGACCTGGACCGCGTTCCCCAGATCAGATTTATCCGCAAACAAGTCCGATGTCGCTGCATTGTCGGAAACGACGGAGGTTCTGTACGGCTCGCGGCTGGTCACGTGCCGGATGCTAGCACCGGACATCCATTGAGGTAGATGGACTTGCCTCGATATCGAGTGGATGATGCCAGGCGCAGCGGGTGGTGAAGTTTCAGCAGCGGCTCACAATTCTTGCCGTGCTTGCCCCGTGGCTATCAGCTCGCGGCATCTGCTCTCGCTCACCGGATGGATGCGAGAGCACGCGACTATGAGGTAATCTGATGGCGTTCGACCGTCGATGAGGGTCACGGTCGAGCGTCCATCCAGCAACAGCGCTGCGCCACACCATTATTCGGGTGTCGGTGCGATTGTGCTGTGGGCTGGCCGACGCTCCCTGTGAAGGCCCTCCATGTCGATTCCTCTCTCGCTCTCGCCGAGCACTCATCACATCTCGTTCACCATCGACGGTGGTGACCGTCGATGACCACAAACACCGTCTCGACCGCTGAGCTGCAGCGCCCCTCACAGATCGCAGCCGCCGCCTACGAACGCGGTCGCCGCGCCACCCTGGCGGCCGCACGCCGCCGCGGCCTGGCCGATCGCGCGCACGTCCGCCGCGAGGAGATCCGCACTCGGTCGCACTCCTACGAGCCGCGCAGTGACAGTCGAGCATTCGGGCTGTTCGATTCCGACGTGTCGTTGGTGCGGGCGGCTGCATATCTCGCCACAGCCGGTGTCGCGCATGAGCTGATCGCCGCGCAGACCTTCACCGATCCCGTTCAGCAGGAGTGGGCCGATGCCACCGTCGATCGCACGGCTGTGCATGAGGATGCGTGGCGGGAACGGTTGGTCGACAACGGTATCGACGATGCGGTGCTCCGGCCGGGTCTGTCACTGGACGTCCTGGAGTTGCCTGCCGAGCTCGACGGCCTCGACTTCGACGACATCGCCGAGCACACCCTCGACGTGTCCTCCACCTCTGCCGACGTCGAACCGCTCCGTCTGGCCGATCTCATGCTCGACACACCGCGCCAGGATCGCTCGTCGGACTCGGTCGTCGACATCACCGACCGGGTCGCCCGCGTCATCGAGCTCGACCGCGGCGTCGACGCGGCGGTCGAGGGTGGTGTGGACGCATGGTGACGAAGAAGGCGACCTCGAAGGGTGCAGGGTCCTCGTCGTCGATGGTGCCACTGATCGCGGTCTTGCTGGTGATCGTGTTGATTGCCCTCGGATACGGGTCATTGTGGCTCGGGCACGCGTCCAGCGACACCGGTGAGTCGATCCCCGGAAACCCGTTCGAGGCATTGTTCTCCGTGGCCGGCGGCACGCTGACGTGGCTGACCGTCTCGACGGTGATCTTCGTGATCGCGGTGATCATCGGCTCCGGTCTCGCCGGCGTCGGCGCGGCCGCCACGGCACCACGCGGCGGCAAGAACGACGTCGATGCCAAGGCCCGTCTGATGAGGTCGACCTCGAAACTGAGCGAAGTGACCGGCAAACAGGCCCGTGACCGCGCGAGAATGCTGCGCCCGGATCTCGCAGGCGCGGACACCCTGACCGACGCCGACATCGGGGTCATCGTCGGCCGCGCCGTCCAAGGCAGCCAGAAGGTGTACATGTCCTGGGAGGACATGCTCTTTTCGCTCGCCGAGCCTCGCATGGGTAAGACCGCGGCGCTGGCGACCGACGCCCGAGGACACTCCAGACCTGAAGAGATCAGCGTGATTGGCCGACAATTACCGCAGGTGGCGAAACTTGTTATCGCTGATTAGATTGCCGCCGACTGCGAGGTTGGATCGTGGCTTGCTCGGCGGACCACGTGCCACACCGAGGCGGCACCCGGAACTAGGTCTACGAGAACAAACCGGAACGGTGGAGCCACCCACTCAAAACTCTTTCAGCTATGCGCGTGCAACGGCCGTCCCGACAGCGCCATCATAGCCTCACCCAGTGCCTCGTTCTGGGTGGGGTGAGCGTGCACGAAGCTACCGACCTCCGAGGGCAGTGCTTCCCATGCCACCGCGAGTTGTGCCTCTCCGATCAGCTCGCCCACGCGGTCGCCGACGATGTGGACGCCGACAACCGGGCCGTCGTCGCGTGCTCGAATTACCTTGACTCCGCCCCCGCTGGAGAGAATGCGGCTCTTGCCGTTGCCGCCGAGGTCGTAGACCACCGACGTCACGGTGCCGTACTTCTCCTCCGCGGCCTTCTCGGTGAGACCGACCGACGCCACCTCGGGGTGCGAATAGGTCACGCGCGGAACGAGATCACCGTCGATGCCTGCCGGTGCGAGGCCGGCGATGTGCTCGGCGACGAACATGCCGTGCTGGAAACCGCGATGAGCCAACTGGTAGCCCGCCACGATGTCGCCGACGGCGTAGACGCCGTCGGCGGTGGTGAGCAGGTTGTCCTCGACGGTGACGAAGCCTCTTTCGGTGGCGATGCCCTGCTCGGCCAGACCGAGACCGTCGGTGCGCGGTCCACGTCCGACGGACACCAGCACGAGATCGGCTGAGAGGATGTCGCCGGATGACAGTCCCACCGCGACGTCGTCGGAAGATCCGGTGACTGTCTCGACCTTGGTTCCGGTACGAATGTCGATGCTGCGCTTCCGTAATGCCTTGGTCAACTGCTTCGAGGACCACTCGTCTTCACCCGGAACGATGCGATCGAGTGCCTCGACGACGGTGACCTTGGCGCCGAACGATGCCCAGATACTGGCGAACTCGATACCGATGACTCCGCCGCCCAGTACGACGACAGACTCCGGAACTCGATCGAGTGCCAACGCCCCTTCACTGGTGAGCACGCGCGGCCCCAGCTCGATACCGGGGATGGTGCGCGAATACGACCCGGTGGCAAGAACCAGCGAGGCTCCGGTGATGCGTCGACCCTTCACCTCGACGGTGCGAGGACCGACTACCTGTCCACGTCCGGACACGATTTCGATGCCCGGCCGCTTAAGCAAACCCTTCAGCCCGCTGTACAGGCCGGCGACCACGCTGCGCTGATAGTCCAGTGCCGCAGGCATATCCACACCGGTCAACGATGCGGTGACGCCGACATGCGCCGAACCGCGCACCGCGTCGGCAACTTCGGCGGTGTGCAGCAGCGCCTTGGTCGGAATGCATCCGCGATGGAGGCAGGTGCCGCCGAGCTTGTCCTCCTCGACCAGCGCGACCGTCAGGCCGAGTTGCTCAGCACGCAGCGCACACGAGTACCCACCCGATCCACCGCCGAGGATGAGAACGTCCACGTCGCTCATCGGACGGATCCCAATGCCACGACGGGGTTTTCGACGAAATCGGCAACCGTGCGCAGGAACCCACCGGCTACTCCGCCGTCGCACACGCGGTGATCGAAGGCCAACGACAGCTGCGCGACCTTGCGGACGGCCAATTGGCCATCGACCACCCAGGGGCGGTCGATGATGCGTCCGATGCCCAGGATCGCGGCCTCGGGGTGATTGATGATCGCGGCCGAGCCGTCGACCCCGAACACTCCGTAGTTGTTGAGCGTGAACGTTCCGCCGCTCAGCCGGGCTGCGGGGAGGGAGCCGGTTCGCGCCAGCTCGGTCAGCTCGGCCAATCGCTCGGCGAGTTCCTTGAGATCGGCCTTGTCTGCCTGCGCCACAACAGGAACCATCAGTCCGCGCTCGGTCTGCGCAGCGATGCCGAGCCCGACGTTCTCGTAGCGCAGGATCTCACCGGCTGCGGTGTCGACTGTGCTGTTGAGCTCGGGGAACTTGGCCAACGCGATCATGGTGAGTTTGGCGAGGACCGCCAACAGCGTCACCTTGACTCCGTCGATGGAGGCGTCGAGGTCGCGTCGGGCCTGCAGTAAAGCCGTGGCATCGACGTCGACCCAGACAGTGGCCTCGGGAATCTCTGCGCGACTGCGAGAGAGTTTGTCTGCGATGGTCTTACGGATCCCGGTGATCGGGATGCGCGTGACGCCCTCCGGCGAGGAAGCAACGGTCGCACCGGCCAAGGCTCGCTCGACGTCCGCGCGGGTGATGACTCCATGGCCGCCTGCGGTGTCGATAGACGTGAGATCCAGGCCGCCCTGGAGCGCCAGGCTCCGAACGATGGGGGAGAGCACCTTCGGCGCAGAGGTGCGGTTAAGTGCCTCAGGGGGCACTTTTTCACTCCACTGCGGCGGAGCCGCACTCCGCTTGCGACGGCCGGTGGGGCCGTGTCCCGTGCCATAGCCGATCAGCACATTGCCCGAGCCGGCGCGTTCCTCTTCGCGGTAGCGCTCGTGGGCCGCAGGCGTATCGGCGACGGCACCGCCGGTGATGCTGATCAAGGGAGCGCCGACGGCGAGTGATGTGCCCTCGGCCGCATGCAATTCACCGACGACACCCTCGAAGGGGCATGGCACCTCGACGGAGGCTTTCGCCGTCTCCACCTCGACGACGACCTGATCGATGGTGACGGTGTCGCCGGGCTTGACCTTCCACTCCACGATCTCGGCCTCGGTCAGTCCTTCGCCGAGGTCCGGCAACAGAAATACCTGGGCACTCATACCGTGACCGCCTTGCTGAGGTCAGGTGCATCGTTCCACTGCAGCCGGTCCATCGCGTCGAGGACGCGATCAGCGGACGGCAGGTGGAAGTGCTCGAGTTTCGGTGCAGGGTAGGGAATGTCGAGACCGGTGACTCGCAGTACCGGGGCGTGCAGGTGATGGAAGCAGCGCTCGGATACCCGCGATGCGATCTCCGCGGCCACACCGGAGAAGCCCTGAGCCTCCTGAATAACGATGCACCGTCCGGTTTTCCGTACCGACGCCGCGACCGTCACGTCGTCGAACGGATTGAGTGAACGCAGATCGATCACCTCGACGCTCCGGCCGTCCTCGGCTGCGAACTCTGCGGCCTGCATGGCCACCGACACGGTGGGTCCGTAGGCGAGAAGCGTGACGTCGGTACCGGCACGGCGCACGACGGCCGTGCCGATCGGCTCGGTCTTGGTCAGCTCGATGTCATCCTTGGAGAAGTACAGCCGCTTCGGTTCGAGAAAGATCACCGGATCCGGATCGGCGATGGCGTCCCGCATCAGCGAGTACGCGTCGGCGACGGTGGACGGGGAGACGACCTTCAGGCCCGGGGTGTGCGCGTAGTAGGCCTCGGACGAGTCGCAGTGGTGCTCTACGCCGCCGATACCACCGGCGAACGGAATCCGAATGACCATCGGCGCGGTGAGCGATCCACGAGTTCTGTTGCGCAGCTTGGCAACATGCGACACGATCTGCTCGAAAGCCGGGTAGGCGAAGGCGTCGAACTGCATCTCGACGACGGGCTTGTAGCCCGACATCGCCATTCCGATCGCGAATCCCACGATGCCCGACTCCGCGAGCGGGGTGTCGAAGCAGCGATCGTCACCGAAGTCTCGGGTCAGTCCGTCGGTGACGCGAAAGACGCCGCCGAGCGTGCCGACGTCCTCGCCGAACACGACGACCTTGTCGTCCTCGGTCAACGCGTCGCGCAGGGCGGCGTTGAGGGCTCCGGCCATGGTCATCGTGGTCATGACAGTTCTCCTGCAGCGATTTCGGCGGCAACCTGATTGCGTTGGTCGATCAGGCCGGGGGTGGGGGAGGAGTAGACGAACCGGAACAGATCCTCGGGGTCGACGTCCTGCTCGACGTTCATGCCTGCGCGAAGTGCCGCGGCGTCGGCGTCGGCAGATACCGTCATCTGCTCGCGCAGCTCGTCGGTGAGCAGACCCTGGGCTTCGAGGTAGGAATCGAGGCGCGAGAGCGGGTCTCGGGCCAGCCACCCCTCGACCTCGTCTGCCTTGCGGTAGCGCGTGGCGTCGTCGGCGTTGGTGTGGGCGTCCATGCGGTAGGTGTGCGCCTCGACGACCACAGGTCCCTTGCCTGAACGGACGTACTTCACGGCCTCATCCATCACGGCCATCATCGCGATCGGGTCGTTTCCGTCGACCTGCTCGCTGCCGATGCCGTAGCCGACGCCTTTGTGCGACAGCGACGGAGCCGCAGTCTGGCGTGCGAGCGGAACGCTGATCGCGAATCTGTTGTTCTGCACCAGGAAGATTACCGGAGCGCGAAACACCGCGGCGAAGTTGAGGGCCTCATGGAAGTCACCCTCACTGGTGGCACCGTCGCCGCAGAATGCGAGGGCGATGGTGTCGCGACCCTGCTTGGCCTCGGCATAGGCGAAGCCGGTGGCGTGCAGCAATTGTGTTGCCAAAGGCGTGCATTGGGGGGCGACCTTGTAGGCGGTCGGGTCGTAGCCGCAGTGCCAGTAGCCGGCGAGCATGCCGAGCAACTCCACCTGGTCGACGCCTCGCGCCGCGAGAGCCATCGAGTCACGGTACGTCGGGAACATCCAGTCCTGCTCGCCCAGGCACAAGGCGGCGGCGATCTGGCAGGCCTCCTGTCCACGTGAGGACGGGTAGACCGCGAGCCGGCCCTGCTTGGTCAATGCCGTTGCCTGCTGGTCGAATCGGCGACCGTGGACCATCGATCGGTACATCTCGAGCAAGCGTTCGTTGGACGGGTGTGCGTAGCGGGCGGCACTGCCCACGCCCGTCCCATCGGGTGCAAGATATTGCACGGGACGGTCGGCAGGCATGAACTGTTGGTAGGACGTTGCCGGAACCTTCTCGACGGTCGTCATGTCGCACTCTCCTGAAATCGGCTTGTACGGCGATTCTGGCCGATTCGGTGAGGAAGAAGCCCGATGGTCGTAGAATTACAGACATATGGCTGCCGATCACGGCGCAGACATCGAATGTGTCCGATCGGCGCAACGAACCACGAGGTAGGAGCGGACGAATGGACGACGTCTCGAGACGTGTGGAATTGGACGACACGGATCGACGCATACTCGCCGAGCTCACCGCAGACGGCCGGGTCTCAATGCGGGTGCTGGCCGATCGGTTGAATCTCTCTCGTGCACATACCTATACGCGCGTCGACCGACTGAAGGATTCCGGTGTCATCGAGCGATTCACCGTTCAGGTCGACCACGGGGCGTCCGGGCTAGGGACCTCCGCGTTCATCGCGTTGTCCATCCGTCAGGATTCGTGGCGCAGTGTGTCCGAGGGGTTGCGGTCGATGGAGTTCGTAGACCACTTCAGTTTGCTCGGTGGCGATTTCGACGTGCTCGTACTCATCAGGACTCCCGACAACGAGAGCTTGCGGCAAGTGGTGCTGGAGGGCCTGCAGTCGCTCGACGGCGTCCGGGCGACCCGCACATGGCTGATCTTCGACGAGGACCGAGGCGGTCTGGGACGCACGACGCCGCCCACCGAACGCTGACAGTGGGCGGCGTCGAACAGATCTCGAGTCAGAAGTTGCCGCGAGCGTCCTGCTCACGTTCGATGGCCTCGAACAGTGCCTTGAAGTTGCCGATGCCGAAGCCGAGCGAGCCGTGGCGTTCGATCAGCTCGAAGAACACCGTCGGGCGATCGACCAGCGGCTTGGTGAAGATCTGCAGCAGATAGCCGTCCTCGTCTCGGTCGACGAGAATTCCGCGCTTCTGCAGCTCTTCGATCGGCACTCGGACATTGCCGATCCGGGCGCGAAGTGCGGGATCCTCGTAGTACGAATCTGGGGTGACTAGGAATTCGATGCCTGCCGCGCGGAGTGCGTCGACCGAGGACAGAATGTCGTTGGTGGCGAGCGCCAGATGCTGTGCGCCCGGTCCGCGGTAGAAGTCCAGGTACTCGTCGATCTGTGAACGCTTCTTGGCGACGGCCGGCTCGTTCAGCGGGAACTTCACTCGGTGGTTGCCGTTGGAGACGACCTTGCTCATCAGCGCGGAGTAATCGGTGGCGATATCGGCCCCGACGAACTCGGCCATGTTCGTGAAACCCATGACGCGGTGGTAGAAGTCGACCCACTCGTCCATCTTGCCGAGTTCGACGTTGCCGACTACGTGATCGAGGGCCTGGAAGATGCGCTTGGGAGCGCCTTCCGGTCGCTGCAACGTCGACGTCCGGGGTACGTAGCCGGGCAGGTAGGTGCCGGTGTAGCGCGAGCGGTCGACCAACGTGTGTCGGGTGTCGCCGTAGGTCGCGATGGCCGCGGTGCGGACCGTGCCGTGCTCGTCGGACATGTCGGTCGGCTCGTGCAGTACTCGCGCGCCCTGGGCTCGCGCATGTTCGATGCACCGGTCGACATCGGGGACGGCTAGCGAGATGTCGATGACGCCGTCGCCGTGGCGCGTGTGGTGGGCCACCAGTTCGCTGTCGGGGTCAACAGCTCCCTTGATGACGAAACGCACTGCGCCGGACTTGAGTACGTACGCGTGGTGGTCACGTTGGCCGGTGGTGGGGCCTGAATACGCAACGAGCTCCATGCCGAACGCGGACTGGAAGAAATGCGCGGTCTGCGTCGCGTTGCCGACTACCCACACGATCGCGTCCCAGCCACTGACCGGGAAGGGGTCGCGCTCGTCGTCGTACTCGACCAAACCGACGAGCTGACGCAACTGCTCGGCGTCGAGATCGGCCAGCTTCTCGTCGTCGTTGAGGATGTTGTCGAGGCTCATGCGGTCTCCCTGGTTGGTGTGATGGATCGGGGGCGGCGACAAGGGGTCGGCCGTCTTCGGTTCGGGCTGAGCGAACTGTCCTGATGACTCAAACATCGCGGGTTGGGGGTGTCAATTGACCGTTTTTCTACTATCGATGCTGTACAGATAGACCGGGCCCTAGCACTGTTTGCTATACAATTCGCCTAGAAAACCGGAGGTGTCAGCAATGGAATCCACAATGGACGAATTGGACCGGGCGATGCTCGCTGTGCTGCATGACAATTCGAGAATCGGCGTTCTAGAATTGTCACGAACGCTCGGTGTTGCGCGAGCGACGGTGTCGGCCCGTCTGCAGCGCCTCGAAGACAGCGGCGTCATCACCGGCTATCGGCCTCGAATTGGCTTGGCTGCGGCCGGTTACGGCGTTCAAGCGTTCGTCACGTTGGAAATTGCCCAGGGCGCGCTCGGTGACGTCGTCGCCGTCCTGGAGCAGATACCCGGCGTGTTGGAGGCATTCGCGACGACCGGAGCGGGAGATGTGTTGTGCCGGGTAGCCGCGGCGTCTCATGACGACCTACAGCGAACCCTGATCGTTCTCAACCAATCTCGTACGATCGCGCGGTCCACCAGTGTGGTCGTGCTCTCCGAGTTGGTCGAGTTTCGAACACTGCCGTTGCTGAACACCGCCGAGCCCGAGAGAACGCCGAAGGCCCCTGCCTATCGACGAACGCACGACTGAGCGCGTGCGGGTCGAGGCAGGGGCCTTGGAGGTTTTGGGATCAGGTCATCGAGGGCGCGACCACCGTCAGCAGCCATACTGTCGGCGGAGCGAGGAGCACGACCAATCCGCAGTAGCCGAGCATCTTGCGCTGGAATCGTGCCTTGTCGTCCACTCGGGCTTCGGCCAGAACCATGACTCCGTTGGTGGAGAACGGACTTACGTCCACCACGGTAGCCGAGAAGGCAATGGCCGCAACGAATCCGATCGCTCCCAGTTCGCCGGCGGCGAGCAGGGGTGCGGCGAGTGGCAAGGCGATACCGATGGTGCCGATCGATGATCCGAAAGCGGAGATGATCGCGACGGCGTAGCACAGGATGAGTGCCGTCAACAGAGGTGAACCGAGGGCCGAGGCGGCGTCGCCGAGGAATCCCAGCGTGCCGTTCTGGGTCATGACCGCCATGTAGGTCTGGACACCGCAGACCAGAACCACGGCAGGCCAGGCGATGTTGTCGACCACTTTGGGATGAGTCTTCGGAGCCAGCAGCAACAACACGACCGACACGCAGATCGCGCTGACGCCGATGTCGACTCCCAGCGTCACGGACAACAGAACAAGCGCTGCGATGCCGAGAAGGGTGAGCACGCGCACTCGAGTCAGGGGAACGGCTTGCTCGGGAACTGTTGTGACCGAGGCGGCTTCGATCGGATCGGCTTCGACTTGCACTGCGGTGCCGCCACCGCTGCCCTCTGGCAGCCCGGTGTGGCCCGGTCGCGGCCCGGACGGCACCGGCAGCCCGCCCTGCTGGTCGCGCAGATCCTGGACGTCGAACGCGCGCGTGCGGTCTCTGATGAGGTCGCGGCCGAGAACGAGGAAGAGCACCAGAGCGATCAGCGTGTTGAGCACGAACGGGATGAGGAACAGAGCCAGTGGGTGTGAGCCGACACCGGTGGAGTCCATCAAGCCGTTGATGAAGGCACCGTAGAGGTTGATCGGGGAGAAGCAGCAGGCAAGCGCGCCGTGGCTGACGACCATGCCCATCAGGAAGGGATTGATGTTGTTGCGCTTGGCCAACGGCATCGCGATCGGCGCGAGCATACCGACGGCGAGCACGGAGCCGAGGGCCATCAGTAGACCGGACAGCAGGAACATCATCCACAGGATCGCCCAGCGTCGACCACCGACCATTCGAAGAGATCGGTCGATGACGACGTCGATCGTTCCGTTGGCTTTGGCGATGGCGAACAGCAAGGTGATGCCGCCGACGATGATGAAAGTACTACCGGGGAATGCGTCGATGATGTCGTCGATGGGTATGCCGGATATCGCGCCACCGATGACGAATGCACCGGCGAAGGCGAGTAGGCCCATGTTGATGGGAGTGATCGTCGCGACCGTGAAGATGGCGATGAGGGCGATGATCGAGATTGCGTAGACCATGGCTGGCCTTTCGGAACGGAGGATGAGGTTGTGCCGCAGGGGAAGCGGCGATACGCGGGCCGGAGCCCGCCCGATCACAGTGCGGAAGCGGGAGTGGGGAGAGGAAGAGCGCGATCGACTACGACACGAGCGAGATCGGCAGCGATGGCCAGGGCGGCAGTGTCGATACCGGTGTCTATTCCGGCGCGATGGAAGGTGTCCACGAGCTGCTCGGTGGCCAGGTTTCCGTGCGCGCCCGGGGCGAAGGGGCAGCCGCCGTACCCGGCGAGTGCGCTGTCGAAGTATTCGATCTCGAGGTCGAGTACTGCCCGCACGGCGGTGTCGAGGGCCTGATCGTGAGCGTTGTGCAAATGCAAACTGATTATCAACTCGGGCAACGCTGCTCGGACGGCCTCGACACCGGTCAGTACCTGATCGGTGGTCGCGACGCCGAGGGTATCCGCGAGACCGATGCTCGATACACCGGTGTCGGCCATGCGTTCACACACCTCGACGAGCCGTGCGGATGTGATGACGCCGTCGAAAGGACAGACGAAGGCGGTACTGACTCCACCGATGAACGTGCGGTCGGGGTGCAGTGCGACTGCGGAACTCAGGTCGCGCAAGGCGTCGTCGGACGAGCGTCCGGCGTTGGCCCGGCTGTGGCCCTCGCTGGCGGACGTCACGATCTGAATTATGTCGATGTCCGTGTCGGCGGCCCGGTGGACACCCCGGCCATTCAAAGCCAATGCGCTGTAATGGGTTCCGGCTCGTCGAGGTGCGCCTGAGATGACCTCCTCGGCATCGGCCATCTGTGGCACTCGGCTGGCGGAGACGAACGACGCGATCTCGAGGGACGTGATGCCCGACGCGATGGTGGCATCGAGCACTGCCAGCTTGTCCGCGGTGGGAACGATGGACTTCTCGTCCTGCAATCCGTCACGGAGATAGACGTCGGTGATGTGTACGCGCATCTCAGATCACCTTTCTGGCGCGGAGATCGTCCAGCTGCTCCTCGGTGAGCCCGAGCGTGCGGCCGAGGATATCGTCCGTGTGCTCGCCCAGGTCCGGCCCGGCCCACCTCACGGCGGTCGGTTCGTCACCGAATCGCGGAACCACTCCGGGAAAGCGAACTTCCTCGGTACTACCCTCTTCCACCGAGACTTTGAGTGGTTGCACCATTCCGCGCGAAACGAAGTGTTCGTCCTCGGCTATCTGAGCTGCATCGAACACCTCTCCGACGGGTATTCCCGCGGCACCGAGTTCGTCGACGACAACAGCTGTGGGCCTTACCGACGTCCAGTCGGAGATGGCTCGATCGAGCTCGGCCTCGCGCGCGAATCGTTTGTCGCCATTGGCCAGCTCCGGGTCGGTGGCGAGGTCTGCTCGCTCTACCGCGGTCATGAGCCGTCCGAACACGCTGCTCGAGTTGCCGGCGATCATGACGCTGCCGTCCTGAGAAGGATAGATGCCGCTGGGAACCACGCCGGGAAGATTGCCCGCTGTGCGCTGGCGAACCGTGCCGTACGCGTCGTAGTCGGGGACCAGTGATTCCATTGCCATGAACACCGCCTCGTACAGGGCGACGTCGGCAACCTTGGGCCGGGAATGATCTCCGCTTCGTTCGCGAGCCAGGAGCATCACGAGCGCGCCGACGGCACCGTGGAGTCCGGCCAATACGTCACCGATGGGTGCTGCGGGCCGGACCGGCTCGCGATCCGCGTGGCCGGTGACGTGACGCAGTCCGCCGAATGCTTCTGCTACTCCGCCGAACCCGGCTCGGTCGCGATGCGGGCCAGTCTGGCCGTAGCCCGAGATGCGGACCATGACGACGTCGGGATTGGCTTCCTGTAGGCGGTCGGGCCCGAGACCCCAACGCTCGAGGGTGCCCGGCCGAAAGTTCTCGACGACGACATCGGCGGTTTCGACCAACTTCAGCGCGAGATCACGGCCTTCGTCGGTACGCAGATCGATAGTCACCGAATGCTTGTTGCGAGCAATGGTCCGAAACATCATGGAGGTGTCTCCGCGGCTGCGACGCCAGCCGCGGAGTTCGTCGCCGACGCCGGGGCGTTCGATCTTGATGACCTCGGCACCGAAGTCGGCGAAGAGGCGACTCGCGAAGGGTGCGGCGATGAAGTTGCCCAGTTCGATCACACGGATTCCGTGCAAAGGGCCGTTCTCAGTGGTGATGGACACCGGTGGTCACTCCCTGCAGTTGGGTAGTAGATTCGAGCGAAGATTGCGTGATTATCATTATTTGATAACCGCATTATCTTTTGATAGGAATTACCGTAGTGCGCTGGATCACTAATGGCAACCACTGTGACGCGGATTCCCAGAATCACTGTGCCGATGGAAGGACAGGAACTCATGACCGATACAAGCTCGGGGTCGATGCTGCTCGCGCTCGAGTGCGGATCTCCCACGGTCGACGCGTCCGCGTGGGTAGCCCCCACGGCGACGCTCGTCGGGCGAGTGGATCTGGGACCGGACAGCAGTGTCTGGTATCGGGCCGTTCTCCGCGCCGACTCCGAGGAGATCACGATTGGTAGTGGGTCCAATCTGCAGGACGGTGTTGTCGCACATGTGGATCCGGGGTTTCCGCTCACGATCGGTGCGAACGTGAGTGTGGGACACAATGCCGTCTTGCATGGTTGCACCGTCGGCGACGGAACACTGGTCGGCATGGCTGCCGTCATCATGAACGGTGCAGTGGTCGGAGAGAACTGCCTCGTTGCAGCAGGTGCACTGGTGACGGAAGGTGCGCAGATTCCACCGAGATCGTTGGTGGCGGGTGTCCCCGCCAAGGTTCGGCGGGAATTGACCGACGAGGAGGTCGAACACTGCACAGCCAACGCGCTTACCTACCGTGATCTGGCCGTCGTCCATCGTGGCGCTCGGCCCTGCTGACGGCATCGCGGGTCGGTCCGACACCTATGCTGCGTAGGCAGTGTCGGCCATGGTGCCGGTGCGGTGCAGGAATCGAACACGGAGGTCGACAGCAGTGACGGACGGTAGCGCCGACACCACTACCGGGGTTCTGGCTCGGGCCGCGGCGATTCTCGATGCGGTCGAGGCGTGCCCGCGGACCACCGGTGACCTCGCCAAGATGCTTGGTCTGTCTGCATCGACGGTCTATCGGCTGGTCGGCGAGATGGTGCGGTACTCGATGCTCCGCCGGGACAACAACGGCCTTCTTCACCCCGGCGATCGCTTCGGTACCTCCACTCTCGGCGGGCTCGCCGTACCGATTCTCAGGCGCCTGCGGCAGGAGACCGGAGAATCCGCCCAGCTGTGGGTACTGCGGGGATCGCATCGGTTGTGCCTGGTATCGGAGGATTCACAGCACGAACTCCGGGCGTCGTTGCCCGTGGGGACGCTACTTCCCCTCGGAGCGGGTTCGGCCGGTCACGTGTTGGCAGGCGATCTCGACGCCGACAGCAACGCGCTCGGGTGGTGGGAGTCGACTTCGGAGCGCACACCGGGCCTGACCTCGGTGAGTGCGCCGGTCCGCCGAGAGGAGCGCATCGTTGCCGCCGTCTGCGTCGCGGGCCCGATAGAGAGGGTGCCGACGTCGGCGGGCCGGATGTGGGGCAAGGCCGTGCACGACGCAGCGCTGGAGATCGAGCAGTCCCTGGTCGTTCGATCGGATTGGTAGCAGACGCTCAGGCAGGCGTGATTCGGCCCCGGACGTCACCGAAGCCGATGCGCGACCCGTTCGACCCCGGAGCACTCGCGGCGATGACGACCTCGTCGCCGTCCTCGAGAAAGGTGCGGGTCTCCGATCCGAGTGACACCGGTTCCATACCGCCCCAGGTGAGTTCGATGAACGCGCCGCGCTGATTCTTCTCGGGTCCGGAGATTGTGCCCGACGCGAACAGGTCACCGGTTCGCGATGTCGCACCGTTGATGGTCTCGTGCGCGAGCATCTGAGCCGGCGACCAGTACATAGCACTGTATGGCGGACGGGATACGACGTGACCGTTCCACGAGACCGTCAAGTCGATATCCAGAGCCCACGAACGAGATTCGCGGAGGTACTCGAGCGGCTCGGGATCCTGTACCGGCGTCGAGACTCGCGCCTGCTCCAATGCGAGCAGGGGGACCACCCAAGGCGAGATGGACGTCGCGAAACTCTTGCCGAGGTTAGGCCCCAGCGGGACGTACTCCCAGGCCTGAATGTCGCGAGCCGACCAGTCGTTGACGATGACGGCTCCGAACACGTGCTCGGAGAACTGATCCGGCGAGATGGGACCGTCGGACGGAACCCCGACGACGAAGCCCATCTCTGCTTCGATGTCGAGTCGCCGACTCGGACCGAAGGTGGGCGACGGCTCATCGGGTGCCTTGCGTTGGCCGCGAGGCCGGGTGATGTCGGTCCCGGAGACGACGACCGTGCCTGCCCGTCCGTGGTACGCCACCGGCAGATGCTTCCAATTCGGTAGTAGCGGTTCGGCATTTGGCCGGAAAAGTCGGCCGAGATTTGACGCGTGGTGCTCGGAGGCATAGAAGTCCACGTAATCGGCCACCTCGAACGGCAGATGCATCGTGACATCGGAAACCGACACGATTGCTTCCGCGGGGGTTTGGCCACTGATGAGCATGTCGGTGACGGACGTGCGCACCTCCACCCATCGACTGCGCCCGCGGGTCATGAACGCGTTCAGGCTCGCCGATGCGAAGTCGGTATCACCCAACGCTGCGGACAGGTCGATCACGCTGTCGCCGTAGCGAACTCCGGTACGAGCGTTCGTGCCCGGCGTGCTGAAAATTCCATACGGGAGGTTGTCGATTCCGAACTCGGAATCGGCGGGAATGTCGATGTGCGTCATGAACGGCGCTCCTGATTCACGGGGGTGAGGCTCACTGAGGTGGGAGGAGTCCGAGGCGGACGAGATCGTCGAGGGGTTCACGGATGCTGCACGTGCCGAAGGAGGCGAAGGCGCGCTGCCCCTCGATCCCGGCAACGAGCCCGGCGAGGACGTCGGCATCCCGAATCGCCAGTATCTTTTCCAGCTCGCCGACGCGAGCGCCGCTGTGCGCGGCCTGCGCCGCGAGGAGCACGTTGAGGAACCCGTGTTGCTCGAACCCGTTGTCGGGATCGGTGTTACGGGCGGCATGGTGCAGACCGGCGGTAGCCTTGAAGTGGACCTCGCGCTGTGCCGCCTCGTAGATGGACGCGGCAAGCTCCTTCTCGTCTGGATACTGATCGGCCGTGACGCCGCCGGTCCTGAACTTGGCGCGGTACCCGAACTCGTCGACGGCGTCGAAGATGTCGTCTCGCCGGGAGTCTCGGGGAATTTCGACATAGATGTCGATGTCCTGAGCGATGTTGCGCAAGGCGTCGATGCTCGTGCCGTCGGGTACTGCCACTTCGACGGAAACAACCGTCACCCCTGCTGTACGGTCGGCGATCCGCAGGCCCGCTTCCACGCTGTCGGGGCCGGCCGATGCGATCAACGCCACCTCCATCCGAGCACCGACGACGAGCTCGTTCACCCGGTCCATCGGAACGACCAACGGGCCGACGAGGTCTGCGAAAGAACTAGCTCTGTATTCGAGATGTTGCGCCGCAGCGACATCGAGGGGCGCATTGCCGGGAGGGAAGACGGCGGCGTCGTCGCACAGGCGATGGAAGAACTTCGGGATCATCGGTTCGGTCCCCGGCCGGCCCACGTCCACGCGTACCCGGTGTCCTCGCACGCGAGTGCGCCTTCGCCGAGTTCGAGTGGCCGGAAGGTATCGACCATGACGGCCAATTCGTCGAAGAACTCGGCACCGATGCTGCGTTCGTAGGCACCGGGTTGCGGCCCGTGCGCGTGACCGCCCGGATGCACCGAGATCGATCCCTGGCCGATTCCGGATCCCTTGCGGGCCTCGTAGTCGCCACCGACGTAGAACATGATCTCGTCCGAGTCGACGTTGGAGTGGTAGTACGGCACCGGGATTGCCAGCGGGTGGTAGTCCACCTTGCGTGGAACGAAGTTGCAAATCACGAAATTGGACCCCTCGAAAGCTTGATGCGCGGGTGGTGGTTGATGCACGCGCCCGGTGATCGGTTCATAGTCGGAGATGTTGAATGTGTACGGGTACAGGCAACCGTCCCACCCCACCACGTCGAACGGGTGCTGCGGGTAGACGTACCGGGTTCCGACCATGCCCGTCGAACCACGATGTTTGACAAGCACTTCCACGTCGGTTCCCTCGCTGAGGAGCGGCTCGGTGGGGCCGTGCAGATCGCGTTCGCAGTAGGGAGCGTTCTCGAGCAGCTGGCCGTACTTCGACAGGAACCGCTTGGGCGGCGCGATGTGACTGTTGGCTTCGATGGCGTACGCCCGAACGGGACCGTGCGGAATCCAACGGTGCGTCGTCGAGCGAGGAATGAGTACGTAGTCACCCTGCTGCGCTTCGAGAGCGCCGAACACCGTTTCGACGGTGGCAGAGCCGGATTCGATGTAGACCATCTCGTCTCCGACCGAATTCCGATACAGTGGTGAGGTTTTCGAGGCGACGACGTAGGACAGTCTGACGTCGGCATTGCCGAGGACGAGGCGTCGACCGGTGACGACATCGGTGTCGGCGACGACGGAGTCCGGAAACAGCTCGTGCAACTTCAGGTGCCGGGGGACGAGTGGATGGTTGGGCGTCGTCGATTGATCGGGGAGTTCCCACACGGTGGCGTCGACGATGGCCGACGGTATGTGCCGGTGATAGAGCAGAGACGAATCCGACGAGAAGCCCTCTTCGCCCATCAGCTCCTCGAAGTAGAGGCTGCCCTTCGGAGTTCGGTGCTGGGTGTGCCGCTTCGGCGGTATCGATCCGAGCTGCCGGTAGTAGGCCACGTCATCGCTCCTGTGTTCTGTGCACCGCATTTAGTAAATACATTAACTACTTAGACGTGATCTACGCAACCGTCAATTGCGTCCGCGCACGTCGAACTGACTGCGGTGCGTGATGAGTTTGGTCAACAACATCACCAGGATTCGCTGTTCGGGTTCGGTGAGCGCTCCGGCCCACGCGTTCTCTCGTTCGTTCTGTTCGGCGAACGCCTCGACCATCTCGTCGTGTCCCTGCGGGGTGAGGGCAAGGCGCACCGAACGCCCGTCCCTCTCGTCGGGCGTACTGGCGAGCAGGCCGCCGGTGATGAGTGTCTTGGACAGGTTCGAGACGGCTGCGCGGCTCATGCCGGTCAGTTCGGCGGCGCGTCGCGGTTCGATCGGGCCTGCCAGCCACGTGACGAACATCAGTCGGAACGACGACCAAGACCAGCCTCGCGGGCGATGAACCGTCGCCTCCAAGTCGTAGGTGACGATGTTCGACGCCCGGTTGAGTGTCAGCAGAACCTCGGTGGCCAACTGATGCTCGAACCCGTAGTCCCGGGCCAGCGTGGTTTTGGCGGTGTCGATGAACGACCAGAAATCGGGCTCGGGTGATTCGGTCACGGATTCACTGTAGCCACCAATCGATCTGATCAAGACCTTTATTACTTCGGCAGGCGCGATTCATGTCTCACCCCGGAGGGGCCATGATGGACCTATGAGCTCGAAGAACCTGTTCGGCGGCCCCCGGACCCTGTTGATCGTTGCCGCAGTGGTCATCGCGATCGCACTCGTCGCTGCCGCCGCGACGCTGATCGTTCGCGCCGTGCTCGGACCACCCGAGGGCGAGAACAAGTTCGAGATCAAGGGATACTCGGTTGTTCAGGTCGATCCCCAGGTCAGCGACCTCGCACTCGCCACACGCTAGCCGACTCTGCGGCGACTCGAGGGTCGTGTGTCTGCTGAAAGTTTCTCCCGCCGCGGGCGAATGTGCGGAGTGTGGCGGCCGGTACCTCCGACTCGGGAACGGGTTCGGTCGTCCACACGCAGGCTCGTACGAAAATCAAGTTCGACGCCACCGCGTCGGCGCTTCGATCCTCTCGCAGCGGCCCGGAAATCCGGCCGAGAAAGTACTCGCCGCGCACAGTTCGCGTCCAGGCGAAAGATCCGTCCGGAATCTGCTCGAAGCGCTCGACCCGTCGTAGCGATCGTTCGTCGTCGGCCGCCATTCCGCAGAGTCCGTAGGTGAGGGCACGCTCGATGCCGTCCGGCATCGGTGCGCGATAGACAGCATCGGACATAGCGAGGAGCTTAACGATGCTGGCCGGATCGACTCATAAGTGCTAAGTTGAAGATTCAACTTAAGCCTTCGAAGGACCCCTCATGACATCTGTCGTCAACCCGCCAATCGCGGGAGCAGCGTTCGACGCGTTTCTCGCCAATACCGCACCAGCGAGCCGGTCACAGCAGATGTGGACCCCGAACGACGGGCCGATGCCCGCTCTGTACATCAGTCATGGCGCGCCCCCGGTCTTCGACGACGCACTCTGGATGGACCAGTTGTTCACGTGGTCGCAGTCGATGCCCAAGCCGAAGGCAATCCTGATCGTCAGCGCGCATTGGGAGGAGGCTCCACTGAGTCTGTCCGCTTCGGCGGCCGCGACCCCGCTGGTCTACGACTTCGGCGGCTTCGCCCAGCGGTACTTCTCGATGGAATACCGGACGCCCCACGCCGAGGCCTTGGCCGCTCGGATTGCCGCGGCCATCCCGGCGTCGGAAAATTTGCACCGCCACACCTCTCGCGGACTCGATCACGGTGCCTGGGTTCCGCTGAAGGTGATGTACCCGTACGCGGATGTTCCCGTTCTGCAATTGAGCCTGCCGACGCATGCTCCCGACCGGCTGATGGCGATAGGTGCTGCGCTGAAAGAGCTTCGCGCCGAGGGGGTCTTGGTCATCGGATCGGGATTCATGACGCACGGGTTGCCGTTCCTGTCCCGCGAGAACTTCACCACCAACACGGTCCCGACGTGGTCCGAGGATTTCGACCTCTGGGCGGCCGACGCGTTGGCGCGTGGTGACGTCGGAACGCTGGCAGACTTCCGCAGCGCGGCACCGGGAATGCCCTACGCGCACCCGACCGTCGAACACTTCACGCCGCTGTTCGTCACCCTCGGTGCCGCCGAGAATCCGGAAGCTCCGGTGACCACAGCCATCACCGGCTTCCAATTCGGCTTGGCAAAGCGGTCTTTCTCAGTGGTGTAACCGGCAGGCGCTGCCGGTTGTAGTTGGAATCGGCTCACTTCTGATTCTTTTTCGATTCGGGGATTGTTATCCACGCCACTTCGCTCTACAGTTCTGAGCACCATCTCGGACATCGGTGTCCAAGATGGACGGATGCGCTGTACGAACCGTCGCCGGGCGCGCGTCCACTGGATCCCGTCCTCCGGCGCGAAGGAGTACACCCGTGTCTTCTGCCCGCTCTTGGACGCTGCGGACAGCGATCAGCGTGATGACCGCCGCTGCGGCTTTTGCTGCCATGACGACGCCCGCTGCTGCTGCACCCGATGCGAGCGAGGTGGACATTCAGCCGCCTCTGGCGCCGTTCACGTGGCCGAAGATTCCGGAGTTCGACACCGACTTCTACGTTCCGCCCGCCGACGTTGTGGCCGCAGCCGCGCCGGGCCAGATCATCGCTGCCCGGCCGGTCGAACTGGCCACTCTCAACATCATTCCCACGCAGGTCGACGCGTGGCAGTTGTCGTTCCGGTCCAACAATGGTCGCGACGAGCCGATCGCTGCGGTGACCACGGTCATCAAGCCACGTGGCGTCGCCGCGGCATCGCGGCCCTTGATATCCATTCAGTTGGCCGAGGATTCTCTCGCCGCCTACTGCGCGCCGTCATATGCGATGCGGGCGGGTGCGATTCCCTGGCCGGTCACAGGTGCGGTGACGTCGGGTGCGCAATTCCTCGAGGTGCAAGCAGCATTGGCGCAGGGCTGGGCGGTATCGGTACCCGATCATCAAGGTCCCAACAACTCGTTCGCCGCAGGGCCGGTCGCCGGTCGGATCACACTCGACGGCATCAGAGCGGCCGAGAACTTCGCGCCGATGCAGTTGGCCGGTGAGGCCACGAAGGTGGGAATGAGCGGCTACTCGGGAGGCGCGATAGCGACCGGACATGCAGCCGAACTGGCCGGAAGTTACGCTCCTGAACTCGACATCGTCGGAGTCACCGAGGGCGGAACCCCCGCGGAGCTCGGGGCGCTGGTGGACAACGCGAACAACACACTCGGCGCGGGCATCGTCGCTGCCGGGGTAATCGGTGCCAGTCGAGAAGATCCCGAGTTGGCCGACTTCATCGACGAACACATCGATCCACTCGGCCGGGCATTGTTCGCGGCGAAGGACAATCTCTGTGTCGGCTACAGCTCGGCGCTGCTGCCGTTCGTCAATCTGAAGGGCTTCCTCCACACCGAGGGCGACCCGATTCAACAACCAGTGGTGAAGAAGGCGCTGTCCGCGATGCAGCTCGGCGGCACCACACCGGACATGCCGCTCTACGTCTACCATTCCAACCCGGATTGGTTGGTGCCGATCGGGCCGGTCAACGCGATGGTCGATTCGTATTGCAGCCGTCCTGGTGCCGATGTCACGTACACCCGCGACCATTTCAGTGAGCACATCACCCTGGAGCTGATCGCCTTTCCGAGTGCAGTGTTGTGGATGCGCGATCGATTTGCCGGCGTTCCCGTGGAGCCGGGTTGCCGAACGAAAGATGTCGGCTCGATGGCGCTCGACACGAGTGCACACCCGCTCTTCGTCGATGCAGTAGGCGAGATAATCGCCGGACTGTTCGGTAAGCCGATCGGGTCGTGAGGGAAGCGATCAGTGGACGGGAGCCGACGGTGTCGCCGGCGGTAGACTCCGGCGGTGACTGTCGCCGACGACCAGGGCCGCATCTACGCGGGACAATCGTCCGCCGCGAGGAAGGCCGATCGTCGCGCACGGTTCTTGCACGCCGGGATCGAGGTCATCGGGGTACGCGGGTACGCCGCCACTTCGGTGGCGGACATCTGCGCTGCAGCCGGTCTGGCCCGCAGTCAGTTCTACGGCGAGTTCGCCAACCGTGAGGCGCTGCTCGTGGACGTCTATGACCTGATCCAAGACGATGCGCTTTCTGCAGTCGTCGCCGCACTCGACGAACAGGTCGACCGTGACCGACGCTCGCTGGTCGTCGCTGCGATGACGGCTTTGGTCGGATCGATCGGCGGTGACCCACGACGAGCGCGGATTTCCTATCTCGAGATGCTGGGTGTCAGCGATGCTGTCGAACAGCACCGGACGCGCCGTCGTGCTCAGTGGGTGCAGTTCTTCGAGAACACCCTGCGCTCGGAGGTCGGTTCCGATTTCGTGCCGCCCGGTGGATACCGTTTGGCCGCAACGGCATTCCTCGGTGCTCTCACCGAGATCGTCTCCGACTGGTCCCGTACTGCTCCTCCTCGTCCACCCATCGAGCACATCGTGGACACGATGGTTGCCGTTCTGGGAGCCTTCGTTCCGGACCTGAACTGACCTGCAGCTCGTCGCGCAATACAGTGGACCGATGACACCTGCCACCGGTCCCCTCGCAGGCCTCGTGGTCGCGGACTTCTCCCGCGTGCTCGCCGGTCCGTACGCGACGATGATGCTCGGCGACATGGGTGCCGACGTGATCAAGATCGAACGACCCGGAACCGGTGACGACACCCGATCGTGGGGTCCCCCGTACGACTCCGCCGGTACCGCAACCTATTTCAACTCGGTCAATCGCAACAAGACGTCGAGGTTCATCGATCTGCAGTCCGAGAGCGGTGTAGCCGAGGCGCGCGAAATTGTTTCGGGTGCGGACATCGTGATCGAGAACTTCCGCGCCGGTACGATGGACCGCCTGGGTCTGGGCTATTCGGCTGTGTCGCAATCCAACCGGGGGCTGATCTACTGCTCGATCTCTGGTTTCGGCACCGGGGGAGGAGCTGCGCTCCCCGGGTACGACCTGGTAGTCCAAGCCGTCGGTGGGCTCATGAGCGTCACCGGCCCCGACGGCTCGACGCCGACGAAAGTGGGTGTGGCGATGGTCGACATCGTCACCGGGCTGCACGCGCTCAGCGGAATCCTTGCCGCACTGCATCATCGATCGAAGACCGGTGAGGGTCAGCAGGTGCACACCTCGCTCATGGCGTCGGTGCTGTCCGCACTGAGCAACCAGTCGGCGGCCTATCTCGGGGCCGGCGTCGTGCCCGTCCCGATGGGGAACAAGCATCCCTCGCTCGTGCCGTACGAGGTGTTCGAGACTGCCGACCGACCGTTGGCATTGGCCGTGGGCAACGACCGACAATTCTCGGAGCTGACGGACGTGCTGAAAATCCCGGAATTGGCTACGGACGAACGCTTCTCGTCCAACTCGGCGCGCGTCGAACACCGAGATCAGTTGGTCGACATCCTGAACTCGACGCTACAAACGCGGTCCGCCGACGAATGGTACCGAGAACTGATGGCCCGCAACGTTCCCGCGGGGCCGGTCAATTCCATGGACGAGGCGTTTGCCTTCGCGGAATCGCTCGATCTCGAACCTCGAGTGCAGCTGCCGGGTGCCGCGTCCGACGGCGTCCGAAACCCAGTGGACTTCTCGGCGACGCCGGTGAACTATCGCTTGCCACCGCCCGCTGGCATCTAGTTCAAAGCCCACTTCACCGACACCGACACACTGACGGTCTGCTGTCCTGGTTCGATGGGCACCGCCGTGTCGAACGAAGCGGAGTCGCGGAAGGACGCCGGCTGCTCCTGGCCGGTGATCGACTCGGTGATCGACAGAACGTCACCGAGTTCTCCGCCTGCGAGCGACGCATACTGCTCGGCGCGCTCGCGGGCGTCGGCGAACGCCCTGGACCGGGCATCGGAGATCAGCTCGGAATCATCGTCGATCTTGAAGGAGACCCCGGAGATCCGAGTCGCGTTGCCGCCGGCCGACGTGGCGTCGCCCAACACTGCGGAGGCCCTCGACAGGTCGCGCACTGTGACCTGCAAGGTATTGGTGGCCTGATATCCGGAAATCTCCGAGTTGCCGCCCGGCAGTGCGCCCGAGTACTGCGGATCGATCGACACCTGCTGCGTCTGGATGTCCTCGCGCGCGACGCCAGCGGCAAGCACTGCGTCGGTCACCTCAGTAACCGCAGAATTGGCCTGTTCGATGGCGGCGGTGACGTCCTCGGCTGTGGCCTGAACACCGATCTGCGTCGTCAAGGTATCCGGTGCACCCTGGACTTCTCCCACGCCGTTGACGTTCACTCCGGGAGGTCCATCGGCGGACGAAGCCGCCGGGCTGCTGCATCCCGCGGTCAGGGCCACGGTCAGCACCAGGGCCGATGCGCACGATCCGATCATCCATCGATTTCGCTTCACCGCCGTAGTGTCCACCATGACAAGCGAATGGGGAAGGCTTACGGCTTGCGATACTCGGCGTTGAACGCCACGGTGACATCGTCCACCACCTTCATGGCTCCGAACATCTGCGAATACGGAGTGATCTTGTAATCCGATTGCCGCACAACGGTTTCGGATTCGATACGCCATCGATCGCCGAGGTCGGTTGCGGCCACATCCACGGCGACCTCCCTGGACACGCCGTGAATCTCCACCGTTCCTGCCAGCCGGAATCCGGAGTCGACGGCGGTGATGTTCTCAGAACGAAATCGAATCGATGGATATCGATCGGCGTCGAAACTCTTGAGCGCGTTTGCCTTCGCGACGATCTTCTCCGGTCCGATCAAGGGAGTCAGTCCACCCTCGCCATGGACCACCTCGAGCGAACCCACCTCGGCGACGAGGGAGACTGCCGTGGGCGCGTCCTCTGACCACTCGACTGTCGCGGTCCAGGAGGTCACCGCAATCGTGAGGCGATGGCCCATCTTGGATGCTCGTCCGGTGACATCGGTCCGAACGGCCAACTGCCCACCGTCCGATGCGTCGAGCGTCCAGGTCGCGGTAGTCATGCCCCGACTGTATCGGTCCCGCAGAAGCTGTATCTGTCCCGGAGAAGTAAGGAAGGGACACGGTGCAGGTGGTTAGGGTGGAGCCATGTTCTCCAATTCCCCTCGAACATTCGTTGCCGACGCCCTTCGCGGCTTCGTCGCCGCCACCGACGACGTCACCTGGCATGCCGATCCTGGGTTCCTGACTCGCCGCTATCGCATCTCCGACGGTCAGGTTGCCCTCCTGTCCGGTGGGGGATCGGGCCACGAGCCGATGCATGCCGGATTCATCGGCCGCGGCATGCTCACGGGTGCGTGCCCCGGTTTGGTCTTCACCTCACCGAACGCCCTTCAGGTGCACGAGGCATCCAAGGCCGTGGACTCCGGCGGTGGAGTGGTGCACATCGTGAAGAACTACACCGGCGACGTGATGAACTTCAAGATTGCCCGAGAGTTGTTGCAGGAGGACGGTATTGTTGCCGACGTCATTCTCGTCGACGACGACGTGGCCAGTGAGAGCGAGGACGGCCCGGGGCGTCGCGGCACCGCAGCGACCATCGTCGTCGAAAAGGTATGCGGCGCAGCGGCAGAACGCGGCGACAGTCTGCAGGCGGTCGTCGCACTGGGGCGTCGAACAGCGGAGAACGCACGCAGTATGGCGGTCGCGCTGAACCCGCCGACGCTACCGGGAGCGGACGAGCCGTCGTTCGAATTGCCAAAGGAGGAAATCGAACTCGGCATCGGTATCCACGGAGAGCGCGGTACCGACCGCGTGCCGCGGCTGCCTGCTCAGGAGATCGTGGAGAAGCTGACCGAGCCCATCATCAACTCGCTCGGATTGAACTCGGGTGAATCGGTGATCGCGATCGTCAACGGTCTCGGCGCAACGCACCCGCTCGAATTGCATCTGCTGTTCGGAGAACTCTCGGAGTATCTCTCGGGCAAAGGTATCGAGATATCCCGCTCGCTCGTCGGTAGCTTCGTCACCGCGCTGAACATGGGCGGAGCGTCGATCACACTCGTGCGTGCCGACGACGAGATGCTCGAACTCTGGGACGCGCCCACCGATGCGCCTGGTTGGCCCAATGCCTCCAGTCGTGGAGCGAAGGAGGTGGGAGAACGCGGTGCTTTCGGCCCGTCCTACGAGCCCTCCGATTCAGGCGAGAAATCGGCATTCGTGTCCGAGTGGATCGGGTCGTGGGCGCAGCGTGTGCTCGATGAGGAGCCCGCTCTGACCGAATTGGACCGCAAGGCGGGCGACGGCGACTTCGGAACCAACATGGTGGCCGCCCTCGAACAGCTCGATCTCGACGCAGTCAGGGAAACCTACTCGGCGGCAACGATATTCGAGGCCGTCAGCGAGGCCTACCTCGGCCATTCGGGCGGTACGTCCGGCGCGCTGTTCGGCATCTGGTTCCGCCAGTTCTACCGAACGATGCTCGAATCCGAGCCCTCCGCTGCAGCGATCGCAACGGCGGCCCGGGCAGGTCTGGACAGCATCACCGAACTGGGTGGAGCCCGGGTGGGCGACAAGACGATGGTCGACGCCATTGCCCCGGCCGTCGAGGCGCTCGAAAAAGATGGCGGCACCCTGCAGGACGCTGCCGACGCCGCGAAGACCGGAGCCGAATCGACCAAGGACATCACCGCCAATCGCGGCCGCGCCAGTTATGTCGGTGAAGCCGCGCGAGGCGTCGTCGACCCAGGCGCGTTGGTCGTGGCCTGGTTCTTCGAGGCGGCAGCTAGTTCTAACCCAAAGAGTTGAGAAACACCGCCGCGATCGCTTCGAGGCCGGCCTGATCGTCGGCGTCGAAGCGGTTCGGCGCGGGGCTGTCCAAGTCGAACACGCCGATCAGGGTCTCGCCCTGGTACAGCGGTACGACGACCTCGGAGCGGGTGTTGGCATCGCAGGCGATATGGCCGGGGAAGGCGTGAACGTCGGCTACTCGCTGTGTCTCACGGGTGGTCGCGGCGGCCCCGCAGACGCCCTTGTCCAGAGCGATGCGCACGCAGGCGGGCTGACCCTGAAATGGCCCGACCACCAGTTCGGTGCCGTCGAACAGGTAGAAGCCGACCCAATTGACTTCCGGCAGAGCGTGGTAGACCAACGCGGAAAGATTGGCGGCGTTGGCGATCAGGTTCGATTCCTCGAATACCAGGCCGCGGGCCTGCTCGGTGAGCTGCTGGTACTGCTCTACCTTGGTCCCGTTGAGTTCGGTGGCGGTGAAGGACATGCGCCGAGTCTAAGCGCACACCCCAGCACCACCAGATAGGCCGACATGCCGCCCACCTGAACCCGTTGGGCAACACCGAGGCCGTGGTCGCCGGGAAGATTGTCGGCGATCAGCAGCCATGCCGTAGCCAGGGTGGTGACAGCCAGCACTGCGACACCGAGCGTCCGAAGCAGGGGATAGGGCTCGTAGCGGAATGCAGCGAGCGTGAACGCGATCATGACCGTGAAGATCGCGAACACCGCGATGGTGCTGGTGAGGGCGTGCAGGTGATGAAGTTGCGGGAACAATCCGCTGGGCTCGATCGGACAGCTCGGATCATCGGCGGCCACGCACTCGAGGGGAAGTTTCGCGTCGGCGATGGTGGCGATACCGAAGATGCCCGACGCCACCCAGCCGGTGACGACGAGCCGTCGACGCGCAGTGGCGAAGAAGCCGAGGACCGCAGCGACGATCATCAGTGAACCCGTGACGACGTCTGCGGTGGAGAAGAATTCGCGGTACGGCTGATCGCGGGCGTCGAGTTCGCTGAGGAACGATGTGGTGGGGTCGAGACCGGTGTCGAGGAAGAATTCGGCCACCCACGCGGAATACAGCAGACCGGCGAGGATCAGGCAGATCGCCACTACGACGCGGCGAATATCCACGCCTTCAGTTCTCGAACGCACCGACCAAGGCTAGCCAGTCAGTACATCGGCAGCTGCCACCGCCAGTGCGACTGCGGACTCGCACTGGTCGGCCAGGATGGACAGGGTGGGAACCGTGCGGGCATAGCGCGCGGCCGTGTCCTCGGTTTCGGGCATGCCGAGCACGGGGTTGCCCAACACGATGTCCGCGAAGCACGCCGAATCCGAGCCGCGTGTTTCTACGGTGTAGCCGCCCTGCTCGACGGTCTCGCGGTCGGTCGAACGCAGATCGGTGTCGACGTAGGCGAGCGTGACGTCGAGCATCATGAGGTTGTCCTCGAACGTTGCCGAGGATGCCGTGAAGTGGCAGCTGTACGGATCGGAGGGAGGGTTCCAGCGGTCCACCGTCCAGGTTGCGGGCAAGTGCTCCAAGACGGCGCACGGATCTTTCATGGCAAGCGGGAGGTTGTACTTCGAATCGGCGCGCAGCGGTGGATCCTCCAGCAGACCGAGGGCGGTCGAGGTGATCGATTTCGCTGCAGAGCACGCGTCCGCGTCGGCGCGATAGACGTCGATCGTGGCGAAGCCGCGGCCGGATTCGGTGAGAAAACCCTCCATGGGCCCCGGGGTCGCGCCGTCGAACTCGTCGCGGAGCGGAAAGCCGATGCGGCACGACCCTTCTGACGAGTTGTCGAGATACACCTGTTCGTCACCGATCGTGATCTGTTCGTAGTCCGGGTCGTCGGACGTCGGTTGATACCCGTTCAGATCGACGGAGACGGAGTCGGTGGCCCTCGATCGCCCAGGGTTGAGGCTTGCCGAGCACGTGCTCAACTCGCCGTCGGGGCGGAGCTGCACCACGGTGCCGAGGGCAGCGAGATCGTCCTCGGTGAGAAATCCACACGGATCGAGACTGCGTACGAATTCTGCTGTGTCGGCCAAATATCGGTCTGCCTCCGACATCTCGAACCCGTACTTGTTCTGCGGCGAGGAACTGCCGGTAGGCGACGAACTGCCTGCAGGGAACGCGCTGCCGAGCAAGACCACCGCGCATCCGCTCGTCGATACCGACATCGCCAGCGCCGCCGCCGCGAGCAACCAATTTCTACGCACCGTTTTCCCCCGAACTCGAACCGACCGATCATGGGGTTGGACGCGCGGGGGCTCCAGATGGTTTCAGTCTCCGGATAGTTCGTCTTCGACTCGGTCGGCGGCGGCTACGGGATCCTCGTGTTCCCAGATTCGTACGACGCGCCAGCCCTCGTCGATCAATCGTCGGTCGGTGTCGCGATCCCGCGCGACGTTGGCGGCCAGTTTGTCGGCCCACCACTGCGCGTTGTTGCGGGGCTTGGTGGCATGTATCGGGCAGCTGTGCCAGAAGCAGCCGTCGACGTAGACCGCGACCTTGCGTCTGGGAAAGACCAGATCTGCCCGACGCCGCATGCCCTTCAGCGGAGCGCGATCGACGAAATACCGCAGACCTCGGCTGTGCAGTGCTCGCCGCAGGGCCACCTCTGGCTTGGTGTCGCGGCGCTTCTGTTTGCTCAGCCGTGCGCTGGTCTTGGCGTCGGTGACGGGTCGGTCGGCGCTCACACCGGAACCCGCTCGGCGTACCCGCCCATGCGCTCCAGGTGGGCGTCGAGATCGTCGAGGAATCCCGGAGCGAAACGGAGGCTGCCGGCCCGGGCGCGCTTGAGGAATCCGGCAGTTGCGCGCGCGGAGAGCAGCTTCGAATCGTCCAGAAAGCCAGCCAGGTCCTCGTACGGCTCGTGCACCGGCATGGTCGAGATCGTCACCTTGTACGTCGTCCGGTCGCGTCCCCAGGCCGCAGTCGGCCAGGCCTGGCCAGGCAGAACAGCCACATCGTTGGAGGCGTCGTAGGGCTTCGGATCGTCCAGAGCCTGCGCAGCCCACGACGCCATGCGGACACTGACGGCATTGCCGACGAGCTTCCAGCGATGTCCACTCCGGACCCCGGGTTCCTGGACGGCGGGCAGCGTCCACTCCGGATCGAATCCCTGCAGACGTTCGGCCCCGATGATGCCGGGAGTGACGATCTCCCCTGACGGCAGGCGAACCGCCGGGGGACTGGCGATGCCCAGCGAGGATCCGCCCTTGAGCGTCGGCACCGCGTTGACGGCCCAGCCAAGTCCGCGGATTCCCTCGGTCCAGTAGAACCCGCACGGCTGGGTGCTCGGATCGCCGTCGGGCAACGGACCGGCATCATGAGAGAACAGCACCTCGCGTGGATCGTCGGTGCGCGAGGCCAGCATCACCACCCGCTGCCGGCGTTGCGGCAACCCGAACGCTCGGGCGTCGACGACGCGGTAGGCCCACATGTAACCGAGATCCTCGAGTGCGTCGGTGATGTGCCGCATGGCTGCGCCGCGGCCGAGTTGCAGCATGAACGGCACGTTCTCGATCAGCAGCCAGCGTGGACCTTTGCGGCGCGAGACCAGCCGGAACACCTCGTCGACCAGGCCGGATCGGGCACCGGTGATGCCTGCGGTGCGTCCTGCCTGGGAGAGGTCCTGGCACGGGAAGCCCGCTGCTACCAGTTCGGTGTCGCCGGGCAGGCTTCGGAGCGTGGTGACGTCGCTGTGCAGGGGGACGTTGGGCATGCGGGCGGTGAGGACGGCTTGGGCTCCGGGATCGACCTCGCACAGCAACTGCGTCGACCAGCCCGCCTCGGCCAACCCCAACTCGAGCCCGCCGATTCCCGCGAACAACCCGACCATCGACCGTGCGCTCACGTATGCCCTTCTCTCGCCCGACGGTCCTACGGTACTCGAGAGTGGGTGCGCTGAGCGCCCACTATTTCCGTTCGGAAGCGGGATGCCGTGAGCGGGCCCAAATTGTGGACACTCAGGGCAGTTGCACTTGACCTCGACCATGCTCGAGGTTTCACACTGGAATGCACGCGGCCGAAAATCGGTTGGAAACTGAGCCTGTGCAATGAAATCATTCGAGCACAGCAATAAGGAGAACAACTGTGTCCACGGGTGTGCTCGATCCCGAAGCCAGAACTGTCGATCAGCCATACCCTGACACGGCGAAGGCACCGAGCTCGCTGCAGCGTTTCGCGCCGTTCCTGGCCCCGTACAAGTGGTTCTACATCGGCTCGATCGTGGTCTCGCTCATCGCGACTCTGACCGGCCTGGTCATTCCTCTGGTGATTCAGCGCGTCATCGACGGCCCCATCACCGACCGGGACTTCCCGGCGGTGTGGTGGCCCGCAGCGTTGATCCTGCTGTTGGGCACCATCGACGCGGCCGGAATCTGGGTGCGTCGGTATCTGGTGTCGAGGCCGTCGAGTCAATTCGAGATCACGGCTCGCGCAACGGTATTCGACAAATTACAGCGGCTCTCGGTTGCGGCGCACGAAAGTTGGGAATCGGGTCAGCTGCTCTCGCGCGCCATCGCCGATCTCGGTTCGCTGCGCCGGTTCATGGCCTTCATCGGCCCGTTCATCATCATCAACGCCGTCACGCTCGTGGTGGGTATCGGTGTATTGCTGGTCCAGTCCTGGCAATTGGGGCTGATCATGCTGGTGACATCGGTGCCGCTGGTGATCGCCTGCACCAAGTTCGAGACGCTGTACCGCGTCGTCGCGCGCGACGCTCAGGATCAGGCGGGCGATGTCACGACGACAGTCGAGGAATCCATCCAGGGCATTCGCGTCCTGAAGGCCTTCGGTCGAAGTGCGCACCTGGGCAAGCAGTTTCTTCGGCAGGCTCGTACTCTGCGCGGGACCGAGCTGAAGAAGGTGCGCTACCTCGCGATCATTTGGGCCGTCATCGTCGGATTGCAACCGATCACCATCGGCGCGATTCTGGCCGTGGGGACGTACTCGATCGTGCAGGGCACGATGACGGTCGGCACGCTCGTCGCTGCCATCGCCATCGTCACGTTCCTGTTGTGGCCCATCGAATCGTTCGGCTACCTGCTGGCCGAGTTGAACAATGCACGTACGGCAGCGGATCGGTACTGGGAGATCATGGACACTCCCGAGACCGTCACCGATCCGGACAATCCCGTCGAATTGCCCCAAAGAATCCGTGGCCGAGTGCAATTCGACCGCGTCGGTTTCACCTTTCCCGACGCGTCCTCGCCGCTGCTCACCGATGTCAGTTTTGTCATCGAGCCGGGGGAAACCGTGGCGCTCGTCGGTAACACCGGCAGCGGCAAGACTGCACTGACCAACCTGGTTCCTCGGCTCTTCGACGTCACCGAGGGGTCCATCACGATCGACGGTATCGATGTGGCGTCGATGCGGTTGTCGGACCTGCGTTCCATCGTGTCGGTGGCCTTCGAGGATCCGGTGCTGTTCTCGGCCAGTGCGCGCGAGAACATCGCGCTCGGTTCTCCCGGTGCCTCCGATGCCGAGATTGCCGAGGCGTTGGAGATCGCGCACGCAACGGATTTCGTCGAGCAACTGCCGTGGGGTCTGGCCACTCGCATCGGCGAGCAGGGCATGAGCCTGTCCGGCGGACAGCGGCAACGGCTCGCGTTGGCGCGTGCGGTGCTGGGCAAGCCACGGGTGCTCGTGCTCGACGACCCACTGTCCGCGCTCGACGTGGACACCGAAGCGAAAGTGCAGAAGGAGCTCAGGCGCGTGTTGGCGCATTCGACGACAGTGCTGGTGGCACACCGGCCGTCGACCGCTGCGTTGGCCGACCGCGTGCTCTATCTGGAGAACGGAACGATTGTGGAGCAGGGAACACACGAGGGACTGTTGGCCTCGTCGCCGCGGTACCGCGAGGTGATGGGGTCGATTCATGAGTGATCAGACCGCAGCTGCGGATTGGCGGGGCGTCGGCGGGGAGGAATCCGAGGTCGACGCCACCGGAAACCTGGTGCTGGCCGGACGTTCTCGTCGCTTGCTCGCATCGCTGGTGCGTCCGTACAAGAAGCAGGCCCTGCTGTCGTTCCTGATCATCCTGGTCGACAACATCACCTACGTGGCTGGCCCACTGTTTATCGCCTATGCACTCGACAACGGCGTCGGCGCTGCGGGGCAGGGTGATTGGGGTCCGCTGCTGTGGGCCGTGGGCGGATACACCGGCTTCGGTCTGCTCGGCATGTTCACCACCTACGCGTTTCTCACCGTCTCGGGTCGGCTGAGCCAGAACATCCTGTACGACCTGCGCGGCCGAGTGTTCGATCATGCGCAGAAACTGAGCCTGTCGTTCCACGAGAAGTACACCTCGGGACGATTGATCTCGCGGCTGACCAGTGACGTCGAGTCGCTGCAGACCTTGCTCGAGAGTGCGCTCAACGATGCGTTGACGGCCATCCTGTCCATGGTGTCGATCGCGATCATCCTGGTGTATCTCGACGTTCCGATGGCGTTGATCGTGCTGGCCGGCTTCGTTCCGCTGGTGCTCGTCACGCGGTGGTCGCAGCGGCGACAACGTCAGGGATACCGTCGAACACGGGTGGCGATCGCGCGCGTCGTGGTCCACTTCGTGGAGTCGATGGGCGGAATCCGTGCCGTGCAGGTCTTCCGGCGTGAGGGCCGCAACGACGCGATCCTCGAGACCGAGGATTCGGAGTATCGCGACGCCACCACCGCGGCCTTGCGCGGCATGGCGAGTTACACCGGCATCGTGCGCTGGATCGGCAACGTCACGCTCGCGATCATCCTGGTGTTCGGTAGCTGGCGAGTGATCAACGGCCACATGGACATCGGCGTACTTGCGGCCTACGTGCTGTATCTCCGCCGGTTCTACGGGCCACTCGACGAGCTGGCAATGGTGTTCAACGCCTACCAGTCCGCCGCGGCTGCGCTGGAGAAGATCTCCGGTGTGCTCGAGGAGGAACCGTCGGTTGTCGCGCCGAAGAATCCGGTGAAGATCGGAACGGTCAAGGGCGACATAACGTTCGACGACGTGCATTTCTCCTACGGGTCCGAGCGCGTCGTGCTGCCGGAGTTCTCGTTGCACGTGCCCGCAGGTCAGGTGGTCGCGATGGTCGGGGCCACCGGGGCCGGAAAGTCGACACTGGCAAAGCTGTTGGCGCGCTTCTACGATCCGACGGCCGGGGCCGTGCGACTCGACGGCATCGACATGCGGGAGATCAGCGACGAGGACCTACGCCGCAACGTCGTCATGGTGACGCAGGAGTCGTTCCTGTTCTCCGGTTCGGTGGCGGACAACATCCGTCTCGGACGCCCGACGGCGAGCGACGCGGACGTGCGCGCTGCTGCCGACGCCGTCGGACTGACCGAGTTCATCGCGTCGCTGCCGGACGGTATCGACACCGACGTACGCAAGCGCGGTGGCCGATTGTCCTCGGGTCAAAGGCAATTGGTGGCCTTCGCGCGGGTGTTCCTCGCCGCGCCGTCGGTGATCGTGCTCGACGAGGCGACATCGAGTCTGGACATCCCGAGTGAGCGGCTGGTGCAGCGTGCGCTCGAGACCATCCTCCAGGGGCGAACGGCGCTGATCATCGCGCACCGCCTGTCGACGGTGGCCATCGCCGATCGCGTTCTGGTCATGTCCGACGGCGACATCGTCGAGGACGGAACTCCCGAGGATCTCATCGCGGGAGAGGGACGCTTTGCACACCTGCACGAGGCGTGGGAAGACTCGCTGGTCTGATTTGCGTAACGCGTCGCCGGTCCCCGGCGAAATGACCTGTATGAGAAGAACATTTGTAGCGGCAACACGAGTTGCCACGGTCGTCGTCTCAGGTCTGGCCTTTACCGCAATCATCGGCGCAGGCGTTTCCCATGCGGACACTCAGGATTGCTCGATCTCCCACGATGCTTTCGGCGCGTCGGCAACATGTCAGGACGCCAATGCTCCTGCGGGTAGGGAGTACATCCTGATCACCGAGTGTTGGGGTTTTCACTTCGTCCCCAATCGCTTCCCGATCCCGGCGGTCGGGCCCTACACCTCGTCGAGCCGATCCTTCGTGCCGACAGGGCAGGCGTCGGGCAACTGTGGTTCGAGCTGGGGTCAACCCACGTCGACCCTCGGTGTGGTCACCGGTGCCCACGTGGAGACCTACCGCCAGTGAAGTTCGCCTCGTGACCGGGTGATCATGTCCATGGGGTGATCGGCGGCTTGACCCACATGATCTTCTCGTCGGTGTGCTGTGGCGTCGCACCATCGTGACCGGGGTGTTCGGCCGCCCACGCAGTTTTACGGTCGAGCAGCCCGGCCACGATGGTCCAGGTTTCCATCGTGCTCGGTGGGTGCAGGTCCGCGGCGCGGGCAAGTTTTCTGCGCACGGCGTCGGTGAGGTCGAGGAGTTCGGCACCGGTGATGCCGCGATCCCAGACGTAGCGCGCCAAAGCCGTCGCCTTGTCCTGTCGACTCTTCGCGGCCTGTTCGGAATGTGCGAAATCGAACTGCCCGCCGCCTGCGTTCTCTGTCGTCACGTTCATCACCTTAAGTAATGTGCAGTAAAAGGCACGTCCGCTTGTTCTCGAGGGGGGCTCGTCGCCTACCGTAGGTGGGTGATCACTCAAGCATCGGGTGCAGAGCACGCCTCCGTCCCCGCAACCGACACCATCGACGCGAAAACCTGGCCTTCGATTCTGACGTGGCGAGCGCATGACGTCCCCCGCATGGAGTCCGTGCGCGTTCAGCTCTCCGGTAACCGAATCAAGGCTGCCGGACGCATCATCGGTGCTGCGTGCAGTGATCATCCCGCGTTCAGCGCCTCCTACGACCTGGTGACCGACGAGTACGGCGTCACCAAGCGGCTGTCGGTGCGCACCTCTCTCGCGTCCGGTGACCGGCAGGCGTCCGTCAGTCGAGACGACGAGGGCTACTGGATGGTGGAGAACAGTGCCAGCCATCAGCGCTCGACCTACAGCGGCGCGCTCGACGTGGACATGGTGCTCAGCCCGTTCTTCAACACGCTGCCGATCCGTCGATTCGGTCTGCACACCCAGGTCCAGGACCTCGAAGTGCCGACGGTGTACGTCAATCTCCTCGACCTCAGCATCCAAGAGGCCACGCTGACCTACAGCAGCGGTTCCGAGGGCATTCACGTCATCTCGCCGGTGTCGACGTCCTCCGTCACGGTCGATGCCGAAGGATTCGTTCTCGATTACCCCGGACTGGCCGAACGGATCTGACGCACGACGCCACCGCGTCGACCCGCGTTCTGCAGTTCTTCTCGCCACCCCGGCTCGCCCGGAGTGATGTCGGTGATGTCGAAGCGCTGATGCTGCTCGTACTGCAGGCGCGCCGCGTTTCCGGCGTCGACCAGCGTCTTCGTCGAGTTCTGGTCAAGTTCTTCTCGGGCTTGGGTGAGTGCGGCCAGTGCCTCATCGAGCGCGGTCCTCAGCGCGGCAGCGTTGCCCTCGGTCATCGCGCGGACGAGATTCGGCGACGACGACGCCACCCGAGTCCCGTCCCGGAACGAGCCCGCGGCCAGGCCCAACGCCAACGGCCCGCCGGCTGCTCCCACGATCGCCAATGCCTCGGCCAGCAGATGCGGCAGATGGGAAATCCGGGCCACGGCGCGATCGTGCTCGACGCTCTCGGCCGGCACCACCACCGAACCGCAACTCAACGCGAGCCGGGCCACGCGGACCCACACATCCGCGTCGACTCCAGGGTCCGTGGACACCACCCACACCGCGTCGGCGAACAGGGTGGGGTCGGTGGCAGCCCAACCCGAATGGTTGGTGCCCGCCATCGGATGCCCGCCGACATAGCGCGCCTGCAGTCCGCGAGCAGTCACAGCAGCCGCGACCTCGGCCTTGACGCTGACCACATCGGTGATCGGAGCCAGCGGTGCGTGCTCGGCGACGGCAGCCAGAACGGAGTCCACGGCAGGCATAGGAACGGCGATGACGATCAGTGCATCTTCATCGGATGCCCTGGTCAAAGCGGCTGTCAGGTCGGTACCGACGTCGTATCCGTCGGCGGTAGCACCGACGATCGCGTCGGCCGATCGGTTCCACCCCCATGCCCGACGGCCGGCGCCGTGGGCCGCACGCAGAATCGACCCACCGATCAGGCCGAGGCCGAGAACACACACCGAGGAAGAAGTCACCCGATCAGATTGGCACAGGTGGGTGCCGTCGGCGGGAGGTGGACTTCGAATACCGACCCATACCGGACTACCGTTGCGCGCATGGCCGCACAGCGCGCGAAAGACAATCGCGCATCCGCATCGGAGTACGACGACCTCGAAGGATTCGGCGTTGCAGTTGTCCGGGAGGACGGCAAGTGGACCGTGACGCCGCTGTCCGACGATGCCCTGACCAGCCTGTCGGCTGCAGAGACCGAATTGCGTGAACTACGCAGCTCGGGTGCCGTGTTCGGGCTGCTCGACGTGGACGAGGAATTCTTCGTGATCCTGCGTCCGGCACCGAACGGCACGCGCCTGCTGCTGTCCGACGCGGTCGCCGCAGTGGACTACGAAATCGCCGCGGACGTTCTCGATGCGTTGAACATCGAGATCCCCGACGTCGACCCCGACGAGCTCGACGACATCGAGCCCTACGAAGAAGGCGACCTCGCCCTGCTCGCCGACCTCGGACTACCCGAGGCCGTGCTGGGCATCATCGTCGCCGAGACCGACGACTACCCGGACGAGCAGCTGCAATCCATCGCCGAACGACTGGGCTTCGAGGACGAGTTCGCCGCCGCAGTGAGCAAGCTGCGGCGCTGACCGATGGTGGTATCCGACGCGGACATGATCCGCGCAGCGCTCTCGGCCGCCGCCGAGGCATCGGATGCCGATGTACCCGTCGGAGCCGTCGTGTTCGACGCCTCCGGACGTGAGATCGCCCGGGCCTGCAATGCGCGGGAGGCGTCGGGCGACCCCACCGGCCATGCGGAAGTTCTGGCGTTGCGACGAGCAGCGGCCGTCCAGGGTGACGGTTGGCGACTCGAGGGCTGCACCCTGGCCGTCACGTTGGAACCCTGCACGATGTGCGCTGGAGCGTTGGTTCTGGCCCGCGTCGGAGCCGTGGTGTTCGGAGCGTGGGAACCGAAGACCGGCGCTGTCGGATCGTTGTGGGACGTCGTGCGGGATCGTCGGCTGACGCATCGACCCAAGGTTCGCGGGGGAGTGTTGGAAGCGGAATGCGCCGACGTGTTGACTCGTTTCTTCGCTCAGCAGAGATAACGATCTCGTCACACGCTGGCCCCGACGTCCAATGTTGTGGAGGGTGGAGGGCAGAGCGCGACGCTGCGCTCCGAACTTGCGAAGGAGACACTCATGGGACTCGGCGACAAGATCTCGAACAAGACCGAAGACCTCGGCGGCAAGGCGAAAGAAGCCGCAGGTTCGGCCACCGGAGACAAGGACCTCGAAGCAGAGGGCAAGGGCGACCAGACCTCGGCAGCATTCAAGGACGGTGCCGAGAAGGTCAAGGACGCAGCCTCGAACATCAAGGACAAGCTCACCGGCAAGTAGCCTGAGCAGGCGATTTAGCCTCAGGGCCGCATTCCGGTACAGTCTTCTGCGGTGGCGTGTCCGAGCGGCCTAAGGAGCACGCCTCGAAAGCGTGTGAGGGTTCACCCCCTCCGAGGGTTCAAATCCCTCCGCCACCGCCATAACTCCCCACCCGATCCGTCGGGTGGGGAGTTTTTTTGTGCGCTGGGGGCGTGGGGCCGGCCGGTTGGGTTCGGCCGCAAACGCGCGCGCATTCGTCATACGCGGCCGGATTCGCGACCGATTCGGTGTCTATTTCGCGCGCACTTGGCAAATGCGCGCGCGTTTGTGGGATCACTGGGCGGGATTGCTGGGCGGAAGTGGGCGCAGTCAGGAATCCCTGGGTGCTGGCTGACCGTTGCGGGTTGACGATCCTTTGCGGCTAAGTCTGTCGCAAACGCGCGCGCATTCGTTGTACGCGGTCGGATTCGCGACCGATTCGGTGTCTATTCGTTCTTTGCCAGGCTGATCGTGAGACAGTCGGCGTGAACGCGGGGAACGGACAACATGATGATCGATGTCGCAATAGGACGTACTGCCACGGGTGCACGATCGTTCCCCCTCGGCTTCCGGGTCGAGTTYCTCCGGCAGTGGGATCAGTGCCTCACCCGCGGCTCGAGGACCGCGTTGCTCCGCCAGTACAACCTGACGGGAAACACTGTGAAACGGTGGATCGATGCACTGGCCCCCAGATCAAGGCCCCCATCAACCCTTTTCGGCCGC
>NZ_LMRR01000010.1 GCF_001426085.1 Rhodococcus sp. Leaf278
TCCTTCGCGAACTGACCGCCCGCTCGAATCTACGGGTCATCCTGACGGGTGCCGGCAGAGGGGGAACGATCGTGCACCCGTGGCAGTACGTCCTATTGCGACATCGATCATCATGTTGTCCGTTCCCCGCGTTCACGCCGACTGTCTCACGATCAGCCTGGCAAAGAACGAATTGCGACCAGAACGGAGCAATTCCGCGCGCCTCTGGCAAACGCGCGCGCATTTGCCGGAGGCTGGACGCGACTCGCGCTGTCACCCGCACCCGGCGACATGGCGGAGCCTTGGCGAATCTCCAGCACACTGTCGACTCGACTGTGATCGATCGCAAAGGTGCGCAAATCTGACGATTGCTCAGTTCTGAGGCTGATCCAATTCAGAGAACTCGACACAGCGCCGGAGCAGCTGGAGGTTCGACATGACGGTGATCGACCAACCAACGGACCTGTCTCCTGTGGCCGTTCCAGCTATTGCAGACAAGGTCGGGTGCCACTATCGACCGCCGAACGATTACGAGGTGGGTCGCGAACAAATTCGAGAGTTCGCCCGTTCGGTCCACGACGACCACCCCGCCCATCGCCTGGAATCAGCGGCAGCTGCGCTGGGGTATTCCACGCTGATCGCCCCGGTCACCTTCGTCAGCGTCATCGGCACGAGGCTATTGCCGGAGTTGTTCGCGCACTTGCTGATCGGCTATTCCGTCAGCGATGTCCTGCACACCGATCAACAGATCCTGATCTGCCGTCCGATGCAGGTCGGCGACCGCGTCAGCTCCGACCTGTGCTTGGAATCGTTTCGCCAATCCTCGGGAAGCGACGTGATGGTCACCTGCACCACCCTCACCGATCAACGAGGCGACGAATTAGCCGTCACTCGAACTACATTCGTAGCCCGGACAGGTGGATACACCGAACCCGCGATAGCCACCGCGCTTCGCAATCTCATGCGTAGCTGAGCCGATTTCACAGCCGGTGTGTCACGACGGGTCCGTCCTGTTGCGAATGGACAGGGCCGCAGCGGACGACCGGATGTGTTCTTCGGCCGACGTCATGGCGAGCTCCGCGTCGCCGGCTTCGACGGCGGCCAGAATCTGCCGATGTTCGGCATTCAGCGTGTCGGCCAACGACTCCCAATCCTCGATCTCCAACAGCGCGGCGAGGATGGGCGCACGCATCGATTCCCGGATTGCTGCCGTGAGCGAGGCAACGAAGTCGTTGCCCGAGGCCTCGGCCAAGGCGATGTGAAAATTCGTGTCGGCGTCGTTGAAGACCTCTCGGGCGACACCCCGCGCGGCCATGATGTCCACGGCCTGCCTCGCCTGCTCGAGCTTGTCCTGATCGGGGGCCACGGCGGCGAGGTGGACGCTGGCCCGCTCGAGTGCCACTCGCGTGCTGATCAAGTCGTCGATCCGAAAATTGGCCAGCGCCACGTGCAGGCGAAGGAGACGTGTGAGCGCGGGCCGCGGCAGAGCCGCAACGAACGTGCCGGCTCCTGGACCCGAACCCGGTGACGACCGGAGAATTCCGCTGCTTTCGAGGACGCGAACAGCTTCCCGCACCCCCGCACGGCTGACATCGAGTTGAGCTGCGAACTCGCGCTCGGGCGGTAGCGGATCTCCGACGCGGAGGTCGCCGGCCATGATGCGCTCCTCGATTGCATCGATGACCAACTCGTGCGCGCGGGCGCGACGGACCGGCTTCCACGACAGCGGTTCGTTCTGCGCCCGTCCAGCATCGTCAGCCATATGGGTCATCCAACCAGAAGAAGGTTTGTGCCTTCAGCCTCTTGACCCCACTGAGTGTGATCCATATCATTCTTCGTGTGGTCAGACCTCACACACCTTGAAGGTCTCGAATGGAGCAGCTGTGTACACACCCGAACTTCAACCGCTCGCGGGCAGCATCGGATTGTCCGCAGCGGTGGCATGCCTGCCGCTGCTGACGGTCTTCGTCGCGCTGGGCGTCCTGCGATGGAAAGCGCACTTCGCCGGATTGGCCGGACTCGCCGTCGCTCTGGTGGTCGCGATCTTCGCGTACGACATGCCGGTGAACCTGGCCGGGCTGTCTGCCACACAGGGCTTCGTCTTCGGGTTGTTCCCGATCGTGTGGATCGTGATCTGCGCGATCTGGTTGTACGAGTTGACGGTGGCGAGCGGACGATTCGACGACCTCCGCCGCATCATCGACGCGATCTCCGACGACCCCCGCATCCAGGCCATCATCATCGCGTTCGGCTTCGGCGGGCTACTCGAAGCTCTCGCAGGATTCGGTGCTCCCGTCGCCATCACGGGCGTCATGCTCCTGGCCGTCGGCTTCGCTCCGATGCGCGCGGCCGTCGTCGTGCTGCTGGCCAACACCGCGCCGGTTGCCTTCGGTGCCATCGGCATTCCGATCCTGACCGCGGGCAACCTGACCGGCATCGACTATCACGAGATCGGCGCGTACGTGGGGCATCAGACCCCGTTCATCGCCCTGTTCGTACCGCTCTTCATCGCGTTCTTGACCGATGGTCGACGCGGCGTCTCCCAGACGTGGCCGGTTGCCCTGGCCGTCGGCGTCGTGTTCGCCGTCGCACAGTGGGTCAGCGCAACCTGGATCTCGGTCGAGTTGACCGACATCATCGCCTCACTTGCGGGCATCGCCGCCGCAGTCGTCGTCCTCCGGTTCTGGAAGCCGGCCGGATCCGACGAAGCCCGCGAGCGCATTCTCCTGGCCCGAGATGCCGACCTCGATTCGGGCAGCTCCGGCAGTGCCCCGATCACGCCGGCACCCGTCGCCACCCGCACACTCGAGGCCGCTCCCCTGACGGCACAGCGCGTGTGGCTGGCACTGTTCCCCTATCTGCTGATCATCGCGGTGTTCTCCGTGGCCAAACTGTGGTCCCCGGTCACTCGATTCCTGGCATCGACCGACATCGCCGTACCGTGGCCCGGTCTCGACGGCAACATCCTCACCGCCGCCGGTTCCCCGGCCACCACCACCATCTACAAGTTCACCTGGCTGTCGACGCCGGGAACACTGCTCCTGATCTGCGGTGTGATCGTGGCCGCCGTCTATCGCGTCAGCGCCCCCGATGCTGCCCGCCTGTTCGGAGCCACTCTGATCAAACTCCGATTCTCCGCACTCACAGTCGGCGCGGTTCTCGCGCTCGCCTACGTGATGAACCAGTCGGGGCAGACCATCACCATCGGCACCTGGATTGCCGGCACCGGCGCGTTGTTCGCCTATCTCTCCCCGATTCTCGGATGGCTGGGAACTGCGGTCACCGGTTCGGACACCAGCGCGAACGCCCTGTTCGCGACGCTGCAGCAAACTGCGGCGATCAACGCCGGCATCGACCCCACCCTGCTGGTCGCCGCCAACACCTCGGGTGGTGTGGTGGGAAAGATGATCAGCCCGCAGAATCTCGCCATCGCCGCGACCGCGGTGGGCTTGATCGGACGAGAGTCCGAGATATTCAGAAAAGTCATCTGGTGGAGTCTCGGCCTACTGCTTGCCATCTGCCTCCTGGTCGGACTCCAGAGTTCGGTACTGGCCTGGATGCTCCCCTGACCCGTCGTCGACCCCACTCAGCGCAACACTGCACAGAATCGAGACCATGACATGCCCATCACCCGGCAGATGCCCAAAGCCACCGACCTGCGCGAGGTCCTCTCGTTCAAGAAACCAGATCTGAACCTGCGTCGCCGACGCCTCAACGCCGCACTGACCATCGACGATCTCCGTACCATCGCCCGTCGACGCACCCCACGCGCGGCATTCGACTACACCGACGGTGCCGCCGACGCCGAGATCTCGCTCTCGCGGGCTCGTCAGGCCTTCCGCGACGTCGAATTCCACCCCTCGATCCTGCGGGACGTCTCCCACGTCGACACCTCGACCACGGTGTTCGGCGGGCCGTCCGCGCTCCCGTTCGGCATCGCCCCGACGGGATTCACCCGCCTGATGCAGACCGAGGGTGAGTACGCCGGATCTGCCGCGGCCGGAGCCGCTGGAATTCCGTTCTGCCTCTCGACCCTGGGAACCACGTCGATCGAGGACGTCAAGGCCACCAACCCGAACGGTCGAAACTGGTTCCAGCTCTACGTCATGCGAGACCGCGACATCTCGTTCGGTTTGGTCGAACGCGCCGCGAAGGCAGGCTTCGACACCCTCCTGTTCACGGTCGACACGCCGGTCGCCGGGTCGCGTCTGCGGGACAAGCGCAACGGATTCTCCATCCCGCCGCAGCTGACCGCATCGACGATCGCCAACGCCATCCCGCGTCCGTGGTGGTGGTGGGACTTCCTCACCACCGCCAAGCTCGAGTTCGCCTCGCTGTCTTCTACCGGCGGCACGGTCGGAGAGCTGCTCAATTCTGCGATGGATCCGTCGATCTCGTTCGAGGATCTCGACGTCATCCGTAGCATCTGGCCCGGCAAACTGGTCGTCAAAGGTGTTCAATCGGTGGCGGATTCGGCTCGCCTCGCCGAACTGGGAGTCGACGGCATCATCCTGTCGAACCACGGAGGCCGACAACTCGATCGCGCTCCTGTCCCCTTCCATCTGCTGCCGCAGGTCGTGAGCGAAGTGGGATCCGACTTCGAGGTAGCTGTCGACACGGGCATCATGCACGGCGCCGATATCGTCGCCTCGATCGCGATGGGGGCGTCGTTCACCCTCGTCGGCCGGGCGTATCTCTACGGCCTGATGGCAGGCGGCCGCGAGGGCGTCGACCGGATGATCGACATCCTGCGCGAAGAAATCGTGCGCACCATGCAACTGCTGCAGGTCAATTCGCTTGCGGAACTCACCCCGGAGCACGTCACTCAGCTGACTCGATTCGCTCCCCTGCAGTCAGGTGTACGTACGTTGACGCCGCGCTGACCGCTGCAACGGCTTGACGAGGTGGCGTTCGCGTTCGGGTTCGGGGCCGCCGGGTTCGGGGCCGGTGGGCCTCCGGGTTCGACGCAATTGCGCGCGCGTTTGCCAAACGCACGCGAGATCGCCGGCCGGAGACAGGCTATTCCGCTCGCACCTGACGAACGCGCGCGCGTTTGCGGACTCGGGCGGGCGGACTCGGCCGGGCGGACTCGGCCAGGCGGATCAGGCGGACGGGCGGACGAACCCTCACCCCGGCCCCGCCCGCGCCGTCGCGATGGCGTCGGACATTCCGAATCGCCCGAGGAACACCGGTTGCCCCACAGTCACGATCACGTCCCATTCGTCGATCGTGCACTCCCGCAACTGAGTCCCCATCCGCACCGCCAACCCCCGCGCCGATTCACACGCATCCGCCACCCCGCGGTCGAGTGCGCCCGCACCGGCCAACGCAGCGAGATCGGCCGCCGACTGCGCCTGATGACGAGCACCCACCGCCGATCCGACGTGGATCACCATCACGACGACGGTGATCAACGCCGACATCGTCAGAGCCGCCAACACCGTCGCACCACCCTCGTCACCACGCAACGACCACCGGAAATCGAGTCTCATTCCACTGCAACCGGTTCCGCAGCAGCAACCGCCTCCGCCGACAACGTCAATCCCGGCAGCGGACTCTCGACCTCCACCCGCGCGACGAAGAACTCGCCATCCTCGATCACCGTGACCCGCGCACCGTCCGGCGCAACCCTCTCCCCCACCGACACAGCCCGGGCCGCATCCCCTCGGGCCGCCAATCGAGCAGCCTCCCTCGCAGCATCGACACAGCCGATGTACATGGTGACCGACACGATCGCCCCGATACACACCACGATCACCGCGACGATGGACGCGATCGCGAACGCCGCCTCCACCGTCACGGCACCGTCGTCACCGGTCGCGATCAGACGGCAGTGTTCAACGCTCGATCGATGATCCCCGTCAACGCCGTCACGATGCTGTCCCCCGTCACCACGGTGTACAACACCGCTCCGAATGCCGCGGCCGCGATGGTCCCGATCGCGTACTCCGCGGTCGACATGCCATCGTCCTCCACTCCGAACAGAACGATTCGAGTCTTCAACTGCTGCAGTGCGTTCCCTATCATGTTGCTTCCCCTCCCAATGCTCCGGTACGGCGTTTCCGCACCGGAAATCTCGATATGCGGCCATCAGAGCAGACCGCCGCCCAGCACGTTGCCCGCCAGGCCGATCACCACTGGGATGATCCCGAGACAGATGAAGGCCGGCAGAAAGCACAGACCCAGTGGCCCGCTGATCAGCACGCCCGCGCGTTCGGCCGCAGCGGCCGACGCGTCCTCGGCGCGAGTTCGTTGTGTCGCAGCCAGTTCCGTCATCGCCGACGCCATGGACGACCCGGCCCGGGCCGATCGGCGCGCCATCCTGGCCAAAGCCTCGGTCTCCGGATCGTGCGCGACGGCATCCCACGCAGTCTCGGCATCGGCCCCCAATTCGAGCAGGTCGGCGGCTTTGCGCAACGCGATCCCGAACGAGGCGGGGGCGGACTGCGCCGCGGCGGTAGCGGCCGTTGCGATCGGAAGCCCCGATCGCAAGCATGCGGCGAGCAGGTCGAATGTTGTCGCTACCGCGAGTGGGTCGGGTCTCGAAGCGTCGACGGTGTCGGGCTCGGCACTGGCATCGGGTGTATGTCTGCGAAGCCCGCCGCCGACCGAGGGCATAGCGACCAATGCCGTTGCCAGACAGAGGACTGCAGCCCACATCATGTCATCACCTTGCCGGTGATCGCGTCGGTCCACAGCAGGCCCGCACAGCCGAGTGCCGTGCCGATACACAGCAGAATCCCGCCTATGCCACCGCCGAGCAGAATCTGAAGCGGATTCGCCCCCATCAACTGTCCGAGCGCAACTCCGAGGAGCGGCAGACCTGCCAGCACCAACGCAGTAGCCCGCGCACCGGCCAGCGACGCTTCGGTTCGTTCACGAAACCGTCTGCGCCCCAGCATGTCCTCGCGCACAGCATCCAATAACTCGGCCAGCGCCAGTCCATGCTCGTCGGCCACCCGCCACGCTGCCGCCACCCGGCCGAGCTCGGCGTCCAGTAGCGAACCGGATGCGGCAATACCGTCGGCAGCCCTCCCTCCCAGCCTGGACCGCGATGCCGCGCCGCGGAGCGCAGCCGAGGCGATTCCGCCGCACTCGTCGGCCGCGACCGCGCTGGCCGTGGCGGGGTGAGATCCCACGCGAAGCTCGCCGACGATGACCTCGACTCCGGTGGCAAGCCAGTGCAATTCGGTCGCACGCCGATCACGTTCGACCCGCCGCCGATAGCGTCTCCAGCCCGTACCACCAGCCACCGCCGCCGCACTCACGGCCCACACGCCACCGAGCCACCACACCGCACCAGCCGCAAGCAGTGCAGTACAGCTCGGCACCAGCCATTTCGGCACTGACGATACCCTGCCCGACCCATGCGAGAGCATTCGAGAACCGTTCGGCCACAACAGCATTGCGGCAGCAAAGAGCACCAGCACGGACGTCATCGGACATCGCCGCAGCGTCGGTCCAGCAGTTCGGACAGTCGCATCCGACCCGGCAGTGCGTCGCTATCCACAGACCAGGCCGCCGCGATGTGTACCCGTCCGGTCGGATCGACGTCGACCACCCCGATCTCTCGAAGCCGTCGCGTACCGTCCGCGCTGCGATGAACGTGTAGCACCACCTGGACGGCTGCGGCCAACTGACTGTGCAGCGCATCGCGTCCCATGCCACCCAGCGCTGCAAGGGCTTCGAGACGCGCGGGTACTTCGGCGGGTGAGTTCGCATGGATTGTTCCGGCTCCGCCGTCGTGGCCGGTGTTGAGAGCCGTCATCAGGTCGATGACCTCGGCTCCGCGTACCTCACCGACCACGAGCCGATCGGGACGCATCCGCAGTGCTTGACGTACCAGTTGCCGCACCGATACCTCCCCCACCCCTTCGACATTGGGTGCGCGAGCCACCAGACGCACAACATGCGGATGTGCCGGTGCCAACTCGGCCGCGTCCTCCACGCAGACGATCCGTTCGGCCGGATCCACCTCACCCAACAGCGCGGACAGGAGGGTGGTCTTCCCCGCGCCGGTACCGCCGACGACCAGGAAGGCCAAGCGTCCCAACACGATCCGGCGTAGCAGCTCGTACCCGTCCTCGGTCACGGCTCCCGATGCACGGAGCGCGGCGAGTCCCTGCGTCGCCGGTCGCAGGACTCGAAGCGAGACACACGTTCCCCCGCTCGCCACCGGTGCCAGCACAGCGTGGAGCCGGACGCCGAACACGTCCCGCCCCACTCCGGGCAGCCGACCGTCGACCCAGGGCTGCGCATCGTCGAGTCGACGGCCGGCAGAGAGTGCGAGCCGTTGCGCCAGCCGCCGAACGGCAGCCTCGTCGACGAAGCGAACTCCGGTGCGCTCGAGTCCTCGACCACGATCGATCCACACCTGATCCGGTGCGGTGACCAGTACGTCGGTCACTCCCGGCTCGGACAGCAGCGGTTCGAGCGGGCCTGCTCCGGTCAGCTCGGTCTGCAGAACACGGAGGGCTGCAAGCATATCGGTGTCACCGATGACGCCTCCTGCCTCGGCTCGGATGGCCGCGGCCACGGTCGCCGGAACGGGGGCGTCGGCCGATGCGGCCAGGCGATCACGAACGCGGTCCAGCAGATCCGCGGTGACGACCGCACTCATGCCGCCCACCGCCGTGCGCCGGGCTTCTGCGCGAAGGTCTCCAGCACACCGGTCGCCGCTGCGGCCATGGGAGAACGCCGACCGAGAGCGAGCCCGCCCCGCTCGAGTCGCTCGGCCAATCCCGGCTCGGCGCGCATCGACGTCAACAGCGGTAGACCGAGCGCAGCGGCAATGTCGTCGGCCCTCAGCCCGCCCGGCGCAGGCCCTCGAACGACGATGCCGACGTTGGCATTTCGATCTGCCACGTGCGCTGCGACCGCTTCCGCAGAGGTGACGGCACGTAGCTCCGCCGGCAGTATCAGCACGACGAGGTCCGCGGCGGCGTACAGAGCGTCGGAGATGTCGCATGGCTGACGCGGGGCATCGCACACCACCAGATCGCCCGCTGTGCGTCCTGCGTCGAGCACAGCCGTCACAGCGACGGCAGTCAACCCGATGCTCCGACTCTCGGCTCTGCCCAGCGCCAACACCGACAACCCGCCCCGGGAGGGCAGTGCCCCATGCAAGGCGTCAGCAGACACTCGACCACCTTCGACGACCAACCCCGACCACCGCAGACCGGGCGTGTTCTCCCAGCCGAGCAGTAGATCGAGGCCGCTGCCGTAGCGGTCCCCTTCGACGAGGAGCGCACGTCTACCCGAGCGGAAGCTGCAGAGTCCGAGGGCCGCGGCGAACGTGGAAGCGCCCGCACCACCGCGAGCGCCGACCACAGCGATCACCCCGCCGTCTCCTGTCAGTAAAGACGCGGGCTCGCCGAGTATTCGTACGAGCGCGTCCTCGTCCGACGGCAGCGAGACCACCTGTTCGGCCCCGAGGGCAGTGGCAGTTCGCCAATCGTCGAGAGTCGACGGTGCAGCGGTGACCAGAATGACACCCTCTCGCCGCGGGAATCCGTTCGACAATGCCGTCTCGGCGGACGAGAAATCGATCAGAATTGTTCCGGTGCGATCCCAAATCGACCGCGTCGATCCGATACCGACCAGTAAGTTCTGCTCTTCCACAACACAATCCGCGGCTGCGGCGATTCGATACACGTCCTCGCGGAGGCTGCGAAGTTCGATCGACATCGTCACCGTCGGCTGTGCACTTCGCTGTCGAGAGTCCGTTTCCATGCGCCAAGCGTGCGTGAGAATCTGCTCGAGATGCGCGCGACTTGGGGAAATGTGGATAGATTCGGCCCTGTGGATGAATAACGGGACTTACGTACCAATTTCCGACCTACCCCAGAAAAGAGGACGACCCTCGCCAGGGGGGGAGGAGGCGAGGGTCGTCTGGTTCAGCCCCGGGGGGTCGGGCTGAACACCGCCCGGAATGAACCGGGCTCACAGAAAATACTACACCCGTGGATGTCCTTGTTTGCAAGTTCAACCGTCGGATTTTCTGGACCGAGTTCTGCCGAGTCCCCCACTGTCACCACGCAACATCCCCCGGTCACCACCGGCCACTATGGTGACAAACGTGACCCAGAGCGCGAACATCGACGACGCCCCCGCCGGCCGACGCCCAGCGCGCGTCGCGGCATTCTTCGACCTCGACAAAACGATCATCGCGAAGTCCAGCACGCTGGCGTTCAGCCGGCCGTTCTTCGATCAAGGTCTGATCAATCGGCGTGCAGTGCTCAAGAGCAGCTACGCGCAATTCCTGTTCCTGCTTTCCGGGGCCGATCACGACCAGATGGAGCGCATGCGCGCCCACATCGCGAGCATGACCGCCGGTTGGGACGTCGAGCAGGTCCGCGCTGTCGTCGCGGAAACGTTGCACAATATCGTCGACCCCCTCGTGTTCGCCGAAGCCGCAGACCTCATCGCAGACCACAGGCTCCGAGGACACGACGTCGTGATCGTCTCGGCATCCGGCGACGAGATCGTCCACCCCATCGCCGAGATGCTGGGCGCCGACCACAGCATGGCCACGACGATGGTGACCGTGGACGGCAAGTACATCGGCGAGGTCGACTTCTACTGCTACGGCGAGGGCAAGGTCGACGCCATGAACTCCCTGGCAGCGCAACATGATTACGACCTGGCTTCGAGCTACGCGTACTCGGATTCGATCACCGACGTACCGATGCTCCGCGCGGTCGGGCACCCGACGGCCGTCAACCCCGATCGCGCACTGCGCAAGGAAGCTGCCTCCAACGGATGGCCGATTCTCACGTTCTCCAACCCGATCTCGTTGCGATCGCGAATTCAGACACCGTCCGGAAAGACCGTAGCCGTCAGTGCCGCAGCAAGTTTCAGCGCACTTGCCGCAGGTGTGGTCACCTACGGACTGCTCCGAAGAAAACGATGAGGCCCAAACCCTTGATGTGAGGCGCGTCACGGGGTACAAATGACGTACGGAAGAACGCAAGGCCAAGAACGAATCGGAAGAGAAGATTCGCTCTCCCGACCGGGATTCCCAGCACGGACACCGGCACCCACGCGGAGCTTGCCACCTAATGGCAGAAGCGCTGTGGGCCTGCGAAATTCGCCAAGGATCAGCAAGAACCCTGCACCGGTTGCAGGGATGACCTCATCATTGTCGAATTCTCGCCGAGGCCACGTGGTAGTCCATCACAGCCCACCTGTGCACGCTTGGTAACCAGGCGCTCCGTGCTAACGGGCGGCGACGTCGACGCAAGTCGGCATCGCCGCCCTTTTATGTGCTCACTACTGAGCAGCTTCGGCAATCGAAGTCGCTTCTGCTGCACCGGCTTCGAACGCTCCGCAGCACAAGATGACCCAACTTCCGACGCCGGTCGCGGTGCCCTCGGCGAAGCCTGTCGCGCCGTCTCGGTAGGCATTCGCTCGACGCATCCAACTCACCTCGGGCACGCCGAGGTTGTGCGGGTCGAAACCCGACGACGCAGCCACCAGCCTCGATGCAGCGCGCGCAACGATGCCGTCGGCAGATCCGAAAGCTTTGAGCGTCAACAGTTCACCGTGCACCACCGCCGCAATCACCGGGGCGGGTGCCGAAGTTCCGCCGGTCACCAACTGAGCGAGCAGATCGAGTCGCTCACCCACTCCCGCATCGCCGCGGGGACGGCCGAGGGCGGAGGCGTCGTCGACGAGGTCTGCCGCGGCCAACAAGTGCAGACGAGCCAGGGTCTGCAACGGGGCACGCTTCCACGTCGACAGCGTGTTCTGCAGAGCGTCACCGTCCAGAGCGGCGGCGACCCTCAGCGCACCCGCGAGAACCGGGTCACCTTCCTCGCCTTCGCGAGGGAAATCCATGGATCCGCCCTCCAGCGTCGAGGACGAGCGAGCTGCACGCACGGCGGCCTCGGCTGCGTTGGCCGGCCAGCCACGACGATTGGACTTGTGTCGATGCACTGCGCCGAGGGCGTCGCGCGCACGTTCGGCGGAATCGACAACTCCGGGCAATTCCAACAGCGGGGCGAGGGGGTCCGTCACGACAGACGACGGTACCCCCTCCCCACACCCTTACTGTGCCCCTGCTGCCAGCAGCTCGGCTCGGGCCTGGCGACGCTTGGCCTGTTCGGCCGGGTCCGGCACCGGGACAGCCGCGAGCAGCCGCTTGGTGTACTCGTTCGTCGGACGACGCAGGATCTGGTCCGTCGTGCCGAACTCGGCCAACTTGCCCTTGTTCAGCACCGCGATCCGCTTGGCCAATACCTCCACCACAGCGAGGTCGTGGCTGATGAACAAACACGCGAAGCCGTACTCGTGCTGCAGTTCCTTGAACAGCTCGAGCACCTTCGCCTGCACCGACACGTCGAGAGCGGACGTCGGTTCGTCGGCCACCAGCAGCGTCGGCTCGAGAGCCAGCGCCCGCGCGATACCGACTCGCTGCCGCTGCCCACCGGACAACTGGTGGGGATACCTGTTGCGCATGGTGCGCGACAGGTGCACCTGGTCGAGCAGCTCTTCGACCTTCTTGTTCCGCTCGGATGCGCCGAGTTCGGTGTGCAACAGCATCGGCTCGGCGATCGACTGACCGATCGGCCAGCGCGGGTTCAGCGACGAACCCGGATCCTGGAACACGATGCCGACCTTGCTGCGCACCGACCGTAATTCTCGATTCGACAGGTTGGTGATGTCGACGCCGGCGATGGACAACGAGCCACCGGTGAGCTTGTTCAGGCCCACCACGGCCTTGCCGATCGTGGACTTACCGGAGCCGGATTCACCGACGAGACCGACGACCTCACCCATCTCGATGTCGAGACTGACCCCGTCGACCGCCCGAAATACCGTGCGTCCCGGGTACTCGATGACGCCGTCGACGATGCTCAGTGCTCGGGTGTCCTCCGCCGCTTTCGGCTGGGCGATGGTGCCTGCCGCGACGGACTCCATGCTGCTGCCCAGGTGCGGAACCGAGGCGAGCAACTGCTGCGTGTACGGATGCGACGCGTTCTTGAAAATAGTTTGTGCAGCATCGGTTTCGACGACGACGCCGTCCTTCATCACCGCGATACGGTCGGCCATGTCGGCCACCACACCCATGTCGTGGGTGATCAGCACGATCGACGCGTCGATCCGGTTACGCAGGTCACGCATCAGGTCGAGGATCTCGGCCTGCACGGTGACGTCCAGGGCCGTGGTCGGCTCGTCTGCGATGAGCAGCGATGGGTCCGACGACAGTGCCTGGGCGATCATGGCGCGCTGACGCTGACCACCGGAAAGTTGGTGCGGGTAGTAGTCCACCCGAGTCTCCGGATCGGGCATCTCGACGAGCTTCAACAACTCGACGGCCCGAGCCTTCGCTTCCTTCTTCGACAGCGAGGTGTGTGCACGGATGGCCTCGGTGATCTGCCAGCCGATCGAGTACACCGGGTTGAGCGCCGTCATGGGCTCCTGGAAGATCACCGCCACGTTCTTGCCGCGGATGGGAGCCAGCTGCTTCTCCGGCAGCCCGACCAGTTCCTTCTCGCCCAGCTTGATGCTGCCGGAAACACGTGAATTGTCGGCCAGCAGACCGGGAATGGCCATGGCGGTGGTCGACTTACCGGATCCGGACTCACCGACGATGGCGAGTACCTCGCCGGCGGCGACCGTGAACGAGACGGAATCGGCGGCCTTGCGCCATACCTTCTCGACCTCGAACTCGACCGTCAGATCGGTGACGGTCAGAACCGTGTCCTTCTGAGTACTCATGTCAGTTCCGTTTCGGATCGAGTGCGTCACGGAGTGCGTCGCCGAGCATGATGAACGCGAGCACCGTGACGGAGAGGAACGCGGCTGGGAACAGCACCAGGTACGGTGCCGTCAGGAACACGTTCTGACCGAGGTTGATCTGCAGACCCCAGGAAATCTCCGGAGCTTGCAGTCCGATTCCGAGGAACGTCAGCGTCGCCTCGGCCGCAATGAACGTACCCACCGAGATGGTCGCGTAGATGATCACCGGCGCAAGGGCATTGGGCAGAATGTGCCGCACCAGAATTCGGTACGTGGACGCACCGAGCGCCTGAGCAGCCTGGACGTACTCGCTGTTCTTGATCGCGATGACACTCGATCGGACCAGTCGCATCGCCGTCATCCAGCCGAACACGATCAGAGCGAGCGAGACGGTGAAGATCGTGCGCTGTGCGGTCACCGTCAACAGGATGAGGGCACCGAGCAGCAGCGGAATTCCGAAGAACACGTCGGTGAACCGAGCCAGGATGCTGTCGATGAAACCGCCGAAATAGCCTGCGAGAGCACCGATCAGCACACCGATGATGAGCACACCGATGACCGACAGCACACCGATGGACAGCGAGATCCGCGCACCGTAGATGACATTGGCGTAGTAGTCGCAGCCCTGAATGTCGGTGCCGAACCAATGTTCGGCACTGGGGGTCTGGCGCGAGTTGGACAGCGAGCAGACCCGGGGGTCGATACCCCGAGCGAACAGTTGCGGGAACACCGCCATCACCAGGAGCACAGCGAGCAGGAACGACCCGATGATGAAGAAGGGACTCTTGCGCAAGAACTTCCACGCGTTGCCCCACAGGCTGGCCTGGCCGACCAGATCTACGGCCTCACCGGTGATGACGTTGCCCGGCTGGCCCTCGTCCGCGGCGTGGTGAGCTGCGTTCGTATCTTCCTTATTCATAGCGAATCCTTGGATCGAGAACCGCGTAGAGAACGTCCACCACGAGGTTGAAGAAGATGTAGAAGAAGACGAAGAGCGTCACGATGCCGACGACGACGGCACCTTCCTGACGCGCCAGTGCGTCGTAGATCGCGCGGCCGAGACCCGGCAGGTTGAACACCGTTTCGGTGACGATCGCACCGCCCAGCAGACCGCCGACGTCGGCACCGATGAAGGTGACGACGGGAATCAGCGAATTACGCAGCGCATGGCGAACGATGATGCGGCGGTTGCTGATTCCCTTGGATTTAGCGGTGCGGATGTAATCCGCCGCCATCGACTCCGCCACGGACGTACGAGTCAATCGGGCGACGTAGGCCATCGACAGCGACGCGAGCACCAGGCCCGGGAGCAGGTAGCTCGACCACCCGTTGTTGATACCGGAGATCGGGAAGAAACCCAGTTTCACGCCCAGCGTGAACTGCGCGATGAAGCCGAGCACGAAGACCGGGACGGAGACCAGCAACGTCGTCGAAATGAGCACGAGGTTGTCGAAGAACGACCCCTTCTTGAGGGCCGACAGAACACCGGCCGCAATGCCCATGACCGTCTCGAAGACCACGGCGACGATGGTGAGCTTGATGGTGACGGGCAGGGCCCGCTCGATGGTGTCGAGCACGGGTCGGCCGGAGAAGTCTGTGCCGAAGTTGCCCTGGAAAAATCCACCGATGTACTTGAGGTACTGGACGACCAGGTTGTCGTCGAGGTTGAACTCGTCGCGCAACTGGGCCACGACGGCAGGGGCGAGCGGGCGATCTCCGGCCAGGGCGCGGATGGGATCACCTGGCAGTGCGTACACCATGGCGAAGATGAGGAAAGAGGAGCCGATCAGGACGGGAATCGTCAACAGTAATCGGCGGGATATGTAGCGACCCACTGTGGTTTCTCCTTGGATGCGGCGATCCTGCGAATCGGGTCTCGCTGACGCAGGTCTTCGGCGGGCGTCGAGCCCGCCGCCGAAACGAAACCGATGGGTGGCAACGGAGTCACGTCCGTTGCCACCCACCGGTGTCCGTTGTTAGCTGACTACGACGTCCTCGAGGACGATGTCGCCGGTGTTGTCGATCTTCACGTCGGAGACGCGATCGGACCACACTGCCTGGTTCAGGCCGTAGAACAGCGGCGTTGCGGGCATCTGCTGGAACAGGATGTCCTCGGCCTTCTGGTAGTCCGCCGTCGCAGCTTCGATGTTCTCGGCGTTGTTGCCCTCTGCGAGAGCGGCGTCGAAAGCCGGGTCGCTGAAGAACGTGGCGTTGCTACCGGCCGGCGGCAGTGCCGCGGAGGAGTACAGCGGAGACAGGAAGTTGTAGATCGACGGGTAGTCCATGATCCAGCTCGAGCGGAACGGGCCGGTCATACCCTTGGCGTCCTGCAGCGGTAGGTACTGAGCGAACTGCAGATCGCCGCGCAGTGCGTAGTCGACACCCAGGTTCTCGCGAATCTGGTTGCCCACGGCCGTCATCCACGAGTCGTGTCCGGCGCCGGCGTTGAACCACAGGTCCACCGGCTGGCTGCGATCGAAGCCGGCCTCGTCGAGCAGACGGTTGGCCTCGTCGGCGTTGAGCTCGCAGGTGGCACCACAAGCGTCCTCGCGGTAGCCCTCGACCACGGGAGAGGCGAAGGAATCGGCGGGGGTACGGGTGTCGGTGAAGATCGCCGTCGCGATGGCCTGGCGATCGATGGCCATCGAGAATGCCTTGCGCACGTTCGGGTCCTGGAACCGCGGGTCGTACGTCGGGAAGCCGAGCGAGGTGATGTCGGGACGGGCGCGATCGGCGTAACGATCACCGAACTGATCTCGCGCAGTGGCCCAGGCGTCCTCGGGCAGATCGAGCATGATGTCGAGTCCACCGCCCTGAATATCGTTGTAGCCGGTGTTCAGCTCGGTGTAGACCTTGAAGTTGACGCCTGCGGACTTGGCGGCATTGTCGCCTGCGTAGTCGTCGTACTTGGTGACGGTGAAGCCCTGCCCGGGAACGAAGTCCGAGTCGGCCTTGAACGGGCCGTTACCGATCGGGCGTGCACCGAATGCCGTCGGGTCGGCGTAGAACGCCTCCGGCAGCGGATCGAACGCGGTGTAGCCGAGTGTCAGCGGGAAGATTGCGAACGGTCCGTTGAGCTTGACGGTGAAGGTCGTGTCGTCGACGACGTTCAATCCGCTCAGTTCGGTCGCGGCGGGCGCGGCGGTGTCGCTGCCCTGCAGATCTGCGTAGCCTTCGATGTTCTCGAAGAAGTAGGAAGCACCGAAAGCGTTGGTGCTCAACGCATTGTAGCTCCACGCCTTGGTGAAGGACTCCGAGGTGACGGGAGTGCCGTCGTGGAACGTCCAGCCGTCCTTGAGCTTGACGGTCCAGGTGATGTTGTCCTCGGACTCGACGGACTCCGCAACACCGTTGTACTCGACGCTGTTGTCTTCGTCGTTGAACGTGACCAGTGGAGTGAAGAGCGCCTTGAGGACCTGGCTGCCTTCGCTCTCGGTGGTGTTTCCGGGAACCAACGGGTTCTCCGGCTCACCGATGTAGATGCTGTAGATCCCGTCGGCGCTGCCGCTGGAGCTCGAGCCTCCACCGCCACACGCGGCGAGCAGGCTCGCACTCATCAGCACAGCCGTGGTGACTACCGCGGCACGTTTGATACGCAAGGAAAATCCTCCATCCAGATGTGAACACGGGGTCGTCCGTGCTCAGTTCCTCGGGCGCGACGCCCGGGGATTCGTGGGCGACCGCATGGCACGGCAGGTGAGCCGTTCCAACGATCTGATGGAACGAACTTTAGACACATCCTGATACGAACATGTGAACTCCCCCAGTTTTTGCTGACCCACGAGTAAGTCGGAAACATGATCGAAACGTTTCGGCAAGTCGATTTCTCACAGTGCGGACAGAGCCGTCGAGACGGCGTCCTGCGAGCGACGCCGATGACCGCCCACCGTGCGGAAACTACCGATCACCGCAGATCAGGGGGTTGCAGGCGATTGCAACGGTGCGATCGCCATCACATGTGACTACCCTCACCAGTGGCTCGAGACCGGCTGTCGAATGCCGTTTCATGGGCGAAAAGCATCGGACGAAAGAGAGCTATTCGAGATGACGACCAGTACCTCCGGGACAGACGAGACCGCGGTTGCCGCCTACGCACCGACGGCCGAGTTCACGGCGCAGGCGAACGCTCAGGCGGATCTCTACGACGCCGCGGAGAAGGATCGACTCGGCTTCTGGGCCGAACGGGCCCGCCGCCTCCACTGGCACACCCCGTTCACCGAAGTCCTCGACTGGTCCGACGCCCCCGTCGCCAAGTGGTTCGCCGACGGCGAGCTCAACGTCGCCTACAACTGCGTCGACCGCCACGTCCTCGACGGCCACGGCGACCAGGTCGCCATCCACTGGGAAGGCGAACCCGGCGACAGCCGCGACGTCACCTACGCCGACCTGCTCGCCGACGTCAGCCAAGCCGCCAACACCCTCACCGAACTCGGCCTCGTCTCCGGCGACCGCGTCGCGATCTACATGCCCATGGTCCCCGAGGCCATCGTCTCGATGCTCGCCTGCGCCCGCCTCGGACTGACCCACTCGGTCGTCTTCGCCGGCTTCTCCGCCACCGCACTACGCTCACGCATCGACGACGCCGAAGCCAAACTCGTCATCACCACCGACGGCCAGTGGCGACGCGGCAAGCCCGCCCCCATCAAGGACACCGTCGACGAAGCAGTCGACGGAGCAGCCTCGATCGAACACGTGCTCGTCGTCAAGCGCACCGACTCCGACGTCTCCTGGACCGACGGACGCGACCTCTGGTGGCACGAGACCGTCGCCACAGCATCGAAAGAGCATGAGGCGCAGCCGTTCCCGGCCGAGCACCCGCTCTTCATCCTGTACACCTCCGGTACGACGGGTAAGCCCAAGGGCATCATCCACACCTCCGGCGGCTACCTGACGCAGACCTCGTACACCCACCACAACGTCTTCGACCACAAGGCCGGCAAAGACGTCTACTGGTGCACCGCCGACATCGGCTGGGTCACCGGACACTCCTACATCGTCTACGGACCCCTCTCGAACCGCGCCACCCAGGTCGTCTACGAGGGCACCCCCAATTCGCCCGACGAGCACCGGCATTGGAACGTCATCGAGAAGTACAAGGTCTCGATCTACTACACCTCCCCCACCCTCGTACGCACGTTCATGAAGTGGGGCAAGGAGATTCCCGAGGCCCACGACCTGTCCTCGATCCGTCTGCTCGGATCCGTCGGCGAGCCCATCAACCCCGAAGCATGGCGCTGGTTCCGCGACGTCGTCGGCGGCGGCACCGCACCGATCGTCGACACCTGGTGGCAGACCGAGACCGGCGCGATCATGATCTCCCCGCTCCCCGGCGTCACCGCCACCAAGCCCGGCTCCGCGATGACCCCACTCCCGGGCATCTCGGCCAAGATCGTCGACGACGACGCCAAGCCACTGGGCAACGGCGGCAACGGATACCTCGTCCTGTCCGAGCCGTGGCCGGCGATGCTGCGCGGCATCTGGGGCGACATGGACCGCTACAAGGACACCTACTGGTCCCGCTACGCCGAAGAAGGCTGGTACTTCGCCGGTGACGGTGCCAAGTACGACGAGGACGGTGCCCTATGGGTTCTCGGCCGCGTCGACGACGTCATGAACGTCTCCGGCCACCGCATCTCGACCTCCGAGGTGGAGTCGGCACTGGTCAGCCATCACGGCGTCGCCGAAGCTGCTGTCGTCGGTGCCGCCGACGAGACCACCGGTCAGGGCATCGTCGCGTTCGTCATCCTCCGCGCGGGCGTGGAGAACACCGGCGACGAACTCATCAAGGAGCTCAAAGCTCAGGTCTCGAAGGAGATTTCGCCGATCGCCCGGCCGCGCGAGATTTCCATCGTGCCGGAGCTGCCGAAGACGAGGTCCGGCAAGATCATGCGTCGCCTGCTGCGCGACGTGGCCGAAGGCCGCGAACTCGGCGACGTCTCCACCCTCGTCGACCCGAAGGTATTCGAGGCGATCAAGAAGGGCCGCTGAGCGCTCCGCGCATGTGCACGGAACTTCGTAGTGGGCTACGAAGTTCCGTGCACATGCGGCGCCAGCCGCTCTACACGCTGTCGAGCGACCGGTCTCGCGTTTCCTTCATGATGATCAGCGAGATCAGCGTCAACGATGCAGCGATGGCCAGGTAGACGCCCACCCAGCCGACGCCGTAGGAACTCACCAGCCAGGTTGCGATGAACGGGGCCACTGCGGCTCCGAGGATCGACGCGGTGTTGTACGAGATTCCCGAGCCGGTGTAACGCACGTTGGTCGGAAACAGCTCGGGCAGAACGGCACTCATGGGTCCGAACGTGAGGCCCATCAGTCCGAGGCCGACGCACATGAACACCAGCATCTTGCCTGCCGACGCGGACGACGGGTCGGCGAACCAGTGGAACGACAGACCGAACAGCACGATCGCTGCGGTGATGACGATGAGCGTCGGACGTCGGCCGTACTTGTCGGCGAGCAGCCCGGCGACCGGGATCAGGGCCGCGAAGAACAGCACCGCGATGAGCTGGAGCTCGAGGAAGTCGGTGTACGGAATGGCCAGCTTGGGACCGTTGACGTCGGCCACCTTGCCTGTTCCGTAGCTGACCACCCACGTGGTCATGATGTAGAACAGCGTGTAGGTGGCGAGCATGACGAAGGTACCGATGATCAGCTGACGCCAGCTGGTCTTGAACACCTGAGCCAACGGGGTCTTGACCTTCTGGCCGCGCTCGACGGCCAGCTTGAACACCGGCGTCTCCTCGAGCTTGAGCCGGACGTACAGGCCGATGATCACCATGATCGCGCTGAGCAGGAACGGGATGCGCCATCCCCACGTGAGGAACGCATGGTCGGTGCCGGAGTTCGCGGAGTCGTAGCCGGTCGCGATGACGATGAGCAAGAAGATGCCGTTGGCGAAGAAGAAGCCGATGGGCGCGCCCAACTGCGGGTACATCGCTGCCCAGGCTCGCTTACCCGGCTTGGCGGTCTCGGTGGCCAGCAACGCCGCACCACTCCACTCACCGCCGAGGCCGACGCCCTGGGTGAACCGCATGATCGCCAGCAGAGCCGGCGCCCACAGACCCGCTGCGGCATAGGTCGGCAGGAGTCCGATCGCAAACGTCGCGACACCCATCGTCAGCAGGGACCCGACGAGGGTCGCCTTGCGGCCGATGCGATCACCGAAGTGGCCGAACAGAATAGAGCCGATGGGTCGTGCGACGAACGCCAAGCCGAACGTCGCGAACGACGCCAGCAGCGCGGTGGTGTCGTTGCCCGCGGGGAAGAACAAGCGGGGGAAGACGAGTACCGCGGCGGTGGCATAGATGTAGAAATCGAAGAACTCGATCGACGTGCCGACCATCGAGGCGATCACGATGCGTGACCGAGGCACCTGGGGTGCGGGAATTGCGCCGTCGTCCGTGACGGCGTGTGGTGAACTCACGAATTGCTCCTGAAGAGGGAAGTTCCCTGAAAATTACCTGATGAACACCTGAGAATTTCACGCCCCCGGTCCGTTCGTTGCCGATTCGTGCAAGATTTCCGTGTTTGTCTCGGCCGGCGGGGAGGTAACCATCGGCGGGCCGAGCATCGCTCGCCCGCCGCGTAGCGGTTAATCTGCTACCTAGGCACTACTGTCGATACGATCCGCAAAACACCGAGCAGAGCGATTACAAGGGGTCGAGAGTTGAGCGTCAGCAATGACAAGGGATACGGAAACGGCGTCCCGAACACGATTTCGTCGATACCTCTGACCGATGTCGATGCGCGCACCCCTGGTAGCGCCAGCATCGGAAATCTCGTCAAGGACGCCACCACTCAGGTCTCGACGCTGGTGCGCGCCGAAGTCGCTCTCGCCAAGGCCGAGGTCACCGGCGAGGTCAAGAAGGGTCTGCAGGGCAGCGTCTTCTTCATCATCGCGCTGACGGTGCTGCTGTTCAGCACGTTCTTCTTCTTCTTCTTCGCCGCCGAACTGCTCGACGTGTGGCTGTACCGCTGGGCGGCCTTCCTCATCGTGTTCGCGGTCATGGTGTTGGCGGCGGCGCTGTTCGGATTCCTGGGCTACCGCAGAGTCAAGAAGCTGCGCAAGCCCGAGAAGACCATCGACTCGCTCAAGCAGGCGTCGACGGTACTGCCGAACCAGCACGACTCCATCCCCGGAATTCCCGGCTACAAGAAGTAGTCGACGCCCGGCGAGTCGAGCAGTATGAATCAACCCGATCCGTCCACCGTCCGCTACCCGGGACGATGGATCCATCGTGATATCCACGCCAACGGAATCCGGTTCCACATCGTCGAAGTCGGCGAACACGAACCGAACGCGCCCCTGGTGGTCCTGCTGCACGGCTTCGCCGACTTCTGGTACTCGTGGCGACACCAACTCGATGCACTCGCCGGGTCCGGTGTCCGCGCCGTCGCCGTCGACCTGCGTGGGTACGGCGATTCCGACAAACCCCCACGCGGATACGACGGTTGGACCCTGGCCGGCGACATCGTCGGCCTCATCAGAGCTCTCGGCTACCCGAACGCCACATTCGTAGGACACGCCGACGGCGGATTGGTCTGCTGGGCCAGCTCGGCGCTGCATCCACGTCTGGTGCGCTCGATGGTGCTGATCAACGCCCCGCACCCCATCTCCCTGCGACGTGCAGTGTTGAAGGATTCCGCCCAACGCGCGGCTCTGCTGCCGCACTTCGTTCGCTATCAGGTTCCACTGCGGCCCGAGAGGTTGCTGACCCGTCGAGGCGGCAGCGCGGTGGAGGAACTGATGCGAAGTCGAGCCGGGTCCGCCTGGACGAGCACCGAGGATTTCGCAGACACCGCAGCCAGGATGAGCTCCGCCATCCGCATTCCCGGTGCCGCACACTCTGCGCTCGAATATCAGCGCTGGGCGTTCCGCAGCCAGTTCCGCTCCGACGGCCGCCGCTTCATGGATGCAGTCGACGTACGCACCTCGATCCCGGTCGTGCAGATCAGCGGTGACCTCGACCCGTACGTGCTGCCCACCACCCTCGATCGGGATCGGCACTGGGCCCCGGGTCTGACGCGTCGAACGGCGCGGGACGTGGGGCACTACGTGCACCAGGAAGCCCCGGACGTGGTGTCCGAGGAGATCCTGCGGGTCGTGCGCGAGAACTAGTCAGCACGCCCTAGACGATGCAGTCGCCGGTACCCACCGACACCGGCGCATCGAAGCTCTGCGCCAACTCGTCCGCGATCTCCGACGCCGTCAGTACGAATCCCGTGTCGGGGTCGTCGACGGCGGCACCGAACACGACACCGAGAACCTCACCGGACGAGTTGACCAGTGGTCCACCGGAATTACCCTGTCGGACCGACCCACGCACCGTGTAGACCTCGCGTTGTACGGTGCCGGTGCGGTAGATGTCGGGGCCGCTGAGGTTGATGATTTCGCGTATCCGCGCCGGGCTCGCCGTGTAAGGCCCGCCGCCGGGGTAACCGAGCACGATGGCGTCGGTACCGGATTCGGCCGGGGCCGGAGCGAAATTCAGCACCGGCGCTTGGAGCTGCGAAACCCGAAGCACCGCAACGTCTTCTTCGGGGTCGAACAGTACGACGTCGGCGTCGAGCGGGCCGTTGGGCGAATCGACGGTCACCTCGGACGTCCCTGCCACAACGTGCGCGTTGGTCATCACCAGGTCGGACCCTACGACGAAGCCGGAGCCTTCGAGGGCCTTCTGGCAACTCGGGGCAATGCCGTTGATCTTGATGACGCTCGACGCCAGCGTCACCGGAATCGGACCCGCTGCGATGCCGGAGTCCGGAGCTGCGACGTCGACAACCGGCGTGCGACCGAACGGTCCGATGACATCCGGCAGTCCGGAGGTGTCGAGCAGCGCCGAGAATTCCTTGGGCACCTGACGCAACCAGTCGGGTGCCACCTCGTCGACCTTGCCCAGGACAGTCGAGCCGCGCACCGCGCTGGCGACCTCTGGCTGCGACGACGACGTCAACGGAATGGCCAGCAGCCACGCGGCAGCGAGAACGGCCGCGGCCTGCAAACCTGCCCCGATCGTGCTGTCCACGGATCTGGCTGCGCGCGAATGTATTCCGCTGCGCAGCGCGCGACCCAGAACCATGCCGGCTACCTCACCGACGATCACCAACACCACGATCAACGCGATACCGACGAACACCCGCGTTCGCGAACCGTCGACGTGTTCGAGCACGTGCGGCGCTACCAGAATGCCGGCGACGGCCCCGAGCACGACGCCGAGAAACGCCAGCGCCGACGCCACCGCACCCTGCCGCCATCCCGATGTTGCCGCCAACAGCGCGATGGCGACCACCGCGATATCTACCCACCCTGAACCCGTCACCGATCGAGCCTCGCTCCTACCGCAGTCAAGCTGGCCTCCAGATCGCGTATGTCCCCCGTGTCCCATTCGGACTCCCAGCCCGACACAGCGAGCAGGCCCGCCAGAATACCGCCCGTGAATCCCCACACCAGCATTCCCTGTACCGAGAAGGCCGGGCCCTGGTAGCCGGCGGGGTGCCGCACCTGGAATCGGTTGTCCGGATCGAGCAACTCTTGCAACGGAACTCGCACCACGCGCTCGGTTTCACCTGCATCGACAACCCGAACCGGGCTCGGCGATTGCCAGTACGAAAGCACTGGAACCACATCGAAGCGCGACGGCGGCACGTAGATCCCGGGCATCGTCGCCAGCGGCACGACTCCGGCGGGGTCGAGACCGGTTTCCTCCTGCGCCTCCCGCAGCGCCGTTCCGATGGGACCGCCGTCGCCGGGATCGGTAGCACCACCGGGGAAGGCGATCTGTCCGCTGTGATCACGCAGCGTCGACGCGCGCTGGGTCAGCAGCACGTCGGCGTCGGCGGGTAACCCACCGGGAGCGGTCGGATCAGCGGCTTCCGGCCCGCCGAACAGCACCAACACCGCTGCGGAACGGGTTCGGTCGGCCGGCTGGGCTTGCCGCTGCAACACCGGGTTGATACCGGTGGTGTCGGTCAGTCCGCCGGCGCTGCCGGCGACGTCGAGCATGCGCCCGAGCCACTCGGGTGCGCTCACGACGCGACTCCGAGGTTCTCGCGCACGGCGTCGGCAATCTCGTCGACGCTTCTGAAGGGTTGAGGTAGCACCTTGGCGACAGTGCCATCCGCAGATATCAAAACGGATACGGGCAGCACGTTCGGCGCTCCCACCGCAGCCGCGACGCGCCCGCCGCCGTCCTGAACTCCGGGCAGAGTGACCCCGTAATCGGTGAGCCTCGTCAGGCCGTTGGCCTCGTTGGCGTCGTTGTGCACCGTCAGCACGGCGACGGAATCACCTGCCCGCTGCGCGTATTGCTGCAGGTACGGCAATTCTTCCGCGCAGGGTCCGCACCAGTAGGCCCAGATGTTCAGCAGCGCGGGTCGGCCGGCCAGTGCCTGGCCCAGATCGACGGACGAGCCGTCGCCGATGCATTCGAGGGTGATGCCCGCCAACGGGCCCGCTGCGTTGCCCGACGGCGTCGGGCACGGGGCGAGACCGGCGTTCTGCCTCAACGGTGCGAGGGCCTCGGGCGTGTCCGCGGCCCGGCGCTCGGCCGTCGACGGTGCACGCTGCCCCAGACCGGGACCGTCCGAGGACGCCTCGGCAGGAGTTTCGCTTCGCGGCCACAGCGCGTAAACCATCCCGACGACGAGAATGAGCGCAACCAGAGACCAGCGGAGAGCGGCCTTGTTCACGACACGATTCCGGCAAGAGCGAGGAGGTGATCGGTCTCAGGGCCCCTCACCAGAGCTGCTGCGGCGGCCGGATCGGTCGGACCGAGACCGAACGACGGGCAGTCCTTCGCGAGGACACACACCCCGCACGCCGGTGTACGGGAGTGACACACGCGGCGACCGTGAAATATGACGCGATGCGAGAGCAGCGTCCACTCTTTTCGCACGATCAAGGCACCGACCGCGTGCTCGACCTTGACGGGGTCCTCTTCCTCGGTCCACTGCCAGCGCCGCACCAGGCGGCCGAAATGCGTGTCGACGGTGATGCCGGGAACGTCGAACGCATTGCCGAGAACGACGTTGGCCGTCTTGCGGCCGATACCGGGCAGCGTGACGAGGTCCTTCAGGTTTGCAGGCACCTTGCCGTCGAAGTTCTCCAGCAGTTTCTGCCCTAGCCCGATCAGTGAGTTGGCCTTGTTCCGGTAGAAACCCGTGGTTCGGATGAACTCCTCGAGTTCGGTGCGGTCCGCCTCGGCGTAGTCGCGGGCTGTGCGGTATCTCACGAACAGTGCCGGCGTGACCATGTTGACGCGCTTGTCGGTGCACTGCGCCGACAGGATGGTCGCCACGGCCAGTTCGAGGGGCGTGGTGAAGTCGAGTTCGCAGTACACGTGCGGAAAGGCGACCCCGAGCGTCCGGTTCATTCGCCGAGCTCGACGCACGAGCCCGAGGTGCGTCTCCTCGCGTTTGCGCACGTCGGGGCGTTTCGGAGCTGTCGAATCCACTCCACAACTGTACGGACAAGAATGCGTAACGTTCGTCGCGGCAGCAGCGGACCGTGTTTGTATCGAGATCTTTTCGGTGTTAACTGGCCGGTATGCAAGGACTCGCCGTGGTGCTCTTTCCAGTACTACTCATGCTCTTCGCACTCGCGATGGAACGAGTCGAGTTCCGGCTCAGCAAGCTCGGCGTCCGGGAGCAGGAAGTACAGGAATTCCTCGATCAGGCGAGCAAGTCCGAGGTCGCCACACTGGCCAGCGATGGGTTCCCACACGCGCTGGCGCGGTTCAATACCCGCAAGCGTCGGCAGACCCCTCCGCGGACCATCGACACGCGCGACGGCATGGTCGACCAACGCGCCAGCTGAGCAACGGTTTCGTCCGATAAGTCGCGATTTCCATGAATTTTCGGTGAACGGGAACACACGCTCATTCGCTCTGGCAACCTGTGGTGGCGTCGATCACTCGGTTTCGACCGAGTCGAAGTAGACTCCCCTGAGGTAATTGTTGTGTTTGGACATTGCACCGGCTTCGACGCCTGAACTGCTCCCGCGGTTCGGTGGGTGGCACGACTGTGTACAAACGCCTTCGATGGTGCGGGTTTGCCGCATCGTCGACATCCATAAAGGAGCGCAAGTGGACGACGTCCTGGCACGGGCCGGCATCTTCCAAGGAGTCGAACCCTCTGCGGTTGCGGCGCTGACGAAGCAGCTGCAGCCTGTCGATTTCCCCCGCGGACACGTCGTGTTCAACGAGGGTGAGCCCGGAGACCGGCTCTACATCATCGTTTCCGGCAAGATCAAGCTCGGACGACGCTCCCCCGACGGCCGCGAAAACCTGCTGACGATCATGGGACCGTCGGACATGTTCGGCGAGCTCTCCATCTTCGATCCCGGCCCCCGTACGTCCTCGGCCACCACGGTCACCGAGGTCCGCGCGGTCAGCATGGATCGCGCTGCCCTCAAGGACTGGATCGACCAGCGCCCCGAGATCGCCGAGCAGCTGCTGCGCGTGCTGGCTCGACGTCTGCGCCGCACCAACAACAACCTGGCCGACCTCATCTTCACCGACGTCCCCGGACGTGTCGCGAAGGCGCTGCTGCAGCTCGCGCAGCGCTTCGGAACGCAGGAAGCGGGGTCGCTTCGCGTCACCCACGACCTGACGCAGGAAGAGATCGCCCAGCTCGTCGGTGCCTCTCGCGAGACCGTCAACAAGGCACTCGCCGACTTCGCACACCGCGGATGGTTGCGCCTCGAGGGCAAGTCCGTGCTGATCTCGGACTCCGAGCGTCTGGCTCGCCGAGCTCGCTAGGCCGGGTTCAGTCGGGACAGCAGCTCGCTAGGCCGAGCTCCTTCGAGACAGCAGCTCGCTAGTTCTCGCGGAGGTAGGCCAGCTGCGTCTTGACCGACATTCGCGCAGCAGGCCACAGCTTCTTGTCCACGTCCGAGTAGACGTGGCGTACCACCTGCATCGGCTTCGCGTTCTCGCCGATCTCGACGAGCGCCGCGCGAACCTGATCCAAACGCTGCCGACGGTGAGCGCGATACGCTCGCGCCACCTCGGCGGCGTCCGGCAGTTCCGGGCCGTGCCCGGGCAGCACCGTCTTTCCCGCACCTGCTGCTTCCAGCCGGTCCAGCGAGTCGAGATAGTCCGCGAGTGAGCCGTCCTTCGGGTCGAGCACCGTGGTGCCGCGGCCCAGGATCGTATCTCCGGTGAGAATCGCATCGTCGAGCACCAAGCTCACCGAATCCGCAGTGTGACCGGGGGTGTGCAGCACTTCGATGCGCAGCCCGGCTGCTTCGATCACCTCGCCGTGGGCCAATGTCGCAGCGTCCCCGTGCAGAAACGTTTCCCCGAATGCGCGGACCGGAGCGGCCGTCTTGCGGTGGAACCGCTTCACTCCGCCGGTGTGGTCCGCGTGGCGATGGGTCACGAGCGTCAGCACCACCGTGCCCGACGCGGCGACGGCGTCCAGATGAGCGCGGTCCTTGGGACCCGGATCGACGACGATGCACTCGTCGGACCCGGGTGCCCGCAGGATCCAGGTGTTCGTTCCGTCGAGTGTCATCTTGCCCGGGTTGTCGGCGAGCAGAACCGACGCGGTGGGCGTCACCTGCCGGAGAAGTCCGTACGCGGGATGCTGGGGGTTCGAGACGGCCATGAAAGTACTGTAGGTCGCCCACTGTTCTCGAGGTGGAACAGGACCGGTGACGACGACTAACGTCGATGCGTATGAAGATCGGACTCGTCGGGGCAGGCCCCTGGGCTCGCAAAACTCAAGCTCCCTCGCTGCTCGCTCATCCGGGAGTGGAGTTCACCGGAGTGTGGGCGCGCAGACCCGAAGTCGCGGCCGATCTGGGGGCGCCGGTCTTCGACTCCTTCGACGCTCTGTTGGGCGCAGTCGACGCGGTCGCCTTCGCGGTACCACCGGCGGTACAGGCCGGGTACGCATTGCGCGCGGTGCAGGCAGGCAAACATGTGTTGCTGGACAAGCCGATTGCGGCAACCGTGGCCGAGGCCGAGGAACTTGCAGCGGCTGTGACGGCCGCCGGAGTGCGGTCGATGGTGACCTTGACTCTCCGATTCGCCCCGGAGACAAGGCAATTCCTCGACACAGTGGCCGGACGAACCTGGGCAGCAGGGTCGGGAACCTGGTTCTCCGGGGCGATCCTCGGCGGGGCATACGCCAATTCGCCGTGGCGACATGACGACGGTGCGATCCTCGACATCGGCCCACATGTGTTCGACCTACTCGACGCTGCGTTGGGAACGATTGCACGCGTTGCCTATTCGCACCGAGAGGTGGCGTCGGACAGTTGGGCGGTACTGCTCGAGCACGAGGGCGGCGCGCGCAGCACGGTGCAACTGTCACTGCGGACACCGATCATGCCCTCGCTCATGCGCATCGAACTGAGCGGCACCGACGGAGTCGAGACCCTCACCGATCGATCCACGTCGTCGACCGACTGCTTCGCCGTCCTACTGGACGAATTCCTCCAGTCGGTCGACTCCGGTGTTGATCACGAATGCTCGGTACACCGAGGACTGCACCTGCAGAAATTGATCGATCAGGCGCGAGAGGGAGCCCTGAACCCATGACTGTGCTGGACGTCAAGGACGCGATGTTCCATCTCGCCTCCACCCCACACCGTTCGATGGATCAGTACACGGTGATCGTCTTCGACTCCGGTGACAGCGATCCGCCGAGCTTCGACGACGTGGCGGCGCACATCGACCATCGCGCTCGACGTGTTCCGAGGCTGGGGATCCGCATCTGCGAGGCGCCGGGGCAGTGGGAATTTCCGCGATGGGTCCGTGATCCGCATCCTGTTCGCGACCATCTGGTCGATCATGACCTGTCCAATGGCCGACACACACTCGACTCGTTTTTGGCAGAACTATCGAGCGTTCCGGTCGACGCGACGGATCGGGCATGGAAAATTCATGTGGGCCGGGGACTTTCGGAGGTCGACGGAGCACGGGGAGCGGCCACTGTCGTCGTCGTTCAGATCAGTCATGCGCTGTCCGACGGATCGGTGGGCACCCATATCGCCCGCGGACTGTTCGGTCGCGACGACATCACCGGGCACACGACTCTTACGGATCCGGTGGCATCGCGTGCGCGCCCGCGGTACGACGCAGTGAAGGCCGCCGTGCTGCTGCCGTTCCGTTGGGCCCGGTCGCAGATCCCGATGGTGCGCGCCCAGCGGAAGTACCTGGCTGCGGTGCGAGACGGGGAGCTGGTGACACATGCGCCTGTCGAGGGCGTGACATTCAACGCCCATCCCGACGAGACCAGAGTCGTGCACCTGATGCAGTTCCCGAAGTCGCACTGGACGGGCGGCTCGGCGACCGTAACCGTCACTGCACTCACCGCCGTCGGGGCCGCACTGGCCGAATACTTCGCGGCCCACGGCGAACCGGACCGTGACGACCTCCGAGCCCTCGTGCCCACCGCCCTGCCGGCGTCGGTGCCGTGGCCGGCCGTGAATCGCACACTGCCTGCTGCTGTGGAACTGCACCCACAACTCGCCGACGTGACCCGACGAGCGAAGGCCGTCGGGGAATCGCTGGCGCTGCAACGCGTCCACGTGACCGATCACCGCCACCTCGACGCAACTCGATCGGCCGAGGTCTATCCAGCGGCTCTGGTGCTGGGCTTCGGGCGCCATGGTCGGCGCGCGGCCCCTCGCACCGGGACACCTGATCGCGTCAACACACACACGGTTGTGACCAGCATCAACCGAACGAACCTCGAGCTCATGCTCGGCTCGGCGCGAGCGCTGTCGTGTGCGGGTATGGCGGCTCTCGGGCCCGGCTGCAGCGTCAGTCACGCCGTGTACGGGTACGGCGATCTGATCACCGTCTGTGTGACCGCGTGTCCGACGACCGTGCCCGACCACGCCGACTATGCGACCATGCTGCGCTCGGCGATCGAGGAGACCTGCGCCGCACTCCACGGAACGGCGACTACCGAAGTTCGACGATGAGCTCCACTTCCACCGACGCACCGAGGGGCAATTCGGCCACACCCACAGCCGAGCGGGCGTGCTTGCCTGCGTCACCGAAGATCTCACCGATGACGTTCGACGCCCCGTTGATCACCCCGGGTTGACCGGTGAACCCCGGCGCGGACGCCACGAAGCCGACGGCCTTGATCACGCGCGCGATCGAATCGATACCGACGAGGGCATGAACCGCAGCGAGCGCGTTCAACGCGCAGATGCGCGCCGCTGCTGTGGCGTCCTCGGCCGAGACGTCGGAGCCGACCTTGCCCGCGGCCGTCAGATTTCCGTCCACGATGGGCAGCTGACCCGAGGTGTAGACGAGGGAACCCACCTGTACCGCCGGGACGTACGCCGCCAACGGCGGCACAACCTCGGGAAGCTCGATGCCCAGCTCGGACAGCCGTCCGCTCCAGTCGGCCATCGTGCTCAGCCCTTCGGACGCTTGAAGTACGCGACCAAGGTGTCGCCGCCGTTGGGGCCCGCCATGATCGTGACGAGCTCCCAGCCCTCGGACCCGTAGTTGTCGAGAATCTGCTTGGTGGCGTGAATCAGCACCGGTGCGGTGAAGTACTCCCAGATGATCTTTTCGCTCATGACTGTCGACCCTATCGTTCGGCCGAACACGAGGGGTGCGTCACTGCGAAGACGGGATTGTCGGTTCCGTCGGACGACCGCCGTCGAGTCTCTATATGGTCGAAGCGTGGGTACATCGAACCAAGAGGGATGGCCGGCGAAGGCAGATGCCGCGCGGCTGCATTTCGTGTCCGGCAAGGGCGGCACAGGCAAGTCGACGGTGGCCGCCGCGTTGGCGCTCGCGCTTGCTGCCGGGGGACGAAAAGTACTGCTGGTCGAGGTCGAGGGCAGGCAGGGCATCGCGCAGCTGTTCGACGTGCCGCAGCTGCCGCCGGTCGAGACGCGAGTGGCCTCGGCGGACGGCGGTGGTGAGGTCTACGCGCTGGCCATAGACATCGAGACGGCGTTCCTCGAATACCTCGACATGTTCTACAACCTCGGTTTCGCCGGTCGCGCGATGCGCAAGATCGGTGCCATCGAGTTCGCGACGACCATCGCACCGGGTCTGCGCGACGTACTCCTGACCGGCAAGGTCAAGGAATGCGTGGTGCGGACCGACAAGAAGGGAAACCGGGCGTACGACGAGGTCGTCGTGGATTCGCCGCCGACGGGTCGGATCGGGAACTTCCTCGACGTCACCAAGGCCATGGCCGATCTGGCCAAGGGCGGCCCGGTGCGTTCGCAGAGTGAAGGCGTGGTTCGGTTGCTGCACTCGGCGGACACCGTCGTGCATCTCGTCACACTGCTCGAAGCCCTGCCGGTTCAGGAGACCGCCGACGCAGTCCGTGAACTCGCTGCGGCAGATCTTCAGCTGGGCACGGTCATCGTCAACCGCACCGAACCGACGTTCTTGCCCGACGACTCGCTCGACGCCATAGCCGAGGGCAACATCGACGCCGCCGCCATCCAGGACGGCCTCGCCAAGACCGGAATAACGCTCTCCGAGGCCGACTTCGCCGGTCTGCTCACCGAATCGATCGAGCACGCGTCGACGCTGTCGGCTCAGGTGGAGAGCGCGACGCAACTCGAAGAACTCGACGTCGCACGCATGTCGTTGCCGATGTTGGCCGACGGTGTCGATCTCGGCGGCTTGTACGAGCTCGCCGCCAAGCTGGCAGAACAGGGTGTCCGATGACTCGACCAGTAGCAACCGAACTCGACGTCGATCGCATTCTGACCGATCCCACGTCCAGGATCGTTGTCGTCTGTGGGGCAGGCGGGGTCGGTAAGACGACGACTGCCGCCGCGATGGCGTTACGTGCCGCCGAGCAGGGCAGGCGGGTGGTGGTCTTGACGATCGACCCGGCCCGCCGTCTCGCTCAGGCTCTGGGGCTCGGCGATCTCGACAACAGCCCGCAGCCGGTGAAGTTGGGTGCCGGTGCCAAGGGCGAGCTGCACGCGATGATGCTGAACATGCGGCGCACGTTCGACGAGATGGTCATCGAGCATTCGACGCCGGAGAAGGCCGAGCAGGTCCTGGCCAACCCGTTCTATCAGACGGTGGCGTCGTCCTTCTCGGGCACGCAGGAGTACATGGCGATGGAGAAGCTGGGGCAGTTGTCCCTGGACAAGTCGTGGGATCTCATCGTGGTGGACACTCCGCCGTCGCGCAATGCCCTCGATTTTCTCGACGCACCGCAGCGGCTCGGTTCGTTCCTCGACGGCCGCTTCATCCGACTGCTGACCGCTCCCGGCCGCGGCATCACCCGGGTGGTCACCAGTGCGATGAGTCTGGCGATGCGCGGCGTCTCCACGGTGATCGGAAGCCAGATGCTTTCCGACGCATCGGCTTTCGTTCAATCGCTGGATTCCATGTTCGGCGGATTTCGCGAGCGTGCGACGCGTACCTACCAGCTGTTGCGCGAGGACGGCACCAGTTTCCTAGTGGTCGCTGCTGCAGAGCCCGACGCATTGCGGGAGGCGGCGTTCTTCGTCGAACGCCTCTCGGCCGAGAAGATGCCGTTGGCCGGTCTCGTCGTGAACCGGACGCACCCGACGCTGTCGTCGGTGCAGGCCGATCACGCTGCAACCGCAGCTGACCTGCTCGATCGGATAGAAGACCCGGGCTCGACGCTGACCGCTGCGGTCCTCCGAATCCATGCGCAACGCGCGGTGACGGCAGCACGCGAGGTGCGGTTGCTTCGACGCTTCACCGGTGCGCACCCCCGGGTGCCCATCGTCGGTGTTCCCTCGCTGCCGTTCGAGGTCTCCGACCTCGCCGCGCTGCGTGCGGTGGCCGATCAACTGACGCGTAAGGGATAAATCGACCGAGCTCGGCAGGCTGTGCGCCTGCCGGGCCCGGCAAGAACTAGATTGCTGCTTGCTGCTGGCGCTGGGTTTCGAAGAACTCGGACCAGGAGTCGACCTCGGGGTGCTGCTTGAGCAGCGCCCTGCGCTGGCGTTCCGTCATGCCGCCCCACACGCCGAACTCGACTCGGTTGTCGAGGGCATCCGCACCGCACTGCATCAGTACCGGGCAGTGCCGGCAGATGGTCGCGGCCTTCCGCTGCGCTGCGCCCCGGACGAAAAGCTGATCCGGGTCCGTGCCCTTGCAGCGGGCGTGCGACACCCAGGCGATGCGTGCTTCTGCTTCCTCTACATCGAGTCGCGTCGGCGCGGTTGTCGTATGCATGCGGATACCCCTTTGCGTGTCGGTCGTCCTTGCTGGACGTCCCGGAGGCTCCAAGACCGTTTGTACTTCGCTGCCGAAGCACAAATTCTAAGAGCTGCCCCACAATCATTATCAAGTGTTACGTGAATCACACCGTGTTCATAATTTAGGTAAAGCGAGCCGCGAATGCAAGACGGCGAGGTCACATTTCTGGTACGGCCGTCCCGAGCAGGGGCGCAGCACACAGCGCATGCGGGCCTGATGCCGGTCCGAGCCGTACCCACGTACGCTGTGCCCTGTGTCAGTTGGAAAAACCGTGGCGAAGCTCGCCGGATGTTCAGCACTCGCCGGTGCGTTGCTCGCCGGCGTCATGTTCCCCATGGCCGGAGGATTCGGATACGCCTCGAACCGTGCCGCCGATACCGTCGACAACGTGTCGGCCGAACTGGTCGAGGGCGCAGTACCTGCCGTCTCGACGATGACGGACGTCAACGGCACACCCATCGCGTGGCTGTACGAGCAGCGCCGTTTCGAAGTACCGAGCGACAAGATCTCCAACGAGATGAAGCTCGCCATCGTCTCGATCGAGGACCGCCGCTTCGCCGAACACCGCGGTGTCGACTGGCAGGGCACGCTGCGCGCGTTTCTGACCAACACTACGAGCGGCCAGGTCGAGCAGGGCGCGTCCACGATCGATCAGCAGTACGTGAAGAACTACCAGCTGCTGGTGGTGGCCAAGACCGACTCGGAACGACGCGCGGCAATCGAGACGACACCCGCCCGCAAGATCCGCGAGATCCGGATGGCGCTCACGCTCGACAAAGAGCTCACCAAGGACGAGATCCTCACCCGATACCTCAACCTGGTGCCGTTCGGTAACGCGTCCTTCGGTATCCAGGACGCGGCCCAGACCTACTTCGGCATCGATGCCAGCCAGCTCAGCGCCGTCCAGGCCGCGATGCTCGCCGGAATGGTGCAGTCCAGCTCGGCCCTGAACCCGTACACCAACGAAGAGGGTGTGCTCGAGCGCCGGAACACCGTGCTCGACACGATGATTCAGAACCTTCCCGAGCGCGCCGCAGAGCTCGAGGCACTCAAGGCCGAGCCGCTGGGTGTACTACCGGTCCCCCAGACTCTGCCTCGCGGATGCATCGCGGCCGGCGACCGTGGATTCTTCTGTGACTACGCATTGCAGTACCTCGCTCAGGCCGGAATCAGCCAGGAGCAGATCGACAAGGGCGGGTACCTCATCCGCACGACGCTCGACCCCGCGGTGCAGAACTCCACCAAGGCCGCGTTGGTCGAGAACACCAGCCCGAGCCTCGACGGCGTCGCCACGGTCATGAACGTCGTCGCACCAGGGCAGGACCAGCACCGCGTTCTGTCGATGGGCAGCAGCCGCACGTACGGCCTCAACGCCGACGAGGACGAAACCGTGCAGCCGCAACCGCACTCCCTCGTCGGCAACGGAGCGGGCTCGATCTTCAAGATCTTCACCACGGCCGCAGCCATGGAACGCGGGCTGGGGACCAGCGCAACGCTGCAGGTTCCCAAGCGCGTGGAGGTCAAGGGCGTCGGCGACGGCGGTGCCCGAAACTGCCCCGCGTCCACCTACTGCGTGGAGAACGCAGGCAACTACCCGCCTGCGCTGTCCATCACCGACGCGCTCGCGCAGTCCCCCAATACTGCGTTCGTCAAGCTGATCGAGTCCGTGGGCGTCACGCCGACGGTCGATATGGCCGTTCGCCTCGGCCTGCGCTCGTACACCGACCCGGGTTCGTCGGGCACGGAGCAGTCGATGGCCGACTTCCAGAAGAGCCAGAACCTCGGCTCGTTCACACTCGGACCCACCTGGGTCAACCCACTGGAATTGTCCAACGTGGCCGCCACGCTCGCCTCCGGCGGCAAATGGTGCCCGCCCACCCCGATCGACTCGATCTTCGACCGTGACGGCAAGCCCGTTCCGGTCGCACACCAGGCCTGCGAGCAGGTCGTCGAGCCCGGCCTGGCAAATACCCTGGCCAACGCGATGAGCAAGGACGACCAGGCGGGCGGCACGTCCGCGTCCGCCGCCGGTTCCGCCGGTTGGAACCTGCCGATGTCCGGCAAGACCGGTACCACCGAGTCGAACCGTTCCTCGGGCTTCCTCGGGTTCACCAACAACTACGCCGCCGCCGTGTACACCTACGGCGATTCGCCGACGCCCAGCGAGATCTGCTCGTTCCCGCTGCGGCCTTGTGGCTCGGGCAACCTGTACGGCGGTAACGAACCCGCGCGGACGTGGTTCGACGCCATGACCCCGATCGCCAACAACTACGGTCCCGTCGCGTTGCCACCGGTCGACCAGAAGTACGTCCGCGGCTCCGCCAACGGTCAGGTTCCCGATGTGACGGGTCAGAGCCAGTCGTCTGCGACGTCCACGCTGCAGGGTGCAGGCTTCCAGGTGACCGCGGTGACGACGGCCGATCAGTCTGCGCGCGGCACCGTGGTGTCGACGTCGCCGTCGGGTTCGGCGGTACCGGGTTCGAACATCACGATCTACGTCAGCGACGGCTCGGTTCGACCGGCACCGGCTCCGGCCCCTTTGCTGCCGAACATTCAGATACCGGACCTACCGCCGGGGATCCAGATCCCGGCGATCCCGGGGCTGACAGCACCTCGCTGAGCGGCTTCGCCGCATGTGAACGGAAATTCGTAGCCCACTACGAATTTCCGTTCACAAGGAATGTCACAGGCGGTCTTTGACGGCCTTCGAGAGTCGCGATCCGTCGGCCTTGCCTGCGGCCAGTCCCGACGCGATCTTCATGACCTGACCCATCTGCTTCATGGCCGGTCGCTCGCCCAATTCCTCTGCAACCTGGGCGATGGCGGTGTCGACTATGGTGGCCAGCTCCTCGTCCGTCAGCGGAGTGGGCAGGTACTCGTTGATGATCTGCGCCTCGGCGTGCTCGTTGGCAGCGAGCTCGCCGCGTCCGTTCTGCGTGTAGATCTCGGCGGATTCTCCGCGCTTCTTCGACTCCTTCGCCAGCACCTTCAGGACGTCGTCGTCGGTCAGCTCGTGGGCCTCCTTGCCGGAGACCTCCTCGGTCTGAATAGCAGCGAGGATCATGCGCAGCGTTGCCAGCCGGAGCTTGTCTTTCGCTTTCATCGCTGCGGTCAGGTCGGTTCGGATGCGAGCCTTGAGTTCGGACATGGCCGAAACGCTACGCGGCGCGGCTTCCTTCTCGCACGTCCATATCAGGTTGCTGCCGTATCGTGGATCGGGTGGCCGTTCAACTCAGTCCCTCGCTTCTCCGTTCTTCGACGCAGCTGCGCAGCGCCCCCGAGCAACTGCGCAGTGCCGCCGAGCACGTGCGTGACGCCGTCAGAGCAGCACCGCTGAAGAGTTCCGTCATCGGGACGGCGGGTGCCGCTGCGTTGGGGCTCGGCTACGCCACCCTCATCGAGCGCAATGCCTTCACTCTGCGTGAGACGTCCATGGCGGTGCTCGAGCCCGGTTCGGCGACTCTACGGGTGCTGCATATCAGCGACCTGCACATGATGCCGGGCCAGCGGATGAAGCAGAACTGGCTCCGTGAACTGGACCGCCTCGAGCCCGATCTGGTCGTCAATACCGGCGACAACCTCTCCCACCAACGTGCCGTCCCCAGCGTCGTGCAGGCACTGGGGCCGATGCTGGCGCGGCCGGGTCTGTTCGTGTTCGGCAGCAACGACTACTTCGCACCCAAGCCGAAGAACCCGTTCAAGTACTTCGACAAGAACCACAAGCGCACGACGGGTGAATCGCTGCCGTGGCGCGACCTGCGAGCCGCGTTTTCCGAGCGGGGCTGGCTCGACGTCACGCACGTACGTCGCGAACTCGAGGTCGCCGGGGTACGTATCGCGGCTGCCGGCGTCGACGACCCGCACTTGAAGCGGGACCGATACGACACCATCGCCGGCCAGCCGAACCCGTTGGCCGACCTACGCCTGGGCATCACGCATTCGCCGGAGCCACGCGTGCTCGACAGGTTCGCCCAGGACGGTTACGACCTCGTCCTCGCCGGTCACACCCACGGCGGTCAGCTGTGCCTGCCGTTCTACGGCGCCCTGGTGACCAACTGCGAGATCGACCGTTCCCGGGTCAAGGGTCCGTCCAAGTGGGGTGCGCACACCCAGCTGCACGTCTCGGCGGGCGTGGGCACCTCGCCTTATGCGCCGGCACGCTTCTGCTGCCGCCCCGAGGCGACTCTGATCACGCTGACTCCGGCCCCCAGAATGGGTCCGAGAAACGTCTCCGACGAGGGCGTTTCGCGTTCCGAGGCAGTCGTGAGTTAGACTTCTCCAGCGGTACACGGGGTGTGGCGCAGCTTGGTAGCGCGCTTCGTTCGGGACGAAGAGGTCGTGGGTTCGAATCCCGCCACCCCGACAGTTGGGCCACCGAAAGGGACCCACTCGATTCAGTCGAGTGGGTCCCTTTTCTATTCGTGATCGACGCTACTGTGAGTCATGCCGACACCAACCCGCGTCCACGTCACCCACCGGTTCGTCTCTCCCCCCGAGGTAGTCTTCGCGGCATTGTCCGAGCACGAAAACCTCGGGCCGTTGTTCATGGCCAAGATCCGCCGGGTTCGCGACGGCGACACCTCGCGCAACGGGGTCGGGTCGGTCCGCAGCCTGAAACTGGGGCCGCTTCCCGCGTTCGAGGAGACCACAACCGCATCCGAGCCGAACTCGCTCATCGAGTACCGCATCACCAAAGGCGGCCCCCTACGCGGCCACTGGGGCGTGCAGAAGCTCACCCCCACTACCGACGGCGGTACCGAACTCGATTACACGATCGGGTTCGACGCACCGATCCCAGGACTCGCTGCGATCGTCGGCAAGGCCTTGACGTCGAGCATCTCGAAGAACTTGCCCCGCCTGGCACGCTGAGTCTCAGAGAAATTCTCATACTCGAGTCGGACGACAGCACTACTGGGGACTGATGTATCCATCCCGTCGACGCGACAGAGTCGACGACATGGACATCGTCAGAACTCACAGCCTCGGCAAGCGCTACGACACGCACACCGTCGTCGACGACGTGAACCTTCGCATCCCTGAGGGGTGCGTCTACGGCTTTCTCGGTCCCAACGGATCGGGCAAGTCGACGACCATGAAAATGCTGCTGTCCCTGATTCGGCCGACCTCGGGTGAGGTAGAGATCCTCGGCAGGCCGATGAATCACGGCACCCGCCGCGAATTGCTCTCACACATCGGATCACTCATCGAAGCTCCACCCGGATACGGACATCTCACGGGTGCGGAGAACCTTCGCATCGTGCAACGCTCGCTCGGATTGCACACCGAACAGATCGAACGGGCAGTGGCCACCGTCCGGTTGCAGGAACACCTCGACAAGAAGGTGAAGAACTACTCGCTCGGGATGAAGCAGCGCCTCGGTATCGCGATGGCGCTCGCGCGCGAACCTCGACTTCTGATCCTGGACGAGCCCACCAACGGATTGGACCCGGCCGGCATAGAAGAGATCCGCGGCCTGCTCCGTCATCTCGCCGAACATGGCGTGACAGTCATGGTTTCGAGCCATCTGCTCGGCGAGATCGACAAGACGGCCAACATGCTGGGAATCCTGAGCCATGGTCGCTTGATCTTCCAGGGCACCCGAGACGAACTGTTCGCCGCCTCCACGCCCGATGTGCTCATCGACGTCATCGACCCCGAACGCGCCAGTTCGGTTCTACAACAGACGATTCCGCGATACGGCCATACATTGAGACTGTCCGGCATCGACGATCGAGGTACCGCGCAGGTGGTGGCAGAACTCGTCGGCGCGAACGCAGGCGTCTACGGAGTTCGGCGCGACGATCAATCGCTCGAAGACGTATTCATGAATCTGACGAAGGGAGGTCGATTGTGACGACGGTACGCAACGAATTCGCCAAACTCCGGCACCTGCACATCGGTGCGATCGGCGCAGTGCTGGTCGCCGCAATCGTAGGCTTGACCTTCGTCGGCGCTCTCACCGCAGCGACGTCGAACGATTCGACCACGGTCTCCTGGGCACTGCCACTGGCCGGGCTGTCCCTTGCCGTCCCCATCGCCTCACCCCTGCTGATCGCTGTGATAGCCAGCCGCACGGTGGAAGTCGAGCACCAGTCGAACGGCTGGTTGCTGAACCAGTCCACTGGCACCGACCGCGGAGCCCTCGTTCGCGCGAAGTTCGTCTCGACCGGCCTCGTTGTCGGCGGAGCGACGGTGGTGGCCAGTGCGGCAGGTGTGTTTCTGGGAACCGCCATCGGGGTGACGCAACCGTTGCCTGCCGGCCTGTGGTTCGGCTACACGGCGGCGGTGGTGACGGCGAACCTGGTGATACTCGTTCTGCACCTGCTGATTTCAGCGCGAGTGGACAACCAACTGGTCGCGCTGGGAATCGGCATCGTGGGTACCGTCATCGCGATCTGCGCCTCCGGATTCCCCTCCTGGGCAGCGCACCTGACGCCGTGGGGATATTTCTCGTTGGCGTCTGCCGCCGACTACCGAGGCGAGCAGGTGGTGACGCTGAACCCGTCCTACGCCAGCATCGTCGCCCTCGGAGTTATCGGGGCAGTGTTGTTCTGGCTCATGACCGTTCGACTGGATCGACAGGAGGTACGAGCATGAATGCGTTCTCGGCCGAAATGATCAAGCTCAGGCGCTCACAGGCATGGACGGTCGTCGTTCTCCTCCCGCTGATCATCGCGGGGGTCGGAACGTTCAACACGATCACCTCGGGCGAAGAGTTGGCCGACGGATGGCACACATTGTGGTTGCGCACAGTCGTGTTCTACGGCCTGTTCCCACTCGCACTCGGTGTTGCCGTATTGGCCTCGCTGGCGTGGAGGTCCGAACACCGAGGAGGGAATTGGAATGCCCTGATGAGCGGGCCGGTTTCGTCGGTGCGCATCGTGATCGCCAAGACGGCTGTGGTGGCAACTCTGACCGCGGCGATGAACGTCGTCATGCTGGCAGCCGTCGTCGTTCTCGGCAAGGTAGTCTTTTCGCTGGACGGCATGCTCCCCACCGAGCTCTTCGCGACCAGTGCGCTCGTCGTGGTGGCCTCGCTACCGCTGGCGGCTCTGCAGTCCGGTCTGTCGATGGCGATCAGATCGTTCGCGGTGCCGATCGCCATCGCTCTCGTCGGGGCCGGTCTATCGGTATTCCTCCTCACCGCCGAGGTGACCGGAGCAATCTTCGTGTTGCCCTATGCACTGGCTACTCGCGCAACCCAATTGGCAACGGGAACCTTCGGTGACTCCGGTTCACTCACAACCGCGGCCGCGCTGTCGGTCCTGGCGGCCACGGCGCTACTCGCTCTCGCAGTCGTTGCATCGACCGCAAGGACACTCGACCGCAGGGACATTCACGTCCATTGACAGCACGAGACCCCGATCGACTGTCTCGATCGGGGTCTCGTCGCTTGTTCTCAGCTGGATGCAGCGCGCAGCTTCTCCAACAACGGGCCTGCGGCCTCGGCGAGGAAACGCTCCTGGGTTTCGTCGCCTACCTGCACGAGTGCGATGTCGGTGTACCCGGCCTCCCAGTACGGCTTGACGGCCTCGACGATGGCGTCCAGGTCCGGTCCGCACGGAATCGTGTCGGCCACATCCTCTTTGCGAACGAACTTGGTGGCTCCGGCGAATCCGGCCGTCGTCGGAAGATCGGCGTTGACGGCCCAGCCGCCCGCGAACCAGCGGAAGCGATCGTGTGCGCGATCGATGGCGGCGTCCTTGTCCGGATCCCAGGAAATGGGGATCTGGCCGATGGAACGCGCCGGGCCCTCGTGGTTGTCGGACCATGCCTTGACGAGATCGGCGTCCGGCTCGGTGGCGATGAGGTGATCGCCGTACTCGGCGAACCGCGCCACGGCCTTCTCACCGCCGGCTGCGATGCCGATCGGCACGCCACCCTCGGGCAGATCCCAGATGCGTGCGGAGTCGACGCGAAAGTGCTTGCCCTCGTACGTGACCAGGCCGCCGGCGTGCAAGGCCCTGATGATTTCCAGTGCCTCGACGAACATGTCCTGCCGCTTGTCGATCGACGGCCATCCTTCACCCACAACGTGCTCGTTGAGGTTCTCGCCGCTACCGAGGCCGAGGGTGAAGCGTCCGTCGGCCAGAATCTGCAGCGTCGCAGCCTTCTGCGCGACGACGGCCGGGTGGTACCGAATGATCGGGCACGTCACGTAGGTCATCAGCTCGACGCGTTCGGTGGCCTGGGCCACCGCACCCAGCGTCGTCCAGGCGTAGGGCGAGTGACCCATGGACGAGAGCCACGGTGAGTAGTGATCACTGCTGACCTCGAAGTCGAAGCCGACCTTCTCGGCTCCGACGGCGTACTTCACCAGCTCTTTGGGGCCGCTCTGCTCGGTCATCAGGGTGTATCCGAAATTGGTCATGCTGTTCTCCTAAATTGTTGCGACGGAACCGGCGTCGACTCGGTAGTTGGATCCGTTGACGAAGGACGCGCGATCCGAGCACAGGAACGTGATCACCGAGGCGACCTCCTCGGGCTCACCTCGACGTCCCAGCTCCATGTACGGACGCTCCTCGTCGAGGAAGCTCTCGATGGCACCGTCGCGGTCGGTGCCCTTCTCCTCGGCGCGCTTGTCCATCATCGCGTCGGTCATCGGGGTGTGAATGAATGCCGGCGAGACTGCGTTGACCAGCAAGCCCTCCGACGCATAACTGCGCGAGAGTCCCTTGGCCAGGGCAAGCACACCGGCTTTGGCTGCGCAGTAGGGCAATTCGTCGTCGTACGGCTGCACTGCGTCCTCGGAGGTCAGCAACACGATGCGTCCCCAGCCGCCGCGCCGGAGGGCCGGCAGAAAGGCCCGCAACAGTCGAACGGGGCCCATCAGATCGATGTCGAGGGTGGAGCTCCACCCCTCCTCGTCGATCTCGTGGAACAGTCCCTGCGCGCCCGTCACTCCTGATGATTGGACGAGAATGTCGATGTCGCCCACGGCCTGCTGCGTCTGCGCCGCCAACTGTTCGACGGCCGCAGTGTCGGTCACGTCCGCAGCGAAGGCGAACAACTGCCCATCGCGTGCGTCGAGCTGCGCTGCTGCGTCGTCGAGCGCATTTTGATCCTTGTCGCTGATCACGACCCGAACACCCTCGGCGAGCAGCATTTTCGCCGTGTGCCACCCGATGCCGGAGTCTGCTCCGGTCACCAGTGCTGTCTTACCGTCGATTCCCAAATCCATGAAATCCCACCTTGTCCAAGAGAGTGCTGTCAGGCTGTGGCGTCGTGCGAGCGCGCAATGGTCAGCGCCGCGTTCACCAGGGCCAGGTGGCTCAAGCCCTGCGGGAAGTTACCCAGAAAGGACCCATCCGAAGCATCGATCATTTCGCTGTACAACCCGACGTCGTTGGACAGCTCCACCAACTGGTCCATCAGGGCCTTGGCCTCGTCGTCTCGGCCGACACACGACAACGCCGACACCCGCCAGAAGGCGCAGGCCACGAACGTCACCTCTTCCTGGGCGACTCCGCTGTAGCGGTACATCAGGGGCCCCGTACCGAGCTCGTCGACGAGTGCATCGATGGTCGACGAGAGTCGTTCTCCACGATCGAAATCCATCTCGGCGGCCAGCAGAACCGACGCGTCGAGCCCGTCGGCACCCGGGTAGGCGAGGTAGGCCTGACGCTCGTCGGACCAGCACTCGGTTTCGATGTAGCGCCGAATGCATTCTTTCTCGGCCTTCCATCGATCCGGGATACCGGGGATCTCCCCCGCTTCCGCCAGGTGCACGGCGCAGTCGAGCGCCTGCCAGCAACCGAGTTTGGAACTGGTGTAGTGCTGCTCGTCCTCGAGCTCCCAGATACCGGCGTCCTTGCGCTGCCACGAATCACACGCCTCGTCCGCGATGGACGCCAGCAGTCGGCCGGTCTGCGCGTCGAGGATGTTCCCCGCGTCGACGTACTGCCGGATGATCGAGAACAGGTCGCCGAAGATCATCAGCTGGAGTTGGTCCGCCGCGGCGTTGCCGTTCACCACCGGCCCGATGCCCTTCCAACCGGGCACGTCGGGTTGCTCCGTCCCGCCGGGCAATTCACCACCGAGCGTGTAGAAGACGTTGACCAACGGATCATTGGAGCGGATGACTTTCAGCAGCCACGCCACCGCAGCATGGATCTCTTCACGAAGACCGAACCGCTGCAACGCACGAATAGTGTAGGCAGTGTCGCGAACCCACGCGTAGCGATAGTCCCAGTTCTTCCCGCCGGTCCGGTTCTCGGGCAGTGAGGTTGTCGCGGCGGCGGCAATGGCACCGGACGGGCTGTGCAGCAACAGCTTCAGTGACAAGGCACTGCGAGCCACGTGCTCGGCCCATGGGCCCTCGTAGGAGAACTCGTCGGACCACACCCGCCAATTGGCGATGGTGCGGTCGATTCCCTCGTCGACGTGCTGCGGATCCGGCAGCGGCAGCGGTTCGTTCTCGGTGCCCACCACGCCGAGTACGTGCCGGGAGCCTGGTTGGGTGGTGAAGACACCGCTGATGTCGCGGTCGGCGAGCTGCACGTTCTCGATACCCAATGTCCTGACCGCCAAGGTCAATCCGTCGACGCGTAGGACGGTGCCGTGCTCGGTGTCGTACGCCCACGGGGAGGCGACACCGAGCATGGTGCCCGGCGCGACCGCCCACGTCAGCTCGACCTCGCCGTCGAGACCGTCGACGCGACGCGCCAGCTCCACCCACGGCAACCGTCCGGCGACGCCGGTGTTCAGTGAGTCGGTGATCCGCACGGTGCCGGAGTCGGTTCGGAACGTGGTGCTCAGAACGTTGGTGCCGGAGACGAATTCGCGCTCGACGGTGAATTCTTCCCGGGGCGCGAGTTCGATGTAGCCGCCGTGCGGGGCGTCGAGCAGCGCCGCGAACGGAGGCGGTGAATCGAGATTCGGAACGGGAAACCAGTCGATGCGCCCGTCGTCGGCGATCATCGCCACGGTCCGACCGTCACCGATCGCGCCGTAGCTCTCGATGGGGACGTAACCGTCGACCCGGGGGTGCGGCTTGCGGAACTCGCTCAAGCACTTGCCTTTTCGTTGGAGTAGATGGGACTGTTCTCGATGTTCGCCAGCAGATCTGCTGGGTCGTCGAACACGGCCACCGCTCCCGCGTCGAGCAATTCGCTGCGCGAGATCCCGCCGCTCGAAACACCGATGGCGCGCACTCCCGCGCGTCCGGCCGATTCGATGTCCCACACACTGTCGCCGACCATCAGGGCACGCTCCGCTCGAACACCGGCACGCTCGAGCGCCACCGCGACGATCTCGGGTTCGGGCTTGGCCACGTCGGCATCTTCACCGGACGTCACGACGGCAACCGAGTCCTCGACGTCGAGCAGGTCACGTAGCGTCGCGAGCTCGCTTTCGGGGGCCGAGGTCGCGAGTACCACGGTGACTCCGCGAGAGCCCAAGTCCGCCAACAGTTCACGGGTACCCGGCAGCACTTCGAGATCGGACGAAGCATCGGCGTAGTACTCCCCGTGCAGTTTTTTCGCTTCCTGCGCCACCGCACTGTCCGCCGACCCGACGAGCGCCTCGAGCAGCTTCGATCCGTCCATCCCGATGCTGCGGTGAATACGCCACGATGGAACGTTTCGGCCGGCCTCCCGGAACGCGCGGGACCACGCGTCCACATGCACGTAGTTGGAATCGACGAGCGTGCCATCGATGTCGAACAGGACAGCGTCGACCGTCGGCGTGGAAACAAGCATGACCGTCGGATACCCATGGTCGATACACGCAAACAGTCGACGGAGAAAACAACAGGCCCCTCGCAGTACGCGAGGGGCCTGTCGAGGTGAAAAAGCTCAGCTGGCTTGAGCCTGCCACATCCAGTGCAGCTGCTCGAGTCGCGCCGTGATGGCGATGAGCAGGTCCTGCGTCACCGGGTCGGCTTCGGCGGTATCGGCGACGCGTCCGCGAAGACGTTCGACGACGGCGGCGATGTTGTCGACCACGGCCGGCACGACCTCACTGTCCTGAGTCCACCCGGCACCGAAGCCCTTGGTGCCCGCCGTCGAGGAGACGGTGGCTGCGCGGCCGTCGGGACTCACTCCGATGGCCGTCGCACGCTCGGCCGCCTGATCGGTGAATTCACGTGCAGCCGTGACCAATTCGTCGAGCTCGAGGTGCACGGAGCGGAAGTTCTTGCCGATCACGTTCCAGTGAGCCTGCTTCGCGATGAGCGAGAGGTCGATGAGATCGACCACGGTTCCCTGAAGCGCGTCGCCCGCGATCTTCTGCTGGCCTGCGTCGAGAGTGCTGGTGATGGGGTTCGTCATGATGTGGCCTCCCTGCCGTTGGACGACGGTATGCATCGCACACCATTATTGTTCTTTCGTCTGTACTGCACAACGGCAGGTCGACACACATAATTCCGGATCGGCGGCACCGTCGCTGTGATGCCGATCCCTTCGGTCAGACCTTGGCGGCCTCGTCGGCAGGATCGTCGATCGCGCCGGCACCGGTGGTCGGTGCAGTCTCGTTCTGCTGCGACCGAACACCTTCCTCGACCTTCTTGCCGATCTCGGGGTCGACGTTGGTCCAGTACTCGAACACTCGGCTCAGAACGGGCTCGCTGACGCCGTTGAGGACGTGTCCGACGATGTTTCCGACCAGACGCTCACGCTGCGCGTCGTCCATCGTCTCGCGCACCAGGTTGCCGGCCTGGACGAAGTCGCCGTCCTCCGGGTGCTCGATGTAGCCGGTGCGGACGAAGCGAGGCTCGAAATCCCACGCCCCGTCGTCGCCGTACTTGTTCGTGTCCGCCGACGGGCCGCCGAAGGAGTTCGGGGCGTAGACGGGCGTCTCCGGGGAGTTGAACGAGTACCGCATGTTGCCGTCCTTGGAGTACGAGTTGACCTCGGACTTCGGGGCGTTGACCGGCAGCTGCGCGTAGTTCGCTCCGATACGGTACCGGTGTGCGTCGGCGTAGGAGAAGACACGGCCGAGCAGCATCTTGTCGGGGCTGAAGCCGATGCCGGGCACGGTGTTGGACGGCTCGAACGAACTCTGCTCGATCTGAGCGAAGAAGTTCTCCGGGTTGCGGTTCAAGGTCATTTTGCCGACCTCGATCAGCGGGTAGTCCTTCTGCGACCAGACCTTGGTGAGGTCGAACGGGTTGTACTTGTAGTTCTCGGCATCGTCGTACGGCATGAGCTGCACCTTGAGGGTCCAGCTGGGGAAGTCGCCGTTCTTGATGGAGCCGAAGAGGTCCTGACGGTGGTGGTCAGGGGATGTGCCGGCGACCTCGTCCGCCTTGTCCTGCGTCAGGAAGTCGATGCCCTGGTCGGTCTTGAAGTGGAACTTCACCCAGGTCTTCGTGCCGTCCTCGGCGATCAGCTGGTAGGTGTGCGAACCGAATCCGTCCATGTGGCGGAACGACTTCGGGATTCCGCGGTCACCCATGAGCCAGGTCACCTGGTGTGCCGACTCGGGCGAGAGGGTCCAGAAGTCCCACTGCATGTTGTTGTCACGCAGGCCGGAATCGGGCATGCGCTTCTGGCTGCGGATGAAGTCCTGGAACTTGATCGGGTCCTTGACGAAGAAGATCGGGGTGTTGTTGCCGACCAGGTCCCAGTTGCCCTCGTCGGTGTAGAACTTCAACGAGAAGCCGCGCGGGTCGCGCCAGGTGTCGGGGCTACCCTGCTCGCCGGCGACGGTGGAGAAGCGCGCCAGCATCTCGGTCTTGGCACCGGGCTGCAGCACCTTGGCCTTGGTGTACTTGCTGATGTCACCGGTGATCTCAAGCTCGCCGAACGCGCCTGCACCCTTGGCGTGCACGACGCGCTCCGGGACCCGCTCACGGTTGAACTGCGCCATCTTTTCGATCAGGTAGTGGTCGTGCAGGAGGATCGGACCCTGCGTTCCGGCGGTCAGCGACTGGTCGTCGCTGGGTACGGGGATACCCGAGTTGCTGGTGGTCGGCTTATTGATCGGCTTGGTCATACGAGCCTCCTGATGGCTGGAGTAGAACCGGGAGAGCTGTCCCGGGGATGCACTGCACGGCCGGACGCTGGACCGCGTTCTCGAAGAGAATGCCTCGCGCGGCCGTGGCATAAACCCCGGGTACGACGGCGTCTCCACGCCCAAGCATGCCATCAATCTGGACTAAGTCAAGAAAAGGACCACTTTCAGCGAACCAGCTGCGCTTCGCCGGTCCGCATCGAACCCGACACGATCTGCAATCCGAAATACGTGCCCGACGGCATCCATCGGCTCAAGGTCGGTCCCGTGGCTTCCACCCGAACCCGAGCCAACCTGGCCTTACCCTTCAGACGGGCAACACCGACGGCCGAGCCGCCATCGACCGGTTGCGCGAACCCGATGGACCCGAGCATCGGAAATTGCGGTCCGTAGCCGCGAGAATCGGAATGTACCGACCATTCGCCACTGCTCACCCCGGCCTTGCCCAGCACATCACCGTCGAAGTCGGCCAGCACCTTGGGCAGGTGCCAATTGGTCCTACCGCCGTGCACGGACGTCGCGGAATCCACGGCGATGAACGGAACCGCCATCCGCGGGATCCTCCCCACATCCCGGCGCAGTACAGGGCTGGCCAGTATCTCGCGGTAGGGGCCGACAGGTGACGTCATGTAGTCGACGACCATGCACATCGTGATCGGCAGCGTCTTCGCGCCGGTAGGCGCGAAGTCCGACGACCGAGAGCGATGCCACCAGATCGTGGCTCGGACGTCGGCCGGCCACGGTGCGGCCGGGCTGACGGGCCAGTCGGTGCGCTCGGTCTCGGATTCGGCCACACTCCACATCAGGAATCCCTCCCCACCACGGTCAACGGAAGACGCAGCGCACCCGGCGCAGACACCGGCACCACCGGGCGGACCGGCTGGGTGGGGGCAACTTCCTGGTACTCGCTACCCGCCGCGGGGCGCTTGTCGGGCTCACCCTTGTTGGGCCACAACGCCATTGCGCGCTCGGCCTGTGCGGTGATGGTCAGCGACGGGTTGACACCGAGGTTCGCGCTGACAGCGGAACCGTCGAGCACGTGCAATCCGTCGTAGCCGTAGACACGTTGATAGCCGTCGATCACACCGGTCTTCGGTGAGTCACCGATGGCGCAGCCACCGAGGAAGTGTGCGGTCATCGGAATGTTGACGATCTCCGCGATCGACCCGCCCGGGTCGCCGCCGATCTTGTCGGCGAGCAACCTGATCGCCGTATGCCCCTGCGGAATCCACTGCGGTGGTGGGTCGCCTGCACCGGGCCTACTGGTGAGCCGACGGCCGAACGGGCCCTTCTTCGATCCGAGTTCGAGCGAGTTGTCGTCGGTCTGCATGACCAACGCGATGACGGTGCGCTCCGACCAACGATGCACCGACAGGCTCCGCACCGCAGCGCCGGGATGACGCAGAGCGACGCCGAGGGTCTTGAGCACGCGGGGCATCTTGCCGCCGCCGTCGCTGAGTACGGTCTGCAACAGGCCGATGGCGTTGCTGCCCTTGCCGTATCGCACCGGTTCGATATGTGTGTGGTCGTCGGGATGGAAAGACGAGGTGATCGCCACACCCTCGTGGTAGTCCACCTCACGGCCACGGGCAGTCGCCGCGAGCACTGCCTCGGAATTGGTGCGCACCAACGAGCCGATCCTGTCCGACAACCGCGGTAGCGAACCCTTCTCCTTGGCTGCGAGCATCAACTTCTGGGTGCCGTAGGTGCCGGCCGAGAAGATGACCTGATCGGCGGTGATGGTCTTCTCCTTGCGGCGCAGCTTCCCGCCGGTCCGACGCGTCACCACGTCGTAGCCTGCGCCGTTCGGTCGCACGTCCACGACCGTGGTCAACGGAAGAACATGCGCGCCTGCATGTTCGGCGAGATAGAGGTAGTTCTTGACGAGGGTGTTCTTGGCGCCGACGCGGCAGCCCGTCATGCACGATCCGCATTCGGTGCAGCCGGTGCGCTCGGGCCCGACACCACCGAAGAAGGGGTCGGGTGCAGTCTTGCCACGATCACCGAAGTAGACCCCGACCGGAGTCGAGGTGAACGTGTCGCCCACCCCCATGTCCTCGGCCACTTCCTTCATGACCTTGTCCGAGGGGGTGATCGTCGGATTGGTCTCGACACCGAGCATCCGACGCGCCTGGTCGTAGTACGGATTCAACTCGCGCTGCCAGTCGGTGATCGAACCCCACTGCGGGTCCTCGAAGAACTTCGCAGGTGGCTGGTAGAGAGTGTTCGCATAGTTCAGCGAGCCACCCCCCACGCCGGCTCCTGCCATCACCAGTACATCGGGCAGCAGGTGGATCCGTTGCACGCCATAGCAACCCAGCGCCGGAGCCCACAGGTACTTGCGCAGCCGCCAGCTGGTCTTGGGCAGCTCGTCGTCCTCGAAGCGGCGACCGGATTCGAGAACCGCCACCCGATAGCCCTTCTCCACGGCCCGCAGCGCGGCCACGCTCCCGCCGAAACCGGAGCCGATGATCAGTACGTCGTAGTCGCTCATGCGGAAACCACCTTCTTGTCTGATTCACGAGTGTCGGAGACGAGTCGATAATTCGAGGTGTCGAACGATCGCGTCTTGTTGCGGAACCGGAATGTGTAGGTCGGCCACATCGTGGAGTTGCGACCGTTGGCGTCGAGGTACCAGCTCGAGCAACCGCCGGCATTCCACACCGTACCGTCGAGGGACGAGTCCACCCACGAGTTGTGCTGCTGCTGAGCGGATTCGGACACCTCGACTGCGGCGGCCCGATGATCCCTCATCTCACTGAGCGCCGAGACGACGTAATTGGCCTGCGACTCGAGCATGTAGACGATGGAGCTGTGCCCGAGGTTGGTGTTGGGGCCGTACATCAGGAACAGGTTCGGGAACCCGGCGACCGTGGTACCCAGGTGAGCCTGCGGACTACCGCCCCAGCGCTGCGCGAGGGTACGACCGTCGTTGTCGCGCAACAGATGTGACACCGGAGGTTCGGTAGGAGTGAACCCCGTCGCGAAGATGATGGTGTCCACCTCGTAGTTGCGGCCCGAGGCGTCGACGACGCCGTTCTGGGTCACCGACGTCAGGCCCGATGTCACCAGATCGACGTCGGGTCGATCCAGCGTCCGCAGCCAATCGTTGGACAGCAGAAGACGTTTGCAGCCGGGGGCGTAGCCGGGAGTCAGCGCCGCCCGGGTTGCGGGGTTCTTGACCTGTCGCTTCAGATTGACCTTCGCGAAGGCCTTCACGGCGGGCAACACCCACGGATTGTCGGCCAGGACGGTGACGTACGCCTCGCGGTACCCGTAGATGATGCCGCGAACGGCGCGGTGAGCGGCAGGAACCTTCTCGTACAGCGACCGCTCGAGACGGCCGATGGTGCGGTCCAGACGGGGGATCACCCAAGCCGGTGTTCGTTGGAACACTGTGAGCCGCTTCGCCTTGTCGACGATCTCGGGCACGAACTGCACTGCAGACGCACCGGTTCCGATGACGGCGACACGCTCCCCGGTGAGATCGTGCTCGTGGTTCCACGTCGCGGAATGGAACACAGTTCCCTGGAATGTGTCGATGCCCGGCACGTTCGGAATCTTCGGCGTCGACAGTGCGCCCGTCGCCGCCACGAGGACTCTGACGCTCGTCGAACCCTGCGAGGTCTCTACGGCCCACCGCTGATCCGCGTCGCTCCAATCGGCCGACAGCAGTTCGCAATCGGTGACGATGCGGTCCCGGAGGTTCAGGCGGTCGACCACGGAGCGGAGGTAGTCGAACAGCTCTGGTTGGCGCGCGAAGGTGTGACTCCACTTCGGGCTGGGCGCGAACGAGAACGAGTAGAGCGACGTCGGGACATCGCACGCACACCCGGGATAGGTGTTGTCACGCCACGTGCCACCTACCTCCGACGCGCGCTCGATGACGGTCACGTCGGCACTCGGATCGGCGGCGAGGATCTTCGCTACCGCGGCGAGGCCGGCGAAACCGGCTCCGACGACGAGCACGTCGAGTTGCTGGGGCAGTGCAGTTTTCACGAGTCCATCACCTTTTCGGACCAGACGGGGAGGAGCCGATCACGCAGGTGCGCGTCGGCTTCGGGAGTACGGAACAGAGCCGAGACAGCGAGCCCGCGAGCCAGCTCGACGCTGAGCTCGATGGACTCGGGGGACATGCGGCTACCCATGACGATCTGAGCGCCGCTCTGGATGGCCTCGGCGACGCGTCGTTCGAGCGGAACCATCGCCTCGTGCAGCGCCGGGTCGGTGCGGGCCGCGACCCACAGTTCGAGGGCGGCGTAGAACAGCGGGCCCGAGAATGCGTCGACGAGGATCTCGGGTCCGCGCTCCGGGTCGGGCTCGGCTTCCAGTATTTCGGAGAGGCGGCGGTCCACGAGATGCTCGACGGCAGCGGTCACCAACGACTCCTTGGTCGGGAAGTGGTGTAGCTGCGCTCCGCGGGACACTCCGGCACGCCGCGCGATCTCTTGCGTGCTGGTCTTGGCGAAACCCAGCTCGACGAGGCAGTCGATCGCGGCATCGAGCAACTTCGCGCGGGTCCCCGCGGTGCGTTCGGCCTGCGTGCGGCGCGGGGTAGGCGCGCCGTCGCTGAGCTCTGTGTCGGTAGTCACACTTCGCACAGTAGCGTCAAAACAACAAACAGTCCAGCCTGACTTTAAGTTTGGTCACAACTCCGCTCATCCGCCTTCAGGACCGCCGAAGGTCCTGGACAGAGGTTCAGGTCAGCGCGAGGGCCAATGGTGGCGTCACCGGGTCGCGCTGACTTTGGGCACGCTGGCACTCGGGCGCAGCATGCGCTCCACTTCGACGGAAGGAATCGGCAATGACCGGCCACACGATACGCCCCGAGGACATACTTCCCGACGGAGCCGAAACGGCCTCGTTCGACGGCCTCCCAATCCGGAAAGGCACCGTCGCGGCGTTCGTCGCGAATGCGCTGACGCTCCGCGACGAGGACCCCGGAACCGAATCCCACGATGAACTGATTGGGACCCTGAAAGACCTGACGCCACAGCTGGCGGCCATCGGTATTTTCGAGGTGTTCGAGCCCCGCGACCCAGAAATCGCACAATTGGTCCGAGCCGTCATGCAGGAGGACTGACGCCAGTTTGCCCAGTCTCGACGCGGGCAATACACCGGCCATGCCTCTCCCCTCGCACGGCCGCTTCGAGTACTCCCCCATCGTGGACCGGCCACAGTTCGAGTGGCCGGGCGGCGCGCGCCTCGCGGTGTACGTAGCGGTCAACTGCGAGCACTTTCCGTACGACGACGGCGAACCTGGCCTCGGTTACACGCCCGCAATGGATCAGCCCAATACTTACAACTGGGGCTGGCGCGAGTACGGCAACCGAGTCGGTGGGTTTCGAATCGCAGAGACATTGCAGCAGAGCGGGATTCGGCCGACCCTCCTTGTGAACACCGAGGTGTACGAGCATGCCCCGCAGCTGGTCGACGCTTTCCGCGGTTTGGGTGCTGAGGTCGTCGCGCACGGCCGAACCAATGCCGTTCAACCGAACAACCTGGATGAGGACGCCGAGCGCCGCTCGATCGACGAGGTGGCGACCGCTATCGAACGTCACGAGGGCTCACCGCCCCGGGGCTGGATGAGCCCCGGGGCCAACCCCAGCCGTGTGACCGAGGACCTGCTGGCCGAACGCGGCTACGACTACACCTTGGATTGGCCGATCGACGATCAACCCGTGTGGCTCGAGACCAGGGGCGGGCCATTGCTGAGCGTCCCCTATCCGCACGAGGTCAACGACCTCCCGGTGTTCGTCCATCACCATCAGACCGCGGACACGTTCGAGCGCAACATCATCGACAGCTTCGACGAGCTGAAGGAGAATTCGGCGCTGCAACCCGTGGTGCTCGCGATCTCGTTGCACGCCTTCCTCACCGGGCAGCCCTACCGACTCCGGCGGTTACGCGCAGCGCTGAAGCACATGACCGACAACAGCGACGGCGTCTGGTTCACCACCCCCGGCGACATCGCGGCGCACTACCGCGCGGTTGTACCGCCCAGTCGTTAGATCGGCAGGACCGCAGACGGCGTGTAGTCAGGCTGCGCGCCGTTTTCGTCGGTGGTAGCTGGGGATGGGTTGTCTCGTGGGGTCCACGGATTCGGGTGGAATCACGTAGGGGTGTCCGTCGTCGCCCATGACCACCTGCCAGTCGCCGTGGTGGACGAGGCGGTGGCATTCCCCGCAGACCAGCGCGAGGTTGTTCAGATCGGTGTGGCCGCCGTCTTCCCAGAATTTCACGTGGTGGACGAGGCGGTGGCATTCCCCGCAGACCAGCGCGAGGTTGTTCAGATCGGTGTGGCCGCCGTCTTCCCAGAATTTCACGTGGTGGGCTTGGCACCATTGTGCAGGTCGGCCGCACATCACGCAGCAGGTATCGCGGATGGTCAGCGCGATACGTTGGTCCTCGCTGGCGAGTCTGGTGGTCCGTCCGAGCGCGAGGGGGACACCGTTGTGGTCGACGATGACGGGTGTCAGGTCTGCGTCGCAGGTGAGAAGTTCGGCGAGGGAGCGACTGATCGGGCCGGTCCAGTCGAGGTGGAACGGCCAGTCGACGTCACCCGGCTCGGGCGCAGACCTCGACCTGGCATCGCCACCACCGGCTGCTGCACCGCGACCGTCCGTATTACCCGGCTCGGAGACAGACCTCTGCCCGGCATCATCACCACCACCGGCTTCGGCACCGGCACCATCACCACCGGCTGTTGCCCGACATGGAGCGTCAATGTCCCCTCGGGCGGCGCCATCAGCGCGCGCGCCGGTGCGACCGTTGCTGTCGCTGACTTCGTGACGCACAGTATCGCCGCCGGAGCCGATCGTGTCCTGACCGGCATCGTCGCTCGACGCATTGTCGGCCGCATCAGTCCGATCGGATTGCGTTGTAGTGCTAGAGGTTTGCTCCTTGCCGTCGCGAACGAGCAAGTCCCGCAGGGGAACGATCAGGTGCACCGACGCCCGCGACCCGCCCGCCGACCCCCGGCTACCCCCTCGCAGGTGTCGGTCGAGAATCTGATCGAGTGCATCGGCTCGGCGCTTCGACGGACTCCGCGGATCACGCTCGCCGCCGGGGCCGGGGCGCGGCGCGGTCAGTGCCGACAACGCGGTGAGCAGCTTCTCGGCCAGCAACCGGTCGGCGTTACCACCGAACTGATAACGACCGTTCGCGAGAGGATGCAGATCGAACCGATTCAAGCCCGAATTCTCCGACACTGGCACCGGCGGTGGCCCCGACGGAACAGGCTCGGGCCCATCAGGTTCGGGTCCCGACGTACCGCCGACGTCGGGATCCGAACCCGCTTCCCCACCACCCTTGTCGTCGGAATCCGCATCGCCGGTGCCCGAGGATGCGGCGTCGGCCCGGCTCGCCTGTTCCTGCTCCCGTCGTTCCTGATCCGCCCTCTCATGCCGCGCTCGAGCGTCCTCCGCGGCAGCATGCGCCAAAGCCTGCGCGCGCGAGGAGACATGGCCGGCGGTGCTGCGCAACGCGGTGTCGAGGAGTTCGGCGACGATTGCGTCGCGCCGGTCCTGATCCAGTGTCGGATCGGCCACCAGCACGACGTCGTATCCCTCGGCGATCGCCATGGCGTGCGCGGCATGGATCCGCCCCGCGGCGAGGGCGTCGAGCACGGTGTGATGATCGCCCAGCCAGTACCCCAGCGCGTTCTGGCGGGTAGCGGATCCGTCGGTGATCCGCACCGATCGGGCAAACCAGCGGGTGACGGACGAGTGCCCGAGTTTCATCGCCAAGCCGCGTCGGTCGATCTCGGCGAGCAGTGTCAATCTGGTTGCCGCGAGGGCATTCTCGAGGGAGGTCACGTCAGCAAGCTCGGAGACCAATTCCTGGTCACCGAGCCCGAACACATCCCCCCATGTCTTCACACCGCGAAAGCTATACCCACCCACCGACAGACTTTTCCGATGACTCGGCTACAACGCACGCATGCTCTTGTTCCGGGCATTGTGGGTGAGCTCGGCCAGTCCGAGCTCTTCGAGGAGCGGCGGTAGGTACATCCCGAACCGCCCGCGGTATCCGTTCCTGAGTCCGTACCAACCGCCGACCGGGTTGTCCGGCGAGCGCCCCCACGCTTCGACCGTTTCCGGTGCCGCCGGCTTCTTCTCGTCTGCGGCACCTAGCAGTACCCAGTCAGCACGTTCGGTGAGCCAGCCGTGCAAATCTTCGACGGCCTCGATGCGGTATCGCAGTGTCGTCGATCCCACCTGGCATACGAGGGCCGCCGGCTCGAGGTCGGGATCACGATACATGGTGTACGCCGAGGTCCCGGGGGCGGTCGTGAGAGCCCAGGGGTCGGATTTGGTTCCACTGGTCATGTCCGGGGTCCGTTCGGTTGTCGCAGTCAGCCGATGGACAGAAAGCTCGACCGAGCACGGTGATTGCCTCATACGGCTCGGTCAGTGTGGACCCGCCGAACGATCAACGCAACCAGCTCCCGACGCGGGCGCTACGGCGCGACGGTGCGGTACCGCAGCATCATTTCGTGGTCCTCGTGGTCGAGCATGTGGCAGTGCCACATGTACCCCTGCAGTTCGGTCGGCCCCGGAGCCGGCATGTCGTGACCACCCATATCGTGGCCACTCATATCGCCACCTCCGTGGTGCGAGGCCGGACCCGCGAAGGTGGCGTCGGGATCGAAGCCGAGTTCGTCGGCCGTCGGGAATCGCACGAGGATCTGAGTGACAGTGCCCGGGTACGTGTTGACGGTGTCCTTCCACCCGGCTTCCCAGGTGGCCGGCGGCACCGATGGACCGGTGAGGAACTTCTCCACCGGCGGAGCCCATCTGGTGCCGAAGGTCGGCCGCGGGAAATCACGCTGGTAGGCGGCGAGGTCGATCGGGATGCGGCCCAGCGTCCGAAAGTGCGCCAGGTGCAGGTGAATCGGGTGCGGCTCCACCGTCGTGTTGACGATGTTCCACATCTCTACCGTGCCCTGCTTGGGCATCTCGATGTCCGGGTCGGAATACCGCAGGTTGTTCAGGTTCATCAGCGTCATGTCCAGGTTCAGCCCACCGGAGGGCTGATTGACGGTGACGGTGCGCGTGAAAGCGGGTGTCGGCAACGCGGGCAACAGATCCGGCTGCCCCTTACCTCCGCGCAACAGGGACGGCATGCCGCCCCGGAACCCTGCCGCGGACGCGACGCGGAACTGGCAGAACATCGGCATCGGGACGGCTCCCAGCGACGCGGCCTGCGCCGGCGGCGGCTCGTCGTTGAGCAACTCGACCAACGCCCCTGCCTCGACGGCTCCGAAGTCGACGAGGATGTCTACGCGCTCGGCGGGTGCGAGTCGGATGCTGGTGGTCTCCACCGGCGCATCGAGCAATCCGCCGTCGTTACCGATGACCCAGAAGCGAAGTCTGTTGGTGAAGAACAGGTTCCACACGCTGTACGAACCGGCGTTGACGAGCCGCAGTCGGTACATGCCCCGCGCGACTTCCATCGTCGGCCAGATCTTGCCGTTGACGACACCCACGTCGCCGGTGCCGCCGCCTTCCCACTTACCTTGCGGCACGGTGATATTGGAGCGGATGCTCATGCTGCCGTCGGGGTTCATTATCTTTTCCTGCAGCACCAACGGTAGCTCGAATTCACCCGAGGGCAGGCCGAGGGCATTGTCGGAGGTGCCGGTGTCCCAGCGATCACGGACGAGGTTCATACCGAGCAGGCCGGCGTAGACGTTGATACGCGTCATCGACATGGCGTGGTCGTGGTACCACAGCCCGGCGGCGTCGTTGAGCCCGGAAAAGTTGTGCGTCATCGACTCGCCCGGGCGCACCAACATTTCGGAGTGACCGTCGCTGGCCGGTTCGGTGATACTGCCGTGGAAGTGCAGCGCTGTGGGCGTCATCGTGCGGTCCATCTCGCTCATACCGTGCAGCGAGGTGTCGATGTCGGCGGCGAGAGGATTACCGGCGGTGGTGTTCGAGTACTTCAACGTCCAGGGCTGACCGGTCTGCGATTCGATGGTGGGACCGAGGTAGTCGCACTGGCCGTAGCCGAAGGTGGGCGCGGGCCTGAGATCGGCGTGGAACGTGTGGGTGGCGCTGTGCGCGTCGAGCGAGATCTCGGTACCGGTGATCAGCGGCAACCGCGGCAGTTCGTCTCGGAACGGCGTCAGCGGCGGCGAATGAAACAGCAGTGGGCTCTGACCACGGAGGAAGTCGTCGGCCAGTGCTCGACGCGTCGTCGACGCCACCGGGATTGCTGCCGCTCCGGCTGCCACTGCGGCGACCGCCAGCCCACGTAGGGCTGTTCGTCTGGACACGGAGCCGCTCACCCGGCCACCTTCCTCCTGGTTGTGATTGGGCCCATACTATGTGCTGGTCGGCTCCCGCCGTCACCCCACACTCGGATCGTCCGGCACGTTCCTGCCGGTGGAGGGATCTATTTCGTCATGGCAACAATCTCGTTCGAGCGCACGACCAGGCTTTTTCCCGGCTCCGACACCCCCGCGGTGAACGAGCTGGACCTGCACATCGAGGACGGTGAGTTCCTCGTTCTGGTCGGCCCCTCCGGCTGCGGTAAGTCGACGTCGCTCCGAATGCTCGCAGGGCTGGAAGAGGTCAATTCCGGTCGCATCCTCATAGGCGGCAAGGATGTCACCAATTCCGAACCCAAGGATCGCGACATCGCGATGGTGTTCCAGAATTACGCGCTCTATCCACACATGACCGTCGCCGAGAACATGGGGTTCGCCCTCAAGTTGGCGAAGGCGAACAAGGAAGACATTCGCACCCGCGTCGAGGAGGCCGCGAAGCTGCTCGACCTCGAGCCGTACCTCGACCGCAAGCCGAAGGCCCTCTCCGGCGGGCAGCGGCAGCGAGTCGCCATGGGACGCGCCATCGTTCGGCAACCCCAGGTCTTCCTTATGGACGAGCCGCTGAGCAACCTCGACGCCAAACTGAGGGTCCAGACGCGTACTCAGATCGCTCAGTTGCAGCGTCGGCTCGGCACGACGACGGTGTACGTCACCCACGATCAGGTCGAGGCCATGACGATGGGCGATCGCGTCGCGGTGCTCAAAGGTGGTGTGCTGCAACAGTGCGCCACACCCCGCGAGCTCTACCGCACTCCGGTGAACGCATTTGTCGCCGGGTTCATGGGTTCACCATCGATGAATCTGTTCCGCGCTCCGGTCACCGACGGCGGCGTTCGCCTGGCCGATCAGGTGATCCCGGTGCCGCGTCAGACCCTCGGTTCCGCGACCGAGGTGATGTTCGGTATCCGACCCGAGCACATCGAGATAGCCGACAGCGGAATTGCTCTCGAGATCGACGTCGTCGAAGAGCTCGGTTCCGAAGCATTCGTGTTCGGACGAGCAGACATCAACGGGAAGTCCGAAACCATTGTCGCTCGGGCCGACTGGCGTAGCCCGCCGGAGAAGGGCGACCGCGTCCACGTCCGCATCGACGACGCGCACGCGCACATCTTCGACGCCTCGGGCGACGGCCTTCGCCTGAACTGACCACCTACGTCGTGCGCGTTTTGCGTAGCTCCAAGTACGCACAACGCGCACGACCTCAGACCAGCAGCTCGGCGATCTGAATGGTGTTGAGCGCGGCACCCTTACGCAGGTTGTCGCCCGAGACGAACAGCGCGAGTCCGCGGCCCTCGGGGACGCCCGGATCCTGACGGATGCGGCCGACCAGGGAATCGTCGGCACCTGCGGCTTGCAAAGGCGTCGGCACATCGACCAACGAGACACCCGGTGCGGATGCGAGCAGTTCGCGGGCTCGCTCGACCGACAACGGCGAAGCGAACTCGGCGTTGATCGACAGCGAGTGACCGGTGAACACCGGGACGCGCACGCAGGTTCCGCTGACCAGCAGGTCCGGCAGTCCGAGGATCTTGCGCGATTCGTTGCGCAGCTTCTGGTCCTCGTCCGTCTCGCCGGATCCGTCGTCGACCAACGCGCCGGCCAGTGGCAGGACGTTGAAGGCGATGGGTGCGACGTACTTGTTCGGGGCCGGGAAATCGACCGACGAACCGTCGTGCACCAATTTTTCGACGTTGTCGATGACGGCGCGTGCCTGGGTGGCGAGCTCGTCCACGCCGGCGAGTCCGCTACCGGACACCGCCTGGTAGCTCGAGACGATCAGTCGTTGCAGGCCGGCTTCGTCGTGCAGCACTTTGAGCACCGGCATGGCGGCCATGGTGGTGCAGTTGGGGTTGGCGATGATGCCGCGGGGCGGGTTCTTCGCCGCTTCGGGGTTCACTTCGCTGACCACCAGCGGCACGTCGTCGTCCTTGCGGAACGCGGACGAGTTGTCGATGACGACTGCGCCTGCTGCCGCGAAGCGCGGTGCCTGCTCACGCGAGAGGGTGGCACCGGCCGAGAACAGCGCGATGTCGATGCCGGTGAGGTCCGCGGTTGAGGCGTCCTCGACGATGATCTCCTCGCCGCGGAACGGCAGCTTCTTGCCCGCCGAGCGCGCGGAGGCGAAGAATCGAACGGTGTCGGCGGGAAAGTTGCGCTCCTCCAACAGTGTTCGCATGACGGCACCGACCTGGCCGGTGGCTCCTACGACTGCAACTGTGGTCATGATTATCGTCCTGTTCCCGCGTGTACCACGGCTTCTTCGTCGCCGCCGAGGTCGAAGGCGGCGTGCAGCGCGCGTACGGCGTCGTCGAGCTGGGTGTCGCTGCACAGCACCGAGATACGGATCTCGGAGGTGCTGATGAGGTCGATGTTGATGCCGGCGTCGGCGAGGGCCTCACAGAACGTCGCGGTGACGCCGGGGTGGCTCTTCATGCCGGCACCGACGAGCGAGACCTTGCCGATGTGATCGTCGTAGAGCACCTGCGCGAAGCCGATTTCGGCCTGCAGCTTGGTGAGCTTCTCCACTGCAGTGGGGCCGTCGGCCTTGGGGCACGTGAAGGTGATGTCGGTCTTGCCGGTGTCGATCTTGGATACGTTCTGCAACACCATGTCGATGTTGATTTCTGAATCGGCCACGGCGCGAAAGACCTTGGCGGCGTAGCCGGGGGTGTCGGGCAGACCGACGACGGTGACCTTCGCCTCGCTGCGATCGTGTGCGACGCCGGTGAGAATTGCTTCTTCCACTGGAATGTCCTCCATAGATCCGGAGACGATCGTTCCGGGTTTTGTGGTGTACGACGAGCGCACGTGTACGGGAACGTTGTAGCGACGGGCATATTCGACGCAGCGCAGCATGAGCACCTTCGCCCCGCAGGCGGCCATCTCCAGCATTTCCTCGAACGAGACGGTGTCGAGCTTCTGGGCGTTGGGCACGATGCGCGGATCGGCGGTGAAGATGCCGTCGACGTCGGTGTAGATCTCGCAGACGTCCGCGTTCAGTGCTGCGGCGAGCGCGACGGCGGTGGTGTCGGAGCCACCGCGACCGAGCGTGGTGACGTCCTTGCTGTCCTGGCTGACGCCCTGGAATCCGGCGACGAGCACGATCGAGCCCTCGTCGAGTGCGCTGCGCACGCGGCCCGGGGTGACGTCGATGATCTTGGCGTTTCCGTGCACGCTGGTGGTGACGACGCCTGCCTGCGAGCCGGTGAACGACCGCGCCTCGGCACCGAGCGAGTGAATGGCCATCGCGACCAGGGCGTTGGAGATGCGCTCACCCGAGGTGAGCAGCATGTCCATCTCGCGAGCAGGCGGGGCCGGGCACACCTGCTGTGCCAGGTCGAGCAGTTCGTCGGTGGTGTCGCCCATTGCCGATACGACGACGACAACGTCGTTGCCCGCCTTCTTCGTCTCGACGATTCGTTCAGCGACGCGTCGGATACGTTCGGCGGTCCCCACCGACGATCCACCGTACTTCTGGACGATGAGAGCCACGCGTATTACCTCCGCTGGATAGCCGACAATCGTTCGATTGTCCGCGGGTCACCTTACCGAGCGAGCGGCCCGAACAGTGGTTCGGGTAGCTCCGAGCTGGGATTTCAGGGTGGTCTGCCTGCGGCTTCGCCTGTCTTAACATGTTCCAGTGACCGTTCCAGAACATCTCCCGCCACCACCGCCACAGGGTCTGCGGGTGCTTTTCGGGCTGCCCGCTGTCGGCCGTCGCTGGCCGGGTGGTCTGCGTTCGGCGCTGGCGTTCGGTGTTCCGGCGATCCTGGCGTGGCTGCTCGGCTTCCACACCGAGGCATTGCTGGTGGTCTCGGGCAGTTTCGCAGTGATTTACGGCGAGGGTCGCCCTTACCGTTCGCGCTGGTGGGTGGTGCTGACCTCGGGTGCCGCGCTGGTCGCGTCGGTGTGGCTCGGCGCGACGGCCGGGCAGCTCGCCCTCGACTTCGGCGAGACCGGGTGGGCTCGGATGATCCCTGTAGCCGTGCTGTCGATTCTTGCGCTCGTCGCGGTCTACGTCGTGGCAGCGCTTCGACTCGGTCCACCGGGAGCCTTCTTCTTCGTGCTGGTGTGCGCGGTGGCGTCGTACCTCCCCGCCGCCGACATCAGCGCAGCCCGTGGTGCCGTCTGTGCGGCGATCGGCGTCGCGTCGGCGCTGGTGATCGCGATGTCGGGGGTAGTTCGAGACCCGAGGGGGCCCGAACGAACTGCCGTCGGCGCGGCGGTGGCCGCCATCGAGAAATACACCACATCGCCGACGGCATCCGTGGCCGATCGCCATGCCGCGGCCTCGCGTCTGCATGCGGCGTGGGCCGCGGTGTACGAGGCCGGATCGGCGCAGCTGGCCTCGCGCCCGGCGCTCGTACAAACCCTGTTCGACGCCCATCGTGCGTTTGCGACGAGCACGTCGGCGCGGGCCGGCACACTGCCCGATCCGGACGGTGCCGTGGAGACGCCACAGGACCAGCTGCCGTTGGCGCGTCCCGGCGTCGGGTATCGGTTGAGGCGGTCGTTGCATCGCGACGCTCACGCCGCGTCCACGGCGATCCGGGTGTTCTGCGCGGCGGCAGCAGCGGGCGGGATCAGTGTGGCGCTGGATTTGAGCAGGCCGGATTGGGCGATCCTCGGCGCGGTTCTGGTGCTTCAGCAGGGCCCCGATCGTGTCCACGGCACATACCGCGGCATGCAGCGACTCGGCGGCACTCTGGCCGGAGTGGTGTTGTTCTCGGCAATCTATCTCTCGCCGCTCACCGGTCTTGCGGTGATCGTGGTGCTGATGGTGCTGCAGTTCGCGATCGAGGTCAGCGTGGCGCGCAACTACGGTCTCGCCGTCACGTTCATCACCCCGCTCGCGTTGTTGATGGGGACCATCTCGCATCCGGGTGCTCCGCTCACCGGAATCGTGGTGGATCGGGTGGTCGAAACCGCGGTGGGGGTTGCTCTCGCGTTGGCGGTGCTGTGGTTGTTGCTACCGGGCGCTTTCAGACGAGCGCTCCTGTGGTCCGATCGGCGAGTTCTGGACCTGACCGCCCGATTGCTGATGACACTGCGAACCGAGAAGGTAACGGCAACAACCACTTTGACGCTTCGACGGGACGTGCAGTTCGAGCTGGTCGGTGCCGCGCTCGCGGGAGCCGAAGCGGCGCACAACGATCGCCGCTGGGCGCACCGCGTGTGGGCCCAGCACGCAGAGGTCGATCACCTCGGATACGAACTGCTCGCACGGTGTTGGACGGCCGCCGATGTCGGACGACTGAACGACATCGAGCAGTGGCAGCGCAGGCACGACGCCGTCGCCGAAAAAGTCGACTCTCGAACCCTGGGGTAGGTGGTCGGTCTGCGGTAGTACACTCAGCCCATGCTGCGAGCTCTCCTTCTTAACAGCCGCGACGGGGTCTGAGACCAGACTGGCTTCCCGTCGCGGGGTTCGTTGCGCCGGTCGAACACATTGTTTTGATCTGTACGGAGAGACGAAGACCATGTCACCAGCCGACGCATTCACCTCGGGATCTCGCACCATCACCCCGCCCTCGCGGCCCGCACCCAGCGACCAGCCCGCGTGGAACACCCAGAAGAACTCCTCGATGCCCACGTTCCGCTATCGGCCGTTCGCCGAGGAAGTGGAAGCGGTCACCCTCCCCGACCGCACGTGGCCGGACAAAATCATCGACCGAACACCGCAGTGGTGTGCAGTGGATCTGCGCGACGGCAACCAGGCTCTGATCGATCCGATGAGCCCGGCCCGCAAGCGCCGCATGTTCGATCTGCTGGTCCGGATGGGGTACAAGCAGATCGAGGTCGGCTTCCCGTCGGCCAGCCAGACCGACTTCGACTTCGTCCGCGAGATCATCGAGGACGGCGCGATCCCCGACGACGTCACCATCCAGGTTCTGACGCAGTGCCGTCCCGAGCTGATCGAGCGCACGTTCGTCGCCTGTGAGGGCGCTCGCAGCGTCATCGTGCACTTCTACAACTCGACGTCGATCCTGCAGCGCAAAGTGGTGTTCCGGGCCGATCGTGACGTCATCAAGAAGATCGCCACCGACGGTGCCCGCAAGGTGCTCGAAGAAGCAGCCAAGTTCCCCGATACCGATTGGCGCTACGAGTACTCCCCCGAGTCCTACACCGGCACGGAACTCTCCTACGCCAAGGAGGTGTGCGACGCGGTCACCGCGATCATCGATCCCACGCCCGACAAGCCGCTGATCCTGAACCTGCCCGCCACCGTCGAGATGGCAACACCGAATGTCTACGCCGACTCGATCGAGTGGATGAGCCGCAACCTCGACCGCCGCGACAGCATCGTACTGTCGCTGCACCCCCACAACGACCGCGGAACCGGTGTCGCCGCAGCAGAACTCGGCTACCAAGCCGGCGCAGACCGCATCGAGGGCTGCCTGTTCGGCAATGGCGAGCGCACCGGCAACGTCTGCCTCGTCACGCTGGGCCTGAACCTGTTCACCCGCGGCGTCGATCCGCAGATCGACTTCTCCAACATCGACGAAGTGCGCCGAACGGTGGAGTACTGCAACCAACTTCCCGTCGCCGAGCGTCACCCGTACGGCGGAGATCTGGTGTACACCGCTTTCTCCGGAAGCCACCAGGACGCCATCAACAAGGGCCTCGACGCAATGAAAGTCAGTGCGGACGAACAAGGTACGGACATCGGCGACGTCACGTGGCAGGTTCCGTATCTGCCCGTCGACCCGAAGGATGTCGGCCGCACCTACGAGGCCGTGATTCGCGTCAATTCACAGTCCGGCAAGGGTGGCGTCGCGTACATCATGAAGTCCGATCACGGACTGAACCTGCCGCGTCGCCTGCAGATCGAGTTCTCCCAGGCCGTGCAGCGCATCACCGACGGTGAGGGCGGCGAGGTCTCGCCCAAGGAGATGTGGGACGTCTTCGCCGAGGAGTACCTGACGCCCATCCGCCCGCTCGAGCGCATCAAGCAGTCGGTGGTTGCGGCCGAGCACGACGGCGGCACCGACACGATCACCGCGACGGTCAAGGTCGACGGCGTGGAGCAGGAGATCTCCGGCTCCGGGAACGGGCCCCTCGCTTCCTTCGTCGACGCGCTGTCGACCATCGGCTACGACGTCAGCGTTCTGGACTACTCCGAGCACGCCATGTCCGCGGGCGACGACGCCCAGGCTGCGGCCTACGTCGAAGCCTCGGTGACCTCGCCTGCGGGCGTCGCCACCACCGTCTGGGGCGTCGGAATAGCGACATCGATCACCACGGCGTCACTGCGCGCCGTCGTCTCGGCCGTGAACCGCGCGCTGAAATAGATTTTTCTGCAGGACGACGCGCCGCTCACCTTTCGGGGTGGGCGGCGCGTTGCATTGTCGAGCCATCACGTCAACGACAGCGGGCGCGGTCGACGTGTGACTCACTCGCATTTCCGGTCGACGAAAGGGACCAAAGACCCGTGTGCATGGGGTGCCGCCGATGCCAGACTGAACTAGCTGTCGGGGCACACAATGGAATGGATGTTCGCCATGGACTCTTTCTGGGATTTTCTTTGGCTTCTCGTCGTCGGATTCGCCTTCGTGGCCTATCTGATGGTGATGTTCTCGATCATCGGAGACCTTTTCCGTGATCACAAGACATCGGGGGTTCTCAAGGCCGTGTGGGTGTTCTTCCTCATCGTTGCGCCGTTCCTCACCGCGTTGGTGTACCTCATCGTGAACGGCAGCAGCATGGCCAAACGTCAGGTCGTTGCACTGCAGCACGCGAAGGACCAGCAGGAGGACTACATCAAACACGTCGCCGGACATTCCGCATCCGAAGAGATCGCACACGCAAAGGCATTGTTGGACAACGGAACCATCGATCAGGACGAGTTCAGGACGCTGAAGGCCAAAGCGCTGTCCTGAACTCGGCTTCCAGTCGAAACGCGTCGAGCACGGCGGCGATTGCCGGTAGCCGACGCGCGCCGGGCCTCGTGGCGAGCTCGTAGATGCGGCCTGCCAGCACACCCGACAGCTGTCGGCGTACCAGGCCAGGATGCACGACTGCATAGCGCGGCATCAGCGCCACTCCGTGCCCGGCGGCAACGAGCGTTTCGGTCACTCGAAAGTCATTGATACGCTGCATCACTCGGGGCTGGACCCCAGTGACAGCAGCAACGGAGAGCAACACGTCGTCCACGGGGAACCCGCCCCTCACGCTGATCCACCGCTCGTCTGTCAGCTCCCTCAGGTCCACTGTTTCGTGCTGTGCCAGTGCATGATCGGGAGGCAGAACCAGATCGATTGGTTCGCGCATCAGGGTCGTCACCTCGATCCGGGGGCCGGCCGTCGACGGAGCCCGATCATCCCGGTGGGTGAGCACCACGTCGTAATCAGCGAGCAGTTCGGGCACCGAAGATGCGGGCAGATCTTCGTCGCGGGCGTCGATATCGACGTCCGAGCCTGCCAGACGCGTCAACACTCCGGGCAGGAGCAGCGCCGCACCGGACGGGAACAGTGCCACGCGGACGCGCCCCTGCGGGGATGCTCGGTAGCGGTCCATCTCTGCCGTGGCTCGGGCGAGGGCAGCGAGAACATCGTCGGTGCGCAGCACCAACGCACGCCCGGCGTCGGTGAGGCGCAGCCGACGCCCGTCGGGCTCGAGCAGTGTCACGCCGGCCTCGCGAGCCAGCAACTTGAGCTGTTGAGACACTGCCGACGGAGTCATCGACATCGCGTCGGCGACCGATGCGACGGTTCCGCGGTCGGCAAGTTCGGCGAGGATCCGGAGCCGCTCCACGTTCATGCAGAAAATCTTAACTGTAGATGCGGATATATTCGATTGTGCTGATCATTCGTGCCCGTCACGATTGACGGTATGACCACTCGCGACCGCTTGCTCGGATTGACCGTCGCCGTGCTGTGGGGGCTGAACTTCCTGGCCATCCGCGTCGGGCTCGATCACTTCCCACCCTTCTTTTTTGCCGCGCTGCGGTTCCTGGTCATCGCCATCCCGGTCGTACTGTTCGTCCCACGTCCGAACGTCCCACTGAAGTGGTTGCTGCTCTACGGCTTCGGGTTCGGCTTTCTCCAGTTCGCCTTCCTGTTCGCAGCGATGGCCACCGGCATGCCCACCGGATTGGCGTCGCTCGTCCTGCAGTCGTCCGCGCCGTTCACCGTCGTTCTCGGAGCGGTCCTGCTACGCGAACACGTTTCCCGCAGGCAGGCCATCGGCATTGCGATTGCCGTGCTGGGCATGGTGCTCATCGGATGGGACCGCGCCCAGAATGCCACCCTGTTACCGGTGATCCTCACGCTTCTGGGGGGCCTCGGATGGGCGTTCGGCAACCTGGGAAATCGACTCGCCAAGGCCGATTCTCCGATGACGCTGATGCTGTGGATGACAGTCATCCCGCCGCTTCCCATGCTGGCGCTGTCGGCCGTCGTCGAAGGACCGAGCACGGGCTGGCATGCGCTGGCCGATTCGTTCGGTCCACAAGGTTGGCCCGGTCTGGTCGCGTTGGCGTACATCGTGATTCCGGCCACCATCATCGGTAGCGGCCTGTGGACCATCCTGATGAGTCGCAACCCTGCCGGGATGGTTGCACCGTTCTCACTCCTGGTCCCCGTCGTCGGGATCGCCGGCGCGTGGATCTTCCTCGACGAGATCCCGTCCGTACTGGCACTGATCGGCGGCGTCGTCGTGATCGGCGGATGCCTCGGGGGTATGGCCGCCCGCCGACCCGTCGAAGTGCTGGAGAAAGCGCCGGTGTGAGCGCCAGGAGTGGAGCCTGCGGAACGACCCAGGGGTAGCGGGAGTGGAGCCTGCGGAACAACCCAGAGGCAGAAACCGCCGACGTGAAACTGCATGCTCTTCTGTGCCAGACTCGGCGCATGGTTGAAGTGGGTGAGCGCAGGCGTATCGGCGCACGGGGCCGCGTGGCATTGCGGGCGGCGGAGCTGGCGACGTGGGCCTCCCGCAAGGCGGGCCGAGGTAAAGGCTCGATGATCGGCGGGCTGATCGCACTCAAGATCGACCCGAACATTCTCGGCGGGCTCGGCCGCGGTCGACGCACCGTCATCGTCACCGGCACGAATGGCAAGTCCACCACCACCAGAATGACCGCTGCAGCCCTGGCCACACTCGGCGAAGTCGCCACCCAGGCCGATGGCGCGAACATGGACGCGGGCATCGTCGCGGCGCTGCACGCGCACTTCGACGCCGAACTGGCCGCCCTCGAAGTCGACGAGTTGCACGTTCCCCATGTGTCCGACGCCGTCGAACCAGCTGCCATCGTGTTGCTCAATCTCAGTCGCGATCAGCTCGACCGCGTGGGCGAGATCAACATGATCGAACGCAAGCTGCGTGCCGGTCTGGCCAGGCACCCCGAGACCGTCGTCATAGCCAACTGTGATGACGTCCTCGTCACCTCCGCCGCATTCGATGCACAGAATGTCGTGTGGGTCGCGGCCGGTGGAGGATGGGCAGGCGACTCGGTCAGCTGCCCCCGCACGGGCGAACCCATCCTCTGGGAGGGCGAGCACTGGTACAGCACCGGCAGCGACTTCAAGCGTCCGACGCCGGACTGGTGGCTCGACGACGAGAACCTATACGGTCCCGACGGGCTCGTCCTGCCGATGACGTTGTCGCTGCCAGGAAAAGCCAACCGCGGCAACGCAGCTCAAGCTGTAGCCGCTGCTGTGACGCTCGGAGCAAAGGCCGCCGATGCCGTCGCCGCAGCGTCGAGCGTCGACGAGGTCGCCGGTCGTTACTCCACCATCCAGTACGGATCTCATTCCGTCCGAATGCTTCTCGCCAAGAACCCCGCCGGCTGGCAGGAGGCGCTGTCGATGATCGACCCCACCTGCGACGGACTCGTCATCGCGGTCAACGGCCAGGTACCGGACGGTGAGGACCTGTCGTGGCTGTGGGACGTTCGCTTCGAGCACTTCGAGAACGTCGCGGTGGTTGCCGCCGGTGAGCGCGCGACCGACCTCGGGGTACGACTGCTCTACGCGGGCTCGAAGCACACCACCGTCGCAGATCCGTTGCAGGCCATTGCCTCCTGCCCGCCGGGACGGGTCGAGGTACTCGCCAATTACACCGCATTCCGTGATCTCGGTCGCGCGCTGGCACGTGAGGTGAAAGATGTCTGAGTCCACCGTTCGCATCGGCCTCGTTCTGCCCGACGTGATGGGCACCTACGGCGACAACGGCAACGCGCTCATTTTGCGACAGCGGCTGCGCATGCGCGATATCGACGCCGAGGTCGTGCAGATCACCCTCACCGATCCGGTTCCCGATTCACTCGACGTGTATACCCTTGGTGGAGCGGAGGATTCGGCTCAACGACTGGCGACGCGTCACCTCACCCGTTACCCAGGATTGCAGAACGCCGCCGCTCGCGGTGCGCCAGTGCTGGCGATCTGCGCCGCAATCCAGGTACTCGGCCACTGGTACGAGACCTCCGCCGGCGAGCGTGTCGACGGCATCTCGCTGTTCGACGTCACCACCGCACCGCAGGCAACACGTTCGATAGGTGAGGTCGTCACCGAGCCCGCGCTCGACGGCCTCACTCAGAAACTCACCGGATTCGAGAACCACCGCGGTGGAACAACTCTCGGCCTGGATGCGTCCCCCTTGGCCAAGGTCACCCACGGGGTAGGCAACGGCGTCGGCGACGGACGCGAGGGCGTCGTGCAAGGTTCGGTCCTGGGCACGTACATGCACGGGCCGGTTCTCGCTCGAAACCCAGAATTGGCGGACTATTTGCTGGAGCGGGCCTTGGGCACCACTCTCGCTCCGCTCGATCTGCCCGAAGTGACGCAACTTCGCAAGGAGCGGCTGCGCCGCACGTGAACGAAACTTCGTAGCCCACTACGAACTTCCGCTCACAAGGGCGCATCGCTCGCAGGGGTACGACGAGTCGGTCCAGCCCTCTCTGACCAACACCTCCCGCACCTCGCGATACACCCCACACGCGTCCTCGGTCACTTCGTGCCAGCCGTACATCAGCCGCGGCAGGTTACTCAGTTCCGCAGCATTGTCGCGGCGTCGATCGCGAAAACGCCGTTGCTTGGCAGAGTGGAAAGCCTGGCCGTCCAGCCTGACGATGAGGTCGGCTATGTCATAGCGAAGGTCCTCGAAGAGTTGCCGGCCGTCGACGAAGACCGGAACTTGTCGCCTCGCGGCCGGGAGCCCGTGGGCCTGCTCGACATCGAGCACGTAGCGGTGCTCGAGTGCTGAATGCACCCCGCCGCGCATGAGAGTCAGTGTGTGCAGAATCGGCTTCAGGTAGCGCATCGGTCGCCGATCTTCGACCTTGCGCGTCATGGCCGCAACATTCACGCTGCCCGAGGACATCGCTGAGACCAACGTGATAGTCGCTTGCCTCGATGTCGACTCTGCAACAACGAGATCGAGGACCGTGTCGGCAGTGCTCGTTCGCGCGGGATCCGTTTCGATGCCGATGTGTTCCATCGCTCGGGAACGATGCACGATCACGCCGGGATGGATTTGTCCATTGCTCTCCGACGTGAAATTCCGCTTGGCGTGTCGCGTCGTCGGCGGCCGACTCGTCGCCGAGCATCCGTAAGGGATGGTGACGTGCACAGGCCCCGATCCCACCCGCTGCCACCCCCATTCCTCAGCCGCGGTGGTGTGACTGAGCAGTGCTCCTCGACCTGCGTACAACAACGCTGCCGACAGCTGCATCTCACGCGTCAACGGCCCGTTGGTCACCGATATGACTCCACGAAATACCCTCAGCCACTGACCGGTTTCCACGCAATGGTCGATCGAGTCCTTGTTGACGCCGTGCTCGTACATCTGCTTGGTCGTAATGATTCCGTGCTGAGCGTCCAGTAGCCGCTGCCAGGTTCCCGCTGGTCTCGTCCTCATGGACCTCAGAATGTTCGATTCGAGGTGACCGCGTCAGAATCTATCCACAGGCTGTGTATAACTCGGGGTCGTGAGCACAAATTCGACCCCTGCTACGAAGTTCCATGCACGTGCGGCGAAGCCGCTCTCACATTCGTCGACGTCCGGTCAAAGCGCGGCCCAGCGTCAGTTCGTCGGCAAATTCGAGGTCTCCGCCCATGGGCAGGCCGGAGGCGAGGCGGGTAATGGCCAGGCCGGGGAAGTCGCGCATCATGCGGACCAGATACGTGGCCGTTGCTTCGCCCTCGGTGTTGGGGTCGGTGGCAATGATGACCTCGGTGACGTCCACTCCGTCGTCTTGAGTTCCGACGCGGGTCAACAACTCTCGGATACGCAGCTGATCGGGACCCACTCCGTTCAGCGGATCGAGCGCACCGCCGAGTACGTGGTAGCGCCCCTTGAATTCCCGCGTACGTTCCACGGCCTGAACATCTTTGGGTTCTTCGACGACGCAGATCATCGATCTGTCGCGACGCGAATCCGCGCAGATTCGGCACAATTCCTTGTCCGACACGGTTCCGCAGACGATGCAGAACTGCACGCCGTCACGGATACGCTGCAGCGCGCGCATCAGCCGATCCACCTCGGGAGGCTCGACGCCGAGGAGGTGAAAGGCTATGCGCTGAGCACTTTTCGGACCGACCCCGGGGAACTTGCCGAGCTCGTCGATCAGATCCTGTACCGGACCTTCGTACACCGCCTAGAACCCGGGCAGGCCGGGCATGCCACCGAGACCACCAGCGAGGGGGCCCATCTTCTCGCTCGCGACGGCCTGAGCCGCGCGAGACGCATCGGCGATTGCACCGATCACCAGGTCCTGGAGAGTCTCGATGTCCTCGGGGTCGACGACCTTGGGGTCGATGGTCAGCCCGACCACCTCACCGGTTCCCTTGACCGTGGCGACTACGAGTCCGCCGCCCGCCTGGCCGGTCACTTCGGTCTCCGCGATCTCCGCCTGCGCCGCCATCAGCTGCTGCTGCATCTGCTGGGCCTGCTGCAGGATCGATGCCATGTCGGGCTGCTCACCGGGTTGCACTGTGCCGTCCTCTCGCGTGGGTTCGATGCGAACACCAGCGTAGCCGCACCTTGGATCGCTGTGATTCACTGCGCGTCGAATCGACATACCGACCTGAGTGTCCACAATTTCGCGGCAGACACGGGATCGCGCCTGCGGTGACGAATAGTGGACACTCAGCGCAGTGCCTTCCGGCGATGCCGCACGACGGTTCGCCCTCGGTAACGAGGATCAGCGTTGCTCCGCGCGATGGTCGTATCCGGCGGGGAGGAGTTCGCCGGCGAGAACGCTGACGAGGCCGTCGGGCGAATCGATGATCACGCGCATAAGGGGGTAGAGGTCGGCAAATATCTGACGATCCTTGCCGCACGGGCTCTTCACCCCGCGCCCGTGATTGCCGACCGCCACGATGTGAGTCGGCTCGGTCGCACCGGCCGCCCGAGCCGCTGCAAGCGCGACGGTCTCTGCGCACGGGACACCGGTGAAGTGATAGAGATTCACCCCGGCGAAGATTCGGCCGTCCGCCACTCTCACCGCGGCACCCATCGTGTGGATGCCGTCTTGGCCAGGAACTGCATCTGTCGACGAATCGATTGTGTGCTCGGCCAGTTCGACCAGCGCCCGTTCTCCGTCGGTCACGGGTTGCGCGGAAGCGAAAGTCACCGCGCAATCCTAAAGCCCCGCGGCTGAACATCTGTCACTACTGAACGCACGTATTCTTACGGAATGGATCAGCCGGCGAGTCACTCTTCTCGCAAGCGCCGGGTGACTCCCGAGACCATGGCCGAAGCGGGCGTTGCCCTGACTCTGCCGAAAGTCTCGGTGAAGTCGGTGGCTCAGAGCCTGGGCGTGTCGATCGTCGCGATCTACAACAACATCGACGACCTCTGCGCACTCAAAGCCCTGGTCGCGGAGGAAATTCTGCGCCGGTGGTCGCCTCCGCTTCCCGGCGACGACGAATCGATGCACGACGCCCTGCTGACTCTCGCCTCCGCGATGCGCGAGCTGGTTCACTCCAACCCGGGCATCGCGGAGTATCTGATCGGTCTGACTCCCAGTTCCATCGACGCCCTTCGGATGGCCGACGCCGTACAGACGCGCTACCGACGGCGGTACGACCTCACCCCCAAGCAGGCGACGTGGGCCGTGATCACCGTCGTCGAGCATGCCGTCGCACTAGCAGAGATCGTCTACAACGATGCCCGTCGCGATCGTGAGTACGACGCCGCGATCGCCGCGCGCACCGACCTCGACACCCTGCCCGGGGCCTACGACACGATCGACCGCGGACCCGACGGGATGTTCCTGTGGTCGATGCGCACCGTGGTGGTCGGAACCCTGACGCTCATCCAGGATCCCGACTTCGAGCGGGTCTAGATCAACTCGCGACGCAGGTTCTCCAGCGTCGCGGCCTGGATTTTCTTCAGGCCCAGCGGTGCGAACGTCTTCTCGAAGAATCCGCCGATTCCGCCCGCACCTTTCCACTCCGTCGTCGTGGTGACCGCGGTACCGCTGCCGTCCGGGGCTACCGACCAGGTGGTGACCATGGAGGAGTTGGCGTCACGTTCGGTGATGGTCGATCCGGTGACCGAGACCGTCGCGGCGACAGTGCGCACTCGCTTCTCGGTGGCCTGCAGGGTCCACTTTGCGACCGTTCCGTCGCCCTGACCGCCCTGCACCACCTCGTAGTCGCGGTACTGCTGGGGCAAGATGCGAGGGCGCACGGTCTCGTAGTCGGCGAGAGCGGCAAGTACCCGATCCGGTGTGGTGGCGATGGTGACGGAACTGGATGCACTGACCTGAGCCACGGAAACGTTCTCCTTCGATTGCGAACGGGATGTGGATTCATCCTGCCTCGCCGGGCGGCCACATCCGGCATCGCGTCGAGCAGCATGTGGCGTTCGTCACAAAGAATTTTCACCCGACCGAAAAAACATGCATGATGCAACCATTTTGTCTGAAATATGACGATTTTCCGCCCTGATTCGGCAACAGTTGCGTGAAGTTTCACTGCTCGGACGCCTCGGCCGGTGGATACCACGCGGTACGAGATATAGCGTCTGTACGTGGCTTCAGTAGATGCTCTTCTCGGACGACGGCCAGAACCGAGGGAGAGCGGTTACGCAGCGCACCGGTCGGGCGTCGAGCAGTTGCTTCGCAGCTATCGAGCGATCCCCACCGATGCGACGGTGCGTCTGGCGAAGAAGACGTCCAACCTGTTTCGGGCCAGGACGACATCGAAGACCCCGGGACTCGACGTGTCCGGCCTGAGCAAGGTCATCACCGTCGATCCTGTGGCGGGCACCGCCGATGTCGCGGGTATGTGCACCTACGAGGACCTTGTCGACGCGACACTTCCCTACGGTCTCGCACCCCTGGTCGTCCCCCAGCTCAAAACGATCACCCTCGGCGGAGCCGTCACCGGCCTCGGCATCGAGTCGACGTCGTTTCGCAGCGGGCTCCCGCACGAGTCGGTGCTCGAAATCGACGTCCTCACCGGCAGCGGCGAGATCGTCACCGCAACGCCCGAGGGCGAACATGCCGACCTCTACTGGGGCTTCCCCAATTCCTACGGCACCCTCGGCTACTCCACTCGGCTGAAGATCCAGCTCGAGCCCGTGCTGCCGTATGTCGCGTTGCGCCACCTACGATTCCACGATCTCGTGACCCTTCAGTCCACGATGGACACGATCGTCACCCGACGCGAATACGACGGCATCGAGGTCCAGTACCTCGACGGTGTGGTCTTCAGCGCCGACGAAAGTTATCTCACGCTCGGCGTTCAGACCGACGAACCCGGGCCGGTCAGCGATTACACCGGGGCAGACATCTTCTACCGCTCGATCCAGCACAATTCGGACACACCGAAGACCGATCGGCTGACCATTCACGACTACCTGTGGCGCTGGGACACCGACTGGTTCTGGTGCTCTCGCGCATTCGGGACCCAGAACCCGACAATTCGACGCTTCTGGCCGCGCAAGTATCGACGCAGCAGCTTCTACTGGAAGCTGATCGGCCTGGACCGTAAGTACGACATCGCCGATCGACTCGAGAAGCGCAAGGGAAATCCGCCGCGCGAACGCGTCGTGCAGGACGTCGAAGTTCCGATCGAACACACCGCGGGCTTCGTGTCGTGGTTCCTCGGCAACATCCCCATCGAGCCGTTGTGGTTGTGCCCGTTGCGACTTCGTGAGCCGGCAGCGCCGGGAGCGAATCCGGCACGGCCGTGGCCCCTGTACCCGCTCGAGCCCAAACGCACGTACGTCAATATCGGCTTCTGGTCCTCGGTACCCATCGTCGCCGGTGAACCCGAGGGTGCGGCGAACCGCGCCATCGAGAAGAAGGTCACCGACTTCGACGGGCATAAATCGCTGTACTCGGACGCTTATTACACCGAGGATGAATTCGCCGTGCTGTACGGCGGCGACAGATACGAAGAACTGAAAAAGAAATACGACCCCGAAACCCGATTGTTGGATTTGTACTCGAAGGCGGTGCAACGCAAATGACGACGTTCAAGGACTCAGGTAATCGAACGGCGAACAGCAACCAGAAACTCAAGATCTCCGAGATCCTGGAACTGATCTCCGATGGCAACATTCCACTGCGTTTCACCGCATACGACGGCAGTACCGCGGGACCCGAGGACGCGAGAATCGGACTCAACCTCAAGAGCCCGCGCGGAACCACTTATCTCGCAACCGCTCCCGGCGATCTGGGCATGGCTCGGGCTTACGTCTCGGGCGATCTGGAGGCCACCGGCGTCCATCCCGGCGATCCGTACGAGTTGCTCGCACTGATGGGTGACGAGCTGCACTTCCGTCGCCCATCTGCGATGACACTGACATCGATCGCGCGGTCGCTCGGCTGGGATGTGTTGCGGCCCATCGCTCCCCCGCCTCAGGAGGCGATTCCGCGGTGGCGTCGTATCGCAGAAGGTTTGCGCCACTCCAAGACCCGGGACGCGGAAGCGATCCATCACCACTACGACGTGTCCAACGCGTTCTACGAGATGGTGCTCGGCCCGTCGATGACGTACACCTGCGCCGCGTTCGAGAACAGCGATCAGTCTCTGGAAGGCGCGCAGGAGAACAAGTATCGGCTGGTGTTCGACAAGCTCGGCCTGAAGCCGGGCGATCGTCTGCTCGACATCGGCTGCGGCTGGGGTTCGATGGTGCGCTACGCCGCGCGCCGCGGCGTCCAGGTCATCGGCGTGACACTCTCCCAGGAGCAAGCGTTGTGGGCGCAGAAGGCGATCGACGAGGAGGGCCTGTCCGAGCTTGCCGAGGTCCGGTTCTCCGATTACCGCGACGTAGCCGAGACCAACTTCGACGCCATCTCGTCGATCGGACTGACCGAGCACATCGGTGTCGGCAACTATCCGTCGTACTTTTCGTTCATCCAATCCAAGCTGCGTGACGGCGGTCGACTCCTCAACCACTCGATCACCCGACCGGACAATCGCGCTCACGCCAAAGCGGGCAGCTTCATCGACCGTTACGTCTTTCCCGACGGGGAGCTCACCGGTTCCGGACGCATCATCACCGAAATCCAGGACGTCGGCCTCGAGGTCCGCCACGAAGAGAACCTCCGTGAGCACTACGCACTGACCCTTGCCGGATGGTGCCGCAATCTCGTCGACAACTGGGACGCCTGCGTCGCCGAAGCCGGTGAGGGAACAGCCCGCGTGTGGGGTCTGTACATGGCCGGGTCCCGCCTGGGGTTCGAGCGCAATGTGGTTCAGCTACACCAGGTCCTGGCCGTCAAGCTCGGACCGAAGGGCGAAGCGGGCGTCCCCCTGCGGCCTTGGTGGGACGGCTGACCGATGTGCATGGAACTTCGTAGTGGACTACGAAGTTCCGTGCACATGGGAGCGTCAGCGACCTGTCGCCCGCAAGATGACTCGAGCCGTCTCGACGGGCTGATCCCAGTGGGGAAAGTGTCCGCACTTGTCGAACCAGTGCAGGGTGGCGTCGGGGAACCGCTCCAACGCCACCGTTGCCTGGCTGGGAGTCGTCACCTTGTCCTGACGGCCCCAGCCGATGAGCAGCGAGCCTTGCAACGACCCCTTCGGCGCACCGAGCTGCTTCGGCCCGTGGATCAAGGCCTTGCGGGCGGCGTCCAGTGACGGCGAAGTCTTGGCCGAGAAGCCCTTCAGCTCCCGTTCGACCAGTCCCTTCGGCAACTTCCACGGCGCAGCCGAGAACTGTGCCAGCGCAGCCGTTCTCGTCACCGGATTACCGGCCAGGAACGGCACCAGCGGCTGAACGTTCTTCATCAGTGCCAGTGACGCGGTGATCGTGGCTCCGAAGATCTTCACCTGACGGTCGTTCCAGAAGCCGCCGGGATCGAGTGCCACCATCGAGCCCCGGTGACCGCGGCGGCCGAGCTCGACGACCATGCGCGCGCCCATCGAACTACCGACGAGATCGGCGTCCGACAGTCCCTCGTCGTCGAGATACGTCCGAAGCGCGTCGGTGAGGGACGCGATCGAGACCTCGGGCAGCGGCGGTGTCTGCCCGAATCCGGGCAGATCCAGGGCGATCACCTCTCGATGCGCGGCCAGCGCTGGGACGATGGGGTCCCAGTTTCGGTGTGAGGATCCGAGCCCGTGCACGAGGACAAGCGGCTTACCGCGTCCGGTTCTGACGTTGTACATACCCCTGCATGTACCCCTGGACCGTCGATCTACACATTCGGGCTGTAATGCGAGGGGTCCGAGCGTCGCTCCACGGGCGGCAGGTTACGAGCCGGCGTGTGCACCAACGGTGCGGTCGCCGACATTCGACCGAGAGCGCGATCCCATCCCGCCCGGCCACGCGGATGCAGTCGACGCCGCGGTGGCACGAGACCGAACACCAGGTTCACTGCTCTACCGAACAGCGCCAACCTCTGCTCGTCCCGCGCAGACCAGCGGTAACCGAGGAGTTCGCGCACCGGCTCGTCGTAGAGCCCGACGGTGATCCAGACGAACAACGCAGCCACCGGACGCCGCACCACCGCCCACACCCACAGCGGTAGCCAGGCCGCGTACGGCGGTGGCCCCAGCTTCGACAGGTCCAGGACCCCGCGGGCGGCCTTGTTGTCTTCCAGCACGTTTCGACACATGTGCAGCCAGTACTGCTGAAACTCGGGCCAGCTCGCGGGCACCGGACGCATACTCATGCCGTAGAGCCGGTACCACTGCACGTGCTCGTCGAACAGTTGCACTTTCTGCGCCTCGGTCAGTCCGCCCATGAAACGGTCGGCGGTGAGCACCGTGCCCATGAAGAAGGTGGCGTGCGCCCAGTAGAACGTGTCGGGATCGAGGGCGTGGTACTTGCGGCCCTTGGCGTCGATTCCCTTGACGTTCGTGTGGTAGCCGCGCACTTCGAGCGCGGTCTGCTCGGCTCGGTCGCCGTCGAACACCACCCCGCCGATGGGATACAGGGATCGGTACAGGCGCTGCCAGCGCTCGTCGAAGAACGTCGAATGCTGCTCGACACCGGCACCCAGGCCGGGGTGCATGTTCTGCATCGACCCGGACCAGACGCCCTGCAGCATCCCCCGCCAGTCGCCGAAGTATTCCCAGGTGAGCGAATCGGGACCGAGCGGGACCGGGCTGCCACTCTGACTACGCATGTTGTCAGACTAGGTTTGACAACATGCGTAGTCAACAGTTGGAGGAGCGTAAGGCCAAGCGGTACGACGCATTGCTCGCCGCAGGGGTCGAGCTTCTGGGCTCTCAGGACGGTCCGGCCGTCAACGTGCGCGCTGTCTGCCGAACCGCCGGACTGACCGAGAGGTACTTCTACGAGTCCTTCACCGACCGGGACACCTTCGTCCGGGCGGTGTACGCGTGGGTGGGGTCGCGGGCGCGAACAGCCCTGGAGAACGCCATCTCGGACGCGTCGCCCGAGGACACCATCGCCGCGCCGGTCCGAGCGTTCGTCGAGCTCATCATCGACGAACCGCGAACCGGACGGGTGCTGCTCATCGCGCCGTTGGCGGAAGCAGCGCTGAGCCGCCGCGGTCTGGATCTGCTCCCCGGCTTCGTCGAATTGGTGCAGGCGCAACTTCCCGCTAGCGAAGACCGACAGCTGATCGCCGTCGGAACCGTCGGCGCACTGACCGCCCTGTTCATCGGCTACCTGGACGGCACTGTCACGGCCACCCGCGAAGCCCTCGTGGCGCATTGCATTCGGCTGATTTCCGATGCCTCCGTGCGAGGATGACACCACCTCTAACCGAAGGAGTTCTTCCATGTCCGATCTCGATCAGTCGTTCGCCGACGCGCAGGTAGACGTCAAGAAGCTCACCTCCAAGCCGAGCAACGACGATCTGCTGAGCCTGTACTCGCTGTACAAGCAGGGTTCGATCGGCGATGCCACGGGTAAGCGTCCCGGACGGCTGGACATGGTGAACCGTGCGAAGTTCGATGCCTGGGCGAAGCTCGAAGGTACGAGCCAGGATTCGGCGAAGCAGCAGTACGTGGATCTGGTGACCAAGCTCCTCGCCGGCTGAGCCTACGGCTATGGTCGAGTGCGGGGGTTAACGCAACGAAGGGACCCGCATGAGACGCACCGACAGCGACGTCGACGAGGCCGATCTCGACATCGAGAAGCCGAAGACGCATGCGGCGGGCGCGACCGCCGTCGCGGTGTCGATGAAGCGCGCGCTGGGACACATGGGTCCGGTGCGCACTGCGCAGACGCTGCTCAAGCTCAACCAGGCCGAGGGCTTCGACTGCATGAGTTGCGCGTGGCCGGATCCCGATCCCGGCCACCGCCATGCCGCAGAGTTCTGCGAGAACGGTGCCAAGGCCGTCGCCGAGGAGGCAACGACAACGCGGGCGACCCCGGAGTTCTTCGCGCAGCACAGCATTGCCGAGCTGGACTCCCACACCGAACACTGGCTCGGCCAGCAAGGCCGAATCACGCACCCGATGATCAAGCTGCCCGGCGGCAGCCATTACGAGCCCATCGAGTGGGACGACGCGTTTCGCTTGATCGGTGACGAGTTGAAGAGCCTGGCCAGTCCGGACGAGGCCATCTTCTACACCTCGGGTCGCGCCTCCAACGAGTCCGCATTCACGTACCAGTTGTTCGCGCGGTCGTTCGGGACCAACAACATGCCCGACTGCTCCAACATGTGTCACGAGTCGACGTCCATCGCTCTGCAGGAATCCATCGGCATCGGCAAGGCCAGCGTCACGCTCGACGACGTTCATACCGCCGAACTGATAATCCTGGCCGGCCAGAATCCCGGCACCAATCACCCCCGTATGCTCTCGGCCCTCGAAATGGCGAAGCAGAACGGCGCAAAGATCCTGTCCATCAACCCCCTTCGCGAAGCGGGTCTGCTGAACTTCAAGAACCCGCAGACCCCGCGGGGCATGGTGGGACCGGGAACGGATCTATCGGATCTGCACCTCTCCATCAAGATCAACGGCGATCTCGCACTCTTCCAGGCCATCGGCTCGCTGCTGGTGCAATGGGACGCACTCGATCACGAGTTCATCGACAACTACACCGTCGGCTTCGACGCGTGGAAAGCGCACGTTGCCGAGGTCGATTGGGATCTCGTCACCGAGGTCACCGGATTGTCGGTTGCGCAGATCACCGAGGCCGCCGAGATGCTGCGCGACTCCAAGGCCACCGTGTTCTGCTGGGCGATGGGTCTGACACAGCACCGCAACGCTGTCGCCACCATCAAGGAAGTCACCAATCTTGCGTTCGCGCAAGGCAACATCGGCAAGGCCGGCGCCGGTCTACTGCCGGTTCGTGGCCACTCGAACGTGCAGGGCGACCGCACGATGGGTATCTGGGAGCGCCCCCCGGTGGCGTTCCTCGACGCGATGGCCGCGGAGTTCGACTTCGAGCCGCCGCGTGAGAACGGCTTGGACACCGTCGATTCCATCCGTGCCATGCGCGACGGCAAAGCCCATTTCTTCCTCGGACTCGGCGGCAACTTCGTGCAGGCCACGCCCGACAGTGACGTGACGTTCCAGGCGCTGCGCAAGATGCGCATGACGGTCCAGATCTCCACCAAGATCAACCGATCCCACCTCGTCTGCGGCGAGACCGCCCTGATTCTGCCTACCTTGGGGCGCACCGAGAAGGACGTGCAAGCGAGTGGAGACCAGTGGATCTCGGTCGAGGATTCGACGTGCTCGGTGCATTCGTCCCGTGGCCCGCTGAAGCCGGCGAGCCCCCACCTGCGCTCGGAGGTTGCGATCGTCAGCGGTATCGCCGAGGCGACACTCGGTGACCGATACGGCCTCGACTGGAAGGGTTTCCGCGACGACTACCGCAACATTCGCAAGCACATCTCGCGTGTCGTCGCCGGCTGCGAGGGCTACGAGGTCAATGTTCGACGCCCCGGCGGCTTTGTTCTTCCGCACCCGCCCCGCGACAGTCGGACCTTCGAAACCAAGAGCGGCCGAGGCGAATTCGCGGTGTCACCGATCGACGTGCTGCAGGTTCCGCCGGGCCATCTGATCCTGCAGACGCTGCGCAGCCACGATCAGTTCAACACCACGATCTACGGCCTCAGCGATCGGTACCGCGGCATCGAGAACGGCCGACGCGTCATCTTCGTGCACAGAGAAGACATCTCCACGCTCGGCTTCCGCAACGGCGACATGGTCGACCTGGTCGCCAAGTGGGACGACGACGACATCGAACGATGCGCGCCGTCCTTCCGCATCGTCGAGTACGACACCCCACGTGGGTCGGCTGCCGCGTACTACCCGGAAACAAACCCGCTGATCCCGCTGGATTCGACTGCGCTGCACAGCAACACCCCCACCTCCAAGTCGGTGATCATCTCGATGGTCCCGGCGGGGACGGGTGTGCAGGGTACGGCCAACGGCCATCAGGACAACGAGGGCTCGGACGAGGGGCACAAGTCGCACCCGCAGCCGCACCACTTGAGCTGACCGAACTCAGCTGAACGACCGAACCAGGACCGCCGCGTCGGTGAATTGATGTCGCATCAGTTCACCGGCGGCTCGGTGGTCCGATCGACGCATTGCCTCGATCAGTTCGTCGTGTCCACGCACCGCCCGTTGTCCCCACTCGGCGTTGGACGCATGCAGATGCGTCGGGGTGTATTTGACGGCACCGAGCAGAAACCACGCCAAAGTGGTGCCGCCCGCGATTTTGTTGATGGCGCGATGGAACTCGAACTCACACCGTTCGACGGCTTCGGCGTCGGCGCGTGTCACGGCCTCGCGTAGGTCGTCGTTGAGGGCGGTCAACTGCTGGAGATGCTCCGCCGTGACCCGCCCGGATGCCCGTTCGGCCAACGCAGCAGCAATCGTGCCCTGCAACCAGAAGATGTCGTCGATGTCCTGTTGTGTCAGTTCCACGACGCGGTAGCCGCGATTCGGCACCTGTTCCACCAGTCCCTCACCACGCAACGCCACGAGTGCTTCGCGGACCGGAGTGGCACTGACACCCAGCTCGGCCGCCGCTTCCTCGATCCGCACGAACGAGCCGGGCCGTAGGAGTCCCGTGACGATCCGTTGGCGAATGCGGCCGGCGACGTCCTCGGACAACTGGGGTCGGCGGGGCATCGAACGCTTCGAGGACGCAGCTCGGGTCAGATCGAGAGTCATGAATCTGCTCCTGCTCTTGCACGACCGGGCAGCGGGGTTGTAGCAACCGAAGGTGACGCATAGTGTGGCCTGGACAACATTGAATCACATCAAATATATGTGATGCGATCTGCTGGAGGATTGAACCCGTGACGGACCAGATCGAACAAACGAACGACGCCACCTTCGAAAGCCTCGACCCCAGAACGGGAACCGCCCTCTCCACCTACCCGGTCGCGGATTCCGCCGACGTGGCCGCGGTCGTCGGGTGCGCTCGGTCGGCTGCGCGGTGGTGGGACGCTCAGGGTTTCGCCGGACGAAAGCGTTGGCTGCTGGAATTCAAATCCGCCGTTGCCCGCGACGCCGCGAGCTTGGCCACGGTCATCGCCGCCGAAACGGGTAAACCCGACGAGGACTCGCTGCTCGAGGTCATGCTGGGCGTCGAACATCTCGATTGGGCTGCGCGCAATGCCGAGAAGACTCTCCGGCAGCGCAAGGTCGGATCGGGTCTGCTCGCCGTCAATCAGAAGGCGTACGTGGGATACCGCCCCTTCGGTGTCGTCGGGGTCATCGGACCGTGGAACTACCCGCTCTACACCCCGATGGGTTCGATCGCCTACGCACTGGCCGCAGGCAACACCGTCGTGTTCAAGCCGAGCGAACTCACGCCCGGCGTCGGAGTGTGGCTGGCAGAGAAGTGGGCATCGCTGGCCGTTCCGCATCCGGTCTTCCAGACAATCACCGGCGACGGTTCCACCGGTACGGCCCTGGTCGAATCTGGCGTCGACAAGATTGCCTTCACCGGGTCAACGGCCACGGCCAAGAAGGTGATGGCCACGTGCGCGAAATCGTTGACGCCGTTGATCGCCGAATGCGGCGGCAAGGACGCGATGCTCGTCGACTCCGACGCGAACATCGCGGCCGCAGTCGAGTTCGCGACGTTCGGCGCGATGGGCAATGCCGGCCAGACCTGCGCGGGCGTCGAACGTATCTACGTTGCCGCACCGGTGTACGACCGGTTCGTCGGTGAATTCACCGCCGCCGTACGGGCATTGAAGCCCGGTGGAACCAAGACCTCGTCCTACGGCCCGATGACTTTGGGCAAGCAGAGCGAGATCGTTCGAGGCCAGATCGAGGACGCATTGGCCAAGGGCGGCAAAGCCGTTGTCGGCGGTCTCGATTCGCTGCACGGGCCGTACATCGACCCGGTGATCCTGACCGATGTACCCGAGGATTCCACCGCCATCACCGAGGAGACCTTCGGCCCGACAGTCGTGGTCAACAAGGTGCGAGATCTGGACGAGGCCATCGAGCGGGCCAATGCCTCCAAGTACGGACTCGGTGCCTCGGTGTTCACCCGGGACGACGCAGTGGGGAGGCGTGCCGCGGAGAAGCTCGATTGCGGAGTGGTGACGGTCAATTCGGTGCTCGGCTTCGCCGGGGTTCCGGCGCTACCGTTCGGCGGCACCGGAGACTCCGGATTCGGCCGGATCCATGGGGCCGACGGCCTGCGTGAGTTCAGCACCGTCAAGTCGATGACGGTGCAGAGCTTTGCCGCTCCGGTGAATCTGTTGACGATGAAGCGCAAGGCACGAAACATGAAGCTCTCGGTTCTGGCACTGAAGCTTCGGCACGGACGACGCTGATCATGGAGGTCACGCCGAAGAAGGGGCGATTCGGCTGGCTCGCGCGCATAGAGGAACTCGACCCGGTGCGGGATTGCCACACGATTCACCGCATCACCGCCGGGTACGAGTTCCCGTGGGACTATCAGCGCGCCCTCGAATTTGCGCTGTTCCGTACGTATTGCGTTCCGACAATTTCCGCGTTGCTCGCCGCGACGGGCGAGTTCGAGAAGCGCCCACAGAAGCGCTACGACGACACCTCTCTGTTGATGTCGGAAATGCTCGAACACGGATACGACTCGGAGCGGGGACGAGAATCGCTTCGAGTGGTCAATCGGATGCACGCGCAGTACGACATCTCGAACGACGACATGCTCTACGTGCTGACGACGTTCATCTACGAGCCGATCGAGTGGATCGACACGTACGGGTGGCGTCGCCTGCATCCCAACGAGCGTCTCGCCACGTTCCACTTCTACTGCGAAGTAGGAAAGAGGATGGGCATCAAGGAGATTCCCGAGTCCTACACCGAGCTGGCCCAGTTCAAGCTCGACTACGAGGAACGCACGTTCCGGTTCAGTGAAGACAATCGACGCATCGGCACCTACACCCTCGATCTCTACTGCTCCTGGTTCCCCGCTGTGCTCACGCCCGCGGTAAAGCAGGGAGTGTTTGCGCTGCTGGACGACCGGATGGCCCACGCCTTCGGCTTTCCCGCCGGCTCGCCCGCGGTGGAACGAGTCGCGGTACGGGCGCTGCGCGCCAAGGCCCGTATCGAACGGTTCCTACCCACGAGAAAGCACTCACGCACGACAGCCGACCCGAGCAACAAGACCTATCCCGGCTATCCCGTCGGGTACAGCCCGCGAGATCTGGGCACCGCGGCTACACCGCCGATTCGCAGTTGTCCGGTGACAACGGCGTCACTGCGAACTCGATAGGTCAGAGTCCGTCCACCCAGCGGCCGAAGGCATCGCGAAACTCCGATGAGAGCGGCAGCGGAGCAAGTGCAGTGTTGGGATCCGCGGGCAGCGGGCCGAGCTCACCCAACATGTGTGAGCTGTTGGCGAAGCGCGCAAAGTCGAGGTCGGTGTGCCCCAGGGCCACTCGCATGTTCTCGACCTGGCCGCACGAGACGTTGAGGTCCTTGTCCGAGCAGGTCAGGAACGAGGAGTACGAGTCCGGCAGTGCGGCAGCCAAATCCGCCGGGTCCGTCGCATCGGCTTCGCGCAGGAAAGTGGCGCTCTGCCGCAGTCCCAGACCGTCGACGATCGAGTCCGGCTCGGCGGACAACGCCCGCCCCGCGCGAATATCGGCGACGGCCTGGGCAAAGCGATCCCGGGACGTGGCGGCCTGCTTCTGGGTGAATTGACCCATCGCCACCGCCTGGTCGATGTTTCTGTTCACCTGCGCGGTCAACAAGTCGAGGTAGCGGATCGACAACGGCTCGAGCAGTCCGACATGGCTGAACGCCGCACTGTCGGCGTCGGCCAGACGCAACGCCGTCAATGCACCCTCGCTGTGCCCGATCACCGTCGTGCGATCCGCCCCGACACCCGTCCGCTGTTGCAGGAATGCCAATGCGTCCGCGGCATTGTCGACCTGCGCCTCGAAGCCGGGAGGGTTGTTGGGGTCTGCACCTGCCAGTCCGGTACGACCGCTGCCGAGCTTGTCGAATCGCAGACTTGCGATGCCGCGTCGGGACAGCTCGTCGGCAACGTACGCGGTCGTGTTCAGCTGCAGATCACCCGAGTTTCCGTTGCGATCGGTCGGCCCACTGCCCGGTAACACCAAAGCCACGCCGCGGGTTTCACCGACGGGCGTGCGAAGGCTGCCGTAGAAGGTGACGCCACCGGACTCGAAACTCACCTCGGAGTCGAGCGCGTCATCCGGCGACCACGGGACATCGATCGGAGCAGCGACAGCGGTACCCGCGCCGACAAGAAGGAGCATCGACGCGGCCAGTCCGGCCAGCAGTCTTCCGGTGTGCAGCATGGAGCCAGGGTAACAATCCGACCGCCCGTTCCGACACTGCTCGACCGCCGATACGCAACCGACAATCACTGTAAGCTGCATCACATTTCATCGTGCTCGACAGAAATATTGGAGCAGTCCATGAGCGAACGGTCCGGCGTCGACGAGTGCATCGAGCAACCCCATCTCGCGCGCCGGAACAATTGGAACAATCAGGTCCGACGGCACGCTTTGATGCAGCCTGCGGCCGTGGCGCTTCGGTTCCAGGGCCGATCGATCACCTGGCGCGAACTCGACGACAGAGTGTCGAGGTTCGCCGGCGCACTCGCCGGTCTCGGCGTCGAATTCGGTGACCGCGTGCTCATTCTGATGCTCAATCGACCGGAGTATCTCGAGGCGGTCCTGGCGATCAACGCTCTCGGCGCACTGGCCGTGCCGGTGAATTTTCGCATGACTGCACCGGAGGTGGCGTTCCTCGCGCAGAACAGCGGAGCGACCGTGGTGATCACCGACGAGACACTCGCCCCTCTGGCCGAAGCAGTGGTCGCACAGAGTGATTCGCTCAACGCCGCCGTCACCGTCGGGGAGTCGTACGAAACTCTGCTCTCGGGCAGCGAGCCCGCGGACATCGTCGACGTCCCCGACGACGCTCCCGCACTGATCATGTACACCTCGGGCACCACCGGCAGGCCGAAGGGTGCGGTGCTGACCCACGCCAACATGCAGGCACAGGCGCTCACCTGCATTCGGGCACTTCAGATGAACGCCACCGACGAAGTCGGCTTCTGCGCGTCGCCGATGTTCCATATCGCCGCACTGGGCAGCCTCGCGCCCAGTCTGCTGCTCGGCATCCCGACCGTCGTCCATCCTGTCGGCGCTTTCGATGCGGGGACGCTGCTCGACGTCCTTGCCGCCGAAGGAGTCACCAACCTGTTCCTCGTCCCGGTGCAGTGGCAGGCCATGTGCGCCGAGCAGGCGCGCAGTCCCAGAACGCTTGCGCTGCGGGTTGTTTCCTGGGGTGCCGCACCGGCGTCCGACACGGTCCTGCGAGCGATGTCGGAGACCTTCCCCGACGCGCTGAACGTGGCGGTGTTCGGACAGACCGAGATGTCGCCCATCACCTGCGTGCTCGACGGAGTCGATGCCCTGCGCAAGATCGGCTCGGTCGGACACGTGATCCCGACCGTGTCGGCGCGCATCGTCGACGACGAGATGAACGATGTGGCTCCAGGTGAGATCGGCGAAATCGTCTATCGCGGACCGACAACGATGCGTGAATACTGGGAGAACCCGGACGCGACGGCCGACGCTTTCCACGGCGGATGGTTTCATTCCGGCGACCTCGTGCGTCAGGACGAGGAGGGTTTCGTGTTCGTCGTCGATCGCAAGAAAGACATGATCATCTCCGGCGGCGAGAACATCTACTGCGCCGAGGTCGAGAACATCCTGTTCGCTCACCCCAGGATCCGCGAAGCCGCGGTCATCGGCCGGCCCGACGAGCGATGGGGCGAGGTACCCGTTGCGGTGGTCGCGCTGCACGATTCCGAGGACGCTCCGGATCTCACGCTCGACGAGTTGATCGTCTGGCTCGGCGACCATCTGGCTCGGTTCAAGCACCCCAAGGAATTGGTCGTCGTCGACGCGCTCCCACGCAACGCGAGCGGCAAGGTTCTCAAGGTCGCCCTCAGGAAGTCTTACGCTCCGGCAACAGTCTGACGACCCCGATACGTGGCGTCGAACACCCGCTGTTTCGGGGTCCGGATGGGCCTAAGTGCTGGTCGGGGCACACCGCGAATCGGATAGGACGTAGCCTGGCTGGGAAGGTTCGGTGGCTCGGCCGTGAATGACATCCGTGTTGTTCGGTTAGATTGGAAGAGCCACCAGGCACGATGCAAGAGGGTCGAGACCTGTCAACGAGCGACGGGTCACCACAATCGAGGAGAACAGGCCATGGCTTTACCAGTATTGACACCGGAACAGCGCACCGCGGCGCTGGCCAAGGCGGCCGAGGCACGCACTGCGCGGTCGAAGCTGCTCGCATCCGTCAAGTCCGGCGAACTCAGCGTCGCTGACGTTCTCGCCAAGGCGGAGAACGACGAGATCGTCAAGAAGACCAAGGTGTCCGCCCTGATCAAGGCCCTGCCGGGTGTTGGATCCGTGCGCGCCGCACAGCTGCTCGAGCAGCTGTCCATCGCCGATACCCGCCGTATCGGTGGCCTCGGTGCCAACCAGCGCGAAGCACTGCTGGCTGCCGTCGCATCCTGATTCGCAACTTGCGATAACGCGTTACCTGCAGGGCTAGCATTTCGACCATGAACGTCGAAGTGACCCTGCTGCCGGGAATCGGGGTGCGGAAAGATTTCGCCCTCGCTTCCGGGCGCCGCATAGGCGTCATCACCCGCAAGGACGGCGCAAACGAGTTGATCGTTTCGCGCAAGGATGACCCCGATGCGACGCAGGCATCGATCACGCTGAGCAATGAGGAAGCGGCGGCCCTGGGCAATCTGCTCGGGTCGCCGCAACTCATCGCTCAGCTCGGGGAAGAGCATCGCGACCTCCCCGGAATCAACACTCGCCAACTTCCCATTCGGGCGAATTCACGGTTCGTCAGCCGCACCCTCGGCGACACCACCATGCGCACCAAAACCGGAGTATCGGTCGTCGCTGTCATGCGCGCCGGCCAGGTACAACCGTCGCCCACCCCCGACTTCACGCTGGCCGCAGGTGACCTGCTGGTCGCAGTGGGTACCGCGGATGGACTGGACGCAGCAGCCAAGTTACTCGGCAATGCCTGAGATCCGTCGGGCCTGAGCAATGGCCGAGAGCGCACTTGCCCTCACCGAGCTGGGCGCAGTGTTCTTCGTTCTCGGACTTCTCGCTCGTCTCGCGGGGCGAATCGGTGTCTCCCCCATCCCGTTCTATCTGCTCGGCGGTCTCGCATTCGGCAACGGCGGCATCATCAACCTCGGCGGCATCGGCGAATTCAGCGAGATCGCCAGCGAAATCGGCGTCATCCTGTTGCTGCTTCTGCTCGGACTCGAATACACCGCCGCCGAACTCGTCACCGGGCTACGCCGATCCTGGATGGCCGGACTGCTGGACATCGCATTGAACTTCGCGCCCGGCGCAGTGGTCGCGTTGATCCTCGGCTGGGGCGGAGTCGGGGCACTGGTGATGGGCGGCGTCACGTACATCTCGTCGTCGGGCATCATCGCCAAAGTGCTCACCGATCTGGGCCGACTCGGAAACCGTGAAACGCCCGTCGTGCTGTCCATCCTGGTGTTCGAGGACCTGGCGATGGCCATCTACCTGCCGATCCTGACTGCGGTTCTGAGCGGAGTGAGCTTCCTCGGCGGTCTGCAAGCCCTCGGGATCTCACTGTTGGTCATCACCTTCGTGCTCGTCGTGGCGCTGCGCTACGGCAGATTCGTCTCCGCCATCGTCGACAGTCCCGACCGCGAGGTCGTCCTGCTCAAAGTGCTCGGATCGGCGCTGCTGGTCGCCGGCATCGCGTCGGAACTGCAGGTCTCCGCGGCGGTCGGTGCGTTCCTGCTCGGCATCGCCATCTCCGGGTCGACGGCCGACAACGCCACCCGCATCCTCGAACCACTCCGCGATCTGTTCGCGGCGATGTTCTTCGTGGTCTTCGGGCTCGCTACCGACCCCGCAACCATCCCACCGGTACTGGGTTGGGCGGTCGTGCTGGCAGTCAGCACAACCGCCACGAAGGTCGCGACCGGCTGGTGGGCGGCTGGGCGTCAGGGAATCGGGAGACCGGGTCGACTCCGCGCAGGTGCGGCGCTGGTTGCGCGCGGAGAATTCTCCATCGTCATCGCGGGTCTCGCCGTGGCTGCAGGCGCGGTGGAGGGCGAACTGGCGGCTCTGGCGACGGCGTACGTGCTGTTGATGGCCATCCTGGGACCGATCGCAGCCCGCGTCGTCGAACCCGTCGCGCGGGTAGTACTCCGCACCAAGCCCGCGGTGTGATTGGCTTTTCGACATGGCAGACAAGCGGACGGCTCTGAGGCGACGGCCGCAGCTGTCCGAGGAAGTCGCCAGCCACGTCCGGCACCGCATCATGTCCGGCGAAGTGAGCCCGGGGGACTTCATCCGCCTGGACGAGACCGCAGCCGAGCTCGGAGTGAGCGTCACCCCGGTGCGTGAAGCACTGCTGACCTTGCGCGGCGAGGGCATCGTCGAGCTCGTTCCGCACCGCGGCTACGTGGTGTCGCCCCTGACGCCGACCGACATCGTGGATATCTTCTGGTTGCAGGGCACGATCGCAGTCGAATTGGTACGCCGCGCGGCCCCGAAGATCACCGAGACCGAACTCGACCGACTCGCCGAACTCACCGCGGCACTGTCCACCGCCGTCGAGAACGGCAAGGCCGAGGACGTCGAGAACATCGAGTTCGAGTTCCATCGCGTACTGAACCGGCTGGCCGAGTCGTCCAAGTTGGCGTGGTTTCTCAACAACGCCACCCGCTACACCCCCACCCGCCTGTACGCGACCGACCGCGAATGGGGACGGGCAGCAGTGCGCAACCACGAGGAGCTCATCGAGGCTCTGGTTCGAAACGACATCGACGCCGCCTGCGAATTGATGAAGCAGCAATTCACAGACGGCGCCGAGAGGTTGATCGCGCATCGGGCTTCGCCCTCGTGAGCGTTTTGCGCCCCTAGGGGTACTCAAAACGCGCACGACCTTCTAGCGCAGCGAGGCGGGAACCTGGAAGCGATCGCCGTACTTCTTGACCAATTCGTCTGCACGAGTGACGAATCCGGCCTGGCCACCCGGGTAGCCGACGACGTACTGGTGCACGCCGCCCGTCCAGGCCGGGAAGCCGATGCCGAAGATCGAGCCGATGTTGGCGTCGGCGGTGGTGTTCAGAACACCTTCGTCGAAGCACTTCTGCGTCTCGATGGCCTCGATGAACAACATGCGCTCCTTGAGGTCCTCGAACGGAATGTCCGCCGAACCCGACTTGAACGCATCACGCAGTCCGGGCCACAGGCCGGCGCGCTTGCCGTCCTCGTACTCGTAGAAGCCCGCGCCCTTGGCCTTCGACGGACGCTCGAACTCGTCGACCATCTTGTCGATGACCTCGCCGGCCGGATCCTCGGGCGGGGTTCCACCGGCAGCCTTGATGGCGTCGTAGGTTTCCTTGCGGATCTTCTGCATCAGGTTGAGCGTGAGCTCGTCCGAAAGCTGCAGCGGCGCAGCCGGGTAACCGGCTTGTAGACCGGCCTGCTCGATGGTGGACGGCTCGACGCCCTCACCCAGCATCGCGATGGCCTCGTTGATGAACGTGCCGATCACGCGAGAGGTGAAGAAGCCGCGACTGTCGTTGACGACGATCGGGGTCTTCTTGATGATCTGCACCAGGTCGAATGCCTTGGCCAAAGCCGCATCCGACGTCTTCTCGCCGCGGATGATCTCCACCAGCGGCATCTTGTCGACGGGTGAGAAGAAGTGGATGCCGATGAAGTCTTCCTGACGCTTGATGCCCTGAGCCAAGCTCGTGATGGGCAGCGTCGAGGTGTTGGAGCCGAGCAGCGCCGTCGGATCGACGAGGTCCTCGATCTCCTGGAAGACCTTCTGCTTCAACTCTTCCGACTCGAAGACGGCCTCGATGACGAGGTCGGCACCTTCGACGTCCTGGGCATCGGCGGTCGGGTGGATACGCGCGAGCAGAGCGTCCGACTTCTCCTGGGTGGTCTTGCCACGCGAGAGTGCCTTGGCCTCGATGGCCTCGGAGTACGCCTTGCCCTTCTGTGCCGACTCGATGGCAACATCCTTGAGCACCACGTCGATTCCGGCCTTGGCACACACGTACGCGATGCCCGCGCCCATCATGCCTGCGCCGAGAACCGCGACCTTGGTGAAGGTGGTCTTCTCGATGCCGTCGGGACGAGACTTACCCGCATTGATCGCCTGCAGGTCGAAGAAGAATGCCTGAATCATGTTCTTGGACACCAGGCCGGTGACCAACTCGGTGAAGTACCGCGACTCGATGGTCGACGCATTGTCGAAATCGACCTGCGCACCTTCGACGGCCGCCGCGAGAATTGCGCGCGGAGCCGGCATCGGAGCGCCCTTGATCTGCTTGCGCAGGTTCGACGGGAACGCAGGCAGGATCTGGGCGAGCTTCGGATTCGAAGGCGTGCCACCGGGAATCTTGTAGCCCTTGACATCCCACGGTGCGACGCCACCCTCGGGGTTGGCCTTGATCCACGCCTTGGCGGTAGGCACCAATTCCTCGATGCTGCCGACCAATTCGTGAATCAAGCCGATCTCGAGTGCCTTCTCCGGACGGAACCGGGTGCCCTGCGCCAGGACCGACATGAAGCCGGTCTGGATGCCGAGCAGTCGCGTCACACGAGTGACACCGCCACCGCCGGGGAGCAGTCCCAGCGACACCTCGGGCAGACCGATCTGCACGCCGGAGACATTGGCGGCGATGCGGTGATGCGTCGCCAGTGCGATTTCGAGTCCGCCGCCGAGTGCCGCACCGTTGATGGCGGACACGACCGGCTTACCGAGCTTCTCGATGCGGCGCAGCTGAGCCTTGACTTCCTGGACCTCGTCGAACACCCGCTGGGCGTCCTCGGGCTGAGCGGAGATGAGGGTGTGCAGGTCGCCACCGGCGAAGAACGTCTTCTTGGCGGAGGTGATCACGACGCCGGTGATGGAGTCGACCTCGGCCTCAAGGCGATCGACGGTGGCTCCCATCGAGTCCTTGTACAGCTGGTTCATCGTGTTGGCGCCCTGGTTGGGGTCGTCCATCGTCAGGACGACGATGCCGTCGGCGTCCTGGTCCCACTGAATCATATTGTCAGACATCGTTTTCCTCAGACTCGCTCGATGATGGTGGCAACGCCCATGCCGCCGCCGATGCACAGGGTGATCAACGCGTATCGGCCGCCGCGGCGCTCGAGCTCGTCGAGCACGGTTCCGGTGATCATGGCACCGGTTGCACCGAGCGGGTGGCCCATGGCGATGGCACCGCCGTTGACGTTCAGCTTCTCGTTCGGGATCTTCAGATCCTTCTGGAAACGCAGCACCACGGAGGCGAACGCCTCGTTGAGCTCGAAGAGATCGATGTCGTCGACGGTCAGGCCCGCGGTCGCGAGAACCTTCTTCGACGCCGGGGTGGGACCGGTCAGCATGATGGTCGTATCGGCACCACTGGTCGCGGTCGCGACGATGCGGGCCCGCGGCACCAGGTTCAGGTCTTTGCCGGCCTGCTCGCTACCGACCAGGACGAGAGCCGCGCCGTCGACGATGCCGGAGCTGTTGCCGCCGGTGTGGACGTGCTCGATCTTCTCGATCCAGTGGTACTTCTGCAGCGCGACGTCGTCGAACCCGCCCATGGCCGCGATACCGGTGAAGGCCGGGTTCAGCTTGCCGAGCGATTCCACGGTGCTGCCCGGACGCATGTGCTCGTCCTGATCGAGGATCAGCAGGCCGTTCTGGTCGGTGACCGGAACGACGGATTTGGCGAAGTAGCCACCCGACCATGCGGCCGCGGCGCGTTCCTGGGACTGGACGGCGTACGCGTCGACGTCCTCGCGGGTGAAGCCCTCGATGGTGGCGATGAGATCGGCACCGATGCCCTGCGGAGCGAAGTAGGTGTCGTAGTTGGTGACGGGGTCCATGGCCCACGCGCCGCCGTCACTGCCCATCGGCACGCGCGACATCGACTCGACGCCGCCTGCGATGACCAGTTCGTCCCAGCCCGAACGCACCTTCTGCGCGGCCAGGTTGACCGCTTCGAGGCCGGACGCGCAGAAGCGGTTGAGCTGAAAGCCACCGACGGTGTCGGGCATCTTCGCAGCGAGCACGGCGGTACGAGCGATGTCGGCACCCTGATCTCCGACGGGTGAGACCACTCCGAGAATGAGGTCGGAGATCCGGTTCTCATCCATGTCCGGGAAACGTCGACGGAGCTCGTCGATCAGGCCCGTCACCAGGGAAATCGGCTTCACCGAATGCAGGGAGCCGTTCTTTCCCTTGCCTCGGGGAGTCCTGATGGCCTCGTAAATGAATGCCTCTGTAGTCACAGCGCGCAGTTCCTTCCAGATACTCGATCTTCTCGCGGTCGCAGTCGCGGCCGACCGCATCGGTGCGAGGCCATGGCAGACCTCAGCTCATGCCACAGTAGGGCCGCGAGAAGATCCGACGTAAGGACCGAAACGAGCGTTGTAGATGACCCGACGATCCGGTTCAGGTTTGAACGACCCGTGCGTGGGACACTCCGATAGATCAGATTTACCGAGCGTGGAAGAAGAGCGACCATGGAAACCGACAACGAATTGACCGTGGGTTCGCGCGTCAAGGTACACATTCGCGCCGCCGGCACCGACGAGAAGGCCGAGCAGGACGCCTACGAGACGGGCGCGATCGTCGAGGATTTCGGCGTTCAGGCCGCCGACACCACGTCGCGTGAGTGGGCTGTGGCCAGGAGATGGGCCGTGGCATTGGACAGCGGGCGACTCGTGTTCGCCGACAACGAGGATCTCACCGTCGGCTGAACCACTCCTCTCTCAGGTCTCCTTGAGCGGTACTGCTCCCAATTCGCTGACCAACAGCTCCATCGCCACCGTTTCCGGGTCGCGGCGAACCGTCGGATCGGCAGGCTCGGCCGCTGCCTTGAGTAGCTCTTCTTCGTCCTCCGGCGTCTCCGGTGGCGGTGGGCCTACCGGCTCCGGCTCGTCGGGGTAATCCGGTGCCTCGGGCATCGGGATGTCGGCATCGCCGGTAGAACCGTCGCCCGCTGATCCGAAACCGTCCGACGTGAGGCGGGAAGCCCCTGCCTGGCTCGGCCTCGAGAACTTCGGCAGCGACGCGGGTTTCGCTGCCGGTTCATCTTTTTTTGCTGATGACTGTTCCGGTGGGGCCGCCGCCCCGACCAGACACACCACCGACCACTCCACCCCGAACACGTCACGCAGGGCGTCGCGAATGACGTCGGCGTTGCGCGGTTCCTCGAGGCGCTTGGCCAGCGGGGCCGAATCGTGGCCGAGCGTGATGGTGCCGTTCTCGACGGTGCGTACCGAGGCACCGGACAGCATGACCTCGACGGTTCTGCTCCGGTCCCGCACCTTGGTGCGGACCTCGGACCACACCGCGCGCACCGCAGCCGCGTCGGGCTCGTTCGATGCAGCGGCAGGGGCTGCCGCAGGTTCCGGTTCCGGCTCGAATACGGGTTCCGGTTCGGGGCCGTAATCGTCCTCCGGTTCCGGCGGGAAATCCTCGTGCGACACGGCGTCAGTCGAACTGTCGTTCGGCTGCGCTGCAACGGAATTCGAGGGCGTCGGATTCGGTGTCGCCGCGGGTTCTGGGGCGGCCGCAGGCTCTGGTTCTCGGGCGGTCTCGGGGGTCGGTGCCGGCTCGGGAGTCTCGACGGGTTCCGGAACGACAGGTTCCGGAGCGGCGGGTTCCAAAGCTGGTGCGGCAGGCACCGGTTCCACAACGGGCTCGGGCGCTACAACAGACGCGGGGGCTGGAGCAGTCGGCGGTGGTGTCGGCGGTGGTGTCGGTGCCGACACGGGTGGTGCTTCAGCAGCCGGAGGCCGTTGAGACGGTCGCTGGAACTTGGTCGGCGCCGTCGAACTGGGCGGTGCAGAACTGGGCGGGGTGAAACTCGACGGCGCGGGTTCCTCGGCGGCGTGCAACTGCGGTCGCGTCGGGTCCGCCGCTGCTTGCGCGACGGCTGCCTGCTCCCCTGCCGGGAGTGTCACATCGAGTCGACGCTCCACCCGCTCGAGTCGTTGCAGCACAGCCGATTCCGCGTCGGAGGCCGAGGGCAGCAGCATCCGGGCGCACATCACTTCGAGGAGCAGACGCGGCGCTGTTGCACCGCGCATCTCACCGAGACCCGAGTGCACGATTTCGGCATAGCGGGTCAGTGTGGCCGAACCGAGCAGGTCCGCCTCGTCACGGAGTCGTTCGAGGACGTCGCCCGGCACGTCGACCAGCCCGCGCTCACCGGCGTCGGGCACGGCCTTCATCAGAATCAGATCGCGCAGCCGATCGAGAAGATCGACGGCGAAGCGGCGTGGGTCGTGGCCCGCGTCCATCACCTTGTCGACGGTGCCGAACAGTGCCCCGCCGTCGCCCGCGGCCAATGCGTCGACGGCCTCGTCGATGAGTGCGACGTCGGTGACGCCGAGCAGCGATAGTGCCCGCGGATACGTGACGCCCTCGGGCCCGGCTCCGGCCAGCAGCTGATCCATGACGCTGAGCGAGTCACGGGGCGAGCCGCCGCCGGCGCGGATGACCAACGGGTAGACCGCATCCTCTACCGGGACCTGTTCCTGGCCGCAGATCTTCTCCAGCAGAACGCGCATCGTCGACGGTGCGAGCAGCCGGAAAGGGTAGTGGTGGGTACGCGAGCGGATGGTGGGGAGCACCTTCTCGGGCTCGGTGGTCGCGAAGATGAAGACCAAATGCTCCGGCGGCTCCTCGACGACCTTGAGCAGCGCGTTGAAGCCCGCCGGGGTCACCATGTGCGCCTCGTCGATGATGAAGATGACGTAGCGCGATTCGGCCGGGGCGTACACGGCTTTGTCGCGCAGATCTCGGGCATCGTCGACGCCACCGTGGCTGGCCGCGTCCATCTCGACGACGTCGAAGTTGCCGGGGCCACCGGGTGCGAGTGCAACGCAGGAGTTGCACACTCCGCACGGCGTCGATGTCGGCCCTTCCGCGCAGTTCAGCGATCGGGCGAGGATGCGAGCCGAGGACGTCTTTCCGCAGCCACGCGGGCCGGAGAAGAGGTAGGCGTGGTTGATTCGGTTGGAATCGAGCGCCACGCTGATCGGCTCGGTGACGTGCTCCTGGCCGACGACTTCGGCGAACGTCGCTGGACGGTACTTCCGGTAGAGGGCCACGCCCGAAAGGGTACCGGCGACCACGGACACACTTGCATCGCGCGTCACCGTGGGCCGGTGGAGACCGCTCTGATGTTCATGATCGCGAAGCTCTCCCTGGTACCGGTGGAATCCGAGAGCGCAAAGAGCCAGTTGCCGTCCTGTAGGGCATCCGAGATCGAGTGCCGCACGATGGCCCCCTTGGAGTTCTGGTAGTCGATCGAGACGGGTGTGCCACGAGCTGCGGCGTCGGTCAACACATCGAGCTCCTTCGGCAGCAACCGGCTGTGATGTTGCAGTGACGCTCGTACTCGCGCCTGGTCGACGCCGCCCGAGTCGCCGGTGCGCAGCAGCCGTGCCAGCTCACGTGGATCGCGTCGATGCCGTGCAGAGAGGACGGCCGGCTGCGTCGTCCGGGCGGTTGCTGCGCGCACCCGAGGTGAGCTGTCGAGTTCGAGCTGCCCGGTATCGGAGTGCCGCACCGGGGAGTATCCGTGCCTGCGAAGCACCGCGATCGTGTCGATCGGTGTTGCCGAACTGATCAGGACCGTGGGCGCGAGGCGATGGAACTCGAGTACCGCCAAGGCCTCGTCTTCCTCGATGGTGGTGAGCAGTACCTGGTCTTGGGAGACGATGGCGCAGGGAATCCTGCGCACGGCGAGTGCGCCGTACGTGCGCCAACAATCCTTGATCGTGTACGCCAGCGCTTGGGGGACGTCGCCCTCGGCCATACCGGTCAGGGCCTCGATCAGCTCGTCACCGGTGCCGCCCGTGTCGAAGAAGCTGCGGATCGTCGCCGGGGTGAACCGCCACACCGACGCCACCTCCCGCGATTCCGGCTGAGCGGCCGCGCCGAGTATCGACGCCACCTCGGTGCTCGGAGGTCCGGTGACCACTGCCGTGGAATCGGGCAGCAACCGCACCGAGAACGGCACCCGGTCGGCCATGTCCTGTAGCTGGTCGGTCAGAGCCGCGGCGATTCGACGGCGATCACCGTCCCGGCCGACGGGAAACTCCGTCAGGATGCTGCACAGATCTGTAGGCGCACCGCCGGCCAGCACCCCGAGTCGAGTGGCCTCGGTCCAGAGAGCACCTACATGACCTGCGCCGGCGCTCGTCGAGACCACGGGAATGTGCCAGTCGAGGTAGCGGGCGAATTCGTCCGGACCCGGCAGCACAGTCGTCCGATCATCGGGACCATCGTGTCGCAGAAGAGCCGTCAGCGCGGTTGAGCGCAGGTCTGCCGCCGCGGGGTCGTCGAGCATCTTCTTGAGTACCGGCACGGCCTTCTGCGAGGCTCGCGGCACCCGGTGGGTGGGGGTGAACGGCGAATACCACCAGGCTGCCAGCAACACGGCCGCCTGCTCGGCTCGCGCACTGGTGGACCACGTTTCGTACGCCGATGTCAATGCGACGCCGGTCTTCCCCCGCTCGGCGATCAAACCGGCTTCACGGGCAAGCATCAGCATCAGGGCGGTGTCGTGTTCTTCGGCGAATCCCAGCCGAGTGGTCAGCGAACGCAGTTCTTTGGCGCTGATGCCACCGGTCTTCATCATCGTCAAGCCGTCGGTATCGACGGACGTCAGCAGCGCCTGCGTGTGCTCGCAGAACTGCAGCAAGGCAATGGAACGAGTCCGCCGTACGTCGTCCTGCGAGAGCACGCGTGTGGCAAAGATCGGCGGAGCGAGTTCGATGGGCAAACGCCACCCCTCCCCTCGCAGCGCGATGCTCACCTCCAACGGCATCTCGACGCGATGCCCGTCCAGTCGATACAGCAGCCCCCGTTCATAGGCGGCGGTGCCCGCGGTCGGCGGCACATCGAAGATCAGGGACACCGGGTTGCCATCGACGAAGCGAGACAGCATCTCTCGCATCTCGACCGGGCCATCGTCATGCAGGGCGCGGATTCGTTCGGGGGTCATTGCGGCTGCGACGGCGTCCGCGCGTGCAGTTCTGTCGAGCCCGGGATCGATCCCCAGACGGGCAAGCAGAGCCAACCGATCCTGTTCGACGGCGCAGCGCAGGAACAACTTTCGCTGCCGCAGAGCCAGTCCGAACGGGTGCGAGAAGACCCCGGACAGATCGACGGGACGGTATTCGACGGTGTCCGATCCAGGGGCGACGTTCGGCCGAATCAGACCGAAGGACATCAATTCGGCCAGCGCGGCATCGATGTCCGGCGACTGGTTCGCCGTCCCCTCACCGGTCCAGTGACCGACCTCGGCTCGACTGAGATCGCCCATGAGGGCGAACAATTCGAGCAGATCCAGCGCACCGCGATCGAGTTTTCGAGGCAGGGCCGCCACTCGCCACGGTGAGCCGAGCAACTGTGCGAGCAATCCGAACGAGCGCGGCGGAGGGTCGGTGGCCACATCCGGTCGGCGGCGCAGCAGACCGATCAATTCGTCCTCGTCGAGCGAGGCCAGCCACTCCTCGTACGTCCCGATACCCTCGGTCATTTTCTACCCCCCGGTGAAAGTTCTGCCGAACGTACCGCCGGGCACCGACAGACTTACTTGTTCTTGGCTGCCGCTTTCGCTGCCTTCTTGAATTCGCGCACCTCGAGCAGGGATTTCTCGTCCACGACGTCGGCGATGGATCGACGCGCATCCTCGTCGCCGTAGGCTCCGGCGGCCTTGCGCCACCCGTCGGGTGTGACGCCCATCTGCTTGCCGAGCAGCGCGAGGAAGATGCGCGCCTTCTGGTCACCGTATCCGGGGAGCGCTTTGAGACGCTTCAGCACCTCGGCACCGTCGGGGTTATCGCGGGTCCAGATCTCCTGCGGCTTCCCGTCGTAGTTCTCGACCAGAAATCCTGCGAGCCCCTGAATGCGCTTGGCCATCGAACCCGGGAACCGATGCACGGCCGGGGTCTGCGCACACAATGCCGCGAATTCGTCCGGATCGGCGTCGGCGACGGTGTCGACTTTCAGATCACCGAGACGGTCGACGAGCTTCTTCGGGCCGGCGAACGCCGATTCCATCGGTACCTGCTGATCGAGCAACATGCCGATCAGCAGCGCGAACGGATCCTCGGCGAGCAATGCATCGGCCTCTGGATCGCCGACGAGGTGCAGTGTGCGAGACATGACCTCGATCCTGCCATGCACCGTCCGCAATGATGAAAGGCTCGGTTCATGAATACCGACGAGATTTCGCAGACACAATTCGAATGGGCGGACGAGGATGACCGTTTCGACATGGGACTGTGTTTCACGCTCGTGCGCTCGACGGATCCCGAGGCTGTCCTCGCGGTGTTCGCGTCGGTCAGTCCCACGAAATCGCGGAAGCCGGCCGACATGGATGTCGACGAGTGGTCCGACTCCCTCCCCGACAGTGACATGGCAAGACGCTATGCAGGCGTAGCCGGCGACTGGGTCTGGGTACTCGAAGAGTTCACCATCTCAGGCTTACTGTCCCCTGTTCCGGAGAAATTGTCCGACACATTCGGCACCAGCATCACAGTGCAGTGGGATGTGAATGCGTTCTCTACCTTCGTATATGCAGTCGACGGCGTGATCGAGCGGCAGTTCGAGCTCGGCCGCGAAGCCGACCCCACCGACCGATCGACTCCCGAGGGGTATCTCGACGAGGAGGACGGAATCGACTGGGAGCAATGGATGTCCGGCGGTCTCTGCCTGCAGGCACGGCTTGCCGGAGTGGTAGCGCTGACAGTTGATCCGATCGATCCTGTCATTGTCGAAACGTGCAACGAGGGTTGAGGTGAACCGCGTGCCGGAGGTCAGTCGACCGATCCGGCTACCGCCAACGCGATTGCCTGCAACACCGGACGGTCGACAATTGTTGCGGCAGAGGTGATCTGGACATCCACCCGGGTGCCCGACGGTTTGATCAACGTGACGTCATCGATCGGGTCCCCGTCGAGAGTCATTCCGCTCGCACCCGGGTTGTCATCACGAAATTGCGAACCGTCCGGCAATGTCAACGCACCCCACGGCTCCTGGGCAGGTTCATAGTCCGCATCGACGACCCTGATCGACAGGGTGCCGTCGCCGGCCTTCACGGCTCCGCACGCTCCGGCCGAACCGGAGGGGGAGGTTCGCATCGAGCCCAGCGGTCTGTCGAGTTCCACCGGAATCTCGGCCGCTCGCCAGAAGTCGTCCAGCGAGGCATTGAGGCGACCGACGGCCGGAAGCGAGAACTGTCCCGCGCCCTCGGAATTGGTGTCGCACGGAATCGGGAGCGCAGGCGTTTCACCCGGAACCGTTGTAGACCACTGCAATTCCGGCAGCAGCGCTATAGCTCGCAACTCCTGGATCGACAGTGGCACGGAACCGGTGGACTCGTAGTCGGCGTTCCGGTCCGAGGACGACGCCACGACGACGGACCCATCGCGTGCGTACACGCGCACGATATTGGAGTGGGAGCGATCCCCGTCGAGTTCATCCCAGGTGTCCCTGGTGTCGACGACGGTTCCGTCGGAAAGAGTTTCGCGGGCATCGAGCCATCCCGCCTGACATGGCTTGGGCCCGTCGTCGATGCGGGTGACGTTGACCGTCAGCGAACCCTCGACGCCGTCGCGAGAGACAACCCCATCCGCGGAGGTGCCGGGATCGTATTCGGCGTCCGCGCTGGCTACGGGTTGAAAGACCAGCGGATCGCCCCCGAACCGATACGACGGACCGTCCACGACGTCGACTCGAGGGGGTAGGGCCTCGCTCACCGCGATCGACATCGCGTTCGCCTTTTTCGACGTCAACCACGGGTAGGCGGGGTTGTCGTAATCCTCCTGGCCCGTGGTCAGCACCCCGTAGAACTGATCTTCCTCGGGCGGCTCCACGTACTCGCACCCAGGTATGTCGACGGGGTATTCGACAGGCTCACTGAGATAGCCCAATCCCGACTGCCCCATCGGTTGGTGAGTGAGACCTGCGGCAACGACACCAACCGCTACGACAACGCCGGCGACCATCCCATCGGTCCGGACACCACCACGCCGCAGAGACAATCGCACGGCTGCAGCCTAATGCGGCCCAACTGGACCAGACGTCAGGTGATCGACACCAGCTGAGTGATGTCGTCGAAAGGCAACGGGCCGTCGACGACGGCACCGACGACAGCGCTGTTGAGGATGATCGATCCGCCGTGGTTGTCCAGGAATGCGGTGTCGGCAGCGTCCCGTCCGGTGGCGATACGGACCAGCGTCGATCGCGGCGCGAGGCAGGTCGCGTCCACCACTCGCCACTGGCCTTCGACGAATGCTTCGGCGACCGCGTGGAAGTCCATCGGATCGCAGCCCGGTGCGTACACCGCTACTAGGCGAGCCGGGACATTGACCGCACGAAGCAAGGCCACCACTAGGTGCGTGTAATCGCGGCACACGCCAGCACCCGCGAGCAAAGTGTCCACCGCGCCGTCGATGGGATCGCTGCTCCCCGGCACGTAGCTCAGCCGCGCACCGACCCAGGACGACACCTCGGCAAGCAACTTCTCCGACGGCGGGTAAGAACCGAATTCGGTTGCTGCGAAGCCGAAGAACTTGTCTGCTTCGGCGTAGCGGCTGGGCCGCAGGTACAGCGAAAGATCGTAATCGGACACCGGGGCCGGCTCGGTGTTGCCGTAGATGGTTGCCGAGTACGACGCCTCGAGCTTGCCGACTCCGGCGTACAGCTTGTGAATACGGGTGCCGTGGGCACCACTGATCTCCTGCGCTTCGACCGGCTGACCGTCGAGTGTGAACGAGAGCGCTTCCCACACTTCGGTTCCTGGATGCGGTGCGATCGCGATCTGGAATTCGAGGGTGCTGGCCTCGGTCACGTCGACATCGAGGTACGCGGAGACATCACGTTTCATCGTGCTGATCCTGCCATCTCCGAGCCGTTCGCGCAGATCATGACTCGTCGGTGAGACGTTCGCCGGTCACCAGGAATATGACCCGCTTGGCGACCTCGACCGTGTGATCGGAGTAGCGCTCGTAGAACCGGCCGAGCAGCGTGATGTCCACCGCGGCAGGCACGCCGTGCGGCCAATCGGGTGAGGAGGTCAGCATGAACAGGCTGCGGTGCAGTTCGTCCATTTCCTCGTCCTGAACGCGCAAACTCGCGGCGAGTTCGGCGTCTCGGGTTTCCAGCACGCGTTGTGTCGCCTCGGCCTGCGCGACGGCGACTCGGCCCATCTGCTCGAACACGCCCTCGACCTCGGGCGGCAGCACGTGCGCGGGATGGCGGCGACGAGCCAATTCGGCGATATGTACGGCAAGGCCGCCCATTCGCTGCAGATCGGCAACGATGTTGATTCCTGAGACGACGCGACGTAGATCGTGTGCCACGGGTGCCTGCAGAGCCAGGAAGCCGAATGCCCCGTGCTCCCATTCGACTGCGAGTGTGTCGATCTCCTCGCGGTATTCGATGGTCTGCTCGGCCAGAACGATGTCTGCCGTCAGCAACGATCGAGTCGCATCCGCCATCGCCTTCTCCGCGATTCGCGACATTTCGGACAGACTCGACGCCAACGAATCCAACATTTCGGCGTAACTGTCCCGCATATGTGTTCAACCCCTACCGTTCGACCCTATCGGGCCTGTAGGCCGTACCCCCGAACACATCTTTCTACACCCCCACGACTGCTGTGGGACTCTGAACGACATGACTGTGTCGAAGTCGATAGCACTGTTCGGCCTCGCCGCCTTGTTCGAGATCGGCGGTGCGTGGCTGGTGTGGCAGGGAATTCGCGAGCACCGGGGATGGCTGTGGGCTGGAGCCGGGGTGCTCGCCCTCGGCGCGTACGGATTTGTTGCAACCCTGCAACCCGACGCCAACTTCGGCCGGATCCTCGCCGCATACGGCGGAGTGTTCGTCGCGGGATCGCTGCTCTGGGCGATGGTGCTCGACGGCTTTCGGCCCGACCGCTGGGACATCACTGGCGCGACGATCGCATTGATCGGCGTTGCGGTGATCATGTACGGCCCGCGCTGATCGCGCGGGCCGTACATCAGCAGATCAGCAGTTCGACGGTGCGGGCACTCCGTAGAAACGGTCCTTGATCCAGTTCTGCGCCTCGCCGAGGCCCAAGATGTCCGGAATCAGATGTCCTGCACCGGATCCGGGAACGATTGCCGGAACCTGCGCCGAGCTCAGCTGCACGGTGGCACCCTTGCCGCACCAGTCGCCGGCAAGACCGACGGCCTGTCCGTGGGGCACGATGTCGTCGGACGTACCGGACTGGATCAACACCGGAGCGTTCGGTGTCCGCTCACCGATCTTGTTCTTGGCCAAGATCTCCTGAGCGACGGGCAGCCTGTCCAGCACCATCGACAGCGGCTCGCCGGTCTTCGTGTACTCGTTGGTGCGGTGCAACCCGACGTTCAGAATCGTCTCTCCGACACACTGATTCGCCACCAAATTCAGCATGGCCTTGCCTGCGTCGTTGATGTTCTCGTCGACGATCGGCCGCAGACCGGGGTCCGAATTGAGTAGACCGTTGAGGGTGTACCCGATCACGCCGGTGAGGATGGTGCCGTCGACCTGCTCGAGAGTCGCCTTCAGATCGGCCGGCGGTGCGCCCGCATAGGTACCGACGAGGTTCATCTCGGGTGCGTAGTCATCCGCGAGTTCCGCTGCGGCAGCGGCAGCTCCGCCACCCTGCGAGTAGCCGTACGCGGCCACCGGGCCGTCGCCGGAAATCTTGGTGCCCTGCAACTTCTGGGCTGCGCGAGCCGCGTCGAGCACAGCGTGCCCTTCCGAGGCGCGGTTGACGTACGTGTGCGCACCGGGCGTACCGAGACCTTCGTAGTCGGTGATGACGACGCCGTACCCCTGGGACAGCAGCGAATACGCGGCGAGTACCTCGTACTCGACCATGAAGCCGAGCGGCGGGGTGTAGGTGATGACGTTGTTCAGCATCTTCGACGGCGCGCACTGATCGCCCTGACCCTGAGTTCCCGGGGCGAGCACGACGAGCGGACGCGGACCCGGGCCGGTCCACTCCGCGGCAGGATCGATGTAGGTGCCGGTGACGGCATTGGGCGCGTCGTTCGAGTCGGTGCTGCGGTACATGATTCGAGTAGCGGCACCGGGCAGCGGGCCACCGATTCCGGGGACCGACAGAGCGAGATGCGAAGGCTCCGAACGGATCACGTCACCCGGCGCGCCGGCGGGCAGCGGGGTCGGTGGTATATAGAAATCCGACTCGACGGTCGAACCCGTAGACGGTGCTGCCGACACGGTCGGTGCCGTCACCCCCATGAACACTGCCGCTACTGCGACAGCCGAACCGAACACGCGCTTGTACCGCACCTTGGAAACCCCCAACGTCGATCACTTGTCTTCAAGTGAGCGCTACCCCGTGTAGCACTTATCGTGACGGACCTTACGTGATGCGTCACACAACGCATAGAGCTACTTTGGATTGCTCACCGTCAGCGGCGACGGTGATGCATCGCGGCCTTTGCCGTGTCCACTTCGTCGTCGGTGAAGGGACGCCCGGGAAGCGCGGTTCGAGGCACCGAGTCGCCGCGTAGGCCGTCGAGCAACACGGTGAAGTACCGACGCCAGTTCGCGGGATCGACATGGCTGGAGAACTCGACAGTCGAGCCGATCATGCCCAGCACCGGATAGAAGTCTGTCACCGCAACATCGGACCGCAGTTGACCGGATTCCAAGGCGCGAGCGACGATTTTCGCGAAGAACGGGTCGATCCGTCGGCGCACCTCTGCGATGCCGCGGCAGCCTTCGTCCGATCCGAGAACCACATCGCCGAGGCCTCGATCAGAGGCCATCTGCTCGCACACATCGGAGAGAAAGCCCACCAGCCCATCCCACGGATCGTCGGTATCGAGGGCACGTTCGGCGCTGGCGAGCATGCCCTCCAGGCGCTGCTCGAAGACGCCGTCGATCAATTCCTCTTTGCACGAGAAGCGCCGGTAGACGGTACCGACGCCCACCTTGGCGTGGGCTGCGACGTCGTCGAGGGTGATGTCTATACCGCGCGAAGCGAACAGCTCACGGGCCGCATCCACGATGCGACGTCGATTGCGTTCGGCATCGGCCCGTAGGGGCTTCGATGCCGCTGTGTCCGCTCTCACACTCATTCGATGTCCGTTTCACCCGATAAGCGGAGGACAGTCCTCCACTTAGCTGCTACCTTTGCTCTACAACCGGAGGGTACACCTCCGCATAGTCGAACCGAGGACACTATGACCACCCTTTCATCGGAGAACGTGGGCGACGCCACGTCGACCACTTCGTCGGTCGACGAGCGTGCGCATCGGAATCGTTGGCTGATTCTCGCGACGCTCGGACTGGCTCAGCTCATGGTCGTGCTCGACGCGACCATCGTGAACATTGCACTCCCCGCCGCCCAGCTCGACCTGGGCTTCGACAACGCCGACCGCTCCTGGGTCGTCACCGCCTACGCGCTCGCCTTCGGCAGCCTGTTGCTCCTCGGCGGCCGCCTGAGCGACCTCTTCGGTCGCCGCAACACGTTCCTCATCGGACTCGTCGGGTTCGCACTGATGTCCGCAGTGGGCGGCGCAGCCGTCAACTTCGGCATGCTCGTCGCAGCCCGCGCCGGTCAAGGCCTGTTCGGTGCCCTTCTCGCGCCTGCAGCTCTGTCGCTGCTGGCCACCACCTTCACCGACACGAAGGAACGCGCCAAGGCATTCGGCATCTTCGGTGCCATCGCCGGCGGCGGCGGCGCTCTCGGCCTGCTGCTCGGCGGCATGCTCACCGAGTGGGCCAACTGGCGCTGGAGCCTGTACGTCAACCTGATCTTCGCCGCGCTCGCATTCGTCGGCGGCTTCCTGTTCCTGGCCAAGCACAAGGTCGACGTCCGACCCAAGCTCGACATCCCCGGCACGATCGCCGTCTCGGCCGCGTTGTTCTCGATCGTCTACGGCTTCGCTCACGCGGAGTCCGACGGCTGGAGCAATCCCGTCACCCTGGGGTTCCTCGCCGCCGGTGTCGTACTGCTCGCGGTGTTCGTGACCATCCAGATGCGCGTCGAACACCCGTTGTTGCCGTTGCGGATCGTTCTGAATCGCACTCGTGCGGGATCGTTCCTCGCTGTATTCGTCACCGGCGCAGGCATGTTCGCGGTGTTCCTGTTCCTGACGTACTACCTGCAGAACACGCTGAAGTACACGCCCATCACCACCGGATTCGCGTTCATGCCGATGATCGCGTCGCTTATCCTCACCGCGACGCTGTCGACGGCGTTGATCCTGCCCCGCTTCGGACCCCGCATCCTGATGACGACCGGCCTCGTCGTGGCGTCGATCGGAATGGGCCTGCTGACGCAGATCGACATCGACAGCAGCTACGTTACCCACATCCTGCCCGGCCTGGTCATCATGGGCCTCGGGCTCGGAGCCACCATGGCACCGGCCATGCAGGGAGCCATCTCAGGCGTCGACCCGGACGACTCCGGCGTCGCGTCGGCCACGGTGAACACGATGCAACAGGTTGGCGGCTCGATCGGCACGGCGCTGCTGAGCACCGTCGCCGCCAACGCAGCAACCAGCTACGTCAGCACCAACATGGCAACAGCAACCGATGCGGCTCTGCTGCAGGCGAATGCCGAAATCGCCAGCTACACGACCACCTTCTGGTGGGCGTCGGGCATCTTCCTACTCGGCGCGGTGCTGTCTGCCGCGCTCCTGAAGAAGGGACCGCTGCCCACCGCCCCCGAAGGTGCGGTTGTCGTCGGGCACTGAGTGAGAGCGGCTTCGCCGCATGTGAGCGGAACTTCGTAGCCTGCTACGAAGTTCCGCTCACAAGCTTTCAGCCTTCGAGCAGTTTCTCCGTCGCGGCCAGCAATACGCAGGTCGCGACGCCGTCCATCGACTTCTCCAGCTCGTCGAGCGACGGGAAGCTCGGGGCGAGGCGAATGTTCTTGTCTTCCGGATCTTTTCCGTACGGGAAGGCCGAGCCGGCGGCCGTCAGAGCAATTCCGGCGTCCTTGGCCAGCGCGATCGATCGCGCGGCCGTGCCTTCGAGAACATCGAGGCTGATGAAGTAGCCGCCCTTGGGTTCGGTCCACGACGCGATCTTCGAGGCACCGAGCCGATCCTCGAGGATCTGCTGCACCAGAGCGAACTTCGGGGCCAGAATCTCGCGATGCTTGGCCATGTGGGCCCGCACGCCCTCGGCGTCGCCGAAGAAACGCAGATGCCGAAGCTGGTTCAGCTTGTCCGGGCCGATGCTCTTCTTGCCGAGGTGCTTCTGGTACCAGGCGAGGTTCTCCTCGGAGCTGCCGAAGAAGCTGACGCCGGCACCGGCGAACGTGATCTTCGACGTCGACGCGAACACGAACGCACGGTTGGGGAAACCGGCCTCGGCCGCCATGCCGATGACGTCGTAGGACGGCGCGAACTCTTCGGTCAGCGGGTGTACCGCGTAAGCGTTGTCCCAGAACAGGCGGAAGTCGGGTGCTGCGGCGGGCATGGTGGCCAGCGCGCGAACGACGTCCTCCGAGTAGACGGCACCGGTGGGGTTGGCGTAGTTCGGCACCACCCACATGCCCTTGATCTGGGGATCCGACGCGACCAGGTTGGCGATCTCGTGCACGTCCGGACCGTCGGGACCCATCGGAACCGGGATCATGTCGATGCCGAAGCTCTCGGTGATCGCGAAGTGACGGTCGTAGCCGGGAGCTGGGCAGAGGAAGCGAACGTTGGGCTCGGCCGACCACGGACGAGGGGAATCAGGCAACCCGTGCAGCAGCGCCCAGACCACCAGGTCCTGCATGATCTCGAGGCTTGCGTTGTTGCCGGCAAGCAAGTTCTTCTCCGGGATTCCGAGCAGTTCACCGAAGATGGCGCGCAGTTCCGGCAGACCCGCGAGGCCACCGTAGTTGCGGCAATCGGTGCCGTTGCCGTCTTTGTAGTCCGCGCCGGGGAGTGTCAACAGCTCGGCAGCGAGATCGAGCTGCTCGGGAGAAGGCTTACCGCGAGTGAGATCGAGCTTCAGGTTCTCGGACTTGAGCTGCGTGTACTTCGCGCTCTGCCGCTCGTGCTCGGAGGCGAGCTCCTCATGGTTCATCAGACCCAACTGGGTTTGCGCTGGCATGCGGAGCGGCCTCTCGGTGACGGGGTTCCCCGGACAGTGTCAGTGTCGCTGAAAATAAAGGGGACCCCGCGCACCCGGCAGAGCCCATTGACCCTTGCTGCCTTCCGGCCCTGGGGGAGTTCACAGGATGCGCGCCGCGCGGGATCCATCAGGAAGTGTAGCCGCCTCCCGTCGGGCAACGCATCACCACCCTTCGCGCCTCCCGATTTGGGAGATGGTGGGGGTAACCGGGTAAGCTCCCCCACGGAGGATTCGCCTAGTGGCCTATGGCGCTCGCCTGGAACGCGGGTTGGGTTAACGCCCTCAGGGGTTCAAATCCCCTATCCTCCGCCAAGGAAGCCCCCGTGACATGTCACGGGGGCTTCTTGCTGTTCGGGGTGAGGCAATCCGCCTGCCGCCACCTCGTTCACGTCCGGTCCCCTGGTTCGGATCAATGGGCGTTCGAGTCCGTCTGAGTGCAACAAAGCCACATTCATTCGGTGACGGGCGGCGACCCGATCCGAATGAATGCGGCATTGTTGCAATCTGAGCGACTGAAATCCACATTGATCCCAGAGTGGTGCCCAAAGTGGCGGGCACAGTGGGGGCGCAGCGGGCGAACGGGCGGCACCGAATCTAGCGAGCCGACCAACCACCGTCCATGGTGTACGACGCCCCGGTGACCATGCCTGCGTTCTCCGAGCTCAACCACCCCACCAGTGAGGCGACTTCGGCAGGTTCGACGAGTCGCTTGATCGCAGCCTCGGTCAACAGCACCTTTTCGAGTACTTCATCCTCGGGGATACCGTGCGCCTTGGCCTGGTCGACGATCTGCTTTTCGACCAACGGCGTACGGACGTAACCCGGGTTGACGCAGTTGCTCGTCACTCCGTGGGCTGCGCCTTCGAGGGCCGTCACTTTCGACAGGCCTTCCAGTGCATGCTTCGCGGTGACGTAGGCGACCTTGAATTCCGACGCCCGCAGTCCGTGCACCGACGACAGGTTGATGACCCGGCCGAACCGGCGGGCATACATCCCAGGCAACGCCGCACGAATCAACAGGAACGGAGCCTCGACCATCAGCGTCTGAATTCGACGGAATGCGCCGGGGTCGAAGTCGACTATCGGTGCGACGGTTTGAATGCCCGCGTTGTTGACGAGGATGTCGACGTCCAACTTCAGGTCGTCCAGCGCGGTGGTGTCGAGCAGATCCACCGACCACACCTCACCGCCGATCTCCGACGCCAATTCCTTTGCGGCAACGTCGTTCACGTCGGCGACGGTGACGTGTGCACCGCGGCCGGCGAGCTCACGCGCGCACGCGGCCCCGATGCCGGACGCTCCCCCGGTGATGAGAGCGGAGCGTCCGGTCAGGTCGGTCACTGCTTCACATTCTGATCGAGCAGGCCGGCCTTGGCCAGCTCGGCCTCGGTGGCCAGATTCTTGGCGTCGGCGATGTCGATGCTTTCGAGCGCCAATCCCTTTGTCTCCCTGGCTACGATGACGGCAACCACGGTGATGGCGCAGGCCACGGCCAGGTACACCGCGATCGGCACAGACGAGCCGTAGATGTCCAGCAGCTTGACCGCGATGATCGGGGCCAACGAGCCGGCGACGATCGAGGTGACCTGGTAGCCGAGGGACACTCCGGAGTACCGCATCCGCGTCGGGAACATCTCGGCCATGATGGCCGGCTGTGTGGCGTACATGAAGGCGTGGAACATCAGGCCGATGATGATGGCCAACAGGATGACGACGTTGTGTCCGCTGTTCATCATCGGGAACGCGAAGAAGCCCCAGGTGGCCGCGGTGAGCGCACCGGCAAAGTAGACCGGGCGACGACCGATGCGGTCGGCGAGCCTGCCCACCAACGGAATCGTGCAGAAGTGGATCGCGTGGGCGATCAGCATCCACCACAGGATCGTGCTGGTATCGGTGCCCACCTCGACCTTGAGGTACGTGATGGAGAAGGTGACGACGAGGTAGTACATGACGTTCTCACCGAAGCGCAGGCCCATCGCGGTGAATACGCCACGCGGGTAACGCTTCACGACCTCGAAGACGCCGTACGACGCGGCCTTGATGACCTCGGCCTGCTTGTGTGCCTCGAGGAAGATCGGGGCGTCGGAGACCTTGGTGCGGATGTAGTAGCCGACGAAAACGATGACAGCGGAGAGCCAGAACGCGACGCGCCAGCCCCAGCTGAGGAAGGCTTCGTCGGACAGGGTGGTCGTCAGGACGAGCAGTGCGACGGTGGCGAGCAGGTTACCGGCGGGCACGCCGGCCTGCGGCCAGCTGGCCCAGAAGCCGCGAGACTTGTTCGGGCTGTGTTCTGCCACAAGGAGAACCGCGCCTCCCCATTCGCCGCCGACGGCGAAGCCCTGAATGAAGCGGAGCGTCACCAGAAGGGCCGGTGCCCAGTAGCCGATCGCCTCGAACGTCGGGAGGCAGCCCATGAGGAACGTGGCTCCGCCGACGAGGACGAGGCTGAACTGCAGCAACTTCTTTCGGCCGTACTTGTCGCCGTAGTGGCCGAAGACGATGCCGCCCAACGGCCGGGCGACGAAGCCGACGGCGTAGGTGACGAAGGCCGCGAGGATGGCGTCGAGCTCACTCGTTCCGGCAGCGAAGAAGATCTTGCTGAACACCAACGTCGCGGCGGTGCCGTAGAGGAAAAATTCATACCACTCGACGATGGTGCCGGCCATCGATGCGCCGACGACCTTCTTCAGGCCTGCGGGCGTGGCATCGGGATCCGGTTCGGGTCGTTCGGTCAGCGGCTGATCGACGCTCATGTTCTCTCCTGTGTTGCTCGGCACTGCATGCTCGTGTCTGTGACAGACCACACATGCTGTGGGGTTGCTCTGAGTATTGGTGCAGATCTTTCTGGGCGCAAGAGCCATGAACGCAGGTCGGATCTGCAAAACTGCACACATGACCCGCGGTGGCGCGAAGATCCCCAGTGCAGACGACCTGCTGGTGCTGCTCGCCGTGAGTCGGACCGGTCGATACAGCTCCGCAGCCGACGACCTGGGCATCAACCACACGACCATTTCCCGACGCATCGCCGCACTCGAGGACACCCTCGGCGGCCGAGTCCTCACCCGCGCCGCCGGTGGCTGGGAGCTGACGCAACTGGGCCGCGGGGCCCTGTCGGCCGCCGAAGCCGTCGAGGATGCGCTGCGCACCTTGGTCTCCACGGACGCAGCCGCACTGGAAGGCGTCGTGCGCATCTCGGCCACCGACGGATTCAGCGCCTACGTTGCCGCCCCCGCCGCGGCCCGAGTGCAACGCACCCACCCCCGAGTGTCGGTGGAGATTGTGGCCGTCACCAGACGGGCGTCGCAGCAGCGATCCGGGCTGGACATCGAGATCGTCGTCGGCCAACCGCAGGTGCACCGCGCGGAGGCGATCCGGCTCGGGGACTATCTGCTCGGTCTCTACGCATCAGCGGAGTATCTGAAGGAACACGGAACGCCACAGGTGCCGGCCGACCTCTCCGCACACCCGTTCATCTACTTCATCGACTCGATGCTGCACGTCGACGATCTCGATCTGGCCCCCAACTTCACCCCCACGATGCGCGAATCGGTGACCTCGACCAACGTCTTCGTCCACGTCGAAGCAACGCGGGCGTCGGCCGGAATCGGACTGCTGCCGTGTTTCATGGCCGACCGTCACCCCGACCTCCACCGAATCCTGCCCGACGCCATCGCCGTGAAACTGACCTACTGGCTCGTCACCCGCACCGAAACCCTGCGTCGACCGGAAGTTTCGGCAGTGGTCGACGCGATCCGCGCGGTCGTGACCGAGCAGCGCTCGGCTCTGTTGGGAGAGAGCTGACGTAAGGCCGCGTCATATTTGTGTCATGACTGAATTCCCGGCCGTAAAGGAACCGTAAGGATCGTCTTCGGGCCAATTTCAACGGCGTAAACATATCGGTGACCGGAGAGTCGTAGACCCTCCGACCAGCGCTGATGATGTGTTGGACCGCACTATTTCGAAGAGGCTTGAACGTTCATGGCTGATTTGGGTTATCTCCTCGTCACGGCCGCGGGATTCGGTGCATGCGCACTGGTTCTGCGAGCGTTGGCGACCACTGCCAGTGCAAAGGCAAAGACGAAATGACGCTCGACGGAATTGTCAACGTCGTACTCGTGGTGATCGCCGCCGCGGTGGTCGTCTACCTGTTCGTCGCTCTGCTCGACCCGGAGAGGTTCTGAGAACATGACTGCAGCTCTGGCAGCATCGCTCCAGATCCTCGTGGTCGTCGTCGTGCTGGCGATCGCGTACGTACCCCTCGGTGACTACATGGCGAAAGTCTTTGCCACCGAGCATGATGTCGACACAACAGCGGAGAGCCTCGGTGCCGCAGGGAGTACAGCCACCCTGCAGCGCACCCGCGGTGGCACGACCGTATGGGCAGATCTTCGTATCGAAAAGCTGATCTACCGCCTGTGCCGCATCGACCCACGCTCGCAGCAGACCTGGGTTGGGTACGCGCTCTCGCTCCTCGGTTTCTCCGCTGCGAGTGTCCTCTTTCTCTATGTGCTGCAACGAGTTCAGGGTGTACTCCCACTGAACGGAGGACTGTCGGGAGTGAGCCCGTCGGTCGCGTTCAACACCGCGATCTCCTTCGTCTCGAACACCAACTGGCAGTCGTACACACCCGAGACGACGATGTCGAACTTGACGCAGCCGCTGGGCTTGGCGGTGCAGAACTTCGTTTCCGCAGCCGTCGGCATCGCGGTCGCAATCGCCGTCATCCGAGGCTTCGTCCGAGTGCGGGCCGGCGGTGAGATCGGTAACTTCTGGGTGGATCTCGTCCGCGGCGTCATCCGAATCCTTCTGCCGATGTCGTTCGTCATTGCACTGATCCTGTTGACGCAGGGCGTAATTCAGTCCTTCGACACCGGATTCCCCTCGACCGGGCTCGACGGGTCGTCCGTCTCGAATGCATTGGCTCCTGTCGCGTCACAGGAAGCGATCAAGGAACTGGGCACCAACGGTGGCGGAATCCTCGGCGCGAACTCTGCGCACCCGTTCGAGAACCCGACCCCGTTGTCGAACGTCGTCGAAATAATCTCGATCCTGCTCATCCCGGTAGCACTGACCCGCACGTTCGGCACGATGGTCGGCGACCGTCGTCAAGGTCTGACCCTGCTGGCGGTCATGGCGACGCTGTTCGCATCGCTCCTCACTGTCGCTGCCGTCGCGGAGTCCGGTGCACGAGGCGTCGCAGCCCAGGCCGCAGGTTCGATGATGGAGGGCAAGGAAGTTCGGTTCGGCATCCCCGGATCCACTCTCTTCGCCGTCGCGACGACGGGAACTTCGACCGGCGCAGTCAATTCCGCGCACGACAGCATGTCCCCCCTCGGCGGCGGAGCCGTCCTGCTCAACATGCTCTTCGGCGAAATCGCCCCTGGTGGTGTCGGAACCGGTCTGTACGGATTGCTCGTGCTGGCGATCATCGCGGTGTTCGTGGGTGGACTCCTCGTCGGCCGTACACCCGAGTACCTCGGCAAGAAGATCGGGCAGCGTCAGATCACCCTCGCCGCACTGTCGGTACTGGTGATGCCCGCCTTGGTCTTGATCGGCACGTCGATCACCGTGATCCTGTCCTCCACCACCGGCTTCCAAGGCAATTCTGGTGACCCGGGTACGCCAGGATCGATACACGGATTCACCGAGGTCCTCTACGCCTACGCCTCCGCCTCGAACAACAACGGCAGCGCGTTCGGCGGGTTGACCGTCACCAGCGACTGGTTCCAGACCTCCCTCGGCCTTGCGATGCTGCTCGGGCGCTTCCTGCCGATCATCTTCGTACTGGCACTGGCCGGTTCGCTCGCCACATCCAAGCGCACCGCGCCGAACCCCGGCACTCTTCCCACGACCGGACCGCTCTTCACCGGACTGGTACTCGGAACCGCCGTTCTCGTTGCGGCACTGACATTCTTCCCGGCCCTGGCTTTGGGCCCGATCGCAGAGGCACTGCAATGACCGTCACCTCATCCAGGCTCGTCGACGACGAAACCGACGTCGACGACTCCCCCACCCCGGTCCGATCCGGGTACTTCAGTCCTCGGCAGATGTGGACGTCACTGCCGTCCGCGTTTGCCAAACTCGACCCACGGCATCTGGCCCGCAACCCGGTCATGTTCGTGGTGCTGATCGGCTCCGTCGTCACCACCGTGCTCGCAATCCTCGATCCTTCTGTGTTCTCCTGGCTCGTGGCGGCGTGGCTGTGGTTCACGTTGTTGTTCGCCAACCTTGCCGAGTCGGTGGCCGAGGGCCGAGGCAAGGCCCAGGCCGCAAGCCTGCGTGCGGTCAAGCGAGATACGGTCGCGCGCCGTCGGACGTCGAACGGGACCATCGAAGAGGTTCCCGGCACCGAATTGAAGGTCGGTGACGAGGTCGTCGTCTCCGCCGGCGAGATCATTCCGGGAGACGGCGATGTCATCGAAGGCATTGCGAGCGTCGACGAGTCGGCCATCACCGGCGAATCTGCGCCGGTCGTCCGTGAATCCGGCGGTGACCGTTCCGCGGTGACCGGTGGCACCGGAGTGCTCTCCGACGAGATCGTCGTACGCATCACCGCCGCCCAGGGCCAGACTTTCGTCGACCGAATGATCGCGCTCGTCGAGGGTGCATCGCGCCAGAAGACCCCCAACGAGATCGCGCTGAACATCCTGTTGGCGTCGCTGACGATCATCTTCATGCTCGCCGTCGTCGCGATCGGACCGATGGGCGCTTACGGTGGCGAGGAGCAGGACCCGATCAAACTGATCGCGCTGCTGGTATGTCTGATTCCGACGACCATCGGAGCGTTGTTGTCCGCCATCGGAATTGCCGGCATGGACCGACTGGTTCAGCGCAACGTCCTGGCGATGTCAGGCCGCGCTGTCGAGGCAGCAGGCGACATCGACACGCTCCTGATGGACAAGACCGGCACGATCACCTTCGGCAACCGTCGCGCCACCGGGCTGCATCCCGCACCCGGCACGACGGCAGGCGAACTCGCCGCAGCAGCACGGTTGTCCTCCCTCGCCGACGGCACGCCCGAAGGCCGCAGTATCGTCGATCTGTGCGGAGTCGAATACTCGTTGCCTCTGCACGCCACGGACACCGAGAAGACCGGTGAGTTCGTCGCCTTCACCGCTCAAACCCGAATGAGCGGAATCGATCTCGACGGCACTCAGGTTCGTAAGGGTGCCTCGGATTCGGTGCTGGCATGGGTCCGCAGCAACGGCGGTCCCTCGATCGCCCCGGAGATCGACGACATCTCGAACAGCATTGCCGAGATGGGCGGCACGCCACTGGTGGTCGCCACTGCACCCCAGGGCGGCCCCGCGCGCGCACTCGGTGTCATCGAACTCTCCGATGTGGTCAAACCCCACATCGCGGAGCGATTCGCTCAGTTGCGGGCCATGGGCATCAGGACCGTCATGGTCACCGGCGACAATCCACGGACCGCGAAAGCCATTGCAGCCGAGGCAGGTGTCGACGACTTCCTCGCCGAGGCCACACCCGAGGACAAGCTTGCGTTGATCCGCAAGGAGCAGGAAGGCGGCCGCCTGGTCGCAATGACGGGCGACGGCACCAACGACGCTCCCGCTCTGGCGCAGGCCGACGTGGGCGTCGCAATGAACACCGGCACGTCGGCAGCGAAAGAGGCCGGCAACATGGTGGATCTCGATTCCGATCCGACCAAGTTGATCGAGGTCGTCGAGATCGGCAAGCAGTTGTTGATCACCCGTGGCGCGTTGACGACGTTCTCTCTAGCGAACGACCTCGCGAAGTACTTCGCAATTCTGCCGGCGATGTTCAGCGTCGTCTATCCCCAACTCGGCGCCCTCAACATCATGCGTCTCGCCACTCCCGAATCGGCGATCCTGTCCGCGGTCATCTTCAACGCTCTGGTGATCATCGGGCTGATTCCGCTGGCGCTCAAAGGTGTTCGTTACGTCCCGTCGAGCGCGTCGACACTGCTGCGCCGCAATCTGCTGCTCTACGGAGTGGGCGGCGTCATCACCCCGTTCATCGGGATCTGGCTCATCGACCTCGTCGTTCGTTTCATCCCAGGGATAGGCTGACATGCGTTTCGTACAAAGATTTCTCGGTCAGATCGTGGCTGGACTGTCCGTATTGCTGGCTCTGACGGTCATCGTCGGTATCGGGTATCCAGCGGCGGTATGGGCGGTGAGCCGCATCGGATCCAGCTCTGCCGAAGGGTCGCCGCTGCGTGACGCGAACGGGTGCGTCGTCGGGAGCAGTCTGATCGGCGTCGACCCGCAGGTCGAAGAGGGAACGCCGGATCCGTTCTTCCACAACCGAGTTACCGGGTCCATCTCCGACGAGGATGCCTTTGCCCCGAGCGACCCGGCCGCGTCGTTGCCGACCAACCAGGGCCCCAGTAGCGAAGCTCTGGCGGCGTTCATCGAGGAACGTCGCGCAGTCATCGCCGAGCGTGAAGGCGTCGACCCGGCCGCTGTGCCGGTGGATGCGGTCACCGGATCCGGCTCGGGTATCGACCCCGATATCAGCCCCGCCTACGCGGCGATTCAGATCCAACGCGTCGCGCAGGTCAACAACACGAGCGTCGATGCAGTGACCGCTCTGGTCGCCGAACACACTGACGGCAGGCAACTCGGTTTCCTCGGTAGCGAGACCGTGAACGTGCCGGAACTCAATGTCGCTCTCGGTCTGACGTCTCCGGGATGCGGTACGAGCTGAGCCTCGACGGTCCAGGGCAGCAGGTAGACGACATGGGAAAAAAGACCGGCAAGCGGGGGTCCGGCGGACTCGATCGCGGTGAACTGCGCATCTATCTCGGGGCCGCGCCGGGTGTCGGTAAGACGTTCGCGATGCTCGGTGAAGCGCACCGTCGGCAAGAACGTGGATGCGATGTGGTCGCGGGCGTGGTGGAAACCCACGGCCGCGCCCGCACCGCCGCATTGCTGGACGGCATCGAACTGGTTCCTCCGCGGATAGTTCACTACCGCGGATCGATCGCGCATGAACTCGATGTCGCGGCGATCATCGAGCGTGAGCCTTCGCTGGTTCTCGTGGACGAACTCGCCCACACCAACACCCCGGGTAGCGCCCATGAGAAGCGCTGGCAGGACGTCGAGGAATTGCTGGCAGCGGGAATCGATGTGGTCTCGACCCTGAATGTGCAGCATCTGGAAAGTCTCAACGATGTCGTCGAGCAGATCACCGGGGTGCCGCAACGAGAAACCGTTCCGGATTCGGTGGTGCGGGCGGCGGAACAGATCGAATTGGTCGATGTGGCTCCAGAAGCGCTGCGCCGCAGACTCTCCCACGGCAATATCTATGCAGCCGAGAAGGTCGACGCAGCGCTGAGCAACTATTTCCGTCAAGGCAATCTGACTGCCCTGCGCGAACTGTCGTTGTTGTGGATCGCCGATCAGGTCGACGCTGCGTTGGCGAAATACCGCAGTACACATGACATCACCGACACGTGGGAGGCACGTGAGCGTGTTGTCGTCTCGGTGACCGGTGGTCCGGAGTCCGAGACCCTGTTGCGTCGCGCAAGCCGGATCGCCTCGCGGTCCAGCGCAGAACTGATGGTGCTGCACGTGATCCGCGGTGACGGCCTCACCGGCGTCTCGGCACCGCAGATGGGGAAAGTCCGGGTACTCGCTGCGAGTCTCGGCGCAAGTATGCACAGCGTCGTCGGTGACGACGTGCCGAGCACGCTGCTCGACTTCGCACGGGGGGCCAACGCAACCCAGCTCGTCATCGGGACCTCACGGCGGTCTCGCTGGGCCCGAATACTCGACGAAGGTATCGGCGCTGCGGTCATTCAGAACTCGGGCAAGATCGATGTGCACATGGTCACCCACAACCAGGTCAGCCGAGGTTTTCGGTTGAGCCGGCTGATTCCGCCCAACCCGAAGCACCGACGAATTCTGTCCTGGGCAGCTTCTGTGGTCGTGCCCGTCGTCTCTGCGATGGCGATGCTGTTGGTGGATCCGTATCTCGCTCTCGGCGGCGAGAGCGCCCTGTTCTTCGTGGTGGTACTTGCCGTTGCGCTCCTGGGCGGTGTTGTGCCCGCGGCCCTGTCGGCGTTGATCGCAGGATTGTTGCTGAACTACTTCTTCACCGACCCGCGGTACAGCTTCACCATCGCCGAACCCGACAATTTCGTCACCGCGGTGGTGCTGCTCATCGTGGCGGTCGCAGTGGCATTTCTCGTCGACGCGGCCGCCCGACGCACCCGCGAAGCTCGGCGGGCGTCGCAGGAAGCCGAGCTCCTGACGTTGTTCGCCGGAACGGTGCTGCGGGGCGGCGACATTCGAACGCTGTTGGAGCGAGTCCGGGAGACGTACTCCCAGCGCGCGGTCTCGATCATCAGAGGTGCCGGTGTAATCGTCGAATCTGTCGGTGATTCTCCACCCGCCGTGCCCGATGACGCCGACACCGCGATCGACACCCCCGACGGTTCCTTCACGTTGCTGCTGTCCGGGACCAAGACCGGCGCGCACGATCGACGTGTGCTCAGCGCCGTAGCCAACCAGGCCATGGGTCTGATCAGGCAGACCGAACTCGCCCAGGAGGCCAGCGCCGCAGCAGGACTGAAGGAAGCCGACCGTCTTCGGCGTTCTTTGCTCTCTGCCGTCAGCCACGACCTACGAACACCGCTCGCGGCGGTCAAGGCTGCGGTGTCGAGTCTGCGCGCGACGGATGTCGAATTCTCTGCCGAGGACACCGCAGAGCTGTTGGCGACCATCGAGGAATCGGCCGACCAGCTGACGGGTCTGGTGGGCAACCTACTCGATTCATCGCGGTTGGCCGCAGGAGTCATCCAGCCGAGCCGGTCCATCGTGTACGTCGAGGACACTGTGGATGCAGCGCTCGTCGGAACGCACACAGGTCGCGAACTCGTCATCGTCGATGTCGACGACGTCGCTGTCTCCGCCGACGCAGGTCTGCTCGAGCGCGTGCTGGCGAATCTGATCGACAATGCGCTACGACACGCCCCCGGATCGCCCGTACGGGTCGGGGCCGCCTACATCGGGGACCGAGCGGTGATCACCGTTGCCGACAGCGGCCCGGGGATCGCGCCCGGAAGCGAAGAGGCTGTGTTCGAGTCCTTCCAACGATCGGGCGACCGCGACAACACCACGGGCGTAGGACTCGGACTCTCCGTTGTGCGTGGGTTCGTCGAAGCCATGGGAGGCTCGGTGACGGTGTCCGACACTGCAGGTGGCGGGGTGACCATGACCGTCGAATTGGCCCGAGCGGAATCGACCGCCGGAGTCGACTTCTCCGAGCAGACCCATGGGTGAATCCCGTTCCGCGATCAAGGTTCTGGTTGTCGACGACGAACCGCAGATCGTGCGCGCACTGCGTATCAACCTCACCGCCCGCGGGTACAACGTCGTCACCGCGTCCACGGGAACGGGCGCGCTACGCGCCATTGCGTCCGAGCACCCCGATGTCGTGATTCTCGACCTCGGACTGCCCGATATCGGCGGCTTGGACGTGCTCGCCGGGTTGCGAGGATGGAGCGAGATACCGGTGATCGTGCTGTCCGCCCGCACCGACAGCGGCGACAAGATCGAAGCCCTCGACGCCGGTGCCGACGACTACATCACCAAACCGTTCGGGATGGACGAATTTCTGGCCCGGCTACGGGTCGCCGTCCGCAGACGAGCCACCAGGACGTCCTCTGCGGACCCGCTCGTGACCACCTCGTCCTTCACGATCGATCTGGCCTCCAAGACTGTGACCAGAGATGGCGAGATCGTGCATCTCACGCGCACCGAATGGGGAGTCCTCGAGATGCTGGCCCGCAATGCAGGCAAGCTGGTGGGGCAGAAGGAACTACTCAGAACGGTGTGGGGTCCCGGGCACGATCACGGTTCCAACTATCTGAGGATCTACATGTCCCAGCTTCGACGCAAGCTCGAAGTCGACCCGGGAAAGCCCCGGCATCTCATCACCGAGACGGGTATGGGGTACCGACTCGTGGAGTGAAGCGGACCGGAGCAAGCATCTCGGGGAGCAGATCCAGATGCTGAGCTCGACCGTCGGACAGTGTGAGGACGGTCGGGCAGTCGCCGGGACCGTCGGCGATCGCGAGTACGTCCCCGACCCGAACATCGGCCGGGAGCGACACTGCCGAGTCGATCACGCACCGGCGCAGAGGGTCACTGCCGTCGGCGAGTACGAACAATTCCTCGCCGAGGCTGTGGCGGTTGGCGATGACCGCCCCTGCGGGACCGGCCGGGGCGCAACCGGTTCCACCGTCCACCACCACGACGGCTCGTTGCGGATCCGTCCGGTCGATCGACCGGACGCGGCACACCGTCACCATGGACGCGTCGGTGATCGACTCCCCGGTCTCGACGGCGAGCTGCGGACGCGGAAAGCGATGCCGGATGCAGCCTTCGTCGATGGCGTCTTCGACGACGTCGGACAGGAGCGCAGTATCGAGTCCCGTCGGAGAATCGATCCGTAGATGCAACCGACCGCCGAGCACGCCGTGATCTCGGTAGGCCTGAGCCATCACTCCCAGGGACTCGATGATCCGCGCGAACACCCCGTCGAGAGTGGACGCGCTGCATTCGACACCGTCGAATACCGTTGCAGGGCAGTCGACAACCTGAGCGATGACGTTCGCCGCGTAGTCACGATTGCCATCGGTGCTGACCAGAGTCGACTGTGCGAGGGCCACGGTACGGTCCGCATCCGAAATCCGGTGAAGACCTGCGGCGACGACGATTCGGCCCACTCGCTCACCCACCGGAAGTGACAGAAAGTGATCTGCAGCCTGCGCGCTCTGCGCTCGGCCGACGATGTGGGAGGGATCGACACCGAGCTGCCGGGCGGACGACAACGCTGCCATCGAGTCGACGACCAGCGTCAAGTGCTGCTCCCCTATCCAGCGCGCGACGACCGGCGCCAGCACACTGCCTGGCCTGTAGAGCATTTCGGCTGTGGACGACCCGAGCGCGATGCGATTGCACCTACCGCGCAGGCTGGTTTCGTCGATCACGCACACCGGCGTCGAGTAACGATCGGCGATGTCGTCGAGGAACATTCCTGCCACGGTCACTCGACCGTGCCGATAGTGCGTCGTGCTCGGCCACACGGCATGGTCCAACCGCGACGACAGCGCCCCTCTGAGCGACGGCAGATAATCCAACAATGTCATCGAACACGTCTCCTCGTCAATACCCGATCGGGTGCGGCCCTCCAGTCGATCATCGTCCCGATTGGAGGTGAACAACCCTGCCTTGACGGGAAATTGACGCTACGGACGATGACCTTGACACCGCGGTAACAGATGCACCTCGCGCCATCTGCACCCCGTAAGAATCTCTGTACGTCGCATCAAAACTCCGTCAACGAAAGCCCGGAGCGGTTCGCTCGGGCGTATATCTGAATGCATGACACTCTCGCTCGAAGCGCCCGATCACTCGACACAACTGCACAATTCGATCCACCTCATGCGTCGGGTCATGCCAGGGGTCGGTTTCGGGGTCCGCGCGGCCGAGCTCGGCGACCACGCTATCGCCACCTGGGTTCGGAACTCCGGTGTCACTGTCCTCGCGCACGACGACGACGAGCTCGATCGTGTGCAGCTCAGCGGGATTCGACCGAACCAAATTGTGTTTCGATGCGGAGCCGGCACCGACGGTATCCGCAGTGCCGTGCACCGCGGGGTGTTCCGTTTCATCGCCGGTACGACGCCGCAGATCGCTCGATTGACAGAGTGCGCGCAACGAACGAAATATGTCTATCTCGACAACGATGCGCCGGCAGCACTCTGCGGTCGTCGGGTGCAGGTCGTCGGCCTCCACAGCGACGTCGACAACTCCGGCGACCCGGACGAGTGGGCTTCGGCGACCGAAAAATTGCTGCGCAGAGCATCCGTGTCCACGGCATGCGAGTCACCGGTGCACCGCATCGTTCTGAGCGGAGGATCGACCGAGCAGTGGATGAACTGTTCCGTCCCGTACCTGACATCAGTCGTGCTCGCCGTGAACGCTGCGCTACGCGAGGGGTGCAATCGATGGAACGTGCCACGGCCTGCCGTCTCGGTGATACCGGCGCAAGCGGCGGCAGGCTGAGCGTTCCGGGAGGTGGCGTATACCGTCGAGTGGACAGACTTTCCATGCCGAGAAGGAGCGTTCACTCGATGGCCGATATCGATTTCTATTTCGATCCGGTGTGCCCGTTCGCCTGGATGACGAGCAAGTGGGTCCGCAAGGTCCAAGCCCAGCGCGAGTACACCGTCGATTGGCGGTTCATTTCGTTGCGCCTTCTCAATTCTCACATCGACTACGACGCGCACTTTCCACCCGAGTACGAGGCAGGGCACACCGCGGGTCTACGACTGTTGCGGGCCGCTGCCTCTGTTCGTCGTGAGCATGGGTCGGACGCTGTCGGGCCGCTGTACGAGGCCCTCGGTACACACATCTTCGACACCGAGGTGGTGCCCGACGACGCGAAGAGCCACGGACATCGCGGCACCGCAGAGTTCCTGGGTCCGATCCTCGAAGAACTCGGACTGCCCGCTCGTCACACGGCAGCACTGGATGATTCGTCCTTCGACGAGGAGATCCAAGGCGAAACCGATCATGCTCTGTCGCTCACCGGCAAGGACGTCGGCACCCCCATCATCGCCTTCGAGCCACCGGACGGTGTCGCGTTCTTCGGTCCGGTCATCAGCCGACTCCCCAGCGATGAGGAGGCAGTCGCGCTGTGGGACAACGTGATCGGTCTCGCTCGATTCCCCGGCTTCGCTGAGATGAAGCGCAGCCTGCGTGAACTCCCCCAGCTGAAAGCACTCGGGGTTCAGGAGGACGAGGCGGGCGTGCAACAGGACTGGCACGCAGGAAGCCGACGCCAGAAGAAGTGAGACGTCGGCCGCATCAGTTGCCCAGCACGTCGTCCATGTTGCCGACGTCCGGTGTTCCGACGTCGAGGGCGTAACGCAGGTACACGGTGCCTTTGCCGTCGACGGCCGGTGGCTCGAGCAGCGTCAGGTTGCTGGGCACGGTGCCGTCGGCGAACACTCGCTTGCCCACTCCGAGAAGGATGGGGTGGACCCATAGATCCAGTCGATCGAAGAGCTTGTCGCGCAACAGAGTCTGAACCAGATCGAGACTTCCGACCACCTTGATGTGGTCATGCCTCTCTCGGATCTCACGCACCGCATCGACCAGGTCCGGTCCGAGTTGGGTCGAGCCGTCCCAGAGCAGATCGGGTGTGCCGCGCGAGGCCACGTATTTTGGTATCGCGTTAAACAACGTTGCGAACGAGCCTTTTTGGTTCGGCCAGTACGCGGCAAAGATGTCGTAGGTGCGTCGCCCGAGCAGGAGCGCATCTGTGCCCTCGTATGCAGCGTCGACTTGTGCCCCGGAAATCTCGTCGAGCAGCGGCGCCTGCCAGCCGCCGTAGGAAAAGTTTTCGGGATCTTCCTCGGGGCTTCCGGGTGATTGCGCGACGAGGTCGAGGGTGGCGAACAGCTCCAACGTGATGAGGCCCATGATTGCTCCTGATTCGGTAGGGCGAAAACTATTTCAGCTCAACACTTTCCGCAATGTCTCGGCAAATTCTGTCGGCTTTCCCGTCTGACCGAATTCGCCACCGAGGAAGCCCGAGTGGCCGCCGGGAAAGACGATCGGCTCCGATCCGAGGAGCGTTGCAGTCGAATACGCTGCGCGAGCCGCGATGTGACCGTCCTCGGGACCGCCGGATTCTTCCCCTACGCCGATCACCACGGTGGTGGGTGCTGCACGTAGCGCATCGACGTCCGGTGCGAAGTCGACGCCTCCCCCGCGCATGTTGGACATCAGGGCGTCGTCGCGGGTGCCGTCGTCCTCGGTCGGGAGCCCGAACTGTGCCGGGTCCGGTGCCGGGCGAGCGAAGAACGCGTCGTCGATCGGGCCTGCATGCATCAGCAGCGACATGAACTGGGCCATGGCCGGTCCCCGGCCGTGAGCGTCGTAGGTGGCCACCATGTTTGTGCACACTGTCGAAATGTTCTCGCGGTCCGGCAGAGTGCCTCCGGCGGGTGGTTCGTGGGCCACCAACGTCCGAATATCGGACGGGTACTTGCCGACGAGCACCAGCGCATTGACCGCACCCCCACTCGAGGCGAACACGTCGACCGGACCATGGCCGACGGCGTTGAGCACGGCGTGCAAGTCGTCGGCATGTTCGCCGAAGGTGACCGCGGCGGTCGCGTCGTCGCGTCGACTACGTCCGACATTTCTCGGGTCGTACGTGACGACCACGCGGTCGCGGAAGTGCGATGCCAAGGTCCCGAACCCGCTCGCATCCATCGGTGATCCGATGAGCACCAAGGGAGTGACCCCGGGCTCGAGCTCGCCGACCACGTCGTAGGTCAGGGTCGCACCCGGAACGGAAACTGTCTGTGTCGTCATGATGGGGTGGACCTCGGTCCGAGCGAAAACTCACCGGACGGTGTCGCCTAGTCGTAGAGAACCGCCGTGCCCGTCTGTCTCAACTTCTCGAGACCGTCTCGGAACCGCTGCAGGTATTCGGGCGAATGTCCGACCCAGTCGGTCGTCTCCTCGACTATCCGCACCGGTTCTGCGCTGCGATAGGAGTGCGTCGTGTTGCCGGGAAACTTCTTGTCCGTCACGTTCGGGTCGTCCTCCACGCTGCCGGTCGGCTCAACGATGTAGACCCGCGGATCCCCCTCGCCGACGGCCATCTCCGCCGCGAGCACGGCACCGTCCAGCACCTTGGTCATGTAGATGTAGTTCGAGATGTGCTCGGGACGGTAATTGGAGCGATAGCCCGGGACCAGAAAATCACCAACCCGAAGATCGGCCTTGGTGCCATGAAAGTAAGCACCGGATTCGTGCACTCGAAAACGCTCCGGTGTATCGGCCATGTCTGCCATAGAAACTCCTCCGTGTCGGTAGCCGGAAGATTGTGCATGCTCGACGGGGTCTTGCCGCAAGCCCCCACCCCGGCGATACACTGAAAGCAACGCAGACGAGTTAGTTCATGAATTCGGCTCTGCCAGGCGAGGGCTCACAGTCCCGACTCGAACCTGAATGTGGCCACCGCGGACAGCGCGAGTCGACAGATCCCGAAGCAGTGGAGTCATCGCCGTCCACGGATGAGCCTCGATATCCGACCCACCGAGTCGACACGCAAGCTTCGCAAGCGGGGTCCACGCAGCTGCCCGGCCCACGGGCCGTTGCATGTCGACGACGGCCACGACGCCGCCCGTTCGCGTAGTCGAGATCATCGCATCGAGGGCCGCCCGCCACGGCGTCATCAACGAGAGCGCGTAGGTGCTCAGGGCCGCATCGAACGGGGCCTGCTCCCCAAGATCCGCCGACGTCAGGGCGGTGGCGTCGGCTGCGACGAGCGTGACGTTGTCCCAACCTCCCCGGTCAGCTCGCCGTCGGGCCTGTTCGAGCATCTGCGGGCTGGCGTCGATTCCGGTGATCGAGCCGGTCGGGCCGATCATCCGCTGCAACCCGGCGAAGTTCAGCCCCGTCCCGCAGCCGAGATCCAGAACATGGCTGCCTACAGGCAGATTCAGCAGCTCGAACGCCGCCTCTCGACCGGCGCGATACACCGGCCATTCGAAGGAGATCACGTCATACAGGCGCGCCGAGAAGGTGTACTTGGTCGGTCGTCTCATCTCGGGTCCCTCCGGTACACGGGCATAGTGGGAGGTATGGGAATCCGTCGTTCGTCTTCGAGTGTGCCCGACGACCGCGCCGACGTGGTTGTGGTGGGCGGCGGTACCGCCGGCATCGTGGCGGCGAAGACCGCGGCGGGTTTCGGCATTCGCGTCGTATTGATCGAGCGGGACCGCACCGGAGGCGACTGCCTGTGGACCGGATGCGTGCCGTCCAAAGCACTGCTCGCGGCGGCTTCGGTGGCACAGACGGTTCGATCCGCGTCCCAGTTCGGCATCGTCACCCAGCCACCGATTGTGGACTTCGCGCGCGTTATGCAGCACGTACACGGTGCGATTGCCGAGATCGCGCCGATCGATTCACCGGAGGCTCTTACCGAGGCCCGAGTACATGTGATCCACGGAGACGCAGTCTTCACCGGGCCGAACACCGTTTCCGTCAGTACGCGGAAACTGCATTTCGGTCAGGCGATCGTGACCACCGGCGCGCATCCCACGGTGCCGGCGATCGACGGCATCGAGCACGTGGACTACCTGACCAGCGATACCCTGTGGGATCTGAAGGACTTGCCGGAGCGACTGCTGATCGTCGGGGCCGGATCGGTGGGTTGCGAAATGGCGCAAGCATTTTCGCGTCTCGGATCGGACGTGACTCTGGTCGGACGGTCGTCCACGATCCTGCCGCGCGAGTACGCGTCGGCCACCTCGACATTGACGCAGGCACTGACCGACGAGGGTGTGCGCGTCCTGACCTCCACCGCTGTTGTGCAGATCAAGGAGGGTTCGGCGACCACCGACACGGGCGTCGAGATCGCTTTCGACCGGGTTCTGATCGCTACCGGGCGGACTCCGCGCACCGCATCCCTCGGGCTGGACGCGGCCGGTGTGGAATTGGACGACAACGGATTCGTTCGGGTCGACGAGCATCTGCGGACCACCAATCCCCGCATCTGGGCGGCCGGAGATCTCACCGGTCATCCGCAGTTCACGCACACCGCAGGGGTGCACGGCAGCCTGGCCGCGAGCAACGCCGTGCTCGGCCTGAACCGAACAGTGAGTACGACGGGGACCCCGCGAGTGACGTTCACCGATCCCGAGATCGCCTCGGCCGGAATCGATGTGCGAACCGCGGGGCAGCGTGGGCTTCGACTGCAGACGCTCGACCACCATCACGTCGATCGGGCCGTCACCGAAAGAACGACGAACGGATCGACGACGCTCGTGCTCGACGCCAAGCGGCGCATCGTCGGAGCCTGCGTGGTGGGACCGCGAGCGGGCGAGACGATCGGGGAGCTGATTCTGGCCGTCGAGCAGGGCCTGCGTACCCGCGACCTGGCCGGAGCAACGCACCCGTATCCGACGTACAACGACGGGCCGTGGAACGCAGCGATCGCGGACGTGAAGTTGCAGTTGGGTTCTCCGGTGATTTCCCGAGCAACGGCCGCACTGGCGAAGGTGCGCGGCACATGGATTGTCAGGAAAGAGCGCGATACCCGGCGATGATCCGTTGGGTGGAGCTCACCGCGACCACCGCCGCCCAGATCACAGCGATCTGCCACGAGATACCAGGCAGCAGCAGCCAGAGACAGTGCACCGCAATCGTTTCGGCACCCTCGGCCAATCCGCCGAGGAAGGACAGCGAGCGGCCGTCGTCGATGGTGCGACCGGTGCGTTCGGCGATCGAGGAGAACGCCAGAAACGCGGTGCCGTTGATGTAGTACGCCAACAGCACCAGCAGGAACGGCCACCAGGGGGCGTCGTACGCGGCCGAGGCACCCACCGCGACGCCCACCACCGTCGTGCCGTAGACCACGAAGTCGGCTGTGATGTCGAAGAATCCGCCGGCACCGCCCGTAGTGGAACGCCGACGCGCAAGAGGCCCGTCCAGACCGTCGGCGATGCGCGAGACTATCCACAACACCAACGCGAGCCACCAGAACTGCAGGCCCGCTGCCAGTGCACTACCCAGGCCAAGTACGAGTCCGGCGGCGGTGATCCGGTCCGGGGTGATCGCGGGCCGGTCGAGGGCGCGGGCACAACGATCGAGTGGGCCGTCGAGGTGGCGGCGCAGAAAGCTGTCGATCATTCGGCAGCTCCGGTCAATCCGAGACGTCGGGCCAGCAGCGCCGAACCCGCAGCTATCGCCAGGACCGCGAGCAATGCGATGGCGAACGGCCACGACAGCGGAGACGTTCCGTAGGCGCCGAGTGCGGTGTAGGCGACGGTCGCGGGCACGATGCCGATCATGGTGCCCACCACGTAGTCACGTTGCCCCACCGCACTGACTCCGGCCGCGTAGTTGACCAAGGAGAAGGGCAGCGGCACCAGCCGCACGAGCAGAACCGACAGCAATCCGCGTCGTCCGAGCATGGCGTCGAGCCGGCGGAGCCTGTCCCATTCCGTGCGCGCCACCTGACCGCGACCCAGCGCCCGCGCTCCCCAGTACCCGAGATACGCCCCCATCGTCGCGGCGAACACCACGACGATTGCGCCCACCGCCAATCCGAACAGCAGTCCCGACGCGATGGTCAACGTGCTGGCGGGGAACGGAGTGGCCGACAGGACGGCGTAGAGCACGACGAACAGCGCGATGCCCCACGGCCCGGCCGACGCCACTCGATCACGGATGAACGACGGATCGGGCAGGTCGACGGTGCCGAGCACGATCACCAGAGCGATGACGACCACGGCAGCCCCGAGCAATTTCAGGGTGGTGCCGCGACGACTACGCGTCGGGCGGTCCTGCGTCACGATGTGTACCTCTCGTCCGACGGTCAGGATCCATTGTGCACACAGCCGGAGTGACGGCGAGTTCAGCGGTTGTCTCATACGACCGATTACGGTGGTGAGGGCAGCGTCGACGACGGCTGCTTCGGTTGATCTGGAGGACCCACAGTGATTCGATCGGTACGGCGTGCAGTGACGATTGCAGCGAGCGCAGGGCTGCTGCTCACCGCCTGCGCGGCACCATCATCGGAGGCTCCGCGCGCCGAGGACTTGTCCTGGAGCGAGATCCAGGAGCAGGCACAGGGGCAGACGGTGTCACTGTGGATGTACGGCGGCGATGAGCAGGGCAACGCCTACGTCGACGACGTGCTCACCCCCGCGGCCGCCGAGGAGGGCGTCACGCTACGCCGGGTGCCGGTGGGATCGACGACCGATGCCGTCAACCGCATCCTGTCCGAGCGGCAGGCCGGGGTCACCGACGGCGAGGTGGACCTGGTGTGGGTCAACGGCGCGAACTTCGGCACCGGTAAGCAGGCCGGCGCGTGGCTGTGCGGCTGGACGCAGAATCTACCGAACATGGAACTGACCGATCCCGAGGATCCGCTGCTGCTCGACGACTTCGGCACTCCGGTCGAGAACTGCGAATCACCCTGGCACAAAGCTCAATTCACACTGGTCTACAACGCAGCAGCCATCCCCGATCCGCCAACGACATTCGACGGCGTGCTCGACTGGGCTCGCGCGAACCCTGGCCGCTTCACCTACCCCGCTCCCCCGGACTTCACCGGCTCGGTGTTCGTGCGTGAAGCGTTGATCAATGCCTCCGGCGGCGTCGACGAGGTTCCCGCTCAGTTCGATCAGGACTCCTACGATCGCCTGGCCCCGGCACTGTTCGATCGACTGAACGAGCTCGCCCCGTCACTGTGGCGCGAAGGAACGACGTATCCGCAGTCCTCCTCCGAGCTCGACGCCCTCTACGCCGGTGGCCAAGTCGACATGACCATGACGTACGGCCCCGCGACCCTCCCGAAACTCGTCGCCGACGGCACCTTTCCGCCGGAGACCCGCGTCCTGACTCTCGACGAGGGAACCGTCGGGAATGCGAGTTTCCTTGCCATTCCCTCGACGTCAGGGAAGTCGGCCGCCGCGCAGGTGGTTGCCAATCTCGCGTTGTCGCCCGAGCAACAACTTGCAAAGGCGACGCCGGACGTGTGGGGCCAGTTCACTGCGTTGGACACCGCGCGTCTGACCCCGGAGGAGCGGGCGCAGTTCGAGCAGCTCCCGTCGTCGCCGGTGGTTCCTTCGTACGAGGTGATCTCGGCGAACGCACACCCGGAGCTGTCCGCGGAGTGGGTCACCCCGCTCGACGAGGGATGGCGTCGAAGCGTGCTCGCCGGTCAGTGAGCGCGTCCACGAAGAGCTTTCGCGGCACAGCGGCGGTCCTCCCCGCCGTCGTCTTGGTTGTTCTCGTCGTCGGCGGCGGTCTCGGAACCGTGGTGCTGCAGAGCCTGGGTCTGATGCCGTTGGTCGGAACCCCCGAACTATCGGTCGACGCGTACTCCGCCTTGGGCGATGACCTGTGGCGCTCGGTCGCGCTGACACTGTCGATCGCTGTCGTCTCGACGGCTCTGGCCGCGGTGATCGGGCTTGCCGCGGCGCTGACGGCCTTGTCGGGTGGACGCGCCGCGCTGGTCACTGCCGGGTTGACCGTCACGGTGCCGCACCTGATCGGCGCCGCGGCGATGGCTTTGCTGCTGGCAGATTCAGGGATGCTGCCCCGCATTTTCGGCATGACCGACGGCGGCTGGCCGGAGTTGGTCGGTGGGAAGTGGTGGATCGCCGTCGTCGCCGAATACGCCTGGAAGGAATCGGCTTTCGTCGCCGTCGTCGTAGCGGGCACGCTCGCCACCCGAGTAGCCGCATTCGACGAGACGGCATCGACACTGGGCGCAGGCCGTTGGGCGCGGCTGCGACTGGTCACGCTGCCGTTGGCGCGGCCCGCACTGATCGCGTCGGCGGCCATAGCGTTCGCGTACACCGTCGGGTCGTACGAAGTGGCCCGCATTCTGGGCCGTCCGTATCCGGAGCCGTTGTCGGTGATGGCGATTCGTCTGTTCACCTCGATCGATCTTCAGACGCGTCCGCAGGCCGCCGCTGCCGCGACGATCGCCACCGCTCTGACGGTGGTCGTGGCCGCGGTGGCCCTGCACTATCTGCGCAGATCGGCAGCGTGGAAATGAACAAGGTGGAAGTGACTCGGGTCTTTCCAGCGTTCGGCCGGGCCGTGTTGGGCCTGTGGTTCCTGCTGCCGCTGATTCCGGTTGTCCTGTGGGCCATCAGTAATCGCTGGTCGTTTCCCGGGCCGGTTCCCCAGGAATGGGGATTCGACGGCGTCCGCAGCGCCCTCGACGCCGGGGGTGCCGATGCGTTCGTGCGATCGACCATGCTCGCTCTCGCCGTCGCCGCCATCGCAACGCCATTGGGCGCGTTGGCGGCTCGCGCACTCGTGAACGGTACCGTGCGTTTCCCCGCTCTGGTGGCCGGCGTTCTCTTCGCTCCGCTGGCCTTGCCGCCGTTCGCCGTAGCGTTGGGACTCGATGTCCTGGTGCTGCGCTCGCGCATTCCGAGCACGGTGGCGGTGATCGCGCTGCTGACCGTTGCGGCCATTCCGTATACGACGTATCTGATGCGAGTGGCATTCGGCGCGTATGACATCGGCTACGAGGAGGAGGCGCGCACACTCGGTGCGTCGAATGCCATGGTTCTGCGGCGGATTCGCATTCCGCTGCTGGCTCCGGCGTTGGCGGGGGCGGCGTTGCTCGCCTTCCTCGTGGCGTGGAGCGACTACGTGATCACGCTGTTGATCGGCGGGGGCAGACTGGTCACCGTGCCCATTCTCGTTGCCTCATTCGCTGCCGGCGCTGGTAACGATTCCGTGGTGGCTGCGCTGTCGGTAGCCGCCGTCGTGCCGCCGTTGTTGCTGGTGCTCATGCTGGCCCGGTTGCGTCGTAGGAGTGCCCGATGAGCGTCGAACTATCCGTTCGCGGACTCACGAAAGTCCATGCCGGTCAAGCGGGTGCGGCTCTGGATTCGTTGGATCTCACCGTGTCACCGGGATCCTGCACGGCGATTCTCGGGCCGTCGGGCTCAGGCAAGAGCACTGCGCTACGGCTTATCGCGGGACTGGACTCACCCACTGCCGGCACCGTGCGCATCGACGGCCGTGAGGTGAACGGCGTTGCGGCCGAGAACCGCGGGGTGGGGATGGTGTTCCAGCGTCCGATGTTGTTCCCACACATGAGCGTGCTGGACAACATCGGTTTCGCATACCGAGCGGCCGGGGAGAGTCGCAAGCGGTCGCGCGAACGTGCCCGGGAGTACCTCGACCTGGTTCATCTGGGTGATATCGGGGATCGCGCGGTCTCCGAGGTGTCGGGCGGGCAGGCCCAGCGGGTGGCGTTGGCGCGTTCACTCGCTGGATCCCCGCGAGTGCTGTTGTTGGACGAGCCCTTCAGCGCTTTGGACCCGGTGCTGCGCACCGAGATGCATGACCTGGTTCGCGAATTGCGTTCGTCGCTCGATCAGACCCTGCTGCTCGTCACCCACGATCAGCAGGAAGCGGCCGTGCTGGCCGATTCCGTGGCGGTGCTTATCGACGGTCGATTGGAGCATCACTCCGATATCGCGACCGCCTACACGCGACCGAGCACGCTGGCAGTGTCGCGACTGATGGGTGGGATGAACGAAATCGCGGGGCAGTGGGATGGAGTTGGGATGCATCGGTCCGAGCTGGGTGAGCTTGAGGTCGACGGTCTGGATCTGCCGTCAGGGCCGGCCGTGTTATTGCTGCGGCACGAGCTGATTCGGTTGGGGGACGGCGATATCCGAGGTGTGGTTTCGGCATTGCGGCCGACGGGTTTTCGTAGTATCGCGGACGTGAGTGTGGGGTCGACAGTGGTGAAGGTGGAGCTGGCGGCGGGGTCTTCAGTGGCGGTGGGAGACGTTGTTGCGTTGGACCTTGCTGTTGACGCGAGATTTGTTATTGAACGTTGAGGTAATGACATTTCCCGTGCGGGACACAACCCAGCAATCATCCAGGTCGAATGAAGTCAAGCGACGTGAGCCGCACGGCGAATCCCAAGACGCGCAAACGACAGTTTCCGCACCGTCAACCTTTCTTGACGGTTGTCCCTTACATTGTCAGTGCGGGATGCTGAGAGCGCATTCGACTCAGGAATTGAACAAGTCTTTGAGCGTAGCTTTTCGTCTCAGGTCGTCGGCACGCTGCACTTCTGCGAGTCGTCGTTGGTCCATGACGGTTTGCACGTCAGTCCCCGACATGGCAGAGGTGACGGCATGGCTCAACGCTTGCAGCGATAGCGCCCGGGCGAAGTCCACTACTGAGTCGCATGCGGAGGGCGAAAGCGGCCCTCCGTGGATCGCTGCATTGCGGGTGCGTGTGAGTCGGGCTACTCGGGCGTCGACCCGACGTTCTTCTTGGTCGAAGGCATCTTGAATCGATCGACCCGAGCTTAGTATGTGCTCTACTTCGCGGAGTCGCCGAATGAGTGGGTGCTTCGTATAGATGGTTTTCAGGTCTGCGATGTAGCCCAGCGCCTTCAGTCGGTCAAAGCTCATTCCCTATGTACCGCCTTCGACTTCGTCGCGGATCGTGTCGAGGACAGGTTGAGGTGACGCTGTAGGAGACGTGTCCGGGAGGGTTCTTACGATTGCTTCGAACGTCGTCTGGGTGGCGCGCTCCAGAAAGCCAACCTGGTGTATTCCTCAGCGAGGTAGGACTTCACGAACCGGTACCACTTGTCGGTGGCACGGGTTGCCCACGTGTTGAGGTGTTCGATGGCTCGTACCGCCGCCATGACAATCGACTCGGAATCGTCGGCCGACTCGATCTGGTCGATCAGGAGGTGAACGGGCCGTAGGCGGCCAGCTACTTCGGATGTGATGGTGTATCCAGAATCGGAAAGAGCATCCAAATTGGCAGCCGTACAGTCATTTTCCGGGAAAATGGTGGTCTTCCGGCGGCGTTTGGGACCCCAGTCGAGACCCGGCATCCTGCCCTGGCCGAATAGGAGCTCGCCGTTGAGGACCCTCCAAGTGTCCTTGGATGGACGGGTGAGGGTCAACAGGGCATCGAGGTGAGCGCGGGCTTCTGCCCCCGCGAGATGCGGTTCGGCGGAGGGGACCACCACTCGCGCGTACACGAGCCCTGGTTTGTGCTCAATACCTGTGTACTCGTCTATCTCCCCCGACTGCTGAAAGCTGCTGATCCGATCAGTCAGGAGTTCCTCGGGTACCACGGGAAATAGTTGGCGGGCCACGGCGTGGTCGATGATCCCACCGGCCAGCACTTGAGCTGGGTAGAAGGTGATGTTGTCGTGTGTCAGGCAGCTGAGCGCACGGGTGTATGCGTCTGCGATTCGGAACCACACCACCGACTCAGTACGTTGCGCTCGTCGCACGATCCAACATTCAGATAGGTCTATTCGTCCAGGGTCATCGAGACCGGTAGGACGTGACTGGTGGCGCGGGTCGAACTCAAAAGCTTTGTCCCCCAACGCGTGCTGGGCTCGGCTCACCCGATGGCCGTAATCGAAAAGAATGCCGACTGCGGTTTGGGATGTTCCCCAAGGCCCGTCATCCTGTCGCCTGTGTCTGATCAGCGCAAAGAGATTGTCCCGCAGGAACGCGATGCGGTCGTACGGGTAGACGAGATGGTCGTCGTTTTTGCACGCTTCTACCAGGTCACGCCACGACGAGAGAATGACGATGTCTTCGTCGAGGAGGTCATGCAGCGCTATCGCGTAGCGGGTAACGAGAGCACGTTTGGTGTCGTCGACTACAGGGTTCTTTCCGTTACGCGGGATGAACAGTTCGTTCCGGATGGCGTCGAGGATCGCCGTGATCGGTGTCGTGAGAATACCTGCCATCTTGGGACCCAGGTATTTGAGGGCGTCGCCGAGGTCGGTGGCGAGCGACCGCCAAGTCCAGTAGTCATGCTTGCCAGGGTCCGCACAGACGTCGCAGATTTCGGAGCTGATCGCAACCAGTGTCATGTATCCAGTTGTATGAGTGATCTCTCCAGCGGTGTTGACGTGACTTTTCAGTTCTTCCAGCCAACGAGCGTGCATCTCGAACATCTGCGTCCTAAGCGATTGTTTTTAGTGGATCTTCAGGCCTCTGTAGCGTCCGAAGGACCGGTGTCAGTCCACTCTGCAGTCTCTAGACGCGAGCTGTCACGCCATCGATGGACCACCGCGTCTTGGAACCACTGTTCCCCCGCAAGATCGGCGTGATCGCTGACGGTGATCTGCATCCGCGGAGCCAGCTCCTCGAACACATCACGCATGACGGTAAACATCGCCGACACTGCGGCGCAGTCTGCGTCGTCGACGGCCCCGGTGTTCTTGGCGAGTTCTGAAGGATAGAAGGCTTTTGTCGGCTGGTCGATTATGAGGAAGCGCAGTACGGGCAGCAGGGCTAGCGAAGGGGTTGGTGTCGACTCAATTTTCGCCGGCTCACATGAAAGACATCGGTGGCTAGGTTTTCGCCAGGCGCTCTGGCGATTGCCGTAAGGATGTCGTTGACGGCGCGCATGATTGAGGGGGGCACACTTCGTCTCAACTCAGCTTGCGCTCTGCAGCTCACTGTCCTTGTTCGGCACTGCCGGCCTTGAGCAAGCGAACAAGAGACTCACTCATATCAATTGGTTCGACCGCGAGGGTGATGGTCTCGCCGTACTGCGCGGTTCCATAACCACTGGCCGTGGCAACCCAGCTGACCCGAACGGAATCGGTTTGCGCGGGCACTACAAGGACTATTTCGTCAGCGCCACTCGTCCACGTCACCGGTTCTGGACGTACCTCTGGAAGGTCGATCGTCACGTGCAAGTCCTCGCCGACGTTCTCAAAATCAATGGGGTCGTCGGCCAGTCGTGGGCTCGACCAGGCGGAGGCATTCCCTTCCCACCAATTTGCAGGTTCCAAGTCCGGATCCGTGAGCTTTTCGAGGAGGTGGGTGCCCACATCCTCCTTCTCGTATCCATGTGCACCGTGGAAGGTCACGACGAGCTGGACCTTGTGCAGGAACGACTCGGCTCTGTTCCCGACGTTGAACTTAATCCCGGAGAAAGCTCTGACTGCGAGGTAATTCGCGCTGCGCGGCCAGGCGCGCTCCATTCGGGTCCGAACGAAGGCGATCGCGCTGTCCACCTGGTCCGAAGTGGGCGGAGCGGCCGGCCCGCTAGAACCCATTGCGCGGGCCATTATCTGAAAATGCTGTCGATCTGTCGGTGAAAGCTCTCGCGCTGCGGCTGACTTCTTCTTAATGTCCTCGATCTCCAACTCCAAGAGCGAGTCGCGTACAAGTTCGCTGTTGACGAAGAAGTGCGCAGCCCCATCGATGTCCAATGTGATGTTCAGCGGCGGCGGAGTCGCAACGATGTCAAGGTACTTCTGCCGGATTGAATGCATGTGCGGCTGATCCAGGGCGGCTGCGACCATCTCCATGTGGAACACCACAATCTCAATGTCCGCCGCGAGGGCGACCAGTTTAGCGCGATTGGAGAGCGAAACTTCCTGGTTGGTCACGAATACCATTCCGTCGGGATTGTGCGCTCGCGCCGTCGCGAGGTCGTCGAGCAGCTTCTTCTTGACGGTGGAGAAGGTTTTCGGGCCACGCGGAAAGTAGACGGCCATCACGTACCGCCGCCCGTCACGCGTACAGACGCCGTCGCGTCCACCGTCTTTGCCACCGTAGGGGTGGGAGGGGTCTAAGCGTTCGAAGCCCGCGTCCAAGAGGACCTGCGCAGCAAGCCTTTCGGAATGTTGCCCGTTGGTCCAGCGGATGTCCGATGAGTACTCGGCGCCGGCCAAGGAGACATCGGCGCGCGGGGTCAGCTGCGCCGCGCTCCCATTCCCCGCGCCACCAGGTCGTCGACGAACCGGCGGGTCAGTGCGTCTGTCTGCGTTCCGACCATCACGACGACCGATCGTTGCAGCGGTGGCCGCAGCGGAGTGACAATGCCGGCGAACCGCGCGGGCAGTGCGGTGGTCGGAACGAGGGCGATTCCGAGGCCTGCGTGGGCGAGTTGAGCTGCCGTCGTGGCGTTTCGGGTATGGGTGACAGCCTCGAGCTCGACGCCGTGGGCTGTCGCGACGGAGTCGAACCACCCGCGTAGACCGTTCGACGGGTGGTAGTGCACGATCGGTCTGCCTGCGAGATCGGTCCATCGGATAGCAGGCTTGTCGGCGAGATCGAGCCCCTCCGGGATCACCGCGACGACGTCTTCCGTTCCGATCTCGTGGGTCACGCCGGTGAACTGCGTCGAGGCCGGACCGACTGCGAGGTCGATGTCGCCGTTCGAGAGTGCGTCCGCCATCGCGTCCGCACTGGTGAACTCGGTCAGATCCAGTCCGATGTGGGGGTACTTTCTCGTCCATTTTCGTAGCGTGGGCGCGAGGAGTGGGACGGTCATGCTTTCGGCGCACGCCAGTCGCAGTCGGCCTTGACGTCCCTCCGCCAACGCTCGTCCGGTCCGCACGATGCGGTCGGCAGCCGACAGTGTGGCTCGCGCGTCGTCGAGCAACGCGCGACCGGTCGGGGTCGGCCGCACCCCGCGCGGGAGCCGTTCCAGCAGCGGGGTGCCGATTTCGGTTTCCAACGACGCCAGCTGGTGAGACAATGCGGGTTGCGAGAGATGCAACTGCGCTGCCCCCGCGGTGACGGAACCGGCGTCCACGACGGCGACGAAGCATTCGAGGGCTCGCAGGGTCGGCATCGGTCGAGGGTATGCGACGTCGACAGTTCGGCGCCTCTAGTTGGAATCCCTCTTCAGGTAGCGGGATGTCGTCTGCACGAGCACTGTGCTGAAGAAGATGCCGATCAGCGTCAGGATCACGCCGGACCGGATGTCTCCGTCGATGAAGTTCGTGACGGCGACGACATACGAGATCGCAGCCATGACGATGCCTGCGGCCATTCTGATCCTCGGGTCGATGTTCATGTGTGTCAATTCCTTTCGCGAGAATTGTTGTGCGATGGTGGCGGGCTCGATTCGGTCAGCCGACCGCGACGAGTTCGGCTTGTTGGAGGAAGGTGAGGTTGTCTTCTAGGTGCCAGTCCGCGTCGATGCGAGCATCGCCGACGTGCTGGATGTCGATCGCACCGAAGTCGATCGGTTGACCGGCTCCGGTGCGGCCGTCGTAGGTGCCGGTGAAATGACCCCGGAAGATCAACCGTGCGGTGAAGGTGTCGCCGGTGACGTACAGATCGGCGAGCTCGCACGTCAGGTCGGGAACCGCAGCGCGGAACGTGTTCGACGCCGCGACGGGTCCGGCCGGGCCCTGCGGGCGTCCCGGCGGCAGCGTGTTGTCGACGAAGCCGGGGTCCACTGCTCGGTCGAGGTACGCGGTGTCGCCGGTGTTCCAGAACGTGTACAGCGTCTGCGCGATACGAACGACCTCGCGGGTTCGGTCCGTGACCGGTGCGTCGCCGACGTTCACTGTGCCCGGCGCGACCAGGTCGACCGCAGAATCCACCAGAGGCTGATCGGTGGTCATGGTGCCGGTGGAACATGCCACCATTGGCAGCGTCACGGCTACCAGTGCAGCCATTGCCGTGAGGAGTTTCATGCCAACCGCCCTCCCCCGTCGACGTGCAGGGTGACGCCGGTGACGAAGGTGTTCGTCAGCAAAGACAGTGCAGCGGCGGCGATGTCGGACGGTTGGCCGACTCTGCGGGCGGGGTTGGTGCGTGCAGTGTCCGCGAACAGCGTCTCCTTGCCTGATCCCATGGAGTCCCAGGCCCCCGAGTCCACGATGCCGGGTGACAGGGCGTTGACGCGGACGGGTGCAAGTTCGACCGCGAGTGCTTCGGTCAGGAACGCCACCGCGCCGTTCGTCGTCGCCATCACCGACAGGCCGGGTGCGGGTTTCCAGGCGGCGACGCCGGAGAAGAACAGGAACGAGCCCCCCTCGCGCACCTGCGGTGAGAAGTGCTTGGCCAACAGGATCGGCCCGATCACTTTGGCGTCGAACGCATGTCGTATGGCACCCGGGTCCAGTTCCGTGATGGGCCCGTTCGCGTGATCTGCTGCGAGACTGACGACGTGGTCCACCGCGCCGACCGACGTGGCAGCTAGCGCAATGGATGACTCGTCCCCGAGATCGATCGTCACCGCACTCGCCCCCGGACCGAGTTCCGAGACTGCGGCATCGAGTGAATCGCGGTGTCGCCCAGCGAGGATGACTTCGCCGCCGCGGTCGAGAACGGCCGACGCGATCGACCGTCCGATTCCCGAGGCTCCACTGACCAGAAGTACGCGCATCGAGGAGATCCTTTCGTTGTGGTGTGCGTTCGGAATTCAGTCAAGCAAGAATTCGACCATCGAACAATCGATGCTTTCACTCGCTGCTATCGGAATTATCGATACCGATCATTTTTGCCGGGTCGACGATCCGGTCGAATTCGTCGCCGTCGACGAATCCGATGGCCAGGGCCGCGTCGCGCAGTGTGCTGTCGTCGGCCAAAGCCCGGTGCGCTATGGCGGCCGCCTTCTCGTACCCGATCACGGGCGAGAGTGCGGTGACGAGCATCAGCGACCGGTCGACGTACCCCGCGATCGTGTCGCGGTTCAATTCGATTCCACTGACGCAATATTCGGTAAACTTCGCGCACATGTCGCCGAGAATCGTGGCCGAATGGAGCACGTTGTCGATGATGATCGGGCGCATCGCGTTGAGCTCGAAGTTGCCTTGCGAACCGGCGAACGCCACGGCGGTGTCGTCGGCGATCACCTGAATGCACACCATCACCATTGCCTCGCACTGAGTGGGGTTCACCTTGCCGGGCATGATGGAACTGCCGGGCTCGTTGGCGGGCAAGATCAGTTCGCCGAGTCCGGCTCGCGGCCCCGAGGCCGACCACCGGATGTCATTGGCGATCTTCATCAGCACCACGGCCAACGAGCGCAGTGCCGCACTCGCTGCGACCATCGCGTCGAGCCCACCGAGAGCGGCGAACTTGTTGTCCGCCGACACATACGGGCGACCGGTCTGCGCGGCGATCTGCGCGGCGACATCTGCGCCGAACCCGTCGGGTGCGTTCATCCCGGTTCCGACTGCGGTGCCGCCGATCGCGAGGGAATACAGTCCCCTCACGCCGTCGTCCACGCGGTCGAGTGCCTGTTGCAGTTGCGCTGCGTACCCGGACCACTCCTGGCCGACTGTGAGCGGGACGGCGTCCTCGAGGTGCGTTCGTCCGATCTTGATCACCCCGCGCCACGCATGCGCCTTCTCTTGCAACGCCCGGAGCAACGAATTCGCCCCCGGCAGCAGGCGATCGGTGATGATCGCGATAGTCGCGATATGCATCGCGGTGGGGAAAGTGTCGTTACTGGACTGCCCCATGTTGACGTGGTCGTTGGGGTGAATCGGCGTCTTCGATCCCAGTTCCCCGCCGGTGAGCTGAATGCACCTGTTGCCGATGACCTCGTTGACGTTCATGTTGGATTGGGTGCCCGAACCGGTCTGCCACACGAACAGCGGAAAATGTTCGTCGAGGCGCCCGTCGATCACCTCGTCGGTCACACTCACGATAAGGTCGCGTCGCCACGTCTCCAATCGGTCGGCTTCTCCGTTGACGATCGCTGCCGCCTTCTTGACGTGCCCGTACGCGTGATAGACCGCCTTCGGCATGCGGTCGTCTCCGATAGAGAAATGCTGCAACGACCGTTGCGTCTGCGCACCCCAATACTTGTCGGCAGGCACCTCGATACTGCCCATCGAATCGCTCTCGCTGCGCGTACCCGTTGTATCGATCCCGATGGGCACATCCGACATCGTGGGAATCGACGGCTCACCGTGGTTGCTCACCGGCCGGCCTCGCGGTAGTTCTCGACATCGAACGGTCCGTACTCGGGAATCCACATCGCCTCGTGCACAGCAGCTTCGACGTCGTGGTGGGTCTTCGTCGCCACGCCCTCCTCGGCTGCGGCGCAGGCCACAGCGGCAGCGACGATCGCCGACGACGCGCGCAGGTCCTCTACCGGCGGGAGCAACGAGGCACCTGCCGCACTGACATCGACCTGTCCGGCCACGGCGTTCGCGGCCGCGAGGAGCATTGCGTCGGTGACCCGCGACGCACCGGAGACGATGATTCCCAAGCCGAGTCCGGGATAGAGCAGGGCGTTGTTGCCCTGCCCGATCTGGTAGGTGACGCCGCCGTGTTCCACCGGATCGGCCGGAATCCCGGTCGCCACCAGCGCAGCACCGTCGGACCACACGACGGCATCGCGCGGCGACACCTCGATGCGACTCGTCGGGTTGGACAGAGGGAGCAGGATTGGGCGCTTCACCCCCGCGCACAGGGCACGGACCACCTCCTCGGTAAACGCCCCTGCGACGGTGGAGGTTCCGATGAGGATGGTGGGGCGCACCGCTTCGACGACGGACAACAGGTCCATCGCGGCGCCGCCGTCGGACATCTCCCCGGCCGGCCTCGCATAGGGCTGCTGGTAGTCGGGAAGCGCGGTCATGTCGTCGGTGATCAGCCCGTTGATGTCGATCAACCACACCCGTGATCGCGCCTGCTCGGGCGTCAGGCCGTCGGCGACCATGGCCGCCGAAATCTGATCGGCCATACCCGTTCCCGCGGTACCCGCGCCGAACACGACGAGCCGTTGGTCGGCGAAATTCTGGCCGGTGACCTTCATGCCGGACATCACGGCGGCCATGACAATGGCACCGGTGCCCTGCATGTCGTCGTTGAAGATCCGGTACTTCTCACCGTGCTCGGTCAGGATCCGCCGGGCATTCGACGGTCCGAAATCCTCGAAATGCAGCAAGGCGTTCGGGAACAACTCGCTTGCGACGTCGAGGTACGTCTCGATCAGCTCGTCGTACTTCTTGCCGCGGACTCGTTCGTGCCGGTTGCCGAGGTAGGCGGGGTCGTCTAGCAACGCTCGGTTGTCCGTTCCCACATCGAGATTGACGGCAATGACACGGGCGGGATCGATGCCCGCAGCGGCGGTGTAGATGGCGAGTTTGCCGACCGCGATATCGGTGCCGTTGACGCCCCAGTCGCCGATACCCAAGATCTCCTCGGCGTCGGAACACACGATGAGGTCGACATCGTCTGGGCCCAGGCCCAGTGTCTGGAACGACGCGCGGACGTCGTCGATGCGGTCGATGGAAAGATACAGCGCACGCGATCTCCGGTACTCGTGGCTCCACTGTTCGATGGCGTCGCCGATGGTCGGGTCGTAAACCACGGGTAGCAATTCGGCGAGGTGGTCCGTGAGAAGGCGGAAGTACACGATCTCGTTCCGATCGTGTAATGCATTGAGGTACACGTACTTTGCGAGATCGTCCGGTTGGGATGTCAGTTGCCGGTACGAGCGTGCGGCCTGCTCGTCGATAGTTTCGACGGATGCGGGGAGCCGACCGGTCAACCCAAGCGCGCGGCGTTGTTCGGTGGTGAATGCGGTGCCCCGGTTGCGGTAGGCATCGTGCAGGACGCGTTGTCCGTTGTCCATGTGGGAAGTCCTTGCTGTCGGTGGTCAGTGGCTGCGGCCGGGGAGCCCGCTGATCGGTGCCGGATCGCGGTCGACCCAGGTCGCGGTGTCCGGGTGATCGAGCGTCCACTGCGCGATCTGGTCCTTGCGTGCCCACCAGACGTCGCCGCGCTCGCGAAGACGGGTGAAGACTCGGTCGAGGACCCGCACGCGCGAGGCGTGGCCCGAGAGTCGGTCGTGGAGGCCGATGATCATCATCGTGCGCCGGTGCGCGCCTTCGGCATAGAGCTGGTCGAACTCGTCGACCAGTTGCTGCTCGTAATCGGCCGGGGAAAAGCCAGGGAAGTCGAAGCTGGCGATGTCGTTGAGGTGTACCGAGTACGGCACCGTCGCGAACGGCTCACCGTTGATCCGTTGCAGGAACGGCTCGTCCGCGGACAGATCATCGATGTGATACCGAAAACCCTGCTCCTGCAGTACTTCCAAGGTGTTCACACCGGGCCGGATCCAGTAGTTGTTGTACCCGGTGGGCCGCGTTCCGGTGACCTCTTCGATTGCGGTGACGCTGTCCGCAATCCATGCGGCTTCCTCGTCGCGGGAAAGTTGGTACTGCCGCTCCCATCGCCGCCCGTGTGCGCCCGCCTCGTGCCCGCGGGCCACGATCTCGGCCGCGATCTTCGGGTGGCGCCGCACCGCATCGCCGATCATGAACGACGTCATCGGTATCGAGTGCTTGTCCAGCAGGTCCAGGATTCTGGGCACGCCTTCGCGGGCACCGTATTCGTAGAAGCTGTTCTGACCCAGGTCGGGGTATCCGGACAGTATCGGCTCGGTGATGGGTCCGCCGGCCCCGCTGATCGGTTGTCCACCTGCCTCGAACTGCATCGAGACGGTGACCGCCATTCGAGCGCCATCGGGCCAGAGATGTGTCGTCATAATCATGTCCTGTTCTCGCAATGTGCGGGTGCGTTGTTCGACGATCGGTACAGCTCTGAGCATCCCGATAAAAATCCCATCGCGGCATCGATCTTTCGGTCCACCGACATTCGGACTTTCGATAGCCGCCGCGCGGCTGATGGTGTCTGCTTACGAACCCGTCGCTTTTTCTTGTGTCTCCATCGAACCTACGAATCGCAGCCAGGCGGGTCTGGTCGCGGGCTGCCGTCGTCGACGCAGCGGGGTGCCTCGAGTCTGTGCTGGTGAGGGGCGGTGTGGCGCGACTCGACGGCGTTGTTCCCGCCCTCGTCAGTGCACCGACCGCATCTCCCGGGGAGCAGTCACCGCCCACTGTCGACCGGTCGCACTTGTCGAACACGTTGCGGTACAACAAAAGAGGACGAACGACACCACAGCCTCCCCACGACGATAAGGAACACATGACATTCGCCGACAGCATCCCGATCACCGACCTGTTGGACCGCGCCACACGGGGGTCGGTGTGGGGCCCGGGTTCCGCGGAATACGACGGCGAGGTGGCCGGATTCAATGTCGCCGTGTCTCATTCACCGGCCGCAGTGGTTGTCGCCGACGATGCCGACGATGTTGCTGCGGCGGTTCGAGTCGCAGCAGCCGCCGGTTTCGGGGTGGCGGTCAAAGCCACCGGCCACGGTGCCCGCGCGACGGACGACACGTCGATCATGATCTCTACCCGACGGTTGAGCGACGTACACATCGATGCCGGTGCACGCACTGCGACCGTCGGTGCCGGTGTCCGGTGGCAGCAGGTACTCGACGCGGCCGCGGTGTTCGATCTCGGCGCACCGTCCGGGTCATCGACCGCTGCGGGAGCTGTCGGGTACACCCTCGGCGGTGGGCTGAGCCCGCTGGGTCGAACCATCGGATTCGCCGCCGACCTGGTGCGCTCGTTCCAGATCGTCACTGCCGCTGGCCGAGTGACCATGATCGACGAGCAGACGGACGGCGAGTTGTTCTGGGCGCTGCGGGGCGGGGGCGGCGGCGGGTTCGGCATCGTGACCGAAATGGTGATCGATCTGCTGCCGATGCACACCGTGTTCGGCGGTGGCATGTTCTTCGATCTCGAGGACGCGCCCACCGTTCTTCACGCATGGCGGACCTGGGTACAGGCTGTGCCGGAATCCGTCTCGACATCGATCGCGCTCCTGCATTTACCGCCGGACCCCGCCCTCGCGGTAGAGCTTCGTGGCCGCACCGTCCTACACCTGCGGTACGCCCACGTCGGATCCGCCGAACGCGGCCAGGAACTGCTCGCGCCGATGCGCTCGATCACCGAACCCATCATCGACACGGTGGCCACGATGCCGATGACCGCGTTGGCCTCGATTCACATGGACCCGGTCGAACCGTTGCCGGTGATCGAGCGCGGGCTGCTGTTGTCGACGATGACCGAAAAGACAATCGACGCGGTCCTGTCCGCCGCCGACCTGCCCGTCGCCACGGTCGAATTGCGATTGATGGGCGGGGCCTTGGATCGGTCGCCGCGGTCCCCCGGCTCGGTGGGCGGACGTTCGGCCGCGTTCTGCCTGTATCTGATCGGGGTTGCTGAGCCGGCCATCGCAGCGGACCTACCAGGCGTACTCGACGAACTCCTCTCGCGTTTCACGGCTGATTCCGCCGACCGCGCATTTCTCAATCTCGCAGGCACAGGGTCGATGGATCTGGTGCGGGCAGGATGGACCATTACCGAATCGGAGCGACTGGAGGCGGCCCGACACGCGGTCGACCCGGCCGGTGTGTTCGCTCCATCCGCGCGTTGGTAGCTGCGACGAGTCGACGCCGCCGACCCGAAGATCGGTGACCCTGGCAGGGCGCGCCCCGAGTGTCCTTATGACATCTACTCGTGCTGGCACGGGACGCCGACACCATCAGCCGCAGCCTCCGCTGCCGCGACATGCTCCTGTGCTGAAGCGGGGACGAGTTCGTCGTCGCGGTCCTCGGCCTGAACGAGAACGCCGTCCATACGGTGATCGCGACAACCGCATCCGACTTGCAGGCAGAAAATCTAGTCGCCATCACCTGCGGTCCGGCGTTCGTCACCCCGACCAGGCTCCAACAAGATGGCCGTTGGCAGAACACGTTCAACCAGGACTCGCCCGCCACCTCATAACCGAGCCCCAGCTCACCGCCAGAGGCGTCGCTGGACAATACACAGGGCCTCTGCCAGTAGTTATAGGCAATTTCTGAGGAAAAGTACAGATAGTCGTTCGAGGGGCTACTGTTGCCTGGTCCGCGGGGGCGTCGGCATCATGCACTTCACCCGGACGAGAGGCACAGTCGCATATGTTCGACAAGAAATTCATCACCAAGGCCATCAGTAGCAGCTCAGAAAACGGTCTCGACCGCAGACGTTTCATGAGGGCAGCCGGTCTCACCGGTTTGGGCGCAGGCGCGGCAATGACTGTGGGCTCAGGCGTCGCATCTGCCTTCCCCTTCGGCTCCTCGGATGGCCCGCTCATCCCCGGAATGCCCGGCCAAGGCCCCTCCGATGCAGCGATCCTGAACTTCGCGCTCAACCTCGAGTACCTGGAAGCGGAGTTCTATCAACGGGCGGTGACCGGAAAGGGTCTGCCGGACACTCTGGTGGGCGGCACCGGAACTCCCGGGCCCGTCACCGGAGGTCGGCAGGTGACGTTCGACAGTACGTTGATCAAGGCGTATGCCGAGGAAATCGCGTTCGACGAACTCAATCACGTGGCGTTCCTGCGCGGAGCACTCGGAAACGCGGCAGTGGCGCGACCGGCGATCGACCTCGACGCGAGCTTCAACGCGGCAGCCATGGCAGCAGGACTGATCGGTGAGGGCGAGACCTTCGACGTCTACGCGAACGAACAGAATTTCTTGCTCGGCGCGTTCATCTTCGAGGACGTCGGCGTCACCGCATACAAGGGCGCGGCACCGCTGGTGACCAACAAGACGTATCTCGAAGCCGCTGCCGGCATTCTGGCTGCCGAGGCGTACCACGCGGGCATCATCCGGACGAGCCTGTTCTCTCTGGGTCTCGAAACGCCCGCGAACGCCATTTCCGACGCCCGAGACAGCCTCGATGGGCCGGACGATCTGGATCAGGGAATCACTCTCAACGGTGCCGCCAACCTGGTTCCCCTGGACGCCAACGGAATCGCGTACTCCCGCTCACCGGGCCAGGTACTCAATATCGTGTACCTGAACCCGGCTCCGGTCACGTCCGGTGGATTCTTCCCCGCAGGCGTCAACGGCGAGCTCAACACCAGCGGCGGATAGCAGACGGTTTCGCTCGGGTGGTGTCGCGTGACTTCGACACCACCCGTGCGGACGTCAGCCACAGCAACCAGTGGGCTCCGAGCCGGACACGAGTAAAGGCAACAGCTTTCGCAGTTCCTGGTTCTCCCCCGGATCCAGCACCGAGTGCTGCACGCAGGCCGGGACGAGTTCCCCGGTCTCCGGATGTGCCATCGAGTAGGTACACGCGGCCAATCTCTCCTGCGTTTCGAGCAGCACCGGATCCGATGCGGTCTCACCGGACTGCATCATCGCCCAAGCGGGAGAAACGTTTTCGGCATCCATGAACCGGTGAACGACGAACGTCATCGGACGAACGCGCCGGCGAGCGAACGCCACCGACAGCTCCCGGACGCCACCGCATCGACGCACAACACTGCGGGCCCACCGCACGGCCACGAGCACACCCCGTGGGATTCCGATAAGCACGCGCAGCACTTTGAGGACCAGTAGCGGCGGTGGGGTGCCGCCGAAGTTCACTCCACCCAAGTGCCGGAAGAACTGGTCGCGCGCATCGACCTCGGCGGAGTGCGTCACGTCGATGAACGGATGCCACCGGCCTCCGACCATGAATCCCAATGCCGTTCTGTTGCACCGAGGATCACCGAACTGCATCGAATGGTGCGAAATCTGTTGCTGCATAGCGACTTCGATCCGATCCCACACCATGTCGATATCGACCTCCCGGTAGCCACCGGACCACCGCCGCGCGTCCCCGACGAACGCCGCGGGCTGGAAGGACACCATCGAGTAGCCACCCATGGCGACCACGTTCTCGACGACTTCGGCCACCTCGTCGATGTTGTCCGGAGTGACCGTCATGTTGTGGGCCAGATACGAGCTCACCCCGTGCTCGCTCTTCAACCGCGCGAACATCTCGGCGAACCGCTGTCGATACGGATGCAGCTCGGCCTCCGACCTGGGCCTCGGGATTCCGCGTCGGCCACGCATCAGTTTGTCGAAATGCACTGCGTACGAAACACGTCCGAAGCGGGGGCGGCCATCCTCACCGACGACGACGGACTGCAGATACTCGTAGTCGAAGTCGCCGTGCGTGAACGACATCGGCTCGCGGCCGTGCTCGCGCATGATCGTCAGCGCAGCAGCGTGAACCTCAGGGGCGAGCAGACTCACCTCCCCGCCGATCAGCTGTGCGTGCGCCCGCGGTCCGCGTCGAGCGGCAAGGTGTCTCATCTGCGCCGCCACCTCACGCAGGGTGTGCTCGCCATCGATGCGAACCTTGTTGGCGTCTGCGCTGTGATAGCAGGGACTGCACGTCAGGTTGCATTTCGGAAAGACCCCATGGGTGCCCTCGCATCCCACCGCGTGCCGGCCCAGTGTCTGCGAGGGCGTCCGCACGCCGACGGGTAACGCCGCCCACCGCTCGTCCAGCGCCGCGCGCGTCTGCGGATCCACCGGGCGGGTGCTCGCCTCGACGCGGCCCAGCATTGCGCGAATGTTCGTCCAGCTCACTCGGACCTCCCGTCGGACTCCACGGTACGCATCAGGTCACCGAGCCGGCCTGCACCGAGGTCGACGTGAGAAGTCCACTCGCGGCACAGAGAATGTCGATACCGTCGGGTGAGCCTCGTCGTTGCCCCGAGGAAAAGAGAACCACAAGGAGCGCAGTTCGTGAACGATGCGGATAACCCGAACGAGTCGCCTGCGCTGCGTCGACCGCGCGTGATCGTCTTCGACGTCAACGAAACGCTGTCCGACATGTCGCCGTTGTCGGAGCGCTTCGCAGACGTGGGAGCCCCCGCGGAACTCGCGTCGCTGTGGTTCGCGAGTGTCCTACGTGACGGCTTCGCCCTCACCGCGGCCGGCGGGGCTCGGCCATTCGCGGACGTCGCATCCGGGCTGCTTGCAGTCATGCTGCCCCGGGAGACGCTGGATCGAGACATCGACGATGCCGTCGAGCACATCATGGGCGGTTTCATGGGTCTGGGCGTGCATCCCGACGTCGCGGACGGCATGGAAGCACTGGCTGCACTCGACATTCGACTGATCACCCTGAGCAACGGCGCGGTCGGCGTCGCTCGAAAACTCCTCGAAAGTGCCGGAGTACTGGAACACACAGAGATGCTGCTGTCCGTCGACCAAGCCGGGGCATGGAAACCCGCAGAGCAGTCGTACCGATACGCGCTCGATCGGTGCGACGTCGAACCCCACGAGGCCATGCTCGTCGCCGTCCACCCCTGGGACATCGACGGCGCACACCGTGCCGGGCTGCGCACTGCCTGGATCAACCGAACCGGCACCACCTACCCGAGCTATTTCGAGGACCCCGACCTCACCGCGAATTCCCTGGTGCACCTCGAGGAACTTCTCCGGTCCGGTTAGCTCGCGAGACACTTTCAGGCGGCTTCGTTTGCGAGTGAGATGGAACGTGCTCTACCCGGCCGTGGACTTCGAGGCGCCAGTCCAATCCAGTCCGGAGCGAAGGACCACCTGAACCGTGGCTTCGTAGTGACTGCGCAGCAGTTCAGCGGCTCGATCGATGTCACGAGCCAGAACAGCCTCGAGGATCAGTCGATGTTCCTCTTCCACATTGCGCACGGTCGCGGCAACCGACGGGGCCGCCCACCGGCGGTACAGCTCGGTGGAGTCGGCGAGATTGGATGCCAGGCGGATCATGGGTTCGCAGTTGCACGCTCCCAGGAGCGCCAGATGAAACCGGCGGTGCGCCGAAGCCCAGTCCTCGCTGATGTGGGTCGGGTCGTCTTTCCTGCGGCGGGGTGTACGAACCAATTGATGATGGGCGGCAATGACATCCGACTCCCACTGCACATCTCCCCGCTCCAGCGACAGCCGAAGCGCCAATTCCTCTGTGGTGCAACGAAGTTCAGTGATATCACTGAGTTCACGCAACGTGAGATCCCGTACGAAGAAGCCGCGATTGGGCTTGGCGACGACGAGATCTGCGCCGGACAACCGGGTCAGCGCTTCGCGGACGACGGTGGTACTGGTGCGGAACCGTTCAGCGAGAGCGGCTGGGGGCAGCTTTTCTCCCGGCTCCCACTCTCCGGCGAGGATTGCGCACCGAAGTTCGTCGATGGTGCGGGTTCCCGCGCTGTTCATTGCTTGCTGCGCAGCCACGACCAGAGTGTAGCAATCACGAATAATATATTTTAGGTTGACAATGTTTTATCCCTGGTTCTACGGTGGTGACAGCCCTCACAATCGAGACTGCCGACACGTACAACGCGAACCGGCGAGGCTACCGAACCGCCCCCTCGACCGGGGCCCACCCATCGGAGTGTGGATCATGTCCCAGGTTTTTCCCGCGGCGACGCCCACCGCACAGCAGGGACCGGAACAACGCCGACATATGCGTCGAGTGCTTCTGTCCAGCTACCTCGGCAGCGCCGTGGAGTTCTACGACTTTCTCGTTTACGGAACTGCTGCCAGTCTCGTGTTCGTCCACATCTTCTTTGCCGATCTCGACCCGGTAGTCGGCACCATCGCGTCGTTCGGAACCCTGGCCGTGGGATACCTTGCGCGGCCGATCGGTGGAATCATCTTCGGCCACTTCGGAGATCGCCTCGGACGAAAAAAGATGCTGGTTCTCACCATGTCCCTGATGGGTGGCGCATCCACCGCCATCGGATTGCTGCCCACCCAAGCACAAGTCGGTGTGCTTGCGCCGCTGCTGCTGATCACACTTCGGGTGGTTCAGGGGATTGCGGTCGGCGGCGAATGGGGCGGAGCCACGCTGATGGCCCTCGAGCACTCCGACGGTCGCAAGCGGGGATTGGCGGCCGCGATCGTGAACTCCGGTGCACCGACCGGTGCCGTTCTCGCCGCCACCATCATGGGCCTGTTCTCCCTGCTGCCCGAGGACGACTTCATGTCCTGGGGATGGCGAGTTCCGTTCTTGCTCAGCTCGATTCTCGTGGTGATCAGTCTGTGGATTCGACTGAGCGTCACCGAATCACCGCTGTTCACTGCGGCCTTGGCGAAAGCCGACAGCGTCGAGCAGGAACGGAAATCGCCGCTGGCACAGGTGCTTCGTGAACCCAAGGCTGTGATCTTGACCTGCTTGTCCGGAGCCGGTGCCACCGCCTTCCAATCACTGATGGCCACATTCGGCTTGACCTACGCCGTACTCGGTGGCGCTGATCGATCCACCGCACTGTTCGCCGCGGCTGTCGGCGCGGCGGTCAACATTTTCACCATTCCGCTTTCCGGTGCGCTCTCCGACCGGGTCGGTCGTCGCCCCGTTCTACTCGGGGGATTCGGCATCGGCGTGGTGTTGGTGTACCCGATCCTGTCCATGCTCGGCAGCGGTAGTACCGCCCTGCTCTTCACCGGCTACATCCTCGGGTACGGGCTGGTCGTCGGGTGCCTGTTCGGCACGCTGAGCTCGTTCATCAGCGAACAGTTTCGCACCACTTCCCGCTACACCGGGTCCTCGCTCGGTTATCAACTGGCAGCCACTCTCGGGGCAGGTTTCGCGCCGTTGATCGCGGTCCAGCTCCTCGACGCCGGCGGTGGCTCCGACGCCACCTTCGTGGCCGTATTCGCCGCTGCAGCTTTTCTGATCAGCGCATGCGCGGTCCTCCTCACCCGAGAGTCCTTCCGCACCGATATCTCTCACTGATTCCCTGTATTCACCGTCATGAAAAGGACATCGTCATGAACTACGCCAGCTTCCTCTCCGCCGACGGCGCTCCTACCTGGGGTGTGATCGACGACGGCCGCGCCTACGATCTCGGACCGACCGGCCTGAACCTGGCGGCCACTCTTCGGGCCGCGGTAGTGAACGGCACCTTCGGGAGCATCACAGACCAGCACCTGCAGGCACCGGCCCGCCACGAACCCGACATCGAGTACCTGCCGTCCATTAGCGACCCCGGCAAAATTCTGTGCATCGGCGTGAATTACCGCACCCATCAACAGGAGACCGGTCGGACCGAACAGAAGGCACCCACCGTGTTCACCCGATTCGCGGACACGCAGATCGGCCATCAGCAGCCTGCGCAGATGCCCGCGTCGACCGAGCAGTTCGACTACGAGGGCGAGATGGCGTTGGTGATCGGCAAGGACGCCTTCCACGTCGCGGAGGAGGAGGCTTTCGAGTACGTGGCCGGCTACGCGGCCTACAACGATTTCACGGCACGCGACTGGCAGCGAGTCACCACCCAGTGGATTCCTGGAAAGAATTTTCCGGGCACCGGAGCCTTCGGCCCCTGGCTGGTTCCAGCAGCCGATCTCGGTGACGTTTCCGCGTTGTCCCTCGAAACCCGAGTCAACGGCGATGTCCGACAGAAGGCGTCGGTGGCAGACCTGTACTTCTCTATTCCGCAGCTGATCGCTCACGTCACCGGCTTCACGCGCCTGGCAGCGGGCGATGTGATCGTCACCGGCACGCCCGGTGGCGTCGGATTCTTCATGCAGCCACAGGGTTTGCTCTCCGATGGCGATCAGGTGGAAGTCGAGATCACCGGGCTGGGAGTGCTGCGCAACACGGTGACCCGGGTTGCCTGACGCTGATTCCCCGGCCGCACGCGATACGGAGGTGAGTAGTCCGATGGACACGGTGTTCGACGCGGACGTTCTGGTGATCGGTGCCGGCCCTACCGGGCTGACGAGCGCGAGTTTGTTGGCCGACCAGGGGCTGACTGTGATCCTGGTCGAAAAGCACACCGGTACCACCGACGAACCGCGGGCGATCAGCATCACCGACGAGACGCTCCGGGTCATGGCGCAGATCGGAATCATGGATCGACTGGCCCCGCAGATGCTGATGGACACCGGCTCCCGATACTTCGGCAGACGTGGTCAACTCCTTGCCGAGGTACACCCCGGCACTCCCACGCTCGGACATCCCCGAAAATCGCAGTTCGATCAGCCGGTGCTGGAAAAACTGTTGCTCGACGCCGCGCGTGGCCGAGCGAACATCGACCTGCGATTCGACACCGAGACCGTCGCGATCACCAATCACGACGCCTATGCCGACACCGAAGTGGTCGACCCCGCAGGAACAGGAAGTATCCGAACCCGATGGGTCGTGGCCTGCGACGGCGGCAAGAGTCCGACACGATCACGGCTCGGGATCGAGATGGAGGGCTCCACGCAGGTCGAGAAGTGGATCGTCATCGACATCGTGGGAACCGAAGAGCACGAGAGGTTTGCCGACTTTCACTGCAATGGCACCCGTCCCGGCGTCGTGGTTCCCGGCGTCGAAGGACGGTGCCGCTTCGAGTTCATGCTGCTGCCGGGAGAGAGCGAGCAGGACATGACCACCCCGGCAGCGATCGACGAGCTACTCCGCCCGCTCGTCGGCCGGCCGGTGCGTCCCGCCGATATCCGTCGCGCCGCCGTTTACGTTGCGCACCAACGCATCGCGCTCGACTATCGACGCGGACGGGTGCTGCTCGCCGGCGACGCGGCCCACCTGATGCCTCCGTTCGCGGGGCAAGGACTCAATGCCGGAATCCGGGACGCCGCCAACCTCGCGTGGAAGGTGGCGAGCGAAGTCGAAGGCCACGGCACAGGTGCCCTGATCGGGACTTACCAGACCGAACGCCGGCCCCACGCAGCGCAGATGGTGAAGCTGTCCCACCGCATCGGTCGGATCGTGATGAGTACCAGCCCCGTCGTCACGATCGTCCGGGACGCGCTGATCACCGCATCCGGGGTGGTCCCGGCCGCCAAACGCTGGATCACCGAGATGAAATTTCTCCAGCAGCCCCACTTCACCACCGGTTGCGTCGTGCCACCGGCACCAACCCTGCCCTCGTCCGTCGCGTACTTGGTGGGACGCTCACTCCCCCAACCGGTCGTCACCCTTGCGGACGACACCGCTGTTCCGCTCGACACCGTTCTGGGCGTTGGATGGTCTCTACTGAGGTTTCCGATCGACCGGGACGGCACCGTCGAGATCGTTCGGCTCGGTGGACCGGCATCGTCCGCTTACGACCTCGCGTGGAGAACAACAGTGATTCACGATTCGACCGAAACATTCCGCCCGAACACCGACGGACCGCTCACTCTCGTGGTTCGGCCGGACCACTACGTCGCCGCCGCATATACGCCGGATCATGAAGACGATGCCCTCACCGCGCTGGCGGCCTTCGTACCCGGGCTCGCCGACGCAGCCACCAACTTGTCCGAATCCATTTCCGGCACAACCACTATGAATCGCTGACGGAGACCCTCATGCCCCTGGCACTGTGCGCCCTCTCGCACTCACCCCTCTACGGAATCAACGACCCGGATCCCGGCGTATTGAAGGCAGTCGATGTAGCGATCGACCGCGTCCGCACCTTCGTCGCTGACTTCGACCCCGAACTGACGGTCGTCTTCGGACCCGACCACTACAACGGCGTCTTCTACGACATGATGCCTGCGTTCTGCATTGGATCCGGGGCTCGCGCCGTCGGCGATTGGGGCACCGAACCCGGTCCGCTACCAGTCGACCGAACAGCGGCTCGCCGACTGGTCTCTGCAGTCCTCGACGACGGGATCGACGTGGCGCAGTCCGAGGAACTACACGTCGATCACGGCATCGCCCAACCGTTGGAATTTCTCTTCGGCAAGCAGTACACCAATCCTTTGGTGCCCGTCTTCGTGAACGCGGTCGGGCTACCTCTCGGCCCCATGCAGCGCATCCGGCTTCTCGGCGAATCGATCGGCCGCGAGATCGAGTCGTGGAACAAGCGAATATTGATCGTCGGATCCGGGGGACTTTCTCACGACCCGCCGGTACCGCGGCTCGACGAAGCAACCCCTGAGGTGCTCGCCCGCCTGATCGACGGTAGAAACCCGTCACCGGAGTTGCGCGCCGAGCGACAGCGTCGGGTGATCGACGCCGGAAAAGCTCACGCGGCCGGCGACAATTCTTTCCAGCAGATCAACCCCGGCTTCGATGCTTCAGTTATGAACACTTTCGCCAATGGGGCTGTCTCCGAAACCGATTCGTGGACCAACGACTGGATGGAAAAGAACGGCGGCCACTCCGCTCACGAAATCCGCAGCTGGGTAGCCGCATTCGCAGCTCTGTCCACCGGCGGCAGTTACACCGTCACCGACCGCTGGTACTGGCCTGTCCGAGAATGGATGACCGGTTTCGGAATGATGACCGCACTACAGGAGTCCTGAATGCCCACCACACCCGTACGCACGGAACCCGATACCGAGACCCGGCTCGCCATCCAAGCGCTGACCGCCGAGCACGCCTATCGACTCGACCACGGCCAGGCCGACACACTGCACGAGCTGTACACCGGCGACGGCGAATTGCTCGGACTACCGCCGAAAGATCTGATCGGCAAGGAGGCAATCTCCGCTTGGGGGATCGCCCGGGCCGCCCTACCGCGTACCTCCCGGCACATCGAAACCAACCACCGACTGCACTGGGAAGACGACCGCCTGCACGGCACCCTCTACGCCACCGTGCACCGCAGCGACACCGAGGACACCACCGACACCGCTCCCTTCATGGTCGGCGACTACGAGGACGAATACGCCCTCGTCGACGGCCGCTGGCGAATTCGGCGCCGCACCATCCGACGCGGATTTCGTGTCGCCACACCGACCGACCACAGTGCACACGCGGCAGCAACGATGTTCGGCCTCGACGACCTTCCTTTCGAGGAAGTACGACCCGGGTTCGCACGGAGTGCAATTCGCTCCGACGGGGCCTTGACCACCATCAACTGGTTCGAGCCCGGCTTCACCACCCGTGGCCCGCATTCGCATGCATTCGACCAGCTCAGCTACGTACTGGCCGGGGCGATGCGCTTCTACGTCGGCGACGACGTATTCGACCTGCACGCACCCGCGGTAGTGCACATCCCCGGCGGACTTCCGCATTGCGCCGAGCCGATCGGTGACGAACGCGCCCTCAACATCGACGTGTTCGCGCCGATTCGCGAGGACTATCTCCCCCTGTGCGAGCACCAAGGCTACCGAGCGTGAGAGCCGTCCGATTCCACACCGCTGGTGGTCCGGACGCCCTCGCCGTCGAAGAACATGACGACCCGATTGTCGGTCCCGGTCAGGTTCTCATCGACATCACCGGAGCGGGACTCAACCGGGCCGACGCTCTGCAGCGTCGCGGGCGGTACAACCTGCCCGCCGGTGCCACCGACATCTTCGGCCTCGAGGTCTCCGGGACGGTCGGCGGGCTCGGCACCGGCAGTACCCGTTTCGCCGTCGGTGATCCGGTCGTCGCCCTGTTGGCGTCCGGCGGATACGCCGAGAAGGTCGCCGTCGACGAAGGGCACGTGCTTCCCGCACCGGAGGGCATGAATCTGCTCGAGTCGGCAGGAGTCCCAGAAGTCGCGGCGACCCTGGTCTCGAACATCTGTATGACAGGCAGGTTCGAGCACGGCGAGACGGTGCTGATCCACGGTGCCAGTGGCGGCATCGGGTCATTCGGAATTCAGCTCGTCACCGCCCTCGGCGGCCGCGTTGCCGTCACCGCATCCACCGACGACAAACTCGCCCACGCCGGCAAGCTCGGCGCCGACATCCGCATCGACTACACCACCGAAGATTTCGCCGAGAAAATGATCGCAGCCGGAGGTGCCGACATCATCCTCGATACCGTTGCCGGCTCCTACCTCGATCGCAATCTCCGCGCCCTGAACGACTTTGGACGCATCATCACAGTCGGGATGCAAGGCGGGACCACCGCCGAACTCGACTTCTCGATGCTGATGAAGAAGAAGGCAAGCATTACCGGAACGCTGTTGCGGGATCGTTCCTCGGCGCAGAAGACAGCGATCATGTCCGAAGTGCAGCACCTGGTATGGCCGCTACTCGCCTCGGCGTCGATCCGCCCCGTTACCGACCGCATCTTCCCCCTCTCCCAGGTCGCTGCTGCTCATCACTATTTCGACAGCCATGCACACATCGGGAAAGTCCTCCTCGATTGCCGCAATTGATCACCGACGCGACGGTCCGGGCGGGAAGATCCGCGCACCCGACCTAGAGTTGTCCCCATGCCCGCCGGACGCTTCGCCCCCAGTCCCTCCGGCGATCTCCATCTCGGGAATCTCCGAACCGCATTGTTGGCGTGGCTCTTCGCCCGCTCCACCGAACGGCGGTTCGCCATGCGCGTCGAGGATCTTGATCGCGTGAAACCCGGCTCCGAGCAACGCCAACTCGAGGACCTCGCCGCCATCGGCATCGACTGGGACGGGCCCATCATGCGGCAATCCGAGCGTCGGGAAATCTACGACGCGACGATTCGCGCGCTCACCGCAGCGGGGATGACATACGAATGTTTCTGCACGCGTCGGGAAATACTGCAGGCCGCATCGGCCCCGCATGCACCCGACGGCGCATATCCCGGCACCTGCAGGAACCTGACCGCTGACGAGAAAGCAGCGAAGGACCGCCCACCGGCCATCCGATTACGTTCGCAGGTAACCGAATTCACCGTCGTCGATCAGCTGCACGGCCTGTTTCGGGGCCAGGTGGACGACTTCGTGCTCCGTCGATCCGACGGCGTCCCCGCCTATAACCTTGCCGTCGTCGTCGATGACGGTGCGCAAGGCGTCGACCAGATCGTGCGCGGCGACGATCTGCTCACCTCCGCGCCTCGCCAGGGATATCTGGCTCAGCTCCTCGGCCTCACCCCGGCCACCTACGTCCATGTTCCCCTCGCGCTGAATGTCGAGGGCAAGAGATTGGCCAAGCGCGACGGTGCCGTAACACTGCGCGAACGACCCGACGGGTGGGCACTCATCATCGCCTCCCTCGGTATGCCCGGAGCGAAGGACGCCGAGGAGCTGCTGGAGAAGTGGAAGCCGACGCGGATGCCGCGCGAACCGTGGGTGTTCGACCCCGCAAATCTCTGATCTACGAACCGATCGAGATCACGTTGCAACGCGACAGAACCCAACTCAGGATGAATCGGACGTACAGTGACCGCGAGAACTCAACCCGAGGGAGAAGGACACGATGACCTCAGGCGGCTACGACCCCGACAAGGATCCACAGAACCCCGGTGGCTATCCACCGCCGCAGGGCGGCTACCCACCACCCGGCAACTACCCGCCCCCTGCACAGGGCAACTACCCACCGCCCGGGAGCTACCCACCTCCTCCCGGCGAATACCCCCAGCAGGGCGGCTACCCGCCACAGGGCGGCTACCCACCGCCCCCGCAGGGCAGCTACCCACCTCCCCCGCAGGGCAACTACCCGCCGCCTCCGTCGTTCGGTAACGAGCCGATGACGTCGCAGTTGTCCGTCGGAACGGCCATCGGTTACGGCTTCGAGAAGTTCAAGCAGAACGCACTCGTCTGGGTCGGCATCGTCCTCGCCGCCGGAATCATCCAGGTCGTTCTGAACTACGTGTTGAGCTCCGACAGCTTCTTCCTCAGCTTGATCTTCAGCGTCATCATCGGTGTCGTCTCACTCCTCATCCAGGCGGCACTCGTTCGCGGCGCTCTGCACGAGGTCGACGGGATCAAGCCCGCGTTCGGGTCCTTTTTCCAGTTCGGCAATGTTGCCGCCGTCGTCATCGCCGGCATCCTGGTCGGCATTGCAACCGGCATCGGCTACATCTTGCTGGTCATCCCCGGCATCGTCATCACGTTCTTCACCTGGTGGACCTTCCAGTTCGTCATCGACCGCGGCGACGAACCCATCCCCGCCATCAAGGCCAGCGCCCAGGCGATCGCCTCGAACGGTGGCACGATCTTCGTGCTCGCGCTCGCTCTGTTCGGCCTCAACATCGTCGGCGCGATCTTGGTCGGCATCGGCCTACTGGTGACCATCCCGATCACGATCATCGCCGGAACCTACGCCTACCGCGTCACGGTGCGTGGACGCGTCGCCTGACCTGTAGTCCGCCTCGATGGGCGCGCATCCCTCACCCGGGGATTCGCGCCCATCGTCGTCTCGGTGCTTGGATCGAGCAGTGACTACTACCGAACACACCGCCCCCAACGGCGGCACCGAGTCTGGGCAGGCCACGTTCGCTCACATCAGCAAGGGTTACTACGCCCCGATCGTCGCGCTCTTCGTGGCGACGCTGCTGATCTCGAACGTGGCCGCCAGCAAAGGTGTCGCCTTCTTCGCCTCGTCCGACGTCATGCTCGGACCGTTCCAAATTCTGCCGATCAATACCGACGGCGCATTCTTCCTCTTCCCCCTCGCCTACATCCTGGGTGACGTGCTCAGCGAGGTCTACGGCTTCAAAGCCACGCGCCGCGCGATCTACCTCGGCTTCGGCTCCCTGCTGCTCACCTCCGTGTGCTTCTGGATCGCCATCGAACTCCCCGCCGCCTCGTTCTACGAGAACCAGGCCGCACTCGAGAGCGTCGTCGGCGTCGTCCCCCGACTGGTCCTCGCCGGTCTCGCCGGCTACACCGTCGGGCAGCTCCTCAACTCCGTCGTGCTGGTCAAGATCAAGGAACGCACCAAGGAAAAGCACCTGTGGGCGCGACTGATCGGGTCGACCATCGTCGGCGAATTCTTCGACACCCTGATCTTCTGCTCCATCGCCGCCGGAGTCATCGGCATCAGCACCTGGACCGACTTCATCAACTACGTCATCGTCGGATTCCTGTGGAAGACGCTGGCCGAGGTCATCGTCATGCCGATCACGTACCGCGTGATCTCGTACATCAAGAAGCGCGAGCCGTCGTACCAGGATGGCTAGGACGCGACCCATTCCAGACTGAGGTCGAAGTAACGCTCCCGGGCCGTCTCGAACATGGCGACGGCCCGGGTGCCCGGCCAGTCGTCCGGCGTCATGGACGGCGGAAGACCAGGGTCGACGTAGGGAATGACGCGCCATTCGTCGAGCAACGGCACGAACGTGACAAACGCGTCGCGGGAATTCCGAGCCGGGGACGTGCCGTCGAGGACCTCGAGAAATGCTTGATGACGATCGGCGATGCCGGCCAAATCCCACCATTGCTCGGCGCTCTCACGCAGCGTGGTGGGAGGCGCGACCTCGGACGCGACGAACGTCGTGACGTACTGCGACAACTCCAACGCGTCGACGATTGCAGCGGCCTCCGCCGCCAGATATTCGGGCGTGATCCACAATCCTGGTGAGACGGTCCCACAACCTATCGACGTGAGCCGACGCCTCAGCTGGTGCCGAGCCGCGCGTTGTGTCTCGGGAATGGTGAACGAGATCAACCGGAATGGATCGCCGTCGGCCATCCGCCGGAAGCCGAATATCCGGCCGTCGCCTCGCGCGAACATCGCGTCGGCCTGCTCGGTGATGCGATAGCCGGTGCGTCCCTCACGATTACCGGATTCGACAACGCTCTTCTTCTTCAACCTCGTCACCGCGATGCGCGTGCTCTCCGGTGGCACCCCGAGCGCGTCCATCCACACCACGAAGTCAGCGATGGCGAACCAACCACCGAGGGGGCGAACGTAGGCCCCGAGCACCGTGCGTACGAGTGACGTGGCGCTTCCCGGACGAGAGTCGAAGTCGTCGAGGATGGCCCCGGCGGTGCTAGGCGCGGAGTTCGTCACGAATCGCCACGATACCCAGGTACACCTCACGGTACGAGGTACTCAAAGGGCTCAGCCCCAGGCGAATACCGTGTGGCGCTCGATAATCCGGGATCACACCCTGCTCCCACAGACGAGCGGTGATCGCCTTGAAATCGGGATGGTCGATGGTGACGTGCCCGCCGCGTCGAGTCGAGTCCTCCGGTGAGGCGATCTCCACCCCGAGCGGTACCAGCATCTCGCGGACAAGTTCGAGGGCGTATTCGGTCAGTGCCACGGACTTCGCACGGATCGCGTCCATGCCCACCTCGGCGATCATCTCGATGGTGTCCTGCATCGCGATCATGCCGAATACCGACGGCGTTCCGCTGATGACGCGTCGAATACCCTGTGCCGGAACGTAACCCTGAGCCATCTCGAAGGGATCGGCCCGGCCCATCCAGCCCCAGATCGGCTGGACGAAGTCGCCCTGAAGATCGCTGCGCACGTACGCGAAGGCCGGTGATCCCGGACCTCCGTTGAGGTACTTGTACGTGCACCCGACCGCCAGATCGACTCCCCAGGAATCGAATTCCATCGGTACCGAACCGACGGAATGACACACATCGAGCAGCATCAGGGCACCGGTTGCGTGCGTGATACGCGTTGCCTCCGCCACGTCGACGAGGAAGCCGGAACGGTAGGCGACGTGAGTGATCACCACCAGGGCGGTGTTTTCCCCCACCACCTCGGCGAGTTGTTCGGGTTCGATGCCACCGCGGCGGTCCGTCTCGATCCATCGCAGAGTCATATTCGATTCGGCCGCAATACCTTCGAGCAAGTATCGGTCGGTTGGAAAGTTGTCACGGTCGATGACGATCTCGGTGCGGCCAGGCCGCATAGCGATCGCCGCCCGCGCCAGTTTGTACAGCAGTACCGTCGTCGAATCGCCGATCGTGGTTTGGCCGGGCGCGGCTCCCAGGGTGGCGTCGGCCAGGGCGTCGCCGATGGTGACGGGAAGGTCGAACCACTGCTCGTCCCAGCCGCGGATCAAGCGTCCGCCCCAGGCGTCGCTCATGAAGGTGTTGATCCGTTCGACGCTGGCCTTGGTGGGCCGGCCCAGCGAATTGCCGTCGAGATACGCGCTGATCGACGGATCGTCACTGCCGAGGAACTTGTCGCGGTAGCTGCGGAGCGGATCCTTGTTGTCGAGTTCGACTGCACGTTCCATCATCGGCCGATTTCCGTTCTGACAGCGAGCAATTCAGGGAAGAAGGTGAGTTCGAGTGCCTTCTGCAGAAATCCGACACCGCTCGACCCTCCGGTTCCACTCTTCATCCCGATGGTACGGAGCACCGTGCGCATGTGCCGAAAGCGCCAGAGCTGAAAGTTCTCCTCCAGATCGACGAGCTCCTCGAATGCCTCGTACACCGCCCAGTGTTCGGTGTGGTTTTCGTAGACGAATTTGATCAGCGGCATCAGGTCCTCGTTGTACGTGTATGCCGCGGTGACGTCCCGGTCGAGGGCCGATGCCGGTACGTCGTATCCCTGCCGCGCCAACGACTGCCAGAACGCGTCGTACAGGCTCGGCTCGTGCAGCAGCGTCGAAAGCAACTGGTGCGCAGCCGGATCCGACTCGAAGACCGTCAGCATGCCCGCATTCTTGTTGCCGAGCACGAACTCCACGGCCCGGTACTGATACGACTGGAATCCCGAAGAGTTGCCGAGGAAGTCGCGGAACTGGGAGTACTCCGTCGGCGTCAGAGTGGCCAGCACCGACCACTGCTCGGTCAACGTCTTCTGAATGTGCTTGACCCGGGCTACGCACTTGAGCGTGGTGCCGATGTCGTCGGCATCGAGAGCCGCCCGCGCGGCCAGTGTCTCGTGCAGTACCAGCTTGAGCCATAGCTCGGTGGTCTGGTGCTGAATGATGAACAGCAGCTCGTCGTGATGCTCCGGGGTGCTCACCGGCTTCTGGGCGCTGAGCAACGTGTCGAGGTCCAGGTACGAGCCGTAGCTCATGCGGTCACTGAAGTCGGTGACGACAGTCTTCTCTATCGCGCGAGTATTGGCTTCGACGCTCATGGATCGTCCTCGAGGTGGTGGGCTGGTGAGTCCACCGTATTACAGATATGTGCCGCCCGCTAGATATTCGTAGGTCACTGAGTCGCACGTCCATCAACGGTCGACAACGGTGGCGGTGCGCTCGGCGAGGTTCTGTGCGACCCACTCGCGGAGCGTCGTGGTCGGGATCCCGTGCCGGACATTGAACGTGTCGGCCTTGTCCCATGCGACACCGCGCCCCTGTGCGAAGACGGCGCGATACTTCCGGGTCATGTTGTCCGGGTCTGCACCGAGTTCTGCCATCAGGAGCGGTTCCGACCACACCTGGAGCGCGAACGGACGACCGAGGACTGTTTCGAGGGTCTCGGCGAGTTGGCCGTAGGTGATCGTGTCCCCGGCGACGAAGACGATCTCGTCACGGATGCGCGGCTCGGCGAAGAGGATCTCCGCGGTGAGCGCGCCGATGTCCTCCGGCATGGTCACGGTCACTGCGGTGTCGACGGTCCCGAGGGCATTGACGGTGTCGTTCGGGAGGTCGACCATCCCGGAGCCGGCATCGAAAAGGTAGTTCATGAACATGCCGGTGGAGATGATCACCCACTCGGTGTCGTGCTGTGAACGGAGGAGATCCCGCACGTCGAGCTGGGAGTCGAAGATGTCCTGGGGGCTGCCCCGGCCGATGACGTCGAAGTCGACACCGAACTGCCACGGGAAGTATCGCGGAAGCTTCGCCTGCAAGGCCGCCTGCGCGACTTTCATCGGAGTGTCCAATCCTGCGGTGATCCCGGTGCAGCCGATGACGGTGTCGTAGTCGGCGAAGACCGCAGCGAGGTCATCGACGGTGTTCTCGACCAGGTCACCACGAACGATGCCTATCCCGAGTTCGCGGATCTCCTCGACGTCGTGCTGCTTGGCCGGGACGGTGGAGTCGATCGTGGTCCCACGGAGCAAGACATCGACGACAGATTCAGCGACACCAGCAGCTCGACGGACGACGTTGCGTAGAACCGGCATGCCGAGTTCACCGGCTCCGATCACGAGGATCTTCCGTGACGGGCCATTCCAGTCGTTGATCATGTGTTCCTTTCTTCGGCTCCCCGAGGATCGGGTGCCGAACACGTCTGCGACCATAAACGTTGACATCACTGTCAAGGTCAAATCGGTGGCCACCGACGGAAGGACCCCGGCATGAAAATCAGTGAGGCAGCGGATGCGATCGGAGCGCCGGCACGGATGCTGCGGTACTACGAGCAGCAGGGACTCATCGACGCTGCGCGGTCGGCAAACGGGTACCGCGATTACTCCGACGAGCAGATCGAGCACGCACGCCACGTGCGCGCGCTCGTCGAGGCGGGTCTTTCCACGCGCATGATCAAGATCGTCCTCGACATCGAAACTCCTGAGCCGGAGCAGCATTCGGCGATAAGTGGTCGCGCGGCTGCAGAGGAACTCGCGCGTGAGTTGCGGGTGGTGGAGAACCGAATCGTGTGTCTCGAGAAAAGCCGCGAGGCCGTCATCGACTACCTCCGTAGCACCGACCACGCAGACCTCCTTAGCTAGAAGACGCACCGGAGGACCACGGCCGAGTCGCCCTGATCTGGACTCCGCGGTAGTCGACCTCGATTCGGGTGTCGATAACGCCGCCCACTGAACTATCCTCGAAGTACCCGACCCGAGTGAGGAATCGCAGTGCGTAGAGCGTCCGGACAGTTGGAGGAGTCGATCCTCGAGTTGCTCGGCCAGCACACGGAATTGTCGGTTGCTCAGGCACGGGAGCATCTCGGCGCGGATCTCGCCCACACGACCGTCATGACTGCATTGGTGCGGTTGCACGGCAAAGGCCTCGTCGATCGCGAGCGGCGAGGGCGTTCCTTCGTCTACACCCTCAACGCCCCGGTCGACGAGATCCCTGCACTTCGCGCAGCGATGCGGATGCGCACCGAACTCGGTACCAGGGCCGAGCGCGCCGACGTACTGGCCAGCTTCGTGGCCGCACTCGAGCCCGAGGACGAGGCCACATTGCGAGAACTGCTCGCCAAATCGGATTCAGCCGAGCATCGATGACTCTGCTCCTCATCGTGGCCATGCTGCCGTGGGTGCTGTCGCTGCTGCTGCGGTTCGGAGCCGACCACATCGACCGCCGACTCAACCCGTCCACCGCCGTAGTTCTGCTCCCGATCCTGTCGATGGTCACGGCGTTTGCAGTCGCCGCATCCTTGGCCGCGCTTGCTGCGGTTCTGCTAGCGTCGGCTCGGATTGTGTGGGTGTCACTGGGAATCGCCCTCTGCGCGTTGATGTTCTGGCGTGCCGTCGAAGTAACCCGTCACGTCCGACGCGTAGTCGTCAGTACATCCATCGCATCCGAATTCGGTGACGAGGCGCGAGCGACGGGCGGCATCGTCGTGGTCGACTCCGACGTTCCCGACGCCTTCGCCGTCCCCTCGGGCGGAGGTGCCGTCGTGATCACCACGGGTCTGGTGGAAGCGCTGTCTGACAACGAATTACGAGCGGTTCTCGAACACGAGCGCGCGCACCTGCGGCACCGGCACAGCGTGTGGATCCAGATGTGCGAGATCGCGGCCGGAGTCGATCCGATTCTCGGGCCGCTGGCCGTCACGGTACGACACGCTGCGGAGCGTCAAGCAGACGAGAGCGCGGCTGCGCTGGGCCGTCGAGATACGTTGTCTGCCATTGCCAGAACTGCTTTGCTTCGGGCCCATCTCGACCACGGGACCCACACTCTCGCCAGTACCGGCGGCGACGTCGTGCGACGCGTGCAGGCACTCAGCGAACCGCCGCGGCACCGCCCCGACCGCGGAATTCTCGCCGCCGGGATGGTCCTCGTCCTCGCGTTCACCGTCATCTCGGTGGCGTTGTTCGACGTCGTCCAAGATGTGGTGGTACCCGAAACCGGAGAAGCCGCCACCTCGATCTTCCGCTGACCTCGGTCAGATGCCCGCGACGCCTGCGAGTTGGCCGATCGCATAGGTGACCGCCATCGCGATCGCACCACCGATCACGATTCGAGTGACCGCCGGGCGACTGGGCGCTCCACCGAGGCGTGCGCTGATAGTTCCGGTCAACGCCAGTGCCAGCAACACCACGACGAATGTGACCGGAATGCGCAGCGAAGCGGACAGCAGCAGGATCGACAGCAACGGCAAGAGCGCACCACTGATGAACGACACAGCCGACGACGCGGCCGCTTGCCACGGATTGGTCAGCGCATCCGGGTCGATTCCCAATTCGACGTCCACGTGCGCGGCAAACGGATCGTGGTCGGTGAGTTCGCGAGCGACGGTCTGCGCAGTGTCCGCCGACAGCCCCTTGGCCTCGTACAGTGCCGCGAGCTCGGCCAGTTCCTGCTCAGGTTGCTCGTCCAGTTCTCGGCGTTCCTTGATCAACAGCGAACGCTCGGCGTCACGCTGCGTGCTCACCGAGACGTACTCCCCGAGTGCCATGGATACAGCTCCTGCAACCAGACCGGCAACGCCTGCGGTCAGCAGCGACCCACGGTCGGTGGTTGCGGCCGCGACACCGACGACCAGACCGGCGGTGGAGACGATGCCGTCGTTGGCACCCAACACCCCGGCTCGAAGCCAGTTCAGTCGGCCTGACAGATCACCGTGAGGCTCGTGATCGTGCAGGCTCGGCTCGGGCTCACTCATCGCCGGCCGTCGCCGATACGTCGTCCCATGCGGCGCGAGCGCCGGACTCTCCGATTCTGTACACCTGGACGATTGTGGTCGCTCCGATCACGACTGCCAACACCACCACCATGATGGACTGCCACCGGACGGGCGCGTTTCCCCGACCCTCACGCAGATGCAGGAACACGAGTGCCGCGGCGACGACGACCAGACCGACGGAGAAGTAGATCATCCAGTCGCCGACCTCGGTGTGCGTTTCGACCGCGGCGGTTTCCGGGACACGCTTCTCGAGCCACTCGCCGGCCTCGGTCGTCAGCGGAGTCAGCACCAACGTGAACACAGCAAGGGCCGCAATGAGCCACACGAGCCTGCTGCGCACACCGGACCAGATACTGGCGGCGACAGCGAGGATCGCGGTGAGCGGTGCCAGCACCACGATGAAGTGAACGAGCAGAATGTGGGCCGGTAGGCCGTTGAAGGTGGACATGGATTCTCCCGCTGGTCTCGATGTCGCGTGCTACTCACGCACGGCACATGCTACACGTTGTGTAGTAGTTGATCGTACGGTTCGACGGTGATCAGATCTCGCCACACCGAGTCGGGTTCTGCGACCATCTCATACATGATCTGCTCGAGACTTTTCCCCAGTGCCACAATTGTATTCGCGTCGAACAGTGCTGCGGGATAGACGATATCGACCGCGGTCTCGATAGCCTTACCTTCGCCGTCTCGATGTTCGGTGACGTGAAAATGAAGGTCGCACTTGGCGATGTCGATCGGTCGAGGGGTGATCTCGAAGCGAACATCCCCGACGTCGACGGTCGCGGCGGAGAAGACATCCAACGACAGCGCCACCTGAAAAATTGGGTGCCTCGCCTCCGTCGACTCGGCGCCGAGATCGACGACGACATCCTCGAACGACACCGTGGCATGGTCGAGGGCCCGCAATTCGCTTGCACGGGCTGCTCGCACGATGTCCTCGACGGTCGTGGCCTCGTCGATCTTCGTCCGGATGGCGACGGTGTTGGTGAAGGTACCGACGAGTTGCTCGAGTCTCGGGTCATCACGACCGGCAACCGGAGTCCCGATGACGATGTCGGTCGATTCCGTCGTCTGGGCGAGCAGAAGCAACAGTGCTGCGCGAAGTACGGTGAATCGTCCTGTCCCGCAACGCTGCGCCAGAGACGACATGCTCTCGGTGGCGTCTGCGTCGAAACGGAGCAACGTGCGCGCCCCGGAGAAATCCCAGTCCTGCCCGCGAGGACGGTCCAGTGGCAACTCCCTCGATCTCGGTATGTCCGACAACTCTGCGCGCCAGAAGTCGAGATCGGCCGACTTGTCTCGATTGGCCGCCCAAACGCTGTAATCCACGTAGTGCAGCGGCAATTCGAGCCACGACGGTGCGGTGCCGGCAATCCTGGCGTGATACGCCAGCACGAAGTCCGACGCCAACAGCCCTAGTGACCACCCGTCCGCTGCACTGTGGTGGACGGCGCACGCGAGCACGTGGCGATCGGGTGCTATCGCAAACAGGCGCGCCCGAATCGGGAACTCGGTGCGCACGTCGAAGGGGTGCTCGAGGGTCTGCACCGCTGCGGCGTCATCGAAGTCGACAACATCGAGGGTCGGTACCGCCATCGCCGAATCCGGCTCGACGACCTGCACCGGAACCCCGTCGACATCCGGATACCGCGTTCGCAGGGTGCTGTGCCGATCGATCAGGTCGGTCATCGCCTGCGAGGCTGCCGCCGCGTGGAACCGACCGGAAATCGTGACCGTGAACGGCAAGTTGTACAGCGGGAGGTGCGCACTTCGATCGATGTGGCGTTGCTGCGGCGCAAGCGGGATTGCGACCATCCCCTCCGCCAGACCTCGTTCGGGTCGCGAATCCTGCTGCCGCCCAATCAGTCGACGCTCGTCGATCCGTGCTGCCAGCGCCTGAACGGACGGGGAAACGGCCAGGTCTCGGACGCCGACGTCCACCGAGGCCTCGGCCCGCACCGATGCTACGACTCTGGTCGCCGCCAGCGAATCGCCCCCGAGATCGAAGAACGAAGCGGCGCAATCGATGCCACCCCTATCGAGCACACGCGCGAACACAGCCGCCACCATCTCCTCGGTGACACCGGACGGCTCGATCGGAGTGCCGGTCCTCGAAGCGGTCAGGTCCGGAACAGGAAGTGCGCCGCGATCGACCTTTCGATTGATCGTCAGCGGAATCTCGCCGAGGATCGACAGGGTCGCCGGCACCATGTGGGCGGGCAATCGCTCGGCGAGCTCCTTGCGAATGCGCTCGGTGTCGAGCACATTTCCATCGAGCGCGGCTACGACATAGCCGTCGATACGCAGATCCCCAGTTCGACTGCGACGCAATGCCGATGATGCCGCACTGACACCCGGGAACGCCCGCAACGCCGCGTCTATTTCACCCAATTCGACACGATTTCCCCGGATCTTGATCTGATCGTCGGTGCGGCCGAGGAACTCGAGCGTACCGTCACCGCGCAGACGCGCACGATCTCCGCTTCGGAACATCCGAATCCCGCTGCCGAACGGGTTCGCGACGAATCGCGCCGATGTATCCGCGGTGCGACCGAGATATCCTCGCGCGACTCCGGCAGTTTCGATGTAGATTTCACCGACCGCTCCCGAGGGAACAGGCCGCAGAGTGCGATCGAGAAGGTGAATTTTCGCGCCCACCATCGCTCGACCGATTCCGTCCGCACTGCCCGGGTGCAGCCGCTCGGTCATCGTGACACTGCAGGTCGTCTCGGTGGGTCCGTAGGCATTGAGCAGTCGTCTGCCTGCCGACCAGCGGTCGACCGCATCCTGCGGAGCCGCCTCACCACCGATGATGATCGTCCCGACGTTCGCGAGCGCCGAGGGATCCAACGTCGCCAGCGCCGAGGGCGTGATCAGCAGATGTGTAATCGCCTGCTGGACAATCAGATCCGACAGTTCGGCGCCGCCGTATCTACCCGCGGGCGCGATCACCACCGCCGCGCCCGCGGTCGCTGCAGTCAGCACCTCGACGATGGCAGTGTCGAATCCGGGCGAGGCGAGGTGACAGACTCGCGACTCGTCGTCGAGGTCGTAGCTGCTTCTGATCTGTTGCACCAACGCGGCAATGCCATCGTGGGTGACGACGACGCCTTTGGGAGTACCGGTGGACCCGGAGGTGTAGATGACGTAGGCCGCGTGGTGCAGTGCAGTGGTCGCGACTGTGGTCGGGTCTCCCTCCGCGAGAATGTCATCGACGTCCAGCCACTCCACATCACCGAGTTCGCCACCGCCCGTGCACAGGCCCAACACCGCGCCGCTGTCACGCACCACGAACTGCGCCCGCTCACGGGGGTGATTCGGGTCGACCGGAACGTACACCGCACCCACTCGTGCGACTGCCCAGAAAGCGACGACCCCCTCGACGGAACGGCCGATGCGAACGGCGACCCGGTCCTCGGTACCGATTCCTCGGGCAGCCAAAGTGGACGCAAGTGCTGACACTCTCGTGGCCAACTCACCGTAGGTCACGGCGACTTCTGCGTCCCGAATTGCAATTCGATTGCCGTGCTTCGCGATTGCCGTCGAGAACACGTCGTTCAGTGATCCACGCTCGGTCACGGCCATGCCGACGGAGGCGGGTGTCGCGTCGGGCTCCCCGGGCAGGAACAGGTCCAGGTCGGCCACCGCCGTGTCGCCGTAACCGGACTCGGCGAAACGGTCGAGAAAGTGCAGGAACCGCTCGTGGTGACGCGCCAGGTCCCACGGCGTGTAGGCGGCAGGATTGGCCTCGAAGTCGATGCGCGGACGGGCTCCGCGTCGACCTGGATAAATGTTGACGGCAAGATCCGACACCGGGCCTGTGGTCAGGATGTTGATCTCGCCGTCGAAGTCCCCGACGGCCACGGTGTTCGCAAACATCATCACGTTGATCGTCGGCCCGAAACGCCCTGCGGTGATGGCATTTCCGCTCGCGGATGCCTGCGGCCTGCTCCGCTGGTGCCGGAGCACGGCACCGATCGCCACCTCGGTGGACTTGACCACGTTGTTCACCGTCGCCGATCCGACGCCCGACAACCGCAACGGCACCACATGAGACAACGAGGACCCGGCCCGGCGAAGCATCGCTGTCGGCCTCGCCGAGACCGGCAGTGACAGATCGACGTCGTCTACATCGTTCATCCGCGCGAGGAAGGCAGCGAACGCAGCGATCACGACCGTCGACGTGGCGTGTTGGGCCCGGCTCGACGCGGTCAGTGAAATCGACCGATCCTCCCCGACGACGATCGGAACCGATGCAGGCTGCCAATTCCGGCCCCAGGTAGCGGCGTAACCGAGGTCGGCGGATTCCCAGTGCTTACGATCGCGCCGCGCGCGAGCGGATGCGCGGTAGCGCTCGTCCTCGGCGAGAAGCGCCGCCGGAGTCGTCGGATCGATCCGTGGAGGCTCGACGCTGTCCTGCGCCCCGGCGTACAGAGCCGCCGCCCGCTCGAGCACCTTCATCGACGCATAGCCGTCGAGCGCGATGTGATGGGCCCTGGTGTACCAGAACACGCGATCGTCACCGACACGGAGTACTCGCAGTCGCACCAGCCGGCCGTACATCGAGAGGGCTGTTCGACAGTCGTCGTTCATCCATCGGGTCGCCGCTTCTTCCGGACGGTCGTGTCCACGGAAGTCCAGAATTTCCACTGGTTCCGGCTCGGTCTCCGCGTCTACGAACCGCTGCATCGGAGTGCCGTCGACCTCGACGATCCGCATGGTCGACGACGAGAACTCTCGATGCGCCTTACTACCGCACGCGGCCAAAACGTCGACGTCGACGGCACCGACGATGTCGACGTAATACGCAATGGTGAACGGCACGTCCGGCATGAATTGCTGGGCCAGCCAGATGTCGGCCTGGGACGAACTCACAGGTATGGCGTCGTCGAACATCGTGGTCCCCCCACTGCGATCCAGTTACTACACACTCAGTAGTACTAGAGTACGCGCTGGCGGTGAGACGGATGCCGCACATGGTGGACGCTTGTGCGAGGCGGGCACTCAATCTCTCAGCAGAACCAAGTCCGGTGCTCCGAAATAGATACCGTCCAGAGTCAACAACGGCAGTCCTTTCGAGATTGCGCATGCTGCGATCCAGCGATCGCCGGTGTGAATTTTGTTGTGCAGCGCATGACCCGCGCGCTTGCACGCTGCGGTCAACACTGCATAGGCGTCGACGACCTCGCGGTCGATGGAGATCGTAGGGGCCGAGTCGAGCTTGACTCGGGTGTCTGCCACTCTGCGCTCACCCCAATTACCCATCATCGTTCCCGCGAGTACCTCTGCCCGCGTCTGGAACGCAATCACGACCTGAAGCCCGGCCAGTTGTCTACGCAGTTCGTCGACAGGATGACCACGATTCGCAGCCTTGCCTGGGTCGACGTACAGAATGCTGAACACGTCGGTATCGACGAGAACAGCACCCCGGCTCGCGGGCCGGGTCATAACCCGATAGCAGCAAAGAATGCGTCGGCTTCATCGTCGCTCACCCCGTCGATCCCGCCGGGCTCGATACCGGGTGCAGCAGCCAAAATGTCCCCGAGAGGGACTGAATCGGGGATGCCTCTCTCCGCAACTGCGTGAGTAAGCGCAAGAATCCGCGAGTTCGACAGCCTCTTCAACTGTCCGTCCGCGCCGGTCACCGGCATACCAGTTACGGTCACGTAGCTACCGACCAACGGACCGAGTCCGGAGTCGTCGGCCACATCGGGAAGAGCGACTTGGTTGCCGGCGTCATCCTCCACCTGAAAGCGGTGTGTTTTCAGGTTGGCCGAATACAGGCGTCCGATGAAAGTACGGAGTTCGGTCGACACACCAGCTGCAACCTCCCAGGTCTCGGGTCTAAGTGCAGCCGTGTCGAATGTCTGTACCGTCAGTCCATCAACTTTGAACTCGACCTCCGGGGCAGCGCGGCGTAGAGCCGATACCAATTCGCCGGCTGCGTTCGACAGGGAATCGCTGACCCAATCCGGCCGATGGTCGAGACCGATCGATCGCACCAACTTCTCGAATGTTGCGTCGAAGCCTTCCTCGTCTGCCAGATCGAAGTCCAACGCATCCTCACCGGCTCCTGCGCGTCGAACAAGAAGTTTGGTGCTGCCAGGGGCCAACCCGATGACCAGATTGGCGACCTGGTGCACTCGTGAGGGTGCGCGGCCGAGCCGATCGGCATCTGTCTCGCTTCGGCCGATGCTCATCGCAACTGTCCTGAGACTCTGTACGAGCGCAAGCAAGTCATTGGCGTCCAACTCGCCCTCGGGTGCATTCGCGCCCTTCAGTCGAAACTCGAATTGAGTGGCCACGGTTATCACCTTCTCACTGGGGCGGCGCAGTCTGACGTCTTCGTCCATTGTGCGCGATCGACGCACATCCGGCGTAGGAGATTATTGCGGTTGCCCCCGACACTTCGATATCAGCCACGATGCGGAGCGAGGCCATGGTGGTCGTAGTCTGACACCCGTGCCGCAGAGCAACCACTATCACCATCTGATGTTCGGTTCTGCTGCGATCGCGCGGCAGAAGGTCGACGGCAGCTACACCGCCTACGGTTCACAGACCGAGCGACCCGACGACGGCCCGATGCCTCTCGACACTCGCGAGAAGGCCATGATTCGTGCGATCGATCAGTTCCAGATCGCCACTGTGGCCGAGTCGGGCTGGCCTTACATTCAGTATCGAAGTGGGCCGAAAGGCTTCCTGCAGGTTCTCGACGATCGGACGTTGGGGTTCGCCGACTTCGCCGGGAACCACCAATACGTCACGGCGGCAAACCTCGATAATGACGATCGCGTCGCGATTTTTCTCGTGAATTACCCTCTGCGTCAACGCCTCAAGCTCTACGGCCGGGCACGTACCGTCGAGGCCGCGGACGATCCCCAACTACTGGACCGACTGAGGAAGATCGGCGACTCGACTGTCGCCGCCACGTGCGAGCGCAGCGTCGTCATCGACGTCGAGGCGTTCGACTGGAACTGCACCCGCAGCATCATCCCCCGCTACGACGCGGCTTACCTTGCGGATCTGTCCGAGGTGTACCAGCGCAAGGCCGCCGAGCGGGAACAAGAACTGCTACAGCGAATTTCGGAGCTCGAAGATCGGCTCACGCAGTCTTCGGCGCGTAGAAGCGACCCAGAAACTCCGTCTTGAATTCGGCGAAACGTCCCTGCTCGATCGAGGCTCGGATGTCATCGACCAGCTTGACCGTGAAGCGCTCGTTATGGATGGTGCACAGTGTCGATGCGAGCATTTCCTTGGCCTTGAACAAGTGGTGGATATAGGCCTTGGTGTAGTTCGCGCACGTGTAGCAGTCGCAGTTGTCGTCGATCGGGGTGAAGTCGCGTCGATGCTTGGCGGTGTTGATGTTGAAACGACCCGTCGGCACGTAGATCGCCGCATTGCGCGCTACCCGTGAGGGATTGACGCAGTCGAAGGTGTCGGCACCGTTCTCGATCGCGGTGAAGAAATCGTCCGGCTCGCTGATGCCGAGCATGTGACGTGGCTTGTGTTCGGGCAGCTCCTCGTTCACCCACCGAGTGATGGTTCCGAGGTTCTGCTTCTCGAGCGCACCGCCGATCCCGTAGCCGTCGAAGCCCCTACCCGTTTCGCCGGTGATCGTTTCGAGATCGTGTGCGGCCTTGCGTCGCAGATCCTCGTACTGCGCGCCCTGCACCACTCCGAACAACGCCTGGTATGGCTTGTCGGCGCGCTCTACCGTGAGCCGTTCGTGCTCGAGGACGCATCGCTTAGCCCACGCCTGGGTTCGGTCGACCGACATCTCCTGATAGCCGCGGGTATTCATCAGCGTCGTCAACTCGTCGAACGCGAACATGATGTCCGCACCGAGGCGGTGCTGAATCTGCATCGACACCTCGGGAGTGAATCGGTGCTTGGAGCCGTCGAGATGGGATTTGAACGTCACGCCGTCGTCGTCGACGTGGGCCAGCCGTTCCTTGCCCTCGGCGATGACGTCGTCGGACTGCACGCGCGTGGCGTCCATCGAGATGACCTTCTTGAACCCGACGCCGAGTGACATGACCTGGAATCCACCGCTGTCGGTGAACGTCGGCCCGTCCCAGTTCATGAACTTGCCCAGCCCACCCGCCTCGTCGACGATGTCCGAGCCCGGCTGCAGGTACAGGTGGTACGCGTTGGCGAGCACCGCCTGCGCGCCGAGCTCCTTCATGGCCTCCGGCAGCACCGCCTTGACGGTCGCCTTGGTGCCCACCGCGATGAATGCGGGGGTGGCGATGTCGCCGTGCGGGGTGTGGATGGTGCCGGTACGACCGAGCTCACCGTCGAGCCGGGTGCCGATATCGAAGCCGAAACTGGAGGAACTCACCGGTTCAGTATGCGGCTTCGCCGCTTGTGAGCGGAAATTCGTAGCCCGCTACGAATTTCTATGCACCTGCGGCGCAGCCGCTCCAGCCGCATTCAGGCGGAAGTACGCACCCCTGGCCGCGAGGAGCTCCTCGTGATTACCCTGCTCCACGATGCTGCCGTTCTCCATCACCACGATCGTGTCCGCGTCCCGGATGGTCGAGAGACGGTGCGCGATAACAAAACTGGTGCGATCACTGCGCAATTTGGCGGTGGCCTTCTGCACCAGCAGCTCGGTTCGGGTGTCGACGGAACTGGTGGCCTCGTCGAGGATGAGGATCAACGGCTTGGCCAGGAAGGCGCGGGCGATGGTGATGAGCTGCTTCTCACCGGCGCTGACGTTGTTGCCCTCCTCGTCGATGATCGTGTCGTAACCGTCGGGCAGAGAGTGCACGAATCGATCCACGTAGCTCACCCGCGCAGCCTCGAGGATTTCCTCTTCACTGGCACTCGGATCGCCGTACGCGATGTTGTCGCGGATGGTTCCACCGAACAACCAGGTGTCCTGCAGCACCATGCCGGTGCGAGCGCGAAGTTCTTCGCGGGTCATCTTCCTGGTGTCGACGCCGTCGAGAGTGATACGGCCCGAATCGATCTCGTAGAACCGCATGATGAGGTTGACCAGTGTGGTCTTTCCCGCACCGGTGGGACCGACGATCGCGACCAGGTGACCGGGATCGGCTACCAGCGAGAGGTTTTCGATCAACGGACGGTCGGCCGAGTAGCCGAAGGAGACATTCTCGAACTCGACGCGACCCCGTCGCTCGATAGGTCGCACCGCATCGGCTGGATCCGCATCCTCTTCCTCAGCGTCGAGCACCTCGAAGATGCGCTCGGCGGAGGCGACACCGGACTGGATCAGGTTCACCATCGCACCGACCTGCGTGAGCGGCTGAGTGAACTGACGCGAGTACTGGATGAAGGCCTGCACCTCACCGAGAGTGAGCGTGCCCGACGCCACCCGCAGCCCACCGACGACGGCGATGACCACGTAGTTGATGTTCCCGAGGAACATGATGACGGGCATGATCATGCCGGAGATGAACTGGGCGCGGAAGCTGGACTGGAAGAGCTTTTCGTTGCGCTCGCCGAACTCGCGCTCCACCTCTTCCTGACGACCGAAAGCCTTGACGATCTCGTGACCGGTGTAGGTCTCCTCGATCTGGGCGTTCAGCTTTCCGGTGTGCTTCCACTGCGCGACGAAGTGGGGCTGCGAACGCTTGGCGATGACGGCGGTCACCGCGAACGACGCCGGAATGGTCAGCACCGCAACGAGAGCCAGCAGCGGCGAGATCCAGATCATCACGCCGAGGATGCCGAGCACGGTGAGAATGCCGGTGATCAACTGACTGAGCGTCTGCTGCAAGCTGGTCGAGACGTTGTCGATGTCGTTGGTGACGCGGCTGAGCGTCTCACCGCGGGCATTGTTGTCGAAATACTTCAGCGGCAGTCGATGCACTTTGGCCTCGACGCTGCCGCGCAGCAACAGGATTCGGCGCTGCAGGGCGATGTTGAGAATGTAGCCCTGCGCCCAGGCGAACAGCGACGACAGCACATAGAGGACCAATACCCACATCAGGACGGTTCCGACCGCCCCGAAATCGATACCTGCGCCAGGAGTGACATCCGTCCCGGACAGCAGATCGGCGATGGAATCGTTCCCCTCGGCCCGTAGCTGCTCGATCGCTTGATCTTTCGACTGACCCGGATCCAGCTCGCGGCCGACGACGCCGTTGAAGATGAGGTCGGTCGCGTGACCGAGTACGGTCGGCGCGGCAACGGTGAGCACGGTGCTGGCGATACCGAAGGCCAGCATCACCGACAGGAAGAATTTCTCGGGAGCGAGCAAGCCGACCAATCGCTTGAACGAGCCCTTGAAATTTCGGGCCTTGGTTCCCGGCACGACAGCCTTCGCGACGGGTGCGTCGTCTTTCTTTTCTTCCGTCTTCTCCACCTGCGCGGTCACAATGCACCGACCACGGCGCGCTGCGAGTCGACGATCTCGGCGTAGGTGGGGCACTCGGCCATCAATTGGTCGTGAGTACCCACACCTACCGGCTTTCCGTCGTCGAGTACGAGTATCTGGTCGGCGTCGATGATGGTCGAGACGCGTTGAGCGACAACGATCATGCACGCATCTCGCGTCACCGGCTTCAGTGCCGCACGCAGATTGGCATCGGTCGTCAGATCCAGTGCGGAGAACGAGTCGTCGAACAGGTAGATGCTGGGTTTGCGTACGAGCGCACGGGCGATGGCCAGTCGTTGACGCTGACCACCGGACACCGTCGTACCACCCTGTGCGACGGGCGTCTCCAGTCCCTCGGGCATGGCGCGAACGAAGTCGGCACCCTGCGCGATCTCGAGTGCCTCCCACAGTTCCGCGTCGGTGGCGTCGGATTTGCCGTACCGCAGATTGCTCGCGATGGTGCCCGAGAACAGATACGGCTTCTGCGGGATCAAACCGATTTCTGAACGCAACAGATCGAGATCGAGTTCACGGATATCGACTCCCCCGACGCGTACCTCGCCGCCGGTGACGTCGATCAATCGCGGAATCAGGTTGACGAGCGTCGACTTTCCGGAGCCGGTACCGCCGATGATTGCGGTGACCTTTCCTGCCTCGGCCCTCAGGTTCACTCCACACAGCACCGGATATTCGGCACCGGGGAAAGAGAATTCGGCGTTCACCAACTCGACGGTTCCCGGCGAGGACACGAAAGTCTTTGGTTCGAGAGGCAGTACGACCGACGATTCGGTGGCGAGTACTTCACTGATGCGATCGGCACAGACCGACGCGCGGGGCACCATCATCGCGATGAACGAGGCCATCATCACCGACATGAGGATCAGCATGATGTAGCTCAGAAGAGCTGTGAGAGAGCCGATCTGCATGGTGCCCTGATCGATGGCATGGCCACCGAACCAGATGACGGCCACGCTGGTCACGTTGCTGATGAGCATGACCGTCGGGAACATCAGGGCCATCAGCCGCCCGACGCGCAATGCCGTGTCGGTGAGCGCGGCGTTGGCAGATCCGAACCGGTCGATCTCGAAGTCCTCTCGGACGAACGCCCGCACCACCCGGATTCCGGTGATCTGCTCACGCAGAACACGATTGACCGCGTCGATGCGCTTCTGCATCGAGCGGAAGGCCGGCACCATCTTGATGATGATCAGGCCCATGGAGATCGCCAGACCGGGCACCGCGATCAACAGGATCCAGGACAGACCGAGGTCCTCGCGCAGCGACATGATGATGCCACCGACGCACATGATCGGTGCCATCACCACGATGGTGAATCCCATGACGATCACCAACTGCACCTGCTGGACGTCGTTGGTGTTGCGGGTGATCAACGACGGCGCACCGAACTGGCCGACCTCACGAGCCGAGAACGTGCCGACGCGGTGCAGGATTGCACCGCGTAGGTCACGCCCGACGCCCATCGCCGCCCGAGCACCGATGAATACCGCGGCCACGGAACTGATGATCTGCACCGCCGACACGAGGAGCATCACGCCGCCGGCGGAGAGGATGTAACCCGTATCGCCGGTGGTGACGCCCTTGTCGATGATGTCGGCATTGAGGCTGGGCAGGAACAGCGCCGCCAATGTCGCGACGAGTTGCAGCAGGATCAGCGCGACGATCGGCAGCTTGTAGGGAGCCAGATACGTCCGCAGCAGCGGAATCAGCATGATGGCCGAAGATTACTCGTACACATGGATGACAGTCTCTCCGTTTTTCGAGTGTTGCGGGCAATCTTCGGCCGACCGGCTCATGCCTGCAGAACCGATTCCTTCTCCGGAGCCGTCTTCAGCTTGGCACCTTCGATGTCGACGTTGGGCAGGATCTTGTCCAGCCACTTCGGCAGCCACCAGGCCTTGTCGCCCATCAGCGCCATCACCGACGGAATGAGCACCATGCGCACGACGAACGCGTCGAAGAAGACCGCAGCCGCCAGCGCAAAGCCGATGGACTTGATGAACGAGTCCGGCTCGGCGATGAACGCAGCGAACACCGAGATCATGATCACTGCGGCCGAGGTGACCACGCGTGCGCCGTACTTGAAGCCGTTGACGACCGCGTCCTTGGCGGCGGCACCGTGAACGAACTCCTCACGCATCCGCGAAACGAGGAACACCTGGTAGTCCATCGCCAGACCGAACACCACACCGATGAGGAAGATCGGCATGAAGCTGACGATCGGCTGCGGGTTGGAGATCAGGCCGAGCCCACCCTCTTGGAAGATGAACACCGTCGCTCCGAAGGTGGCCAGCACGCTGAGCAGGAACCCGACCGTCGCGGTGAGCGGCACCAGAATCGAGCGGAACACCAGCATCAGCAGCACGAACGCGAGTCCTACAACCACAGCCAGGTACGGAATCAGCGCACTCTGCAACCGCTCCGAGATATCGATCCCGATCGCGGTCTCGCCGGTCACTCCGTAGGACACGCCCGCGCTCTCCTGCAACCCGCTCTCCGCGTCGCGGAGGTTGGTGACGAGAGCCTTCGTCTGGTCACTGTTGGGAGTGCTCGACGGGGTGACGAGTATCTGAGCCGTGTCACCCGCCTGGTTGACGGCGATGATCTGCGCATTCGTGACGTCGGATTGCGCGGTGATCGTGTCGATGACCTTGCCGAACGACGCGGTCCGATCGGCCTCGGCGACGCCGGACGCGTCGGCGATGACGAGCAGCGGTCCGTTGCGTCCCGGCCCGAATGCATTCTCGGTGATGTCGTATGCCTGACGGGCAGGCGTCGACGGGTCCGAGGTGGCGATGGACGGAAGTGCGAGGGACAACCCGGTGGTCGGTCCTGCGATGACGCCGAGGAGCACGATGCCGCCGACGAGGCCGAGGATCGGCTTCTTGACCAAGAACCTGGCCCAGCGGAGTCCGTTGGTGGGCTTGGCCTCAGGATCCTCGGGGTCGGTGGTGTTGACGAACTTGAGCTTGCCTGCGAATGCCTTGCCCTTGTAGACGCCCAGCATCGCGGGCAGGAACGTCAAGGCGATCAGTACCGCGACGAACACGGCGAAGCCTGCGGCAAGACCCATCTGCGACAGGAACGGGATTCCGACGACGCGCAGGGCGACGAGCGCGATGAGCACGGTCGCGCCGGCAAACACGACGGCCGACCCGGCAGTACCGACCGCCCGCCCGACTGCCTCTTCGCGATTGTCGGTGAGTGTGAGCTCGTGCCGATAACGCGCCAGGATGAACAGCGAATAGTCGATCGCAACAGCAAGACCGATCATGATGGCAAGAATCGGAGTGAACGAAGACAGGCTCGCGAAGCCGGAGGCTGTGGTGATCGCCAAGCTCGAGATGCCGATACCGACGATCGCGGTGATCAGCGGCAAGCTGGCAGCAGCGGCCGAACCGAACATGATGAGAAGAACGATGGCAGCGACGGCGAGGCCGACGATCTCCGAACTACCACCGGGCGACGGGTTCTCCTGCGCGACAGTGCCGCCCAAGATGACGTTCAGGCCTGCATCGCGGGCCGGCTGCGCAGCGGCGTCGAGATCGCTACGAATCTGATCGGTGACGTCGGCAAGATCGACGTTGATCGGAGCGGTGACGGTACCCACGTTGCCGTCGGGGCTCAGCGGTGAGGTCGCGGCCGCATCGGCAGCTACCTGGTCGGCCGGAGTCCCGGCCTCGGTGGCCGCCTTGGTGTACTGCTCGACGATCGACTGGTTGGCCGCGACCGGATTGGCAAGTGGCGGTGCACCTTCCGCAGGCTTTGCCGCGTCGATCTTCTCGATCTCGGCAATGGTGGCGTCGATGGCGGAGGTGTACTGCGGGGTATCGAGCGATTGGCCGTTCGGTGCCTGGAAGACGTATTCGGCGTTGACCGCCTGCAGTGGGTCCTCGGCTCCGCCGAACCGCTCCTTCTGCAGGTCGAGTGCAGCCTGAGCGGGTGTTCCCGGAATGCTGAACGAGTTGACCGTCGGTGCGGACAGCGTTGCTGCGCCCACGCCGGCTGCAATCAGAATCGCCAGCCACAGTCCGAGGACGATGCCCTTGCGTCGGTACGCGAATCTTCCGATTCGGTAGAGATAGGTGGCCACTGTCAAGCTCCTCGGTTGTGTTCGGACGAGTCGGGGTGGGGATGTGAATGCGGTTCGGGAGTGGAGCCTGCGGAATGACCCTTGGGCTCGGGAGTGGAGCCTGCGGAATGACCCTTGGGCGCGGGAGTGGAGCCTGCGGAATGACCCTTGGGCTCGGGAAGTCCTGCGCGGAGTTGGTCGAAGGCGTCTTCGATCAGGGCCCTCGGTGTCGACGCACCGGCGGGGTCGGTGATCCAGATGTTCAGTGCGGACGTCACGGCACCACCGACGGCCATTTGCAGCAGGTTCGGGTACAGGTCGGTGTCGATGCCTGTTCCGGTCCGCTCGGCAATGGCCTCGCCGAGTTTGCGGGTCAGCGCGTGGTGCATTTCGAGTTTCCGGGCCATCAATGCGGGGTTGGCCTCGATGAGGCGGGCCGCAGCGAAGGTGTCCTCCAAGTCCCTGCCGGGATCGGAGACAAGGTTGACTGCTATGTGCCGCAACGAATCCCAGATCGGCTCCGTCGCCGGCCGAGCGCGCAGGAGCTCGACCCATTCGAGGGCCGAAACCTCGATGTGGTGCAGAACCGCTTCTTCTTTGTTGGAGAAGTAGTTGTGGAACGTACGGGTGGACACTCCCGCCTCGTGCGCAATCGCGTCGGCGGTGACCGCATCGAAGCCGTGCAGCTTTCCCAGACGTACGGCCGCCAGACCGAGAGCGTCGCGGGTAGCGGCCTTCTTGAGATCACGAAGGCCCGTCGGGGAAGTCACGATTACCAACGTACGGAACTTGCACGGTTCTGCAAGTTTGCAGAGACGTGCAAACTTGTCGACCTCGCCACACATTGCCCTCGGTGTGACTCAGGTCATCGACGCGCCCATGCCGTCGGCTCGCTGACCAGCTCTTTCACAAATCCGGGCAGATCGTCGTCCACGATGTCGGCGAGCGACACCGCCTCGAGCACCGCGCGCAGATTGACGCGCACCGCCAACCACACCCGGGTGAGCGGCTCGGCCGGGCCGGCGTACTCGGCATCCTCGGGCCGTTGACCACGCACCGACGCCAGCGGCCCCTCGACGGCCCTGATCACATCGGCAACAGAAATGTCCGACGCCTCGCGCGCCAACCAATAGCCGCCGTCGGGCCCCCGCCTGCTGCAGACGAGGTCCGCGCGACGCAGATCCGACAGCACCGACTCGAGGAACTTGTGCGGAATACCTTGCGCGGTGGCCAACGCCTCGGCTTTCGCAGGGCCCTGTCCGCCGACCGCTGCCAGTTCGATGAGCGTCCGCACTGCATAGTCAGCTTTGGCCGTGATGTGCACCGTCAATTCCTATCATTTCGGTAGGAAATTAGCGAGCAGTTGCCCGTCAGGAACCCTCCGCTACCACCACGACCACCTCGTTGCGACGCAGCGGCGCCAAGGTCCAGGGCGGATCGTAGAACCAGGTCATCGGCTCACCCAGCATCTCGATGTTGTGCGCGCGCAACGCTTCGGTCAACGCCGCCATCTGCGGTTCGACGTTGTCCCGGCCCCGCCCACCGCTGAACCGCAGCACTGCAACCGTCTCCGCCGGAACCTCCGTCAACGTCACGCGGTCGTCGTTCGGCTTGGGCAGCGTGTCCATCGTCCATTTCGACGGCATGAAGAACCGGACAACCCAACCCTCGCTGCCGGGCGTGCTCGACACGGGGGCCGTCATCGCGATCTTCTGCGAGCCTGCGGACGACTGACTGACGGGAGCGGTCATCGCGACCTTTTGCTTGCCGCCGTTTCCACCGAAAATGTACCGGGCCAGGCGGCGGAAACCCTCCTGGCGTGCCTCGTCCTCATCTGCGTCGACAGTGGTCTGAGCTGCAATGCGTGGTTCGTAACGACGGATCTCCACCGCATCGGTCAGTCGCCGGCTCGTGTGCGGCGGCTCCTCGGTGCCGACCCGAATTCCGACGACGCCCAGCACGGACTCCCCCACCTGCCCGATCGTGGACGTGATCTTCTCCAGCATGTCCGACTCCCTCTCTCTGCGATAGGTGCGCCCACTCCACGGTACGAGCTGTAGGAAAAGGCGACCGGCCGCGTTACACTTGCCCTCTCACTGTCACGCGGGAGGTTCGATGAACGAGTGGATCGGTGCGGCATGGAATGCACTGCCCGAGCCGCTGCGCGATCCCGTCGCGCTGGCCATCCCCGCGTTCGCGCTGCTGCTGACGATCGAATGGATCGCCGCCGCGAAACTCGAGGACGGTGAACGCGGCGGTTACTCCGGCAGGGACGCGCGGGCCAGCCTGAGCATGGGCTTGGTGTCGATCGCGACCACCACGGCATGGAAGGCGCTGGCACTGGTCGGCTACACGGCCGTCTATGTCTACGTCGCGCCGTGGCACCTCCCCGCCGACGCCTGGTACACCTGGGTGATTCTGATCCTGGGCGTCGACCTGCTGTTCTACGGGTATCACCGCATCGCGCATCGAACTCGTATCATCTGGGCGACGCATCAGTCCCACCATTCGAGCGAGTACTTCAACTTCGCTGCGGCGCTTCGACAGAAGTGGAACAACAGCGGCGAGGTCATCATGTGGCTGCCGCTCCCCCTGCTCGGAATGCCGCCGTGGATGGTGTTCGTCGGGTTCTCGATCAACCTCGTCTACCAATTCTGGGTGCACACCGAGCGCATCGACAGGCTGCCGCGTCCGTTCGAGTTCGTCTTCAACACACCCTCGCACCACCGCGTTCATCACGGCCGCGATCCGCAGTATCTCGACAAGAACTACGGCGGCATCCTCATCGTCTGGGATCGCCTGTTCGGCAGCTACGCCGAGGAGGTCGAGCGGCCGAACTACGGATTGACCAAGCCTGTCGACACGTTCAACATCTGGACCCTCCAGACACACGAATACCGCAACATCGCACGGGATGTCGCGGCTTCGCGGTCATGGAAGGAACGCGTCGGATACCTCGTCGGGCCGCCGGGCTGGACGCCGACCGAACCGCGAGAACGCGCTACTGCCGATTCAGATTGATCAGGAAATCGATGGTCCCGGACGGATCCACCGTGACGAAGCCGAGCGATGGCGGCTCGATCTCGTAGTCGGTCCACGTCGTCGGAATGGCACCCGACGCGATGAGGGTGTCCCCGGACAGGAGCACCTCCATCTCGACCGAGACCGGACGTGTCTGATCCTTGAGCGTCAATGTGCCCTCGGCCGTGACGGTTTCGGTGGTGCCGTCCTTGGGCAGATCCGACAGGTCGATCGGTGAGTCGATCGAGAAGGTTGCCGTCGGATAGGTGGCGGTGTCGAAGATGTTGCCGCGGAATTGGCTGTCGCGACGGTCGCTGTCAGTGCTGATCGAGTTCGTCAGGACCACGATCTGCCCGTCGGTCAGACTGTCGTCGGCGATGGTCACATTGCCGGCTACCTCGGTCGTCGATCCGACCACCGTCACATCGGACCCATTGAGCAATTCGTCGACGGTATAGCCCGCGGCCGTGGTGTTGGTCTCGTCACCCGGGGTGACGATCCACCGTCCGTTGATGTCCACGACGGTGGCCGCTTGGGCACCGGACGTGGATACCGTCGCTGCCGGTGCGTCGCCTTCCTGCAACGAGGCGTAGATCTTGGGGCCGAAGTAGAGCCCGAGCGCTACGAGCACAACGACAACCACGCCTACGATCCACCATTTCTTGGTCATGACTGCTGATGGTAGTTGCAGCTTCAAGCCCATGGGGGATGAGAGACCTGGCAACTGCCTGAGAGTTTTGTCCGTTTACCCCGTGCGCACGTGTCGGTGCCGACAGGCACAATGGACCGCATGGATCCGGTGGAGGCACTTCGAGAGATCGGATACTGGCTCGAGCGGTCACGCTCGGACACCCATCGCGTCAAGGCGTATCGCCGAGCCGCGGATGTCGTCGAATCCCTCAGTGTTGCACAGCGATCCGAGCACGAGAAGGCAGACAGCTGGTCCTCACTGGCCGGCATCGGAGCCAAGACCTCGCTGATCATTCGTCAGGCTCTGACGCAGGACGTCCCGGATTATCTCGCCGAGCAGAGAAACGCTGCCGAACCCATCGGCAACAACGACCTTCGCGCCGCGCTTAAAGGTGATCTGCACACCCATTCCAATTGGTCCGACGGCGGTAGCCCCATCGAAGAGATGATGCGCACCGCTGCCCGGCTGGGCCACGAATACTGCGCCCTCACCGATCATTCCCCGCGCCTCAAGGTTGCGAACGGCCTCACCGCCGAGCGTCTGCGCGCCCAACTCGACATCGTCGCCGAGTTGAACGAACGTCTCACACCGTTCCGCATCCTCACCGGGATAGAGGTCGACATCCTGGACGACGGGTCACTCGACCAGGACGAGGGACTGCTCGCCGAACTTGACGTAGTGGTGGCGAGCGTCCACTCGAATCTGCGCGCCGACTCGAAGGCGATGACCAAGCGCATGGTCACCGCCATCGCGAACCCGCACGTCGACGTCCTCGGCCACTGCACCGGGCGGCTCGTCGAGGGCGGTCGCGGCACCAGACCCGAATCGACGTTCGACGCACCCGTGGTCTTCGAGGGCTGCCGACAATTCGGTACCGCGGTGGAGATCAACGCCAGGCCAGAACGACAGGATCCACCCGAGCGCCTCATCGACATCGCCCTCGAACGCGAGTGCCTGTTCTCCATCGACACCGATGCGCACGCACCCGGCCAACTCGACTGGCAGGGGTACGGCTGTATCCGCGCCGAGGCCCGCGGTGTGCCCGCGGAGCGAGTGATCAACACCTGGCCGCTCGACGACCTGCTCGATTGGACGGCACAACGCGCGTGAACCGTCGTCACTTCCTCTCCGGCGTGCTCGCGGTGACACTGGTCGGCTGCAGCTCCACCGACACCGACTCCTCGCCGAGCACTGCCGAGACGTATTCTGCTGCGCTGCAACCAGTCTCGGGCCCGGCTGGCAACCCTGTCCGAGTGAAGTACGGATACCAGCCGGACAACATCGGCGATCTGTACCTGCCCGACAACATCGCCACCTCACTCCCTGTCGTGGTGATGATTCACGGCGGCGGATGGCAGGAAGACCTCGACCTGTCGTACTTCCAACAGATGTCGACAGCCATCGCAAACGAAGGCATCGCCGTCTGGAACGTCGAGTATCGGCGTGGCCCGGACAACTGGGCCAACACTCTCTCCGACGTCGACGACGCCACCGAGGCTTTGGCAACCGTCGTACAGGACGCAGCCGGCGGGAGGCTCGATCTCGATCGCGTCCACATCGCCGGACACTCCGCCGGCGGGCAGCTCGCCGCCTGGGTGGCCGCTCGACACCTGATGCCCGTCGACGCGCCGGGGGCGGAACCGAAGGTCAAGCCGCGTAGCGCCACCATCATGGCCGGCGTATTCGACATGAAGCGGGCAGCCACACTCGGCAACGACAAATTCGTCCCGGTCTTCCTCGGCGGCATGCCGAACGAGGTACCCGGCCGCTACAAAATCGCTTCGCCCATCGAATATCTCCCCCTCGACGTTCCGCTGACTGCACTGCACGGTGATGCCGATCAGACAGTGTCGGTCAATCAGAGCCGCGTCTACGTCGATGCAGCGACCAAGGCGGGCAGCACCGACACCGAACTCGTCGTACTGCCCGGAGCCGGACACGGCGCGTTCCTCGACCCGAAGAACCGCGCCTGGTCGACGGCATTGAGCACCATCACCGGACGTGCGCAGACCCTGCTCTGACTCGGGTGGTACACAGTTGCGATGAAACGAAAGATCGCGACCGGATTCATCGGGTTCATCGTGGCCGTATCGATCGCCGGCTGCAGTGACGACGCGACGACCGATGCCGCGTCGACCACGTCCGCTGCCGCCGGCACGACCACGTCTGCTGCGGCCTCCACAACCGTCCCCGCCAGCACCACGGCCGACGCACCTGTCCCGGCCCCTGCCGACACACCGGTTCCCGAGGCTCCGCCTGCCGCTGAACCCGAAGCCCCAACCTCGGGCGTCACCGGCGAAGCGCTGTACCAGCAGACCTGTACGCAATTCATACCGTCGATCGACGCACTCGAGCAGACCGGAATCTCCGATCGCGCCAAGTCGGTCGAGGGTCTGCGCACCGAAATGACCACCGCGCCGAGTTGGAACACCGTGCCGCCCGCTGATCAGAACGAAATTCTGCGCGGACTCGACGCCGCCGGTGCGGGGCAGTGCTGAGCGTCTGAGTCGCTGCCTGCCCCAGCGATCCCGCCGGCCCGACGATCCCGCAAACGCGCGCGCGTTTGCCAAGTGCGCGCGAAATACGGTAGTTGTCAACCTGTCTGAGACAGGTGGATGTTGATTCCGGTCGGTGTTGGTAACGATGGTGCGGTGGGTTGGGCCCGGAATCGTTCGGGGTGGGC
>NZ_LMRR01000011.1 GCF_001426085.1 Rhodococcus sp. Leaf278
TCGATGACATCGACCGCAAAGCAGTGTTCCTCTCCGAAGGACTCGGCCACGCCATCCTGTCGCTGGAAGACAACTCCACCGTCATGTACCTGTGCTCGTTGGAATACACCCCGGCCTTGGACCGCGACATCAACCCCCTCGACCCCGCCCTGGGCATCGACTGGCCCACCACCGCCCGCGACGGCACACCCCTGACCTACGAGCTCTCCGACAAGGACAAAGCCGCCCCCACCCTCGCCGAAGCTCTCGAAGCCGGAAACCTGCCCATCTTCCGGTAACTCGTTGTGTGTGCGACTGGCGATCCGGCGCAAACGCGAGCGCATTCGTCGAACGCGAGTGGAATCGCTGACAAACCTGCGCGCGTATGGCAATCGCGCTCGCGTTTGCGGAACCGACCAGGCCGGCACCCTCCCCTCGTGCGCGTTTTGCGTAGGTCTGGCTACGCAAAACGCGCACGAGGGGGAGCTAGCGAATCTTGAAGATCACGAAGCGCTGAACGAGGAAGTTGATGACCGTCGCCGTGCCCTGCGCGACGACGAAGGCCACGTTGGCGTACCAGAATCCGTCGGGAAGAGCCTGGTAGAGCCAGGTGTAGATGCCGACCTGGACGGCGAAGGTGACGCCGTAGAGCGCGACGACGGCGAGGAACCGGGCACGTGACGGCGCTGCGTTGAACGTCCAGCGACGGTTGATCAGGTACGCGGTGGTGGTTCCGAGTACGAAGCCGATGGCCTTGGCCAGGGTCACCCCGACACCGAACACGAAATGCAGGATCAGGTTGACGCCCTGATCCACGATCGCCGACAGCACACCCGTCGCCAAGAATCGCAGCACCTGCGTCTTGAGATCGAGGGCCGCGTCGGCGATGTTCTCGGTCAGCGGCAGCTCGACGGGCAGCGGAACGTGATGCTGCAACTCTTCGTCCTCGGGCGACCAGTCGTCGCCCGTGGAGCCTTCTTCTGCGTAGCGGTCGGGGGTGGACACGAGGACTGACACTAGCCGCTGCCGCGGTGCGGGTACCCTCTTGAGCGATGTCCACGACAGCCGACGACGCACTCTTCCCCCTGGAACCACAGGCCGGGAACACTGCGCCGCTACCCACGCAGACCCGCACACTCACCGGTTGGGGCCGCACCGCGCCCTCCACCGGAGAAGTGCTCTCGACCTCCGACCCCGAGCTCATCTCCAGCGCGGTCAAGCAGGTCGCCGAGCAGAACGACTCCAAGCCGTCCTACCTACGACGCGGCGTCATCGCCCGCGGCCTCGGCCGCTCCTACGGTGACAACGCGCAGAACTCCGGCGGCCTCGTCATCGACATGAATGCCCTCAACGGCATTCACAGCATCGACGCGTCGACGCGCATCGTCGACGTCGACGGTGGGGTCAACCTCGATCAGCTGATGCGCGCTGCGCTGCCGTTCGGCCTGTGGGTACCGGTGCTGCCGGGAACGCGACAGGTCACGATCGGCGGCGCGATCGGCACCGACATCCACGGCAAGAACCATCACAGCGCGGGCAGCTTCGGCAACCACGTCCGCTCGATGGAACTGCTCACCGCGGATGGTCAGATCCGCCACCTGACACCGTCGGGCAAGAACGCCAAGCTGTTCTGGGCCACGGTCGGCGGCAACGGCCTGACCGGCATCATCCTGCGCGCGACCATCGAGATGACACCCACCGAGACGGCATACTTCATCGCCGACGGTGACGTCACCAGCACCCTCGACGAGACCATCGCGCTGCACAGTGACGGCAGCGAGAACAACTACGACTACTCGAGTGCCTGGTTCGACGCGGTTGCGCCGCCCCCCAAGCTCGGCCGCGCGGCGTTGTCACGTGGATCGTTGGCGCGTCTGGATCAGCTGCCCGAAAAGTTGCAGAAGGATCCGCTGCGCTTCAACGCGAAGCCCCTGGTGACGTTTCCGGACATCTTCCCGAACGGTCTGGCGAACAAGTTCACGTTCTCCGCGGTCGGCGAAGCCTGGTATCGCAAGGCCGGCAACTATCGGAACAAGATCCAGAGTCTGACTGCGTTCTATCACCCCCTCGACATGTTCGGTGAGTGGAACCGTGCTTACGGCTCCAAGGGATTCCTGCAGTACCAGTTCGTGGTGCCGCCCGAGGCCGTCGACGAGTTCAAGAAGATCATCGTCGACATACAGCGGTCCGGGCACTACTCGTTCCTCAACGTCTTCAAGCTGTTCGGTCCCGGAAACAAAGCACCACTGAGCTTTCCGATTCCTGGCTGGAACATCTGCGTCGACTTCCCGATCAAGCCGGGCCTGAACGAGTTCGTCCGCGAACTCGACAAGCGCGTGCTGGAGTTCGGTGGCCGTCTGTACACCGCGAAGGATTCGCGCACCGACGCCGAGACGTTTCATTCGATGTACCCGCGGATCGACGAGTGGATCAAGGTCCGCCGATCTGTAGACCCCACAGGCGTTTTCGCCTCCGATATGGCTAGAAGGCTGGAACTGCTGTGACGATTGACGCCGTAGGTAACCCACAGACGATTCTGGTTCTGGGTGGCACCAGCGAGATCGGTCTCGCGATCACCGAGGAGTACCTGTCGAAGTCTCCGGCACGTGTCATCCTCGCTGCGCTGCCGAACGACCCGCTCCGTGACGGTGCCGTCGCACAGCTGACCGCCAAGGGCGCAAAGTCGGTCGACGTCATCGACTTCGATGCTCTCGATACCGCGTCACACCCGAAGGTGATCGACGCGGCCTGGGCCAAGGGTGACGTCGACGTCGCCATCGTTGCCTTCGCCGTCGACTTCGATGCCGAGCAGCTCTGGCAGGACCAGCGCAAGGCCGTCCTCGCCGCGAACATCAACTACACCGCTTCCGTCTCGGTCGGCGTGCTGCTCGGCGAGAAGATGAAGGCGCAGGCCTACGGCCGCATCATCGTCATGTCCTCGGTGGCCGGTGAGCGGGTTCGCCGCTCCAACTTCGTCTACGGCTCCACCAAGGCCGGACTCGACGGGTTCTACCTCGGGCTCGGAGAAGCGTTGCGCGAGTTCGGACCTCGCGTCACCGTCGTTCGTCCGGGCATGGTGCGCACCAAGTTCAGCGCGCACGTAAAGGAAGCCCCGATGACCGTCGACAAGGAGGTCATCGCCAAGCTCGCGGTCAACGCGTCGCGCAAGGGCACTCCGCTCATCTGGACTCCCGCACCGTGGCGTCTGGTGATGATGGTGCTGCGGCACGTTCCGCGCCCGATCTTCCGCAAGCTGCCCATCTAACTGCATGACTGTCGGGGTTGCGCCGGCGCGCAGAACTGCGTCCGCCGTCGGAGAAACAGTTGCCGGAATCCTCGTCGCAGTCGTCGTGGCTGCGGTCGGGTTGTACGCCTTCTCACTGGTTCAGTGGCCGGCGTTCAACTCGTCCAACGTCACTCGCGCTCTGACGACCCTGGGCCAGGTAGTAGCTGCGGCGCTGTTCGCCACGTCGATCTACCTGTACCGAATCCACAAGTGGCCGTGGATCGCTCGACTCTCGGCGTGGGTCGGTCTGTCCGGCTTCGTCACCGTCACCCTCGGCATGCCCTTGGCGGCAACCAAGCTGTACCTGTTCGGCATCTCGGTCGACCAGGAGTTCCGCACCGAATACCTGACACGGCTCACCGATTCGGCGTCGCTGCGCGACATGACGTACGCGGACATCCCACCGTTCTACCCGGCCGGATGGTTCTGGGTCGGCGGACGCGTCGGCAACATCCTGGGTATGGACGGCTGGGAAGTATTCAAGCCATACGCAATTGGGCTGCTAGCCGTCACATCGGTGGTGGCCTTCGTACTGTGGAAGGCCCTGATCCGCAGCGACTGGGCCGTCGCCGTCAGTGCTGTCACGACCGCTTTGGTGGTTGCCTACGCCTCCCCCGAGGCCTACAGCGCTGTCATCGTGCTGCTGTTCGCCCCGGCATTGCTGCTGGCGTGGGGTGCGTTGCACCGGCCCACCGGGATGAATGTGGCATCCAGTAAGTCAGAGTGCAAGAAAGGGACATTGATCCCGAGTGGGGGGCGCGCCGGCGGGTGGGGTGCAGTGCTCGGCACCGGCCTCTTCCTCGGACTGGCCGCGACGTTCTACACCCTCTACCTCGGCCTGGCCGCGTTCACCGTCGTACTCATGGCGCTGTTCGCCGGCGTTCTGGCCTATCGCGAGCGCAAAGCCTGGCGCGCACTGATGCCCATCGCGGTCAAGGTCGCCGCAATCGCTGCCATCTCCGGCGTCATCGCTGCGACCGTGTGGCTGCCGTACCTGGTCGACTTCCTGCGCGGCGCGCCGTCGACATCGGGCACGGCTCTGCACTACCTTCCCGAAGCCGGTGCAACGCTTCCCTTCCCGATGTTCGAGTTCTCCATGTCGGGTGCACTGTGCCTGATCGGCACGGTATGGCTGGCAGTGCGATTCTCCTCCTCGCGTCGAGCGCAGGCATTCGGCGTGGGCGTCGCCTCGATCTACCTGTGGACGCTGTTGTCCATGGCCGTCACGGCGGCGGGCACCACCCTGCTCTCGTTCCGCCTCGAAGCGGTGCTGATCGTATTGCTGGGCAGCGCAGGCGTTTTCGGATTTCTCGAAGGCAGTCACGCGATCTACCAGGCCATCAACGAGCCACCGAAGTTCCGGGTCGCGGCCGTCGTGGTGGCGACCGTCGGCGCAATGGCCTTCGCGCAGAACATTCCCCAGGTGCTGCAAACCGAGATCACCGTCGCGTACTCCGACACCGACGGTGACGGTAACCGCGCCGACATGCGTCCAGCGAGCGCGGTCTCGTACTACCGCGAGGTCGACGAGACCTTGACCGAGCAGACCCAACGCCCGCGCGACGAGACCGTCGTATTGACCGCAGACACGTCCTTCCTCAGCTACTACCCGTACTTCGGTTTCCAAGGGTTGACCTCGCATTACGCCAACCCGCTGGCGCAGTTCGATCAGCGAGCCGCTGCCATCGAGCAGTGGACCGAGCTCGAGACACCGGATCAGTTGATCGATGCGTTGAACACCAGCCAGTGGCGCGCACCGGACGCCTTCTTGTTCCGACGCGGAGCCGACGGCTACACACTGCGATTGGCCGAGGACGTCTACCCCAACGACCCCAATGTGCGCCGCTACACCGTCACCTTCCCCGAAGCACTGTTCGAGGATCCACGCTTCACCGTCACCGATATCGGGCCCTTCGCGCTGGTGGTGCGCACGGGGTAGTCGGCGGGGACTCGTCAGACGAATGCCGCCCTGTTTCGGGAAAGGAAGTCCCGCACGGTGCGAGGCTTCGAACCGGTCAGCACCTCGACGTCGTCGGTGATCCACGCCGCGTCGCCGTCGCCGATGAGTCGGAAGGCGTCGGCGTTCGACTGGGCTACCTGCTCGGGAAGACCCGCGGCCAACATCGACCGCAGGTGCGCGGCGGTGTCGACGCTGCGGTGAGTGACCGGTTGTCCCACGATGTCGGACAACGCGTCGGCGACATCGTCGTAGGTCAGGAGCGCCGGACCGGTGGGCCAATACGTGCGGCCGATGTGGGCGGCCGGGTTCCGAGCGATGACGGCGACGACGGCTGCGACATCGTGGGCGTCGATCATGCCGACCTCACCGTCGCCGGCGGACATGACGATCTCCCGATCTGCCCGTACCGACGGGGCGAACGCCACAATGTTCTGCATGTAGGCGTTGGCTCGCACCAGCGTCCAGGGCAGGCCGGACTCGCGTAAGTGTGCCTCGATGACTGCCTGCCCGCGACGCCGGTCGACAGGTGAGTGCGGCGACGCCTTGCTGGAGATCTTGACCAGGTGGCCGACGCCGGCCGCGACGGCGGCGTCGATCACGGCCATCTCCTGCCGAGGCACTGCGGGGCTCACGAGGATGACGGTCGATGCGCCCTCGACGGCCTTCGCGACGGCAAGCGGGTCGTCGAGGTCACCGGTCATCATGTCCACGCCTTCGGTGGTGTGTGTCGGTGAGCGGCGCGCGAACCCGCGGACGGGTTTCCCAGCAGCAGCCAGAAGGCGGACAGCTTCGGTTCCTACGTTGCCCGTCGCCCCGGTGATCGTGATCATGTCGACGTCCCTTCGTTTTTGGATTTCTCGATCCATTCTGCGCGCTAGAATTGGATCGTCAAATCCAATCTGATCGGAGGGTCGCATCATGACGGACGACGGAGTCTCGACGGCGAAGGGTCGAGCGACCCGCGACCGCATCGTGGGTTCCGCAGCCGAGATCATGCACCGCAAGGGTGTTGCCGGCACGGCGATGCCGGCGGTGCGTGCCGACGCCGGTGTGAGTTCGTCGCAGATCTATCACTACTTCACCGACAAGGACGCGCTGACCAGGGCAGTGCTGGACCGTTGGGCGGAGCAGATCGTCGCCTCCCAGGTCGCGTCGCTCGCGTCGGTCACGGACTTCGCCGGATTGCGCGGGTGGCGCGACGACGTGGTCGCCGGCGCCGCGGGGGGATTCGGCTGCCCCTTGGGAGTACTGACCACAGAACTCGCCGGTGAGGACTGGGCCCGCCGCGCCGGCGGTGAGGGCTTTCGACGCTGGCAACAGGCGATCGGTGCCGCACTCGACCGGTTGGTCGAATGCGGCGTACTTCGCGATGATGTCGATGTCGAATCATGGAGCGTGACAATGCTGTCCGCAGTCCAAGGAGGCCTGCTGTTGAGCCGGGTCACCGGCGACACGCAGGCCCTGGCAACTGCGCTGGACACGACGCTCGACGCTCTCGCGCGAGCTGGAAAGGTGGACCGATGAGCACCGAGTACGACAAGGCCCCCGACATCACCGGCGACGACGTGTCGCCGAGTGATCAGGCTCGTCGGTACGAGCTGGCGACGTTGTCGTTCCGGCTGCCTGACACCGAGCAAGCGATTGCCGGAATCAGGCCGTGGGTCGAGTCGGCAGACGCAGCCGGAACTCTGATGGGCGCGTGGCGCAGCGAGCACGGAGTGCTGGGCCGAGCGCATGTTCTACGCGCGTTCGTCGACTCCGCGGAAGTGGCCGTGGAACGAGACCGGGCCCGCCGAAGTGGGCGAGCTTTCGGTGCCGGGCCGCATCTGACGGACCTGTCGATGACCACCTACGCGCCGTTCCCGTTCATGCCCGCTATCCGGCCCGGCCACTACGGCACGGTCTACGAGACCCGCGACTACCACCTGATACCCGGCGGCCTACCGCCGTCGATCGACGGGTGGCGTCAGGTGTTGCCCGGCCGCCACGAGATCGATCCCATCGCCGTGGTCATGTACGCGATGGACGGCCCCGATCGAATCATCCAGATATGGCCGTTCGATTCCATGGACGAGCGGCTCGCCATCCGTGCCGGACTCGTCGCCGACGGCATGTGGCCGCCGCCGGGCGGCCCGGAGCACATCAAAGAGGCGACGTCGGAACTGTGGATACCGCTCGACTTCTCGCCGCTGAACTGACCCAGCGGTTGCCGCTACACAGCAGTAGCGCGCGGTGCCACGAGGACGGGCTTCGCGTGAGGTCCGAGCAGCACCTCGGGGGCATCTGCCCAGGCATGGGTGGTGGAGACCTGCTCAGGATGGATGCGGTCGCCTTCCAACAGCCCGAGTACCGCCTCGAGGTGGGGCGTGACGCTGACGAAGCCCGTCGACAGCGTCATGTCGCGTTGATACATGTCCCACAGCGGTAGTGAGGCGTTACCGAAAATCATGGCCACGTTCGACAGATGTCCGCCCGGAGCCACACACCGGATGGCCTCGGCGAGCAGTTTCGGATGCGGTGATGCACCGATGACCACCGGAAACCTACTGTGATGGCGGGCCGCATCGATGGTGGGGAAGACCTGCGCGCCGAGCGATCGAGCGTGTTCGCGTCGCTGCTCGTCGGCGTCGACGAGTGTCACGCTGCCCGCGCCCAGCGCAATGGCGTGCTGCACAGCGAACGAGCCGAGGCTGGACAGGCTGTTGACGACGAGAACCGACGTACCGGGCCGGGTGGACAGTCCGCGCCACACGGCCACGTAGGCGTCGGTGAGGTTGTCTCCACAGCTCGCCGCCCGAACCGGATCGACTCCCGGGGGTAGCTTCGTGAGCATCCCATCGGCGAACGGCACCCGCACGAGCTCGGAGAACAGTCCGCCGAACGTGCCTGCGATCGGTGCCCCGTAACCGGACAGTCCAGGATAGGCGGTGCAGGCTGCGCTCAGCCCCAACCGGCAGTTGCCACAGGTACCGCAGTTGATGTGCCAGGGCACGACGCACACGTCACCCGGTGCGATGGTGCGGACGCCCGAACCCACGGAGATCACCTCGGCGACGCACTCGTGGCCGATCGGGTAGTCGGTGCCGAAATCGACTACACCGCCGACGATCGCGCGATCGAGATCGCAGGTGGTCGAGGCAAGAGGATGGACGATGGCCTCCGCGGGGCCATCGACGGTCGGATCGGGCTGCTCGGTCCACCGAAGAGTGTTCTTGCCGATGAAGTGCAACGATTCCATGAGAGTTGGTCCCCCGCCTGTCCCGACCCAGTAAGTCCGAGCACCACCAACGTACTCAGACCGGTTCCGGTGCAGGTGTGACCCAGGTCGTTCAGGTTTTCGCTCACCGTGATCTTTCTGTAATCTCGACGCGATGACCACCCACGACCAGAGCGTTCTCGAGCGGCAGCCGATCACGGCACCGGCTCGACACTCCGGCGTCGGACGCGGTGACGCTGTTGCGGCGGTGGGATTCCTTGTGGCCGCGGCGTACGTCCTGCAGGGTCAGTGGCGCAATCTGAGTGGCGGCTACCTCTACAACAGTGGCCAGGACCAGACGATGTGGGAGTGGTTCTTCTCTGTCGCCGCCCATGCCGTCGCGCATCTGGACAACCCGCTGTCGAGTGACCTGCAGAATTACCCCCTCGGGGTGAATTTGATGGCGAACACCGCGATGTTCGGCATCTCGATTCCACTGGCTCCGATCACGTTGCTGTTCGGACCGACGGTCACCTGGGCGATCGCCCTCACCGCCGGCCTCGCCGGGACTTCCTTCGCCTGGTACTGGCTGTTCTCGCGCCAGCTCAACGCCTCTAAGGGCGCAGCTGCGATGGGCGGTGCACTGTGCGGCTTCGCTCCCGGCGCGATTTCCCACGCCAACGGCCACCCCAACTTCGTGGTGCTGTTCCTGCTCCCGGTCATCGCGATGCTGGTCATCCGCATCGCCCACGGCGGCGGAACCACCAAGAACACCGTCGGGCTCGGCCTGATCGTCGCGCTGCAGATCCTGCTCGGCGAAGAGCCGCTGCTGATCTTCGCGATGTCGTTCGCCATCTTCGCCGTCGTCTACTACGTGTCGCGGCCACGTTCTCTCTGGCCCGCCGTCCGCAATGCGGTGCCCCGGCTCGCTGTCTCCGCGAGTATCGCGCTGGCGATCGTTGCGCTTCCGCTGTGGTGGCAGTTCTTCGGGCCGCAATCGTATTCCTTCCTCGAGCACGGACCGATGGGCAACGACGCAAAGGCCCTGTTCCAGTTCCCGACGCAATCGATCGGCGGCGTCGCGACTCCGGGTCAGAACGTCCGCATCAACGCCACCGAGGAAAACGCGTACTTCGGGTGGCCGCTGCTGGTTCTGTGCCTGGTCGCGGCATTGTGGATGTGGCGCGTCGCCTGCGCTCGTGCCGCCGCGGCGACCGCCGTCGTCATGAGCGTGCTCTCGCTCGGCGCGACTCTGATGATCGGCAAGAACGACACCGGCATCACCCTGCCGTGGACGAAGCTCGCCGAGTATCCCCTCGTCGAGTCCGTCCTCGAAACCCGCTTCGCGTTGGGCGCGGTACCTGCGCTGGCATTGCTGCTCGTGCTGGCCACCGATCGGACGTTCCGGAACGGGCTGCGTCCACTACCTGCGTTCTGGATAGCCGGACTCGCCCTCGCGCTCGTTCCGCTGATCCCGACTCCGCTGGTCGCCGTCGACAAATCTCCGACGCCGGAGTTCTTCGCCGACGGCGAATGGGAGAACTTCGTCGACGACGGTTCCGTTGTCACCGTGCCCCTGCCCCGGCCCGAGGACGCCCGTCCGCTGCGCTGGCAGATGGACGCCGACATGGGCTTCAAGCTGGCAGCAGGGTACTTCGTCGGGCCGAGCGATCAAGAAGAGAAGGTTGCCAAGTACGGAGCAGTCGACCGGCCGACGGCACTGTTGCTGGGCTCGGTGTACGACCAAGGCACCGTCCCGAAGATAACCGACGATCAACGCGCGCAGGCCGTCGAGGATCTGACGTTCTGGGAGGCGGACGTCGTCGTCCTGCCGCCGAGCAAGCGGACCGTTGCACTGCGCGCCACCGTCACCGAACTGCTCGGTGTCCAGCCGCAATACACCGGTGGCGTGTGGGTGTGGGATGTGCGGACGCTCGTCCAATAGCATCGTCGGCGTGCCCGAGACCGCTCCGAACCTCAAGACCGCCCGGCTGGTAGCGATCATCACCGGCATCATCGGTGCGGTTCTGGCCATCGCGACTCCCCTGTTACCGGTTCAGCAGGACGTCGCTGCTCTCTCGTGGCCGCAGAACTCGTTCGGCAGCGTGAACGCCCCGTTGGTGAGCTACTCGCCCGTCGACCTCGAGGCAACCGTTCCGTGCAGCGCGGCCACTGCTCTCACCGACGGCGGCACGCTGGTCTCCACCGCACCGATCGCGGCTGCGAAGACCGAGCAGAAGGCATTGATCGTGCGAGTCGACGACGGCCGACTGCAAGTGCTGCTGCGTGATCGTGTTCTTGCCGAGGCACCCCTCGACGAGCTGAGCGGCAACTGCGCGCTGACAGTGTCGTCGAACGCCGTCCGCACGGTCGTCGACCTCGACGGCGAGGCGAACACCGTGGACGGAGACATCCGGCCCCAGGTAGTCGGCATCTACACCGACCTCACCGCACCGATCGACGGTCTCACTGTGCGCGCGGACATCGACTCGCGCTACTCCTCGGCTCCGACGACGTTCAAATTGCTGGCGATGATCGTCGGCGCACTCGCCGTGATCGCCTCGCTCTTCGCACTGCATCGGATCGACGGCATGGACGGGCGACGCCACCGGCGATTCTTGCCCTCCCGCTGGAAGTCCGTCACGGGGGTCGACGCCGTTGTGGTGGGTGTGCTCGTTCTGTGGCACTTCATCGGCGCGAACACCTCCGACGACGGTTACCTGCTCAACATGGCCCGCGTCTCCGAGAACGCCGGCTACATGGCCAACTATTTCCGCTGGTTCGGCGTCCCGGAAGCACCGTTCGGCATGCCCTACTACGACATGCTGGCCGCCCTCGCCAAGGTCAGCACCGCCAGCATCTGGATGCGCCTGCCCGCCACCATCGCAGCGCTGCTGTGCTGGCTGGTCATCAGCCGCGAGGTCATCCCCCGCCTCGGCCGCGCGGTGCTCACCAATCGCGTCGCGCTGTGGACCGCGGGATTCGTGTTCCTCGCCTTCTGGCTGCCCTACGACAACGGACTACGCCCGGAACCGGTCATCGCCCTCGGAGCCTTGTTGACGTGGTGCTCGGTCGAGCGCGCCATTGCCACCGGGCGACTGCTCCCGGCCGCGATCGGCACCCTGATCGCAGCGTTCTCGCTCGCCGCCGGACCCACTGGACTGATCGCCGTCGCCGCTCTGCTTGCCGGGCTGCGCCCACTGTTGATGATCGTGGTCAAGCGGGCTCGTCAAGTGGGCCTGCTCGCCGTTCTCGCCCCGCTGATGGCGTCGGGACTGGCGGTGTTGATCGCGATCTTCGCCGACCAGACTCTGAGCACTGTGCTCGAAGCGACCCGAGTGCGCTCGGCCATCGGACCGAACGTGCCGTGGTTCGAAGAACGCGTGCGCTGGGACGCACTGATGACCATCTCGCCCGACGGCTCGCTCGCCCGAAGATTCGGCATGTTCGCGATGCTGCTGTGCATCGTCGTGTGCATCGCGGTGATGCTCCGCAAGAACGGACGCATCCCCGGTACGGCCACCGGGCCGTCGCGTCGGATACTCGGAATCATCTTGGGCGCATTGGCTTTCATGATGTTCACCCCCACCAAGTGGACGCACCACTTCGGTGTGTACGCCGGTCTCGCCGCGTCGCTGGCCGCGCTGGCGGCGGTGGCCGTGACTTCGGCGACCGTGCGGTCCCCGCGCAACAGAACGCTGTTCACCGCCGCTGTTCTGTTTCTGACTGCGGTCGCGTTCACCAGCTCCAACGGTTGGTGGTACGTGTCGAGTTACGGCATTCCGTGGTTCGACAAGCCGCCGTCCATTGCCGGTAAGGGCTTTTCGACGATCCTGCTCGGTCTGACGGTTCTGACGCTGCTCTACGCCGCCTACCAACACGTCCGATTGCCCTATCGTAAAAAGGAACCCACTACGCGTCGACGATTCGCACCGTCCGCACTGACCATCGTCGCCGGCGGTGTCGTCGCCTTCGAGGTGCTCTCGTTCGTCAAAGGCGCTGTGGCGCAATACCCGGCGTACTCCATTGCTCGATCGAACTTCTCGGCTCTCGCCGGAAACTCGTGCGGACTCGCCGGCGACGTGCAGGTGGAGACCGACGTCAACGGCTCGGTTCTACAACCGATCGACCCCGCAGCCGACGCACTGGGTGCAGGCGGGAGTACCGGATTCACACCCGACGGCGTCGCGCAGGATCTGACCGCAGATTCCGAGGACACCGCGCAGGGCAGCGCCAACTCGATCCGGCCCGAGGACTCGGAACAGAGCGCGGCGGCAACGTCGTCGAACTCTGCGGGTACGTCGGGCGGTACCAACGAGAACGTCGGAATCAACGGCAGCACAGTCGCTTTGCCATTCGGCTTGAATCCTGCGACCACTCCGGTACTGGGTAGCTTCGGTGCCACCGAGCCTGCGTCCCTGACCTCGGGTTGGTATTCGCTGCCCGAAGACGGTGACCGCGGCGACCTGATCGCCATTGCCGCTGCAGGCCGAATCCGATCGGTCGACGGGGACGGCATCGTCACTCCGGGCCAACCCGTCGAACTCGAATACGGACGCCGCGACGGTAGCGACACACAGGCGCTGGGCCGCGTCACGCCTCTCGATATCGGCCCGTCGCCGTCGTGGCGCAATCTGCGGGTCCCGATGAGCGATCTACCGGCCGAGGCAGACGTCGTTCGCATCGTCGCCGAGGACAACGATCTGGCCGGCAATCAGTGGCTCGCCGTCACTCCGCCGCGGGTCCCGAAGACACAGACGCTGAACTCGCTCGTCGGATCGACCGATCCGGTGCTGCTGGACTGGGCCGTCGGATTGGCGTTCCCGTGCCAGCGACCGTTCGATCATCGGGACGGCGTCGCCGAGGTGCCCGAGTACCGGATTCTGCCCGACCGCACCGGGGCCGAATCCACCAACGCCTGGCAGGACTCGATCGGCGGTGGCCCACTGGGCTGGACCGAGCTGCTCCTCGGGGCGCAGACGCTGCCGTCGTATCTCGCCGACGACTACGCCCGGGATTGGGGCTCGATCGAGAGATTCATGCCACTCGATCCGGCCGCTGCGACCGCTCGGATCACCGTCGACCAGCAGTCGCGGTCCGGACTGTCCAGCGACGGACCGATGAAAACCGACTGATTCCCTGTTTCTGGATCGGTTACGGGGCCGGTGCCTGTGTGACCTCTACGTCACGCTCGCATAACATCGACTCTCGTGCCCGACGTCGTGACAGATTCATCAGCTGGTCCCCCCGTCCCCGCTCCACTGCGAGCCTCGGACGAACTTCGTGCTCAGGTACGAGTTCCCCGGCTGATCGCCATGGTGGCCGGCATCCTCGGGGTGCTGTTCGCACTGATCACTCCGTTCGCGCCTGTCACGCAGACCACCGCCACCATTTCGTGGCCGCAGAACGGGCTCCTGCAAGACGTGGACGCCCCACTGGTGTCCCAGGCACCCGTAAGCCTCACTGCGACCTTGCCGTGCTCTGCTGTCGCCGCACTCCCCGCGTCGGGCGGGCTGCTACTGGCGACGGCACCCCCACAGGGCGAGGGCGCGGCGCTGAACAGTTTGTTCGTCCGCGTCGGTGAATCGAACGTCGACGTCCTCGATCGCAATGTCGTGGTCGCGACGGCACCTCGCGCCGACGTCGAGAGCACTCGCTGCGCGGCCATCGAAATCACCTCGAACGACCAGTACACATCGGCGGCCTTCACCGGCCTGACCGACGACGACGGCCAGCCCCGGCAAGGCCGGCTCGACGGCGATCTGCGGCCCCAGGTCGTCGGCATCTTCAGTGATCTCAGCGGCGCGGCACCCGCAGACATGTCTGTCACCGTCGACGTCGACTCCCGCTTCTCGTCGTCACCGACGGTGCTCAAGTTGTTGATCATGATCCTGGCGATCGCGTGCACTTTGTTGGCCATAGGCGCACTCGGACGACTCGACGGCACCGACCGCCGCGCGCACCGCCGCTTCTTTCCCTCCCACTGGTGGAAGTTCACCGGCGTCGACGTCACCGTCCTCGGCGTTCTGGTGGGGTGGCATTTCGTCGGTGCCAACACCTCCGACGACGGCTACCTGCTCACGATGGCCCGGGCCGCAGATCACTCCGGCTACATGGCCAACTACTTCCGCTGGTTCGGGGTACCCGAAGCACCGTTCGGCTGGTACTACGACGTGCTCGCCGTCTTCGCCAAGATCTCGACCGCCAGCCCGTGGATGCGCCTGCCCGCCCTCATCGCCGGAGTCCTGTGCTGGATGGTGATCAGCCGCGAGGTAGTTCCGCGTCTCGGACGCGCGGTACGCAAGTCCAACGTCGCGCTGTGGACCGGCGGACTGGTGTTCCTCGCCTTCTGGCTCCCGTACAACAACGGACTGCGCCCCGAACCGATCGTCGCCCTCGGCGCACTGCTCACCTGGTGCTCGGTGGAGCGATCGATCGCCACCGGCCGACTACTTCCTGCCGCCGCAGCATGTCTCATCGGAGCCTTCACCCTCGCCGCGGCTCCCACCGGATTGATGTGTGTGGCAGCACTTCTCGCGGGTGCACGGCCCATCGCGCGGATCGTCGTCAGGCGTCACCGCCAGGTCGGCACCCTCGCCCTGCTGGCACCGTTGGCCGCGGCCGGTGTGCTCGTCCTCGTTGTGGTCTTCGCCGACCAGACGTACGCAACAGTCATCGAGTCCACCCGAGTGCGGACCATCATCGGCCCCAACGAGGCCTGGTACCAGGACTTCCTGCGGTACTACTACCTCTTCGTCCAGACCGTGGACGGCTCCGTCGCGCGCCGCTTCGCGTTCCTGGCAATGATCCTGTGCCTGTTCACGACGCTGTTCGTACTGCTGCGTCGTCGTCGCATCCCCGGCATTGCCAACGGGCCGGCCTGGCGTCTGCTCGGCGTCGTGCTCGGCACCATCTTCTTCATGATGTTCAACCCCACCAAGTGGACTCACCACTTCGGTTCCTACGCCGGAATCGCCGGTGGGCTCGCTGCATTGACAGCCGTGGCCGTCTCGGCGAGCGCGCTGCGTTCGCGGCGCAACCGCTCGTTGTTCGCGGCCGGGCTGATGTTCGTTCTCGCACTGTCGTTCTCGGGCATCAACGGCTACTGGTACGTCTCGAGCTACGGCGTGCCGTGGTTCGACAAGACGGTGTCGCTCGGTGGCAACGAATCGGGCACGCTGTTCCTGATCCTCTTCGGCCTGGTTCTTGCGATCGCGGCGTTCCAGTACCTGCGCGAGGGATACGCACCGCCACAACCGAAGCCGACGTCGGCTCGTGGTCAACGCATCCGAAAGTTCGCTGCCGCACCGTTGACCGTCATCGCCGGGATCATGGTGCTGTTCGAGGTGCTCTCGCTCGTCAAGGGCGCCGTCTCGCAGTACCCCGCCTATTCGCTCGCACGCTCGAATGTGCAATCGATACTGGGCAATTCGTGCGGACTCGCCAACGATGTTCTCGTGGAGTCCAACCCCAACGCCGGCATACTCAGCCCCTTGCCGGGCGAGTTCGATGCCACCGCAGGCCCGCTCGGCGGATCGAGCTCCACCCTGCGCAACTTCACCGCCAACGGCATTCCCAGTGACCTCAGTGCCGATGCCGTGGAAGTCAAACCAGGACAAGGCAACACCGACCAACAGGCCGTCGGCCCCGCATTCGAGGAAGGCCAAAGTTCCGGCACCGCAGGTGGCACCGGAGCCGTAGGCGTCAACGGCTCGAACGCAGCTCTGCCCTTCGGTCTCGACCCTGCCACCACCCCGGTACTCGGCTCGTACCAGGAAGGCATCCAGGAACCCGCGGAGGCGACGTCGAGCTGGTACCAACTGCCCGCTCGCAGCGACGACGCTCCCCTCGTCGTCTTCTCCGCAGCCGGCCGCATCTGGTCGTACGACGACACCGGAGCCCTGACCTACGGACAGTCACTGCTGCTCGAATACGGCAAGCGTCAGCCCGACGGAACCGTCCAGGCACAAGGCACCTACCTGCCCCGCGACATCGGACCTGCACCGTCGTGGCGCAACCTCCGAATCCCGTTGGCAGACATCGCACCCGATGCCGACGCCGTCCGTATCGTCGCCAACGACCCCAACCTCACCGGCGACCAGTGGCTCGCGTTCACCCCGCCGCGAGTACCGGTGATGGACAACCTGAACACCATGATCGGCAGTGAGCAGCCCGTTCTGCTCGACTGGGCCGTCGGGCTGCAATTCCCGTGCCAACGACCCTTCGACCACCGCTACGGCGTCGCCGAAGTGCCCGGATACCGCATCCTCCCCGACCGCCCACTGGCCGTCAGCTCCACCGACACCTGGCAATCCGGCGAGAACGGCGGCCCACTGGGCTGGTCCGAACTGCTCGCCAAGCCCGTCACCGTCCCCACCTATCTGAAGAACGACTGGGCCAGGGACTGGGGATCGTTGGAGCGCTACGAGCAGTACTACCCCAACGCTGTGCCCGCCGACCTCGACACCGGGGAAGCCACGCGTTCGGGTTGGTACAAGGACGGCGAACTGCGAGTGTTCGAGGACTGACCGCCCGCCCCCCGCTCCGCGTCAATGGACCCTTGCACACGTCTCGACCGTGCAAGGGTCCATCCACGCTTCAGCTTGGAGTGGGTCAATGGACCCTTGCATACGTCTGAGCGCGTAGATGGTTCATTCACCTTTCCGGGGGCCACGCCCGCGGACTCCGTCGGCCGGCCTCAGCATCCGAGTCCGACAGCGTCGTCCGCCTCGAGACTGGCAACAGCCGATTCATCCACAGAGTGGTCGTTCATCCACACACAACCTGCGACAGCGCCACAACGCGACGAACGTGTCGGTGCCGAATTCCACTCTTCGGACATGAAGAGACGATTATGGAACGCAGATTCATTGTTCGACCTGAGCTCGACCGGCGTCGTGACGCGCCGGCAGCTTCGCGAGGCGGGCGTGAGTGACGCAGCGATCGATGGCAGGTGCGCAGCCGGCGGTCCGTGGCAGCGGTTGCTGCCGGGTGTCGTACTGCTGCGAAACGGCCATCCGTCGACGCTCGAGCGGTCAGCCGCGGCGCTCGCATACGGCGGACCGAACAGCATGATCACCGGATGCGTCGGACTCGATTCGTTCGGATACGGCACCAACGGATCCGCCGGAGAGGTTCATCTACTGCTACCCGCGGAGATGCGTCGGGCATCGGTGTCTTTTGTCCGAGCAGAGCGGACGTGGCGGCTTCCCAAGCCGATCACCAAGGGCAGCATCCGAGTTGCTCCTCTGGTGCGTTCACTGGTCGACGCCACACGGGCAGCGAAATCCGAGGCACGGTGCGTCGCCCTGTTGACCGAGGTGTTCCAGCGGGGCGGCGTGACCATCGATCAGGTTGCCATCGAACTGGCCGAAGGCCCGCGTCGCTACAGCGCGCTCACCCGCCGAGTACTCCGCGAGTTACGGGACAACGCGCACTCGGTGGCGGAACTCGAAGACCAGCGTCTGTACCGAACCAGCGGGCTGCCTGCGATGACGCACAACTGCGACATCTACGCCCGAAGCGGAGAGTTCATCGCCAACACCGACGGGTGGATCGACTCCGTGGCACTGGCACGTGAAGTAGATTCCGTGACCCACCATCTGTCACCGGCCGACTACCAGCGGACACAAGCCCGACGCAACCGAATGCAGGCCCACGGACTCATCGTGGTTTCCCATTCACCTCAAGACATCCGCGATCGGCCGACACAGGTGCTCGACGACTTACGGATGAATTACCAACACGCTCTCGCCAGACCTCGACCGGATGTGGTGATGGTTCCGCGCGAATCGACCGGGTGAATGACCATCGGACACGTCTGACCGGTGCAGTGGTTCATTGACACCGCCCCAGCGGTTGCGTGAATGAACCACTGCATACGTCTGACCGGTGCAGTGGTCCATTGACGCCAAAGGGAGCGCAGCGACCGGACCGAGACCGGGGCAGACTAGATCGGGAGCAACGAGTGCTTCCGCGGACTCTTCTGCACTTCTTTGTCTCGGAGAATGTGCAGGGCCTTGCGAATCTCGAGGCGCGTGCTCGACGGCTCGATGACGGCGTCGATGTACCCGCGCTCGGCCGCAATCCACGGGGTTGCGACATGCTCGTTGTAGAAGTTGATCAGCTGCTTGCGCAGGGCCGGTGCGTTTTCGCCCGCCTCGGCGAGTTGCTTGCGACTCATGATGTTGATGGCACCCTCGGCACCCATGACGGCGATGCGGGCGGTCGGCCAGGCGAGGTTGATGTCGGATCCGAGCTGCTTCGAGCCCATCACCGCGTAGCCACCGCCGTACGACTTACGAATCACCACAGTCAGTTTCGGCACCGTGGCTTCGACGAAGGAGAAAATGAAACGACCGCCGCGATGGATTACGCCGAGCGTCTCCTGATCGACGCCGGGTAGGAATCCGGGTGTGTCGACCAGGAAGATGATCGGAATGTTGTAAGCGTCGCTGAGGCGAATGAACCGGGCAGCTTTGTCCGCTGCCTTGGCGTCGAGCGCTCCGGACAGGTGCATCGGCTGATTGCCGACGATTCCCACCGGCCGACCGTCGACGCGAGCGAAGCCGGTGATCACGTTCGGTGCAGTTTGACCCGAGAGTTCGTGGAATTCACCGTCGTCGAAGATTCGCATGATGATGTCGCGCATGTCGTAACCGGCGTTGTCTGCGTCGGGCATGAACGAGTCGAGCTTGCGATCGGATTCGGTGATCTCCGGCTCGAGTCCCGGATTGATCACCGGCGACTCTTCCTGGCAGCTCGACGGCATGTAGCTCAGGTAGTTACGGATCCAGTCGAGCGCGGCCTTCTCGTCCGCAGCCACGTGGTGCACGTTGCCGTTGATGGCCTGGACGCGGGCACTACCGAGGTCGTCGAGGCTGACGTCCTCGCCGGTCACGGACTTGATGATGTCCGGTCCGGTGACGAACATGTACGCCTCTTCGGTGGCGACGACGATGTCGGTGTTGATCGGCGCGTACACCGCACCACCGGCGCACTTACCGAGGATCAACGAGATCTGCGGGCACAGACCGGACAGCGCTTCGTGGCGTCGACCCAGTTCGGCGTACCACGCGAGGGAGGTGACGGCGTCCTGCACGCGAGCTCCACCGGAGTCGTTGATGCCGACGACCGGGCAGCCCATCTTGATTGCGAAGTCCATGATGCCGGCGACCTTGCGGCCGAACATCTCGCCGACGGTGCCGCCGAACACGGTCTGGTCGTGCGAGAACACGGCGATCGGACGGCCGTCGACGGTTCCGTGGCCGGTGACGACGCCATCGCTGTAGAGAGCACCGGGATCGTTGGGGGCCTTCACCAATGCGCCGATCTCGACGAAGCTGCCGGGATCGAGCAACGAGTTGACGCGGTCGCGGGCACTGGGGATGCCCTTCTTCGCGCGCTTCGCTATCCCGATCTCGCCGGCCGGTTCCTTGGCCAGTTCGAGCCTCGCCCGTAGTTCGGCCAGCTTCTCCGCAGTGGTGCCACTCAAGATCTACGCTCCGGTTCTTGCAGACTCGATGTTCTCGAGCGTCTTCGACAAATGGGCCGCAATTTTTCCAATGTACGGCTCGTCGACGACCGCGAGGTGATCGCCTCCGACGTAGACGATCTCCAGGTCCTTCACCACCGGTCCCCAACCACCGTGCTCTTCGCGGGTGGCGTACGCAGGCTCGAGCGCGATCGCATCGTCGTGGTACTTGTCGGCCATGTACAGCGTCACGTGCCCGCCGTACTGCTTGAGCTCGGCCGTCTGGATCGCTCGATTGTCGAGCCACGACGTGCGCTGGTGCTCGATGATTCCGCCGGGAATCTTTGCGCCACTGAGCTTGACCAGGTCGGTGATGATCCGAATCTGACCCTCGTCGTCGGAGTCCACCAACTTGTCGTAGGGAATCGGGTAGTCGACGTTGTACGTCTTCTTGGCGAACGCTGCGTACCGCTCCCAGCGCTTGCGGACCTCGTCCTTGGTGTCCGGGATCGCGGTGCCGGGCATGACGGTATCGAGCAGGCCCACGTAGGCGACCTCGATACCCTCCTCCTCCATCTGACGCGCGACCTCGTAGGCGAGAATGCCGCCGAGCGACCAACCGACGAACACGTACGGGCCCTCGGGCTGGATGGCCTTGATCAGCGGCACGTACTCCGCGGCGCGTACGGCAATGGGACCCTCGACGCGCTCGAGGCCGTACATCGGCGTGCCGGCCGGCAACTTCCGCAGCAACGGCTCGTACGCGACCGTGGAGCTACCCGCCGAGTGGAATGCGAACACCGGTGTGGCGGTGGAGCCTTCGGGGCGAGCCCGGAGATTGCGCACGACACCGTCGATCTCGCCGTCCTCGAGGTGCGGGCGAACCTTGTCTGCGAGCTGCTCGATGGTTTCCGAATCGAGGACGTCGTCGAAGGTGATCTCGCCGCCTGCGCGCTCGGTCAGTCGGGCAGCCAACTTCTCGGCTGTCTCGTCGTCGAGAATCGGCAGGGTGTTGAAGATTCCCTTGGCCGATTCCTTCGTCACCACTGCCCAGGTTGCGAATGTCATCCGCTCGGCGTTGTCGCGCGGCGGTACGTCCGAACCAGCGGCTTCGGCGAACGCTTCCTTGCCACCGAGGTCGGTCTGCGCTGCGGCAGCAACAGCCGGCGCAGGCTTCTCGACGGGAGCAACATCCGCGGCCACGGGAGCAGGCTCGGCCGACACCGGCGCAACAGCCGCCTGCTCTGCCGCCTGTTCGGCCGCCTTCTCTGCTGCCTGCTTGTCGGCCAGCGCCTGCACCTCGTCGCGGTTCTCGATCGCGTAGCGCAGGTACTTCTCCACCTCGCGCAGGTTCGCGTCGCGCACGGCCTGCAATTGCACTGTGGGAATGTCGAATTCGTATTCCACGCGGTTCTTGATGCGAACCGCGCTGAGCGAATCCAGCCCCAGTTCGATCAGCGGCACCTCGGGCGGCAGGTCCTCGGGTGCGTAGCCCATGGACTCGGCGACGATGATGGCCAGACGATCTTCGAGCTTCTGATTGCCGTTCGGATCCCAGCGATCGCCGAACGTCTCGACGACCTCCGGCAGCTCCTCCATCGGGGACGAGGATCGCTCCTCCACGGCAACAACAGGTTCCGGACGCACATCTCCCGAGGTGACGACGGCCTCGTGCAGCAATGTGAAGGCCGACCCCTCGTGAGCGTGCACCTGGACCGACGCGCCACCGAGATGCGAGGTCAGCGTGGTGACGACCGTGCCCACCTTCGGCACAGCGGCATGGGACACCGAAACACCCAGGGCAACATCGGAAAACACCTGTGAAGCCGCAGCGGTGACGAGCGCATCGAATCCGGCGACGGCCGAGGCCTGCACTTCCCAGACGTGGCGGCCGTCGGGCAGTGCGACGCGGGCACCGGGCACCCGCGTGTTGCCACTCGAGCTGACCTGCGAGTTGAGCCAGAACTCCTTGCGCAGGTATGCAGTTCGCGGGATGGCGGCGTACGGGCCGGACTCGAACAGCGTTGCCAACTCGAGCGCATGTCCATGGACGTACAGCTGCGCCAGCGCGGCCAGGAACGTCTCGGCCTCGTCTTCTTTGCGCTTGAGAGTCGGGATCAGGGTCGAGTCCGCGACGCCCGCAGCCCATGCGGTCGCGGCCACGGACATCAACGCCACCGGGTTGGGCGCTAGCTCGATGAACGTTGTATGCCCATCTCCCACAGCAACATTGACGGCCTGGGTGAACCAGACCGGATGCCGCATTCCCTTGGTCCAGTAGTCGACGCCATGAATCGCCGCATGTCCGACGCGATAGTGCGCCTCACGATCGACCGACGAGTAGACCCCGGCAGTGAGCTTGCCCGGTTCGATTCCGGCCAGTTCGGCGGCCAGCTCGCCGAGCAGGACATCGACTGCCGCGGTGTGGCCGGCTCCCTTGACGTCGAGCAGGCGGGCCATTTTGCCTGCGGCTTCGGCCATCTCGACGAGAGCCTCGACCTCGGCGCGCGGTCCGCCGACCGTGGTGTGTGTCGGTGCGGCGTAGACGCAGGGCTCTACATGCGGGAACTGGTCGGTGAGGGTCTTGACCTCGTCGGGGGTGTACTCCACCAGCGCCATGGCACCCTGCGAGGCGGCTCCGAGGCCGTCCTGACCCTCGGCCAACAGCCGTGAGCGCGCGTAGATGATGCGGACGGCGTCTTCGAGGTTGAGGCCTCCGGCGACGTAGGCTGCTGCGACCTCACCCATCGAGTGTCCGATGACGGCGGACGGTTCGGCACCGTGCGCGCGAAGCGTTGCGGCCAAGGCGATCTGGATGACGAAGATCGCGACCTGGGAGTTCTCGAACTCGTAGGTCTGCGAGTCGTCGAGGATGATCTCGCGGATGGAGTAGCCGGCTTCGTCGACGAGAAGCTCGTCCACCTTGTCCACCTCGGCGGCGAACACGGCGTTGGTTCGGTACAGCCGCGATGCCATCTTGCGGTGTTGCGAGCCGAAGCCGGAGAACACCCACACTGCACCGTTGGACGCGGGTGAATCCGCGGAGAACACTCCCGGGCCCGGCTTGCCTGCTGCGATGGCGCGCAATCCGGCGATCGCCTCGGCCGTGGTGGATGCGAGAACCACTGCGCGCGAACGCCCGTGGTTACGGCGTGCCAGCGTGCGGCCCACGTCGACGAGAGGCGTCGTGCTGCCCTCTTCGGTCTCGAGCCAGTCGGCCAGCTCCGATGCGGCCCGCTTGCGGCGCGACGGCAGAGCGGCAGACACGGCGAGAATGACTGTCTCCGGGCCGACTTCAGTATCGGACACAGTGGTATCGGACACAACGGTCTCGGCGAGGATGGTCTCGGCCTCGGCTACGGGATCGGTCGTCTCGACCGCGGACACGATGGGCTCCGACACAACAGGCTCGGGATCGGCAACGATCGGCAATTCCTCACCGGCCACATCGGTGAGGCCCTCGACGAGAGCGGCCTCCGGGTCCACGGCAGTAGGATCGAACGCGCCATCGGTCTCACCGGGTACGTACTCGCGCACGACGACGTGCGCGTTGGTGCCGCCGAAGCCGAAACCGGAGACGCCTGCGACGGCCTTGCCGGTGTACCGCGGCCAGTCGGTGGCCTCCGGGATGACCTTGAGGTGGGCCTTGTCGAAGTCGATGTACGGGTTGGGGCCCACGTAGTTCAGCGACGCGGGCAGCTTGTTCGCCTGCATCGCGAGGACGACCTTGATCAATCCTGCTGCGCCTGCGGCAGATTCGAGGTGTCCGAAGTTCGTCTTCGCCGATCCCAGCAGGGCCGGCTTGTCGGCGTCGCGGCCTCGGCCCACGACGCGACCGAGGGCATCGGCCTCGATGGGATCGCCCAGAATGGTTCCGGTGCCGTGCGCTTCGATGTAATCCACGCCCGACGGGTTGATGCCGGCGTCGCGGTATGCGAAGCGCAGTGCGTCGGCCTGCGCATCCGGGTTCGGTGCCAGCAGACCGTTCGAGCGGCCGTCCTGGTTGATCGCAGATCCGGCGATGACGGCGAGAACCTGATCACCGTCGCGTTCGGCGTCTTCGAGTCGCTTGAGCACGACGAGTCCGCCACCTTCGGAGCGGATCATGCCGTTGGCGTCGGAGGAGAACGCCTTGATCTTGCCGTCGGGTGCCAGCACACCGGTCTGGCCGAATCCGACGGTGATCGGCGGTGCGAGCAGCATGTTGACGCCACCGGCAACGGCCAGATCGGATTCGCCGGTACGCAGACTGCGCACCGCCTGGTGCACGGCGACCAGCGAGGACGAGCAGGCGGTGTCGACGGCGATCGACGGCCCGCGGAAGTCGTAGAAGTACGACACCCGGTTGGCCACGATGGCGGTGGACGTGCCGGTGAGTGCGTACGGGTGCACGGCCGGGTCACTGACGGCGATCAGCTGGTAGTCGTTGGAAGAGCTGCCGATGAACACACCCACCTGACGGCCCTTGATCGAGCTGGCCGGAATGTGTGCGTGCTCGAGCGCTTCCCACGTCAGTTCCAGCGCGAGCCGCTGCTGCGGATCGACGTTGACGACCTCGTTGGGCGACATCGCGAAGAACTCGGCGTCGAAGGTCTTGACGTCGTCGAGGTAACCGCCCTTGGTCACCGTCGCGGCCACGGCTGCGGCGATGACGGGATCGGAGGTGAATTCCTGCCAGCGGCCGTCGGGCAGATCGGTGATGCCGTCGCGGCCCTCGATGAGTAGCGACCACATCTCCTCGGGAGTGTGCCCGGTGCCGGGGAAGCGAGACGACAGGCCGACGATCGCGACGTCGTGGGCGTCTCCCGACTGTCCGCCACCGGTGTAGAACGCATCGTCGACGGTGCCGACGGGCTCGTCGGGCTCGCCCTCGATGATGATCTTGGCCAGCGAGGCGATGGTGGGGTGCTGGTAGACGACGGTGGCGGTCAACGTGACCCCCACCAACTCCTCGATCTCGCCGCTCAGTGCGACGGCATCGCGAGAGGACAGACCGAACTCCTCCATCGGACGGTCGTCCGAGATGGCCGACGCGGGTTGCCCGGTCGCGTCCGCAACCCAGTTGCGTAGCCAATCCCGCAGTTGCGCGACCGTGAAGTCCGTCCCGTCCGCACTCTGGATCTTGTCTGTCTCTTGTTCAGCCATTACTCACCAAGCTATGTATCGAAGGAACGGGAGGCCCAGAGATCAGTCGGGCAGTTCGGCGTCCGGGAATGCCGTCTGCTGGTAGCCGCCGCGGAGAGTGCCCTCGATGTAGGCGGCCTTGCAGGCCCGCCGGGCGATCTTGCCGCTGGAGGTACGCGGAATGGAACCGGCGGGCACGAGCAGGACGTCGCGCACCGTGACGCCGTGCCGCGCGGAGACCGCGGTGCGCACCTCGTCGGCGATCGGCTGCGGGTCCGCCTTGCCGGAGCCCGGAGCGCGCTCGGCGACGATGACGAGCTGTTCGGAGCTGTCGTCCGAATCCTTCGTCAGGGCGGCACCACTGAACTCGAACACGATGTCGGGGAGCTGATTGAGCGGGACGGCGAACGCCGCGACGAAGCCGGGCCGGAGCGCCTTGCTGGCTTCCTGAGCCGAGAATTCGAGGTCCTGCGGGTAGTGATTGCGGCCGTCGACGATGACCAGGTCCTTGACGCGACCGGTGATGTAGAGCTCGCCGTCGTGATAAACACCGAAGTCGCCGGTGCGCATCCAGTTGCCGCCCTCGGGGGCACCGTCTGCGTGCGAGCCCTCGGCGTTGCGGTGCACGAGCTTGTTGTGGAAGGTCTCGGTGGTCTCGGTCTCGCGGCCCCAGTAGCCCTGGCCGATGTTCTCGCCGTGCAACCAGATCTCGCCGACGTGCTCGTCGGCAACCTCGGTGGCGGTCTCGGAATCGACGATGGCTGCCCACTGGCTGCGGGCGACCGTTCCGGTGGACACCTGCGGGATGGCACCGGGTGCATCGGGGGCGACGACCACGAAGTTGCCTGCATTGAGCTCGACGCGGTCGACGTAGACCACCTTCGCCTCGTCGGAGTGCTTGCTGGTGGAGACGAACAACGTGGCCTCGGCCATGCCGTAGGACGGCTTGATGGCGGACTTCGGCAGACCGTAGGGGCCGAAAGCATCGTTGAACTTCTTCATCGACGACGTCGTGACGGGCTCGCTGCCGTTGATCAGGCCGATGACGTTCGACAGATCCAGGCTCTCGCCGTTCTTCGGCAGCCCTCGCTGGGCGGCGTGCTCGAACGCGAAGTTCGGTGCCGCAGCGAACGTGCCTGCGCCGTCGGAGACCGCAGCGAGTTCCTTGATCCAGCGCCACGGCCGCTGCACGAACGCGCGCGGGCTCATGATGGTGATGTATTTGCCACCGAGCGCCGGGAGGATGACGGTGAGCAGACCCATGTCGTGGAACATCGGCAGCCAGGTGACGCCGCGGGAATCGTGGTTGATCTCCATGCTGTCGACCATCTGCAGCGCGTTGACGCCCACTGCGCGGTGGGTGATCTCCACGCCGGCCGGGGTTCGCGTCGAGCCGGATGTGTACTGCAGGTAGGCGATGTCGTCGAGCGTCGCCGTCGGCTCGACCCACGTCTCGCCCACACTGTCCGGGACGGCGTCCACGGCGATGATGCGGGGGCGCTCCGCGGCGGGCAGCGCACGGAAGAAGGCACGCACACCGGCGGCCGAGTTGCCTGCGGTGAGGATGGCGCTGGGCTTGCAGTCACCGAGGACGGCATGCAGGCGGTCGGTGTGTCCGGGCTCGTCGGGATCGAACAGCGGCACCGCGATGGTTCCCGCGTAGATTGCGCCGAAGAACGCGACGACGTACTCGAGACCCTGCGGAGCCAGAATTGCGACTCGATCGCCGGGCTGGGTGACCTGCTGCAGACGGGCCGCAACCGCCTTGAGTCGGATTCCGAACTCGGCCCAGGTCAGCTCGTGCGCCTCGCCGTCACGCTCGCGGGAGTAGTCGACGAAGCGGTACGCCAGCGTGTCGGAATTCTCTTGAACGTTCACCTCGACGTGGCGGACGAGTGTCTGCCCTTCACCGATGGTGATGTGGCCGTTCTCATCGATGAAATCATCGAAATTATGGCTCATTACTTCAATCTCCTCCGACACGAATCCGCTGCCGTCCGGCCTGCGTGGACTGAACCCGCACGCCGGACTGCACAAGCACGGACATCGAACAGCTTTGTATGTTACTGACTAGTAGCTCTACCGGTGTCGGTTTGGCACCTGGCTTCGAGGCCAGCTACATGGTACCGACACGTGCCTTCGTCACTCGCCTTTCAGCAAGTCGACAACCGGCGCGAATGCTTCCATTTGAGTAGGGAAAACCCCGACATAGGACATCGTCGTCCGCGCGCGAACGTTACGGATCTGATCGGCGATCTCTTCGTACGTACCGAATGCGAGGTACGGGGACGACAGGATGTCCTCCACGGTCAGCTTGACGTCGACGTCCACGTTCGGCGGGTAGCCGTTGTCGAGGGCGGCCAGCGCCATCTCTGCCATCTGCTCTCGATCGTCGGTCACGACGATGGTGGTGATCGCCCAGTTCAGTTCGATGTCGTCGAACCGGTCTCCGGCTGCGGCGCGAATCAGCTCGACGCGTTCGAGGGTCTTCTCGATGGTCATGCCGGACAGCAGCAGCTTGCCTTCTTTCGAGGTGCTCGGCACCACGGAGATGATGTCGGCATGCTTGGCCGCCAAAGCGAGCATCTTCGGTCCGCCGCCGCCGATGCAGATCGGCGGACGCGGCCCCTGGCGCGGCCGCGGGCTGCCCTTCAGTCCGGAGATCGTGTAGTGCTTGCCCTCGAAATTGCATTCCTGACCGCGCAAGAGCACGTCGAGAATTTCCAGGGTCTCCTCGAGCTTCTCGATTCGCACTCCAGGACGGTCGTACGTGATGCCGGCCTTGTCGTACTCCTCGCGCATCCAGCCCGCACCGAGACCGAGTTCGAGGCGACCACCCGACAGCACATCGATGGTCGCCGCATCCTTGGCCAGCACGGCGGGATGCCGAAAGCCGTTCGCCAACACTGCCGTGCCGAGCCGGATCTTGTCGGTGGCGACGGCAAGTGCGCCGAGGGCTGCGATGGGACCGACCTGATTACCCAGATGATCGGGAATCATGAAGCTGTCGTAACCCAATTCCTCGGCCTGTTGCGCCAGCTTGATGAATTTCCGAGCCCCGCCCTCCTCGGCGTTTCCCTCTCCGCCTGCAGCGAATCGGAATTTGCGCGGCCCGGCGGTCGCGGCCTCGGCGGAACTCATCTAATGCTCTCCTCGGGGGTCTTCGAGCGTGAAGCGGTCTGAAAGTAGCTGGTCGGTAGGGCGCTGAACGCAGCCGGCCGGGGCCGATCTGCGCAGGTCCAAGGCGTCACTCTAGCCGCTCGCCGGAATGGAACACACCGGCTGGGGGTTGCCGGGCTCAGGTTTGTGCGCGGCAATAGTTCGCGACACGCCGCATTGTGATGTGTCCGTTATGAACGGCACATACTCACGAATGCGCGGGTGTCGGAGCATTCTCGATCAGTCCGGCAGCCCACGCCGCCGTCCACTGCGTAGCCGTCGTGCCGGAACCGTCGACGACAAAACTGTTGTAGGACGCGTGCACGGGATTGCCGGCCGCACCGATCAGAATTTGGATGCTCTGCGGAATGTTGCCCAGCGACAAGCCATCCGACGGCGAGGCACAGATCAGGTCCCCGGGTGCGCAGATCTGGTTGGTGCGGTCGTCGAGTGCACCGAACCCGCCGTCCCGACGCCCCGTCATGGTGATGCCGGGCAGGTCGAGTCCCCCGAGTGCCACCTCGGCACCGACGCCGTCGAGCGGTGCGGGGATGTCGGTACCCGAGACTCCGTCGCGTCGACCGTCGGCGATGAGGGTCACCCCGAGTACGCGATCGGCGGAGATGGGCCCATTGCCCGCGCCGATGTCGGACGCGATATCGCCGGAGATGACCGCACCCTGGGAGAAGCCCGTCAGCACGAAGTTGGTGAGCGGGCACCGCGCGCTCACCTCGGTCATCTTCTGCACGGCCACAGCTTTACCCTCGGTGCGGCTGTTGTTGTAGGACTGCTGACCGTCCGGCGGCAGAGCGATGGGATTCGAGAACTGAGCCACGTACGGCACGGTGTAGACGTCGGCGCGCGATCCGGGGAACTGCTCCTGCAACGGACGGGTGACGTTGAGCATGAGCGACACCGGGTTGGCCGTCGGGTTGTACGGATCGTCGGTGGACGACGACTCCCAGGTACCGGGAATGGCGATGACCTGTACATCGGGGCAGTCCGCCGGCTGTGACGTCGGCTCTTCCGGTCCCGGCGGCGGCACCGGAGTATCCGGGCCCTTCGGCAACCGTCCTGCCAGTAGGTACCAGAGGGCAACGATGATCAATCCGACGATCACCGCAACGGCGATCACCGGAAGGATCCTGCGCTTACGCTTGGCCATCGGCGTGCATCTCCATCAGCGTGGATCTATGGCCTGCAGTACGTTGCCTGCGCGGCGGTGATGTAGGTCTGGGCAGCCTGCTGAGCCTGTGTCTCGTTCATCTGGGTCCCGGCTGCGCTGGCTTCGACGCCGACGTTCGCGGTGACGTAGGTCGAGATCTCGTCCGCCGCCACACCCTGAGCCTGCGCGGCGCAGATGTAATTGGCCGTCGAGACCGCGATGTCACCGTTTCCTGCCGGCGTGATGCCCTGCTTCTTCAGCTCCTCGAGGAAGCTCTGACCGCGGTCGTCGATCTGACTCTCGGTCGGACCCGGGAAGTCGTCGGGGACGGGTTGCGGCTGCTCCGGCGGCGCAGTGGCCGCCTCACCCGGGCTCGTGGTCGGGGCGAGCGTGGTGCTCTCCGCCGCCGACGTCGTCGAACTCGCCTCGGTTGTCGTCGCAGCCACTGTGGTCGTGCTCGTCGGGGCCCCGGTGGCCGTCGAGTCGTCACTTCCGCAGGCCACCAGCATCGAGCTCGCGGCCACGGCGAAGACGCCGAGGGACAGAGTTCTGGCCAGAGAGTTACGCGTCATCGATCGAAAATCCTTCGGTCGTCGGGTCGCAGGCGAGCGTACAGCCACGCTCTGAGAGAACTCTGAAGCCGTGACCGACTCCGAAGCACTCCGCGGGTCACGGTGCGATCGTCGCCACGCCGTCCTTGACAGTGATGATGCCGAACTGGAAGTTCTGCTGCTTACCGCCACCGTCGATGTCGAACTGGTCGCTGGTGGGGTAGCCGAGGCGGCCACCCTCGTAACCGACCGATCCCCAGGCGTCGAAGATCGGACCGTACGGGGTGGACCAGGCACCGCTGAGTGGGCTCCAGTAGATGTTGCCGGTCTCGAACTGGTTGAAGCGTCCGCCGTCCCGGATCGGGCCGATCTCGTTGGACTTGGGGAACCCGAGAGGCCCACTCTCCCAACCCAATTCACCGTACTTGCCGAGAATCATGCCCTGCACCGAATGCACTCCTGCATCGGCCGAGGTGTAGATGGCACCGATCTCGAATCCCTGAACCGAGCCGGGCTTGTTCGGAGTCACGACCTCGTCCAGCACCGGGTAGCCCAGGGGCCCGCCCTCGTAGCCCTGCGCTGCCCACTCGTCGAGCACAGGCCCCTTGACGACGTGAGCACCGGTCTGCGGCGTGAAGTAGATCATGCCGTTCTGGAAAGCGTTGAACCGTCCGCGACCGTCCGGGGTACCGATCTCGCCGGTCTTCGGGAAACCGAGCGCACCCTCGGGGCCCTTGTTGCCCTGGTAGATGCCACCGATTGCTCCGGCAACCACCTGCGCGCCGGTGTCAGGGGTGAAGAAGACTCGACCGAACGTGAAGTCCTGCGCGCGCCCGCCTGCGACGTTGTATTCCTCGGTCAGGCACGGGCCGAGCCACGAGTTGGCTCCGCTGGCGTTGCCGATCAGTCCGGCAGCGCTGCACGCTGGCTTGTCCACCTCGACGCCGAGTGCGGTGGCGAGCTGCGGCCACAACTGGTGCAGCTCGAACTGCCAGTACGGCCACGAATGCGTGCCCGAAGGACGGTAGTTGACCTGGGCCGGGATACCGAGCTGATTGAGCTTGGTGGCGAACGTCTGCGAGGTCAATCGCGACAGGATCTCGAGGCCCATGCCTGCATAGTTGGTGCTCACACCCGGGATGGGCGACGGCTGATCGTACGGTCCGGTGGAGCCGTTGCCACTGGAGATGTAGAGGCTGACGCCCTTCAGCTTGTCGGCCAGCAGGTACGGATCATGCTGCGCCCATAGGGAATTGGACGGTGCGCCCCACATGGCCTTGGAGTCGTAGCCGCCGGCATCGGTCATCGCGTACTGGATGGCCTGCGGCATTCCGAGCGAAGTGGTGGTCAGGATTCCCGACAGCGAGCCGGCGAACTTGAAGAAACCGGGGTTGCGCGCTGCGAGGAACATCGCCGACGTGCCTCCCATCGACAGTCCCACGACGCCGCGGGTGTCGGTGCTGCGCCAGTCCTTGGCCAGGATCGGCGGGAGCTCCTTGGTCAGGAACGTCTCCCACTGGTAGTTCTTGCCGTTGTCCTGATCGACCCAGTCGGAGTAGAAGCTGGACTGGCCGCCGATGGGGAGGACCACGTTGACGTTCTTGTCGGCGAAGTACGACTCGGCGTCGGTCTCGGCCGTCCAGCCGTTCTCCTGATCGGTCGCGCGTAGGCCGTCGAGCATGTAAACCTGCGGGAACGTCGCCTGCGGGTTGATGTTCCAGTCACGAGCGAGCAGCAGCTGAACCTGGATGGGCGTACCCATCGACGGCGACTGGATCCACAGCGCGACGCGACGATCGGAAAGCCAGTCCACCGACGTCACGGTGGCACCGGACGTCTGGGTGTAGGCGGGTCCGGCCTGGGCGATCGGAGCTGTCAGCGCAATCGGAGCTGCGGCCGCCACCGTCGTGGTCGCAAAGGGGATCATCAGCGCGGATGTGACGGCCAGTGCTGCTGCCGCTCGTCCGGCCCGTGTGCCGGCCGAGGGGATTCGACCGAACCGAACAAGCCCAGTGCGCATAACGGTGACTCTCTTTCGACGTGAACTCTCGAAGGTCTCGTGAGGAGACATGCTTCGTATGTCTTTCTACACGTGCCGGATGGCGACGGACAGCAGACGCGCTGTTACTGATGGTGCAATTGTGAACAGAGGTGATGGAATCGATCCCTCGAAACCAGAAAATGCCGCCCGGCGCACAGATGCAGGGCGGCATTCTCGGACCATCGACTACCCGAAAAAATCAGGCGTTGAGTGCGTCCAGGATCTGGGTACGGGCCTTCCACAGCTCGGCTCCCCAGTACGGCCAGGCGTGAATACCGTTGGCCGGGAAGCTGTAGGTGGCCGGGATGCCCAACGCGCCCATGCGAATCTGGAATGCACGAGTGTTGGCGAGCGAGAGCGCCTCGAGGGCCATGCCGTTGGCGGTGTTGTAGAAATCGATCGGCGCAGACGGACGATCGAACTGTCCGGGCAGGCCACTGGCTGCCGAGATGTAGAGCGACAGTCCCTGCAGACGCGGCGCGAAGACGAACGGGTCGTTGCGCAGCCACGCCGGGTTCCACGGCGGTCCCCACATGGAGTCGACGTTGAAGCGACCTGCGTCGAGCATCGCAACGCGGATGGCCTCACGCATGCCGGGCGCCGAGATGTTCAGGTAGCCCGAGAGCGAGCCGGCGAACTTGAACTGATCGCGGTGGTACGCGGCGAGCGTCAGGGCCGCGGAACCACCCATGGACAGTCCCAGGACACCGTTGTTGCTGCGCGAGACACCGTAGTTCTCGAGGAACGCCGGGAGCTCCTGCGTCAGGAACGTCTCCCACTTGTAGGTGACTTCCTGGCCGTTGAAGTTCGACGAGGTGTACCAGTCGCTGTAGAAGCTGGACTGACCACCGACGGGCATGACGAGGGTCACGTCGTCGTTGGCGAACTGGTCCTGCGCGTTGGTCTCGAACGTCCATGCGTTGCGGTCGTCACGGGCGCGCAGGCCGTCGAGCAGGTAGAGAGCAGCGTTTCCGCCCCGGGCCGCCCACTGAACCTGGACCTTGATGGGTCCCATCTCGGACGGAACGATCAGGTCCTCGCGGCCACCGGCCGGGGCCTGATGGACGACGGCAGTGGGGGCAGCGACTGCGACCGCACCGCCGACGACACCGGCTGCAATAGGCAGAACGAGTGCGGCGGCACCCACGCCGAGCAGACGCTGACGCCAGCGCGAGGACGCCTTCGGGTTACTGCTGAGGCCGGCAAATCGCATGAATCGTGCTCTCTCTCATCTACGCGGTCTCCGCTGTCGTAGCGGCCCCCGGCAATCGAACAGGGCGAACTGGTGGCCCCGTGAGGCCGAGGTGAAGCTGTGGATGCTGACAAGACCGAAGTCTCGAGAAGCTGAGGTTCTGCTGAGAACAGGAGAACCGCTCGATGGAGGTTATTCCATCGAGCGGTTCCAAGGCAAAACTGTGATCAGCGTCGCAGTTTCATCTCGCCGTTTCCCCGAAACAGGAGACTATCCTGCGTCGTCCCCGCTGAACAGCCCTGAAAAGTCGTGAGTTATCACTAAGGGCCGAAAAGCGGGCGACACGACCGAAATGTGGTGCGGGCGGTCGGCTACCCGATGTTGGCGCTGAGATCCGGAGCCATGACGCGGATCTGCTCGCCCCAGTAGCCCCACTGGTGGGTACCGACGGCCGGGAACGCGTAGGTGACGTTGTTGGCACCGATGCTCGCCATGCGGATCTGGAATGCGCGGCTGTTCGCCAGGGCGATGGCCTCGAGGCCCATGCCGTTCGCGGTGTTGTAGTAGTCGATGAAGCTTCGCGGGCGATCGAGTCCGCCGGGCAAACCGCTACCTGCGAAGACCCAGACACGCGTGCCGTTGTCGCGCAGACGAGGTGCGAAGACGAACGGATCGTTGCGCAGCCATGCCGGATCCCACGGCGGGCCCCACATCGCGTCGATGTTGTAGCGACCGGAGTCCAGCAGCGCCAGACGCATCGCTTCGCGCATACCGGGCGCCGAGATGTTCAGGTAGCCGGACAGCGAGCCCGCGTAGCTGAACTGGTCGGGGTGGTACGCGGCGAGCGTCAGAGCGGCCGAGCCACCCATCGAGATGCCGATGACACCGTTGCGATTGGGGTTGAAGCCGTAGTTGGCGCGCAGGTTTTCGCGCAGGTTCTGCGTCAGGAAGGTTTCCCACTTGTAGGTGGTCTTCTGACCGTTGAAGTTGGACGGCGCGTACCAGTCGGAGTAGAAGCTCGACTGTCCGCCGACCGGCTGAACCACGTTGATGTTGTAGCCGGCCAGCACTGCACCGGCGTCGGTCTCGTGCTCCCAGCCGGAGATGTCGGTGGTGGCGCGCAGACCGTCGAGAAGGTAGACGACGCGGTCGGTGTTGCCGTCCGCTGCCCGCCAGACGCGGCTCTTGATCGGGCCCATGCTGGAGTCGGTCCAGACGTCCATAGCCCGTTGGTCGAACGCCGCGTTGGCAGTGGCGCCACCACCCGCTACAGCCAATCCCAGTGGCAGGACCACCGCCATCAGCATGGACGTGGCGGCGCGGCGTCCCCAGGACCCCGCTCGCTTGTCCTCGGACCGGCTCTTCCATCTACCCAGCATGCACTCGACCTCTCAGCAGCTTCGTCACATCGGTTACGCAATCAACGATTGATCTCGCAAGTTTTACATGTGTGCGCACGACCCAGGGTCTGGCGCATACATATCCTCCGCACATATCGCACGAAGTACGTCGTCCGTTACAGGATCGAGACAGCTCATCTTGGCGTCGAGACCGAATCGGCGCAACCCGGTGATCGTCTCGTGTCCTGACATCTAATTATCGGCTTTCAATATGGGAGCCGGAAGATCACATCGTTGTATTTCGTATTTCGGCACTCGATCGAACCGGTATCCGGCGTAGAAGAAAGAGCGTTTGAAATTCCTCACGAAGAGGTCCTTCGTCAACGGTGCCCGATACGACGCGAGCAATTCCTCGGTATCGGGGCAGGTCAGGGCTACCTGAGCCTCGGTGACCCAGTCCTCGTCCATGTACCAGGGCAGGAACGGGTGAACGGCAACCAGACCGAGATCGGCAACGACCCAGTCCGGATAGAGGCGCTTGTCGTGACCGATGCGGCCGTCCTCGAGCCGCTCCGTGTGCGATGCCAGCGGATACGCGAGACCCATCTGATCGATGACCCGCACGTCGAGACCGACGTTCATACTCGTCATTCCCAAGTTCAGGAAATACACGGTGTGACCGACACCACCCTCTGGGATCGGGAGGGGCGGCGGGACGACATCCCAGTAGGTGTATTGCGCGGGTGCCAGCAGCAAACCGCCATCGGGAGTGTCGTCGATGGTCCGAACCATTGCCCGCATCCACGGATAGTCGAGGTAGTCCGAGGCCAGGATCGGATGAGCGTGCCCCGTGTTGAGGGAATAGAAGGCTCGCTCGTCGACGATGCCACTCCGGCCGACGGTCGTGCCCTGCGGCATCCCCGTCGTATTCGCGGCCGCGACCGCCCACACGACGATGCCACCCCAGACGACGAGGTCGGCGACGAATACCGCCGTCGCCCGGTCCTTGGACCAGCGATTCGGTAAAGCAACGGGCAATACCGAAATCGGCAACAACAGCGTGAACAATGCCGGTAACAACGTTCGGCCGTGCATGAAATCGCCGCCGACGCGAATGGCGTAGACGGCCAGGACGACACCACTGATCAAGGCGAACACGACGACGGCAGTGGGCGTCCGCAGCGCAGCGAGCCAATCGCGTGGCGACCGTGGCACGGACAGTCGAATTCGCGGTACCGACAGCGCCGCGGCCACCACGAGAAGTGCGAGCGGCAGCCACAGCAGGTACGGCCCCACCAGGTTGAACAGGTACACGAATCCCTGAGACCACTTGGCTCCGCCAGCATCCTTGGACACCGCGGTGTTGGGGTACGGCAGGCCGTAGTACCCCATGCGCCAGATCTGGTAGAGCACCGGCACGGCTCCGGCGACAGCGAACACACGGAATCGAGACAGCCAGGTCTGCGGAGCCAGGAACATCATCGCCAGCGCGAACACGGCGACGATGGACAGTTCCGGGCGCACCAGCGGGCCCAGACCGGCGAAGAAGGCCAGCAACAGCAGTTCGACGCCACCGCTGCGGCGTTGGCCCCAGCGCACCATCAGCAACCACAGCGTCGCCAACCAGAAGATGACCAGGCAGGTCTCGAGACCGGACGTCGCGAAGTCGCGAGCAGGGGGAACAGCGACGTAGACCAGGACGCCTGCGGGAAGGAACAAAGTCCGCTTCGCGGTGCGACCACGCAGGGCGAACGTGCCGATCATGGCGATGACGACGGATGCGGTGGACAGCACCAGAGCGATCGTCAGCACCACGTACTCGAGGCGCGCCTCGGTCAGCCAACTGCCCGCGTACACGAGGTAGGTCCAGATGGTGCTGGTGTTGGTCTCGACGCGCTCGCCGGCGTTGAACACCGGGCCGTTTCCGGCCAGCAGGTTGCGGACGGTGCGCAGCACGATCAAACCGTCGTCGGCTATCCAGCGGCGCTCCCACGCACCCCAGAGGAACAACGCTCCGGTGACCACGGCCCCGATCCAGAACACGGGCCTGGTGATCGATCCCCGAGCGGAGTCCTCCTCCCGCGTATCTCGCTGGTCAGGCGAGGTAGACAGCGACACCAACCACTCCGATCCACGCTATGGCGAGTAGCTGCAGAACCCTGTCTCCCAACGCGATCTCTTCGGGTTCGCCTGCCTCGCCGCCGTCTACGTCCACTGCGTATCGCAGGATTGCGATGGTAAACGGAATCATCGAAATGGCGAACCAGTTGGAGTCGGTTTCGGCGTCCTGTTGGAAAGCCCACAGGCCGTAACAGATGACGACCGCCGTCGCGGAGAGCGTCCACACGAAGCGCAGGTACGTGGTGGTGTAGTTCTCGAGCGACTTACGAATCTTGGCCCCGGTGCGTTCGGCCAGTTGCAGCTCGGCGTACCGCTTGCCTGCCGCCATGAACAGCGATCCGAACGCCATGATCAGCAGGAACCACTGGGAGAGCGGAATCGAGGCGGCAACCCCACCGGCGATGGCGCGCAGCAGGAAACCGGACGAGACGATGCAGATGTCGAGCACGGCCTGGTGCTTGAGGCCGAAGCAGTACGCCAGCTGGATGGCGATGTAGACGCCGATGACCAGGGCGAGTTTCCAGTTGGCGATGAACGAGAGCCCGATGGCCAAGCCGAGGGACACCACGGCCATCGCGTACGCGACGTTGACCGGCAGCACCCCGGCCGCGATCGGTCGGAAACGCTTGGTCGGATGAGCGCGGTCTGCCTCGACATCGAGCGCGTCGTTGACGAGGTAGATGCCCGAGGCCGCAAAACAGAAGACCACGAAGGCCAACGCGACGGACAGCAGCACGTCGGGGTCGGTGACCGAGCCCGCGGCCAGCGGCGCTGCCAGTACCAGCACGTTCTTGACCCACTGACGCGGGCGAAGCGCCTTGACGATGCCGTCCGCCAGATTCTTCGGCGGTGCGCCTACGGGTGCGGCATCCTCGCTCATTTGTCTCCTTCGAACTTCACGACGGCCGCAGCCGTCAACGCGCCGAGGGCCGATCCGGCCAGCACATCGGTGGGGTAATGGACTCCGAGCACCAAGCGCGAGAGCAGCATGGGTGGGACCAGGACCGCCGGTAACGGTAGCCCGGTCACCCGGCCGAGGAGAACCGCGGCCGCTGTGGTGGATGTCGCATGCGAGGACGGGAAGCTCAGCTTGCTGGGCGTCGAGACATTGATGCGCACGGACGGATCGTAAGGACGCGGCCGCCGCACGATGCGCTTGATGACGATCGACGCGGCGTGTGAGCCGACGGCACCGACGGCCACCGACGCCCACTGCCGTCGACGCGGTGCGTCCAGCGCAGCACCGATGCCGGCGATCGCCACCCAGCCGAGCGCGTGTTCGCCGAAATGCGACATCCCGCGTGCGACGGCGATCGCGCCGGGCGCGCTGCCGACGGTGCTCTGCACCTTCTCCAGGATTCGGACTTCCGTCGGCACCTCAGTCTGGCCTTTACGCCTGGTAACGAAAGACACGTTCCCACGTTTCCTTACTGGTCAGCTGCGGCGCGGCATCTCGGTATCGAGCCTTGAGGGCGGGGAATTCGGCTGCCAACTGCTTGCGCAACGACACCGCTTCCTTGAGCAATGCCGCAGCCTGGGCTCGGTCGCGCTTGCGGTAGACGACGCCCCGGCCGTCCGCAGTGGTGACGGTGACGCCGTCGACCTGGGAGAGGAGGAACCAGCGCGCGTCGAGAGTCGGGACGTTGAGCTGCGGACGCTCGAGGTGATCTGCCCGCGCAGGCTTTGCGTTCTTGTAAAGGCCCTTGACCAGCCGACCGGCAATCGCGCCGACGTTGGTGGGCAGGCTCACGTTGCCCACGTCCTCGTGCGACGGCACGGGCAGATCGGTGGACGAACCGATGACCACGGCGTCGGAGTAGGTCTTCCTCAGGGCGTGCACGTCACCGAGTGACGTCGGCAAGATCTCGAGGATGTGCTCGGGGCCGGCCAGGAAGTCGCGGATGGCGAGGTTCTGAATCGCCACGGTCGAGTATTCGAGGCACAACAGATGCTTGACCGTCGCCTTGCCGGTGTCCAGTACCAGGTCGCGGCCGTTGGTCTTGGAATGTAGTGCGGCCACGACGAGACGGTTGCGTAGGTGGAAATAGGCCTGCCAGTCGATGGCGTCGTCCTTGTCGCTCCACGCCATGTGCCAGATCGCCGCACCCGGCAGGGTCACCGTCGGGTAACCGGCCTTCTTGGCCCGCAGACCGTATTCGGCGTCGTCCCACTTGATGAACAGCGGTAGCGGCTGTCCTATCTCCTCGGCGACGACGCGCGGGATCATGCACATCCACCAGCCGTTGTAGTCCACGTCGATGCGGCGGTGCAGCAGCTTGGATGTGCGTAGCGGGTACTCGCTGAAGTCGTGGTCGTATTCCACGTTCTTCGCCGCGGTCCACATGAAGTTCTTCGGGTTGATCACTTCGCCCATCACATGCAGGTGGCTACGCGCCTGCAGGTTGAGCATCTGCCCACCGACGAGCGTGGGCACCTTGGCGAACCGAGCCATGGCCAGCGAGCGAAGGATGGAATCGGGTTCGATCTCGATGTCGTCGTCCATGAAAAGGATGAACGGGCAGTCGGTGGTCTTCAGGGCCTCGTACATGATGCGCCCGTAGCCGCCGGATCCACCGAGGTTGGCCTGGTCGTGCATGGCGAGACGGTCGCCGAGGACGGCTGCGGCTTCCTCGAATCCCGGCTCGTCCCTCGCTTTGCGGGTGCCCTGATCGGGCATGATGACGGCCTTGATCACGTCGAGTACGAGCGGGTCGGAACCCAGAGCAGCCAGAGCCTTCACCGCATCGGTGGGTCGATTGAAGGTCGGAATTCCGATGGCGACCGACGCCTCACCCGGGGCATCGACCGACGCGTACCAGCCGGCGCTCTCGACGACTACCTCGCTGTCGGAGGTGATGTCGAACCAGATCCAGCCGCCGTCCTCGAACGGGGCCAGGTCGATGACGAACTCCTGTGCGTCGTCGCCGTCGACGGCTTCACGGCCCTCGACGTGGATGCGCGACGCGTCGGCCTTGGACCGGTAGACGTCGATGCGGCAGTGCCCGGAAACCTCGACACGCAGCACTACCGATGTGAGGGTGCTGTAGCGACGCCAGTAGCTCGCGGGGAAGGCGTTGAAGTAGGTGCAGAACGACACCTCGGACTCGGCGCCGATAGCAACGGAGGTCCGGCTCAACGAATGCGCCCGCCGCGCATTCGTTTTCGCTTCTTCGAGGTACAGCGTCCGCACGTCGAGCGGCTCGCCGGAACGCGGCAGCAGCACGCGCTGCAGCAGGGACTTTCCGAGTACTGGAACCACGTCCGCACCGCTTTCCGGTCGCGCCTGCAGGCTTCGCTCCTGCCCGTCTTCGAGGAGATGCTTGGGTGTCATGCGTTGCCTTCCGACTTGTCGTCCGATCCGAGGGATGCACCCGTTTCGAAGTGCGGGGCCAGGGTGTTGTCGTACATGTTCAGCGCGCTGGCGATGGCCATGTGCATGTCCAGGTACTGGTACGTCCCGAGTCGCCCTCCGAAGAGCACACCGTTGGAAGCTGCCTCTGCCTTGGCCCGATCACGGTATGCCTCGAGCTTGCTCCGGTCGTCGGGAGTGTTGATCGGGTAGTACGGCTCGTCGCCGCTCTTCGCGAAGCGGGAGAACTCGCGCATGATGACCGTCTTGTCGTTCGGGTACTCGCGCTCGGGGTGGAAGTGACGGAACTCGTGGATACGAATGAACGGCACGTCACCGTCGTTGTAGTTCATCACCGGCGTGCCCTGGAAGTCACCGGTCGGAAGCACCTCGGTCTCGAAGTCGATTGTGCGCCAACCCAATTCGCCCTCGGAGTAGTCGAAGTAGCGATCCAGCGGGCCGGTGTACACGATCGGGGCGTCCGGGCTCTCGGCCACGATCTGCTCCCGCACGTCGAACCAGTCCGTGTTCAACCGGACCTCGATCTTCTCGTCGGCGGCCATCTTCTCGAGCCACGCGGTGTAGCCGTCGACCGGCAGGCCCTCGTAGGTGTCGTTGAAGTAGCGGTTGTCGAACGTGTAGCGCACCGGCAACCGGGTGATGTTGCCCGCTGGCAGATTCTTCGGATCGGTCTGCCACTGCTTGGCGGTGTAATCCTTGATGAACGCCTCGTACAGCGGACGCCCGATCAGCGAGATCGCCTTCTCCTCGAAGTTCTGCGCGTCCTTCGAGTCGAACTCGTTCGACTGCTCTTCGATGAGTGCCCGCGCCTCGGCCGGCGAGAAGTACTTGCCGAAGAACTGCGAGATCAGGCCGAGGCCCATCGGGAACTGATACGACTGACCCTTGTGCAGAGCAAAGACGCGGTGCTGGTAGCTGGTGAAGTCGGTGAACTGGTTGACGTACTCCCAGACCCGCTTGTTCGAGGTGTGGAACAGATGCGCGCCGTACTTGTGGATCTCGATACCCGTCTCGGGCTCGGCCTCGGAGTACGCGTTGCCACCCAGGTGATGCCGACGATCGAGCACCAGAACACGCTTGCCCAGCTGGGACGCCGCCCGTTCGGCCACAGTCAGCCCGAAGAACCCGGATCCGACGACGATCAAGTCGTATCGGCCGGTCGCGGAGGCGTCGGAAGAGGTGGTCTCGGAGCTCACAGCAGTCACGGGCAACCAGGGTATCCGACGATCGTGACCGCTCTACCCCACCAGGCGTCGGTCGGCCGGTCGGGTGTCAACTGGGCAGGCGACGGAGCAGGTAGGTATCCATCACCCAACCGTGCGCCGCTTTGACCTCGTCGCGGGCGCGGCGGATGTCGTCGAGCACGTCGTCGAGCGGACCCGCCACCAGCTTCTCGTCGACCGTGCCGAGGTTGGCACCCCAATGAATGCCCCACCCCGCGCCGGTCAGCGCACTGCAGGCCAGGTTGCCGTCGAGCATGACCACCAGGTTGTCCAGACCGGCAGCGACGTCGCCCGCCAAGTTCCTGCCGGTCGTGATGACGATCGGTCCGCCGATGCGATTGAGTACGAGCCTGTGGCTCGCCGCCAGCATCGACACACTGGAGATGCCCGGTGTGACATCGAACTCGATGTCGCCGCGCAGTGCAGCCAACCGCTCGACGACGCGGATGGTGCTGTCGTACAGCGCCGGGTCTCCCCAGACGAGGAACCCGATGACGGTGCCGTCGGCGAGACCGTCGAGCACATCGGCGTAGGCCTGGGCGCGGGCGTCGTGCCAGTCGAGGACAGCGGTCTCGTACTGCCGGGGCGAGCGGTCACGCGGGGGGTCGGGTACCTCGATCACCCGGTAGCTGCCACCGTGGTGGCGCTCGAGGATGTGTTGTCTGGCCGCGCCGAGATCGCCGACGGACGCGCCCTTGTCGGCCACGATGAACACGTCCACGGCCCGGAGCTTCTCCACGGCTTGAACGGTCACCTGATCCGGATGTCCACCGCCGATGCCGATCAGGTGGATCTTCACGATCGGTCCCGGCATGCGTCGTAGAGGTGCGATTCGGTGACGACGCGTCGAGCCAGGGCGGGTCCCACGAGAATCACTGCTGCTTGACGCAGCCCCGCGGACTCGACCTGATCGGCGATATTGGCCAAGGTGCCGCGCAGGATCAGCTCGTCCGGCTTGCTGGCATGGAAGACGACCACGGCGGGGCACTCCGGCCCGTAGAACTCGCTCAGTTCGTCGGCGATGAGTCGGGTGCGGGTGATCGCCAGGTGCAACGCCAGCGTGGCGCGGGTGGCGGCGAAGTTCTTCAGCGCCTCGGTATCGGGCATCGCCGTCGAGCGCGCCTGCGCACGGGTGAGCACCACCGACTGCGTCACCTCGGGGACCGTCAGCTCGACGCCCAGTGACGCGGCAGCAGCGGCGTAGGCAGGCACACCGGGGGTGACGTCCCAGGGCACGCCTGAGGCGTCGAGTCGGGCGGACTGCTCGGCCAGTGCGGAGTAGAGGGAGGGATCGCCCGAGCACAGGCGGGCCACGTCCTCGCCGCGCTCGTGGGCAGCGACGAGTTCGGCGGTGATGGCATCGAGGTCCAGCTTCGCGGTGTCGACCAGCCGGGTACCGGGTGGGCAGTGTTCGAGGATCGCGTCGTCGATGTAGGTACCGGCGTAGACGCAGACCGGGCTGGATCGTAGAAACTCGACGGCCCGCAGCGTGAGCAGGTCGGCAGCACCTGGTCCGGCTCCGATGAAGTGCACAGTCACAGCTGTAGAGCGTAGGTCGGCAGGAGTGGAGCCTGCGGAACGACCCAGGTGTGCAGGAGTGGAGCCTGCGGCATGACCCAGGTGTGCAGGAGTGGAGCCTGCGGAACGACCCGGGTGAAATGTCCGACGCGCCGCGCCGCCGCAACTTCCCGGGTGTGGCTAACTGTCAAGCTAAGGTTTAGCCTTGTGTCTGATGGGACTCATGTTGCTGATGTGATTGATGTTGTTCAGCAATGGAGATCCTACGACGCGTACCTACCAACAACCAGGGAGTACCGCCTTGCCGAACCGTCGAACGAAGCCGTCGATCGTTCTCGGTGCTGTCGCACTACTCGCCGTCGCGACCCCTTTTGCGGTCGCAGGCCTGACAGACAGCACGACCACCGGAGTTCGACCGGCCAACGAGACAACCCCGGTCACCGTGCCGACGAAGATCGTCGAGACCGCGCTGAGCGCAGCACCGGACATCGTGATTCCGCTGCAGGAGCTCACCGGCCTGCCGCTGCCCGATCTACGGCTCTCCGATCTGAAGTACCTGCCGTTGCCGGATTCCATCGTGATCCCGCCGATCCAGATCCCCGACATTCCGGGCCTGACCACGCCCGCGCCCGGTGGTGCCACCGCACAGGCACCGATTCCCAGGGTGGACGCATCGGCGCCGGTCAACCCTGAAGCTGCCGACCCCACCGGGCCTCCGCTCGGAGCGGCAGTGAAGGAAATTTCCCAGGACACTCCGTTCAGCATGGTGGCGTTGACCTCCGAGCAGCTGAACGGCGCGTCTGCACAGGTTCGCCGGCAGCTCGAAGACGGATCCTGGGGCCCGTGGCTGCAGACCGCGCCGGTGGACACCACGGCGAGCGACGCCGTTCCCGCTGCGGACAAGCAGGGCACCGAACCGATCTTCGTCGGACTGACGAAAGCCGTGCAGGTGCTGCTGACGCCGCTGACGAGCAGCGCCGCTCCCGAGAGCTTTGCGGGTGCGCCTGTTCCCGAGGTCCCGGTGGTCGAATTGCCGGCAGCCGACGCGCCGAGCGATGCTCCCGCGGAAGCCCCTGTCGCTGCGGAACAGCCCCTCGGCTACACCCCGGCATCGTCCAGCAAGCCACTGCGCCAGCAAGATCCGGCCCCGCTCGATCCAGCCGCACTCGATCCAGCCGCGATGGATCCGGCTGCGGCCGAGCCTGCACCGGCAGATCCGGCAGCGGATCCTAGCCAGGCGAATTCTGCCGAGCAGCTGGCTGCGGCGGTCGACGACATCAGCGCCGTGCTCATCACTCCCGGTACGTCCCCGGCCGACTCTGCACTCAGCGACCTCGCCACCCCGGTGGCCGGCGATTCGGGCCCCAACGTCATCACCCGCGCTCAGTGGGGTGCCGACGAGTCGATCCGTTGTGCCACACCGACAATCGACGACTTCATCGGCGGTGCCACCGTGCACCACACCGCGGGCAGCAACGACTACTCCAAGGCGGAATCCGCCGAGATCGTCCGCGCGATCTACGCGTACCACGCCCAGACCCTGGGCTGGTGCGACATCGGCTACAACGCACTCGTGGACAAGTACGGCCAGATCTTCGAGGGCCGCGCAGGCGGCTTGGACAAGCCGGTTCAGGGTGCGCACGCAGGTGGATTCAACGAGAACACCGTCGGCGTGGCCATGATGGGCGACTACTCCACCCAGGATCCGTCGCAGGAGACCGTCGACTCGGTCGGTAAGTTCCTCGGCTGGCGACTCGGCAAGGCCGGTCTCGATCCCAAGGGAACCACGACGATGACCTCCGAGGGAACGGATTTCACGTTCATCGGCAAGGGCAAAACCGTCGATCTGCCGGTGATCTTCGGGCACCGCGACGTCGGCAACACCGAATGCCCCGGTGACGCCGGGTACGCCCGCCTCGGCGAGATTCGCGACATCGCCGCAGCCAACCTCGGCGGAGGGGATGCCGCACCGGCGGCCCCCGATACGACCGACACCACTCCCGACACCGTGGTGACCGACCCGGCTCCGTCACGCCCGGGCACCGACGTCAGTTCCACTCTGGGCGAAAACATTCCGGCACTGGTCGCCGAGCTGCAGCGGCTCGCTGCGACCAGCCCCGTCGCGCAGAAATGGTTGGCCTCGGGCGGCGAGACCGGCTCACTCGGTGTGCCGGTGAGCGGCCTGGTGCAGGTGAGCGGCGGCCGTGAGAAGGCGCAGTTCCAGAACGGCGAGATCATCACCAACATGGCCGGTCAGGCCGTGGCCGTCATCGGCAAGATATTCCAGCAGTACCTGCAGCAGGGTGGCGTCGACGGCATCCTCGGTCTCCCGATCACCGACGAGTTCAAGGTGCCGGAGGGCTTCCGGACGGACTTCGAGAACGGTTCGCTGATCTTCAACGAACTCACCGGAATCGTCACCACCGTGATCAAGACGTACAACGACACCTACAACGCGGAAATGCAGAACCCCGTTGCGGCACCGGTGGAACCGGCACCCGGGCCGGAGCCTGCCCCCGCACCGGAGCCTGCACCCGCAGGCTGAGATCCAACAGCAAGAAGGGCCGAGTCACCGTGGTGACTCGGCCCTCCTCGTGTTCGAAGTGCTCCACGACCGAAGCGTCACCACCAGCGTTCGAGAACCTGCGCCACTCCGTCTTCCGCATTGGTGACGGTCTGTTCGTCGGCGGCCGCGACGGCAGCCGGGTGCGCGTTGCCCATCGCAACGCCGAGTCCGACCATCGACAGCATCGGCACATCGTTCGGCATGTCACCGAACGCGACGATGTCCGATACGTCGACCGACAGTGTCTCGGCCACCTTGGCCAATCCCGACGCTTTGGTGACCCCCGGGGCCGACAGCTCGATGAGCCCGTTGTCGGTGGAGAACGTCAGGTCGGCGCGTCCGGCGATCAGCGGCGAGAGGATGTCGGCCATGTGGCCACTGGTCGATGCCGAGAGCCGGATCAGCAGCTTCACCGCGGGGACATCGACGACGTCGTTCTCGGTCATTTCGACGTTGTCGGGGTTGAGCCACGCATGCTCGTAGCCGGGTGAACTGACGAACTGAGGCGTGGCCGAGTCGTGTGCGGTCTCCCCCACTCGCTCGGCGGCCAGACCGCAGCCGGGCAACGCGCGGTAGGCGACGTCGGCCAACCACTGCAGTGTCTCGACCGACAACGTCTCGGCGCTGAGCACGCGATCGGTGGCCGCGTCGTAGATCACCGCACCGTTGGCGCACACCGACATCGGTGCGTATCCCAACTGGTCGACGACCGGCTGAATCCACCGCGGTGGCCTGCCGGTGGACAGCACGAACGGGACGCCGTCGGCCACCACGGCCGAGACGGCACGCTTGGTGCGTTCGGTGACGCGTTCGTGCTGGTCGAGCAAGGTGCCGTCGACGTCGCTGGCAACAAGTCGGGGGGCGAGGCGGGTGGTGTTCGGCGCGTTGGTCATCGTGACGTCATTCTGCCCTAGTGTCGAAGTGCACTGTTTTCGACATGCATGTCTTCGATGTGGAAGGAACGGTAGATGACTTCTGTGAACCGTCAGATCCGATTGGCTCAGCGCCCGGTGGGACGTCCCGACGATTCGACGTGGGATCTCACCGAGGAGCCGATTCCCACCCCGGGCGACGGCGAGTTCGTCGTCACCGTCGACTACGTCTCTCTCGACCCGGCGATGCGCGGCTGGCTCAACGATGCACGGTCGTACGTGCCGCCCGTCGGCATCGGCGAGGTGATGCGCGCTCATGCCGTCGGCCGGGTTCTCGAATCTCGGAATCCTGATTATGTTGTGGGAGAGATTGTTTCGGGCTCCTTCGGCGTCACCGAGCATGCAGTGTCGGACGGCACGGGAGTGCAGAAGGTCGACGAATCCGTCGCACCGGCACCCACGTGGCTCGGAGCCCTCGGATTCCCCGGATTGACGGCGTACTTCGGCCTGATGGATGTCGGGAAGCTGACCGAGGGTGACACGGTCGTCATTTCGGGGGCCGCCGGTGCCGTCGGGAGCATCGCGGGTCAGATCGCGAAAGCCAAGGGAGCCACTGTGATCGGCATTGCCGGTGGACCCGAGAAGTGCGCCTGGCTCACCGAGGAGCTGGGCTTCGACGCGGCGATCGACTACAAGAACGAGTCGGTCTACCAGGGCCTGAAGGCAGCTGCGCCGAAGGGGATCGACGTGTACTTCGACAACGTCGGCGGTGAGATCCTGGACGCGGCCCTCTCACGTCTACGCAAGGGCGCGCGAGTAGTGCTGTGCGGGGCCATCTCCGGCTACAACGCCACCGATCCCCAGCCCGGTCCTGCGCACTATCTGTCCCTGTTGATCAATCGTGCGTCTATGACGGGCTTCATCATCTTCGACTACCTCGATCGGTACCAGGAAGGCATCGACGCCCTGTCCGAACTGCTCACCAGCGGCAGGATGACAGCGCGCGAGCAGATCGAGATCGGCGGCGTCGCCGCTTTCGGATCCACACTGAACCTGTTGTTCGATGGTGCCAACACCGGCAAACTGGTTCTCGAGGTCGGCGAGCGCCCCCACGACTCGGAATTATGACGGCCGCTCGTTCGTTGGACCCCATGTATCGATCGATAGAGCCCAAGGAGTGACGATGTCTGCAGCCACCGAAACCGCAATTCTCGCCGGAGGATGCTTCTGGGGAGCCGAGGAGCTCGTCCGCAAGCTTCCGGGAGTGGTCTCCACCCGCGTCGGATACACCGGCGGCGAGGTCCCCAACGCGACGTACCGCAACCACGGCAACCATGCCGAGGGCCTCGAGGTCGTCTACGACCCCACCAAGACGTCCTACCGCGATCTGCTGGAGTTCTTCTTCCAGATCCACGATCCGTCCACCAAGAACCGCCAGGGGAACGACATCGGTGCCAGCTACCGATCGGCGATCTTCTACCTGAACGACGAGCAGAAGCGCGTCGCCGAGGACACGATCGCCGACGTCGACGCGTCGGGACTGTGGCCGGGCAAGGTCGTCACCGAGGTGACCCCGGCCGGAGACTTCTGGGAGGCCGAGCCCGAGCACCAGGACTACCTGCAGAAGTACCCCGAGGGCTACACCTGCCACTGGGTTCGTCCGGACTGGAAGCTGCCGCGTCGCGCAACTGCTTGAGCGGCTCCGCCGCATGTGAGTGAGGAGCCTGCGGTCGTTCCGCAGGCTCCACTCACATAGGTCAGCCCGGCAAGTCCGACATGTCGAGTACGAATCTGTATCGAACATCGTTGGCCGCCAACCGGTCGAAGGCCACGTTGACCTGAGCGGACGGCATCGTCTCCACCTCGGCGACGATGCCGTGCTCGCCGCAGAAATCCAGTAGTTCCTGGGTGTAGCGGCGTCCACCACTGCCCGCCGACGCCAGACTTTTCCGGCCGATCAGCAGGTCCATGAAGTCGACGCTCGTGGAGCCGAGATAGCCCACGGTGCACAGGGTTCCGTCGAGCGCGAGGGTGTTCAGGTAGGGCGCGAGATCGTGCTCGACGGGCACACAATCGATGATCAGATCCAGCGCACCTCTCTGCTGAGCCATCTCGGCTTCCTCTGTGGACACGACGACGTGATGCGCTCCCAACGTCTTCGCATCAGCGGCTTTGGCTGCGCTGGTGGTGAATACGGTGACCTCGGCCCCGAGTGCGCGACCGAGCTTCACCGCCAGATGACCGAGTCCGCCGATTCCGGCAACACCCAACCGCACGCCCGGGCCGACCTTCCACCGGCGCAACGGTTCCCACACGGTGATACCTGCACACATCAGGGGTGCAACAGCGGCGGGATCCAGGTTTTCGGGGCGATGATAGACGAAGCGATCGCGTACCACGTATTCATCGGAATACGCACCGCGAGTGATCGTTCCATCGTGCCGGTCGCGTCCGCCGTAGGTCAGCGTCGGGAACTTTCGGCAAAAATTCTCCTGCCCGGCAGTGCACATGTCGCATGTGCCGCAGGAATCGACGATGTTTCCCACGGCCACCGCGTCGCCGACGGCGAATTCCGTGACACCGGATCCGACCTCGGTCACCTCACCGACGAACTCGTGCCCGGGCACCACAGGAAAGTCTCCCGGATTCCGCGTCGAGTGCAGATCGGTGTGGCACACCCCGCAGTACGTCACTCGCACGGCAACATCGTCGTCGCGCAGATCCCGTCGATCGAATGTCCACTGTTCGAGCGGCAAGGACTCGTCGACAGCCCGGTACCCAATAGTTGTTCGCACGTTCGCATCCCTTCAGAAAGTAACCAACTGGTTGGAAACAGTAGCGGTTCTAGAGACGCTTTTCAACCAACCAGTTGGAAATGTAGGGTTCTCGTATGGGAAATTCGACCGCCACCCGCGCACGGTTGCTGGCCGCAGCCACCGAGGAATTTGCGACGCACGGCATCGCCGGGGCACGGGTGGACCGAATCGCGGCGGCGGCCGCGTCGAACAAATCGTTGATCTACAGCTACTTCGGCAACAAGGACGCCCTGTTCGACGTCGCATTCGACACTCGAGTCGATGCCGACATCGCGAACATCGCGTTCACGCCCGAGGACCTGCCCGGCTACGCGATCAAGCTGTACGACATGTACCTCGGTGACCCCATGCTGGTGCGCCTGTTGACGTGGGCCCGGCTGGAACGGACACCGGTCGGGCCACTGTTCGACCGCAGGCCGGACCACGACGACGTGAAATTCGCCGCGATCGCCGACGCCCAACGCGGCGGCCTGCTGGTCGAGGACGTGGATGCCGCCGACATCTGGTCCATGCTCATCGCGCTGGCCGGAACGTGGGCTCAGGCGGCGATCATTCACACCGCCGACACCAGCGAACCCGTCGCCGATCACGACCGGCGGAGAGCGGCCCTTGCAGCCACCGTCCGGCGGGCGTTCTGCCGGCTCCACTGAATTCGTCACCGGGGTCGAACTACCGCGCAGATAGTGACGCAACTTGCGACACTGATTCGGTGATCTCCGACAGAACCCCTCGGTCGATGGCCGAGGTCCTTCGTTCACCGCGTTTCTGGCTCGCGCCGATCCTCGTCGTCTCGGCTCTGATGTCGTTTCTCGCGGCCCTGTATCTGGGCGGTGTTCTCGATCCGCGGGGCAACCTGCACGATCTGCCCATCGCGATCGTCAATCAGGACGAGGGCGACACGCTCGCGGGCGAGCAGCGCAACATCGGCAACGACATCGTCGACGGACTGATCCAGAATGTGGACTCCGAGAAGGTCGACTTTCGCGAGGTCGGGCCCGCTCAGGCCGACTCGCTGTTGTCCACGGCCGAGGTCTACGGCTCCATCGTGATCCCCAGTGATTTCACCAAGAGAATGGGAATCCTGGCCGAGGGCAGCATCATTCCCGGCGACATCGAGAAGCCGATCATCACCGTCTACACCAACCCACGCGCAGGCAGTTTCGGCATGTCGCTGGTCACAGGAGTGGCCACTCCGGCCTTCGAGTCCGTCAACCAGACTGTGGGACAACAGATCTCCGACCAAGTTCGTCAACAACTCGGCGACACTCCCCTGGCCGGCGCGAGCGCACTGACGTTGGCACAGCCGATCAATGTGATTGTTGCCCAATACGATCCACTGCCCGACGGTACCGGCGGGGGCCTGTCCGCGTTCTACTACGCGCTACTGCTCGTCTTGGCAGGATTCACCGGCGCCACCATTGTCAGCACCCTCGTCGACGGCCTGTTGGGATTCACCCCCACCGAAATCGGACCGAAGTACATCCACCGCGGCCCCACCCGGATCAGCCGCTTCCAGACTTTGCTCGTCAAGTGGCTCGTGATGTTCGTTCTGGCCATGCTGGTGTCCGGCCTCTATCTGCTGATCAGCCATCTGCTCGGCATGCCCATCACGCACGCGTGGACACTGTGGCTGTACGGCGCTTTCGCGATTACCGCCGTCGGCATTACCGCTGTGGCGGTGATGTCCGCGTTCGGCACAGCCGGATTACTGATCAACCTGATCGTCTTCATCATTCTGGCGCTGCCGTCGTCCGGTGGCACGATTCCGCTCGAGGCCAGCCCGCCGGTCTTCACCTGGCTGGCGCAGTTCGAGCCGATGCATCAGATTTTCCTCGGCACCCGATCGATCCTGTATTTCAACGCCTCGCCCGACGCCGGCCTGCTGCATTCGGCGGGTATGACGTTGCTCGGGCTGGTCATCGGCCTGGTGTTCGGACTGGTGTTCACCCTTCTCTACGACCGCAAGGGCTTCGACAGAAGCCTCGATTCACCAGGTGCTATCAGCTGACGTCGGTACAGTGGGTCCAATGCTTGCTGTTGATCCGGCCGGGAGCGTGGCACCCCGACGTGCCTTCCACGCTTACCTCGACGTCGCCACCGTCGTCCTTGTGCTCGTGGGCACCAATCTCATCGCGCACTTCACCACGGCGTGGGCCAGTATCGCGACGGTTCCCATCGCGGCGGTACTGCTGGTGGTTCTCTCGAATCGACGTGGCTTGGGCTGGGCAGAACTGGGTCTGTCACCGAAGCAGTGGAAGACGGGCTCGCTGTACGCGCTGGGTGCGGTCGGAATAGTCCTGACGGTCGTGGCCATCGGCGCGTTGCTCCCGATGACTCGGCCGTTCTTCATGGCCGATCGGTATGCGACCGTCTCGGCCGCGGTGATCGCGTCGATGATCGTGATTCCACTGCAAACCGTCATTCCGGAGGAGCTCGCCTTCCGCGGGGTTCTGCACGGAACGCTCGGGCGCATCTACGGAGCACGAGGTGTCTTCGCCGCGGGATCGCTGCTCTTCGGACTGTGGCACATCGCGTCCTCGCTCGGTCTGACCGCCGGCAATGTCGGCCTCAGTGGGTTCCTCGGGGGCGGGCTGTTCGGCCAAATCGTGGGGATTGCGCTCGCCGTCATTGCGACCGCAGCCGCAGGCGTCGTGTTCACGTGGCTGCGAAGTCGAAGCGGGAGTCTCATCGCACCCATCGCCCTGCACTGGTCGTTGAACGGACTCGGTGCATTGGCCGCCGCCCTCGTGTGGCATGCCTCGGTGAGCTGACGAGCGTGAAAGAGGACCTGCACGAGTATCTCCGCATCGCCCGCAAGAACATGCTGTGGAAACTCGACGGCCTCACCGAATACCAGAAGCGTCGGCCGATGACGCCGACCGGAACCAATCTCCTGGGTCTCGTGAAGCACTTGGCAATTACCGAATACGGCTATTTCGGAATCACTTTCGGTCGCGAGTTTCCCGCTCGTTTCGCCGAACTGGAGGCATCGGCCGTGGCCCGGCTGAATTCCGACATGTGGGCCACCGCTGAAGAATCGTCGGAATCGATTGTCGCCCTCTATCGGGAGGCCTGGGAACACTCCGACAAGACCATCGAGGCCAACGAACTGGACACAGTCGGACGCGTCCTGCACTGGCCGGTGGAGAAGCAAGAAGTGACGTTGCATCGCGTGCTGGTGCACATGTGCATCGAAACGAATCGACATGCCGGACACGCAGACATACTGCGCGAATTGATCGACAACTCCGTCGGACTGCGCCTCGGCAACGAGAACATGGCCGACGGCGACGCAGCCTGGTGGGATCAGTACCGATCCGAGCTGGAAACCGTTGCGCAAGAGGCTGACGACACCCATTCGGCGAAGCGACGTTCCGACGAGTAGGTGTAGCGCAGCAACCGTCGACGGCGCACGGTCGATGTTTCGTTGAGCGAGACGTATCGGGAATTTCCGGCCATGGCAATTGTTGGCGCCGACGTGCTTAATAACGAGACCGCCACCGAAACCGAGCTGAGCCCCAAATCCTGGGTCCGCGAGCTGACCGAACAGATTCTCGAGCAGGGCACTACAGAGGGGGCCGAGTACGAGGGCCGGCCCGTTGTGCTGTTCACGATCACCGGGGCGAAATCCGGCAAAAAACGGTACGTGCCGCTGATGCGTGTCGAGGCCGGCGGCAGTTACGCCATGGTCGGCTCCAACGGTGCCGGCACCGCGAACCCGTCGTGGTACTACAACATCAAGGCAAACCCCACCGTCACGGTGCAGGACGGGACAAAAATTGTCACCCTCCACGCCCGCGAGCTCGAGGGGGCCGAGCGTGAGAAGTGGTGGACGCTGGCCGTCGAGTCCTTCCCTCAGTACGCCGAATTCCAGTCCCAGACGGACCGTCAACTTCCCGTCTTCATTCTGGAGTGACCCTGCAGGACACCCCACTTCACGCCCGGTGCACGGGCATCACCCAACGTTAGGACAGCCTTGAAGATCGGGATCTCTACCTTTGTCACCGACGACGGAATCGACCCGGTGTCGCTGGCTCGCGCCATCGAGGAGCGTGGATTCGACTCGCTGGTAGTCGCCGAGCACACTCACATCCCAGCCAGTAGGGAGACGGCGTTTCCTACGGGCGAGGAGATGCCCGACTTCTACTATCGGACACTCGACCCATTCGTCACTCTGGCAGCGGCCGCAGCGGTCACATCCAAGATCGATCTGATCACCGGTATCGCCTTGCTCATTCAGCGCGACCCCATCACCACTGCAAAGGAATCCGCCAGTATCGACGTGATCTCGCGGGGTCGGTTCGGATTCGGTGTGGGGGCTGGTTGGCTCCTCGAGGAAATCCGCAACCACGGCACCGACCCGAAGACACGGGGAGCGCTGTTGGACGAACAAATCGAGGCAATCAAAGCCCTGTGGACGAACGAGCCGGCCGAGTATCACGGCAAGCACGTCGATATCGAACTCTCCTACCTGCGCCCCAAGCCGGTGCAGACACCACATCCCCCGATCTACATCGGCGGTGCCTCCGATGCCACGGTCAAGCGCATCATCCGGCACGACGCCGGGTGGATAGCCAACCCGCAGCCCGTCGATGTCATGTCCTCGCGCATCGATCAGATGCGCGAAGGACTCGGGCACGACGTTCCGTTGCTCCAGTTCGGCACCCCCGCGGACCCCGAATACTGGAAAGCCTGCGAAGAACTGGGAGTCGGACACCTCGCGCTCATGCTGCCGACCGCGCCGCACGACGAGTCGCTGAAAATCCTCGACGAGTACGCCGCAATGGCGTCCGCGTACCGCGGAAGATAATTCTTCGGCGCGCTCGTGAGTCGCGTCTGAGCAGCCAGACCAGCCCCCGCACCACTGCGGTGCGGGGGCTGGAAGAACATCTCGTTCAGGAACCGGACGGCGCTGCCGGCGGTGCCGGCGGCGCGGGAGGCGTAGCGCCATCACCTTCGGCAGGCGGAGCAGGCGGCGTCGCGCCGTCTCCCGGTGCACACACTGCACCACCGGGGCCACCTGCGCCCGGCCCACCCTTACCTGGACCACCATCGGCTGGGCCGCCCTTGCCCGGACCACCCGCAGGCGGAGCAGGCGGCGTTGCGCCGTCACCCGGTGCCGGTGGGGTCGGAACCGCGGGAACCGTCGATCCATCGCCGGAATCCGGTGCTGCAGGAGCCGCCGGCACCTCGGATGCATCCGTTCCCCCACCACCGTCGGTTCGCTGCCCGAGGTCAGACGACGACGCGACCGTGGACACGCCGGGCGAGACGTCGGGGCCGGTTGCTGCGAACACCGCGCCGGTCACCAGGGCTCCGACGGCCAGACCTGCAGCTGCGGTCGCGGCCAGCGGTACCCGTCCTCTCCAACGCTTGGGCTTGTTCTCCCGAGTCGCCGGGGCACTCGGGGTGGGCTCGGGGTTGGATGCGGCTGGGATCGGTTGAGTCTGATCGTTCACGTTCACTCCTTGTTGGGACTGTGTCGTTCGTTTCGGTCTGTCACCGACACTGCCGCCGCTAGCTGAAGACACCCTGAAGCTGGGCGCATCTTCAGGATCACTTCAGGTGGTGGGTGACAATCGAGGCATGACATACAGTTCCGCTCCCCGGGTGATGGTGGTGGAGGACTCGCTGCCGATCCGGGAAGCGCTGGTGGCAGCGTTCGAGGACACAGGTTTCACTGCCGCGTCCTTACCCGACGGCGACGACTTCGAGACGACGATGGCAGGCTTCCGGCCCGATGTGGTGATCCTCGACGTCATGCTGCCCGGTGCGCGCGACGGGTTCGATCTCATCGACGTCGTCCGCCAGAGCAGCGATGCGGGGATCATCATGGTCACCGCCAAGGACCAGTTGGCCGACCGTCTGCGCGGACTCGCCGACGGTGCCGACGACTATGTGGTCAAACCGTTTCAGCTCGACGAGGTGGTTGCCCGCGCGAAATCGGTGTTGCGTCGCCGCGGTCGGTCGTCCGACGCCGTCCAGGTAGGCGATCTACTGGTCGACGAGTCCGCCGGAGTGGTCACTCGGGCCGGTCAGGTTCTCGATCTGACGGCGACGGAACTCCGTTTGGCCACGTTCTTGGTCGCGCAGCGCGGACGCACCGTCTCCAAAACGTCCATCCTCGAATCGGTTTGGGGCTACGGCGCGTACGACGGCAACCTGGTGGAAGTGCACATCAGTGCGTTGCGTCGCAAGATGGAAGCCCATGGGCCACGGTTGATCCATACCGTCCGCGGCCTCGGTTATGCATTGCGGGCTCCGCAGTGAACCGGACGCCTACCCCCTCGCTTCGGATGCGGGTGGTCGCCACTGTCGTCGTGTTGTTCGCGGTGTTGCTGGTGATCGTCGGCTCTTCGGTGGATGTCGTTCTCGGCCAGCAGCTTCGGCGCGACTTGGAAGCACGGTTATCGGACAGGTCGACCCGCGCCGTCGAGCTCGTGGAGAGCGGCGTCAGCCCCGAGGATCTGGTGCAGGCTCTTCAGGGCGACGCCATCAGAGTTCGCGTGACCACTGCGGACGGCACTGTGTACGGCGCTCCCGGCAGCGGACCTTCCGAGCCGGTCATTCGGCCCGCTACCCCGGCTCCGCCTGGCGGCCAGACGAGGGCTCCCAACCCTCCCGGACCACCCGATCCTCCTGCACCCCCGTCGGATTCGTTGGAAATCACCGAACCTCTACCCGACGGTTCGACGCTGTCGCTCCTCGGCGATACCACCGCGATCGCCGACGTTCGACGTCAACTCCGGATCCTGATGCTGGGGGCGGGAGCCGTCACCCTGCTGCTGGCCGCCGCTGCATTGACGTTTGCCGTACGACGTGCACTCTCTCCACTGGACTCCATGACCTCGGTGGCCCGTCGAATCACCAATGGCGACAGGGGCAGACGGCTCCTCCCCACCAAACCCAACACCGACCTCGGCCGCACGGCATCGGCCGTGGACGAGATGCTCGACGCCCTCGAGGATGCCGAACGACGGGAGGCCTCGGCCGCACGCACAGCCAGGCTTGCCGAGGAGGACATGCGCCGCTTTCTGGCCGATGCCGCGCACGAGCTGCGCACTCCGGTCGCCGGAATCTCGGCGCTGGCGCAGTCGCTGCAGCGCGATGCCGAGCAACGCCCCGATCGGGTCTTACGGTGGAGCGAGTTGCTGGTCGGCGAATCCTCCAGAGCATCGCGTCTGGTATCGGACATGCTCGATTCCGTTCGTGCAGAGAACACCTCGGACCTCGAGCTGGTCGACGCGGACCTCGCCGATGTCACGCGTCGCACGGTCGAGCGCGCTGCCTTACTCGCGCCGCACATCCAGTTCGATATCGCTGCAGCGCAACCAGTTCCGGTTCGAGTGGACGTCGGACGCATCGAGCAGATCCTGTCGAACGTGCTCGACAACGCTGCTCGATTCACACCGTCCGGCGGCACGATTCGGATAACCGTCGGCGTGGATTCGCAGGCGATCGTCACCGTCGACGACGACGGGCCCGGGGTCGCCGAGGCGGACCGTGAGCGCATCTTCGAGCGGCTCGTCAGGCTGAACTCTGCACGCGATCGCTCGTCCGGGGGCGTCGGATTGGGACTATCGATCGCCCGGACACTGGCGCGCGCACATGGCGGCGAACTCACCTGCCTCGCAGGGCCTACCGGCGCGAGATTCCGCCTGACCCTTCCCCTCGAACCTTAAAACCCTGAATCCTGAAACCTTGAAACCCTGAAACCCTGAATACGCCTGCTACTCGACGATCAAATCCATCAGCAGGCTGTCGTGCCACCCGCTCGGGCCCTTCTCGTACTTGCGCATGATTCCCACCGGATCGAAACCGACTGCGCTGTAGCAGGCTATTGCTACCGCGTTGTCTGCGGCCGGGTCGATCACCAGGCGATGGTGACCCAGATCCACAGTCAAGTAGCGCACGAGTGTTCGCACGGCATCCTGTCCGACTCCGCGGCCGTGGACGGCCGGGTCGAGAAAGATGTCGATCGACGCGTGCCGGTACATCGGATCGGTCTCTTCGCCGTACTGAATCAAACCGACTGTTGCACTGTTCAATTCGACAATCAGACGGGTCTCGTCGGTGTTGTCGAACGGCCAGTTCTCGTCGGCGTCCCCGTCACCCCACCGGGCGTACACCTCGGGGGTGTGCAGGATTCGGCGTAGCTCCTGCACGTCCTCGGCGGCAACGGGTCGTAGCACGACCCGTTCACCGCGGAGGTTCATCGCACAGTTCTACTCGGCGCGCTTGGCCGCGCGTGCCGCGAGGTCCTGGGCGTCGAGCTTGTCGGCTTCCTCCAGAGTCGGGGCACTGCCGCCGAGTCGGGCCGGCACCCAGTAGGCACCCGGCTCGTGGTGGTAGCCCTCCTGCAGCTCGAGCAGCATCTTCTGCATCACCGCACGCAGCGTGTCGGTGAGCTCGTTCGGCGGTCCGACCGGCGCAATCGGCTCACCCACGGCAATGGAGATCGGAGTGTTGGTGCGGCCCAATCGCTTCGGGTAGCCCTTGGTCCACACGCGCTGCGCGCCCCAGATGACCGTCGGGATGATGGGGACGCCGGCTTCGATGGCCATGCGCGCTGCACCGGACTTGAATTCCTTGATCTCGAAGCTTCGACTGATGGTGGCCTCGGGATACACGCCCACCAGTTCCCCGTTGCGCAGACTGTCCACGGCCGCTTTGTACGACTGCGCCCCGGCACCGCGGTCGACGGGGATGTGCTTGAGCGCACGCATGATGGGGCCCGAGATCTTGTTGTCGAAGACTTCCTTCTTGGCCATGAATCGGATGTAGCGCTTCACTCGCCGCGGCGGCAGACCGGCATAGGTGAAGTCCATGTATCCGGTGTGGTTGACGGCGATGACCGCTCCACCGGTAGCAGGGATGTGTTCCTCGCCCTCGACCTCGAACTTCAGGCCCTCGAACGCGAACACCGCGCGAGCGATGCCGATGACTGATCGGTAGACGGGTTCCACAGTCGGTTAGCGTAGTCGGTGGACGGGGTCGGAGAAAGATCCGGCCGGAGTGCTGTCGGGTCGGAGTGCGGTCGGGTCGTGCGCAGTTCGGTAGAAGAGCTATGGGGGAGAGAAAACACGTGAAGAACAGAGCGGCTTCACCGCGGCGTAGCCGAGTCGGCCGAACCGCGCTGCCGCTGATCGCCACGGTCGCATTGGTCGGTGCCTGCGATTCCGCGGTCGGAATTCCAACCGATCAGGCCGCAGCCCCATCGAGCAGCACGGTCGAGTCCACAACGGCCGAGTCCCCTGCCGCCGGATCGACCACCCCGGAGTCCACGGTCAGCACCCCGCCTCCCATCCCGCCCGGACCGCCCGTCAGCGAAGCCCCCGGCAATCCTGACGCTGCCGCGGCATTGCGACCGTTCGTCAACGATCTCACCGGCGGCGGCATCGGGGTCGTCACGGCCAAATGCTGGACCGTCCCGCCCACCGACATCCCGACGATGTACTTCGACGTCGGAGCCATCCTCACTGCTGTGGCTGCTCCCGCCGTCGACGGTCAGTACGCAGTGACGTGGACCGGGCCCACCGCGACGGTCGCCATCAAGCGCAGCGAGATCGCGTCCGGCTACGCCTGCCCTGCCGTCTACCCCACCGGCACCGCCGCGGTGTTCGACGCGGCAGACGCGGCCTACACCGTCGATCGTTATCTGGGTCGCATCGCCGGCATTCCGGTCAACCCCAACGACGTGGAGGTCAGCTACCCACTGGTGTGCGAGAGCCGCGGCACGTGGGACCCGAACGGCACCGGGCTACCCACTGCCCCACCTCTGGCCCAGAACCCGGCGATTCTGCCGAGCATCACCTCGTTCGATCCCGACAGCGTGTTCGTCACGGCCCAGAACGGCATCTACACCCAGGTCAATGCGGACATCATCGACGCCTCGGGGGCGTACCAGAACCGCACGTTCGTCTTGACGGTCGGCGGCGAGGGCTACTGCATCGGCGACATCGCCTGAGCCATCCCTACTTCAGGACATCGGTCCCGACGAAAGGCACCAGAGCTTCCGGGACGCGGACGGTGCCGTCGGCTTGCTGGTGGTTCTCCAGGATCGCGACAATCCAACGGGTCGTGGCCAGGGTTCCGTTGAGTGTCGCGGCGGTCTGCGGCTTGCCGTTCTCGTCGCGATAGCGCACGCCGAGGCGTCGGGCCTGGAAGGTGGTGCAATTCGAGGTCGAGGTGAGCTCGCGGTATGCCTTCTGCGTGGGCACCCATGCTTCGCAGTCGAACTTGCGAGCGGCCGATGAGCCGAGGTCTCCGCCGGCAGTGTCGATGACGCGGTAGGGCAGCTCGACCGCGGCGAGCATCTCCTTCTCGTACTCCAGCAACTTCTGGTGCTCGGCGGCCGCGTCCTCGGGCTTGATGTACGAGAACATCTCGATCTTGTCGAACTGATGGACGCGGATGATGCCGCGCGTGTCCTTGCCGTAGCTGCCCGCTTCACGACGGAAGCACGACGACCAACCGGCGTAGCGCTTGGGGCCGTCGGCCAGGTCGATGATCTCGCCCGAGTGGTAGCCCGCGAGAGCAACTTCGGAGGTTCCGACGAGATACAGGTCGTCGGCTTCGAGGCGATAGATCTCGTCTGCGTGTGCTCCGAGGAAGCCGGTTCCCGACATGATCTCCGGCCGCACGAGAACCGGCGGGATCATCATGGTGAACCCGTTCTTGACGGCCTTCTGCGCGGCGAGCTGAAGCAGCCCCTGCTGCAGCAACGCGCCGTAACCGGTCATGAAGTAGAAGCGTGAGCCCGACACCTTGGCTCCGCGTTCCATGTCGATCAGGTTCAGCGACTCGCCGAGTTCCAGGTGATCCTTCGGTTCGAAGTCGAACTCGGGGACGTCGCCGACGGTCTCGAGCAGCACGAAGTCGTCCTCGCCCCCTGCGGGCGTGCCGTCCTGAACGATGTTGGAGATCGCTCGGTGTGCCGTGTCGAGAGCTGCGTCGGCCTCGGCTTCTGCTGCCTGCGCGGCCTTGACCTTCGCGGCCAGTTCCGATGCCCCGGCAAGCAGAGCAGGACGATCCTCGGCGGAGGCCTTACCAACCTTCTTGCCCAATGTCTTCTGCTCGGCGCGCAGCTGATCTCCGGCGAGCACGGCGGCCCGGCGGGATGCGTCGGCGTCGAGAAGGGCGTCGACGAGCGCGGGGTCCTCGCCTCGAGTGCGCTGCGAGGCGCGCACGGCGTCAGGGTTTTCGCGAAGGAATTTCAGGTCGATCACGAGAGGGAACCTTACTTGCCGAGCATCCCCAGGTAGTCCTCGCGTCCGAACATCGTGGCAGCATCGATGGCCGACGGGTGGCCTCCGTGTGGATCGGCTCCACCGTCGACGAGAACTCGCACCACGTCGTCCTCCCCTTTGAAGACCGCACCCGCGAGTGGCGTCTGCCCCTTGTCGTTGGGCTTGTTCACATCGGCACCGCGCTCGACCAGCACGCGCACCGCATCGGCATGCCCGTGATACGCGGCGAGCATGACCAACGTGTCCCCGGACTCGTTGTGCAGATTCACCGGAACGCCCGCGTCCACGTAGCTCGCCAGACCAGCCGCATCGCCGGTGCGTGCCATCGTGAACAGTCGGCCGGCCAGCTCGCTGAGGTCGTCGTCACCTGTCGGGTCGCTCATGAGGACCGAACATACTCGGGCATGATGGAGGGGATGTCCGAGAACGAAACAGTCCCCCCAGAGAGCCGAGATCGCCGAACTCTCTCCGCAACCACCGCCCGACGTGGGCTTGCCATGGTTGCGGTCGGCGCAGTGCTGGCCGCGGGTGCGACGGCGTTCCTGTCCGATGGATTCTCGGCACCCGAGAAGATCACCACCCATTCGGCGGCCAGTGGCCCGGTGACCGACGGACCGGTATCGGCATCCTCGTTCGGAGCAGCCGATCCGGGCACGTGCCTGCAATGGACGCCCACCGACGATCCGGAGACCGACCGCCAGGATCTCGCCGAAGTGTCGTGCGCCGATCCTCATCGCTTCGAGGTCGCTCGCGACATCGACATGAGCGTCTACCCCGGCGTCGAGTTCGGTCCCGGTTCGCAGTACCCCGGATCCATTCGGTTCAGCCAGTTGCGTGACGAACACTGCACGGCCGCCGTCAACGGGTATGTCGGTGCGAAGTTCGATCCCAACGGACTCTTCGGTGTCGGGCTGATGTTCCCCAGCCAGGCCGGCTGGGCCAAGGGCGAGCGGACCCTGCGCTGCGGGGTGCAGATGCCGTCGAACACCGGCGCGCTGCAGGAAATGACCGGTTCGATCCTCGATCAGGACCAGTCCAAGGTCTGGCCCACGGGCACGTGCATCGGCATCAATCAGAACGTGCCGGCCGATCCGGTGGACTGCTCGGCACCGCACGCCTTCGAGGTCGCCTCGGTCATCAACCTGACGCAGCAGTTCCCCGGCGGACACCCGTCGGAGGGAGATCAGGACGCGTACCTGGAAGGCACCTGCACCGACGCCGTCAACGGCTATCTCGGCTCGGACACCGCACTGCGCGACAAGACGCTGACCCTGTTCTGGGACACCATCGATGTCGCTAGCTGGCTCGCCGGTAGCCGTCAGGTGACGTGTTCGGTGGGCAAGGAACTCGATTCCGGCGGCTTCGCGACCATCGTCGGCAGTGCCAAGGGCGACATTCTGATCAACGGTGCAGCGCCTGTCCCGCCGCCATCGGCTCCCGACGGCCGCGCGCTCCCCACTCCGCTGCCCGGTGCTGCCCCGATCACCACCGGAGGCTGACATCCCCACCCACATGACTCGCGTCGACTTCGAGGAAGCCGTGTCCGACGCCCTCGACACCCTCCCGCGCGAGCTCACCGACTTCATGAACAACGTGGTCGTTCTCGTCGAGGAGGAACACCCCACCGAGGACATCCTCGGGTTGTACGAAGGCATCGCGCTCACCGAGCGTTACGAATACAGCGGACACCTGCCGGACGTCATCACGATCTACCGCAAGCCGATCCTCGAGATGGTCGACGACGAGAACGAGGCACGACGCGAAATCGCCATCACGGTGGCCCACGAAATCGGGCATCACTTCGGCATCGATGACGAGCGCCTGCATCAACTGGGATTCGGCTGAGCGCACTGGCTCACCCTGCCCGCACACCCAGTTGGGATGAATGTGGGTTTCAGTCACTCAGATGGCCTGAATGGCGCATTCATCCCAACCTGGGGGGCATCCCAATCTGGGGGGCGACGCGGACGCTGGGCTACGCCGCAACTGCCTCTCGGCGAACAGGTCGAACTGCGCGATCGGTGAGGAACGCGAAGCCCAATCCCAGGGCCAGCCACAGGGTTGCCTGCGTCGCCAGCGACGACAGCCGGAATTCCCACAGCAGGGTTGCCGGGAAGTCCGCGCCCACCTCGTTCACACCGGGCAACAGTGCGTAACCGATGCCGACGATCACCAGGAACGCCACGATCGGTGCGCCGGCGCGGACCGCTACCGACTGCTGCGATGCCACGACCTTCCCCACATAGATACCGACGCCGACGGCCAACAGACCGAGAATCACCGAGGCCAACCACAGCCACGTGCGCTGGGTGATGGTCTCCGGATCTCCGACGGCCGGCGGGTTGGCCGGGTACTTGAAGAACGGAACTGCTTCGATGGCCAACCACCCGCCGCCGGCAGCGACGAGCGCGAGGATCGAACCCGGGAGGGAGCTGAAGCGTCGGGCATAGTGCAGAACCGACGCAAAGATCGCACCGAGTGCCAGGCCTGCGAGTCCGGTGGCGAGGAACAGTCCGACGCGTTGCCCGTCCCGGCTGACGAGGGCGTCCTCGTCTCCATGCGAGTGAGCGGCGGTCGCGTCGGAGTCGGCGTGATGTGCCTCGCCGGCCGACTCCTCGATGGAGATGGCCGAGTCGATGTGCGGTTCACCGACGACGAAGGCAACTGCGCCGGCGAGCAGACCCGCGACGAGTCCGGCGAGTAGCCCACGCAGCAACAACTGAGTGAAGGTTCCGGTCAGTGGCATGGCAGACCCAGCAGGTGGCGGCCGTCGTGCATCAGTTCGTGCATGTACATGCCACTGCGGGAGATTGCGCCCTGATCGAATCCGACGAGATAGAGCACGACGAACGCGAGCAATATGGTTGCGGCGACGATGACGGCGAGGGCAGCCGACTCCGTCGTATTACTGGGGGAATGGGTGATTGCCATGGGTGTCCTCCTGGGATATGCGTCCCGTAGTCCCTTCCGAAGAGAAGGGACGGCCATGCGATGTACGAGTTTTCTGGCTCTCGAATTCGGACATATGCCCGACGTCGATCACAGTGGCGCAACCGTTCCGGATTTTCACCGGATTACCTGCGTACATCGCGTCTAACCTGCGAACTGTGGCACCGAACACGACGCCGTGTCAATCGCTGTCGGACCGACCCAAGCACGATGCCGAAACAACACCTGCGCCAGAATGACACCAGGCTGCGCCACAATGACACGGTGCCTGCGCCCGTGACCCGACTGATGTTGGTGAGCCACGCCAGAACCGCCGCGATGCGCACCGGCCGATTCCCCGGCGACGAGCCACTCGACGACGCCGGGCTGCGCGACCTCGCCGAAGTGACCGACATTCCCCGAGCCGACCGCGTCCTGTGCGGCCCGGAATCCCGATCGATATCCACTGCGCGGGCTTTCGGCACCGACACCTCGGTCGAACCCGCGTTGGCCGACATCGCCTACGGCCGGTGGTCCGGACTCGAGATGACCGATCTGCCCGACGCCGACGCGATGGCGTGGCTGAACGATGCGGCCTTCGTGCCGCCGGGGGGCGAGTCTCTGGTCGCGTTGTTCTCGCGCGTTCGGACGTGGCTCGACTACGTCGGTTCGACGCCCGGTCGCACGCTGGCGGTGACCTCACCCGCCGTGATTCGGGCGGTGGTGGTGCTGGTGTTGGAGGCTCCGGTTCGGTCGTTCTGGCGGGTCGACGTCTCACCGCTGAGCCGGACGTCCGTCAGCCGTCGCGGCGGCCCGTGGACGATCGGTGCGGTGGCCGAGAAGTCGATCTGACTATTTCTCGGATCGATGGAACCAAACCGAGCACGGTGGCGTCCTACCTACCGACAGTGGAAGTTCTTCGATCAGGGGGCGTGGCTCATGACCGTCATCAAGGTGGATCCGGTGGCACTGCAGCTCGCTGCTTCGGAGCTCGATGCGGTCGCCGCCAGGTTGCAGGCCGCCGTGACCGCGACGGCGATCCCCGTGCGGCCACTACCGCCGGGCACAGACGAGGTCTCTCTGCTCACCGAACGATTCTTCGGCACCGCGGCCGACACCTTCGGACCGGCTGCAGCACAGGGTATTTCAGAGCTACAGCGTTCCGCCGAGGAACTCCGGAAGCAGGCAGCGGACTACGTGGCCACCGACGACGACACAGCAGGCGGCCTTCCCGGCCTACCCGGCATCTGACGCTCGTACCGGACTCGACTGCACCACAAGAAACGACCGCACCACAAGAAACGCAGGGCTCGAACATCATGGGGGCTAGAGGATGACGCTCGGAGTAACAGGTGTGGTGTGGCTACCGCGCACGGCAACGGGAAATTCGACCCGACTGCTCGGGCCGGGTCCGGTGCCGTTGCACGTCGCCGGCGGAGCGTGGGGTTCGGTTGCTGCCGCGTTCACGGAGGCGTCGGCGAGTATCGCCGCTGTCACCGCGGCGTTGACCGCCGGGTGGGAGGGCGAGTCGGCCCTCCTCGCTCAGGCCGCACTCGCACGTTTCGCAACGTGGACCGGCACAACGGCATTGAAAGCAGCCGCGCTGTCGGTCGAGGCCCCCGCCGCCGGGACCACCTACGGCGTGGCCCTGGCAACCATGCCGTCGCTGGTGGAGATCGGCGTCGTGCAGGCCGCCAAGGTCACCGCTGCGTCCACGGGCGGCGCACTGAACGGCAGCTACGAGGCAGCCGAGGTGGCAGACCGGTTGCTCGACATCCGAGCGGCCCTGGTGATGGAGGGCTTCGAGCTGGTCAACTCGCACCGCATCGTCAAGACCACCTTCGATCATCCGCCCGCCATCGTGTCCGATTCCGGCAGCGGCCTCGGAAAATTCGCCAACGCCGTGATGACCTCGCCCGTTCAGGCTGCGATCGGCGGTCTGATGGCGGCAACACAGAATCCCGGAGTCGCCGCAGCCGCCGGCCAGATCGGTAGCGCTGCCACCTCCATCGCCAGTACCGGTGCGTCCACGGTGGCCACCGCCGCGTCCAACATCGGGTCGACGGTCCTGTCCGGCGGATCCGGAATGGGCGGCGGCCACGGATTCGCGCCCGGCGGTTCGGCGTCTCTCGCGGTCGACCCGGCCTCCACCCGTCCGGTCTCCTTGGGCGCCGGAGGTGCCGGCCTGACGGGCTTCGGCGGTGCTGGGATGCCCGGGTCCTCATTGGGTCCGGCCGGTGGCAGTTCGGCCGGTAGTGGTGCGTCACTCTCCGGTGCGGGCCAGGGCGGCGCGTTCGGTGCATCCACCGGGTCCGACGGCGGGCTCGCTCAGCGTGGAACCGGCGGTGCGGGCGCTCCGGCGTCAGGCACGCGCGGGCAGGTCGAGGACGACGAACACGAGACCCCGGACTACCTCAAACAGTTCGAGCACTTCGCCGACGGCCGTACCGTCGCACCGTCCGTCATCGGCGCGGATCCGGCCATTTCTGCACCCGATACCAGCGGAAACGGCCGTTGATCGACTTGGGAACCGTGCCGGTGGGCCACACGCTGCCGAACGCTGTGCTCGGTGTGGACGAGATGGACTTCCTGGTCGACGAGCTGTCCATCGCCGAATTACCCGTTGTCCTCGACGTGTTTCCGCGCTTCGACGACGCCACTGCCCGAGATCGCGCCCTACGTCGTGGCTGCGCCGCACTGGACAACGCCGGCCTGCTCACCGGCGGCCGGGTTCACGAGGATCTGCAGCAGTGGTTGCGGGTACTCGAACAACCACACTGGTACGTCTCGGCGCGCATCTTCGACGCCGACAACGACGAGCCGGCCCCCACCACCCGGATCTGCGTTGCGTCCGACGACCGGATCACGGTCTCCGCGGTGCGGCGCGAGGACGTCGTCACCATCAGGGTCATCCTCGGCGACCCGGCCCGAAACCTCGCCGCGACGATCGGTCCTGCTACGCCCTTCGACCCCGGCATCATCAACGCTCCCACTGCATTGCTGGCCGAGGCCCTCGACGCCGCACCGAGCGATGTCGGAGCAACCGCATCCCGCCTCAGTCGCATCGGAATAGCCGACGACCGGGCCGTGGCCCTTGCCTCGGCCTTGGCCACGTGCGCAGGCAGAACCGAGATCACGGCCGTTGCGCCCAGACACGGCACCCGGCACGTGGCCGGTAGACCCGTCGCCCTGTTCGACACTCGAGCCGGACGCATCGCCGCCACCTCCACCCTGGCCGCCGACGGCACGTCCTGGACCTCGTTGACCGGTGCCACGGACCGCAAGGTGACGGCGGCTCTGACCGAGTTGATCGAGTCGGCGCGAGAATTCCGGCTCAGCTGATCGGGTTGTCGGCCTTCTCGCTGCCCTGGCCCTCGAACGGCGGCAGGAATGTGCCCCACTTTCCGCAGGCCCAACCCCCGTCGGGCAGTGGCAGCAGCTCCACCGTCTGGGTGTTGTCGAGATGGTTGTCGGCCGCGAACGTACCGTCGACGCCTGCCAGTACGGCCGCGACCAATCTGATGGCGGCACCGTGGCTCACGACGACGACATCGCCGGCCGTGTCGTCGCCCAGATACTGCGCGCGCAGGGCGTCGAGCACCGGGACGTAGCGCTCGAGCACCGAGTTCCCGCTGTCTCCGCCCGGCACCGTCGCCGCGAGATCGCCTGTGTGCCAGCGATGGAAGTACTCGGTGAACTCCCGATGCGCATCGGGGTCGTCTCGGCCTTCCATGTCTCCGGCGTAGGTCTCCTGAAGTCCTTCTGTCACGACGAGGGGAACGCCGGTCGAGCGCTCGATGTAGCCGGCAGTTTGCTTGGCGCGCAATGCAATCGAAGACACCAGGACGGCAGGCGGGTGCCCTACCCAGGTCTGCGCGTAACTCTCGGCCTGCTGGTGACCGAGCTCGGTCAACTCCGCTCCGGGCGGGGCGGTGTCCAAAATTTTCGCTACGTTCGCGACTGTCTGGCCGTGCCGCACGAGGATCAACTTGCCCATCACAGATCACCGCGTCCGGCACGAATGTCGCTGAGCCACTGCACATGTTCGTCGATGGGTGGCGGTACCGATCCGCCCACTCCCGTTGCGATGGGCCAGGATCCGAGGAACCGCAGCGGCATCTTGCGGTGGAATGCCGACAGCGCCTCGGCCACAAGCGGATCATCGATGTGCCCTGCGCAATCGATGAAGAATCGATAGGTGCCGAATTGCGAACGCGTAGGTCGTGATTCGATGAACGTCAGGTCGATGTTGCGAATCCCGAACTCGGCCAACGCGGCAGGCAGGGTGCCCGGGTCGTTGGGCGGCTCCAACACGACGGCGGTGCGGTCCGCACCCGTGCGGGGAGCAACCGGCCGAGGTGGTGTCACCAGTACGAAGCGAGTTCGCGCACCCTCGACGTCGATGATTCCGTCGGCCAACGTCGGCAGCGACAGGCGTTCACCGGCCAACCGCGTCGACACCGCCGCATCGGCGATCCCGGCAGCAACATCTTCTGCCGCACCGGCATTCGAGGACGCGGAGTGAATCCCAGCATCGGGCATGGTGGCCTGCAGCCATTGGCGAACCTGGTTCAGCGCTATGGGGTACGCGCTGATGGTGCGGGCCGAGTCGAGCGTAACGCCGGGTCGACCGAGGATCGTGAACGCCACCTCGATCTCGGTCTCGGCGACGATCTGCAACCGGCGCCCTTCGGACAAGGCGTCGAGGGTCGGCGGTACCGCGCCCTCGATGGAACTCTCGATGGGGACGACGGCAGCGTCGGCCACACCCGAGCGAACGGCCTCGAGTGCCGCAGGCGGGCTCGCTGCCGTCACCCGCTCGACGGCACCATCCAGACCGACGGCGGCGATGGTCCCGAGCTTTTCGAACTGCGCCAGCGCCATCTCCGTGAACGTTCCGGACGGGCCGAAATAAGCGATGCGAGGCACGCCCCGAGGTTACGTTGTCGACGTCTACGACGCGATCAAACCGACCTCGACGAGCCGTGCGCGGGCACCGGCGGCATCGGCGATCTCGATACCGAGCAGCACCTCACGCACCGCCTCCGCAGCCTCGGGGATCAAGGCCCGCAGTGCGGCGACGTTCGGCGTGGCCAGGGCGGCGCTGATGTCGTCTCCGCGCAGAGATGCCACGGTCGCCGCGAGGATCGCCAGGACCTCGTCGCCGGTGTCAGCGCGGGCGACCAGCCCGACGTCTGCGTGGGAGACCACGGCGAGCACGTCGGCGATGCGTCGCGGGGTGTCGGCGACGCTGATGCCCGGAGTCCGGTGCGCGAACACGACGGTCTCCGCGGTCTCGGCCACGTCGATGGCGTCGAACACCGGGAAGACGACCACCGGCGAGGGCAACCGCAGCGCGAGTGCATCGGCGAGATGCTCGGCGGGGGCGTCCACGTCGAATCGGACCACTTCGTAGCCGCCGGTCCGACTCGCACGGAGTTCGTCCGGGTCGATATCGAGGTGCACCACGATGCGTCCGAGATCGGCCGTGTCCGTACTCGCAAGCAAGGTCGAAGCTCGGACGACGGCCGGGCCGTACTCATCCCCTCGGGGGGCGGCGTTCAGCTCGCCGGCATCGGAGCAGATCGGCAGCAGTAACCCGTGCACGAGTGCGTTCGGGTCGGGTCGGTGTGGCACACCGAGGGTCAACGGAATCGGCACGCCTTCACCGTAGCCCCGAGTTGCTCTTGCGATCCCCGCCACACCGGTATAACTTAGGGGCGCATTACTTAGGCATGCCTCACCTATTTGGCAGCTCGATCGCATCGGAGGAGCCCATGCTCGGCGCAACCACCACCACCGGACCGTCCACTGCCGAACGCGTGCGTAGTGCCTGCATGCGCTCCGAGGGTGCCGCCCTGGCCATCGACGGCAGCGACCCGCTCATCACATCCCTGCACCACCTGCGACCCAACGGCGAGATGATCCTGGCCGTCCGCACCGACTCTCTCGACGGTGCGAACACCTGGCAATCCTCGCGGTCCAGCATTCCCGCCGTCCTCGAACTCACCGATCACGCACCTCTCGCACTGCGCGAACCGGTGCGATCGCTGGTGTGGCTGCGGGGCGATCTACGTCCGGTACCGGAATCGCTGATGCGTCCCATGGCCGGAGCCGTGGCCGCAGAACACCCGCACCCGGCGCTGCTCGACGTCGGCCACACCACCTCGCTGATGCGGTTGATCGTCGGCTCTGCAGTGGTCGCAGACAGTACCGGCGCGGAACCCGTCGACGTCGAATCCCTGCTGGCGGCCGAACCCGATCCTTTCTGGGAGATGGAGACCAGCTGGCTCGAGCACCTCGATTCCGACCATCCCGACCTGCTCGCCCAGCTGTCTCGACGCCTCCCGCCATCACTGCGTCAGGGTCGAATCCGTCCGCTCGGGATCGATCGCTACGGAATTCGGCTGCGCATCGAGAGCGACTGCGGTGACAACGACGTCCGCCTGGGATTCGCCGAGCCCGTCGACGACGTCCTCTCGCTCAGTCGCGCCCTGCGCGTACTCGCCGGTTGCCCGTTCCTCAACGGCCTGCGCGCCCGCGGCTGACGCCCCAGCGCACAAAAAAGGGCAGACTCGTGCGGTGATCGACTTCAAGAGCTGGTTGACGCCACCGCCGCCGGAGCGCACCGCTCCCCTGCCCGACGCTCGCGAGCGCACGACCATCAAGGTCGAGATCGCAATCGTGTTGCTGGTGACGTTCGGCCTCAGCGGAATGAGCAGCATCCTCTCGCTCGTCGAGGACGCCCTGCAGACCGCCGCCCTGTCCGATCAGACCGTGGCACTGAACTCGTCACGGTCGAGCTTCAGCCTGATCGATCTGTTGTTCCAACTGCTCAGCATTCTGCGGTTGTGCGCATGGGGTGGGCTGGGTCTGTACCTGCTGTGGCGAGCCGACCTGGCACCGCGGGCGATCGGACTGGCCAGACCGCGCCTGAAGATCGACCTCGGGCACGGCGTCGGACTGGCGGCATTGATCGGGCTGCCCGGCCTGGCGCTGTATCTCGTCGGCAATGCTCTCGGCTTCAATCTGAACGTCGTGCCGAGCGCCCTCGACGACCACTGGTGGCGCGTGCCGGCCCTGATCCTGTACGCGCTGGCCAACTCCGGTGCCGAAGAGATCATCGTCGTGGCGTACCTGATCTCCCGGCTGCGCAGACTCGGGCTCGGTGAGAACGCATCGCTGCTGTGTTCGTCGCTGCTGCGCGGGAGCTACCACCTCTATCAGGGGGTGGGCGGAGGCGTCGGAAACTTCCTGATGGGCCTGGTCTTCGGCCGCTACTGGCAGCGCACCGGAAGGCTCTGGCCGCTGCTGATCGCGCATGCTCTGATCGATATCGTCGCCTTCGTCGGCTACGCACTCCTGCGCGAACATCTGTCGTGGCTCCCCTGAATCCAGACGCGATCCACGTCCGAGGAACCATGGTGTTCCCGCGCCGACGGCTACAGTCGATTCGTGAACGACGACGATCGCTACGGACGGCACGGCGCGCCGGACCGGCGCACGCCGCCTCCCGGTCGCACCCCGGCCGGCCCACCTCCCCCGAGTCGTCATGGCCGGCCCGATCCAGCAGCCCGGCCCGGCCCCGCAGGTCAACCCCGCCCCGCAGGTCAACCCGGCCCCGCCCCCCAGCCCGGTCGCGCCGGAGGGCAGCCGCCGCAGCAGCCACCCGGCCAGCGACCACCCAGACAACAGACACCCACCCAGCAACCACCCGCCCAGCGGCCCTATCGACAGCCGTCCGGACAGCAGCCGCCCCCTCCTCGGGGGTATCGCCCGGGCCAGCCGCCACCCGAACGCGACCCACGCCGGTACAACCCCGAACCGCCGCGACGTGCGGAGCCACGGGGTGAGCGTCCGGAACGTGGCCGATCGGTCCCTCCTGGACCGGTTCCGGAAGGCACCGAGTTCATTCGGCGTGACGGTCGACCGATCCCCGGACCGGCACCCTCGGCCGCAGCGCAGCAGGCATGGTCCCAAGCACCGGAGTCCGGCCCGCGCGATTCGACGCGTGAGTACTCACGAACTGCGGACGAGCAGCAGGGCCGCACCGGGTATGCCCCGCGCCAGCAACCGGAGCCGTACACCGAGGAGCGCAGACAACCTGCAGCGCCGGCACAGCGCCGGCCGGAACCCGCCAGGCCACAACCGGCTCGACCACAACGAGATTCGCGTCCACCCAAGGTCGCGAAGCCGCGTAAGCGCAGACGCTGGGGTCGCCGCTTCCTGATCGTGTTGCTCGTTCTCGTGCTGGGAATCGGCGGCGTCGTCTACTACGTGGACAGTTCGTTGACGCGGGTCGACGCACTTACCTCGTACCCCGGTCGCGTCGGAGACACTCCCGGCACCAATTGGCTTCTCGTCGGTTCGGATTCACGGGCAGGCCTGACGCCGGAGCAGGAGGCCACGCTGGCCACCGGCGGCGAGGTGGGCCCGAGTCGCACCGACACGATCATTCTGATCCACATCCCCGAGGGCGGCGGCGCGACCACGATGGTCAGCCTGCCTCGAGATTCCTACGTGTCGATTCCGGGCAACGGCGAGGACAAGCTCAACGCGTCCTTCGCATTCGGTGGACCGTCACTGTTGGTGCAGACGGTCGAGGGTGCAACCGGGGTTCACATCGACCACTACGCCGAGATCGGCTTCGGCGGCTTCGCCGGGATCGTCGACGCTGTCGGCGGGGTGAACGTGTGCGTACAGAACGCGATCGACGATCCGTTGGCGGGCATCAACATTCCCGCCGGCTGCCAGGACCTCACCGGGTCCGAGGCTCTCGGTTTCGTGCGATCCCGCGCGACCGCGTTGGCCGATCTGGACAGGATGAACAACCAGCGGGCATTCATGTCCGCACTGCTCGAAAAGGCCACCAGCGCATCGACTTTCCTCAACCCACTGAAGCTGTGGCCGCTGGTGTCCGATACAGCGTCGTCGTTGAGCGTGGACGAGGGAGACCACATCTGGAACCTGGCCGGTCTGGCCTGGGCAATGCGCGGAGGCCCGGTGACCACGACGGTGCCGGTCGGCGGATTCCAGGACTCCGACGTCGGAAATGTGCTGCTGTGGGACGACACCCGCGCACCGGCATTCTTCGACGCCATCGCCCAGGATCGCGAGATCCCGCCGGATCTGCTGACCGGAGGCCCCTGAGCCGCCGAATCGGTCGTTCCTGCAGGCTCCACTTCCACCCGCGAGCGGTAGGCGGGAGAGGAGCCTGCGGAACGACCCTGGGTTGTAGGTTGAGGACCATGACACCGTCGTCTGTCCAGCCCGCCGTGATGCCCGCCGCGTCGTTCCACGATCTGCTCCGCGCTCAGGTGCAGCACGAGTTCACCGCATCGCAGCAGTACGTCGCAATCGCGGTGTGGTTCGACCGAAACGATCTGCCGCAGCTCGCCACACGCTTCTACAACCAGTCCGCCGAAGAGCGTCGGCACGCCATGATGATGATCCGGTTCCTCATCGACAATCGACTCGATGTCGACGCGTCGAGCATCGGCGACGTGGTGACGGCGTTCGAGTCGGTGGTCGAACCGGTGGAACTGGCACTGGCACAGGAGACGGCGGTGACCGAGCAGATCACCGCGCTCGCACGCGCTGCCCGGGCCGAGGGCGACTACATCGGTGAGCAGTTTACCCACTGGTTCCTCACCGAGCAGGTCGAGGAAGTGGCGGCGATGCAGAGTTTGCTCAACATCGTCCGGCGGGCCGAATCCAACCTGTTCGACATCGAGCAGTACGTCGCACGAGAGATCGGTGGATCGGTGATCCGCGCCACCAATGCCCCGAAGGAAGCCGGTAGCGCGTAGCGTGCGCCCTGCTCAGAGCGGACATTTAGGATCCACTGTATTAGGCTACGTTCGCCTCATTAAGGTTCGACTTGGATGACAGGGCCCTCTGACCAGGCATATTGTCCTGGTCATGAGCGTCGATATCAAAGAAACCAGCCACACCAAGTTCCACGCACTTCTTCGCGACCAGATTCGCAACGAGTTCAACGCCTCGCAGCAGTACATCGCCACCGCTGTCTACTTCGCGAATGTCGATCTGCCGCAGCTGGCCCAGCACTTCTACGCGCAGTCGGTCGAAGAGCGCAACCATGCGATGATGATCGTGCAGTACTTCCTCGATCGCGACATCACGGTCGAGCTGACCGGCGTCGACGCGTCGAAGTCCGTCTTCACCGATCCTCGCGAGGCCATCGCACTGGCGCTGGCGCAAGAAGAGACCGTTACCGAGCAGATCATCGCGCTGGCCAGCACCGCGCGCGAAGAGGGCGACTACCTCGGCGAGCAGTTCATGCAGTGGTTCCTCAAGGAGCAGGTCGAGGAAGTTGCGAGCATGAAGACTCTGCTCAACATCGCAGATCGCGCGGGACACAACCTGTTCGACCTCGAGCAGTTCGTTGCCCGCGAGATGAACACCAGCGTGGTCGCCGACGCGGGCGCGCCCACCGTTGCCGGCGGATCGCTGTAGATCTCGCCGCAAGTAGCGCGCTCATACGGGTGGCCGCCCGAACAAGGAATCTTGTTCGGGCGGCCACCCGTTGTGCGTTTCCATGCACTTCTTCTCGGCCGCGTATCCCGGCCGGAAACCGTCAGCGCAGTGTGACCTGACGACCGCGCAAACCGTCACGTGAGCGCAGCTGCGCTGCCGTGAGCGGAGCGTCCACGGCGAGAGCTTCGTTCAGCTTCTCTCCGAATTCCTTTGTGGGCGCGGCCCATTCGGTGGGGTGCATCTCGGGATCGAGATCGAACACCGGCACCAGCAATCCGTGCGTACGGAACGAGCCGGCGTAGCGCGATCCCTCGCCCAGGTGCAGATCGCCCGCAGCATGCAGCCGGGCGAGAGCGAGCATCACATCGTCTTCGCTCTCGGGTCGAACCCAGCGGATGTGCGCCTTGTCGCCCGCATCCACCCACCAGGCCGCGACGACGCCGTCCGCTTCGATCCGAGCCGACGGCATGATCGCCTGGTTCGCACGCTCGACGGTGGCAGTCACATCGGCTGCAGGAGTGGCACTTTCGGGAATCCACCAGTTGAAGTCCTGATGGACGGTGATCTCGAGCAGCGCGGAGGCGTCGAGCACATCGGTCAAGGCGGGCGTGTTCTCGTCCACCTTCGAGGCTTCCAGGGACTCGCCGGCCGGTGCAGTCGAGACCCAGCCCAGAGCGCTACTGATATCTGCGGCAACGTCTTTCGACTGCGTCTGTACCTGCAGGCCGACAAATCCCTCGACGCTATCCGCTTCTTCGCGCACCAGCGCTGCGACGGCTCCGGGCAGCACGGTCGCCAGCGTGATGGTGCGTCCGTCCACGCTGATCGGCGCGGTGGCCGTCGCCGACGGGACGAACTCACGCAGCGCTACCAGATCGCATTCGGCGGCGAGTCCCTCGAACGGGCGGGTCGACGCCGAGTCGATGCTCGCGCGTTCGGCCTCACGCTGGGCCAGCTTCGCCGCTCGGTTGCTGTCCTGCTTCGGTCCACTGTTTCTTTTGCTCTTACCCACGCCCGAAAACCTACACGTTCTTCGATTCGAGCCAGGCTCGCGTTCGGCCGGGGTGATTGGTGGCGATCCACCCGACACCGAGTTCGCGGCACAGGTCCACGTCCTCTTTCTCGTCGACGGTCCACACGTAACTCGCCCGGCCCGACGCGGCGGCGCGGTCGATGATGCTCGGGTGTTCGCGCAGCGCACGGATGGACGGACCGACCGCAGTGGCACCGACGGTCGTCGCCGCTCCCCCGCCGAGGTAGTGCGAGCTGTCACCGAGGAGCACCGTCGGGAGCATCGGGGCAGAGCGCCTCACGCGCCAGACCGCCGAGGGCGCGAACGACATGATGACCGCTCGTGAGTGGTCCGCCGATGCGGGCGAACCGATCCCGAACGTGTGCAGCTCCTCGAGCACCGCGCTCTCGATCAGCGAGCCGTAGCGCACGGGATGCTTGGTTTCGATGAACAGCTTGACCGGCTTGCTGGTCCAGTCCAGCACCAGAGCAATGAGATCGTGCAGTGTCAGGAGCTCCGCGGGCTCGTCGGGGTCGCCATAATCGAGCTTGGCGAGGTCCTCGAAGTTCATCTCGCTGACGATTCCGGTGCCGTTCGAGGTTCGGTCGACACGGCGGTCGTGCACGCACACGATTCGACCGTCCTTGGTCAGTCGTACATCGCACTCGACGCCGTCGGCTCCCTCGCGCAGTGCCAGGTCGTAGGCCGCGAGGGTGTGTTCCTTCTTCGCCGCCGAAGCACCGCGATGGGCGACGACGAGCGGGCCGCGGCGATCGGGACTCACGACGCCGTCACCGCCTCGGGCTCGGGTTCGGGGGCCCTGTTGCTGGTGGCTTTGGTGCCGGTCGCCACGACCCAGCGGGTAGGACGCGACAGGGCCGATCCGCGCAGCGTGCGGCCCTCGAATCGGCGCATCACCGCCAGGGTGAGCACGGCCGAGCCCGCAGCTACTGCGGCGACGAACGCCGACAGGAGAACTCCATCGGCCCGGGCTTGCAGGCTGTTCTGCAGATTCCACAGCAGCTGGACGACCACCAGTGCATTACTCGCGGCCCAGACACCCCACCAGATGCGAACCAGAAACAGCTCGCGGTGCACGTCGGCCTCGGTGTCGCCGCGCAATCGGGCCAGCTCGGTGAGATATACCCCCGGCATGACGATGCGCACGACCGGCAGCATCGACAACAGCAACATCCACCGCAGCGACCGTGGCTCGGTCGCGCCAGCGGCAGCGAAGGCGAGCCGACGCTGCCGGATCAACCAGCACGACGAGCCGACGAGAGCGAACAGACCGACGACGAGCGAGCCCACCTGAGCGAAATACACCAACGCGTCGGATACGGCCAGGGTGATCGGCGAGACCAGGCGGGTGCGGTTGTACAGCAGAATCCCGTAGCGGAACGCCTCGGCGAACGCTCCGAGAGTCAGCAGCAGCGCGGTGACCAGGACGAGCAACTGAGCGTTGGCGGCGTACTGCTCGACGCGTCCCACCGGCCGATCCGCCGCCGGATCGCGCGGGATGTCACGCAGGCCCCACGCGGGCGTCGATTCGTAGCGCGGCGTCGGCGTCGGGCCTGCGGTTCGAGTGGTGCGAGCGGATGTCGAGCGCGAGGTCGCGGGGCGGGCGACCCAGCGGAAGTTTCGTCGACCCTGAGCTGGCGCTTGGGCCGAGACCGGTGAGAGCAGGACGCCATGGCAGCGGGGGCACCAGGTGCCCGGTCGTGCACCGACCGCCCATCGAGTGCTGCAGCGGGCGCAGACCTGGAACGCCTGTGCGCGTCCCCGCGGAGCCGTCATCTAGATGATTCTCGGTTCGTGGGAGTCGTCGTCGCGCTCGATCGGTCGGCCCGCGTCCTGCCAGGCAAGCATCCCACCGTCGACGTTGATCGCATCGAAACCCACTCGGTTCAGATATTCGACGACACGAGCCGATCGGCCACCGGCTTTGCAGACGACGAAGACCTCGGATTGATTGTCGATCTCGCCGGAGCGGGACGGGATGTCACCCATCGGGATGTGGACGGCATCGGGCGCGTGGCCGGCCTGCCACTCCTCGGGTTCACGAACGTCGAGCAGAACTGCCGTCTCGGGAAACGGCACCGGGAGTCGGGCGACGGTGACGGCGGGCGGCTGCTCGGGATGAGACACACCTCGATCTTGTCACGGCTTCGCGCGGGGCTGCCACCCGTGTCCCGACCACCCGCGTGACGCATCACTATGACCTACGTCACTCAGGCCACAGAAGTTATCCACAGTATCCACAGGTTGATGCACAGAATCGGGGCCGGTGCCGGTTTCTATCCACAGGTCAGGGCATCGAGTCGGTCTTGCGGTGTATCGAATACCAACCCGGGCTGTGGATCGATAGTGATTTGACACAGCAACCGTCTGCGGTCGTGTGGCGTCGCTGTTTAGGCTGGCGAACATGACTTCCGTAGAACTGCGCGTCTTCACCGAACCGCAACAAGGTGCCACATACGACGACCTCCTCCGCGTTGCCAAGGCAGCCGAGGAATTCGGTTACGGCGCGTTCTTTCGATCCGACCACTACCTCGCAATGAGCGGCGACGGCGGTCCCGGACCCACCGACGCGTGGATCACGCTGGCCGGTCTGGCTCGCGAGACGTCGACCATTCGGCTCGGCACACTCGTCACCTCCGCCACCTTCCGCTACCCCGGGCCGCTCGCCATCAGCGTCGCCCAGGTCGACGCCATGAGCGGCGGCCGCGTCGACCTCGGCCTCGGTGCCGGCTGGTTCGAGGACGAGCACAAGGCCTACGGCATTCCGTTCCCGCCGCTCGGTGAGCGGTTCGACCGGCTCGAAGAGCAACTCGCCGTCATCACCGGACTCTGGGACACCCCCGTCGGCGACTCGTTCTCGTACGACGGCACGCACTACCCCGTCACGAACTCCCCCGCGCTCCCGAAGCCGGTGCAGACCCCGCACCCACCCATCGTCATCGGCGGCGGCGGAAAGAAGCGCACCCCCGCGCTCGCCGCAAAATACGCCGACGAGTTCAACATCCCCTTCGCGTCCTTGGCCGACACCGAGACCCAGTTCGGTCGCGTCCGCGCTGCCTGCACTGCCGCCGACCGCGATCCGGACTCCCTCGTCTACTCCAACGCCCTCGTCCTGTGCTGCGGCCGCACCGAAGAAGACATCGCTCGACGCGCCGCCGCCATCGGCCGTGAAGTGTCGGAGCTGCGCGAGAACGGTGCAGCAGGCAGCCCCGCCGAACTGGTCGACAAGATCGGCAGCTTCGGAGCCGTCGGGGCCACCCGGGTGTACCTGCAGACCATGGATCTCACCGATCTCGATCACCTCGAACTCGTCGCCTCCGAGGTTCTCCCGCAGCTCTGAGTGCCCACCGACTCCCGCCCGCCCGAGTCCACTCGATGTGCCATTGACCCCCGAAAAGGCCACCAAATGTCACATCGAGTACCGACGGGGGGTGCGCTCAGGCAGCGGATCGAGCACGCAGGTGCGCGTAGGTCGAGCTGATACGTCGCGCCGCGGGCAGTTCGATCCAGCGATACATGATTTCGGCGAGCACCGCCGTGCCGGCGAGGAAGGCCAGCACGGCGGCGCTGGGGCCCAGGTGCGGCTCGACGGTGGCGTAGATCCGGTAGAGCACGAGGGTGTGGATCAGATAGATCGCGTAGCTACGGGTGCCGATCCAGTGGACGACGGGCCAGCGGGTGACGGGCCCGTCGTATCGCGCCAGGATCAGGACGGTTCCGGTGATGACCAGCAGGGTCCACAGGTAGGTGTCGCCCATCCAGAAGGTGTGGACGTCGATGGCGAGTCGGATGACTTCGATCTGCGCGATGACTCCGAGGACCACCCATCGCCAGCCGACCAATTTCGCCCAGCCGAGGTAGATGATCTGGCCGAGGAAGAGAGTCGGTAGTACGCCCGCAACCTTCGTCAGGAACGGCATTGTGTAGGGCTGCGGCAGGTAGAGGTTGTAGGCGATGACCACAGCGCACAATGCGGCTCCGACCAGCGGCACCACCATGGGCCTGGTACGCAGCACCCCGCGCATGGCGACGCAGTAGAGGTAGAACACGATCTGCACGGCGAGTGTCCAGGTGACGCCGAGGACGGCGACTTCGGGTCGGAGAAAGAAGCCGCCGAGGAAGAAGCTGAGCACGGCCTCGCCGTTGGTGATTCCGGGTTGTCCGCTGAACATCCCGTTGAGGCCGAGCTTGACGAGGACGACGGCCAGTGCGACGGCAAACCAGAGTGCAGGGACCAGGCGGGCCAGTCGCGCGACCATGAAGTCCCGACGCGAATGCCGCATCGCCGATCGGGTGATCAGCAGGCCGGTGAGGAGCATGAACATACCGACACCGACGAACGACAGGTGCAGGTTCAGTCCCGTGTCCTCGATGAGAACCGTGTTGACCACGTCGATCACCCACCAGCCACCGCCGATGTCGTCGATCAGATAGAACGAGATGTGTGAGTACAGGACTGCCAAAACGGCGATGACACGAAGGAGGTCGGCACCGTTCATCTGAACTCGGGGCGCGGTAACCGGGTCCGTGACGGCGGAGTTCTCGACCGCATTTCGGCTCGGTCGGTCCCCTTCCACACCCGCGAGTTTAGGTTCCGTTCACCTTCAGGACCAATCCAGACCCGCTCCGCAACTGTTTCGTGATATTCGGAGCGAATTCACAGCGTGAGTATTCGACTGTCTTGTTCACGTGAATTTATTCCGAGAAAAGCATCTCGGTTACAACGGTTGCACAAGGGGTACGAATGAGATTGGGTTGAACCCTACGAAAGATCCGAAGTAGGACGAACGTGCCCGCATCACGCGATGGGTACGGCGTCGTTAGAGAAGGGAACCACGTGTCCGAGTACACCTTGCCCGACCTTGATTTCGATTACTCCGCCCTCGAGCCGCACATCTCGGGCGAGATCAACGAGCTTCACCACTCCAAGCACCACGCCACCTACGTCGCAGGCGCGAACACCGCGCTCGAGAAGCTAGCCGCAGCGCGCGACAACGAGGATCACGGCAGTATCTTCCTGTTGGAGAAGAACCTCGCGTTCCACCTCGGTGGTCACGTCAACCACTCCATCTGGTGGAAGAACCTCTCGCCCAACGGTGGCGACAAGCCCGAGGGCGAACTCGGTGCCGCGATCGACGACCAGTTCGGTTCGTTCGACAAGTTCCGCGCACAGTTCACCGCTGCCGCCAACGGCCTGCAGGGCTCCGGCTGGGCCGTCCTGGGTTACGACTCGCTGGGCAAGAAGCTGCTCACCTTCCAGCTCTACGATCAGCAGGCCAACGTGCCGCTGGGCATCATCCCGCTGCTCCAGGTCGACATGTGGGAGCACGCCTTCTACCTGCAGTACAAGAACGTCAAGGCCGATTACGTCAAGGCGTTCTGGAACGTCGTCAACTGGGCCGACGTCCAGGCTCGTTTCGAGGCCGCCACGTCGAAGACCCCGGGTCTGATCTTCCCGTAGTCATTTCGTCTCGAGAGGGCCGGTGCGCATCTGCGCACCGGCCCTCTCGCGTTTCGAAACCCGGTTGGCACTCTCCCCATCTTGTGTGCCAGCCGTTTTCGGGTCATCCTTCTCCTTACCCAACGTCGTGTGCCCGGCTTCTGCCTCGTACCTGTCTGGGAGGGATGCGCAATGGACGATCGAAATCTCATCGGTGTCTCGCCTTTTCACGCCGCCGGTCTGCTGCGCGGATTCGTGATCTCCGGCCGTTGGCCGGACACCACCAAGGAGTGGGCCCAGTTTCTGGCGCTGGCCGTACGGGTTGCGTCCATGCCGGGCCTGTTGGCGACGTCGACGGTGTTCGGGGTACGGGAGGAATTGCCCGAGGATCCCGAGCCGGGGACGGTCGGCCTGGTGGTGGCCGAGGGACCGGTGATCGGCGATTTCGCGTTGGCTCCCGGACGGTTCTCGGCCCGTCAGCCGGCCGCATTGCTGATGCTGCATCCACCGTCGGAGACAACGCCCTCACTCCCGGAGTGTGCCGGTGCTGCGTCCGGTTGCGTTCTGCTGCCGGGTCTTCCGCACCTCGGTCTCGATCACCGGGCTGCGTGGGTGGAGGCCGAGTCCGACGGCACCGTGACATCGATGGTCAGTCGCGTCGGGCTGGACCCGATCAGCGATCCCGACACCGCAGTTTTGGCAATGCTCCTCGCCTCCTGACCGTTACCCTCACACGATTTTTCGGGTCCCCAAACTTATTGGCGCATTGGACAATTCGCGAAACGGCCCTTAAAGTCGTCCACAGCGAAGGGGAGTAGCCCCCAATCAACGTGTCGACATACTGGTCGTAAATCTGCGACCCGGCACCTGAACCGGTACTTCCGGTGGGCGAGACCTTCGGTCCGTTCGACGACCGAGGAGTCTGCTGTGCTGTCCGCATTGTTGTTGAGTTTCGCTGTCATTTTCGTGGCCGAGTTGGGTGACAAATCCCAGCTCATGGCCATGACGTTCGCTCTGCGCTACAAGTGGTACGTCGTCATCGGCGGCATCACGGTCGCCACGACGGTCGTGCACCTCGTATCCGTCGCGGTCGGCCACTTCCTCGGCGTGTCGATTCCCACCGAGGCGATATCGATCGTCGGCGGCATCGCGTTCGTCATCTTCGGGCTCTGGACGCTGCGCGGCGACTCGTTGTCCGACGACGAAGGCGCGAAGGCCTCCCGCGTCACCAAGTCCGCCTTCCTGGCGATCGCGTCGGCGTTCTTCCTCGCCGAGCTGGGCGACAAGACGATGCTGGCGACCGTCACTCTCGCGGCCGACAACGACTGGGTCGGCGTCTGGATCGGCTCGACCATCGGCATGGTCGCGGCCGATGCGCTCGCCATCGTGGTCGGTGCGGTTCTCCAAAAGCACTTGCCCGAGCGCATGATTCAGTACGGTGCAGCAATCCTGTTCTTCGTCTTCGGTGCCGTGCTGTTCTTCGAGGGCCTGATGCCGGGCACATCTGCGCCGTACATCGCGGCCGGAGTGGTCGTCGCGATCTCGGCAGTCGTGGTCGCGTTCGTTCGATACTCCCGGACGAGGGCAGCGCAGAAATTCGAGCAGCAGACCACCACCGAAGACGCCTGACCTTGGTTTACACTCCTCCCTCGGAGGGGTGAATGGACAACGAGCAGCAGGTGGCCGGTGCCGATGCGGCGCACCGTTCGACGGATCGACTCATCAGAATCATCGGCCGTTTCGTCGGTGTCGGCTATGGGGCATACCTGCTGCTGCTCATCCCGGATATCGCACGCACCGGTAGCCTCGCTCCCGGATGGTGGACTCCAACGGCAGTGATTGTCGTGTTCGGCACAGGCTTCGCGTTCGCGGCCTCCACCTTCCACCCGAGCGTCGGGTTCATTCGTGTTGCCGGTTCCATCGCCGCCCTGGCGTTCCCGATCATGGCACTGCTGTGGTGGGTGGCCTGGGACGGCACGACGTTCGATCGAGCGGGGACGTTTCTCGCCGCGTTTCCCGGGTTGGCAGCACTCGCCGCTGCAACAGTGTGGCAACCCATTCCGGCGTTCGCACACATGACCACATCGGTCGTCATCGTTCAGGTTACCAATCAGGCTGTGCGAGAACCATTTCCGCGCAGCAATGTGGTTGCAGACATCGTTTTCGCGATGATGTTCTGCACGGTGTTCGTGGCGGCCACACTCGCCGCGGTGCGCACCGGGCGCATTCTCGACGCCACCATCTCCGAAGCACACAACGACGCGGCACGGGCTGCGGCAACGTCCGCGCGCGAGGTCGAGCGTGAGCGGTTCGACGCGTTGATCCACGACGAGGTCATGTCCTCCCTCCTCGCCGTTGCGCGCCATGGCCGCACCCCGAGTCTGGCGCGGCAGGCCCGGTCGGCGCTCGCCCATCTGGACGACCTGACCACAGGTACTGTCTCCGACAGTTTCTCCGCGGACGAGGCTCTGGCTCAGCTTCGTTCTGCCGCAACGACGGTCGACGAGTCGATCGAATTCACCGTTCACGTGGACGAGCTCGAACAACCCGAGGAATACCCGGCCGACGTCGTCAGATCCGTCGCTGCCGCTCTCGCAGAGGCGCTGCGCAACAGCCGAATTCACGCACAGGGATCGAAAAGGTCGGTTACCGCCGAGCTGGCTTCGTCGATGATGCTGGTCACCGTGCAGGACGACGGAATCGGCTTCGATCGACGCTCGGTTCCGCCCCACCGACTGGGCGTGGCCGTCAGCATCGAAGGCAGGATGCGCCAGCTGGTCGGCGGATCCGCCGACATCGAATCCTCCGCCGCAGGCACCACTGTGCGACTTGGCTGGAAGCGATGAACGGAGCGGACGTTCGTGATCTGCTGTCGATGAAGTCGACAGCCGCATACGCGGTTGCCGGATTCTTTGTCCTCGCGTGCCTGACGTGCGCATCCTCGACCCTGACCGGGGTGTCGGCAGTGTGGCCCGAATACGTAGCGGTGGTCGTGCTCTCGGCCGCGGTCATCCTCTTGCTCCGAGCACCGGGTGACCCACCGAGTGTGCGGTCGACCGCATTCATGACCGCATCGGGCCCGATCGCAGCGGCACTGGTTTTTGCAGTGGTGCCGGTCCCACTCGCCGGGAGCCTGCAGACATGGCCCTTGGGGATGCCACTGGTGATCTACACCTTCATGTGTGTCCGCGGGCGCACCCTGGCCGCGTGGCTCGGGCTCGCTCTGACCATGTCCGTCGCCATCGGATGGGCGGTCCTGACGGGTCAAGGAATCCTGTACGGACTCTCGTTCAGCGCCATCAACGTCGCGCCGCTGTTGATGGCGACATTCTTCGCGTTCACCATCCGCCCACTGGCCGCAGCCATCTTCGAGCTGCGCAAGCAGTCGACGGTGCGCATCGCGTCCCAGGCCGCCGCGGCCGCCGTCCTCGAGGAACGCGACGCGCGGCTGGCCAGTCTCGACGCCCTGGCACGGCCGTTGCTTCAGCGCATCGCCGACGGTCCCGATCTCACCGACGAGGAACTACTCGGGTGCGTGTTGCTCGAAGCGGAGCTCCGCGATTCTCTGCGCGCCCGCGGTCTCGTTCGACCGAACCTGGCTCGCGCAGCGAGATCCGCCCGGGCACGAGGGGTCGAGGTGATGATGCTCGACGACCGCGCCCCGGCCACGCTGGACGACGACGCACGTGACCGCATCGTGGCCGCCGCGTCGAACAGCCTGGACGGTGCCCACGCCGGATCCGTCACGGTTCGGCTCCTCCCTGCCGGACGCGCGGCCGCGGCGACCGTTCTGCTCGACGACCTCGGCGACGGTGCGCTGCGCATCGAGTACGACGACACCGGTCGAATCAGGGGCTGAACGCCGGGTTTGGACCGAGACCGGCGTGGTTACTCTTCGGCGGACCAGTAGGTCTGTACTGATGCCGAACGGAGCCCCACCATGCCTCTCGATCGTCGATCGTTCCTGATCGGATCCGGTGCCGCCGCGGTGCCGCTGCTGTTGGCCGGGTGCGGCTTCGTCAAGTCCAGCCCGTCACAGCAGGCCGAGGGCACGCTGACGTTCACCACGTGGGGCACCGACGCCGAGTTGGCCGGCTTCCGGGCCTCGATCAGCGCGTTCGAGGCGGCCAACCCCGGGTCGACGATCACCCTGAATGCGGTGCCGTACGAGCAGATGTTCACCAACATCGACGCCCAGCTGCAGGCGGGTAATCCACCCGACATCTTCCGCGTTCCGTATTACACGTTCGGCGCGTATGCCGGCCGTGGACAGCTGCTGGATCTGTCGCCGCTGCTGGCGTCGGACACGCGGGATCAGTTCACGCCCACGGCGTGGGCTGCAGTGCAGAACGGCGGGATCCCCTACGGCCTGCCGCACCACACCGACACGTCGGCAATCCTGGTGAACCGAACCCTGTTGTCGCAGGCCGGTATCGACTCCGTTCCAACAACCCTGGACGACGCCTGGACGTGGGACGAGCTGGCGTCGATCGGCGATCGGCTGCGTTCCTCGCTGCCGGCCGACAAGTATCCGTGGGCCTACAACTGGCAGGGCAACGGTGTCACCCGCTGGCTGAGCCTGTTGTTCCAAGCCGGCGGTGCGTTCCTGGCCGAGGATCAGAAGACGCCACTGATCGACTCCGACGAGGCTCGCCGAGCCGTCGAATTCTCGTCGTCCTTCTTCTCGAAGGGCTACGTGCCTGCCAACAACACCATCGCCTCGTCGAGCTACGCCAGCGAGGCGTGGTTCTCGCAATCGGTGGCCATGGTGTGGTCGGGTGCGTTCCAATTGCCCGACGCCGATGCCACGGCAAGTTTCGATTGGACGGCCACATACGCACCGCGAGATCGCCGGGGCGGCGGCGACTTCGGCGGCAACGCACTGGTTGCGACATCGCAGACCTCGCAGCCCGAGCTGGCGGCGTCGTTCCTCGAGTTCGTCACCCAGCAGGAGCAGATGCGCAACTTCTGCAAGTCCGCGTCGCTGCTGCCCACGCGCACCGACCTGCTCAACTCCGACCTCGAGTTCGATATCCGGTCGGAGCTGGCCCCGATCTTCGCGGCGCAGGCGACCACCGTGCAGCCGCAGGATGCGGCCCAGGTGGCATCGCCCTCGATGTCGGGAATCATTCCGGTGCTCAAGGAGCAGCTCGATCTCGCGTTCGCAGGCTCGCAGGACTCCGCCGCCACCGTGTCTGCGTTGCAGAGCGGAATCGCCGGGGTCACCGGCGCATGACGGCCACACCGATCACCCGGGCCGAGCAGAAACTCGAGCCCGACCGGAAGACCAAGACCAAGCGTGCCGGGGCCAGGAAAGAAGCATTCGCGGCCGCGGGCTTTCTCGCCCCCAGCTACGCACTGCTGGCCGTGTTCGTGCTCGTTCCCCTCGTCGCCGCGTTCGTCGTCAGCCTGCAGCAGACGGACGGATTCGGTGCCGGCGAGTTCGTCGGGGCTGCCAATTACGCACGCCTGGTGGAGGATCCGCTGTTCTGGCGGGCACTGATCAATACGCTGGTGTTCACCGCGCTGGTGACGCCGCTGTCGATGCTGTTCGGTCTGATCGCTGCGGTACTGCTCAATTCCGCCCTACCTGCGCGGCCGCTGTGGCGCTCACTGGTGATCCTGCCGATGGCCGTCTCGGGCGTGGCGACCGGCCTGATCGGAATCCTGGTGTTCGACCAGAACTCGGGCGTGCTCAACAATCTGATCGGCTTCCTCGGTTTGCCTGCCATCGACTGGCAGTCCTCCCCCGGACCGGCGTTCGCGTCGATCGTCATCGCCACCGTGTGGTGGCGTACCGGGTTGAACATGCTGATCTACCTGGCCGGACTCCAGGGCCTGGGGCCGGATCTGTACGAGGCGGCGCGGCTGGACGGCGCGAACGCATTCCAGCGTTTTCGCAACGTGACGGTGCCCCTGCTCGGTCCCACCTCGTTCTTCCTGCTGGTGCTCAACGTCATCTACTCGTTCCAGGTGTTCGATCTGGTCTTCGTCCTCACCGGCGGCGGACCGGGCGGGGCGACGTCGGTGCTGGTCACGTACGCCTACGAGACAGGCTTCGTCACCCGCGACCAGGGTTACGCCGCATCGATCGGAATGGTGCTGTTCCTGTTCGCTCTCACCTTCGCCGCCGCGCAGTGGCGCGCGAGCCGAACGAAGGATCTGGTCGAATGAGCAGGCCCGCAAGCGCATCCGCTCGCCGGGGACTGGTGCTACGCACCGTGATCATCGCCGTCATCGGGCTGATCACCATAGCGCCGCTGTATTGGATGCTCGCAGTGGCGTTCTCGACTCGCGGCGAGTTGCTGGGCGGTGGCGAACTGCGACTGTGGCCACGCCAGGTGACGTGGGAGAACGTCACCCGCGTGTTCGACTCGTTCCCGGTCGCGACGTGGCTCGGCAACTCGATCGCCATCGCCGTCGTGGTCACGATCATCACCGTGGTGACGAGTCTGCTCGCAGGATATGCGTTCGCGCACTTGAAGTTCCGATTCTCCACACCACTGTTCTTCATCGCGCTGGCCACTCTGGTGCTGCCCGTGCAGGTGATCATGGTGGCGCTGTTCCGCATCGTCGTCGGGCTCGGCCTGTACGGCACGTACTGGGCGGTGATCCTGCCGAGTTCGGCGTCGGCATTCGGGCTGTTCCTCGCGCGCCAGTTCATGCTCGGCATACCCCGTGAGCTGCTCGAAGCCGCTCGGCTCGACGGTGCCGGACACTGGCAGATCTTCCGACGCGTCGTGCTGCCCCTGTCGGGGCCGCTCATCGCCGTCCTCGCCTTCATGAGTCTGTTGCAGTCGTGGAACGACTTCGCGTGGCCGCTGATCGCGCTGCGGGAGAACGAGCTGTTCACGCTCCCCATCGGCCTGCTGTACCTCCAGGGTCAGGCGAACAGCGATTACGGTGCCACGATGGCGTTCGCGCTGATCAACGTCGTGCCGATGGCGCTGCTGTTCCTGTTCTTCCAGAAGTATTTCATCGCCGGATTCGCGCGCAGCGGGATCAAGTAAGTCCCCTTCAGGGCGCCTGAGGGTGGGTGAGGTGCCCCGCCGGTTATGGTGCAAGCGACTACGAGGTCGCAGCCTGTGCCGTGGCCCGCCGCCGTGAACGAAGGGGATCGTACGACGTGGAGATTTCAGGAACAGCAGCACTTGTCACCGGTGGGGCGTCGGGCCTCGGAGCCGCAACGGCCGCACGTCTGGCCGCGGCGGGCGTCACCGTGTTCGGCCTCGACCTGCCCCAGTCCATCGAACGCGCCGGCGACAGCGTCCCGGATGGCGTGACCCTCATTCCCGCCGACGTCACCAGTGAGGCCGAGGTCGAGGCCGCACTGGACACCATCGTCGAATCGGGTGTACCGCTGCGCATCGTCGTCAACTGCGCGGGCGTGGGCTGGGCAGGGCGCATCCTGTCCAAGAAGGGACCGCATGATCTCGAGCTGTTCCGCACCGTCATCACCATCAATCTGCTCGGTACGTTCAACGTGATGCGGCTGGCCGCGAACCGGATGCAGTCGCAGTCGACCGTGGACGACGCAGGCCAGCGCGGCGTCGTCATCAACACCGCGTCGGTGGCCGCGTTCGAGGGCCAGATCGGCCAGATCGCCTACACCGCCTCCAAGGGCGGCGTGCACGCGATGACCATCACCGCGGCTCGCGACCTCGCTCAGGTGGGCATTCGCGTCAACACCATCGCCCCCGGCATCGTCGACACCCCGATGCTCGCCGGCGTGACCGAGGAATACCGTCAGGGCCTCGAGGCCTCGGTGCCGTTCCCCTCTCGCCTGGCTCAGCCCGGCGAGTACGCCCAGCTGGTCCAGATGATCGCCGAGCACGACTACCTCAACGGCGAGACCATCCGGATGGACGGCGCAATCCGCATGGCTCCGCGCTAGACACCCGTCGCTGCGCGTGACCCCGCTTCTCCAGGCGGGGTCACGCGCGAGCGCGCAGGTCCGCTACGGTCGGGATCTCCTTCTCGGCGCGGTCGGTCATCCACTCGCGCAACACTTTTGTCGCCAACACGTCGTCCTCGTTGTAGACGAGCAGCCGTTCACGCTGGGTGTGGTCGGGATCCGCGTCGTAGCCGACGGCCTCGCGGTACCACCCCATCGACGCCTCACCGCCGGCCTCGTCGTCGCGCCACGCGAACCCCGCGACGGGAGCAATCTTCTTCAGGCCCTTGCCGTTCGGGCAGATGAATTGATCGCTCACGGCCTGATAGACGTCCACCCACTGCTCGCTGTCGATGAATTCGCGGATCTGCGCCTCGGTGGGCACCCCCGGTACGTCGGCGAATCGGCGGGCCGAATCGAGTAACCATTTGTCCTCGGCTTGACGCGAATAGCAATACGCCGCAAAGGTTTTACCGCGTGCAGCTGCGTCGGCCCTGGTGTCCATCAACCAGTTCCAGAACACCGCGAACGAGCGACCCTCGTCGACGGTCGGCAGCGGATCCCAGGTGACGAAGCCTCGATACGTCGCCGGCGGGCCACCCACTTCGGTGAGCAGCGTGCCCCACAGGTAGGCACCGTGTTCCTGGTAGCTCTCCATGTCGACGTCCACCTCGACATCGGCCCGGTGCACCGAGACGGTCTCCGAGCGCCGAAGCAGGGGTACGTCGGCTCGCCAGGCCAGCGCCGCGGACACCGCGTCGTCGAAGTTTCCGAACGGCCACTCCTCCGGAGCCGGACCCGTCCACTGCGCCAACTCGTCGATGGTGCGCACGCCCGCAGCGCGCAAAACGTCCGCCCGCGAACCCGACGCGACAAGCGACACGTCACGGACGGCTACCAGCTGCGGCTTGCAGTCGAACCACCATGCACACGAACGACATTCGCTCACCTGCGAGGGAACGGTGAACGCGCTACCTCGGGCCACAGCGAGCCGGTCTGCGAAACGCGTGTCGTATTCGCCGAGCACGGTTGTCAGGTCGTGGACGAGCATGCAGTCGCCGCGATAGCCCACCGCACCGCCGACAGGCGTGGACGTTGCCAAACCCTCGTGGGCCAGCATGCGGAACAGGTGGGCGAGCCGAAGCTGGTCCCGCAACTGACTGCGCACCTTCCGGGTCTCGTCGACGGCCGGGGCCCACTGCGTCAGTGAGGTCGTTCGCGCGCCGCGTCCCGGATCGGTGACCTTGTGGTTGACGACGATCACCGGGATGTATCCGCCCGACGCGTCGCGCACCAGAAGTTCGCTACGGCCACGCCGACCGGTATCGCGCTCGAGTGGCAGCACTGCGTTCCAGATCCGCTCGACTCCGGCCCGGCAGGCCGCGACGGTGGCATCGGCCGCGGCACGGGCCGTCGGCTCGTCGATTTCTGTCCACTGCATCGGATCCGCCACGGCCAACTGCGTGCGGATGTTCTCGCGGTGCGCCTGCGCTGCTTCCCGGCGCTGGCGCACACCCGGGTTCTCGGGCTCGCCGCGCAGCAACGATCCGTAGGCGGTATCCAGGTAGAGCCGATGACGGCACCGCGTCAACGATCCGGCGTCGAGCAGCACGGGAGATGAGACTGGCGCACCTCGTTGACCGTTCACACTTCAAGACACTAGGTCAGCCCTCCGACAGCCTGCACGGATCAGCGCCCGATAAGGTATGAGAAACGCACCGTTTCCGCCGAGCAGTACATGTCAGGAGCCTTGTCGATGGGTTTGTTCCGTAAGCGTAAGGGTCGTGCCACTCGCAAGGCAGAGGCCAAGGCTCTCAAGCACAAGGCCACTCTGGAAGCGAAGCTGGGCGCCAAGAACGAGCGCAAGCAGTTGAAGTCGATCGCCAAGGCGCAGCGCAAGCTCAGCGCGGTGGAGGCCAAGTCGCAGAAGAACGTGGAGAAGGCGCAGGTCTCGGCTCTGCGGGCGCAGCAGAAGGCTGCCGCTGCGGGCTCGCTCAACGTGGCGCAGATCCGCAAGTACCTCGGTATCGCTCGGCTGTTGTTGCCGGTGCTCGCTCCCATCGCCTACCGCGCAGCCACCGTCGTCCGGGGGCAGCTGGACAGCCGCAAAGCGCAGCAGATGGGTGTTGCACCGGATCAGCTCAGCGAGTTCACCGGCCACGGCGGGAAGCTCAGTGCCCGCATCGCCGGTGCCGAGAAGTCGCTCAGCACCATCGGTGCCCGCCACTCGGATCCCGAGACCAAGAGTTTCGGTGCCGCCATCAGCGAGCGCCTGGACGATCTGACGACCGCTGTGCGCGCGTCCGAGCAGATGCCGCCCGCTCGTCGCAAGACCGCCCACGCGGCCATCTCCGCAGAGCTCGACGGCATCGAAGCCGATCTGCTGGCCCGCCTCGGCGTGCGCTGAACGCACTGCTCACACGATGACCGACGCCTCCGCCGCACCGCTGCGCGGCGGAGCTGTCGGTAGCGTCACCGCCGCGCTCGCGGTGGCCGCGCACGGCATGGCCGGCGGCGGTTGGCCCGACGGAACCGCTCTGACTCTGCTGGTCGTCGTCAGCATCGGTATCGGGGCCATGACGGCAGTACCGAGACGGTCGACGGTACTGCTCCCGGCCCTGATGGGCGGCCAACTTCTCGCCCACGTCGCGTTGAGCCTGGGCAACATGCCCGGCATGCTGCACAGCCACTCGTTACTCCCCAGCACGGCGATGATCGCCTTCCACGCCGCCGCGTCCGTGGTCGCTGCGATGTTGATCGCCGCCGCCGAACGCCTCTACGGACCGATCACCTCCATCGTCCGTGCCGTTCTCGCGCTTCTCACTCCCCTGCCCGACGGTTCCGCCGTCGGTCGCGTCCGATTCTCCGTGGCGATGCCGTCGGTGCACGGCACCGCCCTGGACTGGGTCATTTCTCGTCGTGGGCCCCCGATGTTGCGGCTCTGACGCGACATCATCGTTTTCACCTCCGTACAGAAATGACCCAACACCCATGAAGAGTTCTATTTCCCGTGCCCTGTTCGTCTCCGGGGCTACCGTCGGTGCGTTGCTGATCGGCGCAGGCGCAGCATCGGCACACGTCGTCGTCTCTGCTCCCGACGCTGAGCAGGGCGGCTATTCGGTTCTGACGTTCCGTGTTCCCACCGAGTCCGACACCGCCTCGACCAGTTCGGTCAAGGTCGCACTGCCCGGCCTCAATTCTGCTCGTACGCAGCCCATCCCGGGCTGGACGTCCACCGTCGAGAAGGACTCGGCCGATCTCGCAGTGTCGGTGACGTGGACGGCGAACCCCGGTGCCGAGGTCGGCCCCGGCCAGTTCCAGCAGTTCCTGCTCTCGGCGGGCCCCCTGCCCGAGGAGGAGACAGTCTCCTTCCCTGCCACGCAGACCTACACCGACGGTGAAGTCGTGAACTGGGACGAGCCGATGACCGACGACGGCAGCGAGCCCGAATTGCCTTCACCCACACTGACTCTCGCAGCCGCGAGCGGCGACGCGCATGGTGGCACCCACTCGGATACCACCGAGACCACCGAGACATCCGCATCGGACGCCACGGCATCGGACAACACGGCCCGCTGGCTCGCCGGAGTCGGACTGGTACTCGGAGCCATCGGCGCAGGCCTCGGCATCGGTGCAACGATCCGGGCCCGGCGCTCGTGAGGGCGCTGGGCTTTTCTGCGAAGGTATTCGTCGTGGCGCTGCTGACACTGCTGATCGCCGCCCCGATCGCGTCGGCGCACTCGCAGGTCACCGGGTACGGCCCGGCCGACGGCTCCTCCCTCGACGCGTCTCCGGCCACGGCCTCGGTGACGTTCAACGAGGTGCCGCAGTCTCAGTTCGCCACGCTCAACGTCGTCGGACCCGACGGCAACATCTGGTCGAAGGGCGACGCCCGCATCGAAGGGCAGAGTGTTGTCGTCGACGTCGGAGAGCTGGGACCGACCGGCGACTACACGCTCGCCTATCGCATCACCTCGGCCGACGGACATCCGGTGAGCGGTACTGCGACGTTCACGCTCACTCAGGAAGGTTCGGGAACGCCGGGGGCACCGGCCGACGCGTCGGGCACCGCGGAAGAGTCCGGCGGCGGGTTCCTCGGCGGCTACGGACACATCGTGTTGATCGTGGTTGCGGTTCTGGCCTTCGCCGGCGCGTTGGGGTTTGCGCTGCGGAAGCCACAAGACCTGCGCAAGCCGAAGACCAAGAAGTAGAACCGACGTGGCTGCGGTGAGCGAGAGAAGCGTTCGGCTGGTGCTCGCCGCCGCAGCCGCGGCCGTGCTGGGGGTGGCGGCAGCATTCGCGCTCGCCTACCCCACCTTCCCCGGCGGGTCGTCGTGGCTGCGGGTGATCGCGGTGGCCTCGGGTTCGGTGGTGTTGGGGTTCGGCGTTCTCGCTGTGATGGACAGCAATTCCGAATCCGGACGGCCCGCCGTCGACCCGCTGGTGATGTGGCGAGCGATCGGATACCTGTCGGGGCTGTGGGCGGTTGCCGAGTTCGTTCTGCTCATGGCGGCCGCTGCGGATTCTGCCGGCCGCAGCCCGTTGACGTTGTCGCCGAGCGCATTCATGTCGTTTGCGGCCGAGATCTCCGTCGGTCGGCTGGGGACGGCGACGGTGATTCTTGCGCTCGCCCTGTGCGCCATCGGAGTGGCCGGTTATCGACGCGAGGCAGACTGGTCTCCGACACCGGTGATCGTGTTGGCCTCACTCGCCTTGGTCGCGCGCCCGATCACCGGGCACATGTCTCAGTTCGCGTTCGGCTCCATTGCCGTTGCGGTGCATGTGTTGTTCGCATCGGTGTGGCTCGGAGTTCTCGGTGCGATGGCGCTGAGTCTGCGGAGCAAATCCGCCTGGGCGACGCTGTTGCCGGTCTACTCGAGGATCGCCTTCTGGTGCGTCATCGCAGTCGCAGGCACCGGCGTGCTGGACGCGGTCCTCAAGCTGGACAGCGTCGCCGCCGCAATCGAGACCGGTTACGGCCGAATCGTTCTCGCCAAGGTTCTGATCACCGTGATCCTCGTCGCTGTGGCCCACCGAATCCGAGGGACGTGGTTGCCCAGCGCCGTCGCACACCGATCCACCGCGGAGTACTCACTCGGCCGTGCAGCCTCGCATGTGTGTCTGATGGCCGTGGCTTTCGGCTTGGCGGCGGCGCTGGCAACCACGGCGTGAGCCGGCAGTAGCCGAAACCTTGTCGGTCCTCTGTACTAGCCTGGGTGCATGCCGAAGTTGACTGTGGTGCCGAGTGGTTCTTCGGCGTCCTCGGTCGACGGTATCCCCACGGTCGCAGAGTTCTTCGCCGGCATCGGTCTCGTCCGAATGGGCTTGGAGCAGGCCGGTTTCGAGGTTCGCTGGGCCAACGACATCGAGCGCGACAAGCACCAGATGTATCGCCAACACTTCGGTGACGACTCCGGCCATTTTCAGCTCGGTGATGTCGCTTCCACCCGCGGTCGCGATCTGCCCGAGGGCTTGTCCTTGGCATGGGCATCGTTTCCGTGCACCGACCTGTCGCTGGCCGGCGGCCGGGCCGGTCTCGCGGGCAAGAACTCGTCGACGTTCCGGCATTTCACGCGGGTGCTGGGCGAGCTCGGTGCTGCTCGCCCCGAGGTCGTGGCACTGGAGAACGTCGTCGGCCTGGCCACCAGTCACGGTGGAGACGATCTGGCCGCAGCGGTCCGAGAACTCAACGAGCTCGGCTACTCGGTGGATGTGTTGACCATCGATGCTCGACGCTTCGTCCCGCAGTCGCGTCCGCGCCTGTTCTTGATCGGTGCGCAGAATCCGCCCGAGGACGCCCGCGATCCCAACAGTGAACTGCGCCCCGATTGGCTGCAGGCCGTGTATGGCGATTCGACGTTGCTGACCCACCGGGCTCCGTTGCCGAGTCCACCGATTCCGTTGACCAGTGGTCTCGGTGACGTGGTCGAGCGCATGGACTACCGAGACTCGCGGTGGTGGGATGCCGACCGCACCGCGGCGTTCGTGCACTCGTTGTCGCCGATTCAGTTGCAGCGCATCGATATCCTGAAGAAGGCCCGCAAGGTCAGCTACCGCACCGCCTACCGTCGCACTCGTAACGGCGTCGCCGTCTGGGAGGCTCGACCCGACGACATCTCCGGCTGCTTGCGTACCGCCCGCGGCGGCTCCTCGAAGCAGGCCGTCGTCAAGATGGGGAACGGCCGCTTGCAGGTGCGCTGGATGACACCGGTGGAGTACGCGCGTCTGATGGGTGCCGGCGACTACACGCTCGATGGTCTACGAAACAATCAGGCGCTCTTCGGTTTCGGCGACGCAGTGTGTGTTCCCGTGGTCGCATGGCTGGCCGAGCACTACCTGATGCCGCTGGTCACCGGGACACTGAGCGCATCGAATTCGTCTGTGACACATGTCCAGTCACGGTAAGTCCTCGCTGCGCGCGTCTGCCGTCGCGCCGCGAAAGAGCACCCTGCCGGCAGACGACGTGCAGTCCTTTCGCACGGCTCTACGAGAAGCGCTGAGCGAGAAGGACGATCGGGGTCGCGTCTGGTCGGCGGCCAAGTGGGGCGTGTACGCGTTCTACGATTACGACGGCGAGCCCATCTACGTGGGGCAGACCAAGGAGAAGCTCAGCGTCCGGGTGCAGCGGCACCTGACCAACCAGCGAACCGACGCCGTTGCGATGCGGGTGCTCGATGTCTTCGAGGTCGCCGAGATCGAGATCTGGCCACTGTGGCAGTACGAGGATCTCAAGAAGTCCGATGGCGCAGAGCAATTCCGCGCCGCCGAGCGAGATCTCAATGCCCACGAGTACACGGCGTACCTCGAGGCCATCGCCGAATCGCGACACAAGGCGATCCTCAACGAGAAGATTCCGCCGGTCTCGGAGCCCATCACCCTCCCTGCATCGCTGCGCCGGTCGCTGATCTCCGAACAGACGCGCCGTGAGCGCGGGCACCCCGACATCCGTATCGCACGCCGCGCCGAGACAATTTCACGCTTGGCCGCCGTCACTCGTGAACGGGGAGAGGTCTCCGAGGGCCTGCGGCGCGTCCTCGTCGTGCAGGCGGTGCGGCTGGCGTACCTGTCGGCCGAGCGACTCGCCTTCGTCGAGGGGCATCCGATCCCCGATCCCGCCGCCATCGACGTCACCGCACTGGTGGGCTCGGTGCTGCACGAGCGCAGCGATCCGGAGGACACAGAGGACGCGGAGAGCACCGAGGACCTACCCGAGCCCGACGGCGAGTTGGACCTGTTCAGCGAGTACTGACTCGCCCCGCCGTAGGCTCGCAGTGTGCCGCTTCCCCCTCATGTTGCCGACCTCACCAGCATCGATCTGTTGCTGTCGGTGGCTGAGCTCGGCAGCATCGGGCGAGCGGGTCGGGCGCACGGCATGTCGCAGCCGGCAGCAAGTTCACGCATCCGTGCGCTGGAGCGCCGCGTCGGCGCGCCGTTACTGACACGGGGCGCACGCGGAACGGTGTTGACCGAGTTCGGCGAACTCGTCGCAAGTTGGGCCGCCCCGGTAGTTCGGTCGGCAGAAGACTTGGCGACGGCCATCGCCGCGCTGCATGCCGAACGTATCGGCCACGTTCGGATCGCCGCGAGTCAGACTGTCGCGGAATATCTTCTGCCGCGCTGGCTGGTCACGCTGCACGCGCGTCTCCCCCGGATCGTGCCGACTCTGAGCTCGGGCAACTCCACGGTGGTCGCCCAGAAAGTCCTGGCGGGCGACGCTGACATCGGTTTCATCGAAAGCCCCAGCATCCCCTCGTCTTTGGACCATTCGACCGTGGCCTCCGACGAGTTGGTACTCGTGGTGCCGCCGGGTCACGCGTGGGTCGGATCCCCTCCGTCGGCCACAGAGATCGTCGCCACCGCGCTCGTCACCCGGGAGCCGGGCTCGGGCACGCGTTCGGCCTACGAAAATGCCGTGGCAGCAGCAGGACTCGGGCAGCCGACGGCCGCCCTCCTCGAAGTCTCGTCGACCACGGCCATCAAGTCGGCCGTCGCCGCAGGAATCGGCGGTGCCGTACTCAGTTCCTTGGCCGTCGCCCCGGAGTTGGCCGCCGGAACTCTGATTCGCATTCCGATCCCAGGACTGACACTGAGCCGTGAACTGAGGGCCATCTGGCCGTCCGGTCGCGTCCCGACCGGCCCGGCCGCAGAGTTGCTGACGGTAGCAGCGAAGGCATAGTCATAACCTGGAGTTATGAGTAAGGAACAAATCGGTACCTACCGGGGATGATCCGCACCGCGCACGCTGAAGACATGACCGTGACCGTCCCCGCCCCGATCTCGACCGAGACCGCCACGCGCCGCCAAGCCTTCGAGCACATCACCCCCAACTGGTTCGCCGCAGTGATGGGGACCGGCATCGTGGCCACCGCAGCGGCCACATTGCCCGTACAGTTCCGGGCTCTGCACGTCTTCGCAGTCGCTGTCTGGATCTGTGCAGCTGCAGCGCTGGTTGTGATGAGCGGGGCCTTCGCCATGCACTGGATCGCGCATCGCGACCGGGCCGTCGCCTATGCCCGGCACCCGGTGATGATGCAGTTCTACGGTGCACCGCCGATGGCACTGCTGACCGTCGGTGCAGGTGCCGGCCTCCTCGGAGCGGATCTGCTCGGAGCCACCGCGTCGACCGCGCTGTTCGCCATCCTGTGGGCAACGGGAACGCTGGCCGGTCTGCTCACCAGCGTCGCCGTTCCGTATCGAATGATCACCGCATCCGATCACCGCGACGTCACAGCCCTCCCGGCATGGTTGATGCCCGTCGTCCCGCCGATGGTGTCGGCGTCGACGGGGGCCTTGCTACTCCCCCATGTGCCCGACGGCCAGTGGCGGCTGGCTCTGTTGTGCGCGTGTTACGCGATGTTCGGTCTGTCGTTGATCGTCGGGATGCTCACTATGACACTGATCTACGGACGTCTCCTACACGGCGGCCTGCCACCCATCGACGCAGCTCCCACCCTGTGGATCACGCTGGGACTGATAGGTCAATCGATCACTGCGGCAAACCTACTCGGCACCGATGCTTCGATGGTGTTCATCGGTTCACAGGCGTCGATCGCCGTCGGACTACATGTGTTCGGCATCGGCTACGGGCTGATCATGGGCGGCTTCGGCACGCTGATGTTCGCGCTTGCCGCCGCTCTCACCGTGCACGCGGCACGCAGGAACTTGGGATTCTCGCTGACATGGTGGTCGTTCACGTTTCCCATCGGCACCTGCGTCACCGGAGCGACTGCCCTGGGTACTGCCCTCGATTTCGGTGCCGTCCACGCCCTCGCCGTAGTGCTGTACGCGGTGCTTCTCGCAGCCTGGGTTACCGTCGCCACCCGCACCGTTCGAGGCGTGCTGCGAGGAACTTTGCTGTACCGCAACTGATCTCACATGTGAGCGAGCACGTTCACCACGTTGCCGCCCGCATCGCGGAAGAAGAATCGGCGTACGCCCCACTCCTCGTTGGTGATCTCGTAGACGATCTCGAGGTCCGCTTCCACGGCGGCCCGATAGGCCGAGTCCACGTCGTCCACCTCGATCGACGCCGACGGGTTCTCCGGCCCGGTGGGGTCGGTGGTGATCAGACTCAGCTGCGCCGAACTGTCGCCGGTCGGCGCGAGCGTCGCGATCCAACCGTGGTTCATGACGACCTCCATGCCAGTGACCTGGACATACGCGTCCAGCGTCGCATCGAGATCGGTCACCGTGAGCAGAGGCATCGCGCGCACAACGTCCATGTTCGGACTGTATCGCTCCAAAAGCCCACACGTCTCGGCGATTCGTTCACCCCTACGACACGTTCCATTCTCACAACACACGCCGGCGCGTCGGTTACGGTCGGAAGCATGAGGAACTTCCGTGTTCGATATTTCTCAGGAGAACTCTGAAGTGAAGATTGCTCGTCGCGCCGTGACCGGTGGAATCCTCGGTCTCGCAGCTGCTCTGACCCTGGCCTCGTGCTCCGAGCCTGCCGCACCCGACAGCACCGGAGGCGACGGCGGTGCCGGCGGCACCCTGACGGTGTACACGTCGGAACCGCAGGCCAAGATCGATGCGCTCAACGCCGAGTTCACCGCCGAAAATCCCGGCATCGACGTGCAGGTGTTCCGTGCCGGAACGGGCGATCTCAACGCGCGCATCGCCTCCGAACGGCAGACCGGTTCCATCGGTGCCGACGTTCTGCTCGCAGCAGACGCTCCGACGTTCGAGAAATACAAGGCCGACGACCTGCTGCTGCAGTACACACCGGCCGACGTCGATGCCCTCGATTCCAACGTCGTCGATCCCGACGGTTACTACGTCGGCACCCGCATCATCCCGACGGTCATCGCGTACAACACCGGTGCGGTCTCGCAGCCTCCGACGTCGTGGAAAGAACTGGCCGATCCCCAGTACAAGGGCAAGATCACGCTGCCCAATCCCGACGTGTCGGGCGCGGCCGCGTTCAACACAGCGGTCTGGCTCGGCCAGCCGGATCTCGGCCTTCCCTGGCTCACCGAACTCGTTGCCAACGAGCCGATCGTCGCCGAGAGCAACGGCCCCGTCGCACAGGCCGTCGCGGCCGGCACTCAACCGGTCGGAATCGTCGTCGACTACCTGGTGCGCGAGCTGGCCGAGAAGGGCTCGCCCATCGCCGCGTCGTACCCGACCGATGGCGTCCCGTACATCTCCGAGCCCGCCGGAATCTTCAAGGACTCGGCCAACCAGGAGGCTGCACAGAAGTACGTGGACTTCCTGGTCAGCAAGCGCGGTCAGGAAATTGCCGTGGAGCAGCAGTACCTGCCGGTCCGGTCCGACGTGGGCACGCCGGAGGGCGCACCCGCGCTCGACGACATCGAACTGCTGAACCCGGACCTCGACACGATCACCGCCTCGCAACCCGATGCCGTCGCCACGTTCAACGATCTTCTTGGCTGACCGAGTCACCTGGGTACGCGCCTGCCTGTGGCTGGCCGTCATAGCTCTGATCGGCGCACCGTTGGCCGCCGTTGTATCGATCGGTCTGGGCGGCAACCATATCCAGGAGCTGCTCGACGGCGGAATCGCCTCGGCTGCGGCCAACAGCGTCGTATCTGCAGGCCTGTCGGCGGCCGCGGCGGTGGCGATCGCGACCATCATGGCCCTAGTTCTCGATCGCACCGATCTGCCCGGACGCTCGGTACTACGTCTGATTCTGCTCAGCCCATTGCTGATTCCGCCGTTCGTGGGCGCGATCGCTTGGACGGGCCTGCTCGGACCGAGCGGAATGATCAACTCGTACTGGGACGAGACGTTCGGCGGCGGACCCCTGTGGAACATCTACGGCGGCGACGGCGTGATCTTCCTACTGACCGTCCACTCGTATCCGCTTGCGTACCTCATTATTTCGGCAGCCCTGCGCCGAATACCGGGTGATTTGGAACAGGCAGCACGAATCACCGGCGCATCGCCGTGGCGCGCCATGCGCGACGTGACCCTGCCGTTGCTCCGGCCGGCTCTGCTGGCATCGCTCACGTTGACTGCGGTGTCCAACCTCGCCGACTTCGGCATCCCGGCGCTCATCGGATTGCCCGAGCGGTACGTGACTCTCTCCACCATGGTCTATCGATACATCCAGTCGGGCACCGTGGATCGACCGCTCGAGGTCGTCTCCACCATCGGTATCGGACTCCTCGGCTTGGCCGTCGTTGCGGTAGCACTGGATCGGATACTGGGCCGTCGCTCCGTTCAGCTCGACGGCGCGGTTACGGAGCGCCAACTACTTCCGCTGGGGCGCAGTCGAATTCCAGCGGGTATTGCTGCATGGGTCCTCGGCCTCGTCCTCACGGTTCTGCCGATCCTGGCATTGGCCACCCAAGCACTGCTTCCGGCCCCCGGCGTTCCGCTCACCTGGGACAACCTCACCCTTGCCAGCATCGACAGCGCCGTCACCGCACCGGGAACCCTGGTGGGCATTCAGAATTCGGCGACCCTGGCACTCGGGGCGGCACTCGTGTGCGGCTTCCTCGGCCTGGCCATCGGTGTACTGACCACGCGCACCCGATCCCGCGACAACGTCGGCCTCGATCTGGCAGCAATGTTGCCGCAGGCCATTCCTGGCCTGGTGATAGCAGTGGGATGGTTGATCATCGGCCGCTACACCGGGCTGTTCGACACCAAGTGGGTCATCCTGTGCGCCTACGTCATGGCGTTCCTCGCAATCGTCGTGCAAGCAGTACGAGCGCCACTGAGTTCCACTCCGACAGCCCTCGAAGAAGTCGCCAGGTCCTCCGGTGCGTCACATCTTCGTTCGCTGTGGGACGTGCCGTGGAAGATGGCGATTCCCGCCGCAGTCACCGGAGCCGTACTCGTTGCCCTCACGGCAGTACGCGAGCTGACCATGTCGGTCCTGCTCGTCGCCCCCGGCACTCAGACCCTCGGCGTATCCATCTTCAACCTGCAGCAGGCCGGCGACTACAACGCCGCCTCCGCCCTGTCCCTACTCGTCGCGCTCGTCGGATTCGCAGGTCTGGGCCTGGTGGCCTCCACCCGAGTCGGACGCTGAGAAAAAGGTATCCGATGTCTGCCATCACGATCGAGAATCTCGGCCTCCGATACCCCGACGGCACAGTCGGTTTGGACGGTATAGACCTCGCCGTCGCCGACGGTGAGTTCGTTGCACTCGTCGGGCCGTCGGGTTCGGGTAAGACCACACTGTTGCGGACCGTCGCCGGCTTCCTGACGCCTACCGCGGGCTCGATCGCAATCGGATCCGATATCGTTGCGAGCGAACGCCTCTCGACGCCACCCGAGTCACGCAAGCTGGGCATGGTGTTCCAACAGCACGCGTTGTGGCCGCACCGATCTGTCGGCCGCAACGTGTCGTACCCTCTCGAACTGGCAGGCGTCGCGAAATCCGAACGTGCGAAGAAGGTATCCGACGTTCTCGAGCTCGTCGGGTTGCCGGGGCTCGAGAAGCGGGACCCGGCGACACTGTCCGGTGGCCAGCGGCAACGCGTCGCGCTCGCGCGTGCTCTGGTCTCGTCACCGCGGGCACTGCTCCTCGACGAAGCCCTGTCGGCGTTGGACGAGCCTCTTCGCGATCGCCTTCGCCTCGAGCTTCGGGCGCTGACACGGGCAGCCGGATTGACCGTCGTACACGTCACCCACGATCGCACCGAGGCACTCGCCCTCGCAGACCGAGTGGTGGTTCTCGATCAGGGCACCATCGCGCAGATCGGGACCCCGGAGGACGTCGTGCGTGCCCCCGAATCGGCGTTCGTCGCCCGTTTCCTGTCCGACGCCACCCTCGTCGACGGCGCTGTCGCGGACGGCACCTTCACTTCGGGCTCCCTCACGCTGACCGCCGACGGCACAGGTCCCGGGACGCTCGCAATCCTGCCGACCGACATAGACATCGTGGCCGGGTCCATGGACGGCACCGGCGACATCAGCGGCACCGTCACCTCCTCGCTGTTCGGGCGCGACGCGAGCGACGTACTGATCCACTGCGGCGACGTCGACTTCCGCTGCTCGACGCGTGGTCGGCGGCCCGAGGTGGGCGAGACGGTCGGCTTGTCCGTGCGCCGCTCGTTCTTCTACGCGCACTAGCCACCTTCTACGCGCACTGGGCGGCACCCTCGACCGCGAATCGATCCGGCTCCAGCACTGTGACCCACCAGACAGGAATATTGTTTGCTTAGCGCATGTATGTATATATATGGTTGCAGACAGCAAGTAAATCGAACTCAGCGTTGGAGTACTCATGGCAGTTCAATCCACGACAGCGGAATCGCTCGTCGAAGAGGTCTTCCTCTTCGGGCGCACGCTGAAGCGGGCCGTGACCACCGGAGTCGAGGATTCACCGTTGCCGCAGGCGCTGACCGGAGTTCTGGCCATCCTCGCGACCGAGGGTGAATGCAGACAGACCGACCTCGCCAGCAGGCTCTGCGTCAGCCAGTCCGCCCTCAGCCGGCAGATCGCGGACCTCGTCGACCTCGGCTACATCGATCGTCATCCCGATCCGGACGACAGAAGAGCGTCTCGGGTCTGCGTGTCGGACGACGGCCAGGCTCGACTGAAACAGATTTGGGACAGGCGAGCTCGTCGCCTGGCAGAGATGTTGAGCGAGTGGAGTGAAACCGAGGCACTCGATGCTCTCGATTCCATCCGCAAGCTCAACGACACGTTCACCGAAGACGCCCACGCCCAGCACCAGGACGTGGCCCGCATTGAATTGATTGCGAGATAAGACATGACCACAACAGCGGAGAATCCGCCAAATCAGGCAGTCGTCGATCCCGATGCGATGTCGCACCGCCAGATCCTCGAAGCCCTCACCGGTCTGCTGGCCGCGCTGTTCACCGCGCTGCTGAGCACCACCATCGTCTCGACCGCACTCCCGACCATCATCGGTGACCTGCAGGGCTCGCAGACCGCGTACGCCTGGGTCATCACCACCGCGCTCCTGGCCAACGCCGCGTCGACGCCCATCTGGGGCAAGCTCGCCGACCTGTTCAACAAGAAGGTCCTGGTTCAGAGCGCGATCGTCATCTTCGTCGCGGGTTCGTTGATCGCCGGCTTTGCGCACAACGTTCCGCTGCTGCTCGCCGCTCGCGTGGTGCAGGGTATCGGCATGGGTGGTTTGACGGCACTCGTCATCGCCATCATCGGCACCATCGTCTCCCCGCGTGATCGCGGTCGCTACTCGGGTTACACCGGCGCAGTCATGGCCGTGTCGATGTCCGGTGGCCCCATTCTGGGCGGCGTCATCGTGGACAGCCCCCTCGGCTGGCGCTGGTGCTTCTTCGTCTGCGTGCCGCTCGCTGTCATCGCACTCGGCCTGCTGCAGAAGACGCTGCACATCAAGACCGTCCGCAAGGACAACGTCTCCATCGACTGGCTCGGCGCGCTTCTGCTCACTGCAGGCGTTTCCGTTCTCCTCGTGTGGGTTTCGTTCGCCGGCAAGGCCGACTACTACGACTGGATCTCCCGTGAGACCGCCTACCTCGTCGGCGGCGGCGTCGCTCTGCTCATCCTGACGGTCATCGTCGAGGCTCGGCACAAGTCGCCGATCATCCCGCTCAAGATCGTCACCGAGCGCACCACCGGCCTCGCCATCGTCGCATCCATCGCCGTCGGCGTCGGCCTCTTCGGAGCCACCACCTTCCTCGGCCAGTACTTCCAGACCGCTCGCGGCTACACCCCCACCGAGGCCGGATTGCTCTCCATCCCACTGGTGTTCGGCATGCTCGTCGCCTCCGTGGGCTCCGGTCAGCTCATCACCAAGTTCGGTAAGTGGAAGCCGTTCATCGTGACCGGTTCCGTTCTGCTGGTCGTCGGATTCCTGCTCCTGGGCACCATCGATCACGCCACCAGCCTGGTCACGGTCGGCATCTTCATCACCATCGTCGGCCTCGGTACGGGCATGCTGATGCAGAATCTCGTTCTGGCAGTGCAGAACACGGTCAGCGTGCAGAACGTCGGTGCAGCATCGTCGACGGTTGCCTTCTTCCGTACCTTCGGCGGCGCGATCGGCGTCTCGGTTCTCGGTTCGCTGCTCGCAACCCGGGTCGCCGAGAAGTCGGCATCCGGCCTGGCTCAGCTCGGCGTGGACAGCTCGGCCAGCGGCGGTGGGTCACTGGACCTCACCGCTCTGCCCGAACCGATCGTCAATGTCATCCGCACCGCCTACGGTGATGCGACCGGACGAATCTTCATGATCGCCGGCTTCGTAGCCATCGTCACCCTGATCGCAGTGATCTTCATCCCGAATCGCCCACTGCGACAGACGATCGACATTGCCTCCACCCCCGCACAGGGTCCCGTCACCGATCTCGACAAGCCCGAACTCGAGAGCAGCGCCCAGCAGCCCGAGCGTGGGGAGCAGCTCGCCGAGATCCCGTCCTTCGGGGCGACTCAGGATTACGTCGGAGCGGAGTACGGAAACGAGCGTCGCTTCGAGCGTCGCAACGAGGGCCGGCACGAAGCCCAGCCCGGCCAGCGTCCCTTCGACGGTCTGAGCACCGATGCCCGTGATCGACTGCTCGCGCTGCTGTTGCCGCAGCCCGAGGACACGCTGACCGCACTCGACGAGGCCGAGGCCATTCGCGCCGAGGTAATCGAGCTACAGCAGGAGCTCGACGCCAAGATGCTCGACTTCGACGCAGTGTGCGAGCGACTCCGCCGACTCGGACTCAGCGAGCAGCAGGTGGCTCGAGTGTTGGGAGACAACCACATTCCCGACAGTCGCAATCACTACGCGAATGCCGGACTGAACGGCCACAGCGTCAACTAGGTCCGACACCCACGAGAGATTCCCCGCACCCCATCAGGAGTGCGGGGAATTTTCGTTCTCTATGCTGACAGAGCAGACCGCCCACCTTTTTCCCGGGAGCACCTTCCATGACACGTCGTCTCCAGTTCGCCGCGGCGGTCCTGGCAGCGTCACTTGCCTGTGCATCGTGTGCAACAGAGAAGCAACCGCCTCCTCCGGGCACCCCGGTCGACGGTGCCACCGGAGCAGCACCCGGTCTGGGATGGACACTCTCGCCCTCGGACCTCGACGTGCCGGACGGACAGTTCCGCGATCCCGTGCGAGGCAGCCGGACCGATTCGATGCAATCCGGTTCCATCACCGACGGGTCCACCGTCGTCACCCTCCTCGGCCGTCCGAACGGACGAGAGTACGTGGACGCCAGCCTGGTTGGCCTCGACATAGCCGACGGGGCGGAGCGCTGGCGTGTTCCCGCGGACGATGTCATCGGTTGCGGCGAGGAATTCGTCGACGGACAGATCGTCTGCTATCGCGGCTCGGGTTCCGAAATCCTCACTGTCGACGGTGAATCCGGAGAATCGACGACGCGGGACGCAGCATTCCCCATCACGAATCTGACGACGGCCGGCGGCCATGTCTACACCTCGCATGCGGCGGCCGATGGGGATGACAAGCCGACGGTATCGCGCGGCACCGCGGACGATCTTGACGCGGACTGGTCGGTGCAGTTCGATTCGGCGAACCCGCAGTCGGTCTCCACACTGCACACGGAGAACGGAATCGGACTGTTCGACGACGATCATGGCCTGTTCGCCTTCGACCTCGACACCGGCGACAACCTCTGGTCCAGAACAGCTCCCGACTGCGCTCGGTCCGGAACCGCCTCGCTCGACGGCAGAGTACGGGTGACACGGACCGACTGCTCCGACCCCAGCTCAATCACGGGTTCGGAGGTGGTGAACACCGATGGGTCCGTACTTGCGGCAACAGATTCCGTCACCGTGCAGCAGCCCACGTTCGATGCGCCGTCGGAAGCCGACCCCGTGTTGCTCGGTACCGGCGGCTACCTGCCGCCGAATCCCGATCCGGTGTGGACCAACGACGATCTGGTCTGGGCTGTTCCGGCAGACATCTCGGGACCCGCCGCAAGGTTCCTGGAAACGAACGGACTCGCCTACGCCGTCGCCGGTTCGGTGGCACTGCTCCGCAACAACGACACGGCCACCGAATCCGGAATCGATCTCGACACCGGCAGCGTTCTGTGGAGTCGCGAGGCCGGGAGATTCGCGGAGGTCGGCGCACTGGACGGCGACGTCGCCACTCTCTTCGGTCCCGAGGTACTTCGAGGCATCGACGTCAGAACCGGAAACACGGTGTGGGACATACCCACGACTGCACTCGACGACGAGGGAATCGATCTGCAGTCGTGGCCGATGTTCGATCGAGTCGGTGCCGACTCGATCGACACCGACTCGATCTACTGCAGGGCCCTGAGCATCTCGATCCTACGAAAGACGTAGAAACTCCCCCGTCATCGACACTGTGGGCCTGTCTAACGGCCCGGGATGTACTTCAGTGCCTTGACGAACGGCGGCATGATCTTCGCCCACAGCTTCGGCGGAAGTCCGCGTGGTCCACCGAGATTGAGCAGACGCGTGGTCGCGATGGTCTGCGATTCCGTGTACTTGAGCAAGCCCTCGGTGCCGTGCCTGCGGCCCATTCCGGACACGCCCATCCCGCCCATCGGCGCGCCGGTGGTTCCCCACGTCGGCGCGTAGCCCTCGTCGACGTTCACGGTGCCCGAATGCAGCCGCGCCGCAATGGCTTCGCCCTGCGCCTTGGTCTTGGCCCACACACTGGCGTTGAGTCCGTACTCGGTGTCGTTGGCCTTCTCGATCGCCTCGTCGACGTCGGCGACGGGGTAGATCGACACCAGTGGCCCGAAGGTCTCCGTTGCCGCGCACTCCATGTCCTCGGTGACATTCGCCAGCAGGGTGGGCTCGTAGAACAGCGGGCCGATGTCCGGACGGGCGTTGCCGCCCGCGACCACGGTCGCACCCTTGACCTTCGCGTCGTCGACGTGTGCCGAGACGGTTTTGATCTGGTCCTCGGAGATGAGGCTGCCCATCTCGATGCCGAACTCGTAATCGGCTCCGAGGGTCATCTTGCGCACTCGCTCGCCGAATTTCTCGGTGAACTCCGTGGCGATCGACTTCTCGACGTAGATGCGTTCGATCGAGATGCAGAGCTGACCGGAGTTGGAGAAGCAGGCGCGCACGGCCGCGTCGGACACCTCCCGCAGGTTGGCTCCCTTGGCGACGATCATGGCGTTCTTGCCGCCGAGCTCGGCGGAGAAACCGATGAGGCGACGCCCCGCCTGCTCGGCCAGCAGCTGGCCGGTGGCCGTGGAGCCGGTGAACATGACGTACTCGGTGTTCTCGACCAAGGCGGTTCCCACTACCGAACCCGGACCGGGCACCACGGCGAACAGATCGCGCGGCAGACCGGCCTTGTAGAGCAGTTCGACGCACGCGAGAGCGCAGTACGGCGTCTGGCTGTCGGGCTTGAGGACAACTCCGTTGCCCGCCAGCAGCGCCGGGATGGCGTCGGATACCGCGAGGGTCATCGGGTAGTTCCACGGGGAGATGATCCCGACGATGCCCTTCGGCTGGTACCGAATGCGCGTCTTGGTCAGCACCGGCAGCATGCCGGTGACCTTCTTCGGTGACAGCAGCTTCGCGGCGGTGCGCGCGTAGTGCCGCGCGGTCATCGCGATGTCGAGAACTTCCTCGAGGGCCGCGGCTCGAGACTTGCCGGTCTCGGCCTGTGCCATGTCCATCAGCTCGTCGCGGTGGGCAAGTACCAGGTCGCGGTAGCGGTGGAAGATCTCGGCACGTTCGGACACGGGTCGCTTGGCCCATGCGGCCTGAGCTGCACGAGCGCGTGCAATCGCTGCCGTCGCATCGGCCGCGGTACCGACCGGGATGGTCGCCAGCTCCTTACCGGTGAACACCTCGGTGATCGTCTTGGTCGGCCGCGATTCGGCGTCGGGAATGGCGATGAGATCAGCGAGCCGAGAGAAGGTCGCAGTGGACGGAGCAGGCATTTTTGCATCCCTACTGATGAGTAGTGTTTCGAGTAACAGACAACCTACCTGGTCTTCGGCTCAGTTCACAGGGCCGAATTCCCCGAACCCTGTGGCACGATGGGCGGTGGTCTACTCCGACGTCGGGGCGTTCGGAAGCAACAGGGTGGGGAATCCATGCGCAAGGCACTAGTTCTGGCCGGAGCAGCAGCATTGATGCTGTCGTTCACAGGGTCGGCCCAGGCCGATCCACTACAGGACTTCATCTCGCCGCCGAGCGATCCGGCTGCGTATCTCCCCACCTCACTCGGTGATCCATGGTTCGATCCGCCTGCCGGATACGAGAGTCTCCAGCCGGGAACAGTGCTCAACCGACGAGATGTCGCGGTGACGCCCGGGGCGTCCTCGGTGCAGTTGCTGTTTCGCTCGACCGACTCCAAGAACATGCCCATCGCGGCGACGACGACGGTACTGACTCCCAACGCGCCGTGGACCGGAGGCGGTGACCGGCCCGTCATCGCCTACAACGAGGCAACGGATTCGCTCGGAAACACGTGCGCGCCGTCGTACACCCTCCCGCGGGGCAACAACAAGGAGATCGACCAGGTACGCATCCTGCTCGATCGCGGCTACACAGTGGTCGTCACCGACTATCAAGGCCCCCGGCAGGCCTACTCGGCCGGTCTCGTTTCCGGACACACCGTGCTCGACGGCCTCCGTGCCTCCCGAAGTGCCGGTGTGAGCTCGGATGCGCCGATCGGCATCACCGGCTATTCCGGCGGTGCTATCGCCTCGGGCTGGGCGGCGCAGTTGGCACCCGAGTACGCACCCGAGCTGAACATCGCAGGCGTTGCGTTCGGCGGCCCGCCGACCGACTACAAGATTCTGCAGACCTCGTTGAACGGCCAGATCGGATCGGGCTTGTTCACCGCGGCGACGATCGGACTGTCGCGGGAGTACCCCGAGATGCGGCAGCTCGCCAACGACAACGGCAAGCGACTGGCTCTGGCGCAGAAGGATCAGTGCGTAGATGTGTTGTCGTACACCGGACTACTGCTGTTGGACCAGCGAAACCTCAGCGTCCCTGGCGTCTTCGAGCATCCGATCACCAGGGCCATCGTCGAAGAGAACCGCATGGGCCAGACGAAGCCGGAGGCACCGGTGTACATCTATCAGGGCCTGCAGGACTTCCTCATTCCCAAGGAAGGTGCCGAGGCCGTGCAGGACCAGTGGTGCGCGGCCGGCGCGTCGGTGCATCTCGAGTTGGTCCCCGGCGACCACACCCTTGCCCAGTCCAACGGCCGTCCCGGCGCTTACGATTGGCTCGCGCAGCGCCTCGCCGGCGTGCCGACCTCCGGCTGCGAACGCGTGGTTCGCTAGGAGTGGAGCCTGCGGAACGACCCGGGGAGGGCCAGAGGCTTGACCCTCACGCCACGGGAGGCAGCACAGTGTCCTTCGTGAGTGATTCTTCCGCACACAGTTCTGTCGACGTCCGGGCCGGCATGCAAGTCGGCGCGGTCTCGAAGTTGGTGGGTGTCAGCGTCAGAACGCTGCACCACTACGACGAGATCGCGCTGGTGGTGCCGTCGGGAAGAACCCCCAAGGGCTACCGGACGTATTCGTCGGCCGATGTCGAGCGGTTGCATCAGGTACTGACCTACCGCGAACTCGGGTTTCCGCTCGAGGTCATTGCAGCGTTGCTCGATGATCCGGCGGTCGACGCGATGGCGCATCTACGTCGGCAGCGCGACTTGCTGAACGAGCGGATCGATCACTTGCACGCAATGGCTGCGGCCGTGGACAAGATGATGGAGGCGAAGAAGATGGGTATGCAACTGACTCCCGAGGAGCAGCGCGAGATATTCGGCGACAACTGGCCCGGTGAGGAGTACGCCGAGGAAGCCGAGCAACGCTGGGGCGAGACCGAGGAGTGGAAGCAGTCGCAGCAGCGGACGGCGTCGTTCACCAAGGACGATTGGAAGGCCGTCAAGGAAGAGACGGACCTACTGGAAGCGGATCTCGCGGCCGCGATGCAGCGCGGTGTGTCGCCTGATTCAGCCGAGGCCGGGGAACTGGCCGAGCGTCATCGGGCATCGATCGAGCGGTACTACGACTGCGGTTACGAGATGCAGGTGAACCTGGCGGAGATGTATATCGCCGACGAGCGATTTGCCAAGCACTACAACGGTATTGCCTCAGGCTTGGCGCAGTACCTTCGCGACGTCATCGTTGCGAACGCCGCTCGGCAGGGTTGACGCGAGCCATCGCGGACCGCTCGTGTGCGGTCGATCCACCCCAGACGCCATGCTTTTCGTCCGTGTCGAGTGCGTGTTGCAGGCAGCGCACGACCACAGGGCATCGGTTGCACACGAGCTTGGCCTGTCGCTCCAGGCTTCTCAGCGAATATCCCCGAAGCCCCAGGGGCGGGTAGAACATCGAGACCGGCATGGAGCGGCAGGCGGCATTCATCTGCCAATCCCAGTGCTCTGAAAAAGGCTGCAGTGCTTGTGGTTTCATCGTCAACGCCCACTTCCTTCGAATCAGAGATTGAGCAGTCGACGGGCATTGTCGGAGGTGGTCGCGCGCCAGTTGGCAAGGCCACCGTTCGCGGCACCGGCGTCGAGGGATCGCAGTTGCTCCTGTACTCCGGTGATCGGTGTGAAGCAGTAGTCGCTGCCGTACACCAAGCGATCAGGTCCGACGGTGGACAACAGCGCGGGCAGCTGCCGCGGGACCGGCGTGCCGGCGAGGTCGAACCACAAGCGCTGCAGTACATCCGGTGTCGTCGGCGTGCCCAGGCCGACTTGCGTCCGGAAGAAGTCGACCCGATCCGCCAGTAGCGGCAGTACACCGCCGCCGTGCGTGAACACCCAACGGATGTTCGGGAATCGGTCGACCACGCCCAACAGAATCAGGTCTACGACGGTTCGTGCTGTGTCGAAGAGGAATTCGATCATCGGAGCCGGACGTCCGAGAGCCACCGCTGCAGAATTCGGCGGCGAGGTGGGATGCACGAACACCACTGCCGATCGCGCATCCAACGCGGCGAGCAGTGGTGTCAGCAACGCGTTGCCCAGGTACATGCCGCCCGCATTCGACATCACCGTCACGCCGTCGGCACCGAGCTGATCGAGCGCCCGAATAGCCTCGACCGTCGCGTCGACGACATTCGGAAGGGGCAGCGACGCAAAGAATCCGAGACGCGACTGCCCCTCGACAACGCCGGCACCGAAGTCGTTGACGCGTCGGGCCAGATCGGCAGCCTTGCCGTCGTCGCCGAAATGCACTCCGGGCGACGAGACGGACAGAATCGCGCTGTCGATGCCGCAGCCGTCCATCATCTGTAGGTGTTCGCGCACCGACCAGCTCGGCCACTTCGGCATGCCGTCGGGAAATGCGATGCCCGACGCGAGGGCTTCCCTGAGATAGAAGTCCGGAACCATGTGCGAATGGACGTCGATCACCCCGCCGATGCCTGGAGTGGGCGACGCCGATGCCGATGCCGACGTCATCGCCGACAGGGCGGCACCGGAGATCGACGCGGCACCGAGCGCTCCGAGCAGGGTTCTGCGATCGATCACAGTCGAAGTCCTTCAGTCGGCATCCGTAACTGACGCTATCGTCACATATGAGATAAACCGCAGTCAACGGTGACTTGTACCAACTCTCGTGGGACTAGCATTGCGCGATGACGACCGAACGTACGACGCCCACCCCGCTGCAGTTTCTGGGCTATTCGTTCGGACGAACCCTGCCCGAGTCGATGCAGGATTGGGTTCGTAAGGATCTCGTGGGCAACGGTGCCCAGGTCCGCTACATTGCCCGTTTCATCGTGCCGATCATTCCGCTACTGCTGTTGTTCCTGCTGATTCCGGGTCCGCTGTGGATGTCGCTCGCAATGATGTCGTTGTTGTTCATCCCGCTGGTGTACTTCTCGATTGCGCTGATGAACGTCTACCGGCGGCATCGCCTGCTGATCCACGGCCTGGACCCGCAATTGATCAACGCCAAAGCTCAGAGCCGCGTCGACCGCACTCGCGACGACTACGAACGGCGTCACGGCCGCGGGTGACGAGCGAGCGATAGTCTGTGCCGCATGACTTCACCTGTGGAATTCAAGGCAACAGCTGATCTGGCCGACGAGATCGGTCCGGATATCCGCAGCTGCGACACCCAGTTCATCCAGTTCGGCAAGCACACCGAGTTCGCGGGACCCATCACCACCATCCGCTGCTTCCAGGACAATCTTCTGGTCAAGCAAACGCTCAGCGAGCCCGGGAACGGTGGCGTTCTAGTGGTCGACGGCGATGCCAGTGTGCACACCGCGCTCGTGGGCGACATCATCGCCGGCCGCGGTGTCAGCAACGGTTGGGCGGGCGTCATCGTCAACGGTGCAGTGCGCGACTCCGCGATACTGCGCACACTCGACATCGGCGTCAAAGCGCTGGGAACCAACCCGCGCAAGAGCACGCAGACCGGCTCGGGTGAGAAGAACGTGCCGGTCAGCTTCGGCGGCGTGACATTCAACCCGGGCGAGATCGTCTACAGCGACCACGACGGCGTCGTCGCGGTCTAGCCACGAACGGCGGCAGGCTGTGATGCCTGCCGCCGTCGGCTCCTACTTCACGAACGCGAGTAGCGCGTCGTTCACTTCCTGGAAGTGCGTCCACAGCAGTCCGTGTGGTGCGCCCTCGACCTCGACGTACGTGGCCTCGGGGAACGCCTCGTGGAACGGACGTCCCGTCGAATCGATCGGCAGAATGTTGTCCGCGGTTCCGTGCAGGATCAGCGTGGGCTTGCCGGATTCACGAACCTTCGCAACATCCGCGCGGAAGTCCTCGAGCCAGGTGGGTACGACGGCGTAGGCCGCCACCGGTGCGCTGGCTGCGGCGGTGGCGAAGTTCGCCCGCACCGTGGCCTCGCTGATGCGGCTGCCGAGGTTCTCGTCGAGGTTGTAAAAATCCTTGTAGAAGTTCTCGAACCAGGCGAAGCGATCTTCGCGAGCAGCGGACTCGATACCGTCGAACACCGACTGCGGAACGCCGGTGGGGTTGTCGTCGGTCTGGAGCAGGAACGGCTCGAGGGATGCGAGAAACGCGAACTTGGCGACACGATCGGTGCCGTACTTCGCGGCGTACCGAGCCAATTCGCCTGTGCCCATGGAGAACCCGACCAAGATGACGTCGGTGAGATCCAGTTCGGTCAGCACTTTGTTCAGGTCGGCAGCGAAGGTGTCGTAGTCGTAACCGACGGTGGGCTTGCTCGACTGCCCGAACCCACGACGGTCGTAGGTGATGACGCGATATCCGGCGTCCAGCAAGGCCCGCGACTGACGTTCCCAGGAGTTGCCGTCGAGCGGGTAGCCGTGGATGAGCACGACGGGTTGGCCGGTGCCGTGATCCTCGTAGTAGACCTCGACGGGGGTGGAGTTCTCGGTTCCGACGTTGATGTACGCCATGATCCTGCCTTCCTGTGTCCTGGACATCGAGCGGGAGAACGGTCGTTCTCTCCGCATGTGGACTACTGTAGAGAACGTTGGTTCTCTCGGCAAGGGGTAAGCGATGACCAGTACGGAAATCGGACGGGCACAGCTGGTGAACGCCGCGGACGAATTGTTCTACGCGCGGGGCATCCAGGCAGTCGGTATGGACGAGTTGCGCGCCAAGGCCGGCATCTCCCTCAAGAGGCTGTACACGCTCTTTCCCTCGAAAACCGCCATCGTCGCCGAGGTTCTTCGCGGTCGTACCCAGCAGTGGAACGACGGCATCCACGCCGAAGCCGCCGCGCACGAGTCGCCTCGAGAAAAACTTCTGTCGATCTTCGACTTCCTGGACCACTGGTTTCGCCAGGACAACTTTCGCGGGTGCGCCTTCATCAACTCGTTCGGCGAACTCGGTGCCACCATGCCCGAAGTCGCCGACGCCGCGCATCAGCACAAGAAGAGTTTCATCGAGTACGTCACCGCACTGGCCGTCGAAGCCGGATGCGAGCCGACGGTAGGACTGCAGATCGCCTTGCTCGCCGAAGGTGCGCAAACCACTGCGGCCATCACCGAACTGGCCGAATCTGCCTCTGCAGCAAAGAGTGCGGCCGAGGTGCTTCTGGATTCGAGCGGACGGTAGCGCAACCCTGGTGCGGGCGGCGCTCGACATGCCACACTCGACGTCATGAAGGCTTTCGGCTCAGCAGTCCCGATTCTCCGCATCTTCGACGACGTCGAAGCGCGTACGTTCTATCTGGACTATCTGGGCTTTTCGGTCGAATGGGAGCATCGATTCGAACCGGATCTTCCTCTCTACATACGCATTTCACGCGGGGACTGCACCCTGGATCTCTCCCAGCACTACGGCGATGGCACTCCGGGAACATCGGTGTGGATACCGATCCCGGACGTCACGTCCTTCAATGCCGAACTGCTGCAGAAGAACAACCCACGCAGTCGACCAGGAATCGATCACGACGCACCGGGCGGTCCGACCATGACAGTGACAGACCCGTTCTCGAACAACCTCCGCTTCTGCCAGGTCGATCGCTGACAGCTCTTGCCAGCCGTCGCTCGAGCGTTGTACCGTCGAATCCATGATGCACCTGCAGCCACTGACGACGACGCCGGTTTTCTTCCGGCGTCCGAAGTAGGCCTGCAAAGCCCCTGTTTCGACGAACCCCGGGAGTTGTTCCCGGGGTTTCTGCATATCTGGGCACTTCTTCTGGGCCACAGCAGAAGTGGAGTACCCATGAAGTCCGACCACAGCCAGCTCGGTCGCGAGTTGGATCTGTTTGCAACCAGCCCGGCCATCGGTGCCGGTCTACCGGTGTGGCTGCCCGACGGCGCAATCATTCGAGCGGAGTTGGAAAAGCTGGCGGCCGAGGAATCGGCTCGATCGGGATGTCTCGGCGTCTACACCCCCGTCCTGGCCAAACGCTCACTGTTCGAGAGATCCGGGCACTGGGACAAATTCTCGGCCGATATGTTCCCGCCGATGCGCATCGGGGGCGAGGAATACGTTCTGCGACCGGCCAATTGCCCGCATCACACCCAGGTCTTCGCGGCACGTGGGCGCAGCTTTCGTGACCTTCCGTTTCGCGTATCCGAGCTGGGCTCGATGTTCCGCAGCGAACTGTCCGGCGTGCTGGGTGGTTTGACCCGCGTTCGGCAGATCTCCCTCGACGACGCACACGTGTTCTGCAGCCCGGATCAGGTTGGAGACGAAGTGCGACTGGCACTCGCCTCCATCGAAAGGTGTTACCGCGTATTGGGACTCCTTCCCTCGTTCAGGCTCTCGGTTCGTGGCGAGAGTGGACGCTATCTCGGCGACGTCGCGCAATGGAGTCCCGCCGAGAGTCAGCTACGGACGGCACTGGGAGATCGTGAGTTCACTGTCGGCAAAGGTGACGCTGCGTTCTACGGACCGAAGATCGATGTGCAGGTCTCCGGTCATCGGGACACTGTGTCGACCGTCCAGATCGATTTCAATCAACCGGAGCGGTTCGCCCTCGAATACACCGGATCCGACGGTGAGAAACACCGACCGGTGATGATTCATCGCGGTGTCCTGGGATCGATGGAACGACTGACCGCCATGCTCGTCGAACGTTACGAAGGGCGAATGCCACCGTGGCTCGCACCGCGGCAGGTGGCCGTCATTTCGGTGAGCAGTTCGCACGTGCAGGCGGCACGGGACCTGCTCGCCCGTCTGCACGAAGCATCGGTTCGTGCCCACATCCTCGGGAAAGGTTCACTGGGGGCACGTATTCGGAGTGCGCGACTTCATCGCGACCCGTACATCGCCGTCATCGGTGATCGGGAGCGGGACAGCAATTCTGTTGCAGTGTCGCTTCCCGCACTGAACGCGAAGGCCGTGCTGGACATCGACGTGTTCGTCGACACAGTGAAACGCGATATACGCACTCGCGCTCTCCTTCCCAGTATCCCGGACATGGAGAATCACTGACATTCGACACGGAAATTCTCGGTCGGACGTCGATAGCGTCGAGGACATGAGCAAGCCCTCGCCGCGCTCACCGTCTCGACGTCCTTACTGGTCAGCGGATGTTCGTCGTCCGATGAGCCGTCGACAGTCCAGGCGACCACTACGACGACGTCTAGGGGGAGCATCAGAACCGACGACGTGCACGCTGCCCTGGACGCGTTGGGCGACGCCGGATCCGTCGCCGCTGTTGCGCAGGTACGCGACGGCGAAAGCTCGTGGTCGGGGGCGGCCGGTCTGGTCGAACGCGGTGCTACCGAGCCTGCTTCGGCCGACGATCCGGTTCGCATTGCCAGCGTCACCAAGGCGATGGTTGCTGCCGTGGTGCTGCAGCTCGTGGACGAAGGCACAATGCAACTCGACCAGCCGGTCGACGAGCTGCTGCCCGGCCTGCTTACCAAGCCTGTGACCGTTCGCCAGCTGCTCGATCACACCAGTGGGATACCCGATTACCTGGTTGGATTCGACTCTGCAGACCAGATCTCCTCGCGCGCAACCACCGCCGTCACCGATGACCAGTTGATCGCACAGGCCTTGGCGATGCCCTGGACAAGTGAACCCGGTCAGGGGTTCAGCTACTCGAACACCAATTACGTCGTACTGGGAAAGATCGTGGCAGATCTCGATGGAAAGTCGGTCGGACAGTCGTTGCAGGACAGGATCTTCGATCCACTCGACATGACCGCCACCACCTATCCAGTTCTCCAGCCCCGACGGAGGCCGTCAGGTATCGCTGGCCTGGACCACGGCCGCGCCGAATCCCGCCACCGACCCACTCGAGCAGCCGGCCACCGAGGCCCTGATCGCCGGACTCGCGTCGACCTGCCCTGCGTAGCTAGAGGGTGGTCACCCAACCATGCACTTCGTCGCTGGTGAGCGCAGCCTGGTGACGCTTACGCAGAGTGAGCGTCACCGGACCCAACTCCTTGGTTCCTATTGCGCGACCGTCGATTTCGTACACCGGGGCAACTCCGGCCGAGGTGCCGCAGACGAACACCTCGTCGGCGATGTACAGCTCGGTGAGGTCGACGGTGCGTTCCTGAACCGTCAGCCCTTCTTCGCGCGCCAAGGTCAGGAGCGTTCGACGGTTGATGCCGTCGAGAATGTCGCTGGTGACGTCGGGGGTGACCAGCACGCCGTTCCGGACCAGGAAGATGTTCGCGGCACTCAGCTCGCAGACATGGCCGTTGATGTCGAGGAAGATGCAGTCGTCGAAACCGCTGTCGATCGCATCCTGCTTCGCCAGAACGGAATTGACGTAGGCACCGTTCACCTTGGCGCGCGACGGGATGGCGTTGTCCGGGATACGCCGCCACACACTGGTCTTCAGGCGCATCCCGTTCTGCGGCACAATGGGATTGGCGTCGTACAGAAAGATGGACACCGTGGTGTGCAGCCCCCGCACCCGAGTTCCGGGGATCGATTCGTCCACATGGACGGTAGCCCGAACGTAGACCTCGTTCGTCGGAGCATTGGCAGCGACCACGTCGCGCGTCACCTGTACGAATCGCTCGAACGTCCACTGCGAGGAAAACGTGTCGATGCCGATGATCTTGCAGGACTCGACGAGTCGTCGGTAGTGATCGAGCAACCGGAAGGCGGTGCGCCGATCACCGTCCACCTGCACGGGGAACACCGTGTAGACACTGAGCCCGTACAGGACGGCCGAGGTTGCGACTCCGAGCGTCGCCTCCTGCGCGTCCATCAAACTATCGCCGAAATACACCTTCGAGTGCGGAAGAGCCATGCGGCGATGCTAGTCGCCCGGTGAGTCCGAGCGACAACGCTTTTACTTCTCTATGGTCGAGTACATGAGCGAACGCACAGTACCGACCCGAACTCTCTGGAACGACGGCCCCGAGGTGGGTGCCATCGGCTTGGGCTGCATGGGAATGACCTGGGCATACAAGGCCGACGACCAGACGGAGTCCCCCGATCGCGTCATAGGTCACGCCTTGGACCTGGGTGTGAATTTCATCGATACTGCCGATGTGTACGGCCCGTTCACCAACGAGGAGGTCGTCGGCAAGGCCATCGGCAGCCGACGAGACGAGGTGATCCTTGCGACCAAAGGCGGTCTCGTTTCCCACGTCGGCGACGCCGGAGAGCCGGTCATTTCGGGCCCCAACGGCAAGCCCGAACACCTCCGTTCGGCGATCGACGATTCGCTGCGCCGCCTCGGCGTCGACCACATCGATCTGTACTACCTGCACCGTCCCGATCCAGAGGTGGACGTCGAAGACAGCATCGGCGCGATGGCCGAGGCCGTGCAGGCCGGAAAGGTTCGTGCACTCGGTGTCTCGGAGTTCACCGTCGAGCAGCTCGACCGAGCCCAGCAGGTGCATCCGATTTCTGCAGTGCAGTCGGAACTGTCCCTGTGGACTCGCGATCACCTCGCTACGTCGCTGAAGTGGACGCAGGACAACGGTGCGGGATTTGTGCCGTTCTCACCGCTGGGCCGCGGCTTCCTGACCGGCAACTTTCGCGGAACAGCGCCCGCTGCAGACGATTTCCGAGCTCGGCTGCCACGCTTCAGCCAGGACAACCTCGACGCGAACCTCGTGATCGTCGACGCCATCGCAGCCGTCGCCGACGAGCTGGGGGCGACTCCGGCGCAGGTGGCCTTGGCCTGGGTTTTGGCGCAGGGCGAGCACGTGGTCCCGATTCCCGGTACCCGTCGCACCTCGCGTCTGGACGAGAACGCGGGCGCGGCTTCGCTGGTGTTGGGCGCGGAGCACCTCGCCACACTCGATGCTCTGCCGGCACCCGCCGGTGGTCGCTATTGAGGTAGTTCGCGTCGACCCTGCCGCCGATCCGGGCCTCGCCGAGCAGATCCTCGCGGTACAGAGGAGTTCTTATGCAGTCGAAGCGAGGCTGATCGGCGACGACCGAATACCTTTGCTGCACGAGTCGGTGGACGATCTGTGTGCTGCACAGGTCCACTGGCTCGTCGCGCGTGAGGGTGACGAAATCCTCGGTGCCGCAGCGTGGTCCGGGTCCGAGATCGACCGCCTGGTGGTGGCTCCGCACGCTCACCGCCAGGGCATCGGACGCAGGCTGATCACGGGCATCCTGGATTCGATTGTGGGACAACGTATACAGGTGGCTACCGGGCGGGACAACGCGCCTGCTCGCCGCATGTACGAATCCCTCGGCTTCGTGCACACAGAAAATCAGCAGGTCCTGCCGGGGTTGTGGCTGGCCCGCTACGAACTCGCGCGCTGATCGTTATCGGAGTTACGTGGGCGGGCGACGAACCACATCAGCGCGCCGGAGATTGGCATGAGCAAGACGAGGAGACACCACCAGAACGCGGAACCGCGACGAGCCTGATTGCGGCACAATGGGATTGCTACCGTCAACAGTTCCCGCCCCCTTCGCGCTGCGATCGGCACCGACGGGGTGCAGGGCAGCGGAGTTCGAATCGTGTACGCCCGCAGGGTGGCCCGGTCCTCCGCGCGCCGATGGTCTGTCCCGGGGCAACGGAGAAGGCCCGCCTCCGGTGTGTCGGGGTACGGGCCTTGTCGGTTCTGCGGGCTGTGAGCCTGTGTCAGGGCTGTTCGGCCGGTGGTGTGGCGGGGCGCCCTTCGGCAGCGTCGCGGATCCACTGGGGTACCTCGAGGCCGTCTCGTTCGTACAACGCGACTGATGCCCGTGCTGCGGCCCGCGCTACCTGTGGTCGGGCGGCGGTAATGCGCTTCTCGGTGGTGGTCATCGGGGGTCCTCCTGCTCGTTCTGCTTGTCAGTGTCCTCGGTTTGTGCCGGTGACGCCAGTGCTCGCCACAACGCCCGAGTCGCGACAGCACGCAGCACGTCTCGTTCGGTTCTGGTGATAAGCGGCGAGTCGGTCACCGGTGTGTAGATGTCCCAGCCAAGGGCGGCTTCGGCCTCGTTCTCGCTGGTGGTGCGTTCGAGGCACCAGGTGATCCGCTGCCAGGCTTGAGCGCGTTTGTCGGCCAAGGTGCGTTGGCGGACGGTCAGGGCGACGCCGACGACGGCGAGGACTCCGACGATCAGGGTGACCCATGCTTGTGCGGGCATCAGGGGCATTCCTTTCAGGTGGTCGGGCGTGCCCGGGTGCCGTCAGGCATCGGGACGAGTGGTTACCGGCGTGAAGTTCCGCGAACAATGTCACCTTCGACGTAGGCGAATCCGTCTCCACGGCCGTCGCGGAGCCGCCGCCATGTACCGACGACAGGCAGGGCTGTGCCGTGGTGCTGGTGTGGGTCGTCATGCGGGTTGTCGTGGTTCCTCGTCGCCGATGTCGTCGTGCTGTTCGGGCGGGTACAGCACTTCCTCGGGATGGTGTGCGTGATTGATCAGCCCGCGGCGCTTGGGGTCCATTCCCGATGGTGGGTGCCAGAGGGTGCGGCCCGGATAGCGATGTCCTGCTCCGGTTTTGGTGGTCGCCCATTTTCCTGGTCCGGTACCGACGAGGGCGTGGTGCATGTCGCAGCCGAAGGTGAGGGCGTCGATGTCGGTGGGCCCGCCCTCGACCCAGTCGTCGACGTGATGGGACTGGCACCAGGTCGCCGGGCGGGTGCAGGAGGGGAAGCTGCAGCCGCGGTCGCGGGCGATGAGCACGATGCGTTGGTCGGCGGAGGCGATGCGTTTGGATCGGCCGAGGTAGAGGGCTCTGCCGTGGTCGTCGAAGATGGTCAGGTAGTGGCGGGCGTGGGAGGCCATGCGGATCGCGTCGCGGATCGAGACGCGGGATCCGGTGCCGGTCATGGCGTAGCCGCAGCCCGATTCGACGTCTTTCAAGCTCATGGTGACGATGGCGGTGACGGGCAGTCCTCGGTGGGTACCGAGGGTGCCGGAGGCGAGGGTGTGCCGCAGTGCCATTTTCAGGGCGTCGTGGCGGCGTTCGTTCTGGGTGCGTCGATCCCGGGCAGCGGTAGCGTCGCGTGCAGCAGTGTGGGTGTCGGTATCGGTATCGGAATCGAATCCGTCGGGGTCGTCGTCGGTCTCGGCTGCGTCGGTTGTGTCGCCTGGTTCGGCACTGCCGTCAGCTGCAGCTGTGCCGTCGGGTGCTGTGCCGCAACCACAGTCGGCACCGTCACTGCAGTGGTCACCGTCACCGCAATCGTCGTCGCCGCAGTCGTTGTCGCCGTCGTAGTCCGTCTCATCCCACAGACCTTCATCACTGGCGCCGGCATCGCTGCAGTCTGCACCGTGGGTGGTCGGCTCGGGCTTCGGCGCTGTGGCACTGCCGTTCTCGCCGTATTCGTCGTCGTGGACGACCGATGTCGGGTCGGCAGGATTGTTGACGCCCGGTTTCGCGGCTTTGGAGAACAGGGCCTCGAGGTAGGCGCGTAGTTCGGAATCGACGCAGAACTTCCCGTCCGACATCCCGTCGGCACCCTGCTCACCGAGGTAGAAGAACGCATCCCGACGCTTCTTCGGCTTTGGCTTACCGTTCTCGTTCTCGTCCTCGTCCTCGTCCTCGTCGTAGTCGCCGTCGGGGCTGAGGATCGAATCCAAATGAGCCACCAACGGCGCGAAGTCGTCGGGACGTCGGGTGCAGGCGTAGCCCACCAATTGCTGTTCGGCGAGATCACGGGTCTGCGGATCCACACTGGCCGGCAAGTGCTTGAAGAATTCGCGGATCATCTNCGGGTGCAGGCGTAGCCCACCAATTGCTGTTCGGCGAGATCACGGGTCTGCGGATCCACACTGGCCGGCAAGTGCTTGAAGAATTCGCGGATCATCTGCACGTGTTTGGCATCGAGCAAACCCGCCCGCAGCGCTGCCGCGGTATGCGGCAACAGGGGCGGCAGGACCTCACCGGACAGCGCGGTGCGATCCCCCAACTCCGCAGCCAGACGCACCCGCGCCCCGGCCGCGCGTGGGGTGATCCGCAGCATCCATGCCACCGAGCACGGTACCGAGCCGGGATACACATCGAGGCCGCGCTGATCGATCAGCTCGTTGAGCCAGGTGTACGAGTACGCCGTCAGCGACCGCGACACAGTTTCGATGCGTTGGATCACCGCACGCCGGTCGGCGTTCGTCCACGACACCGACCCCTGCCCGGCCAACTCCGCCACCGCGGACTCGACCCGATCCACCAACACCNATGCGTTGGATCACCGCACGCCGGTCGGCGTTCGTCCACGACACCGACCCCTGCCCGGCCAACTCCGCCACCGCGGACTCGACCCGATCCACCAACACCGACAGCGCGGGATCGGACACGACCGGGGGAGGCGGCACCGTCTCGATGCCGTCCACCCCTGATCCGCCGTCCCCCGAAAGCATGATGAGAATCTATCGCGACCCACCGACAGGTTTTCGAACACGCGTTCCCAACTGACTCTTACCACCGCGAGTAGTCCGATCCACCGGGTTGGTCGGTAGCGTCGTGGCAACGCATCAGATCGCGCCCAGGATCAGAAAGCTCGGTATCGACAGGGAGGGCACACCGTGACCGTGCGACCGTCCGACGACGCAACTGCCGCCGATTGGCTCGTCCGCGCTGACCGCGATTGGTGGGATCTTGTCACCAGGGGCCCACTGGGGTACGAGAGCTACGCGCGGCTTCGGTTCATCCCAGATCCGACACACCCGACTCAACGCGAGGGCGAGGCCGACGTTCCGTACGACGAGCGCACGGAGACAGACCAATTGGCGATAGTCGTCGCGACACTGGCGAAGCACACGACGACGCCACTGGACTGCTACTTCTGTGTGTGGGAGGGATGGGGCGGTCCAACGGTTCGGGGTGCCGCACGAATCAACCTTCCCGAACGGGGAGCGTTCCTGTTCCGTGGACCTGCGCTGGACCTACTACGCTGGGAGCAGACACTCGATCCCCCGGTGTCCGAGAGTCTGCCGATTCCTTCGTTCGTCTGGCCCGCCGACCGCGCCTGGTGCATCGCCAACGACGTCGACCCCCACTTCGCCACCATTGGTGCCAGCTCATCGGCAATACAGGACGTTCTCGCCGACCGTCGAGTCGACACGGTCGTCGACGACCCTGCCAGCCCACAACCCTGGTACAGCCATTGAGCACCGCCAGCACAGAATGGTCGAACGCCGATCTGCAACAGGATGTCTCGGAGGCCGGGTGGGTGAACGACAGCCTGAAGGTCGTCCCCCAAACCACGGTGGGCTCGCTGGTCCCCACGATGTTCGACGCCTACGCCCGCGTCCAGTATCCGCTACGCAACTCCGAACACGTTGGCCGCTGGCATGTTCAGCTGACAGCCATCATCGAGGTACTCGCTCGAAGCACGAATACACCGAACGAATGCTGGTTCGCCATCTGGGAAGGCAACACCGCACTCGACGACATTCGCGATTGCGCACCGACCGCAGACATCGCCGGCTACAACTATTTTCTGATGAAGGGATCGGTCTCACGCGCAGCGGACACCCTCGGTGGGTTGTCGCCCAATCTGTGGTGGCCCGCCGACCACGCGTGGTGCGTGGCCCAACACTTCGACTTCCCCTGTGCGTATCTCGGAGGCAGCGAAGATACGGTCGCCGACATTCTGGCGCTCACCGAGCTCGAATCCTCGCCAGTCCGCGTCGACCAGATCATCACTGCGAACTACGACGAGCGAAACGACTGAGTCGCCTCGACCCCTGACCCAACGGTCTCGACAACCGATGCCTTCCATCGAACCCCGAATCCCGCAGGTACTGAATCCCGTTGGTGGTACTCCAGCACACCGCTGTACGTCACACTGAACGCGCCGGGGTGGCGAGTCGGGATCAACTGCCGGCGTTGCACGAGAACGCCCGTCCGATCCACGACGCGGAGACTGCCGCGCGGTTTCGAGCGAAAGTCCAACCACAGGTATCTATCCCACACCAGGCAACCGTGCAGAATCACATCACCGACCAGGCCACCATCAGCCATCATCGTGGTAAATCCGTCGCCGAGGTGTGCTATCCACTCCGTTCGGCCATCCACAGTCACAGCCTCGACACGAGCCGGCACGTCACTACACACCTCAGCGGGCAGGTCCATCCGGTCGGGCGACGCCCAGTACGTCGTGGGCGAGCACACCGCACCGACGCCAGGCTCATCGGGCCACGGTTCCATGTCTTCGAGCATCCACAGTTGCGACATATCGAGCCAAGTCGATCAGAACTGTGCCCGGGGAGCCCCCATTCCCGGGTCGATTTGGAACGGACCGCTGGCCGAGGGAGCTATCGGGAAATCGAAGATCGCAGTGGGGATGTACACCGTGGCACAGGAATTCGGGATATCCACCACCCCGGACAGGCGTCCTTCGATCGGGGCCGAGCCCAGTAGCAGGTACGCCTGCTCGGGGCTGTAGCCGAACTTGGTGAGGTAGTCGATCGCGTGCATACACGCGTTTTGGTACGAGAGGTCGGAGTCCAGATACTTCTGCTCCCCGTCGACGGTCACCGAAATGCCGGAGAAGGCAATCCATTCCGAGTACTGCGGTGCGGTGTTGCCGGGCATGAAGATCGCGTTTTCGCTCACCCCGTAGGTCTCCATGCCACCCTTGATCAGGTCGACGTGCAGGTCCATGAAGCCGCCCATTTCGATGGCTCCGCAGAACGTGATCTCGCCGTCTCCCTGTGAGAAGTGCAAGTCTCCGAACGACAACTTCGCCCCCGGCACGAACACCGGATAGAAGACGCGAGTGCCCTTGGTGAGGTTCTTGATGTCCTGGTTTCCGCCGTTCTCACGGGGTGGTGCGGTACGCGCGGCTTCACCTGCTACGCGGGAGAATTCGTCACCGCTGAGTGAACCGAGGATCGCACCGTCCAGTTCGGGAGCGAGTGCCAGCGGCGGTACGCGGTTCGGGTCCGTGGCGATCAGCGCACCTTCCCGGGCGTTCCATTTGGCCAACAGGGCAGCCGACGGCGCGGTACCCATCAGCCCGGGGTGGGTGATTCCGGTGTACTTCACGTGCGGGACGTGGCGAGACGTGGTGGTCTGCCCGGAAAAATCCCAGATCGCCTTGTACGCATCGGGGAATCGATCGGTGAGGAACCCCCCGCCGTTCTGCTTTGCGAAAATTCCCGTGTAACCCCAGCCCTGCCCGGCCAACGGACCCGAATCCTCCTGCGGGATCGGACCGACGTCGAGAATATCGACGATCAACAGATCACCGGGCTCCGCACCTTCGATGTGGAACGGCCCGGACAGCGTGTGCACGTTGTTGAGCGGCGCATTCAGGATGTCCTCGGCCGAATCGTCGTTGCGGATGGCCCCGTCGAACCATTCGCGGCAATGCGCTCTGAAAGATGTGCCGGGTTTGACCGTCACCGCCGCCGGGATATCGGGGTGCCATCGGTTGTGGCCGACGATCTCCTGTTCGGTGAAACTCTTGGTCGAGTCGAGCGGAAACAGCAGTTCGGGCACGAGGCACCTCCGGTTGCGCGGAATTCTCCCGTCCTGATCATTGCACCGATGTGGCCCTCCCGGTCGGTTCTGGCACGTAAATCTTGTATGACGTTGTGCCGTAACACTGCTGATCGCGCTACTCTCGAATGCGTGCCCACCTACAGCTTCCGCTGCGCACAGCGTTGCACTGCCGTCGAGCAGCGATTCTCGATGGCCGATGTGCCCTCCGAGATCCCCTGCCCCGAATGTGGCGAGGCCGCCGCACGGACGATTTCCTCGCCTGCCCTCGGCCGAGGAAACAGCGCTGCGATGAAGGCGCACGACGCCTCACGCGCCACTGCCGATTCACCGAAAGTGGTCTCCTCCATCCCGCCGCAGGGCCGGACCGCTACTCGAACCACATCGAACCCGCTCCATCGCCGCCTGCCCCGCCCCTGACAGCCGCGTTTCCCTTCCGGGCCGACGGGGAAGTCCGATGGCATGCCCGAACTGCCCCCTCCCCCGTCCATCGCCGACGGTGCCGCCACCGACGACGTCGTCGCCTGGGTTGCCGAGCATCTGGGCGATCTGACGCGCGAGGGGCCGAACGAGATAAGCCCAGGTGGCATTCGTGGTGGGCAGTCGGCCGCCGACGTCGCGCTGGCTGGGCTGGACATCACCGGCTACGCCCGCGACAGGAGCACCGTTCTTCCGGTGAATCGCCGCGGCGCAAGCCGCATGTCGCCGTACATTCGCCACGGACTGCTGACGCTACGAGAAGTCTGGGACGCGGTATCCGACGCTCCCCCACGCGACCGCTCCCGGTACCGCGACGAGCTCATGTGGCAGGAATACGCCCGCCATCTCTACGCACGGGTCGGCACCGATCTGGGGCGTTCGCTGCGTCGTGAGCAGCCGCGACCGCAAGGCTGGGCAGCGCAGCCCTGGGCCGAGGAGATGAACTGCATGTCCTCGGTAGTGGATGAATTGCACGACGATGGTTGGCTGGTCAACCAAACTCGCATGTGGCTGGCCTCCCAATGGGCAGTCCGCGCGGGAGCAACGTGGCGCGACGGCGAGGACGAGATGTTCGCCCACCTGCTCGACGGCTCGCGCGCCGCGAACCGCCTCGGCTGGCAGTGGACCGTCGGCACCGGAAGTGGAAAGGTCTACGGCTTCAGTCGATGGCAGGTGAACAAGCGTGCACCGTCTCTCTGTCGTAACTGCGCTTTGAAAGATGCCTGCCCCATCGAGAATTGGCCCGACGACGATCTCGGACCAACGGTCGACGGACCCGACCTGAACAAGGGACCGGTACCCGCAGGTCCGGATCACGTGGAAGGTGCTGGTGCAGAACAGGTCTGGCTGACGGCCGAATCGCTCGGAACCGCCGACCCCGCCACGGCTGCGAATCCCGAGCGCCCTGCCGTCTTCGTGTTCGACGAACCACTGCTGCGGAAGCTGAGACTGTCCGGGAAACGATTGGTCTTCCTCGCCGAGACGCTCGGCGAGATCGCGTCGACCCGCCCGTTGGAGGTACGTCGAGGCCGAGTCTCCGACGAGCTTTCCGGACGGTCTCTGGCCGCCACCTGGGCACCCGTTCCAGGCTTCTCCCGCATCGCCGACGCCATCGCCCCGGTCGAGTTGCATCCGTGGCCGTGGCTGACGCGTCCCACCACATCCTCGGTCCGTTCGTTCAGTGCGTGGCGCCGCAGCCACTGAGCCGGCTAACGCCGCTCGACCGAGATCTGACCTTCCTCACTGGTGATCGAGACTGATCTCGGCGAACTCGGATCGTCGACGACGTCCGTCTCGACGTCCCCCTTCTCCGACGACGCGTCCACGTTGTAGAATTTGGCCGCCGGAAGCTGGATCATGCTGTCCCCCATCGTGTTCTGCACGAGCACTGAATCCGGTGGAACTCGCGAGTCCAGAACGACCTGACCGAATGTCGTGTCGACCTCGATCGCAGATACAGCTGCATCGGTGATGTCCACATCACCGAATCGCGTGGTCACATCCAGGGTTCCTGCAACTCCACGAGCGATCACCGCCCCGGACGTGGTCGTCACCGACGTCTGCGCATCCACGTTCGACAGAACGACATCGCCCGCCATCCCGTTGATATCGAGCACCGACCCCGCGGGAATCCGAAGCTCGACATCGACGTCGCAGCTGCCCCGATCTCGGTTCGAGCATTCCACCGCGATCTTCGATCCGTCGTCACTGATATCGACCGTCGGGATATTTCCCCGGTAGGAACCGTCGGCCTGCACGTGCAACTCGGAATCAGGGCTCGTCGATACGGTCACATGGGCAAACCTCGTCGTGAATGCGAGGTTGTTCCCGGACACGGCATGGTCTTCTGCGTAGTCGAAAGACTGCATTTTCGGCAGACTGAAGCCGTACGCGATCGCTGCCGTCGTAGCTGCACCAGCGGTGCCGACGACGACTACGGCAACCCCTACTGCAACGGTATTGCGCCACAACGCTTTCTTCATCGAATAGCTCCCAGGTATCGTAGAACGGCCATGACGCGGCGATGGTCAGCGCTGTCTCCGAGCAGACCGAGCTTGGCGAAGATGTTTCCGATATGCTTTTCGACAGCTGCCTGACCGACAACCAGCGCGGCCGCGATACCGGCGTTGGACTTGCCTTCCGCCATGGCCGTCAACACTTCTCGTTCCCGCGGCGTCAACGAATCGAGTGGATCCGATCTCGGCGCGCGAGCCAGAATCTGCTGCACCACCTCGGGATCGATGACCGTGCCGCCGTCGGCAACGGTCCGCACGGCATCGGCGAAGTCGTCCACATCGGCGACCCGGTCTTTCAACAGGTAGCCGACACCGTCGGTACTCTGCCGGATCAGCTCGGCTGCATACCGTTCCTCCACGTACTGCGAGAGCACGAGAACACCTACGGCGGGCCATCGTTGGCGAATGACCAACGCCGCGCGCAGACCCTCGTCCAGAAAGGTGGGCGGCATGCGCACATCGATCACGCACACGTCGGGGAGCGGGTCGGCAGCGGACATCGACGCGAGTAGCTCCGACGCGTCGGCCACCTTGCCGATCACGTCGGCTCCACTGTCGATCAGCAATCGAGCGACACCCTCTCGCAACAGAACCGAATCGTCGGCGATGATCACTCGCATGGGATGGTCACCTCCAGACTTGTCGGACCGCCGGTCGGTGAGCTGACCGACAAAGTGCCGTCGATTCCGCTGAGCCGATCCGCGAGACCGGCCAAGCCTCCGTTCGGAGCGATATGCGCACCGCCACAACCGTCGTCGACAACCTTCACGTGCACGGCGGACTCACTCCTCGTGACGTCGACTCGAACGCGGCCGGCGTTCGCGTGTTTACTGACGTTGGTCAGGGCCTCCGAGACGACGAAATAGACCGTCGCTTCGGCGGTGGCGTCCGGGCGTTGCGGTCCGGACAGAGCCGGGTCAACCTCGATCGTCACCGGCACCGAACACAGGGCCGCGACGGACGACAGCGCCGCATCGAGTCCTCGGTCGGTCAGGATCGGCGGATGCAGGCCACGCGTGAGAGTTCGGATCTCACCGATCGCATTCTTGGCTTCCCGGTGCGCGTCGTCCAGCAGTTCCTTCAGCACCGGATCGTCGTCCGCCGACACTCGCGACTTCGCCTGCCCCAGCGACATAGCCACCGAGACCAGGCGCTGTTGGGCCCCGTCGTGCAGGTCGCGTTCGATGCGGCGGCGCTCGGCATCTGCGGCGTCGACGACCCGTGCCCGACTCACCGTCAGCTCGTCCACCCTTCTACTCGATTCGGACTGTCCGAGAAGCGCAGTGGCACTCCACCAGTCGAGTCTCGCCAAGCCGGTCACCAGCAAGGGCAACCCTGCGACGAAAGTGGCCAGAGAAGCGACGCCGACCAGTGCGACGAGGGGGTAGCCCACCCGATCCCCGATCTCGAGCTGATTACCGACCGGATTCGTCACGATCCACGCGAACGGTGCCGCAGCGAGAACGGGCAGAACCAGAAAGAGTGCGGGCAGCAGGAACACGAGGACCGCCGAAACGGGAATGCGAACAAGCCAGTAACACAACGACTTCCACAGCCCGACGTCGCGGACGCACCAGACGAGCTTGCGCCAGCTGGTGGGATAGACGGTCACCGCAGGTCCCTCGATGGTTATACCGCTGGTGAAACCGATTCCGGCTCGAGCGGCGATATCCATCCATCGAAGCACCACAATCGTCAGCACGAAAACCAGCACTCCGCTCAGCGCAAACGGGAGTGCGCAGACAGCGAGAATCAGCAGACCCAGGACCATCCAGCCGCCGAGGCCGGCCAGCGTCGACGCCAGTAGCGAACCCAGTGCCAGCCACCAGTGGGGAGATATCCAGGCCCTGAGCGGATTCAGGGGAATCGGAAGTGCCTCGTTCATGCGGATCAGCCTAAGGCGGCGCTCGCCGACTTGTCCCCACTGTGAACCCACGGCTCATGGTAGGGCGCGCACTACCATCGATCGGTGGGACGACCGTGGTGTTTCCCTTTCCACGGACGAGAATATTCGACGGGTATGAACCTCAACCTATTCGACGTCGATCGCCTCTCGGCCGTGCCGGTCTGGGTCGTCCTCGCAGGTGTCGTAGTGCTACTGGCCTTCGAATCCGGCTCTCTGCTCGGTCTTTTCACGCCCGGGAACAGTGTGCCGATCACGCTGGGAGTACTGACGTCGATAGGCGTCGTACCGTGGTTACCCGCTGTCGTCAGTGCGGCGGTCGCGTCGAGCATGGGGGCACAGTGGGCGCTCTGGCGCAGTCGCCGCAGCAAAACGATTCTCGGGTCGGGCCGGATCGAGTCCGCGTTGCCGCGCACGCTGACACGGGTGGTCCTCGGAGTGACTGCCTCGGCGCAGTCACGACCACGCGCGGTGGCGGCCGCAGGACACCTCGTCGGGGGCATCCGCACCATCGCCCCTCGACTCGTCGCTGCCAGCACCCTGCGGCGGCGCGAATACGCGGTGATCAGTCTCGTCGCGGCCGGAGTCTGGGCCACCGCTCTGGTCAGTGTCGGTGCCTGGCTGGGCGACCACACTGCCATCCGGACCGCACTGGGATACGCCTGGATTCCGGCCGTCACCGTCGTGGCTCTCACCCAGCTCAGGCGTCGAACACGCTGGTCTTCTCCCGAACTTGTCGGAGCCCGGTGATATCAAGGATGTAGAAGAAACGACAGAAGGGAATTCGCGTGTCCACCAGCTTCGATACTTGCCACGGCACACTCGTGATCCACGCGGTCGGCGGTGCGGAGTGCACGGAGCCGGACTGCGTGGACCTCGAGTACGTCCGCCACTTCCTGGTGCTCGAGTGCGAGGAGATCACCGGCGGTTGCCAGTGCACGGCGCTGGTGGAGCTCGCTCAGGCGTCCTGACGCCGGGTCACCGGCTGCTGAAGCTCGGTAACCCAGTTTTCTTGCGGCTGCGGCTCCGACACCAGGTAGAACTCCCGGCAGACACCGGAGAGTTCGTAGCCGTTGGTCTCGATCCACGCCATGAACTGCTCCCACGTTTCACCGATCGTCGCCATCGACCCGTGGTGCACGGTCGTCGCAGCCAGATCGACCGGAGGCAGTTCCCGGACCTCGTATCCCTCACCGGCCACGACTTCAGGCCCGACCTCGAACGCCGCGTGCACAGTGATGCCCGTGCCCTCTCCATCGTCGACGGCCTCGTACATGGCGATCGACGATGGCCCGAACTTCACGCCGTGTTCGGCGAGCGTCTGGGCGAGTCGGGCATACATCGGGCCGATCACCGGCCCGATGTTCTGCGGTCCGAAACCGCCGGCAGTCTCGGTGACGGCAGCAATACGAGTGGTCGGCAACGACTTGGTGTCCACGGTGATCATCGAAATCCCTTCGGTGTGGGAGAGCCGCGCATCGATTCGACGCAGGCGAGCGGCGTCGAGATCGAGTCGACGAGCGACATCAGTGCGCTTGGCGGCGAGCATTTCTCGCAACCGATCGCCATCGACTCGGCCGTGCACGATCTGCGTCACCTCGTCGAGCCGGAACCCGAGGTCCTTGAACATGAGAATGCGTCCCAGGACCTCGAACTGCGAGCCGTCGTACGAGCGGTATCCGGTGAACGGATCCACCCGTGCAGGCGTCAACAACCCGATCTCGTCGTAATGCCGAAGCATGCGGACCGAGACCCGGCCGATCGATGCGAACTCTCCAATGCTGAACATGACCCTTCGAGACTCCCGTCTCACACTGTGTGAGGGTCAAGTGTCGCGCGCCGAGCGCTCTCGATCCAGCCAGAACAGCTTCCGATCGGAGAGTCAACGCGCGACGCTGATCCGATATCTGACAGTTGCTCCCTGGCGATCGAGCAGCTCACCACCTGCCCGTTCGATTGTCGCGATCGACGCACTGTTGTCGACCTCGCACACCGCAGTGATGTCCGAGAGCCCCATTTCTGCGGCGACTTTCAGCATGCCGACGATCGCGCGTGTGGCAACTCCGCGGCCACGGTCGGACGGTCGCACCCCATAGCCGAGATGACCCAGCCGCCCCACTCGTCGCGCGCATCCCGCCACGCCGCGGCGAGATCAGCGGAGGGAACGACAAGGTCCACCGGCAGACGGTAGCACCGGTTTCAGGCAATCCCCGTCGGATAGTGCAGCGCCAATCCCGTCTCTCCGACCCCGAGTTCGAGGATCGCCCATTGACGTGGGTCGAGCGCCAGAAGGCCATGGTTGGACACGATCAACGAGGTTCCTCGGAACGCGACCGACGCAGGGGTCGAGTAGGGAATCGAGCGGATCACGCGATCCACCAGAGTCGGTAGCTCGGCCACCATCGCGCCGTTGTTCGGGTCGACCACCTGGATCGAATTGATGAACGGGTTCGAGATCGGCAGATAGATGCGACCGCTCGTTCCGATGGCCATACCGTCACCCTGCGCGACTACCGCCACCGTCTCCAGAACACCCGGCCTACCGTCGGCCATCACGGGAAGTCGATGGACAACACCGCGACCGAACGATTCGACACGCGGCACCAGAGATGCCGTCACGACGAAATTCAGTCGTCCGGCAGCGTCGAACTGCATACCGTTGACACTGTAGACCGACGCGAAATCTTGGTTTTGATACCAGATTTGGGCAGCTCCACCACCTGCAGGAACCTTCCAGATGATGGCCTGGTTCAGGTCGCTGACGTACATGGTTCCGTCGGGGGCGAAGGTGGCCCAGTTGGGCCAGGCGGGCCGGTCGATGGGCGACGGTTCGCAGGGCACACCTGCGGCCCCAGTGCATGTCGGCAGATTCGCGAATGTCGCGTAAACCGATTGCGTTCCGGTCGCGNGGCCGGTCGATGGGCGACGGTTCGCAGGGCACACCTGCGGCCCCAGTGCATGTCGGCAGATTCGCGAATGTCGCGTAAACCGATTGCGTTCCGGTCGCGGGATCGATCCGCACTGCCCGGGCACCCGAGTAGTCGAGGGCGTACACCCGGCCGTCMCCGTCGAGAGTGATCCCGTTGACGCCGTGCTCGGCAGGTTCGTGATCCATCAGGGTGTAGGTAGCGAGCAGTCGGCCGTCCGAATCCCAATGCCACACGTCAGCAGACGAATTCGGTCGATTCGAACCCGACCACAGGCTGCCGTCCACGGGGTCGACTGCCATTCCCTCGGGCTGCCCCGGCAGCGGAACCACAGCGATGTCTCTGGTCTGCCCGTATCCGAGGGGCTCGGGCGTACGGACCGGTTCGGTCACTGCCTCGGGCACGCCGACGATGCAGATCGCAAGCGCCGAAAGCACGACCGTCCAGGTTCGGCGCAGATTCATCGGGGCGCGATGGCACCGAGGAAGGACGTGGTCCAGATTGCCGAATT
>NZ_LMRR01000012.1 GCF_001426085.1 Rhodococcus sp. Leaf278
GATTCGACACCGGAATCCACGCGCACTCCCGGACCGGACGGGGCGGTGAAGGTGGTGACCGGTCCGGGGGCGGGCAGGAACCCACGGCCGGCGTCTTCACCGTTGATCCGGAACTCGAACGAATGCCCCCGCGGTGCAGGGTCTTCGGTGATGGACAGCTCGTCACCGTTGGCGATCGCGAATTGTTGCAGGACGAGGTCGATGCCGGAGGTTTCCTCGGTGACCGGGTGCTCGACCTGCAGACGAGTGTTCACTTCCAAGAACGAGACGAGGCCGTCTTGGCCGACGAGGTATTCGACCGTCCCGGCACCGTAGTAGCCCGCTTCGAGGCAGATGGCTTTGGCGGAGGCGTGGATTTCTTTGCGTTGGGCGTCGGTGAGGAACGGGGCGGGTGCCTCTTCGACGAGTTTCTGGAAGCGGCGTTGCAGGGAGCAGTCGCGGGTGCCGGCGACGATGACGTTGCCGTGCTGGTCGGCGATGACCTGGGCTTCGACGTGGCGGGGCTTGTCGAGGTAGCGTTCGACGAAGCATTCCCCCNTCTTCGACGAGTTTCTGGAAGCGGCGTTGCAGGGAGCAGTCGCGGGTGCCGGCGACGATGACGTTGCCGTGCTGGTCGGCGATGACCTGGGCTTCGACGTGGCGGGGCTTGTCGAGGTAGCGTTCGACGAAGCATTCCCCGCGCCCGAATGCCGCGACTGCTTCGCGGGTGGCGGAGTCGAACAGTTCGGGGATTTCCTCGCGGGTGCGGGCCACTTTCATGCCGCGGCCGCCGCCACCGAACGCGGCTTTGATGGCGATGGGGAGGCCGTGTTCGTCGACGAACGCGAGAATCTCGTCGGCGTCTTYGACCGGTTCGGAGGTGCCGGGGACCGAGGGTGCTTTGGCGCGGGCGGCGATGTGGCGGGCGGTGACCTTGTCGCCGAGGTCGCGGATCGATTGTGGGGAGGGTCCGATCCAGATCAGGCCTGCGTCGATGACGGCTTGGGCGAAGTCGGCGTTCTCGGAGAGGAATCCGTAGCCGGGGTGGATGGCGTCGGCTCCGGAYTTGGCGGCGGCATCCAAAATTTTGTCGATCACCAAATAGGATTCCGCCGAGGACKSYCCGCCGAGTGCGAATGCTTCGTCGGCCAGGCGGACGAACGGGGCATCGGCGTCGGGTTCGGCGTAGACAGCGACACTGGCCAACCCGGCATCAGCGGCCGCCCGGATCACCCGCACCGCGATCTCACCACGATTGGCAACAAGAACCTTGGTGATCTTNGGCGTAGACAGCGACACTGGCCAACCCGGCATCAGCGGCCGCCCGGATCACCCGCACCGCGATCTCACCACGATTGGCAACAAGAACCTTGGTGATCTTCCGATGAGAATTGGACGTAGTCATAGAGTGGAGTTCCTTCACTGGCCGTATCGGGCATTGACGAAAAGAGCTGGGGCGCTGGCGAGTCCATATCGATGCATATCTTCCGGTCGACCCCACAGATCGAGCACCGGCGGAGATTCTTGAACCACGGAAGTCTGCGCAGCAGTCAGCACGGCGACAACCGCGGCGATATCGGCATCGGTCGGACGCCCACTGAACGTCCAACTACCCTGAACAGCAACATGATTCGCTTCGCTCATAGTGGGATGTTTCCGTGTTTCTTGGGTGGGAGGGTGACTTGTTTGCGTTCGAGCAGTCGTAGCGCGGTCACGATCTGCCCGCGGGTGTGACTGGGCGGGATNTGGGATGTTTCCGTGTTTCTTGGGTGGGAGGGTGACTTGTTTGCGTTCGAGCAGTCGTAGCGCGGTCACGATCTGCCCGCGGGTGTGACTGGGCGGGATGACGGCATCGAGGTASCCGCGTTCGGCCGCGACGTACGGGTTGACGAGGGTGTCCTCGTACTCCTGCTGCAACGTCAAACGCAACGCATCGACGTCCTCACCGTTCTTCGCGGCCTCGAGCAACTGCTTGCGATAGACGAACCCGACCGCACCCGAAGCCCCCATCACCGCGATCTGCGCCGTCGGCCACGCCAAGTTCACATCGGCACCCATGTGCTTGGACCCCATCACGTCGTACGCCCCGCCATACGCTTTACGGGTGATGACGGTGATCTTCCCGACCGTCGCCTCCCCGTAGGCATACAACAACTTCGCACCCCGCCGAATGATCCCGTTGAACTCCTGCCCCGTCCCGGGCAGGAACCCCGGCACATCGACCAACGTGATGATCGGAACGTTGAAACAATCACACGTACGCACGAACCGCGCCGCCTTCTCCGAGGCATCGATATCCAACGTCCCCGCGAACTGSGTSGGCTGGTTGGCCACGATCCCCACCGACCGGCCGTCGACCCGCCCGAACCCGACGATGATGTTGCGGGCCCGCCCCTCCTGCACTTCCAAGAATTCGTCGTCGTCGAGGATCCGGCGAATCACCTCGTGCATGTCGTACGGAGTGTTCGGCGAATCCGGAATCAACGTATCGAGCTCGAGATCCTCCGCCGTCAGACAATCCTCGATCGCCCCCACAACCGGGTCCGAGGGCACCGTCCGCGGCGCATCGGCACGATTGTTCGACGGTAGGTACGACAGGAGGTCTCGTACGTACTCGAGGGCGTCGTGCTCCCCGGACGCGACGTAATGCGCGACCCCGGAYTTCTCCATGTGSGTGTGCGCGCCACCGAGTTCTTCCATGGTGACGTTCTCCCCGGTGACGGTCTTGATGACATCGGGTCCGGTAACGAACATCTGGGAMGTGCCGTCGACCATGACCACGAAATCGGTCAACGCCGGCGAATACACGTGCCCACCGGCGGCGGGGCCCATGATCAGCGAGATCTGCGGGATCACCCCGGACGCGCGGACRTTGCGGTGGAAGATCTCCCCGTACAACCCGAGSGAGACCACCCCTTCCTGGATGCGKGCTCCGGCACCTTCGTTGATCCCCACCAGSGGSCGGCCGGTCTTGACGGCCAAATCCATGACCTTGACGATCTTCTCGCCGTAGATCTCCCCGAGGGAGCCACCGAAGACGGTCGCGTCCTGGGAGAACACGCACACATCACGGCCATCGACCGTGCCGTAGCCGGTGACGACACCATCGCCGAGGGGACGGTTGTCGCCCAACCCRAAATTCTGGGACCGGTGCCGCGCCAACGCATCGAGCTCGACGAACGAGCCCTCGTCGAGCAACGCCGTGATCCGCTCCCGCGCAGTCAACTTGCCCTTCGCGTGGACCCGCTCCACCGCCGCCTCACCCGAGGGATGCTCCGCACCCGCGAGACGTTTACGAAGATCGGCCAATTTACCCGCAGTGGTATGGATATCGGGTNTGGACCCGCTCCACCGCCGCCTCACCCGAGGGATGCTCCGCACCCGCGAGACGTTTACGAAGATCGGCCAATTTACCCGCAGTGGTATGGATATCGGGTGTTTCGGCCGACCCGGGTGCAGTGGAATCCTGGACGCTGGTCATGGGGCAACACTTTAACTGCGGGTGTGATCTGCGACCCGACCGAGGGTGGTTCGCCGACGATGTCCGTCGTTGCCGAGCCCATATGCTGGTGCTCATGTGGACAAACCTCGATCGCCCACCCCTCGACGTCCGCGCACTTCGTCGGGCACTGGTGGACGGACCGCAGGCGTCATGGTCACGTCTGGACGTCGTGGCCGAGACCGGTTCGACCAATGCCGACCTGGTGTCCGGGGTAGCGAACTACGCCGACCGGACCGCACTGATCGCCGAGCACCAGGACAACGGGCGCGGTCGGCACTCGAGATCGTTCTCCGGTGCGCCCCGGTCGCAGATCCTTTTGTCGATGCTGCTGAAGTTCCCGGGGATCGATCCAGCGGTACTCGGATGGCTGCCGTTGATGACCGGAATCGCGCTGGTAGACGCGTTGCGGACCGTCGGCGAAGTCGATGCGCGACTGAAGTGGCCCAACGACGTACTCATCGAAGGGAAGAAGGTCTCGGGCATCCTTGCCGAGGTTGCTGCGCACGGACCGTCCCCGACGGTGGTCATCGGGCTCGGAGTCAACGTGTCGATGACCGCGGGCGAGTTGCCGGTGTCCACGGCCACGTCGCTCGCTCTCCAGAACGCAGCGGTTCTGGATCGCGACACGTTGGTGCGCGCGATTCTTCGCGGGGTGGCCGCAGAAGTGGACTCGTGGCGTGACTCGAACTGGACGACCGATGCGCTCGCACACCGGTACCGGGATCGGTGCGGCACCATCGGTCAACGCGTTCGAGTCGATCTTCCCGGCGGCGAGGAGAAGTTCGGCACTGCCGTCGACGTCGACGAGCACGGCAGAATGGTCATCGAGTTGGAGCACCCCGGCGCAGGTCGGCTGGCGGTCGCGGCCGGTGACGTCACTCATCTCAGGCCCGTCACGTGAGACCATCTCAGCTCGACGGATGCAGTAGCGAGTAGTCAGGAGTGCACGTGGGGTATCCACAAAGTGCGTTGGCAGACGAGGAAGAGCTCCTGCTCCATCATCACCCGCACTGGAAGATGCTGATCCTCCCGTCGATCACGTTCGTACTCGTCACAGGCGTCGCCGGTGTGGCGCTGGGCGTCGCGAGTGCGCGGCTCCAATCGACCGCCGCGAACATCGCCATGATCGCGGCAGCGGTGGTGTGGGCGGCAATAGTCGGGTGGCGTTGCTTGGTACCGCTGATCAGTTGGAAGTGCACCCACTTCATCGTCACCGACCGGCGTGTGTTGATTCGCCAGGGCGTGTTGACTCACTCCGGCATCGATATTCCGATGAGTCGAATCAGCAACGTGCAGTTCCGCCACGGCCTGCTCGACCGGATGCTGGGCACCGGAACACTCATCATTGCCTCGGCATCGGACGATCCACTCGAGTTCGACGACATTCCGCACGTCCAACGTGTCCATTCCTTGCTCTACCAGCAGGTATTCGACTCGATGGAGTATCGCCGCGAGTCCGTGCACGGTCGAGAGGCTGCATTCGAGCCGATGGTCGACGATGTGCCCGCAGAATCCAAGCCCGGATGGCGCGTCGGGAAACGCAGGTAACACAGGCTGTTCTCACTTTCGATCCGTAGGGTGACCGATGTGACCGACGTGCTGCTTGCCGAAGACGACGAAGCTATCGCTGCGCCCCTGTCCCGTGCTCTCGGGCGGGAGGGGTACACGGTGACCGTCGAACAGACCGGCCCTGCCACCCTCCAACGCGCCTTGGATGGAAAATTCGATCTGCTGATCCTCGACCTGGGGCTACCGGGTATGGACGGGCTCGAGGTGTGCCGGCAGGTGCGAGCCAACCGATCCGAGCTCGCCGTACTCATGCTCACCGCGCGAACCGACGAGGTCGATTTTGTGGTCGGCCTCGATGCAGGCGCAGACGACTACGTGGGCAAGCCCTTCCGGCTCGCCGAGCTCATGGCGCGTGTGCGTGCGCTACTCCGCCGCCGAGGAGCGGGGGAGGACTCGCCGATCGAGGTCGGAGCCATTCGCCTCGAGCCGGCGGCCCGCCGCGTCCTCGTCGGTGGCACCGAGATCTCGCTCGCGAACAAAGAGTACGAGCTGCTGAAGGTCCTCCTCGATCACGCGGGCCAAGTGGTCTCCCGCGATGTGATTCTGCGCGAGGTCTGGGGCGATGCCGAGCTGCGCGGATCCAAGACTCTCGATATGCACATGTCCTGGTTGCGTCGCAAGATCGGCGACGAGGGACCCGTTGCCGAGCGGCGTATCGCGACGGTGCGCGGCGTCGGATTCCGCATCAACAGCGACTAGTCGTCGATGCGGCGTCGAATTCTGGTCTCGATTCTTGCTGTCGTCGTGATGACGGCACTGTTGCTCGGCTTACCCCTGATGTACACGGCGTGGTTGTGGGTCGAGGATTTCACCCGTAACGACCTGCAGGCCCGTCTCGACCGGATGGCGAACGAGATCATCTCGCAGGAGGGCTCGGCAGGTCTGATCGAAGGCCAACTCGACATCGGGTCACTGCGGTTGGCGATCCCCCAGGGGGGACGGCTGGTGGTCATCTACCCGACCCCCGAGGATGCCGCCTCGCGAGCGGACATCGGTCAGGCCTTCGTGGATCGCCCGCTCGTGGAGTCGTTGTCGATGGGTACCTCTGGTTCACTGAGACTCGAAGTGCCGTCCGACGACATGCGTTCCCTTCAACGCCAGGCGCTCGGAGCGGTGACTCTCGTGGTACTCGCGTCCGCGATGGCAGGCACGGTTGTCGCGGTTCTGACGGCCAAGCGATTGGCCGATCCGCTACAGGACGTGGCCCGGCGCGCCGCTCGACTTGCCGAGGGTGACTTCCGGCCGGACCCACGACGGCACGGGATTGCCGAGCTCGACCGAGTCTCGGAAGTACTCGATTCGGCCACCGTCGAGATCGCCGGCCGTCTGCAGCGTGAACACACGCTGGTCGCCGACGTCTCTCACCAGCTTCGCAGCCGCTTGACGGCGGTCCGGCTACGGCTGGACGAAATCTCCACGTACCCGGATCCGGCGGTGGTGGACGAGGCAAACGAGGCGATGGACCAGGTCGATCGGTTGACGCTCGCCATCGACGAGCTCGTTCGGTCTTCCCGCAGTGACGGTGCGGCCGGCGCACACGAAGTCTCGGTCATCGAGGAACTGACCGGCACCGTCGTCGAATGGCAGCGCAATTTCGAGGACGCTGGCCGCAGCCTGGAGCTCAAGGGCGATACGGACCTCAAGGCGTCGGTGACGGGATCACGCCTGCGAGAGGCGGTCTCGGTGTTGGTCGACAACTCCCTGGTGCACGGCGACGGTACCTGCACAGTCGCGGTGAGGGCAGTCTCGGCGGTCGAAAGCACCGATCGACGGAGGGAACGACTGGTCTGCGTGGAGGTATCCGACGAGGGGCCGGGCGTGAGCAACGAACTCGCGCCCCACATCTTCGATCGCGGATTTTCCGGTGCCGGATCCACCGGTGTCGGGCTGGCGTTGGCCCGGGCTCTGATCGAAGCGGACGGCGGGAGGCTGGAATTGCAACGTCGTCGACCAGCGCTGTTCTCGGTGTTCATACCTGCGTGGCGTGAACCGTCGCCTGCGGTCGCGCGCCGAGAACCGCGTTGAGACCGGTCAGGGCTGGTCGAGTGCGTCTGCAGCGCCGGTAGGGTCATCGTTGCGTTCGGCATCGATCTCGAGGATCGTGCGCGCATTCTCCTCGGGAAATGCGAAACGCCTCAGCGCCCAGAACCGGAACGCCATCTGGAGAAGATTGCCGATGATGTAGTTCAGGACGAAGTCGATGATGACGACCATCGTCAGGGACTCGCTGGTGTCGCGGATGTCGAAGATGTTGTTCGCGATCCACAGGGGACCGGCAGCAATGAGCACACCGACTCCGCTGATGCCGAAGAAGAGCAGGGCTTCGTGGTGTCTCTCGCGTCCGCCGCGGTGTTTGAAGGCCCATTCGCGGTTGAGGAAGTAACTCAGCAGGGTCGCGAGCACGCCCGAGATGATCTTGGCGATCACCGGCTTCTGCTCGAGCACCGTCAGACTCAGCGAGTAGAAGATCACGAGGTCGAAGACCATCGTCGTGCCACCCACGATGGCGAATTTGATCAGCTCGCTGTGCCGAATCGCAAGGTCCCTGATGGGCTTGGGTAAGCGTCGAAGCACGCTGTCGATCGTCGGCACAACGGTGAAGTCTACGAAACGTACGACCGATCCGACGAACCGACGCTCTGATCATCAGGGTTTCCACAGGTCCCCGCCGAGTCGGCACTCTCGTGTCCGGCTGCCGGTTCGGACCGAAGGCGCACGACATGACACCATGGTGAGCCGTGACAGGTACCGAACCTCGCCCCACAGCTGCGCGCCCGTCGTCGACCGGAATGCCAGTGGTCACGATGATCGGCGGCGGTCAGCTCGCACGAATGACCCATCAATCCGCCATCGAGCTCGGGCAGACGCTTCGGGTTCTGGCCGCGGGCTCGGACGAGCCGGCGGCGCAGGTGAGCCCCGATGTCGTATTCGGGCATCACGATGACCTCGACGCACTGCGCACTGCGGCGACCGGTTCCAACGCGCTCACGTTCGACCACGAGCACGTGCCGACCGAGCACCTCGAGACTCTCGTGGCCGAAGGCGTCAACGTACAGCCGCCACCGAGCGCGCTGATCTTCGCGCAGGACAAACTGAGGATGCGGCGCAAGCTGGCAGAATTGGGCGCGCCCGGCCCCGCCTACGAGGAGGTCGCGTGGGCGCAGGACGCCATCGCGTTCGGGGACGAGCACGGGTGGCCGGTGGTCCTCAAGGCCGTCCGCGGCGGATACGACGGGCGCGGTGTCTGGATGCCCGCAGACGCCGAGGAAGCAGAGGCGATCGTCACCGCTCAGCTCGACCTGGGTGTACCGCTCATGGTGGAGGAGAAGGTCGCCATGCGCCGCGAGTTGTCGGCCATGGTCGCGCGATCGCCGTTCGGCCAGGGTGCCGCGTGGCCCGTCGTGCAGACCGTGCAGCGCAACGGCCAGTGCGCCGTCGTGCTGGCACCTGCTCCCGATCTGGACGAGGACGTGGCCACCTTCGCCGGCCGGCTCGCACTCGACATCGCAGGTGCGCTCGGTGTCGTAGGAGATCTAGCGGTCGAGCTGTTCGAGACCACCTCGGGCAAGCTGCTGGTCAACGAGCTCGCCATGAGGCCGCACAATTCCGGACACTGGACCATGGACGGGTGCCGTACCTCGCAGTTCGAGCAGCATCTACGTGCGGTGCTGGACTATCCACTCGGAAACACCGACCCACTTGCTCCGCTGACGGTGATGGCCAACATTCTGGGCGCGCCGGAGGCACCCGAGATGACGATGGACGAACGGCTGCATCACCTGTTCGCCCGCATGCCCGATGCGAAGGTGCACCTGTACGGAAAGGGTGAGCGCAAGGACCGCAAGATCGGCCACGTCAATATTTTGGGCTCGTCGTCCGGTTCCCTCACCGATCCCGCATACGTGGCCGCGGTGCGTGAGCGGGCCGAACGTGCCGCGCACTGGATGTCGCACGCCGAATGGACCGACGGATGGGATCCACACGATGACTGACAACTCCACTATCGCTGAGGCCGGGCCTGCACATGAGGGTCGTTCCGCAGGCTCCACTCCTGCCGTAGGCCTGATCATGGGCAGCGATTCCGACTGGCCGACCATGGAAGCGGCAGCAGAAGCACTGGCGGAGTTCGGTATTCGGTTCGAGGTCGGTGTCGTCTCGGCCCACCGAACCCCGCAGCGGATGCTCGACTATGCCCGCGAGGCCGCCGGTCGTGGCATCAGGGTGATCATCGCCGGTGCCGGGGGAGCGGCGCACCTGCCCGGCATGGTGGCGTCGGCGACGCCACTGCCGGTCATCGGGGTGCCGGTACCGCTGAAGTACCTCGACGGTATGGATTCGCTGCTCTCGATAGTGCAGATGCCTGCGGGCGTTCCCGTGGCCACGGTGTCCATCGGCGGTGCCCGCAACGCGGGGCTGCTCGCTGTACGGATTCTGGGTGCGTCCGATCCCGCGCTGCAAGAACGAATGTCCGCGTTCCAGGCGTCACTCGAGGCCATGGTGTTGGAGAAGGACAAAGCTCTCCGCACCACGTTGTTGGGATGAGTGCGGCTGTGTCTCGGCACGAGCTGATTCGGCGAGCCGGACGGGGCCGGTGGCAGTCGATGCTGGTGACACGGCTGGCGTTGGTCTACGCGCGTGTATGGCGCGGAACCGCGCACTTCGACGACGAGTTCTCGATTTTCGTCTGCACCGGCCTGCGCGGCGGGTTCGGTCGTGGCGGAACGACATTCGGTGGTGCCTACCTGACGAAAGGCAACACCGGCCGTCGGGTGTTGCGGCACGAGGCCGTGCATGCGGATCAGTGGGCGCGTTTCGGGTTGACGTTCCCATTTCGATACCTCGCCGAGGAAACGCGGCATCGTGGGGCCGCGAACAAGTACGAAATCCAGGCGGGTCTCGCAGACGGCGGTTACCGGAAGCCCGGGTGAGTACTGCGCTCGCGCGGTGAGGGCCGGACAATCAGGTCAGGGTTGCGGTGACCTTCTCGGTTTCCGTGCGTCGCTCGGACTTCTCCTCGTCCGCATTGGTCACCTGAACCAGCGAGGCTCCCGCGACGAGCACCGACACCAAACCCTCGATGATCTCGTCGGGGGTGTTCCAGGACGCAGTCGACAGCACCCGATCGGCGGCTGTCCACGAATGCGTGTCGGCGGCCGCGCGGGCGGCAGTGAGCACCTCGTCCACCGAACGACCGTCCAGTGCCGCTGCCCCGCCGTCCGAGATCCGGAACTGATCTCCGTGCACCCGCACCGAGGTTGCGTAATCGGTCATTCCGATCGGCAGGTCGGGTACAGCCTTACCGAACGCGTCGAGTGAGAAGGCCAACACCTCGTCGACATCCGGGGCCTCGGCAAGGCGATCTGCCGCCACCATGGCCAGGTCTGCGGAATCGTCGGCGCCGAGCACCACCTCGCCGCCGGCCCACCATGTACCCAGCAGTACCGCTGCCGTCTGCCAGTGTGCGGGCAACAGCACGCTCACCTTGCCGCCGACCTCGAAGGCGAACTCGTCGCGCAGCAGGTTGGCGGTCTTGGCGGCCCAATTCGCGAGTGTCACCGCCGAGACCTCCACCCGCTCGCCGGTCGCATCGTCGTAGAACGTGATGCGCGGACCGGCCGGGTCAGCGGCGAGAATCGGGTCGAGCAGGGTCTGAGTCAGATTCGAGGCCACACCACGCACCCTAGATGACGACTCTGCGCGCCTTCTCACGCGCCGTGAACAGCCGCCGCCGAAGTCGAAGACCGTGTCAGTTGACGCACATCGGGCCGGTGGAGCCGGCGTCGATCGGAGCCGCCGGCTCCTCGGGAACGGCCGTACCGGATTCGGGTGCAATGGTTTCGGCTGTGGCCGCCTGCCCGGAACCGGGGCCTGCGTAGTCGTCGGCGAGCACCACACGAACGGTGTCCGACCCCAGAGTGTCGTCCGCGGTGATCTGCAGTCCGCCCAGTGCGGCCGACACGGCGCGCGCTGCGTCACTGTCGACGTCGGCGGACTGGATGCGGCTCGCCGAGATGGACGAGCCCTCGTAGTTTCCGATGGTCCCGCCGAGGTAACCCAACGCCGCCAGGGAACCGGCGACGCCGTTGGCGAGTCCTTCGATACCGCTGTCGTTCGCGACGTCCACGGTCACCGTCGACGGATCGACCGCCGGGGCCTCGGCATTTTCGGCATTGGCCTCCGCCGAATTGCCGTCGCCGAGCAAACTCGCGACGTACTTCTTCACCGCGGCAGGATCGACCTGGACGATCGATTCGCCGTAGTCGGTCGTGGCGTTGATGTCGACAGCGGGAATGGTCTCGAACTTGACCTTGCCACCGGCGAGATCCTGGAGTCGAGTAGCGAATTGCAATATGTCCCAGTCGGAATCGAGCGTCACCGAACGCTGTACCGCGGTGCTGAGTTGACCCAGTTTGCTGGGATTGCTCAGGGTCTTGGCGCTCAACACACTCCGCACGAGCGAGGCCATGAACACCTGCTGGCGCACGATACGGTCGAGGTCTCCGCGGGGAAGATCGTGCCGCTGTCGCACGAAGCTCAGAGCCTGTGATCCGGCCAGCTTCTGTACCCCGGCCGGGAAGTTCGCACCCGAGAGTGGTTCTTGCACAGGGTTGTTGAGGCACACCTCGACGCCGCCCACAGCATCGGTCAACAATACGAAGCCGAGCAAGCCCACCTCGGCGTAGTGATCGACGGTGATGCCGGTCAAGTTGGCGACGGAATCGATCAGAGCCTCGCGCCCGGCCTCGGTGGCCTGGGACTCCGCATCGGCGTCGGCGACACCCTGCTCCACCAATTCGAGTCTCTTGTTCTCCTTGGTCGCGCCGTACGCGGCGTTGATCTTCGACATCCCGATGCCCGGTACCTCCACGTACGAATCGCGTGGGATGGAAATGGCCGTGGCCGACGATCCGTCGTTCGGGACGCGGATCAATACGATCGTGTCGGTGTTCGATGCCACCTCTTCACCGGCGTTGAGGGACGCGAGCTCATCTGACGACAACGCGTTGCCGTGGGCGTCGGTGCGGCTGTCGGTGCCGACCATCAGGATGTCGACTGCCCCGTCTGCCGCGCCGCCGAGACCGAGGCCACTCGCAGTGGCGATGTTCGATCGAAGACTGTCGACACTGCGCCACGCGAAACCTGTCACCAGCAGAACAAGTACCGACAGGACTGCTGTCGCGACGTGCGTGGCGGGCCAACGGCGTCCGCCGACGCGGGTAGGGGCGCCGCCCTCGGGTTGTGCTTGCCCGACGGGACCGCGGGGATCACGCTGCCTCGTCCGGTGCGTTCTGGCCGTCGATTCGCCGCGGCTTCGCTCGCGGGACCGGCGCTGACCGCGCTGTTCTTCGTCGGGGTATCGACGCGCGGCACGTGCTTCGAGATCCTCGGAACGGTGGGCACCGCCTGCATCGGAACCGTCGGGTCGCCGGTGAGTGCGCCGCCGCGGCGGGGGAGTGCGCTCACCTCCGGGCGTGCCTGAATCTCGTGGCACCGTTCACGACCCTCTCGTTCCGGCCGACTTCGACAGCCGACTGCTTCGTTCTCCCCCCGCCGTTCGAAGGTTACTTGTCGGCGGTCGCTGCCTCGCCCAACCGAACCCGGCGTGCCACACTTGGCAACCGTGAATGCGATCCTGGTAACCGGTGCACACGGCCAGTTGGGCCGAAGGGTGGTGGCTCTCGCCGCCGAGCGGGGCAGCGGTGCGAAGGTTCTCGCGTATTCGTCCGCCGACCTGGACATCACCGACTCCGCTGCGGTCGCTGCCGTGGTGACCGCAGGAGCAACGGTGATCAACTGCGCTGCTTACACCGCGGTCGACGCCGCCGAAGCCGATGAGGCCAGGGCCATGGTCGTGAACGCGGACGGCCCCCGAAATCTCGCACGCGCCTGCGGGCGTGTCGGTGCCCGGTTGATCCACGTCTCCACCGACTATGTGTTCGACGGCACAGCGACCGAACCGTACGAGGTCGACGCGAAGCCCGCGCCGCAGTCGGCGTATGGACGCACCAAATTGGCCGGCGAGCTCGCCGTGCGCGACGAGTTGCCCGAGGCCGTCGTCGTGCGGACCGCGTGGGTGTACGACAACACGGGTAAGAATTTCGTGACCACGATGCAGCGGCTCGAAGGTGAGCGCGACACCCTGTCGGTGGTGAACGACCAGATCGGGTCGCCCACGTTCGCCCTCGACCTGGCGTCGGGCCTGCTCGAGATCGAAGCCGACCCGTCCGTGGCCGGACGGACCCTGCACTACACCAACGCGGGCCAGGCCAGCTGGTTCGACCTCGCGCGCGCGGTGTTCACTCACATCGGTGCCGATGCAGAGCGAGTGCAGCCGTGTTCGAGCGCCGAATACGTCGTGCCCGCACCCCGGCCGGCCTACTCGGTACTCTCGCCGGCCGCCTGGATCGACGCAGGCCTCACGCCGGCGCGCCCGTGGTCGGCTGCACTGACGGCTGCCTTGACGTAGTCGAGGTGAGGGATTCCGTCACTCTCGGGCTAGTCTTGCCCGCGTGAGTTCCGAGCTGGCCGTAGTGACGGTGACCTATTCGCCCGGCGAATACCTGGATCAGTTTCTGACGTCTCTGCGTGAGGCCACAACGCGCCCCTATCGGGTGATCATGGCCGACAACGGCTCTGTCGACGGCACCCCCGAGGCGGCCGAGGCAGCTTTCGGCGAGGCCGAGTTGCTGCGTACCGGTGCGAACATCGGTTACGGAGCAGCGGTCAACCGCGCGGTGGCCGCCGTCGACCCGGCTGTCGAGTTCGTCGTCGTGGCCAACCCCGACGTCCGCTGGCATCCCGGTTCGCTCGACGGACTCCTCGACGCAGCCGCCCGGTGGCCACGCGCAGGTTCTCTCGGTCCGCTCATCCGCGAGCCCGACGGCTCTCGTTACCCGTCGGCTCGGTCGGTGCCCGATCTGACGTCGGGCGCGGGACACGCGATACTGGGCAAGCTCTGGCCGAAGAACCCGTGGACTCAGCGGTATCGCCAGGAGAACGAGACGGTGACCGAGCGCCCCGTGGGGTGGCTGTCGGGATCGTGCCTACTGCTGCGGCGGTCGGCGTTCGATTCGATCGACGGATTCGACTCGCGCTACTTCATGTACATGGAGGACGTGGATCTCGGTGACCGGCTCGGCAGAGCGGGTTGGCACAACGTCTACGTTCCCGGTGTCGAGGTCACCCATTCGAAAGGCCATGCAGCAGGACGGCATCCGGAGGTGATGTTGCCTGCGCATCACACCAGCGCGTACCGCTTCCAGGCCGACAGACACGCGCGGACGTGGCAGGCTCCCTTACGATTGGCTCTGCGCGGTGGTCTCGGTCTTCGCTCGAAGATCGTTGTGAACTCGGCGCTTCGGGCCCGCGCAGTGGACGGACGACTCACGGACGAGAGAACAGAGGCTGGACATGTCGGATAGTTCCCCATCGGTCGCCGCACGTACCGATGCAGTCATTCTGGTCGGCGGCAAGGGAACTCGGCTCAGGCCCCTGACGCTCTCGGCACCCAAGCCGATGCTTCCGACCGCCGGACTGCCGTTCCTGACCCATCTCCTGGCCCGCATCAAGGCCGCGGGAATCGAGCACGTCGTGCTCGGAACGTCGTTCAAAGCCGAGGTGTTCGAGCAGCATTTCGGAGACGGATCCTCGCTCGGCATCGACCTCGAATACGTCTTCGAGACCGAACCGCTCGGCACCGGCGGAGGCATCAGAAACGTCCTTCCGCGACTGCGCGCCGAGAACGTCATGGTCTTCAACGGGGACGTGCTGGGAGGCACCGATCTGACAGCAGTTCTCGATACGCACCGCACCACCGACGCCGATGTCACCTTGCATCTGGTTCGCGTCGGCGACCCGCGCGCGTTCGGTTGTGTGCCCACCGACGAATCCGGCCGCGTGACAGCGTTTCTCGAGAAGACGCAAGATCCGCCGACCGACCAGATCAACGCCGGTTGCTACGTTTTCAAGCGCGAGATCATCGAGTCGATCCCGGCCGGCCGGCCGGTGTCGGTGGAGCGAGAGGTGTTTCCTGCCTTGCTCGCCGAGGACAAGAAGGTCTACGGACACGTCGACAGCGCGTACTGGCGTGACATGGGTACGCCGGAAGATTTCGTCAAGGGCTCGGCCGATCTGGTCCGCGGCATCGCGCCGTCGCCCGCGCTGCACGGAGATCGTGGTGAGTCCCTGGTTCACCCGAGCGCAGGAGTGGCACCGGGCGCACTGTTGATCGGCGGAACCGTCGTCGGCCGCGGGGCCGAGATCGGAGCGGGAGCTCGCCTGGACGGTGCCGTCGTGTTCGACGGTGCGGTCGTCGAAGCGGGGGCCGTCGTCGAGCGATCCATTCTCGGTTTCGGTTCTCGCATCGGACCCCGCGCCCTCGTGCGTGACGCGGTCATCGGCGACGGTGCGGACATCGGCGCTCGCTGTGAGCTGCTCCGCGGGGCGCGCGTGTGGCCCGGAGTCAAGCTGCCCGACGGCGGAGTGCGCTTCTCCACCGACGTCTGACCCGTTCTGCTCGTCGCTAGCGGCGGCGAGCAGCGAGGGCGACGAGACGGTCGATCGTCTCGTGCTCGGCGTTGTCCGGCAGAGCGTCGACCGGCCACCATCGAAGATCCGTCGACTCCTCGCTGCGCACGGCCCGGGCACCGTCCGGGGCGCGGACCAGGAACCTCAGGTCGAGGTGCCGGGTGGCCTTACCCAGCGAGCACGTGATCGGGTGCGTGTGGGCCGAGAGCAGTACCGGATCGATGACCAGGTCGTCGATCCCCGATTCCTCGGAAGCCTCACGCAGGGCGGCGTCGACCACCGTGTGGTCCGTCGGTTCGCAGTGGCCGCCCAGCTGAATCCACCGGCCGACCTTCGGATGAAGGGTCAGCAGCACATGGGTCCCCGATTCGTTCAGTACCAGCGAGGACGCCGTGAAGTGGCCGGCTTCGTTGGCGCGCAGACATGCATCGAGGTTGCTGTGCAGGAACGCCAGCATGGTGTGGCGGAGCGATTCGTCGTTCGAATCCGACGGTGCCCAGCGGTCGAGTGACGCTCGGACCGAATTCCACAGAGTCGAATGAGGCGGCGTCGACGCTGACACGTCAGAGCTCCAGCAACGACGACCCGGGGAGCACCGGATCTCGAACCGTCGACGGCTCGCTGGGGTGCCCTATTGCAATGGCTCCCATGGCTTTCCAATCTGCACGCAGTCCGAGTTCGGCGCGCACGGTATCGGCGGCGAAAATGGTCGAGCCGATCCAGCAGCTGCCCAGTTCGCGGACCGCCAGAGCGACCAGCAGACCCTGGACGGCGGCACCGACCGCCACGGTGAACATCGTGTCCTCCGCGGCTCGACGCCTCTCGTCGGGGTACGAATGCGCGCCGTCGGGCACACAGAACGGAACGATGATTTCCGGTGCGTCGAACAGAATGTCGCCGCGGCTCAGTCGCGCGGCGATCCGGTCCTCACCGAGGCCGTCGGCGGTCAGGTCGGCGCGCCACTGCTCGCGCATCGTCTCGAGGAGCCGACGCCGCAGCGCCGGAGTCCTGACCCACACGAATCTCACCGGTCGGGTGTGGTGCGGGGCAGGGGCGGTGAGGGCGTCGGCGACCGATGCGCGAACGAGTTCGGGATCGACCGAGTCCGAGGAGAACGAGCGCACCGACCGTCTCAGCAGCAGAGCCTCCTTGCGGCCGCGATCGAGCGCTTCGGCGGTGCCGAGCCAGAACAGGTCGTCCTCGCCGCCGCGCAGGAGAGCGGCCGCAGTGGAACCGTCGTCGACCGGTGCCAAGCCGCGTACGACGGCGATCGGGACACCGCCCAGCTTGCCCTTCACCAGATCGCCTGCGGCCGCGAGTTCGTCTGCGATCGCGACCTCGGTCACCACGAGCTCGTTGCCCTGACCGTCTTCGGCCCCGGCGTAGGCGTGCAGAACCGGCAGGCCCGCAGCGCCGATGGCGGCGTCGGTCTGGCCGATTCGCCACGCCCGCCCCATGGTGTCCGTGACCACCACGGCCACCGTCACTCCCAGTAGGTCGCCGAGAGCTGCGCGCAGGGCCGCGGCACTGGCATCGGGGTCCTCGGGCAGCAAGGCCAGTTCGCCGCCGTCGACGTTGGAGCCGTCGATGCCCGACGCGGCCTGCACGATGCCCAGCCGATTTTCGGTGATGAGGGTTCGGCCCTTGCGCGCGACGATGCGCACAGCTTCCTGCTCCACCAGCACTCTGCGGGCAGCGTCTCGCTCGTCCGCGTCGCGCGGAGCCTGCACCAACCGACCCTCGACCTTGGAGACGATCTTGCTGGTGACGATCAAGATGTCGCCGTCGCGCAACCATGGCGCTCGCTCGGCGATTGCCGACGCCAGGTCGTCACCCGGTCTGAATTCCGGGAGCCCGGTGATCGGCAGCATTTCGATCGAACCGCCCGGTGCATGATCGCTCGGTACCGGAGACATCGAACCGCTCTCGCCCGGATCGATCACAGGTCGAGTCCGGCCGCGAGCAGCGCGGTACGCGCCATCACCGCGGTGGTCTCGGGGTCGGTCATCAGCAACGGGACCGACTGCACGTCCACGCCGTCGACAACCGCGGAGTCGGTGGTGTGTACCAGCCACGCATCGAGAATTCCTGTCCCGCTTCGGCTTCCGTAGTGACGGCCGACCGCCTCTGCCGTGGTGTCGACACCGATGACGGACAGACACTCGTCGGCCATGCCGCGTAACGGCTTACCGTCGACGACGGGGGAGAGGCCGACCACCTTGGCCGCTGTGGTCCGGAGCGCCCCACGAATACCCGGCACCGCAAGGATCGCGCCGACACTCACCACTGGATTGGACGGTGCCAGGACGACCGCGTCGGCTTCGGTGATTGCGTCCACCACTCCTGGTGCCGGAGTTGCCTGTTCGGCACCGATATTGGCAAAACTGTGGGTCGGAATCTGAGCTCGGTAACGAACCCACCACTCCTGGAAGTGAATTGCGCGTTGCTGTTCACCGCTCGGGTCGTCGGGATCGGTGATGACGACGTGGGTCTCCGACCGATCGTCGGTGACGGGCAGCAACCGGACGCCCGGTTGCCACCGGTTGCACAGAGCTTCGGTGACGGCCGACAAGGGAAAACCGGTGCGCAGCATGCGACTGCGAATCAGGTGGGTGGCGATGTCACGGTCTCCGAGTCCGAACCAGTCGGGATCGGCACCGTAGGCCGCGAGCTCGTCGCGAGCGTTCCAGGTCTCGGCGATACGGCCCCATCCGCGTTCGGTGTCGATTCCAGCACCGAGGGTGTACATGCACGTGTCGAGATCCGGGCAGATGCGGAGGCCGTGCATCCACACGTCGTCGCCTACATTGACCACCGCAGTTATCTCGTGCTCGGGGTTGTCGCCGAACAAGGATTTGAGACCCTGAAGGAACCGCGCGCCGCCGACGCCACCGACCAGAACAGTAACTTTCACAACGCACGAGCCTAGTGGGGTTGCAGCAGTGCCGGGCGAGCGCCCACCCGGTGCTGAGCCCGACGAGCGGACCGTGTGCAGGTGCCATAACAGCCGCGACACGCACGGGACGGGCTCCGATTCGGGGAGACAGCCGATTTCGGGCATGGGATGGTATTGGATTTGCGCGATCGGCTTGACCGCGACACACCTGTGCGTGTCTAATCACAGGTATGTCATTCAGTGTTCGCAGCACGAGTTCGATTGCAGCGAACCTGGTTTCGAACACTCGTTCCCTTCCTGCTCGTCCTCGCGTGGACGTCGAGTAGAGGTCGAGAGTTGGACGAGCGCATGTGCGCTCGGACTCGCCAGTTCGACCGAATACCTGCGCGGGGCAAGGTATCCGAGCACACGAAGACCGAAAGTATCTGCGCTACCACAGGTGAGGAGGCGGAAGCGATGTATGACGAGCACGTGACACGTGATCAGCGGGGCGGACCCACTGCACACCTCAGCGCAGTCGACGACGCGCCGCAGACCGAGTCCGTCGACGGGGCAGATTCGAGCGTCACGTCCGACGCGGGTTCTGCGTACGTGGCGCGAACGACCGAGACGCACATCGAGACCGACACCGATACCGACAACGATGTCGAATCCGATGCCGACCTGATGCCGTTCGTTGCCGAGTCGGTTCCGCCGGCCAAGCCGTTCCTCAGTCTCGTTGCAGGTTTCGACGAGATGTTCGAGGAGATCGAGGATCAGTGGCAGGAGCGCGCACTGTGCGCGCAAACCGATCCAGAGGCCTTCTTCCCGGAGAAGGGTGGCTCGACCCGCGAGGCGAAGCGAATCTGTCTCGGCTGCGAGGTCAAGGACGAATGCCTCGAGTACGCACTCGCCAACGACGAGCGGTTCGGAATCTGGGGTGGGCTGTCGGAGCGGGAACGGCGTCGACTCAAGCGCGGTATCGGCTGAGCCCTGCGCAGTCATTCGGTTGTCCTCGGCCCGTAGTCATTCCGGGGCGCTGTTCGGATCCACCTCGTCCGGATCGATCCCGAGATACGTTGCTACTTGCTCCACCAGAACCTCGAACAACAGGTCTTCCAGATCTTCGGGGTGTTTTGCGCGACGTTCGAGCGGTCGCCGGAACAACACCACCCTGGCGCGTGTCGTCTCTCCGCGCTTGTCTATCCCGGCGGGCACCAACCGCGACAGCGGCACCGGACCTTCGGCCACGACTTCGGGTGGCCATGTCACGGACTCCGGGTCCAGCGCTCTGATCTTGGGCACGTCGTCGACGGCGATGTCCAGCTTCGAGAGCTTGTCGTGCCACCGATGATCGATTCGCGCGAACGCGTCGAGCACCAGTCGGTCGAACTTCTCCGCCCGTGAACGTCTGGCCGGGATGTCCTCGGGCAGAACCGGTCCGCGGATGCCGCGGCCGTGCCGTGCCACGGACCGAGAGGTGATCCTGCGCGCGGAGGGGAATCGAGGCATGGGGGGAGGTTATCGCGCGCGTCCGGTGTGTCGGTCGTTCGGTCGGTTGCACCTACCGGATAGTCTGCATTCGTGAGATCACTGCGTGGCTGCTGCAGGCCTGGTTGCAACCGTTCTGCTGTCGCAACGCTCACATATGTCTACTCCGATTCCACCGCGGTCGTCGGGCCGCTGGCCACCGTGGACGAGCCTCATTCGTGGGATCTGTGCGAGATACACGCGTCGACGACCACCGCGCCGAAGGGCTGGGAGCTCGTACGGTACGAGGGCGGCTACTCGACGTCGACACCCGACGAGGACGACCTGACGGCACTGGCCGAGGCGGTTCGTGAGGCCGGCCGCGGCGATCGCGTCCGCTCCGAGGACCGTGAGATCGATCGGTCCGCGTCTCGTCCGTCCGACGGTGAACGTCGATCCGCCCCGGCCGTCCGGACCGGCAGGCGCGGCCACCTTCGAGTTCTTCCCGATCCCACGTCCTGAGCCACCGCGCGCACCGGTGTGGTGTAGCGACGTCCGACTGGCCGGTCCGACTGGCGTCTGGCAAGGTTTTCCAGCAGAACCGAAACGGTCGGTGCCGTTCTGCCGATACTGGTGCGGACGCACCGTCACACGCTCGACGACGCCGGTGTGCGGCGTCGCAAGAACGATCACCAGGAGAATCTTCGTGGCCCGAACCGCAGAGTCCGTCAACGCCGTCATCAAGGCCTACGACGTCCGTGGCGTCGTCGGTGAGCAGATCGACGAGGCGTTCGTGCGAGACGTCGGAGCCGCGTTCGCACGTCTCGTGCGCGACGAGGCGGGGGCCGCACGGTCGGTCGTGATCGGCCACGACATGCGTGATTCGTCGCCCGCACTGTCCCGGGCCTTCGCCGATGGTGTCACCGCCCAGGGTCTCGACGTGGTGCACATCGGCCTGGCGTCCACCGATCAGCTGTACTTCGCCTCGGGCCTGCTCGAATGCCCGGGGGCGATGTTCACCGCCAGTCACAATCCGGCGAAGTACAACGGGATCAAGCTGTGCCGCGCAGGCGCGAAGCCGGTGGGGCAGGACACCGGTCTGGCCACCGTCAAGGCCGAACTGGTGGACGGGGTACCCGAGTTCGACGGCCCGGCCGGAACCGTGACCTCCCGCGACGTCCTCGACGAGTACGCACAGTTCTTGCGAGACCTGGTCGATCTGTCGGGAATTCGCTCCATGAAGATCGCTGTGGACGCGGGCAACGGTATGGGCGGGCACACCGTCCCAGCAGTGTTCGGCCCGTTGCCGGTGACGATCGAGCCGTTGTTCTTCGAGCTGGACGGCAGCTTCCCCAACCACGAGGCCAATCCGCTCGATCCGGCGAATCTGGTGGATCTGCAGCGTTTCGTCGTCGAGACCGGCTCCGCTATCGGGCTCGCGTTCGACGGCGACGCCGATCGCTGCTTCGTCGTCGACGAGAATGGCGACCCGGTGTCGCCCTCTGCCGTCACCTGTCTGGTGGCCGAGCGCGAACTGGCCAAGGAGCCGGGCGCGGTCATCATCCACAACCTCATCACCTCCCGTTCCGTACCTGAGCTGGTCACCGAGCTCGGTGGCACGCCGGTACGAACCCGTGTCGGCCACTCCTTCATCAAGCAGCAGATGGCCGATACCGGAGCCATCTTCGGGGGAGAGCACTCGGCCCACTACTATTTCCGCGACTTCTGGGGTGCCGACTCCGGCATGCTCGCCGCGTTGCATGTGCTCGCCGCTTTCGGTGCACAGGACCGCCCACTGTCGGAGATGATGGCAGCCTACGAGACCTACAGTGCATCGGGCGAGATCAACTCGACCGTCGACGACGCGGCAGGTCGCACCGAGGCCGTTCTGGCGGCGTTCGCCGATCGAACCGCGAACATAGACCGACTCGACGGCGTGACGGTCGATCTCGCCGACGGTTCCTGGTTCAATCTGAGGGCCTCGAACACCGAACCGCTGCTTCGACTGAACGTGGAAGCTCGCACCGGTGCAGGTGTGGATGCACTTTCGACCGAGATATTGGGCATCGTTCGCGCTGGACTGGAATAGTGGTTACCAAGGGTTCATGAGTGGGTAAGCGTTCGTTTCCGGTCGGTGACGAAGGGGAGGTGTCGCAGCCATGACAGCAGTGTCGTCTCTGGTCGATCTCGACGATGCCGATGCTCTCATCGCGGCCGATCGCGAGGGTGCGTTGCGCAGTGCTGCTCTGGCGGGCGCGCAGGTTCGTGCCATCGCGACGGCGGTGGACGAAGCGGTGCTCGCTCGGTTGGCCGATCTGCGTCCCAGAAGTGTGGTCATCGTGACCGGTGACGGTCGCAGCAGCCGGGCGGCGTCACTTCTCGTCGCAGCGCTCGGAGACCGACTCGGTGTGCCGCTGGTTCGAAGTACCGGAACTCCGCCGTGGATCGGCCCGCTCGATGTGGTCGTGGTGGCCGGCGACGACGCCGGCGATCCGCGCCTTGCCGAGTCCGTGGATGCCGCAGCCCGTCGCGGCGCGGAAGTGGTGGTGGTGGCACCAGAGGAAGGGCCGCTGCGTGCCGTCCGAGGGGCCAGGGTCATGTGGCTGCCGCCGCGTATTGCTGTCCGCGACCACAACGCCCTGATGCGCTATCTCGCCGCATTCGTCGCCGTTCTCGGTGCGGTCGCCGGTGGATCGTGGAAAACGTTGCTACCCAATCTGTCTCGTCTGGCCGACCTGCTCGATGCCGAGGCGGTTCGAAACAGTCCGTCCAACGAGGTCTTCCACAACCCGGCCAAGGCCCTCGCCAGCGGTATGAACGGTCGGCGGGTGGTGCTGTCCGGCAGTAGCGCAGCAGCCGTCGAGGTGGCTCGGCACGGCAGTGAGGTGCTACTACGTGTGGCGGGTGTGCTCGTCGGTGCCGGCGAACTGGGTGATGTCATCGCGGCGTCCGTTCGTGCTTCGACTGTCCAATCCTCTGGCACGGCAACGGCATTCGATTCGTTCTTTCACGACGAACAGCTCGACGGCCCGCCGCCCGCTCTGCCGATGCGTGTCATCGTCGTCGCGTCCGACGTCGAACGGGCCATGACCGAACGACGATTGGCCGGTGTGGCCGAATCGGAACTGTTGCTCGCCGAGTCGAGTGAGGCGCTGTTCGGCGGTGCGAGGCCGGGATCCGATCTCGACATCACCGTCGCGCCTGCCGGTCCGGTTACACTTTCGGTGCTCGACACCATGTCCGTGTTGGCGACGCGGTTGGACACGACTGCCGCGTATCTGTTGTTGATGGGCGGTAGCTAGTGCAGCTCTTGCGAGGTGCGGTTCGGTCTTATGCATGGGGGTCGCGAACCGCTCTGGCCCGAATTCAGGGTCGCCCGGTTCCGTCCGATCATCCCGAGGCCGAGATCTGGCTCGGTGCGCACCCGGCCGATTCGGCGCAGGTGCTGCACGAGGGTGGTAGCACCCCACTGCTCACGTTGATCGACGGGGATCCGGCGACGCAGCTGGGAGGCTCGGCTCAGCAGTACGAGTCCCGACTGCCGTACCTGTTGAAACTGCTTGCCGCAGAAGAGCCTTTGTCGTTGCAGGCCCACCCCAGCAGTGCACAGGCCCGTGAAGGCTTCGCGCGCGAGAATGCGGCCGGTGTCCCCATCGATTCTCCGGTGCGTAACTATCGGGATCCCAATCACAAGCCGGAACTGATCGTGGCGCTGACGGAGTTCGAGGCGCTGGCCGGCTTTCGGAGCCCCACCGAGACCGTCGAACTGCTCGACGCGTTGGGCGTCGCCGCGCTCGGCGGGTACCGCACATTGCTTGCCGCACAACCCGACGCGTCCGGACTCCGTACGGTGTTCACTTCCTGGATCACGCTTCCCGGGCAGTCGCTCGACAATATTCTGCCGGCCGTTGCCCAGGGTTGCATCGATTACCTTTCCGGTCCTGCGCGTACCGACGGCGGCCGATTCGCGGCCGAGGCCAGAACCCTGCTCGAGCTCGGCGAGTCCTATCCCGGCGACGCCGGTGTGCTTGCAGCGTTGCTGCTGAACCGGGTGACCTTGGCTCCCGGTCAGGGCCTGTACCTGGACGCCGGAAACTTGCACGCATACCTGCGCGGAACCGGAGTCGAAATCATGGCCAATTCCGACAACGTGTTGCGCGGGGGACTGACTCCCAAGCACGTCGACGTCCCGGAACTCCTGCGGGTCCTGGACTTCGAGCCGGCCGACATCTCTCCCATCACTCCCGGTGAGGGTGATCGGCCCACCTACCTGTACCGCACGCCCGCACCGGAATTCGCGCTGAGCCGGACGGCGGTGCCACCGGGGGAGACGGTCGAAATACCCGGATCCGGCCCTCGAATTCTGCTGTGTACCGGCGGAACCGTCGTGGCGAGTGCCGGTGGACGCTCGCCCGGGTTGACGGTGTCGCAGGGCAGCTCGGCGTGGATACCGGCTGCGGATCGATTCGTCACCGTGACTGCTGATTCGGACGCGGCCGAGGTGTTCGTGGCCTCCGTCGGTCGCCAGTAGATCCCTTCCGTCCGGCCGCACCCGTCCGGCCGCACCCTGCGGCGGTCTTTTCGAAGAGCGGAAGTGCGCAATCGACGTGCCCGAAGGCAATAGTCTGATGTCACAGTGAACTCTGCGACGGGTGTGATCCGTGGGCAGAGGCGAATACGCATTATGGAGGCCCGATGAGCAGAGCAGACCGGCCGGCCAAGACTCCGCGCACGACGGGGTGGTTCCGGACCAAATCGATCGAGCAGTCGATCGAGGACACCGACGAGCCGGACACCAAACTCCGGAAAGAACTCGGTTCCTGGGACCTCACAGTGTTCGGCGTCGCCGTTGCTGTCGGTGCGGGCATCTTCACCCTGACCGCGCGCACCGCCGGAAACGTAGCGGGACCGGCGGTCTCGGTGGCGTTCGTGCTCGCCGCGATCGCGTGCGGGCTGGCGGCGCTGTGTTACGCGGAGTTCGCCTCGACAGTTCCCGTTGCCGGCAGCGCGTACACGTTCTCGTATGCCGCGTTCGGTGAGTTCATCGCGTGGATCATCGGCTGGGATCTGATCCTCGAGTTCGGCCTCGCGGCTGCCGTCGTGGCCAAGGCGTGGTCGTTGTACCTGGGAGATCTGCTCGGGACGGCCGCACCGGTACTCCAGATCGGTTCGCTGAACTTCGACTGGGGCGCACTGCTCATCGTGGTGGTGCTGACGGTGCTGATCGCATCGGGCACCAAGTTGTCGTCGCGGGTCTCGCTCGTGATCACTGCGATCAAGGTGATCGTCGTTCTGTTCGTCGTCGTCCTCGGTGCCTTCTACATCAAGGTCTCCAATTACGACCCGTACATTCCTCCGTCGCAGCCCGGCACCACCGGCGAGGGCCTCCATCAGTCCTTGTTCTCGTTCGTCACCGGTGCGGGCGGCAGCACCTTCGGCTGGTACGGACTTCTGGCCGCGGCGTCGCTCGTGTTCTTCGCGTTCATCGGCTTCGACGTGGTCGCGACGACGGCGGAGGAGACCAAGGAACCGCAGAAGGCACTACCGCGCGGCATCCTGGGTTCCCTCGCGATCGTGACCGTGCTCTACGTTGCAGTCACCCTGGTGCTGACCGGAATGGTGAAGTACACCGATTTGGCCGGTGACAGTTCGACGCTGGCCACGGCGTTCGAGCTGAACGGTCTGACCTGGGCCAAGAACATCATCTCGTTCGGCGCGCTTGCCGGTCTCACCACAGTGGTGATGGTGTTGATGCTGGGCCAGACACGAGTGCTCTTCGCGATGTCGCGGGACGGATTGGTGCCGCGCGGATTGGCCCACACCGGAAAGAAGGGCACGCCGGTTCGGACGACGATTCTGGTGGGCGTCATCGTCGGACTGCTCGCGGCCTTCGTTCCGCTGGGCACGCTCGAGGAGATGGTGAACATCGGAACCCTGTTCGCGTTCGTGCTCGTGTCGGCGGGTGTTCTGGTCCTGCGCAAGACTCGACCGGACCTCGAACGCGGCTTTCGGGTGCCGTGGGTTCCGCTGGTACCGATCCTCGCTGTCCTCGCGTGCCTGTGGTTGATGCTGAACCTGTCGGTCGAGACCTGGCTGCGCTTCCTGGTCTGGATGGCCGCGGGTGTCGTGATCTACGTTCTGTACAGCAGGCGTCATTCGGTGATGGGTCTGCGGGAAGCAGACAAGGGCAACAAGGGGAAGTGACCGGGTGCCGTATTCGGTGCTCGTCCTACGATGCACGGGCCGAAATCGGTCGGCGTCACATCGGACCTCGAGAATGTTATACCCTCGAAAACAGACTTGGAGGACTTCTACAGTTCGATGAGAGGGTGTTGACACAGTGAATGCGAACGGCCGAATCACTTCCACGAGGGATTCGGGTGTCGCTTTCGGGGGGCGGGATTCGAAGGTCGGCGGACGGTCGGTTCGCTGGCAAGACAGCAAACGCTATTTGTGGATGCTGGGGCTCTTGGCACCGGCATCGGCGCTGCTGCCGTCACAGTTGGTCTACTGGACGGGCATGGGCATCTTCTGGTGGAGCGGCGTCCTGGTGTTCTTCGTGATCATTCCGGTGATCGACGTGATCGCCGGCGAGGACGGGCACAACCCGGACGAGTCGGCGAGCGAGAAGCTTCAAAACGATCGCTACTACCGCTGGTGTACTTACCTTTTCCTACCCATTCAGTTCGTCGGGCTGATCGTCGCATGTTGGATGTGGGCGTACGGAAACCTGACGGTGGTGGACAAGATCGGACTCGCTGTGACGGTGGGTCTGGTCGCTGGAACGGGGATCAATGCTGCTCACGAGCTGGGTCATCGGATCGAACGGCACGAGCGGTGGCTGGCCAAGATCGCCCTGTCTCAAACGCTCTACGGGCACTTCTTCGTGGAACACAACCGCGGCCATCACGTTCGGGTCGCGACCCCGGACGATCCCGCAAGCGCGCGACTCGGCGAGAGCGTGTGGACCTTCGTGCCCCGCAGCACGGTGTTGGGGCTCGTCTCCGCGTGGAAACTCGAAGCGCAGCGTCTACGGCGCAAGGGTCGCTCCGTCGCGAGCCCGACCAACGCGCTGCTGCACACCTGGTTGCTGAGCGCAGTGCTGTTCGGGACGTTGCTGGTCGTGTTCGGCCCCGCCATTGCGCCCTATCTCCTGCTGCAGGCCGTCGTCGGATTCGTGTTGCTCGAGATGGTGAACTACGTGGAGCACTACGCCTTGCTCCGCGAAACGAACGACCGAGGCAAATACGTTCGATGCTCGCCCCGACACAGCTGGAACAGCGACAGAATCTGCACCAACATATTTCTGTATCACTTGCAACGACACAGTGATCACCACGCCAATCCAGGTAAGCGCTACCAGACCCTGCTCTCGTGCGACGAAGCTCCGCAGCTTCCGGCCGGATACGCGTCGATGGTGATACTCGCCGCAATTCCGCCGCTATGGCGTCGAGTGATGGACCCGCGGGTACTCGCGCACTACCAAGGCGATGTCTCCCGTGCCAACATTCTTCCCCGCAAGCGTGCCCGAATTCTGGCGCGAGCCGGACGAAACGGATAGTGCACACGGTCGGTGCGGGCTCGTCCCCCCGGGCAGTCGGTACTTCCGCCGCGCGGACCCGATAGCCTGGTGGACAGACACTCAGTCAACAGGAGAGGCAAGATGACGACCTCAGTTACGTCAGGATCGGCACTCACCGTGGAACACCGCGGTGGAATCGACTTCAAGGTCGCAGACCTGTCGCTGGCAGAATTCGGCCGCAAGGAGATCAGGCTGGCCGAGCACGAGATGCCCGGTCTGATCGCGCTGCGTCGCGAATACGCGGACGTGCAGCCGCTCAAGGGAGCGCGGGTTTCGGGATCGCTGCACATGACGGTGCAGACCGCCGTTCTCATCGAGACCCTGGTGGCACTCGGGGCCGAGGTCCGTTGGGCGTCGTGCAACATCTTTTCCACCCAGGATCACGCGGCTGCGGCTGTGGTGGTCGGACCGTACGGGACCGTCGAGGATCCGAAGGGTGTACCGGTGTTCGCTTGGAAGGGTGAAAGCCTCGAAGAGTACTGGTGGGCTGCCGAGCAAATGCTCACCTGGCCTGACCAGCCGGCCAACATGATCCTCGACGACGGCGGCGACGCCACGATGCTGGTGTTGCGCGGCGCGCAGTTCGAGAAGGCGGGCGTGGTTCCGCCGACCGACGACGATCACGATTCGGACGAGTACAAGGTGTTCCTCGGCCTGCTCCGTCGTTCGCTCGAAGCGTCGACGACCAAGTGGACCGAGGTGGCCGCGTCCGTTCAGGGCGTCACCGAGGAGACCACGACCGGTGTGCTCCGGCTCTACCAGTTCGCGGCTGCGGGAGAACTCACGTTCCCGGCCATCAACGTCAACGACTCGGTGACCAAGAGCAAGTTCGACAACAAGTACGGCACCCGGCACTCGTTGATCGATGGCATCAACCGGGGAACCGACGTCCTCATCGGCGGCAAGGCCGTTCTGGTCTGTGGCTACGGCGACGTGGGCAAGGGTTGCGCCGAAGCACTCAAGGGCCAGGGTGCACGGGTGACCGTCACCGAGGCCGACCCGATCAACGCGTTGCAGGCTCTCATGGACGGCTTCGACGTGCGCACGGTCGAAGAATTCATCGAGCAGGCCGACATCGTGATCACCTCGACGGGCAACCTGTCGATCATCACGTTCGAGCACATGCGCAAGATGAAGCACCAGGCAATCCTGGGCAACATCGGCCACTTCGACAACGAGATCGACATGGCCGGGCTGGAGAAGGCCCCCGATGTCACGCGCATCAACATCAAGCCGCAGGTCGACGAGTACCAGTTCAAGGACGGGCACTCCATCATCGTGCTGTCCGAGGGCCGGTTGCTGAACCTCGGCAACGCCACGGGTCATCCGTCGTTCGTCATGAGCAACAGCTTCTCCAACCAGGTCATTGCTCAGATCGAACTGTGGACCAAGCCGGACGAGTACGACAACGAGGTCTACCGCCTGCCCAAGCACTTGGACGAGAAGGTCGCGCGTATTCACGTCGAAGCACTCGGCGGCTCGATCACCAAGCTCACCAAGGAGCAGGCCGAGTACATCGGCGTCGACGTCGAGGGCCCGTACAAGCCCGAGCACTACCGCTACTGACCTGCGGTGGGGCGGCTTTTCGTCATCGAAGGAGTCGACGGTGCGGGCAAGAACACGCTCGCCCGTCGGCTCGTTTCGTCATGGGAACGCGACGGCCTCGACGTCGCGCGGATCGGATTTCCCAGGTACGGCCGGTCGGTACACGCCGATCTTGCGGCGGAGGCGCTGCACGGTGAGCACGGCGACACCGCTGCCAGTGTGCACGCGATGGCTCTGCTGTTCGCGCTCGATCGCCGGGATGCGGTCGACGAGGTCCGAAAGCTGCTCTTGCACAACGACGTAGTTCTTCTCGATCGGTACGTGGCGTCCAACGCCGCGTACACGGCTGCTCGGTTGGAACAGACCGCAGACGGCGGGGCCGTCGAATGGATCAGGGCGCTCGAATTCGAACGCTTCGCAGTTCCGATTCCGGACATTCAGATTCTGCTCGACGTACCCGTGGCGCTCGCCGCCGAGCGGGCCGCGGCACGGGAGAGTGCGGACGTCACCAGAACCCGGGATGCATACGAACGGGACGGCTCGCTGCAGAGCCGAACCTCGGACGTGTACGCCGCTCTCGCGGCGGCGAACTGGGTGTCGCCGTGGGAGGTGGTGACCGCCGACGTCGATCCCGATCGACTCGCCGCCGAGTTGTCCAATCAGCCATCAGGCGAGCCGAGAGTGACACGATAGAGCCATGAAGCCTCGGATTCTGGTTGTGGACGACGATTCGGCTCTGGCGGAGATGCTCACCATCGTGCTGCGTGGTGAAGGATTCGAGCCCTTCGTGGTCGGCGACGGCACCCAAGCGTTGGCGGCCGTGCGCGAGAACCGGCCGGATCTGGTGCTACTGGACCTGATGCTTCCCGGGATGAACGGCATCGACGTATGCCGCGTACTACGGGCCGATTCCGGTGTCCCGATCGTGATGCTGACGGCCAAGACCGACACCGTCGATGTTGTGCTCGGCCTCGAATCCGGTGCAGACGACTACATCATGAAGCCGTTCAAGCCGAAGGAATTGGTCGCACGGGTTCGGGCGCGCCTGCGCAGGACCGAAGACGAACCTGCCGAATTGCTGTCCATCGCAGACATCGTGATCGACGTGCCCGCGCACAAGGTGAGCCGCGGCGATGAACTGGTGTCGCTGACACCACTCGAATTCGATCTGCTGGTGGCACTGGCCCGCAAGCCACGTCAGGTGTTCACCCGAGAAGTGCTGCTCGAACAAGTGTGGGGCTACCGCCACGCGGCCGACACTCGACTGGTCAACGTGCACGTGCAGCGGCTACGCGCAAAGGTCGAGAAGGATCCGGAAAACCCCGAGGTGGTGTTGACCGTGAGGGGGGTCGGGTACAAGGCCGGACCGCCGTGATCGGTTTCTCCCACTCTCGGCGACGAATCAACGGCAAGTTCTCTCCTCTGCTGCGGTGGTTTCGTTCGCTGAGTACCTCGCTCGGTCATGCCTGGCGACGGTCCTTGCAGCTTCGCGTCGTCGTGTCGACGTTGACGTTGTCGCTGGTGGTCATCCTCATCCTCGGGGTGGTGTTGACCTCTCAGATCACCGATCGGTTACTCGAGGCCAAGTTGTCTGCGGCCACCGAAGAACTCGACAGATCCCGAACCACCGTCGAGGGCAACCTCGCGGGTGCCGACGATTCGAGTGGGCTCGCGACGCGCCTCGAACGAGCCCGGGCAGCACTGACGAATCAGGACCTGGATGCGGCGTCGACCACCGGGTCGGCGGGATCGTTCGATCCGGTGTTGATCGTCGAGGGTGACGCCACGCGGGCCGAGGCGTCGGTCGGGCCGGTGGATCAGATACCGAACAGCTTGCGCGACTTCGTCAAGAAGGGCCTCATCAGCTCGCAGTACGCCACCGTGACCGACAGTGACGGCGGGTATTCCGGATCGGCGCTCATCATGGGATCGCCCACCGGATCCGATATCTCGGCGCTACAGCTCTACCTGATCTTCCCGCTCGCCAGTGAGGACCGGACGCTGTCGTTGGTACGCGGCACATTGTTCATCGGAGCAGTGGTGCTCCTGGTTCTGCTCGCGGCGATCGCGATGCTCGTCGCACGGCAGGTGGTGTTGCCCATTCGATCCGCCTCGCGCATCGCAGTGCGGTTCGCCGACGGCAGGCTCAAGGAGCGCATGCCGGTTCGCGGTGAGGACGACATGGCCAGGCTCGCGATGTCCTTCAACGAGATGGCCGAGAGCCTGTCCAAACAGATCACCCAGCTCGAGGAATTCGGTAACCTGCAGCGCCGGTTCACCTCCGACGTCAGCCACGAACTGCGGACCCCGCTCACTACGGTGCGGATGGCGGCCGATCTCATCCACGACGCCAGTGACGACCTCGAACCGGCACTCAAGAGATCGTCGGAGCTGCTGGTGAACGAGCTGGATCGCTTCGAGACCTTGCTCGGTGACCTGCTCGAGATCAGTCGACACGACGCGGGTGTGGCCGAACTGGCTGCCGAACAGCTCGATCTTCGGATGTGTGCGCGTGCAGCGGTGTCCACCGTTCGTCACCTGGCGCGCGAAACCGGCACCGAAGTGATCGTCGACATGCCCGAGACCGCGGTCGTCGCCGAGGTGGACCCCAGGCGAGTGGAGCGGATTCTGCGGAACCTGTTGGCCAACGCCCTCGATCACGGCGAAGGCAAGCCGGTGCTGCTGCGTCTGCGGTCGGATGCCGACGCGGCAGCATTCGTGGTGCGCGACCAGGGAATCGGTCTGCGCCCCGGGGAGGAGAAGCTGGTGTTCAACCGGTTCTGGCGTTCGGATCCCTCGCGTGTCCGTCGCTCCGGCGGCACCGGATTGGGGCTGGCGATCAGCGTCGAGGACGCCCGCTTGCACGACGGTAAGCTCGAGGCGTGGGGTGCAGTGGGAGAAGGCGCATGTTTTCGACTCACACTGCCGCTCGTGCGCGGGCACAAGGTGATCGGATCTCCTTTGCCCCTCAAGCCCAGCACCAAGAAGTACGCGCAGGGGCAGCCGATTCCGGCGATCACCGCCCAGAAGTCGTCCGCGCAGAAGACGTCGTCACCGGAGTCGGTGACGTGATTCGGTCGGCTCGTCGCGTCAGTCTGGTATTGGCAATCTGCGCACTTGCGATCACGCTCGTCGGGGGATGCGCCAGCCTGCCCGAGTCCTCCAGCCCCCAGGCCATCGGAACCCTCACCGACGGTGCCGTGCCGACGAGTGCCCCGGCCCCCGAGCCCGGACGCGAACCGGATCGCTTGCTGGACGACTTCTTCGAGGCCAGCGCCGTGTCCGCCAACAGGCATCAGGCAGCGCGGCAATTTCTCACCGAGGAGGCGTCGAGCACCTGGGACGACGGGGCGCGAACCGTCGTCGCGGACCGGATCGACACCCTGTCCGGCCCACGTACCGCCGATGCCGCACAGTTCACGATTCGTTCGACGACGGCCGGGATGCTCGCCTCGGGCGGGGAGTATCAGGCAGGTTCGGACACCTTCGACGTTGCGATCGAGATGATGCGGGTGGACGGTCAATGGCGCATCTCCAAGCTTCCGCCCGGTGTCGTCATCGACCGGTCCGCATTTCTGAACACCTATCAGCAGCGCTCGCTCTACTTCGTCGATCCTCTCGGCGGTGTGCTGGTGCCCGATGTGCGCTGGACGAGCGGATCGCAGGACCAGCTGGCCAATCAACTCGTACAGCTGCTCATCGACGGTCCCAAGTCGGCTCTGTCGGCGGCAGTGAGCAACGAACTGTCCGACGACGTGAGCATTCGCGGGCCCATCACCAAGGCCGACGGTCAGACCTCTCAGGTGGGGGTGGGGCTCGGCGGTATCAAGATCGACTTCGGCGGCCTTCAGAACAAGAGTGACCGCGATCGCGAACTCCTTGCTGCTCAAGTGATCTGGACTTTGGCGTCGGCCGAGGTGGCCGGCCCGTATGTGCTCCTCGCCGACGGTCAACCGATAGATACGACCAAGCCCGACGGGTGGACGACCGCGGGCGTCGACTCCTTCGATCCACTCGGCGGCACCGACTCCAGCATCGGTCTGCACGCACTGGCGTCCGGCGGGTTGCTGAGAGTGGACGAGGCCGAGACCACGCCCGCCCCCGGGTACTTCGGACAGGCCCGCAATCTGCGCTCGGTGGCGTTGTCCAACGACGGCACCCTCGTGGCAGGAGTCGCCGACACCGGGCGACCCGCACCGGCCCCGTCGAGCACTCTCATGGTGGGCAGCTACGACGGTGGCGCGTTTCCGGTGGCCGAAGGGCAGTCGATCACGCGACCCACGTGGGGATCCGACGACAATGCGGCCTGGGCGGTGATCGACGGCACCAATGTCATCCGAGCCGCTCGTGATCCCTCCACCGGTCAGGTCTCGGTGATCCCCGTCGACGCCACCGCCGTAGCGGCCTTGGGGACCCGAATCACCGAACTGCGACTGGCCCGCGACGGTGTACGAGCCGCGGTCATCGTCGACGGCGTCGTGTACGTGGCGACCGTGGTGCGTGATCCCACGGGCGTGTACTCGTTGACCTCACCCCGCGCGGTGGCCATCGGACTCGGCAGTGACGCCACCAGTTTGGACTGGTCCACCGGAGACACCATCGTGATCGCGAGAGTCGCCACGGACACACCGGTCGTGCAGGTGACCGTCGACGGATCCAGGATGGACGCCCTACCGTCGCGCAACCTGACCACACCTGTGCTGGCGGTCGATGCGTCGCCGGAAACGGAGTACGTGGCCGACGCGCGTGCGGTTTTTGCGCTCAACAACGCCGATCCGGTCGGCGACCGTTACTGGCGTGAGGTGACCGGCCTGGCCGGCGTGAAAGCAGTGCCGATCCTGCCCGGCTGATGTCGCGAGTCGGGTGTCGGTGGGTGCGGGCAGACTCGTCACTCATGCGCACACTCCTCGATCTGGTCCTCCCGCTCGAGTGCGCGGGTTGCGGAATGCCGGGTGAGGACTGGTGTCGAGTGTGTCGTGAAGCGTTGTCCGTCCCACCCATCCCCGTTCGTCCGCGTGTCGATCCAGGTGTGCCGTGTTGGGCTCTCGGCACGTACACCGGGCCGCGTAGAAGCGCCGTCATCGCGGTCAAGGAACGGGGGCGTCGGTCGGTGGCACGGCCACTGGCACGTGCGTTGGCAGCGGCCGTCGGACATCTGCGCGAGGCGGGAGAAATCGATCCCCCGGAGCTCGGCTCACTGATTCTGGTCTGCGCACCGTCTCGGGCCCGTGCTGCCCGGGCGCGCGGAGGTGACCCTGTCCTGCGATGCGCTCGGATCGTCGCCGAAGAACTGGCACCGGAGCGAGTTCTCGTGCCCGAGCTGCTACGAATGTCCGGTGGAGCCCGAGATTCGGTCGGGTTGTCGGCCGGACAACGTCAGCACAATGTGGCGGGTCGGATCGAGGCCGTCGGAGTCCGTCGTTCACGGTTTCGTGGAGGTTCGTCGCAGGCAGTGGCTTTCACTGTCCTACTGATGGACGACGTCGTGACCACCGGTGCCACTCTGGCCGAATCGGCAAGAGTACTAGGTGATTTCGGCGTACCCATCGCCGGCGCACTCGTCGTGGCGAGTGCTTGATCACTCCCGAGAAGGACACGCCGACAACCAATTCGCGGTGAACGGTGGCACACGAGTCGATGACCGACTAACGTCGCGGACACGCACCCACTGGACAAGATGCGAGGTGATGCCCCGGATTCTGATGCCGGAAGGTTCCCCATTCGGCATGCACACTTGCCACGTCCAACAGTGGGCGTGGCCGATATCGGGAGGTACGCGTGACGACCCCTTCACAAGCCTCGGTTTTCTTCGACGAGAAGCCTTCGGAAGAATCCGCCAAGAGCAACGCGGACGTTGTGGTCAAAGGCCGCAACGTCGAGATACCGGATCATTTCCGGATATACGTCTCCGAAAAACTGGCTCGCCTCGAGCGTTTCGACCCCTCCATCTACTTGTTCGATGTCGAATTGCAGCACGAACGAAATCGCCGTCAGGCCAAAGCATGTCAACGCGTGGAGATCACCGCGAAGGGCAAGGGCCCGGTTGTTCGTGCGGAAGCGTGCGCCGACAGTTTCTATGCCGCACTCGAAGCGGTGACGTCGAAACTCGAGAGCAGACTCCGGCGAACCAAAGACCGTAGGAAGGTTCACTACGGAGAGAAACGGCCCGTCTCCGTGGCCGAGGCCACTGCCGAACTCGCCGAGGACGACACGCTGGCACTCGACCCCGAGACGAAGCTCGACTCCTTCGAGGACGATCAGAGCGGCCCCGGGCACATCGTGCGCACCAAGATTCACTCGGCCGCCCCCATGAGCGTCGACGATGCACTGTACGAAATGGAACTCGTCGGCCACGATTTCTTCCTGTTCCACGACAGCGCTACCGACCGACCGTCGGTGGTCTATCGACGGCACGCCTTCGATTACGGCTTGATCAGACTCACCTGACCCGCCCGATCGCGGCGGCCGAGTTCGTTCGCCGTCCGTGAAATCTCGTCACCGCTGCAGGCTCGATGCCGGAGGACATGATCCCCACGTCGAGCCTGCAGTGCTGTGTCGCGGCCGTGTCGGTGTTGTCCGGATGGCCGGCCCGGGATGTCCGACGACCGACACTCGGTTTGCCGCGCCCGCAGCGCCACCGCCTACCATGGACCCGTTCGGGTCACCCGCCGCGCAGATGCCATGGTGATGGACCCGTGAGCTCGTACAGTGATGCAGTGTTGTTCGCAACGCAGCGTTGCTCGTGTTGCAGTTGTTCGTGTCAGTACCCGTGAACCGAGGATCGAGGACGAGAAAGCCCGTGCCGTCGCTGTCGTTTTCCAAGCTGCTCCGTGTTGGTGAAGGTCGCATGGTCAAGCGGCTCAAGAACATCGCTGACCACGTCTCGACCCTGTCTCCCGACGTCGAGAGCCTTTCCGATGACGAGCTGCGCGGCAAGACCGCGGAGTTCAGGAAGAGGTACTCCGAAGGGGAAAGCCTGGACCAGCTGCTACCCGAGGCCTTCTCCGTTGCGCGTGAGGCGTCGTGGCGTGTTCTCTCGCAGAAGCACTTCGATGTGCAGGTCATGGGCGGTGCCGCGCTGCACTTCGGCAACATCGCCGAGATGAAGACCGGTGAGGGCAAGACACTGACCTGTGTTCTCCCTGCTTACCTCAATGCCATCTCGGGTGACGGTGTGCACGTGGTGACGGTCAACGACTACCTGGCCAAGCGTGACTCCGAGTGGATGGGCCGCGTCCATCGCTTCCTCGGTCTGTCGGTCGACGTGATCCTCTCCGGTATGACGCCGGTGGAACGCCGCGCCGCGTACGCCGCCGACATCACCTACGGCACCAACAACGAGTTCGGGTTCGACTACCTGCGCGACAACATGACGCACTCGCTCGACGACCTCGTGCAGCGTGGGCACAACTTCGCCGTGGTGGACGAGGTCGACTCGATCCTCATCGACGAAGCGCGAACGCCGCTGATCATCTCGGGCCCGGCCGACGCGTCGAGCAAGTGGTACGGCGAGTTCGCCCGAATCGCGCCGATGTTGAAGGTGGACACCCACTACGAGGTCGACATCCGCAAGCGCACCATCGGTGTGCACGAGGCAGGCGTCGAACTGGTCGAGGACCAGCTCGGTATCGACAACCTGTACGAGGCGGCCAACTCGCCCCTGGTGAACTACCTGAACAACGCGATCAAGGCCAAAGAGCTCTACACCAAGGACAAGGACTACATCGTCCGCGACGGCGAGGTCATCATCGTCGACGAGTTCACCGGCCGCATCCTGGTGGGACGCCGCTACAACGAAGGTATGCACCAGGCGATCGAGGCCAAGGAGAAGGTGGAGATCAAGGCCGAGAACCAGACTCTGGCCACAATCACACTGCAGAACTACTTCCGCCTCTACGACAAGCTCTCGGGCATGACCGGTACGGCCGAGACGGAGGCCGCCGAGCTCCATCAGATCTACGGATTGGGCGTCATTCCGATTCCGACGAACCGCCCGATGGTTCGCGTGGACAACGGTGACCTGATCTACAAGACCGAAGAGGCCAAGTTCGACGCCGTCGTCGACGACGTGGTCGAGCGGCACGAGAAGGGTCAGCCGGTGCTGATCGGTACCACGAGCGTCGAGCGCTCGGAGTACCTGTCGAAGCAGTTCACCAAGCGGGGCGTGGCCCACAACGTGCTGAACGCGAAGTTCCACGAGCAGGAAGCGACCATCATCGCCGAGGCCGGTCGGCAGGGCGCGGTGACGGTTGCCACCAACATGGCCGGTCGCGGCACCGACGTCGTGCTCGGCGGCAACCCGGACATCCTCGCGGACCTGAAGCTGCGTAAGCAGGGCTTGGACCCGGTGGAGACACCCGAAGAGTACGAGGCTGCGTGGGAGCCTGCTCTGGAGGAGGTCAAGGCGCAGGTCAAGGCGGACGCGGATACCGTTCGCGAGGCGGGTGGCCTGTACGTTCTCGGAACCGAGCGCCACGACTCACGCCGTATCGACAACCAGCTTCGAGGACGCTCCGGTCGCCAGGGTGATCCGGGTGAATCTCGTTTCTACCTTTCGCTCGGCGACGAGTTGATGCGCCGATTCAACGGCGGCGCACTGGAGTCGATCATGACTCGGCTCAACCTGCCCGACGATGTGCCGATCGAAGCCAAGATGGTGTCCAAGGCCATCAAGAGTGCTCAGACTCAGGTCGAGCAACAGAACTTCGAGATCCGCAAGAACGTCCTCAAGTACGACGAGGTGATGAACCAGCAGCGCACCGTCATCTACGAGGAGCGACGACGCATCCTCGAGGGTGCCGACATGGAGGGTCAGGTCGAGGGCATGATCACCGATGTGATCACCGCCTACGTCGATGGTGCGACCGCGGATGGCTACGTGGAGGACTGGGACCTCGAGCAGCTCTGGACCGCGCTCAAGACCCTGTACCCGGTGGGGGTCGACCACAAGGTCCTGGCCGAGGAGAACGAGGACGGCGAGAAGGGTGACCTCAGCCGTGACGAACTACGTGAGGCACTGCTCGACGATGCGCGGGCGGCTTACGCGAACCGGGAAGCCGAGATCGACGGCATCGCAGGCGAGAACGGAATGCGCGAACTCGAGCGGCGGGTGCTGCTGTCCGTGCTCGACCGCAAGTGGCGTGAGCACCTCTACGAGATGGATTACCTCAAAGAAGGCATCGGCCTGCGTGCCATGGCGCAGCGCGATCCGCTGGTCGAGTACCAGCGCGAGGGTTACGACATGTTCCAGGGCATGCTCGACGGGCTGAAAGAGGAGTCGGTCGGCTTCCTGTTCAACCTGCAGGTCGAGGCGACGCCTGCACCTGCAGGCCCTGCGACCTCGGCAGGTCTCGCCGTGGCTCCGGGGCTGGCCTCTCCGGTGGGCTCCGGCCGCCCGGCACCGACGCCCGCCGTAGCACCGGCCCCGACGGCACCGGTACCCGCTGCTCCGGCATCCAGTGCTCCGGCCCCTGCCGCTCCTGCAGTGCCCTCGGCTCTGCGAGCAAAGGGTCTCGACGAGCAGGAAGAGCAGAGATTGACCTTCTCCGGTCCGGCCGAGGGTGGCGGCACCGATGTCCGCCGATCGGGTGCGTCGGCCGGCGGCAGCGATTTCACCGCCGATGGAACGCGCCGCGAGCGTCGCGAAGCGGCGAGGGCGCAGAGCAAGGCCCCGAAGAAGACGGCTCGCTCGAAGCGCAAGAAGTAGGGGATTTCGTCTCGCCTCACCTCGAGGCGATCTCTCAACCCACTCGCAACGACGTGACCGTCCACCCGGGACGGCGTGGATCGACGGCCAGCTCTATCCGGCCGGCGAAGGCGAACATTCGCGGGCCACGGGTGTACGAGCCGAATACTTCCGCGGAGACATCCGACTGGTACACGACGTGCACCCGGTGTACCGCTGCGAACCCGAGCCGTCGCCCCGGCGGCGGATTGCGAACGATGGTGCGCACCAGGTCGATCATCGGGGTGCTGAACAGCCCCGAGAGTTGATCTGCGCTTCGGCGGCGGTCGATCACTTCGATCAGCATGCGCATCGCGCGGTCCGCCGACGACTTCGCGTCGGCGGGCACGACCGGCCGACCTGCCGGGTCGGCGCGTCGTCGAGAGCGGTTGCTGCGCACCGATGTTCGGTGTACTACCGGCTTCGGCTCGGCGGTGGCCGCCGGATCCCACGTGTGGACTGCTGCCGACGACAGCGGCGGCTCGAAGGGAGCGGCACGCGAAAGGAAGCAGTGCGGCTCGGCAGGTAGCCGATGACTCGTCCCGGGAATGCTGGGGGTGTCCGGCGGTTCGTTCGTTTCCATGACGCTCACACCGACATTGACGGTCCCCGGCGGCGTTCGGTTCCCCGACGAAGCAGGTCTGCTCCCGCGACACGAGTACTCGACCGACCCCGCGACCGGCGTTCGTCCGCCCCGTACTCTAGGTTCGAGCCACACCGCGCGCTCGACCTACTCGAACGGGTGCGAACTCCACGCAAGGACGGAGACTGGAACACGCGATGGCGACCAGACTGACAGCGCAGGATGCGTCGTTCTACTTTCTCGAGGCCAGCAGCAGTCCCATGCACCTCGGCTCGCTCGCGATCTTTCGGACCCCGCGCAGCGGGTTCAGTTACGACCGTCTGCTGTCGTTGGTCGAACAGCGATTGGCGCTGGTTCCCCGGTATCGGCAGAAGGTCCGTGAAGTCGCATTCGGTCTGGCCAGGCCGGTATGGGTCGACGACACGGATTTCGACATCACGTACCACATCCGACGCTCGGCGCTTCCGAAACCTGGTTCGGATGATCAGTTGCACGATCTGATCGCACGGTTGACCTCGCGACCCCTCGACCGCACTCGGCCGCTGTGGGAGATGTACCTCGTCGAGGGATTGTCGAAGAACCGTTTTGCGATCTTCACCAAGTCTCATTCGGCGCTCGTCGACGGCGAACACGCACTCGATATCGGTCAGGTCATCCTCGATGCGAGCAAGAATCCACCGCCGGTTGCGGAGGAGCTGTGGATGCCCGCTCGCGAGCCCAAGGACTCGGCGCTCGTCATCGACGCGCTGACCGAGCTGGTCGTGCGGCCGGGGGAGAGTCTCGAGGCGCTGCGCGGCGCAGTGAACGGTATGGCCGGTGTCGCGGGTGACGCGGTGCGTGCTGCCGGGAAGGTTGCGGCCTTGCTGCGCACCGCAACCCAGAGCGCTCCGTCGAGTCCTCTCAACGCTCCGATTTCGCGCAACCGCAGATTCGCGGTAGCCAAGACCGAGCTGTCGGACTATCGCAAGATTCACAATCGCTTCGGTTGCTCGATCAACGATGTGGTGCTCGCGGTCGTCACCGGCGCGTTGCGAAACTGGTTGCTGTCGCGCGGCGAACCCGTGACCGCCTCGTCGACTGTGCGGGCCATGGTGCCGATGTCGGTGTACGTCTCGGCCGATCGGGTCGGTTTCGGCGATGTGGGCGACAGACCCACCGAGCCGACCGAGGAGGAGCGTAGCGAGATCTCCTCTTTCCTCGTGGACCTGCCCGTGGGTGAGTCGAACGCGGTGGTCCGGCTCTCGCACATCGCACACGCCACCGAGGCGCACGCCAATCAGAGTCGCGGCGTCACTGCACAGACATTGATGCGTATCACCGGATTCGCGCCTGCGAGTCTGCACGCCATGGGCGCGCGGGCAGGCAGTCGACTGTCTCAGCGGGTGTTCAATTTGATCGTCACCAATGCTCCAGGACCACAGTTTCCCCTCTACGTCGGCGGCGCACGCATGCTCGAGATGTATCCGGTCTCGCCCTTGTTCGAGAACCAGGCGATGAGCATCGGCTTGACGTCGTACGACGGTTTCGTGTTCTTCGGGCTCAATGCCGATCGAGGTGCCATGCCCGACGTGGATGTGATGACGGCATTGCTACACGAGGCGCTGGAAGAATTGGTCGACGCGAGTAACGAATCGAGAGTGTGAGGTCTTCTGCCATGCGTGTCTACGTTCCAGCGACGCTGGAGTTCCTGAGAGTGTTGTCTGCAGACGGTGAGTTCGGCCCGGTCTCGCGGACGGCGTTCGCGGTGACGCCGACTCTGCGTGAGGCATACTCCTCCGGCGACGACGAGGAGTTGGCCGAAGTGGCGATGGGGGAGGCTGCGCGGGCTTCGCTGCGCTTGATCGCAGCGGCCGTCGACGACGAAGCCGACACCGGCACGGTCGCCGAGGGAGTGGTGTATCGGCGAGCAGTGATCGCGGCCGACGTGGACGACCCCACCCTGCGGCCCGATCTCGATGATGCCGTCGTCCGGTTGAAAGAACCCCTCCGGATGGATCAGGTCGCGTCGGTCCACGTCGATCTCGAAGGTGCCGAATCGGCAGTCGCCAAGGCTGCGGCGGCCGTGGATGCTGCCGACATGGGTGACGCCGACGCGGAGTTCGTGCTCGGGGACGCCGAGGATCACACGCTGGCGTGGTACGCCCCGCAGGAGTTGTCGTTTCTCCTCGAACTGCTGTGATTACGCTGTGATCGTCCCCGCACCATTGCGGCGAAGGTGAACCCGACCGCGAACCTACGGTAGCGTAACCTCGATGGCCGGATGCGGCGCGGAGTCTCGATCGAGGGGATGGAACACCCGATGGATCTGAAGAAATGGCTGGAAGCTCCTACGGCCGGCGTCTCGTCGCCCAGGCGTCCCAGACTGAACATGGTGCGTGGTGCTTTCACCCGCATCACCACTCCCTTGTTGCCCGACGACTACCTGCATCTGGCGAACCCGCTGTGGTCGGCGCGTGAGTTGCGAGGTCGCATCGTGCGAGTGGAGCAAGAGACGGCGACCGCGGTGACGCTGGTGATCAGGCCTGGTTGGGGATTCAATTTCGACTATCAGCCGGGCCAGTACATCGGAATCGGCCTGCATCTCGGTGGGCGGTGGCATTGGCGGTCGTATTCGTTGACCTCGCCGCCGAACTGGGAAGACAAGCTGATTTCCATCACGGTCAAGGCGATGCCCGAGGGCTTCTTGTCCTCGCATCTCGTCGGCGGCGTGCCGCAGGGGACGATCGTTCGCCTGGCCGCGCCGAAGGGAAATTTCGCGCTGCCGGTTCCACCGCCGAACAAGATCCTCTTCGTCACTGCGGGCAGCGGCATCACTCCGATCATCTCGATGCTGCGGGCGCTCGATCGACACGGCGACATGCCCGACACGGTGCACATCCACTCGGCTCCCACCGAGGACGAGGTCATGTTCGCCGCCGAGCTCTCCGCGTTGGAGAAGTCGCATCCCAACTTCACCTCCCACGTGCAGTTGACGCGATCCGACGGCAAGTTCGCGCTCGCCTCGCTCGACGAGCTGTACCCGGATTGGCGGACGCGTGATACCTGGGCCTGTGGCCCCGCGGCGCTCCTCGAAGAGATCGAGAAGACGTGGAAGCGCGAGGGTATCGAGGACAGGCTCCACCTCGAGAGGTTCGAGATCTCCAGGGCCGACACTTCGGGTGCGGGCGGCACCGTGACGTTCTCCAAATCGGACAAGAACGTTGCGGTCGACGGGGCCACGAGCCTTCTCGAAGCGGGGGAGAGTCTCGGAGTTCAGATGCCGTTCGGCTGCCGGATGGGCATCTGCCAGACGTGTGTGGTCCCGTTGACCGCAGGGCACGTCATCGACCTTCGCTCCGGCAAGGAGCACAGCGAGGGTGATCGTGTGCAAACGTGCATTTCCGCTGCTGCGGGCGACTGCACACTGGAACTGTAGGTCTGTTTCTCGCACACCGACTTCTCAGGCTGTTCGGTTACGCTTACGTAGGTTGCCCATGACGAACCACGATATTTCGGGCACTGCACTCAACTGTTGGAGGACCCGGTGGCCATCACCGATATCAAAGAATTCGCGCACCTGAGCGAAGAAGACATGGAAGCCTTCGGGCGCGAGCTGGACGCTATCCGCCGCGACGTCGAGGACAGCCGCGGTGAACGCGACGCCGCGTATATTCGCCGTACGATCCGGCTGCAGCGACTACTGGAACTCGGTGGGCGCGCAGTGTTGCTCGGTAGCAAGTATCGACCGGCCTGGCTTGCCGGCACCGCGATGCTCAGCGTCGCGAAGATCATCGAGAACATGGAACTCGGCCACAACGTCATGCACGGCCAGTGGGACTGGATGAACGACCCGGAGATTCATTCCGTGTCGTGGGAGTGGGACCAGACCGGGCCGTCCGAGCAGTGGAAACGAGCGCACAACTACTCGCACCACACGTACACCAATATCGTCGGAATGGACGACGACATCGGCTTCGGCATCCTGCGCATGACCCGGGACGAGCCGTGGAAGCCGATCAACCTGATTCAACCGCTCGCGAACATCGTGCTGGCCACTACGTTCGAGTGGGGTATCGCGCTGCACGATTACGACGCTCAGAAGGAGTTGGACGGCGCCGACGAACAGGGTCTGTTCAAGTCGCCGGCGAGCCGCGCGTTCGCGCGCAAGATTGCCAAGCAGGTCGGTAAGGACTTCGTTCTGTTCCCGGCGTTGACGGGTCCGGCGTGGAAGTCGACGCTGACTGCCAACGCCACGGCCAACTTGATCCGGAACCTCTGGGCGTACGCGGTGATCTTCTGCGGACACTTTCCGGACGGTGCCGAGAAATTCACGATCGGCCAGTTCGAGACCGAGACGCGCCCCGAGTGGTACCTGCGTCAGATGCTGGGCAGTGCGAACTTCGAGGCCGGTCCGGTCATGGCCTTCATGAGCGGCAACCTTTGCTACCAGATCGAGCACCACATGTTCCCGGACCTGCCGAGCAACCGTTACTCGGAGATCTCCGAGAAGGTGCACGCCTTGTGCGAGAAGTACGATCTGCCGTACACGACCGGCTCGCTGGGCAAGCAGTACCTGCTGGCGCTGCGGACCATCCACAAGCTGTCGCTTCCCGATTCGTGGTTGCGTGCCACGTCCGACAACGCTCCCGAGACGTCGTCCGAGCGGCGATGGCGGGTGGGAGATTCACCGGCCGTTCATGCACTCCGGATCGATCCGCTGACCGGCCAGCGTCGAGGCCTACGTTCGGCGATGCAGGAAGCGCGAGTGAGCTTGCGCAACGCCAAGAAGGAAGCCAAGCGTCAAGCGAAGGCGCTTCGACGTTCGGGCGACCGCACATCGTTGTGAATCGTCACACAGATTTCCGCCGCTAACCTACGGGACCGTAAGTTACGTTACGGTAGGTGATGAAATTGCACATGGCCTGATACGCGAGCTGTGTGTTCACGACTGCCAGGAGGTTGTTTCCCATGGCGATTACGGACGTCAAAGAGTACGCGCATCTGACCGATGCCGACATCGAGTCGTTGGGCCACGAGCTCGACGCCATCCGGCGTGACATCGAAGCGTCCCGCGGTGAGCGCGACGCTCGGTATGTCAAGAACACCATTCGCTTGCAACGATCCCTCGACATCGGTGGCCGGGCCGTGCTCTTCGCCAGCCGCAGGCGCCCGGCATGGCTCGTCGGAACCGCCATGCTCGGGGTCGCGAAGATCATCGAGAACATGGAACTCGGCCACAACGTCATGCACGGCCAGTGGGACTGGATGAACGACCCCGAGATCCACTCCACCTCGTGGGAGTGGGACAACACGGGTCCGTCGGCGCACTGGAAGCAGACGCACAACTACATTCACCACAAGTACACCAACGTGTTGGGAATGGACGACGACGTCGGCTACGGCCTGCTCCGCGTCACCCGAGATCAGCGTTGGAAGCCGTTCAACCTCGGTAACCCCGTCTACAACCTGCTGCTGCAGCTGTTCTTCGAGTACGGCGTGGCCCTGCAGCACCTCGAACTGGGCAAGGTCGCCAAGGGACGGGTGCCGCGCGAGGAGTTCGAGCAGAAGCGACGCGAAGTGCTCGAGAAGGTCGGCAAGCAGATCGGCAAGGACTACGTCCTGCACCCCTTGCTCACCGGTCCGGCATGGAAGAGCACGTTGACGGCGAACATCGTCGCCAACATGATGCGCAACGTGTGGACCAACACGGTCATCTTCTGTGGTCATTTCCCGGACGGGGCGGAGAAGTTCACCAAGTCCGACATGGAAGGCGAGACACAGGGGCAGTGGTACCTGCGTCAGATGCTCGGCAGTGCCAACTTCAATGCCGGCCCCGTCATGGAGTTCATGAGCGGTAACCTGTGCTACCAGATCGAGCACCACCTGTTCCCCGACCTTCCCAGCAATAGACTGCGGGAAATCAAGGTTCGGGTTCTCGAGCTCGCCGAGAAGTACGACCTGCCCTACACGACCGGTTCCATCGTGCACCAGTACTTCTTGTCGTGGCGCACCATCGCCAAGCTGTCGCTGCCCAACAAGTACTTGAAGGCAACGAGCGACGACGCTCCCGAGACCGCGTCGGAGCGTAAGTGGGCCGACGCTCCCGCCGGCTTGTTCGCCGTCGATCCCGAGACGGGAAAGCGTCGCGGGCTCCGAACGGCGATCGCAGAAACCAAGAAGCGCAAGGGAATTCGCAAGCTGGTCGGCAAGGCAGCCTGACCGCCACCGATTCACGAGTGAAGCCTGGTAGAGACCCGTGGGTGTCTACCAGGCTTCGTTCGTTCGAACGGCTTCGAGGAGTAGGCGCACGGCACCGACGCGTCGTGCCGCATCACCGGTGAGGGAGTCGAGGGCACATTCGGGATCGGCCGGCGGGCCGAGGTGGGTGCACCCACGCGGGCAGTCTTCGATGGTGTCGGCCAGATCGGAGAACGCAGCGACGACGTTCTCGGGGGAGATGTGCGCCAGTCCGAACGATCTGATGCCCGGTGTGTCGACCACCCAGCCGCCGCCCGGCAGCGGTAGCGCCACCGACTGCGTCGAGGTGTGACGGCCCTTCCCGACACCTGAGACGACCCCGGTGGCCCGATAGGCATCGGGCACCAATCTGTTGACGAGTGTCGACTTTCCGACGCCCGAGTGGCCGATGAGGGCGGTCACCCGGTTCGTCAGCATCGCGGTCAATTCGGTGAGGTCCTCGGACTGACCTGCCAACACCACGGGGACATCGAGATCGGCGAATGCCGCGGTGAATTCCTCGGGGGCGGCCAAGTCGCTCTTCGTCAGGCACAGCACGGGTTCGAGGCCACCGACGTAGGCGGCAACCAGCGCTCGCTCGACGAAACCGGTGCGCGGCGGCGGGTCTGCGAGTGCCGCGACAATGAGCAACCTGTCTGCATTGGCCACGACGACGCGCTCGAACGGGTCGGTGTCGTCGGCGGTACGCCGCAGGACCGTGCGGCGTTCGGCCACGCGCACGATCCGGGCCAGGGTGTCGACCTTGCCCGACAGATCTCCGACGATGCCGACCTCGTCGCCCACCACGATCGGGGTTCGGCCCAGCTCGCGGGCGCGCATGGTCACCACGGGCCGGTTGGGGTCGCCGCCGAGTACGCAGCCCCATCGGCCGCGGTCGACCGATACGACCATTCCCGATTCGGCGTCGTTGTGTTCCGGTCGAGTCTTGGTGCGTGGGCGAGAACTCTTGCCGGGTCGAATGCGGACGTCGGATTCGTCGTAACGACGGGCGGTCAGGAGCCGACCTCGCTCGGTGTGGTGGTGGACAGCATTGCGTCCCAGAGCTTCTCGAAGCCCGGAAGGGTCTTGGCGGTGGTGCCGATGTCGTCGACCTCGACGCCGGGGACGCACAATCCGACGATGGCACCGGCCGTGGCCATTCGGTGGTCGGCGTAGGCGCGCCAGCTGCCGCCGTGCAGCGGTGCCGGATCGATCCTGATGCCGTCGTCGGTTTCCACCGCGCGCCCACCGAGCCGGACGATTTCGGTGGTGAGCGCCGCGAGTCGGTCGGTCTCGTGGCCACGTAGATGTGCGATGCCACGGAGAATCGACGGTCCCTCGGCGAGGGCGGCGAGCGCCGCGACCGTCGGTGTCAGCTCGCCGACATCATGGAGATCGAAGTCTATGCCGCGCAACGTGTCCGGACCCTCCACAGTGAGGGAGCCGGCAGTCAGATCGACGCGAGCTCCCATCAGTGCGAGGATCTCCCGGATCGCGTCACCGGGCTGGGTGGTCGACTCCGGCCAATTCGGAACGCGCACTCTGCCTCTCGTGACCGCTGCAGCGGCCAGGAACGGAGTGGCATTGGACAGATCAGGCTCGATGGTCCACTCGATCGGTGTGATCGGACCCGGGTACACCCGCCAGGTGTTCGCATCGCCGCCGGATTCGGGAGTGTCGACGCGAACTCCGGCTCGCCTCAACATCTCCACGGTCATGTCTATGTGCGGCATGGACGGAACGGGCTTGCCGGTGTGGTGGATTTCGATTCCCTCGTCGAAGGCTGCCGCCGAGAGCATCAGGCCGGAGACGAACTGCGAGGAGCCGGAGGCGTCGATCTCCACGGATCCGCCGCGCAGCGAGCCCGTACCGCGCATCGTGAACGGAAGCGCGCTGCCTCCGATCTCGGCACCCACGGCGCGCAACGCGTCGAGGATCGTGTCGAGAGGGCGAATGCGTGCCTGCTCATCGCCGTCGAAGGACACTTCGCCGTCGGCGAGTGCGGCGAGTGGCGGAACGAAGCGCATGACGGTACCTGCCAGCCCGCACTCCACCGATCCGCCGTGCAGTCGGGCCGGACTGACTCGCAGTGTCGTTTCGTCGTCGTCTGCGGCAACGATCTCGATCCCGAGAGTCCGCAGAGCGTCGATCATGAGGTCGGTGTCGCGGCTGCGAAGGGCACCGGTGATCGTCGACGCGCCGGATGCGAGAGAGGCGATGATCAGTGCGCGATTGGTGATGGATTTCGATCCCGGCAGGGTGACTGTCGCATCGACGGGTGCGGCCGCGACGGGTGCTGTCCAATTGCTCACGCGTCCATCTTCGCTCATTCGCGATCAGCGCGCGGCGATGGGCGCGGTTGTGGCGCGGGTGAGTCGGACGAGGTCGGCCGGGGCGAGTTCGATTTCCAGGCCGCGGCGTCCCGCGCTGCACAGAATCGTCTCGAACGTCAGAGCGGAGTCGTCGATGGCTGTGGGGAGGGACTTGCGTTGGCCGAGAGGTGAAATTCCGCCGAAGACGTAGCCGGACGAACGCTCCGCGGCAGCCCGCTCGGCCATGGCGATCTTTCTGGTGGACAGTGCTGCCGCCGCGGACTTGAGCGAGAGCATCGTCGTGACGGGAACGACCGCGACGCCGAGCGACCGGTCCGACCGTTCGACGATCAGAGTCTTGAAGACTTGTTCCGGTCGCACTCCGAGTCGCTCGACGAGTACCTGTGCCGCCTCCTGGCCGAAGGATTGCGCGCTGGGATCGTGGTCGTACGAATGCACGATGTGCGCCACCTTTCGTGCGGTGAGCAGCGCGAGAGCGGGGGTCGACGCAGCCATTCGCCGAACTCTAGTTGCGGCGCGGGAACACGGCGGCGGTGACCTGTGTTGTGTAACCACAGATACGGATGCAGGCGGAAGGAATGACGAATGGCAGTGCTGACCGCGGGACGTCCCCTCGCATTGAAGGGGGTGATCTCTTCGCATAAGTCGACTTCGGGCGCGGTAGCCTGGGCGGCGGAAGCTATCGAAGGGATCAGCGTGACAGAAGCCAGCAATCCCGTCGCTCCAGTGGACGACGAGAAGGCGATCGCGGAGCAGAGGGCAGCCGAGACCGAAGTGCAGTTGACCGAGCGCTTCGAGCGCGACGCGTTGCCGATGCTCGATCAGCTGTACGGCGCGGCGTTGCGGATGACGCGTAACCCTGCCGATGCCGAGGACCTGGTTCAGGAGACGTTCGTGAAGGCCTACTCGGCTTTCCGCTCGTTCCGCGAGGGTACGAACCTGAAGGCCTGGCTGTACCGGATCCTCACCAACACCTATATCAACTCCTACCGCAAGAAGCAGCGCCAGCCCGCGCAGTACCCCACCGACGAGATCAGCGACTGGCAGCTCGCTGCGACCGCCGAGCACACGTCGACCGGGCTGCGTTCTGCGGAGGTGGAGGCGCTGGACGCGTTGCCGGACGACGACATCAAAGCGGCGTTGCAGTCTCTTCCCGAAGAGTTTCGGATGGCCGTCTACTACGCCGACGTGGAAGGTTTTCCGTACAAGGAGATTGCCGAGATCATGGGAACTCCCATCGGAACCGTCATGTCGCGTCTGCATCGCGGGCGCAAACAACTTCGAGGACTGTTGGCCGACGTGGCGCGCGAGCGTGGTTTCAACCGTGGCGGCGCAGTCGACCGGCACGAGCAGGAGGTAGTCCAGTGACCCGCACCGGCAACACCGACGGAGACGAGCAGTTCGAGCGACTCGATTGCTCTGCGGTCATCGCGGACGTGTGGATCATGCTCGACAACGAGTGCGACGAGGCCAGCCGGACGCGCCTGCAGAAGCACATCGACGAGTGTGGCTCGTGCTTCGAGGCCTACGGAATCGAGGAAAAGGTCAAGCGGCTGATCTCTCGCAAGTGTGGAGGGGACCAGGCACCGGCCGGTCTGCGCGAACGGCTGAGCGTCGAGATCCGCCGGACCGTGCTGACTCGCCAGAGCGACTCCGAATAAGCGAAGAACGGGTCAGCGAACCCCAGACCCGCAAACCGACGAGGGGCCGAGAAGCATCCGCTTCTCGGCCCCTCGTGGCGTGTGGCAAACCGTCAGCTGTTCGGACGTTTGCCGTGGTTGGCCTTGTTGCCCTTACGAGCACGCTTCTTACGTCCACGCTTTCCCATGATGGGCTCCTCTCGTTTGTTCACTACAGTCTCCCACGTGTGATTGGCTTACTGTGACGGGCCTGGTCTCCGGTAGGTGTCCAGCGCAGTTCGTGGTGACGTGAGAGAGGGGTTCGCCGATGTCCGAGGACGTTCGCGCGGAAATGGTGTCCACGGTGTTTCAGGTGGTCGTGACCAGAGGCGACGCGGTCCAGGTGGGTGACACCCTGGTGATCCTGGAGTCGATGAAGATGGAAATTCCGGTGCTGGCCGAGACCGCGGGCACCGTCACCTCCGTGGACGTGGCCGTCGGCGACGTCATCCAACAGGGCGACCTCATCGCCGTCGTGTCCTGAGCCACGGCCCACCGATATCTCGTGTCGACCCTCAGTGACCTGTTGGCCGAACACACCGACCTCCCTGGCGTCGCGGTAGACCACCTGCAACGTGTCGTGGGGGAGTGGCAGCTGTTGGCCGATCTCTCGTTCGCGGACGTGTTGCTGTGGGTCGGTACCGACGACGTATCCAGCGGAACCGCCGACGTGCTGTGTGTTGCCCAGTGTCGGCCGACCACTGCGCCGACGGTCTTCACACACGACATCGTGGGCACGGCGATATCGGAGTCGGAGCACCCGGATGTGATGATTGCGCTGCAGCAGCAGGAGATCGTCCAGGGAGGCGTCCTGACGCGAACCGAGAGCATTCCGGTGCGCTGCGGCGAGCACGTGATCGCGGTGCTCACGCGAGACACCCATCCGGCGCAGCTTCGACCGCCCAGTGCGCTCGAGGTGGCCTACCGTGAATGCGCCGACGATCTGTGTCTGATGATCAGCGAAGGAACGTTCCCCACACCTGAGGAACGCACCGACGTGAACTCGTCTCCCCGAGCAGGCGACGGCTTCATTCGCGTGGACACCGAGGGCCGGGTGGACTACGCGAGCCCCAATGCGCTCTCGGCCTATCACCGGATGGGACTGACGACGGAACTGTCCGGCCGAGATCTCGCGTCGGTCACGAGATCGCTGGTCACCGACCCGTTCGACTCGCAAGAGGTTGCCGACCACATTCGGTCGTCTCTCGGTGGCAATGTGGGCCATCGTATGGAGGTCGACGCCCGCGGTGCCACCGTTCTCGTACGTACTCTCGCGCTTCAGCCCCGTGGGCGGTCGGCAGGTGCTGCAGTGCTCGTTCGTGATGTCACCGAGGTGAAGCGACGCGATCGGGCCCTGCTCAGCAAGGACGCGACCATTCGAGAGATCCATCATCGAGTGAAGAACAATCTGCAGACCGTTGCGGCCCTGCTCCGGCTGCAGTCTCGGCGACTGGAGAACGAGGAGGCACGCACCGCGCTGGCAGAGTCGGTTCGTCGGGTGACGTCCATCGCGCTGGTACACGAAATGTTGTCGATGTCGGTGGACGAAGAGGTCGACCTCGACGAGATAGTCGACCGATTGGTGCCGATAATGCTCGATATCGCGACGGTCAATCCGCGGGTCCGAGTGATGCGCGAAGGCAAGCTCGGAGTCTTCTCGGCAGAACGAGCAACACCGCTGGTGATGGTGCTGACCGAACTGGTGCAGAACGCAATGGAGCACGGTTTCGACGCCGGATCTGCCGGAGTGGTGAGAATCAGCGCCGATCGCTCCGCAAAATGGCTGGACGTGGTCATCCACGACGACGGGCGTGGGTTACCGAGCGGGTTCTCGCTGGAGCGGTCGGACGGACTGGGCCTGCAGATCGTCCGCACCCTGGTGTCGGTGGAGCTGAACGGATCGCTCGGCCTTCATCCCGCGGCCGGCGGGGGAACGGACGCGATGCTCAGGGTTCCACTGGGCCGACGCGTTCCCAGACCGTGATGCGAAGGCTCGATGAACAATGCGTAACGTCGTTCGGACACACAGGACACAGAGAAGCCCGGTACTCGCGTGAGCGAGTACCGGGCTTCTCTGTGTTGTCGTGTTGTGCGTCCTAGACGGAGCTGCGTGCGCGCGTACGTGCGTTGCGTCGCTTGAGTGCACGGCGCTCGTCTTCACTCATTGCGCCCCATACTCCTGCGTCCTGGCCGGATTCGAGTGCCCAGGACAGGCATTCAGCGGTGACGGGGCACCGAGTACAGACGACTTTGGCATCGGCGATCTGCGCGAGCGCCGGGCCACTGTTTCCCACCGGGAAAAATAGTTCCGGATCTTCATCGCGACAAATTGCCTTGTGGCGCCAGTCCATCCTCTGCTCCTTACCGGGCGCCGAAGCGCCGTTTCGTTTCTCTTCTGTTCACGAGTGGGTAACCAATGTTTCCGCACTGTTGCTTGTGAATGCTTTCACGAACTCGGGCGAAGTCAAGGGATACGCGCGTGTCCGTGGTCAAGCTCACTCTGTTAGGCTCGCTTTAGCCTTCTGCGCTCCTTTGTACCCCGACTCGAGACTTTTCGCTCGTAATTGCGAAGGAAAGTGCTCAAAACCGCTGCTCGCGCCCTGGTGGCGGCGGCATTCAGGTGTTCGGAGCCACAACTTCCAACGCGTCCGGGGTGGAGAAGAACTCTGCTTCGGTGCGTTCGCCCAGGTAGTCGCCATCCATCTGCAGGCCTACCGGCGCGGTCGAGGATATGCGAACACTCGGAACGTCGTCGATTCGAATAAGCTTGCGCGCCTTGGGTTCTGCACCCTTTGCCAACAGCTGACGAGATACCCGAAGCGTCGGGAAAAGGGCTGTGGAGCGCATGCCGAACACGCCGAGACCCGACTCGAAACTCGTACCGGGATTGGTGTGCACCGGGCGCTGGTTCAGATACGTCCACGGGCTCGAGTTGGACACGAACGCATAGTGCACATCGTCGAACGGATCCTCTCCGGGAACCTGCACCGTCAACTGAGCCGGACGCCGCTTGTGCTTGAAGAATTCCTGCACCGCAGACCGGACGTACCTGGTGGCCGACACCGGCTTGCCGTCCTTGCGACCGGCATCGATCGCCCGACATACATCGGCATCCAAACCCATACCCGCATTGAATGTGAACCACCGATTGTCGCAGTGACCCAACCCGATCCTCCGGCGCGCACGGGCGTCGAGCAGGCCGATCAGCTGATTCGTCGCCGCCACCGGATCCGCCTCGATACCCAGAGAACGAGCGAACACGTTGGCACTGCCGCCGGGAACGACGGCGATCGGCGGAATGGCACCTATCGTCACCGCCTGCATCGACGTCGGTAACGGCACACCCAGCAATCCGTTGATCACCTCGTTGACAGTCCCGTCGCCACCGTGAACGATCACCAGGCCCATCCCGTCCTCACGGGCACCCCGGGCCAGCTCGGACGCATGGTCACGATGAGTAGTCTGCGCTACCGTCACCCGCACCCGACTCGACAACGCATGGGCCAACAGATCCCGAGCCGCAGCCGTCGTGGAAGTCGCATTGGGGTTGACGATCAGCAGCGCACGCACGAGGACCAACACTATCGGGGCCGTTCCACAGGCTCCACTCCCGCCTCGAGCGGGTCGTTCCGCAGGCTCCACTGCGGGGTTGAGTGGGTCGTTCCGCAGGCTCCACTCCCGCCTCGAGCGGGTCGTTCCGCAGGCTCCACTCCCGTGTTGCCTAGGCTGGTCGCGTGCCCACATCGACACCCGAGAACATCGTTCCGCCGGCCACCTTCCGATCCGCTGGGGTCCTCGTCGCGGCGCAGGGCGCGGCTTCGTTGATTGCCGCGTTCGTTCTACTGGTTCGGGCGATCTCCGGCGAAGGAGACAACGCTGTTGCCAACGGCTACGGCACCGCCGGGTGGTTCGGCGTACTGGGTATGGGAGTCGGGGCTGCCGGCGTCGCACTCATTCTCGGCAAACGCTGGGGCAGAGCCGTTGCCACCGTCGTGCAGTTGCTGTTGCTGCCGGTCGTCTGGTCGCTGTTGACCGGATCGCACCAGACCGTCTACGGCGTCGTTCTCGGCATTGTCGTGATCGGTGTGCTCGTTCTGCTGTTCAGCCCACCCTCGTCGCGGTGGATGGCGGCCGAATACAGCGACGTCGACGACGAACTCGGCTGAATCCGACCCGTCACCGCGCCGTCGCGGCCAACTCGGCCAAGGCCCCCTCGGCCAACCGGTACGTGGTCCACTCGTCCTGCGGCTGCGCACCCAACGATCGGTAGAAGCCGATCGACGGGGTGTTCCAGTTCAGAACCGACCAGGTCAGCCTCGTGTAATCGTGGGCTACGCACTCGGCAGCCAACGCGGCGAGCAACCCTTTTCCGAAGCCTCCTCCGCGCGCGGCCGGCTGTACGTAGAGGTCCTCCAGGTAGATGCCGTTGACGCCGTCCCACGTGGAGAAGTTCAGGAACCAGAGTGCGCACCCCACGACGACCCCCTCCTGGTCGGCGACGTGCGCGAACACCGACGGCTGGGCACCGAACAGCGCACGACGAAGGTGCTCTTCACCGACGGTGCACAGAGACGACGACTTCTCGTACGCAGCGAGTTCGTGCACCAAACCGGTGATGGCGGGAACATCGGACTCGGTGGCCCGGCGGATCATCGACGGTCCTCTTTTCGAACGGACGCTGCGGTCAGAATCGAGGGGTGCACGTTGTGTGCGACCAGCTGGCGGAAAGAATGCTCGAATCCGAGAAGCGAGTACGCGGCGGGCGAGAGCGCAAACCGCTTGCCCTCGGTGATCGAAGCCTCGGTCCAGCCGGCGATGAGTGCACGGGAGAAGTGGCCGTGACCGACCAACACGACGTCACGATCGGACAGCAGCGGTAGGACGACCGAGAGCACCAGCTCCACTCGCACGGCGATGTCGCCGATCGACTCTCCGCCGGGACAGGGATGCGTCCACACCGTCCAATGCGGAACCGTCTCGTGTATCTCCGTTGACGTGATGCCCTCGTAGTCCCCGTAGTCCCACTCCGACAACGCATCCCACGTTCGGTCGATGTGTAGGCCAGCGAGGTCGGCGGTCCTACGGGCACGCTCCCGCGGACTCGAGATCACCAGAGGATCCCGCAGGTTCAACAACTGCAGCAGTGAGCCGGCGTCGACAGCCTGTTGCTCGCCGACGCTCGTGAGCGGGACGTCCGTGTTGCCGGTGTGTTTACCGGCCAGGGCCCATTCGGTCTCCCCGTGCCGGAGAAGAACAACTCTGCCGGCCTCGACACCGCCGTGTGTGGTCATGAACACGATCATGCCTGTAGTCGTGATGTGGCCTTTGTCATAGGCACCCTGAACATGTGTCCGAAAATTCCATTGAGCACAGACCTACCGGCCGGTTACCCTCACTTCAATCTTTGCCGCCGTGCGCCTCAGCCAGCTCCGAAACTCTGCGCGCGGCCTCGGCATGCCTCGTAGCGTTCGATCACCGATCTGGAGAACAATGACCGACCTGAGCAAGCCCGCGGCGACCGACGCACCGCAGAAGCTCGACGGAGCGCTGCTGAAAATTGCCGGCGTCGTGGTGCTCGGCGCGATCATGTCCATCCTCGACGTCACCGTCGTCAGCGTCGCTCTCCGCACATTCACCGACGTGTTCGACACGACGTACGCCAACGCCGCGTGGACCATGACGGGCTACACGCTCGCTCTGGCGACCGTCATACCCCTGACCGGCTGGGCCGCCGATCGCTTCGGAACGAAACGCCTCTACATCACCGCGCTCGTGCTGTTCGTGCTCGGTTCGGTGCTGTGCAGCTTTGCCTGGGACATCACCTCGCTCATCGTGTTCCGAGTGTTGCAAGGCCTCGGAGGCGGCATGCTGATGCCGCTGGGCATGACGATCATGACCCGCGCTGCCGGTCCCGAGCGCATCGGCCGAGTGATGGCCGTGCTGGGTGTTCCCATGCTCATCGGGCCCATCGCCGGCCCCATTCTCGGCGGCTGGCTGATCGAGGCAGCGAGCTGGCACTGGATCTTCCTCATCAACCTGCCGATCGGCATCGTTGCGCTGATTGCCGCGGTGGCCATCTTCCCCAAGGACAACCCGACTCCGTCCGAATCCTTCGACTTTCGCGGCATGCTGATGCTCTCGCCCGGTCTGGCACTGTTTCTCTACGGCGCGTCCTCGGTCGTCGAGACGGAAACCGTCCTCGCTGTGAAAGTGCTGGCTCCGGTCCTCGTCGGCCTGGTGTTGATCGTCCTGTTCGTCTTCCATGCACTCCGGGTGGAGCACCCGTTGATCGATTTGCGCCTGTTCAGGAACCGATCGCTGTCCGTAGCCGTGATCACCACGACGCTGTTCATGGTGGCCTTCATGGGCGCGGGCCTGCTGTTCCCCAGTTACTTCCTGCTGCGCGGAGAATCGACTCTGTCGGCTGGGCTCCTGCTCGCCCCGCAGGGCATCGGCGCGATGATCGCGATGCCGATCGCGGGGGTGATCGCCGACAGAACCGGTCCCGGCAGAATCGTGCTCGCGGGCATGGTGCTCATCACTGCGGGCATGGCGGTGTTCACACAGGTAGGCACCAGTACGTCCTACACACTGCTGATCGGCGCTCTGTTCGTCATGGGACTCGGACTCGGTTCGACGATGATGCCGATCATGACGGCGGCTCTGCAGACATTGACCAACGACACCGTCGCTCGCGGCTCCACCTTGATGAACATCGTTCAGCAGGCCGCCGGCTCGATCGGTACGGCCCTGATGTCGGTGGTGCTGACAGCTCAACAGAAGCCCGCACTGACCGCCACCGACCAGGTCGAAGCGTTCGACATCTCGGCCAGAGCCTTCGGTACCACCTTCACGGTTGCCCTGGTTCTCATCGTTGCCACGTTCGTTCCCGCGTTCTTTCTGCCCCGAACCAAGCACGTGAGCGAGGGGGCGGCGGCACCGATCGTCGTGCACTGACGCGCCCGAGAGATGTCGAACTCTCGCTGATCCGCGGAATGTACGCAAGGATCGAAGCCGTGACGACAATTCTTGCGGTAGCGAATCAGAAGGGCGGCGTGGCCAAGACCACCACGGTGGCCTCGCTCGCAGCAGCGCTCCACGCGCTCGACCGACGTGTCCTGGTGGTCGACCTCGACCCGCAGGGCTGTTTGACGTTCTCTCTGGGGCACAACCCCGACAAGCTCGAATCCTCGGTACACGAGGTTTTGACCGGGGACGCCAAGGTGGAGGATGTGCTGATCGAAACGGCGGAGGGAATCGTCCTGTTGCCGGCCACGATCGATCTCGCCGGTGCCGAGGCGCTGCTGCTGATGCGGGCGGGTCGCGAATTCGCACTGAAGCGTGCGCTCGCTCCCATACTCGACGACTTCGATGTCGTCGTCATCGATTGCCCGCCGTCACTGGGGGTGCTGACTCTCAACGGCCTCACCGCCGCGCAGTCGGTGTTGGTACCTCTGCAGTGCGAAACACTCGCCCATCGGGGAGTGGGTCAGCTGTTGCGAACGGTGTCCGAGGTTCAGCAGATCACCAACCCCGACCTGACGTTGCTCGGTGCGCTCCCCACGTTGTTCGATGCTCGAACCACCCACAGCAGGGACGTACTCGGTGATGTCTCCGACCGATACTCGCTCCTGGTCCTCGCGCCGCCGATCCCGCGGACCGTTCGCTTCGCCGAGGCGAGCGCGTCGGGCGCGACCGTACTGTCGGGACGAAAGAACAAGGGCGCGCAGGCGTATCGAGAACTGGCCGAGAACCTCCTGGCGCACTGGAACGACGGAGCCGAGCTGAAGACCTACGATCCAGCCTCGTAGCACCGAATCCAGCCTTGTAGCACCGGTAGTACGACGGCCTGATCAGCCCAGCGCGACCAGGTCGTCGCCGCGCTGCTCGACGATCACATCGCCGATCACCGACGTCTGCACCGGACCGACGTAGTCGCCCCGGTCGACGGGTATGTCGTCGATCGACACGCCGGTGGCGAGATCGACCACCGCGATACCGTCGGGTACGGGGACGATGAGCCGGCCGGCCATGACGGTGCCGCTTCCGAGGGCCCCGGGGATGGACCACACGGGGGACAAGCCGGTAATATCGAGCGCCTGCACCCCGGCACCGGTGAACCAGGTGAACACCGAACCTGCCTTCGTTGCAGGCAGATTGGGTGACTCCTGCTCGGGGGACACAGACGAAGCCAGGTCGAATTCGGATATCCGCGACGCCGAGTTGTCGTACAGTCCCACCCGATCGGGTGCGCCGTTCTCGGCTGGAAGATAAAGCGCTACAACGCTTTCGGTGACGGCAATGATATGTCCGGCACTAGCAGAATCGGGCCCGGGAACGAGCTCGGGCACCACCGTCGACCCGTACTCCTCGGGTTCATTCGCGTCCTTGGGAGCAGGGTTGATCAGAGACAAGCGCGCAGCAGCTTCGCCCGGGCATTGCTCCAGCACGGCGGTCCGCGAGTTCGTCGACGCCGAGGACAGCAGCGTGCACCCGGTTCTCGGCTGACTGCCCGGATTGACCGGGGCATCGACGCGACCGTATTCGAGGGTGCGCACCATGTCCGATCGCCACAGCTCCATGCGGGTGTTGCCCCTCGACGTCACGTAGGTGCCGTCGGACGACAGGCGAACCGCATCGTCGGCATCGGACGTGCGCTGCGCCTTGCGCTGTCCTGTGGATCCGTCGAGTTCGGTCACCTGGGAGCAACCGCGGTCGTCACGGTAGACCGCGATTGCGGTGTTCCATGCTGCGACCACCGAGCACAGCGGGAGATCGCGCGTGTACGACCAAGACTGTTCACCCGACCGCGGATCGCGGCCGAGGACGGAGCCGCCGTCGGCAGTCACCACCGTGGATCCCGCGACGACGGGAGCCGGGGTACGCGTCGAGTCCGTTGCTGCGCTCGGCGCACGCCACAGCTCGATCAGCGCGGTGGGTACCGATGCGGCCGGTTCCGGCAGAGGTAGCGGCTCCGCTGCCGACACCGACGTGGTACCGCGGGCGTCGCCGGTCAACCAGGCAACGCTCGCGGCCACGACCACCACCACTGCAATGACGGCGGCGACGACGAGGTCGTTTCTTGTCCGACGTTCTGGAGCCAACACGAAGGAAGACTATTCCGAAGCGCCCGCAGTCGACGGTCCGGCATCGGCCGAGGATCCGCTGGAGCGACGGCGCCTGCGGCGGCGTGGGGCAGTCTTGGTGGCCGTGTCTGCGGATGCCGCATCGGCCGTATCGGCTTGTCCAACAACTGAAGTGGCGGCAGAGTCGGAATCGTTCGACGCCGAGGCGGAGCCTGTGGTGTTGTCGCCGCCCTGCCCTGCGCGAGTGCGACGGCGACTGCGTGAGCGGCGGGGCTTGGTCGCCGACGACGCGTCGGTGGCAGGAGCTCCCGCAGCGGTCTCGCCGTCTTCCTCCACCTTCTCCGGGGCACGCGAGGGCGCTGTGCGTACGGTGCCGGTGGCGTCGGTGGCGATACCGAGGTCGGTGAACAGGTGCGGTGAGCTCGAGTACGTCTCGACCGGATCCGGCATACCGAGATCGAGCGCCTTGTCGATCAGCTGCCAGCGGGGGATGTCGTCCCAGTCGACCAGAGTGACTGCGATGCCGGTGCGTCCGGCACGGCCGGTGCGACCGATGCGGTGCACGTATGTCTTCTCGTCCTCGGGGCACTGGTAGTTGATGACGTGGGTGACGTCGTCGATGTCGATTCCGCGTGCTGCGACATCGGTGGCGACGAGGACGTCGATCTTGCCGGTGCGGAACGCCTTGAGAGCCTTCTCGCGCTGGACCTGACCGAGGTCACCGTGCACGGCACCGACCGAGTAGCCGCGCTCGGCCAGCTCGTCGGCGACCTTCTGGGCGGTGCGCTTGGTACGAGTGAACACCATCGTCGCGCCGCGACCCTCGGCCTTGAGGACCTTGGCGACCATCTCGACCTTGTCGAGTGCGTGCGCCCGGTAGACGTGCTGAGCGGTGCGGTCGTGGACGGCGGACGACTCCGCTTCCTCGGCCCGGATGTGCGTCGGCTGCGTCAGGAACGTGCGAGCCAGCGTGATGATCGGGCCGGGCATCGTGGCGGAGAACAGCATCGTCTGACGCTTGTCGGGGACCATGCCCAGGATGCGTTCGATGTCGGGCAGGAACCCGAGGTCGAGCATCTCGTCGGCTTCGTCGAGAACCAGCACGCCGACCTTGCCGAGGATCAGGTGATTCTGCTTGGCGAGATCGAGCAGACGACCGGGAGTTCCGACGACGACATCGACCCCGTTCTGCAGCGCGCTGATCTGAGCCTCGTACGGGCGGCCACCGTAGATGGAGAGCACCTTGACGGGGCCGTTGGCACCGCTGAGGTACTTCGAGGCGTTCTCGAGGTCGGAGCTGACCTGGACGCACAGTTCACGGGTCGGAACGATGATCAGAGCACGTGGGGTGCCGTCGAGCGGTGAGGTACCGGAGTTCTCGGTGGCGAGCCGGTGCAGCAGTGGAACACCGAAGCCGAACGTCTTGCCCATGCCGGTACGAGCCTGACCGATGAGGTCGTCGCCCGCGATGGCGAGCGGCAGCGTCAGCTCCTGGATGGCGAAGGTGCGCTCGATTCCCATCTCGGACAGAGCGCGAACGATGGCTGCGTCGACGTTCAGTTCCGCGAACGTGGGAGGTACGTGGGTGTCGTCCAGCTGGGCCGACAACGTCGTGTCGCCGGTCTCGGATTCTTGGTCGATGACTATCTTGCTCAGGGGACTGGCCTTCCTCGTGTTCGAACGCGCGCACAAGGAAGGGCACAGGCCTATTGCCGGCCGAAGTCGATGCCCTCAATCCGATGTGATGTCGCCGTCAGCCTCAGCGCGGCCACGGACTGCGATGTCCGCTGCGGCGAAGCTGTCGAGGCGACCCGGATCAGGTGCGCACACATTATCGATGACCGTCACGTGTTCTTCGGTCCGTTCCATCGGTCCGCGAGCGACGATCGAGCACCATGGTAGCTTGCCGAACCGAATTCACCATCGTCGGCCGGTCACGGCAGGTACGACGCGTGCCGAGGCGGGGTGTGGCGCGCGGGACTACGATTGCCACCCATGGGAGCTCACTCGCCGGAGTCGTCGTCGTCCGTAGATGCATCCACCACGCTCGTCGAGCCGGCCGAGCCGGCCATCGCGCACGATCACCCGGGAGTTCCGGACTTGTTCGCAGTCCTCGCCTACGGCGAGATCTCGGCTTTCTATCGCCTGGCCGAGGATGCGCGAATGGCTCCGTCGATGGAGGGTCGCGTGGCTCTGGCCAGCATGGCGGCGGCGGAGATGAGCCACTTCGAAACACTCGAACGAGCGTTGTCCGTTCGGGGTCTCGACGTGTACGCCTCGATGGCTCCGTTCGTGCGTGCTCTGGACGAATATCACGCATCCACCACCCCCTCGACGTGGCTGGAGTCCCTGGTCAAGGCCTACGTGGGTGACGGAATCGCAGCGGACTTCTACCGTCAGATCGCGCACACCCTCGATCCCGACGTCGCGGAGATCGTGCGCGACGTGCTGGCCGAGACCGGACATTCGGAGTTCGTCGTCCACGAAGTATCCGAGCGGGTTCGGGCGAGCTCGCAGGACAAGGCGCGGCTGATGCTGTGGGGTCGCCGTCTGCTCGGCGAAGCCATCACCCAGGCGCAGTTCGTGCTCGCACAACGCGAGTCGTTGACCGATCTCGTCATCACCGCCTCGGGCGACCTCAACGGGGTGGTCGCACTGTTCGATCGGATGCAGGAACAGCACTCGGAGCGAATGTCCTCGCTCGGGCTGGACTGACACCTTCCACTCCGGTGCTGGATGACCGCTCAGGTCCGTGTTCGCTGACAGCACAGGGCGTCGGGCGGCTGGGCCGACCCCGCTGCACTAGCCTGGCGTGAGCAGAGTTGTCGAGAGTTCGGAGGTTGACCGTGGAGGTCAAGATCGGTGTTTCGGAGAGTTCCCGTGAGCTCGTCGTGAACAGCACGCAGTCCCCGGCCGAGGTCGAAGCGCTCGTATCGACCGCTTTCGCCGGTAAGGACGGAGTGCTGTCGTTGGAGGACGAGAAGGGACGCAAGTACTTGATCCAGGCCGCCAAGGTGTCGTACGTCGAGATCGGTCCGTCCGATGCTCGGAAGGTCGGATTCGCGACCTCCTGAGACCGCCGGGATACACCACACGCCCCTCACTCGACGTCGAGTGAGGGGCGTGTGGTGTAAGCGAACAGAAATTTCTACGGGGCTTGCAACGGCACGTGGGACAGACCGCCCCAGGCCAGCGACACGGTGGTGTCGACCGCGTCTTCCTTCGATATGGGCCGGTCGGCTTCCAGCCAGTATCGGGCGGTGAACTGGCTCGCTCCGACCAGACCGACGGCGAGCACCCGTGCCCGGTACGGATCGAGTCCGGAGTCGTGAGCGACCAGATCGAAGACGGCGTCGACACACGCTTCGGTCGCCTGCTCGACGCGTGAGTTGACCTGAGGGTCGCCCATCAGATCGGACTCGAACACCAGCCGGAAGCCCTGAGTGTCGGTATCTACGAAGTCGTAGAACGCCAGCACCGCGGCGCGTACGCGCTGTCGGTTGTCGGTGGTCGAGCGAAGGGCCTGGCGAACGCCCGCGATCAGCGTGTCGACGTAGCTCTGCAGTACCGCCAGGTAGAGCTCGAGCTTTCCGGGGAAGTGCTGATACAGGACCGGTTTGCTGACACCCGCGCATTCGGCGATCTCGTCCATTCCGGACGCGTGATATCCGCGAGTCACGAATATTTCGCTCGCAGCGGCGAGCAGCTGCGCCCGACGGGCATCGCGCGGCAGCCGTGCGCTGCGTCGATTGCCGGTGGTCGCCGGCCGGTCCGAGGACCTCCGGTCGTCGAGATCTGTCATCAGTTCCGTTCCCATCCGCGTCGCCGACTGCGCTCGTCTTGGTTCGACAGCGAGCGATCCGTCGTGAACTTCCGGCGGGTGGCCATCGGTTCGGATCACTCGTAGCGCAGATCACGGGCAACGATACGCGTGGCGTCCCGCACGGTCGGGATCCTGGGGGACCGGACGCGAATTGCGTCGAAGTCGGATCACGTCCGACGGTTTGTTTGTACGATGTTTCCGTACCGAGAACCCGATAGTTCCAGTCTCGTTGTCGGCGTGCCGAACGGCGAGCGGTGAGGATTGTGAGATCGTGATCGAGTGACTGACCGAGGCGGGCCGCGTACTCGCGGTGGTGTGCAGTCGGGCGGCGTCGACGACGAGTACGACGATCGGTCGGACGATTTTCCACGCACGGTGGGTAGCCGCGGATCTCATCAACCACTGCGCGCGCAGTGGGATCCGACGCAGCGTGAAGTAAAGCAACGCACGCCACGACCTGACCGCGACGTCCGCAAACAGAGCAAGATCGGAAAGTTCGCCTCGACGTACGGCTGGCGGGCATATGCGGTCCCCATCCTGATCGTGGTCACTGCGCTCGTGATTTTCGACGCCGTGCGCACCGGCGACCCGGTCACCGGCAACGTTGCGCAGTCCACCAACGCCGATCCCGGGTTCGGCACTCTGAGCTCCGATACGACGTCGGGGACCGGAGTCATCGGTGTCCCGCCACAGGCGGACGGCAATTTCGCATCGTCGATCTCCTCGGGTGAACTACCGGACGGCGGCCCCTTCGCGGTCCAAGGTGCCGGAACGTGGCACACCGTGGCCGGTTCCACCGAACAGGTGGGCCAGGGGACCGAGCGGGTGTTCACGTACACGGTCGAGGTGGAGGACGGTGTCGACACGGTCGGATTCGGCGGCGACGAGTCGTTCGGCCGTCTGGTGGACCAGACGCTCGCCAATCCCAAGAGTTGGACGAACGACCCGCGATTCGCGTTTCGGCGAATCGATCAGGGTGACCCCGATTTCAGGATCTCTCTGACGTCGCAGATGTCGATCCGGCAGGCGTGCGGTTACGACATTCAACTCGAGGTCTCCTGCTACAACCCGGGCATCGAACGAGTCGTTCTGAACGAGCCGAGATGGGTTCGCGGAGCGATCTCGTTCCAGGGCGACATCGGTTCGTACCGCCAGTATCAGATCAACCACGAGGTCGGCCACGCAATCGGCTACCAGCAGCATCAGCCGTGCGAGGCCGACGGTGGCCTGGCACCGGTGATGATGCAACAGACCTTCGGCACGTCCAACGACGACATCGCGCGCTTGGATCCGGAAGGCGTCGTACCCATGGACGGCAAGACATGTCGATTCAATCCGTGGCCGTACCCGCGAGCGTGAATCGGCTGGGTTTCGGCGTAGCCGGGGATTAGATTCGAACACGGCGATCGGGATCACCGGCCGTCGTGTCGAGTCGAGGAGCGTCGCTGCACCGTGGTCCACCTACCGCCGCTGGTCGAACCTGCGGGCGAGCTGACGCCCGAGGACGTCGCGCGATACAGCCGTCATCTGATCATTCCCAGCGTGGGCATGGATGGTCAGAAGCGCCTGCGCAACGCCCGTGTACTCGTCATCGGTGCCGGGGGACTGGGTTCACCTGCATTGCTCTATCTGGCAGCCGCTGGTGTCGGGACTCTGGGAATCGTCGAATTCGACGAGGTCGAACTGTCCAACTTGCAACGACAGATCATCCACGGCCGATCCGACGTGGGTCGTTCGAAAGCCGACAGTGCCAGGGACTCGATACTCGAGCTCAACGACGGAGTCGAGGTGACGCTGCACCGTGTTCGGCTCGACTCGTCCAACGCGGTCGAGCTGTTCGCGCACTACGACCTCGTGCTCGATGGAACCGACAACTTCGCTACTCGATACCTCGTGAACGACGCGGCCGCGCTGGTGGGCATCCCGTACGTGTGGGGTTCGATCTATCGGTTCGAAGGCCAGGTGTCGGTGTTCTGGGATGCAGCGCCTGGGGGAGTCGGTATCAACTATCGCGACCTGTACCCCGAGGCTCCGCCGCCGGGAATGGTGCCGTCGTGTGCAGAAGGTGGCGTACTGGGAGTGCTGTGCGCTTCGATCGGTTCGATTATGGTGACCGAGGCCATCAAGTTGATCACCGGAATCGGCGAGACGCTGTTGGGTCGATTGATGATCTACGACGCACTGGCGATGAACTACAGAACGGTGCGGTTGACCCGCGATCCGCATCGAACTCCGATCACCGAGTTGATCGACTACGAGGCATTCTGCGGAGTTGTCTCGGCTGCCGAACCCGCCGGCGAGGTAGTTACTCCTGTGCAGCTGCGGGCGATGATGGAGTCCGGGCGCGAGGTAGCTCTGATCGACGTGCGTGAACCGGTCGAGTGGGACATCGTTCGCATCGACGGCGCACGCCTGATTCCCAAGGATCGAATCCTCTCCGGTGCGGCCATGGCCGAGCTGCCGCAGCACGTGCCGATCGTGCTCTACTGCAAAACCGGTATCAGGTCCGCAGAGGTGCTCGATGCAGTGGTCGGTGCCGGTTTTTCCGACGCGTCCCATCTGCAAGGCGGAATAGTGGAGTGGGCCAAGCAAATCGACCCCGGTTTGCCTATCTACTGAGGCGGTGCGCGTGTGCGCGTCGTCCGCAGTGGCGCAGCGATCGGCGGTAGCGTGGCCAGCGTGAGCTCTGTCGAACCCCCTCAGCACGTGATCTCTACGTTCGGGCTGCGCGATGTCGAGCCGGCACCCCTCGGAGCGGACTGGGACGGAGGGTGGCGTTTGGGTGATGTCGTGCTGTCTCCGGTAGCAGACCACGCCCGCGCAGCCTGGTCGGCCAAGGTGCGTGAGACGTTGACGGTCGACGGAGTTCGTCTCGCTCGCCCTGTTCGGTCCACCGACGGTCGGTACGTCGTGTCTGGCTGGCGTGCAGACACGTTCGTCGCCGGCGAACCCGAGCCCCGGCACGACGAGGTGGTCTCGTTGTCGTTGCGTCTGCACTCGGCGACGGCGCAACTCGAGCGTCCTCGCTTCTTGGTTCAGCCACCCGTTGCGCCGTGGGCGGATGTGGACGTGTTCGTCGCGGCCGACAGAGCCGCGTGGGAAGCCGTCCCGCTCCGGTCGGCGCGCGGTGCAGGCGCACCCGAGCCGTCCTCCAGTGACGGCAAAAGCAGTCTCGAATTGGTCAAACAACTTGCGACACTGCGCAAACCCGTCGAGTCGCCGGATCAACTGGTACACGGTGACCTGTTCGGAACGGTGCTGTTCTCGGGCAGCGACGCACCCGGAATAAGCGACATCACCCCGTATTGGCGGCCGGCACCGTGGGCTGCCGGCGTGGCGGTGGTGGATGCGCTGTCCTGGGGGGACGCCGACGACGGCTTGGTGGGTCGCTGGGACGATCTACCCGAGTGGCCACAGATGTTGCTGCGCGCGTTGATGTTTCGTCTCGCCGTTCACGCGCTTCATCCGCGTTCGACGTCGGAGGCCTTTCCTGGTCTGGCTCGAACAGCGGACCTGGTGCGCCTCATTCTGTGAATTCCGCTGCGCCGGCCGGTTGTTCGGACAGTTCGTGGAACAGTGATCGGGCAGCATCCGTCGCTCGAGCGGCGTCACCGTCGATGACTGCCTCGACCAGCGCGGTGTGCTCGGCCACGTAGTCGTCGTCGTGGTCGAGGAAATGATCCGTCATCGCCTCGTGGATGACCGGAAGCAGCGAGTCGTAGAACTCCAGATAGATAGCGTTGTGGCTTGCTGCGACGATGGCGCGATGCAGCTGCGCGTCGATCCGGACGGCGTCCGCGAGAGGAGCCTCGTTCGACCACGCCGCGTTGCGATCCTCGAGTGCGCTCAGCATGACTCGTATATCTTCGTGGTCGCGTCGATCCGCGGCGAGCGCGGCCGCAGTGACTTCGAGTGTCTCGCGGAGTTCGGTGACGTCACGGTGCCGGGCATCGGAGAAGTACTTACCCAGGGTGCCGCCGACGTCCGAGCAGGTCATGACGAACGTGCCCGAACCCTGCCTTCGCTCGACCATGCCGGCGTGTACGAGAGCCTGGACCGCTTCGCGAACGGTGTTTCGACCGGTGCCGGTGATTTCGCAGAGTTCCGGCTCGGTGGGGATGCGGGTGCCCACCGGCCATCTCCGCGACGTGATCTCGTCGCGCAGCTGAGCGGTGACCTGGGTGATCAGGCTCGATCGCTGGACCTGCCGCACGTGGGCTCCTCGGGCTGTGAATGTTTTGCCGTCGATAGTAATGCTTTGCACCCGATGATCCGGTCATCCTATGATTACGTGGTGAGTGCGCCAACCGTGTCCGAGACCACCCCGACCGGCATTTCGCTCGTCCGCGGCCGCATATTGGTGTTCGCCGCCATCGTCCTTTCTGCCCTGACGTTGCGCGCTGCGGTGACGTCGATCAGTCCGCTGTTCGGCAGGATCGGCACCGACCTCCACTTCGGCTCCACGGTGATCGGCGTCGTCGGTATGTTGCCGCCGGCGATGTTCGCCGTGTTCGGATTGGCGACGCCGTTTCTCGCCAAGCGCACCGGCCTCGAGCGAGCTGCGCTGCTGGCCATGGGACTCACCACCCTCGGTATGGCCACTCGGGCGTTTGCACCGAACACCGTCTCGTTGCTCGTGCTGTCCGCAATCGCCCTCGCGGGCATGGGGATCGGGAATGTCGTCATCCCGCCTCTGGTGAAGCGGTACTTCTCGGATCGACTCGCGTTGGTCAGCACCATCTACATCTGTGTCATGCAGGTCAGCACCATGGTTCCGCCTCTGCTGGCCGTGCCTGTGGCCGACGCTCATGGTTGGCGCGTGTCCATCGGCGTCTGGGCTGTCGTCGGACTGGCCGCGGCATTGCCGTGGCTCGGAGTGGTGGTGGCCCGACGCGGCCGCGACGCAGACGACGTGTCGGGCGAGGCCGGATCGGCGGCGGTCCATGTCGAACCGGCCGGTCGAATCCACCGGTCCCCGCTGGCGTGGGGGATGGTGATGATGTTTGCGATGACGTCGCTGATCACGTACTCGATGCTCACCTGGCTGCCGACACTGCTGATCGACTCGGGAATCGGTGAAGGGTTGGCCGGCGCTTCGGTCGCCGCTTTCGGCGCGATGGGCTTGGTCACGTCGTTGGCTACTCCGACTCTCTGCGCGAAGATGCGCAATCCGTTCGGCCTCGTCGTCGTCGCCGCGGTCTGCTATTTCGGCGGCTTCTCCGGTCTGCACTGGTCCCCTTCGGCCGGAACCGTGCTGTGGGTGTGCCTGATAGGGCTCGGCACGATGACTTTTCCGATGTCGCTGACGCTGATCAACCTCAGAACCCGTTCTGCGGTGGGTTCGTCCTCGTTGTCGGGGTTCACCCAGGGGCTGGGTTATGTGGTGTCCTCGACCGGACCGATCCTGTTCGGTGTGTTGCACACCGCATCCGGTGGATGGGGTCTGCCGTTGGCTCTGCTGACCGGATGTGTGGCTGTTCTCCTGGTCGGAGGATTCCTGTGCTGTCGACCGAGAATGCTCGAAGACACCTGGTGACCCGTCCCGGCCGTTGATGCTTCATCTCACGTTCGTCCGCAACCGCGCGTGAGACCAAGTTAATCAGCGAGTCACCGCAGGCAGCGCCGCGGCAACATGGCTTTTCTATGTTCGGTCCACACACCGATCAGGAGGCCACCCGTGACCAGCCTTTCTCGTAGCGCTTCGGCAGACGCCGACTCAGCGACCACCGCGTCCGTTCCCCCCGGAACCGTTCCGGTTTCCGTGAACCATCACATTGCGCACTGGAATTCCGAGGACGTCGAGGCCTGGGAGGCCGGTGGCAAGCAGATTGCCAAGCGCAACCTGATCTGGTCGGTCATCGCCGAGCACGTCGGGTTCTCGATCTGGTCCATCTGGTCGGTGATGGTGCTGTTCATGCCGCTGTCGGTCTACGGCATCGACGCGGCGGGAAAATTCTTTCTCGTGGCCGTCCCCACTCTCGTCGGTGCCATCCTGCGGATTCCGTACACCTTCGCCACCGCCAAGTTCGGTGGGCGTAACTGGACCATCTTCAGCGCCTTGGTGCTGCTGATCCCCACCGTGTTGACGATGTACTTCATGCTCAATCCGGCGTCGTACACCACGTACATCATCGTGGCGGCGTTCGCCGGCCTCGGCGGCGGCAACTTCGCATCCTCCATGACAAACATCAATGCGTTCTATCCCCAGCGTGAAAAGGGATGGGCGCTCGGTCTCAACGCGGGCGGCGGCAACATCGGTGTCCCCGTCATCCAGCTCATCGGCTTGTTGGTCATCGCTACCATCGGCAACACCGCACCCGAGATCGTCTGTGCCGTGTACCTCGTGTTCATCGCGATCGCCGCCGTCGGTGCCGCGTTGTACATGGACAACCTCGACAACCAGAAGACCAACGGCCGCTCCATGATCGACGTGCTGAAGTTCTCCGATGCGTGGTGGATCGCCTTCCTCTACATCGGAACCTTCGGGTCGTTCATCGGCTTCAGTTTCGCGTTCGGTCAGGTGTTGCAGATCAACTTCCTCGCCGGACTCACCGACGGGGCCCCGGCAACCCCCGCGCTGCAAGCGCAGGCTTCGCTGCAGGCCGCTCAGATCGCCTTTCTCGGTCCCTTGCTGGGATCGCTGTCGCGGCCGTTCGGCGGCAAGCTTGCCGACAAGATCGGCGGCGGCAAGATCACCCTGTACACGTTCGTGGCCATGACCTTCTCCACAGGAATTCTGGTAGCGGCCGGCACCTGGGACGATTCGACGCCTGGGGCTGCCAGCGGCACGGTCATGGTGCTCTTCGTCATCGGATTCATCGCGCTCTTCTTGCTCTCGGGCTTGGGTAACGGGTCGGTCTACAAGATGATTCCTGCCATCTTCGCTGCGAAATCGTCTGAGCTGCAGGGAATGACGGTCGACGAGCAGCAACACTGGTCGCGCAAGATGTCCGGAGCCCTCATCGGCATTGCCGGTGCGATCGGAGCTCTCGGCGGCGTCGGAATCAACTTGGTTCTGCGGGCGTCGTACTCCGGCACTGCAAAGTCCGCGACCACCGCGTTCTGGGTGTTCCTCGGCTTCTACATCGTGTGCGCGATCGTCACCTGGGCGATCTACCTGCGCAAAACCAACTCTGCCGACGCCGACGCACCGGTAGCCGTCTGACGCCCCATTGCAGGCGCACTCGAAACACTCTGCACGGCAACGAATATCGGAAGGACCCGCAATGAAGAACGCGGTAGTGGTAGGTCACGGAATGGTCGGACACCGATTCGTCGAGGCGTTGCGTGCGCGCGACGATGCGTCCGAGTGGAAGGTGACGGTGCTCTGCGAGGAGGCCCTTGCCGCGTACGACCGAGTCGGTCTGTCGTCCTACGTCGGCGCCTGGGACCACAAGGAACTGGCGTTGGCGGGAAACGACTATCCCGGCGACACACTCGTCGAGATGCGTACCGGAGTGCGGGCCGATCGCATCGACCGTGACCACCGCACCGTCGTCACTTCCGCGGGGGACACGGTCGAGTACGACGCGCTCGTGCTCGCTACCGGGTCATATCCGTTCGTGCCTCCGATCCCCGGGCACGACCTCCCGGCCTGCTTCGTCTACCGCACCCTCGACGACCTGGACAAGATTCGAGCGCGGGCCGACGCGGCGGGACCGGGTGCCGTGGGCGTCGTCGTCGGCGGCGGATTGCTCGGTCTCGAAGCCGCGAATGCGCTGCAGAAGATGGGCATGACGCCACACGTCATCGAGTTCGCTCCTCGGTTGATGCCGCTGCAGGTGGACGAAGGCGGAGGCGCGCTGTTGGCTCGTCTGGTCACCGAGCTCGGATTGAACGTTCATGTGGGAGTGGGTACGTCGTCCATCACCGAGAACGACAGCGCCGGCTTGGCTGTCGAGCTGAGCGACGGCACCATCATCGACGCCGCGCTGTTGGTGTTCTCCGCCGGTGTGCGTCCCCAGGATCGGCTGGCCCGCGAGAGTGGTCTCGAGGTCGGCGAGCGCGGCGGCATCATGGTCGACATCGGTTGCACTACATCCGATCCCGCCGTCTACGCGATCGGTGAATGTGCCGCGGTCGAGGGTCGGTGCTACGGCCTGGTCGCCCCCGGATATTCGACGGCCGAGGTCGTGGCCGACCGATTGCTCGGCGGCGCAGCACAATTCCCCGGTGCCGACATGTCCACCAAACTCAAGCTCATGGGCGTCGATGTCGCGAGCTTCGGCGACGCGATGGCGGCCACCCCGGGGGCACTCGAAGTGGTGTTCAGCGATGCGCCCAAGGGAACGTACGCCAAGCTCGTCGTGACCGACGACGCGAAGACCCTTCTCGGCGGCATTCTCGTCGGCGACGCCTCCGCGTATTCGCTGCTGCGTCCGCTCGTCGGACGAGAATTGCCCGGCGACCCCGGAGCGCTGATCTCGCCAGTGGCAGAACAGGTCGGTATCGGTGCGCTGCCCGACGACGCCGAGATCTGCTCCTGCAACGGCGTGAGCAAGGGTGCCATCTGCTCGGCGATCGCCGACGGAGCCTGCGACCTCGCGGCGGTGAAGAGTTGCACCACTGCAGGTACGACCTGCGGTGGATGTCTACCGTCGATCAAGTCGTTGCTGGCGGCATCCGGGGTGGTGCTCTCCAAGTCGTTGTGCGAGCACTTCTCTCAGTCGAGGGCCGAGCTGTTCGAGATCGTAAGGGCCACGAATACCCGCACCTTCTCGTCACTGATCGCCAAGTACGGCAATGGAACCGGCTGCGACATCTGCAAGCCCGTTGTCGCGTCGATCCTCGCATCGACGTCCTCCGATCACATTCTGGACGGCGAGCAGGCCTCGCTACAGGACACCAACGATCACTTCCTGGCCAACATCCAGAAGAACGGCACGTACTCGGTGGTCCCGCGGATGCCCGGTGGTGAGTGCACGCCCGAGCAGCTCATCGTCATCGGCGAGGTCGCTCGCGATTTCGGGCTGTACACCAAGGTGACGGGCGGGCAGCGCATCGATATGTTCGGTGCCCGCGTCGAGCAGCTGCCTGCGATCTGGAAGCGCCTCGTCGATGCAGGCATGGAATCGGGTCAGGCATACGGGAAGTCGCTGCGCACGGTGAAGAGCTGTGTCGGCTCCAGCTGGTGCCGGTACGGGGTGCAGGATTCGGTGGGGATGGCCGTCGACCTCGAGAACCGCTATCGAGGGCTGAGGTCCCCGCACAAGATCAAGTTCGGGGTCTCGGGCTGTGCGCGCGAGTGCGCGGAGGCCCGAGGCAAGGATGTCGGAATCATCGCCACGGAGGGTGGTTGGAACCTCTATGTCGGCGGAAACGGTGGACAGTCACCCAAGCATGCTCAGTTGCTCGCCTCCAACCTCGACGACGCCACACTGGTCAGCTTCATCGACCGCTACTTGATGTTCTACGTCCGCACTGCAGATCGACTGCAGCGGACCGCGCCGTGGCTCGAGTCGCTCGACGGGGGACTCGATCATCTCAGAGCCGTCGTGGTCGACGACAGCCTCGGCATCGGTGCCGAGCTCGAAGCCGACATGGAGCGACACGTCGCCGGCTACAAGGACGAGTGGGCAGGCGTGCTCGAGGACGACGAGAAGCTCGGTCGATTCGTCTCGTTCGTCAATGCCCCGAGCGAGGCCGATCCCACCATCGCGTTCGACGAGTCCGGAGCCCGCAAGGTCCCGGTGTTGATGGGAATGCCGCGAGTCGGGGCGTAGGCCGCCGACGAGGTCCTGACAACCGGCAGGTCACAAAACTGAGCGCATGTGCACAGGTGAGTAATCGCGACTTAACGGGCCAGAAACACAGACAACGTGGAATAGCTGACCAGGAGGTACGCCATGACTGTCATCGACTCACGTACAGCGGTACCGAACGACATTGCACGTAGTTGGACCCCGGCCTGCACACTGGACGCGCTGATTCCGGGGCGCGGGGTAGCGGTGCTCCTGCGCGGCGGCACCCAAGCGGCGCTGTTTCTGCTCGACGACGGACGACTGTTCGCGGTGGGCAACATCGATCCGTACGGGCGCGCCGCGGTGATGTCGCGCGGCCTCGTGGGAGACCGCGGGGGCGAGCCCACGGTCGCATCGCCGTTGCTCAAGCAGGTCTTCTCGTTGGTCGACGGGCGCTGCCTCGACGATACGGAGGTCGGTCTCGGATCCTTCGAGGTCTCGTGCGTCGAGGGTGTCGTGCTCGTCCGCGGCGGCTCTACGTGAGCGAAATCGCCGGGGCAGGAACGCCCCTGGCCGGGTTCACCGTCGGGATCACGGCATCGCGTCGGGCCGAGGAGTTCGCAACTCTGCTCGAGCGGCGGGGTGCAACCGTGATGCATGCCGCCGCGATCCGCATCATCCCGCTCGCGGACGATGCCGAGCTGGAACGCGTGACCGCCGCGATCATCGCGCATCCACCCGAAATTACCGTTGCCACAACGGGAATAGGATTCCGGGGCTGGATCGAGGCCGCAGACGGATGGGGGCGGGCAGAAGAACTCGGATCGGCGCTCGGGGCGTCCCGGTTGCTGGCCCGCGGCCCGAAGGCCACCGGTGCGATCAGGGCCGCCGATCTCCGCGAGGAATGGTCGCCCGCCTCCGAATCCTCCGCGGAGGTGCTCGAGCACTTACTTGCCGAAGGGGTCGAAGGCAAACGTATTGCCGTGCAACTGCACGGCGCGACAACCGAGTGGGAGCCGATCCCGGACTTCTGCGAGGTACTGCGCTGTGCGGGAGCCGAAGTGGTTCCGGTACCGGTGTATCGATGGACGGCCCCCGACGAGCAGGGCCCGATGGACCGCATGATCGAAGCCGTCGTTGTCGGCGATCTCGACGCTGTCAGCTTCACCTCGGCACCCGCGGTGGCGTCGATGCTCATGCGCGCCGACGAGAACGGGGTCCTCGAACCCCTGCTGCAGTCGATGCGCACGCGGGTACTTCCGGTCTGCGTGGGGCCGGTGACGGCGGCACCCCTCGAACAGCTGAACGTGGCCACGACGCAGCCGGCGAGAGCGCGTTTGGGCGCACTGGCGCGGCACATCGTCGAGGAGTTGCCGAGGCGGACCGGTCGTCTCCACGCAGGTGGGCATGTAGTGAGTGTGCGTGGCCGGTGTGTGGTGGTCGACGGCGAAGTGCGACCGGTGTCGCCGGCCGGAATGGCATTGATGAAGACGCTGGCTCGCAATCCTGGACGCGTCGTCTCCCGGGAGGATCTGCTTGCGTCCTTGCCCGGTGGCGGAGGTGACACCCACGCGGTGGAAACAGCGATGACCAGACTCCGGTCCTCTCTGGGCGCGCCGAAGGCGATCCAGACCGTCGTCAAGCGTGGGTATCGGATCGCACTCGATCACATCGAGACCGAAACCGACTGCGATTCCGACGAGCCCGCCGTGCACGCGCGTGTGGCCGTCGTCGAAGGAGGGAAGTACTGATGACCCCGACTCTGGTTTTGGTAGCTCACGGCACCCGAAACCCCCGTGGTGTCGAGATGATCGCCGCACTTGCCGATGCAGTGTCGACGCAGATCGGTGCCACTCGTGTTGCATTCGTCGACGTGCTCGGGCCGTCCCCGGCCGAGGTGCTGCGCGACACCCCCGGATCGGCGGTCGTGGTACCGGCATTTTTGGCATCGGGCTACCACGTCCACACCGACGTACCGCGAGAAATCGAGGAGAGCGCCCATGCCTCGGTTGCGGTCACCCGTGCTCTGGGGCCGGACCCCGTACTCGCGGAGGTCATGCTCGATCGACTACGCGACTCCGGTTGGCGCACAGGCGATTCGATCGTGCTCGCCGCTGCAGGGTCGTCCGACCCCCGAGCGCTGGCAGAACACGTTCGAGCCGCGGCGATGCTGGCCGACGTCGCTCGGGTGCCGGTACGCGTCGGATACGTGGCCACCGCTGTGCCCACGGTGGCCGAGGCGGTGTCGGCACTGCGCGACGAGGGGCACACCCGAATCTTCGTCGCGTCGTATCTGTTGGCGCGGGGGCTGTTTCACAACCGTCTGGCCGACGCAGGTGCAGACGGCGTCGGTGAGCCGCTGGGAGTCCATCCGGCAATCGTCGATCTGGTGGTGGACCGCTATTTCGAGGGCGTTCGTTCACTCACCGCGGCAGCGGAAGAATGGTCACCGGCTCGTCGGCGGTGATCTCAGCGGGTACCAGTGCAAGCGCATCCCGTCCGACCAAGTGGCCCAAGTGTGCAGTGCGTACCTCGGTATCGGCCCGCCAGCGCGTGCCGTCGACGGTGACAGGGACGAGGCGTGGGACGGCGAATCGAACGTCTGCGGCGTTGGACAACAGACCCATCCGTGGTGGACGGACCGTTCTGCCGGTGAGCGCGTCCACGATCGCGGGTGCCGTCAGCAGTGTGGTCGCAACGGCCGCAAGCGGGTTGCCGGGTAGTCCGAGCACCACCGTGCCGTCCGGCAGTGCCGCGGTGATCTGCGAACCGCCGGGTCGAACACGCATCCGGCCGACGATGGCTTCCGCGTCGAGTGCTGCCAGCGTCGAGCGCAGTTGATCGGCGGCCCCGCCACCGGTGGCTCCGACCACGATGACGACCTCCAGATCTTGTGTGCGAGTCAGGACGTCTCGAAACTCCGCCGCCGAGTCGTCGAGCAGTGTCACCTCGACGACCGCGATGCCGCAGTGCGCCAGATACTCCGGCAACACCGAACCGAGAACGTCCCTGGTCTCGCCGGGAGCCAGTGGACCGCTCGATCGAATCTCGTTGCCGCTGATCACTATTCGACCACGAACCGGACCGCGCACCGTGACGTCCAACACTTCCGCGCTGGCGGCGAGAGACCGTACCGCCGCATCGATCGGAGTTCCGGCCGCGACGAGTTCGGTGCCCGGCAGCCAGTCCTCGCCGCGTCGACGTGTGTCGTCGGATTCGCCTGTGTTCGACAGTCGACGCACAGACCCGTCCGGATCGCGGGTCACGTGCTCGTCGCGCACCACCGTCGTCGCCCCGGGCGGCAGCGCAGCACCGGTCGCGATGCGCACCGCCGTTCCATCGACGAGTCCGGCGATATCGGCACTTCCGGCGTAAGCGATCTCGGGCCGCAGAGTCCATGGCTCGGAGCCGCAGACGGCGTAACCGTCCATCGCGGAGATGTCGACTGCCGGCAGCGCGGTCTGGGACACGAGGGGTTCCGCAAGGACGGTTCCAGCACTGTGCTGCAGGGAAATTCGAGCGGTCGACAGGGGAGGGAGGCTGCTTCGGATGCGCTCCATCGCCTCGGCGACCTCGAGCGTCTGTGACGGCTGCGCGGCGAGTCGAGCGGCCCGCAGCTCGGCAGGAGTGTCGCAGTCCTCGATACCGGGTAGCGCGATGACCTGATGATCGACCGGAACGATCCGGCGCATCGGTACACCTTCGGCCGAATCGAGCTGTGCCACAGCGGATCGCAGCGTTGCTTGCTGCCATACTCCCAACAGGAATTGCGTGCGGCCCGCACTGTCGCGAGCGAATACCGCATCTGCTTCGGAGTGTGCGATGGAATCGATCAGGGACCTCAGTGCGGCGGAGTCGAGAAATGGAATGTCCGACGCGACAACGGCCACCAGATCTGCGGTGTGCTCTGATCGGGCGTTGTCATCGAGGGATTGCAGTCCTGCGGCGAGAGCAGCAACAGGTCCACCACCGGCAGGAGACTCGCGAGTCTGGACGACGTGATCCGCCACGCCGTCACGTGGTGGACCCACCAGAACCGTTCTACGGCAGTTCGATACGGCGTCCACGGCGATGTCGACCAGGCGACGACCGCCGACGGTCAGAGCCGGCTTGTCGACTTCTTTCGACGCAGGTGAGTGCTCGGGATCGACCATCCTCGATCCGCGACCGCCGGCGAGGACGATCGCATCGCAGACCGGTTGCATCATGTTTCGAGAGCTCTCATGTCGGCAGAGGCACGTTCTGCAGCCGAACCTGCCCACGCGCAATCGTCTTTCCGCTGTCGGAGGCAGTAATCGTGACCAGCCACAATTGCTGAACACGGCCCTGCTGCAGCGGTTCTGCGATAACGTCGACGCGTCCGCCTTTGCTCGCGCGCAGGAAGTCGGTGCCGTTGTGCACGCCGACGGCGAACTCACCACGATCCTTGACCGCTTCACTGGCACCGATACTGGCGGCGCTCTCGACGGCGGTCGTGTAGACCCCGCCGTGTACTACGCCCCAGGGGGTGAAGTGCTCGTCCGTCAAGTCGATGTGACCCGACACCCGGGTGCCCGAGACCTCGTCGACGATGAGTCCGGCAGAGGCGACGAAGGTGCTCGCCTTCGACAGGGCGAACTTCGCCGTGGGGCGTGGATCGAATTGCCCGAGCCCGTCTCTGATGTTCATCCTCCGAGGTTAGTGGTCGAGTCGAGCGGCGATGGGAGCACCCCGAAGTCGAATCGAATCGACTTCAGCGGGACTCTGCCGTCGTGGACTGCCACTCCCTCGCTGCGCAGCGTCTCGAGCTGCCGGGTGGCCAGGTGCGGAGCGGGCCTGCCGCTTGCTCCGAGGACGCGATGCCACGGTAGGTCGGCGGAGTCCGTTCGCATGATCCATCCCACGATGCGTGGGCTCGACAGGTCTGCAGCTGCCGCGATGTCCCCGTACGTGGCGACGTATCCCGGCGGAATGGACGCGACCAATGCGCGAACTCGCTCGACCTGGTCTTCGGTGATCTGTGCCATTCAGAGCACGGATCGCACCAGCTCGGCCACTTCGACCGGCTTGGCCTGGCCGACCATGTGATCGCAGTCCAGTTCGACGGTGCGCAGGTTCTCGCCGAGCTTCTCTCGCAGTGCATCGAGGAATTCGTTTGTGACATAAGGAGGTTCGACACGCATGGCCCGAACCACGATGGTCGGGACGCTCTCGGCGGGAACCACGATCGGTCGAGCCAGCTCGCCCCACGTCGCAACGATCGCCGGAATCGACATTCGCCACGCCACCTTGCCGCCGTCGGCGGGAACCAGGTGGTCGGCGACCTCGCGGTCGAGCAACTCGGTGGGCACGTCCGCCCACGCTCCGTGGATCTTCTCCGACCGCGCCTCGTCGGCGTCGGTGTAATCGGGGGACTTGGCGGTTGCCTCGGCCACCTCGAGCAGCTCGTCCGGCGGCAGAGCGATCGCGGGATCGAGCAGAATCAGCGCCCGCACCGCGTCCGGGAACCTCTGTGCGAGATGGACGGCCAACGCGCCGCCGTACGAATGTCCGAGCACTACGACCGGACCCCGCGCGTGGGCGTCGAGTACTGCTTTCAGGGCTGTGACCTGGGCGTCGATGTCCCAGGGCGGCGTGGCCGGGGAATGGCCGTGGCCGATCAGATCGGGAGCCAGAATTCGGGCTTCGGGCAGGTGATTGTCGGCGAGATCCCACCAGCGGGCACCGTGGCCGGTCACACCGTGAACGGCGAGGATTTCGGGACCGTCTGCGGGTCCGAACGTATGCAAATTCAACTCGGGCACGTCGACCACTATGCCGCATGGAGTGCCGCCGCGGATTCTGCCGGTCCACTGCAGGGGCCTCGATGCTGAGGCGAAGGTTGTCGGTGGTCCGTGATTGCATCTGTACCCATGAGCACGGACGGCAGGCACGGCGCGACGGTCACCCTCGTCCGGGCACCCAAGGTGGATCTTCCCGCCCGCACGTGGGCCGGCGCGGCCGCTCGGCTGTTGTCGTCCCGACCGAATTCGGCGTCGGAGGCGGCGCAGGGCGCGCCCCGGTGGAATCCGTGGCAGATACTCGGTGGACCCGGCACGGGAAAGACATCGCTCGTCGCCGACTACGCGGTCTCGCGCATCGTCTCCGGGGACCCGGAATCGGTTCTGGTGCTCACCCAGTCCAAACGGGCGGCCACCGCGGTGCGTGAGGTGATCACCTCCGGCCTCTTCAGTGGAGACCACGCGCTGAGAGCGACACGTGAACCGTTGGTACGTACGGTGCACTCCTATGCGTTCGCGGTGCTCAGACTCCAGGCGTCTCTCTACGGCAACCCGCCACCGCGGTTGTTGACCGGTGCCGAGCAGGACGCCGTGGTGCGCGAGATGCTGCGCGGCGACCTCGAGGACGGTGCCGCCGAGTGGCCGGACAGATTGCGTCCGGCGCTCGGCACCTCGGGGTTCGTGACCGCGGTGCGAGACATGATGCTCCGGTCTGCCGAACGCGGAATCGGGCCGGAAGACCTGATCAAACTCGGTCGTAAGCACAGCAAACCCGAGTGGATTGCGGTCGGGCGATTCGCCGCTCGGTACGAGCAAGCCATGTTGCTGCGCGGGGCAGTGGGCGTCGAAGCTGCGGGAGCCACGGCACCTGGTCTGGATGCCGCCGAGCTCATCGGTGCCGCGCTGATGGCGTTCGCTACCGATCCGGATCTGCTGCGCAGTGAACGTGCTCGCATCCGCCACCTCGTCGTCGACGACGCCCAGCACCTCGATCCGCAAGCGGCACAATTGGTTCGGCTGATCGGTACCGACACCGAGTCGACCGTCGTCGCGGGGGATCCCGATCAATCCGTGTTCACTTTTCGCGGTGCCGATCCCACATTCGTGGCCGACCTGGTCGAGGTGAACTCGCCACGGCGGGTGGTGCTGATGCGCAATCACCGGTCCGTGCCGGAGGTGGCCGAGTTGACCGACATCGTGGCAAGGCGCTTGCCCGGGCTCGGCCGGCACCGGTGTCCCGAACCGGTGGCCGTTGCCCTATTCGGGAACCCTTCGGGACGAGTGCATGTTGCGTCCTCGCCGGCCAAGGAAGCCGCGATCATCGCCGACGCCATGCGACGGGCCCACCTGATCGACGGGGTGCCGTGGTCCGAGATGGCCATCGTCGTGCGGTCGGTGCCGAGGACCGTCGCACCGCTGCGCCGGGCGCTGCACGCAGCGGGTGTTCCGATGGTCACGCCCACCTCGGAGCTTCCGCTGCATCGCCAGCACGGGGCGGTGGGTCTACTGCTGGTACTCCGTGCGATTTCCGATCCGACGTTCGACGGTGAAGACGCACTGGCATTGCTGTCCGGGCCGATCGGCGGAGCCGACCCGGTCGGTCTTCGTCGATTGCGTAGGGGCATGAGAAGACTCGAGCTCGCATCGGGCGGTGAACGCGACTCCGCCGAACTTCTCAGGGGCGTTCTCACCGACGATTCCCGCGGAAAGAACGAGGGGTTCGGCGGACTGTCGGATGTGGAGTCAGCGCCGCTGCGCAAAGCACTCGGCGTGATCCGGAAGGCCAGGGCGGTTGTCCGGACGGGCCGCGGTGTCGAGGACGTGTTGTGGGCAGCGTGGCAGGCGTCGGGTCTCGAACGTCGGTGGGCCGGCGCGTCGGCGTGGGGTGGCTCGGCCGGTGCCCAGGCGGACCGTGACCTCGATGCAGTGGTTGCATTGTTCGACGCGGCGGCAGCCTATGTCGACAGGCTGCCGCGCGCGCAGATCGGTGGATTTCTCGATTACATTGCGCAGCAGGAGATTCCCACGCTGAGCTCCCATCGAGCCACGGTTCGGGCCGATGCCGTCACCCTGCTCAGTGCGCATTCGGCTGCGGGTCGGGAATGGGAGCTCGTTGCGGTGGCCGGGGTTCAGGAAGGCCTGTGGCCGGGCCTGCGAGCGCGTGGAAGCCTGCTCGGGACCGACACGCTGATCGACCTCGTGTCCGGGAAGTTCGACACCGGAGCAGCACTCGACGGACGTCTGTCGAAATCTGCACCCCTGCTCGCCGAGGAGCGCACGCTGTTTCTGGTCGCGTGCAGTCGAGCTCGATCGACTCTGCTCGTCACTGCCGTCGATTCCAGTACCGGAGACGCCGACCTCGTTCGTTCTCGCTTCGTCGACGAACTGCGCGGGGTGGACGTCGATGGCGAGTCCCTCGTTCCGCTCGAAGCGCCCGAGTCCGCACATCGGGTGTTGGCGCTGCCGATGCTGGTCGCCGAGCTGCGCAGTGTCGTGTGCGATCCAGTCGTTGCCGAACACGATCCGGACAAGCGAGCCCGGGCTGCTCGCCATCTCGCCACTCTCGCCGACGCCGGTGTCCGAGGCGCGCATCCGGACGAGTGGTTCGGGGTGGCAGGGCTCAGTACCGACGCGCCGTTGTGGCAGCTCGGCGACGGTCCGGTGCCGCTGTCGCCGTCGACAGTGGAGCAGCTCACCACCTGCCCGCTGCGGTGGATGCTCGAACGTCACGGCGGCAACGACGGCACCAACACCCATGCGGTCACCGGGACTCTCGTACACACTCTCGTTCAGGCAGTGGCCGGTCGAATACCACCGGACGAACTCCGTCGTGCCCTCGAAACGGCTTGGGATGCAGTCGATCTCGGTTCGCGGTGGTACTCGCGGCACGAATTGGATCGAACCGGGGCAATGCTGGAGACATTCGAGAGTTGGCTGCACGGTAGTCGAGGTGAGCTCACCGAGGCCGGCGTAGAGGTGCGCGTCGACGGCATCCTCGAGGCCCGGTCGGAGAACGAGCCGGCGGTGGCCTTGCGTGGTCGTATCGATCGACTCGAACACGACCCGGACGGTCGGCCGGTGATCATCGACGTCAAGACGGCGAAGACCGTCATGTCGAAGGAGGACGCACGTAATCATCATCAGCTGGCCACCTACCAGGTCGCTGCTGCAGCCGGTGCGATCGAGGGCGAGCCCGCGGGCGAACCCGGTGGAGCCCGGCTGGTGTTCGTTGCCAAACCGCACAACAAGGACGGGGCGACCGAGCGCGTACAGGAAGTTCCGACACCGGAGAAGCTCGAGGAGTGGCGGGACACCGTGCACCAGGCCGCTTCGGCCACGCAGGGGCCGACATTCGAGGCGCGCGTGAACGATGGCTGTAGGCACTGCCCGGTGAAGTCGAGTTGCCCGGCGCACGAGACCGGACGGCAGGTGACCGAGCAGTGACGACATCGACCAAGAAGCGGACCGGTTCGGTGCGGGTGTCGCCCGTCGAGCTCGCCCGGGCCCTCGGCCAGAAGCATCCGCCGACCGACGAGCAGGCTGCCGTGATCGCAGCCCCGCCGGGCCCGATGCTCGTGGTGGCAGGAGCGGGGGCGGGCAAGACCGAGACGATGGCCGCCCGGGTGGTGTGGATGGTGGCCAACGGTTTCGTCGACCCGGACCAGGTGCTCGGGCTGACCTTCACCCGAAAGGCTGCACAGCAGTTGACGTCTCGGATCAGGGCGCGACTGGCGCGGCTGGCCGGATCCGATCTGGTGCGCACACTCGATCCCAGTCTGGCACTTCGGGAGCGGATTCTCGGTGCCGAGCCCGAAGTGAGCACGTATCACTCCTATGCAGGCCGGCTGCTCACCGAGCACGGCTTGTTGCTGCCGATCGAACCGTCCGCGACCCTGCTCTCGGAAACCGAACTGTGGCAGATGGCGCACCGCGTCGTCAGCACCTGGGACGGCGACTTGGACACCGACCGGAATCCCACGTCGGTGACCGAGGCGGTGCTGGCGCTCTCGGGCCAGTTGGCCGAGCATCTCGTCGATCCTGATGAACTGCGTCAGGCACACGTGGAGTTGGAGAACCTGGTACACACGCTCGGGCCCGGCCCGCGGCAGCGCGGCGGACCGACCAAGGAGCTGTTGAACATCCTTGCCGCACAGCATCAACGAATCGGGTTGTTGCCGTTGGTGGAACGGCTGGACCAGACTCTGCGCCGCGAGGGCGCGCTGGATTTCGGCTCGCAGATGTCGATGGCGGCGCGGGTCGCCGCCGAACACGCCGAGGTGGGAATTGCCGAACGGCAACGCTTTCGGCTGGTATTGCTCGACGAATATCAGGACACCGGGCATGCCCAACGAGTCCTGCTGTCGTCACTGTTCGGATCCGGCGGCGATCCGACCTTGGCGTTGACGGCCGTCGGCGATCCGATGCAGTCGATCTACGGGTGGCGCGGTGCCTCGGCCGCGAACCTGCCACGGTTCGCGACCGACTTCCCGCAAGCCGACGGTGGCCCCGCCCCTCGGCTGGAACTACTGACCAGCTGGCGAAATCCGCCCGAGGCGCTGACACTGGCGAACCTGATCACCGATCCGTTGCGCCGCGTCGGTGTTCCCGTACCCACTCTGCGGGCCCGTCCGGGAGCTGTTCCCGGCGACGTGCGTATTGCCGTGACCGATACCGTTCTGGGCGAACGCGAGTGGATTGCCGACCGGATCGCGGGGGAGTATCGGTCGGCCCTCGAGCAGGATCGGCCACCGCCCACCGCGGCAGTTCTGGTGCGACGCAACGCCGATGCCGAACCGATCGCAGAGGTACTGCGCAGCCGCGGATTGCCGGTGGAGGTCGTCGGTCTCGGCGGCTTGCTGCACGTTCCCGAGGTGGCCGACATCATCGCGATGCTGCGACTGGTCGCCGACCCGACTGCAGGCAGTTCCGCTGTGCGCATCCTCACCGGTTCTCGATGGCAGATCGGGCCGACGGATCTGCGGGCCCTCTCCCAGCGCGCCCGAGAACTCGAGATCCGCAGCGGCTACGGCACTACGGGTCGGGTCGACGACTCCGAGACGTTGGATGCCGCGCTCGGCGGCGCACTGCCCGGCGAGCAGTCCGAGCAAGCGGGGCTGGCAGACGCCATAGCCGACCCGGGTGCGGCGGAGCGGTACTCGGAGGTCGGCCACCGGCGGATCGTCGCCCTTGCGGGTGAACTGCACCTGCTGCGCGACCGGATAGGGCAACCGCTGACGGAATTGGTCGGCGACATAGAGCGGATCATGAACATCGGTGTCGAAGCGCAAGCCCGAATACCGATCGGTACCGACGGGGCAGTCGGCCGCGAACATCTGGATGCATTCGCCCACGTGGTGGCCGATTACGCAGACAATCCCACCGCCACAGTGACCGGATTCCTGTCGTTCCTCGCTGCCGCGGAGACGGTCGAGGACGGCCTCGCGCCCGGCGAGGTCGACGTCGCCCCACACCGAGTTCAGGTGCTCACCGTCCACTCCGCGAAGGGCCTCGAGTGGGAGGTTGTGGCCGTGCCACATGTAGCGAAGGGCGTGTTCCCGTCGTCGAACGCGTCGTCGACCTGGCTCGGTGCCATGGCCGAACTACCGCCGTCGCTGCGCGGTGATCGCGCGCTGGACGGTGAGGGCTCCGAGGGCGTTCCGGTTCTCGAGCTCGAGCAGCTGTACAACCGTAAGGACCTGGAAGATGCAGTGAAGAACCACAAGGATGCGCTGGCCCGACGCCGGCTCGCCGAGGACCGGCGACTGTTCTACGTGGCTCTGACCCGAACCGAACGCGTGCTGTTGGTGTCCGCGCACCACTGGGACCAAACGTCGACGAAGTCGCGTGGGCCGTCGGAGTTCCTCGACGAATTGCACAGGCAGGTGAGCGGATCCGACGAGGCCGCAGCTGTGATCGAGCAGTGGGTCCCGGCTCCGGAGGACGGGGTGGAGAACCCACTCGGAGCGGTACCGCACACGGCGTCCTGGCCGCGAGACCCGCTCGGACCCAGACGTGATGCGGTCGAGAGCGGCGCGCAGGAGGTGCTACGAGCACTGTCGGATGGCCCTGCAGCGCAGCTCGATTCGACTGACAGCACTGACGACCCGAACCTGGACGACCCGGAGAACTGGGCTGCCGACGTCCGGACCCTGCTGGCCGAGCGGGCAGCGAGGTCGGTTGCAGGAGTCGACGTGGCCCTACCGGGCAACCTGTCGGTGACCCAGTTGGTGGACCTGGCCGCAGACCCCGATGGCCTGGCATCGCGACTTCGTAGGCCGCTGCCCTTTCCTCCGAACCCGTTGGCGCGCAGAGGAACTGCATTTCACGCCTGGGTCGAGCGGCGGTTCGGCGCAACTCGATTGCTCGACCTCGACGAGTTGCCGGGCTCGGCCGATACCGGTGCGTCGGCCGACGTCGACCTGGAAACGTTGCAGCAGGCGTTCCTGGACTCGGAATGGTCGTTGCGCAGCCCCGTGGAGGTCGAGGTTCCGTTCGAGACGTCCGTGGCGGGCACGGTGCTGCGCGGCCGAATCGACGCCGTGTTCGCAGACCCCGACGGCGGCTGGACCGTCGTCGACTGGAAAACCGGTGCAGAGCCGACGGCGTCGGAACAGCAGGCAGTGGCGATGCAACTCGCGGCCTACCGATTGGCGTGGGCCGAGCTGATGTCGATCGGGCAGGCAGAATCGGTGTCGCTGGACCGCGTCCGCGCGGCGTTCCACTATGTCCGCAGCGGTCACACCATCTCGCCCGAGAACCTCCCGGACGCAACAGCTTTGGCCGAACTTCTCGAGGGTCCGGCCGTGTCGACGCCGATCGACGCTACGGCGCGTTCCGGCGAGCCTTCAGAGCCTCGGTGACCAACGGGATCTGCAACGGGAGGCGGGCGATCATGGCTGCTTTGAGCGCCGGTGACGTCTTGGAGCTCTGCACGTACTTCCAAGCGAGGTTGATGTTGGCGGGGAAGACCGCAATGAACAGAGCGGCCGCCAGCGCGCCGCCCAGGCGGCGGGTGCGAGGCGTGGCAAGTGTTGCGGCCACCGCGAGCTCGGCGACGCCCGAGACCTGGGTGTACGTGCGGGCCGAACCCGGCAATGCCGTCGGAACCTGCGCGTCGAAGAACGTCGGCGTGACGAAATGAAGGATGCCGGCTCCGGTGAGCAGTCCGGCGAGGCGCAGTGCGGCTGCCTGACTTGGTCGCTGTGTCATGCACTTACCGTGCCACATCCCGAGTCGTCGGCACGGATCCGTCGCGCGGGGTTACGCTGCGTGCCGTGAATGATCTCGACTTCTGCGCACACTTCGGCGGGCGACGTGGCAGGTAGGTTGCGTGCGCGCCTGAGCGACAGTGGCGCGCTGACCGACAAGCCCGACTTCGCGCTCGTGGGAGTGCTCCGAGTCCCGGAGCTCGAATCGAGCCCGTGGAGCGCAATCTACAAACGCGTACTGATGGCACTCAGCATCCTGTTTCTCGCCGCATTCGTGGTGTACCTCGACCGTGACGGTTACAGCGACAACCAGAACGGCGAACTGTCCTTTCTGGACGCGTTCTACTACGCCACGGTGTCGCTGTCCACGACGGGATACGGTGACATCGCGCCGATGAGTCCGTCGGCGCGGCTGGTCAACATTCTTGTCATCACACCACTTCGGGTTCTGTTCCTCATTCTGCTGGTCGGAACGACGCTGTCGGTTCTCACCGAGCGGTCCAGGCAAGCATTCAAAATTCAGCGATGGAGACGCAGCGTGCGCAATCACACCGTGGTCATCGGTTTCGGCACCAAGGGCCGGACCGCAGTCGACGCGATGCTCGGAGACGGTGTACCGGCCTCCGATATCGTTGTGGTCGACACCGATCAGACGGTGCTCGATGCCGCGTCGGCCCTGGGCCTGGTCACCGTCCACGGCTCGGCGACCAAGTCGGACGTCCTCAGACTCACCGGAGCCCAGCACGCGTCGGCCATCATCGTGGCGACAAACCGAGACGACACCGCTGTACTGGTGACTCTGACCGCTCGTGAGATCGCTCCCAAGGCCAAGATCGTCGCGGCCATCAGAGAAGCAGAGAACACCCACCTGCTGCGTCAGTCCGGTGCCGATTCCGTGGTCGTGTCCTCGGAGACCGCGGGTCGGTTGCTCGGCATCGCGACCTCCACACCGTCCGTGGTGGAGATGATCGAGGACTTGCTGACGCCGGAGGCAGGCTTCGCGATCGCTGAGCGCGAAGTCGAGCGCGACGAGGTGGGCGGCTCTCCACGGCATCTCACCGACATCGTGCTCGGAGTCGTGCGGGGTGGCAAACTGTTCCGGGTCGGCACTCCGGAAGTCGATGCCGTCGAGGCGTCCGATCGCCTCCTGTACATCCGTCGTGTGGGTGAGTAACGAAGTCCGAGTAGGGTTCCGAGCGTGCCGAAATTCCACCTCGCTCACCCACCTCGCCTCTCTCGGTCACCCCTGAACAGGGCCGAGGAACTACGCCGAGACACCGCCGCGCTTGCAGCCGGCTGGTCGACCGGCCGACTACTGGATGTCGACGGCAGAGGCAGATTCGGCGTGGACGAGGACGGTTTGATCCTCACCCCCGCCGTGGATGTTGCGCCGGAGCCCACGGCCGATGCGGTCTTTCTCGGGATCCACGGGGACCGGTACCTATGGACCAGGCGGGTGGAGATCGTGGACGGCACGCTCGGGGATCTGCGTACCGACGGTGATCGCTTGGACAGCACTGCACTGTCGATGGTGACCGGTGCGTTGGCGATCCTCAATTGGCATGCGAGCGCACAGTTCAGCTCACTCGACGGAGCGCCGTCGGTGCCGTCGAATGCGGGGTGGTCTCGCACCAGTACGTCCACCGGTCACGAGGAATTTCCCCGTACCGATCCCGCAGTCATCTGCCTGGTCCACGACGGCGGCGACAGGGTGCTGCTGGCTCGCGCGCCGGCCTGGCCCGAGCGGCGGTTCTCGGTTCTGGCGGGCTTCGTCGAGGCCGGCGAATCGCTGGAAACTTGTGTGGCACGGGAGATCAAGGAAGAAGTCGGCCTCGACGTCTCCGACATCGACTACCTGGGCAGCCAGCCGTGGCCGTTCCCGCGTTCGGTGATGATCGGGTTCTCGGCCGTCGCCGACCCGGAGCAGCCCTTGCTTTTCCAGGACGGCGAGATTGCCGAAGCCCATTGGTTCGATCGAGCCGAGGTGGTCGCGGCGCTGGAACTGGGCGACTGGGGATCGGAGTCGAACTCCCGATTGCTACTTCCCGGCTCCATCTCGATCGCGCGCGGAATGCTCGAAGCGTGGGCGGCCACGGCCTGACGTCGGATCAGAGCGACAGCGCGCGCTTGACCTCGGCGAGACCGGGATTGGTTGCGGTCGAGCCGTCGGCGAAGAGGACGGTCGGCACCACATGGTTGCCGTTGTTCACGCTTCCGACGAACTCGGCCGCTTCCGGGTTCTGCTCGATGTCGATCTCGGCGTATGTGATTCCCGCCTCGTCGAGCTGAGTCTTGAGTCGGCGGCAGTATCCGCACCACGTCGTGGAGTAGACGGTGAGTGCGGCTGGGGTCTGCTGAGTGTTCTCGGTAGTGGTCACGTCAAGAGTCAACAGGAGCACCGACGCCGTTGTTCCGGCAGGCTCGGGCCCGGGCGGAACTGTCGGTGCGCACTGACACAATGGTCCACATGGCTGACGACGCGATGACCACCGGACTGGATCCGGAGCAATCCGCGGCGGTATTGGCTCCTCGTGGCCCGGTGTGCGTTCTCGCCGGTGCCGGCACGGGCAAGACGCGCACGATCACTCGACGCATAGCGCACCTCGTCTCGGCGGGGCATGTCTCCTCGGGGCAGGTGCTTGCGGTGACGTTCACCGCTCGCGCTGCGGGCGAGATGCGAGGTCGCCTCCGCGAGCTCGGCGTCGGGGGAGAAGGGCCTCCCGTGCAGGCCCGGACGTTCCACGCCGCGGCGATGCGGCAGCTCAAATACTTCTGGCCGCAGGTCGTCGGAGACACCGGCTGGCAGCTGCTCGATCGCAAGTTCACCGTTGTTTCCCAGGCGGCGAATCGCGCCGGAGTGTCGACCTCGACCGACGCGATCCGTGATCTGGCAGGTGAGATCGAGTGGGCCAAAGGATCGTTGATCGCGCCCGAGGACTACCCGCGTATCGCGGCGAGCAATCGCCGCGACGTCCCGATGGATGCCGCCAAGGTCGCTGCCGTGTACGCCGGGTACGAGGAGCTGAAATCTCGAGGCGGGGACGGCATGTTGCTCGATTTCGACGACCTCCTCCTGCACACGGCCGCAGCTCTGGAAGAACACTCGTCGGTGGCCGACGAGTTCCGCGAGCGGTATCGCTGCTTCGTCGTCGACGAATACCAGGACGTGACACCGCTGCAACAACGGGTGCTCGACGCCTGGGTGGGCGATCGCGACGATCTCACCGTCGTCGGGGATGCGAACCAGACCATCTATTCGTTCACCGGCGCGTCCCCCCGCTATCTGCTCGACTTCTCTCGCAAGTATCCCGAGGCCACGGTGGTTCGGCTCGAACGTGACTACCGGTCGACGCCGGAGGTGGTGTCGCTGGCGAATCGTGTCATCGGTGCCGCTCGCGGACGTATTGCCGGCACCCGGTTGCAGTTGATCGGTCAGCGGGAGAAAGGGCCCGAGCCGGAATTCTTCGAGTACGACGACGAGCCGGCGGAGGCCGACGGAGTGGCGCGCGCGGTCAAGAGGCTGATCGCGAAGGGGGTCGAGCCGGCCGAGATCGCGATTCTGTACCGCATCAACGCTCAGTCGGAGGCGCATGAGCAGGCGTTGACCGAGATGAAGATTCCGTATCAGGTGCGCGGCGGCGAGGGCTTCTTCACCAGACCGGAAGTGCGGCAGGGAGTCAACGCGCTGCGGCAAGCAGCCGGTCGTGACGATCTCCCCGACGGCGCACAGTCCGGCGACGGCCTGACGGCTCTGGTGCGGGCCGTGCTTGCCCCGCTCGGCCTGACGGCGGACGAGCCGACCGGTGCACAGGCCCGCGAGAAGTGGGCGTCGTTGGGTGGTCTGGTGCAGCTCACCGAGGAACTTCTCGTTCACGAGCCGGACCTGACCCTCGAGAAGTTGCTGGGGGAGCTGGCTGCGCGTGCCGAGGCGCGGCATCCTCCGACGGTGCAGGGTGTGACGCTGGCCTCCTTGCACGCTGCGAAGGGCTTGGAGTGGGACGCAGTGTTCATCGTCGGTCTCGCCGACGGAACTCTGCCGATCTCGCACGCCATCGGCAACGACTCCAGCGCCAACAACGAGGCCGCGATCGAGGAGGAGCGCAGACTGCTCTACGTCGGTGTCACGCGCGCCCGAGTCCACCTGCATCTGTCCTGGGCGCTCGCCCGCAACGAGGGTGGGCGCAAGTCGCGCCGGCGGTCGAGGTTTCTCATCGGTCTCGTGCCCGAGGATTCGCCCGCCTCGCGTATCGCGGCACCCGCTGCCAAGAAATCAGGACCCAAGTGCCGGTTGTGTGGGAAGCCGTTGATCGGTACGTCCGCCACCATGCTCGGCCGATGCGAAAGCTGTCCGTCGAACGTCGACATCGCCCTGTTGGACGCCCTGAAGTCATGGCGCCTGGACAAATCCCGTGAATTGAAGGTGCCGGCGTACGTGGTGTTCAGCGACAACACGCTTACTGCCATCGCCGAGCAGCAGCCGCAGGACGAGCGGGGACTTGTCGCCATTCCCGGAATCGGTGCCAAGAAGTTGGAGCGGTTCGGCGAGGACGTACTCGCCGTCGTGCGTGAAACGGACAGTTGACCGGGCGGGTAGAAATAGCCGAAAACTGCTGGTCAAAAATAACTTGTGCAGATATCGGCGGGGGGCTTAGTCTGTTTCTCGTGTCGCGGGAGACCGCGCACTGCCCAGTCCGCCTTCGAGACCAGAACAGGAGCTGAAGAGAAATGATCAACATTTTCGACGCCGCCGTTGCCGATGCAACCGTCGCACTCAGCCCTGTCCTCGATACCGCGCCCATCGGCACCCCCGCTGTAGGCGCAGCCGCTGACTCGGTTGATCCGACGTGGATCCGCTCCTCCGCTTTCGGCCCGATGCACCAGACCGCTTCGGCGGCCTACGGGTCGAATTCCGCCCACGACGCCGTGGCACCGGGAGCGAAAGTTGTTCCGGCAACCCGACGTCACCGCGCACCAGGCGCGTCCGTGCTCGACAGCAGATACCCACTTCACAGTAGGTAGCCGCTTCGACAAGCCCCACCAGGCCACGGACCCGCACTCGCGGACCGTGGCCTTTCTCGTTCAGGTAGTTCCTCTACCCGTCCGTGAGGCCGACATGGTTCGCATCATCCCTCGAACCGACAACGACGCCGCACGAAAAGTAGAGGAGACCGACGTGTCAACCGCCACGATCCGGACGACATGCCGACCGGAGTCCGAAAGTGCCTACGCTGCACAGTGTTCCACTGGAATGGGCTCGACCGAACTGGCCCAACTGCAGCTGTCCGTACCCTGCCGAGCCGCGAACCCCGACATGTGGTTCGCCGACACCCCTGCCGAGCTCGAGCAGGCGAAGGCGCTGTGCGCTCAGTGCCCCATCAGGCGTACCTGCCTGGATGCGGCATTGGACCGTGCCGAGCCCTGGGGTGTGTGGGGCGGAGAGATCCTCGATCAAGGAGTGGTCATCGCCCGGAAACGTCCTCGCGGACGACCACGCAAGAACGCAGCATGATCTCCGGAACCGATACCCGGCTTCACCGCATCGTTCAGTCGGTGAAGCCGGGTAACCACTCGGTGAGGATTGCCATGTACGGCGCGTAGGCGTCGAGCTGGGCGCAGATTCCCACCAGTCCACCGAGAACGCGGAAGATCATCACGTATTCGGCGGGCATGTTCAGTGCTCGAACAGTGCGAAACTGAGCACTGTTGAAATCCGCAGCAGTACCCGCAGCCTTCTGCAACCACGCGCGGGTGAAGTGGAACGACTCGGTATGGATCGGGTCGGTGAAGGGGCGTAGGTAGTCCGCGATTTCCTTCTCTGTCACCGTTCGGCCGGGCACCACGAAGCCGCTTTCGGTGAACAACACCACCAGTTCCTCGAACCTCTCGTCCCGCGCGAGTGACACCATCCGGCCCAGAACGGGTGGCAGACCGTCGGGCATCGGAGCGCACGCACCGAAATCGATGACGCCCATGCGGCCGTCGTCGAGCATCATGAAGTTGCCTGGATGTGGGTCGGCGTGCAACAACTTCGCCCGAGCGGGTGAGACGAACGCGAACAGGGCCAGGAGCTCGCCGGCCCGGTTACGTTCCTCGGCCGTACCGCTGGCTATGACGTCGGCCAACGGTCGACCCGTCATCCATTCGCTGACAACGACTTTGGGCGCACTGGCAACAATCTTGGGAATTGCGAATTGCGGATCGCCCGCGAACTCCTTGCTGAACGCCCGCTGATTCGAGGCCTCGATACGGTAGTCGAGCTCGTCCTCGGTGCGGGCCGTGAGCTCTTCGAGCACCGGCTTGACGTCGGTCCCCGCGAGCACGGTGCTGAACAGGTTCGCGAAACGCGACAGAGTCTTGAGGTCGGAGCGCAATGCAGCGTCCGCACCGGGATACTGAATCTTCACTGCGACGTCGCGTCCGTCCGACCACGTGGCCCGGTGCACCTGGCCGATGCTCGCCGAAGCGATCGCTGTGTCGTCGAAATCGAGAAAGCGTGATCGCCACGCTGTTCCGAGTTGTTGATCCAGCACTGTGTGAACCGTCTTCGCCGGCATGGGCGGACCCTGCGCCTGGAGCTTGGTGAGGGCTTCCCGGTACGGCTCGGAATACTCCTCGGGAACTGCGGCTTCCATCACCGAGAGCATCTGCCCCAGCTTCATGGCACCGCCCTTGAGCTCGCCGAGAACGGAGAAGAGCTGTTCCGCAGCTTTGGCGGCCATGTCCGCATCGATCTCGTCGCGATTTCCGCCGGCGAGCTTCTTGCCGAAGCCCATGGCAGCACGCCCCGCCATTCCCAGTGGGATGCTGGCCAGTTTTGCAGTACGAGTCGATCCACGGCGCGGTATGTCAGACACGACTCCATCATGGCTGAACCTTCCGACAATTGCTCGGACCCGCGTATTACGACCTGTATCGACCGAGGTGATCGCCTCGATCAATGCCAGCAATCACAGTGCGGGTGCTTGCGCCACAGTCTTTTGTGCACCGTGGCTGCACGCGCTGCGAGATTCAACTCCATGGTGCAGTCGGCGGTTTCGGGCATCGACCCGTCGGAGCGACCGATGAGCGGTTCGAGCTGGGCGAATGCAAATGCCGCCGTGGCCAGCACCGTCGCGCTGCTGGCATGACCGACGGTACCGAGCAGCTGAGCCGACAGGTGTGGCCATTCGGGGTCGAGGTCGCAGCGAGTCAGATCTGCGCACCGCAGGCAACTCGTTCGGCCTGGCAGGACGAAGGGGCCGACCACACCCTTCCCGTCCCGCAGCCGCACCTGCAGATGTGGGATGCGTAGACGGACAAGATCGGTCACCAATCGCGGCTCGGCGACCAGATCGTCGGCGAGTACGACGATGTCGTAGGTCCACGCATTCACGGTGGACTGTGGGTAGCGAGTAGGCGTCAGGCTCGACCGGCTGACCGCTGCGCTGGTGCGACTCAGGCCCGACGCCAACGCGTCCGACAGCGGTCCACGCCCCACCAGGTGGACGGTCCGCACCGTCCCGGGCGCGTCCGGCGTCACGTGCTGCGACACGGCGGGCATGTTCGTTCCGTGCATCAGCAACCCGGATTCCTCCAACTCGCCGAGCATCGCCGACGTTCGGTTGGCGGAGAGCCCCAATGTCATTGCGTGACAGACGATATGAGGTCTCGACCGGCCGGCAGCGAGGAGCCGAAGGACTTCGAGTATCGAACCCGGCTCGGCCCCGGGAGGCGGAGTGACGACAACGCTGGTCTCGGGGCTCCAGCCCAGTTGAACGGTGCCGTCCCGTCGAGGCAGTATCGCCACCGCGGGATCGAGTCGAACGGTCGGTGTGATCATGAATCACACTCTGACAGCGATCACTTCCGCGAACTCCCGCCCGGGGCACGTTATCCACAGGGGTGCAGTGCCTCCGAGCAGGCGTTCGACGGAGAAGCGGAACTCGAGCGAAAACTGCCCGGTCAGCTTGTGGATGAACCCTTTTCGGGATCGTCGTCGCTGCTCTCGTCGCCCTTGTTGTGGTCGTCCTTGCCCGCGGCCTGTTCGGCTTCTGCGCGTTCTTTGGCCTCCATCGCCTCGAGCTGGGCGATCGGGTCGTCGAAGTTCGACGTCCCACCACCGACTACGCGGTCGATGAACGATGCAGGGTTGTCCAGGTCCGACGAGTCGGGCAGCAGGTCGGGATGCGCCCACACTCCGTCGCGTCCCTCGATGTCGGCTGCGGCAAGGAGTTGGCGCCACAGATCGGCTGCTTCGCGAACCTTGCGTGGGCGCAGTTCGAGGCCGACCAACGTGGCGAAGGTCTGCTCGGCCGGGCCACCGGACGCCCGACGGCGGCGGATGGTCTCGCCGAGTGCCACAGCCCCCGGCAGCCGGTCGCCCAGCGCAGCTGCGACCACGGTCTCGACCCATCCTTCGACCAGGGCCAGAAGTGTTTCCAGACGCTCGAGAGCATGCTTCTGCTCCGGCGTCGTCTGTGGCTCGAATGCGCCCTGCTGCAGAATCGCTTCGATCTTCGACGGATCGGTCAACGCGGACGGGTCGAGGCCCGCCGCTGCCTCCTCGATTGCCGAGAAGTCCATTCGGATTCCGCGTGCATACTCCTCGACTGTGGCCAGAACCCGTTGCCGCAGCCATGGAATATGGCTGTAGAGCCGCTGGTGCGCGGCTTCCCTCGCCGCGAGGAACACCAAGACCTCGCGCTCGGGCTGCTCGAGTCCCTCACTGAACGACGCGATGGCCGACGGCAGCAACGCCGCTGTGCCCGACGGTCCGAGCGGTAGGCCGATGTCGGTGGAGGTGAGTACCTCCTTGGAGAGCTGACCGAGTGCCTGGCCGAGTTGCGAGCCGAAGGCCATTCCGCCCATCTGCGTCAGCATGCCCATCATGGGTCCGGCCATCTGCTGGGCCTCGGCGGGAAGACCCGATGTCCACATCCCCGAAATTTGCTCGGCGACGGGATCGCACAGTCGCTTCCAGGTCTCGATCGTGTTGTCCAGCCAGTCGACCGGTGTCCATGCAGCGGTTTTGGTAGCACCGGCAGGCAGGGTCGTCGCCCCGTCCAGCCACAGCTCGGCCAGGTGTGCGGCATCCGTGATGGCTTCTCGCTCGCCTGCCGATACCGGGCTGAAGTCACCCATCTGCTGACGGGCCAGCTGTTTGGCCAAGTCGTAGTTGACCGGTCCGGAACCGGTCCCGCCGGCAGTGCCCATGCCACTGAGCATCTGACCGAACTGGGTGAGCATCTGGCCCAGCTGGGCAGGGTCGAACCCCTCCGCACCGAAGCCGAAACCGGCGGGGTTGCCCGAACCGTCCGGATCCTTCTTCTTGTCCGGATCGTCGTCGGAAGCACCGAAACCAAAATTGCTCATGTCTCAACGGTACAAGCCATGTGCACGCGGAGCGCGGAAGATCGTCACGCTGACGGCGAACAGATCACGCTCGTCGCTGCGCGTGACAGGCTCCGGCAGGGGCGGTATCGGCGGCCCGGCGCGTTCGGATCTAGTGTCTACCGAGTGAACCGAAGGATCGCCACTCTTGTCGCTGCGCTGGTACCGGTGGTGGTGCTGGGCGTCACCGGATCGGTCGTCACCGTTCCGTTCGCCGCTCTCGGCCCCGGCCCTACGTACAACACCCTCGGCGATGTCGACGGAGTGCCCGTGGTGCAGATCGACGGAACCGACGTCGATCCGACGGCGGGGAATCTGAACATGACGACTGTTGCCGTCCGGGATCAGCTCAATCTGTTCGAGGCCATCGGTTTCTGGGCGAGCGGCCGTCAAGGCCTCGTTCCGCGCGAGGAGGTCTATCCGCCGGACAAGTCCAAGGAAGAAGTGCAGGAAGGCAACCAAGCGGATTTCGAGGAGTCCGAATCCAGTGCCGAACTTGCCGCTCTGCACCACCTGGATCTGCCGGTGTCGTTGGCTGTGGCGAGCGTGGCCGAGGATGGGCCCGCCGCCGGGGTGCTGAACGTGGGGGACACGCTCGTCTCGGTCGGCGGCAGCCCGGTAGCCACCGCGTCGGCAGTGCGTGAGGCCGTCAGCGCCCGAGCGCCGGGCGATTCGCTGGACATCGAGTACGTGCGAGACGGTACGACGCAGACGAGTGCGGTGGTTTTGGGCGCGCGGCCCGACGACGCATCCAAGGGCTACCTCGGCGTTACTCCCGAAGAGCAGCCCGACGTCCCGTTCGAGGTGAAGTTCAACCTCGCGGACGTGGGCGGACCCTCGGCCGGGTTGATGTTCAGCCTCGCCGTGGTGGACAAGCTCAGCCCTGGTGAATTGAGCAACGGGGAGTTCGTCGCAGGCACCGGAACCATCGACGCCGAGGGCACGGTCGGCCCCATCGGCGGCATTCCATACAAACTGATCGCTGCCCGTGAAGCGGGAGCCACCACGTTCCTGGTTCCGGATGCGAACTGCGGTGAGGCACTGCAGAACGTCCCCGACGGACTCCGCCTGGTGCGTGTCGAATCGTTGGACAGTGCTGTCCAGTCGCTGCAGGCGATCGGCTCAGGTGCCGACGCGCCGTCCTGCAGCTGATCCGTCTCTCGGGGTGGACGCCCCGGCTAGTCGTCTTCGAGGGTGTCGAACGTGGCGTAGAGCCCGTGTACGACGTTGGGTGCCAGGTTCTCTGCGATGCGAAGATCGATCGGCGCGAAGGGGTCGGCGTCCTCGTCGGGGTGCAACTGCAGCAGCGTCAGGGAAGGGCCGTCCTTGACGACCGCGACGATCAACCGTGCATCCCGCTTCTCGGGATGGTTCTCGGCGGCCGAGCGCGCCGCCCGGTCTGCTGCGTCCGGATCGGCGAGCAACGGCATCAACGCATCGTCGAGGGTCGATTCGGCGGCCGGAGGAAGTACGACGATCTCTTGCACCAGAGCGCATCCGACGACACCCTCGGGCCACGTCGAAGTGGCAAGGAATTCGTCGAGGGCGGGAGAGCCGCCCGTGATGTCCTCCGGGAGCGAGTGTTGCTGAATCGGAGTCAGGGCAGCGCCGTCGGCCAGATCGTCCAGCAGACCGGGTTCGGCTGCTGCCAGAGTTGCTGTGGGTACCAATGCGAACATCTGGGGGGCCTGGTGCCACCCGCCTGCGTCGACGAAATCCGCCACTTCGCGCGCGCACCGGGCCAAAGCGTCCGACACATCCTGGCCACCGGACTCGGGGTCGAACTCGTCACCGAAATCGTCTCGGCCGGGCAGTCCGTCACTGTCGTTGCTCACGGCACTATCCTCGCATCCGGATCGTTCTACGGATGCCGACCCTCCTGACCTGCGGTCGACAGCGGCCGCGGTACGGGCGTCGCGGCCGTAGGATCAACGTACGTACAGTAGGGCGAAACGGACATGCGGTGCACGGAATGTGCACCGCCTCGGTTATCTGCGGCGCCGTCGGCGTCGCCTGAAGTTGGAGTGTGGCTCGTGGGCATGAGGCCCCCCACCGGTATGCCGTCGTTGTCGCGGCGAAGCCGGATCTTGCTCGTACTGGCCTTGGTAGCAGCAGGTCTGCTGCTCATCGGTCCCCGTCTGATCGACATGTACACCAACTGGTTGTGGTTCGGCGAAGTCGACTTCCGTGGCGTGTACACCACTACTCTGCTGACGCGATTGGTGATATTCCTCGTCGTCGCTCTGGTCGTCGGACTCATCGTGTTCGCCGCATTGTTGTTGGCATACCGCAACCGTCCGGTGTTCGTGCCGGTGGCCGGTCCCAACGATCCGATCGCGCGGTACCGCACGACGGTGATGAGCCGGTTGCGCCTGTTCGGTATCGGAATTCCGGTGGTGTTCGGCTTCCTGTCCGGCATGATCGCCCAGACCAACTGGGTGACCGTGCAGCTCTTCCTGCACGGCGGGGACTTCGGTCAGACCGACCCGCAGTTCGGACTGGACGTCGGGTTCTACTCGTTCGACCTGCCGTTCTACCGATTCATTCTCAATTGGTTGTTCGTTGCCATCGTGGTGGCCTTCTTCGCGAACCTGGTGACGCAGTACGTGTTCGGCGGAGTCCGGCTCGCCGGACGCGAAGGTGCACTCACCCGCTCGGCGCGAATTCAACTCGCTGTCATCGCCGGCAGCTTCGTTCTGCTCAAGGCCGTCGCGTACTGGTTCGACCGGTACACGTTGTTGTCGAGCGGTCGCAAGGAGCCGACCTTCACCGGTGCCGGATTCACCGACATCAATGCAGTGTTGCCGGCGAAACTCATCCTCTTGGCCATCGCAGTGATCTGTGCGATCGCGTTCTTCTCCGCAATCTTCCTGCGCGACCTCAGGATTCCGGCGTTGGCCACGGCGCTGCTGGTGCTCTCGTCCATCCTGATCGGTGCAGTCTGGCCGTTGGTGATGGAGCAGTTCTCGGTGCGTCCGAACGCGGCCGACAAGGAGAGCACGTACATCGAGCGCAACATCGCGGCCACCCGGTCCGCCTACGGGTTGACCGATGACGTGGTCACTTACCGGGACTACTCCGGTGAAGCGGCACTGAGCCCCGGTGAGGTGGCGTCGGAATCGGCGACGATGTCCAACATCCGTCTCCTCGATCCGAACATCCTTGCACCCACCTTCACCCAGCAGCGTCAGATCCGTAACTTCTACGGATTCCCCGACACGCTGGCTGTGGACCGATACCCGGATGCCGACGGCAACCTACGCGATTACGTTGTTGCCGCGCGCGAGATCTCACCGCAGACGCTCGACGCGAACCAGCGTGACTGGATCAACCGCCATACGGTGTTCACCCACGGAAACGGCTTCGTGGCAGCACCCGCCAACTCCGTCGACGAAGCCGTCGCCGACGAATCCAGCGGTGGGCGGGGCGGCTACCCGAACTATCAGGTGAACTGGATCGAGAACGATTCCGAGGGCACGATTCGCAAGGACGGCCCCGGCGACCTCGATCAGCCGCGTATCTACTTCGGACCGGTCATCGCCAACTCCGACGCCGACTACTCGATCGTCGGTTCCACCGGCGAGCCTCGCGAGTACGACACGGACAGCAAGAGCTACACCTACGACGGTGCAGCGGGCGTGGACGTCGGGAACTTCTTCAATCGGTTGGTGTTCGCGAGCAAGTATGCCGAGCGCAACATCCTGTTCTCGAGCGTGATCGGCGATCAATCCAAGATTCTGTTCAACCGGGATCCTCGAGACCGCGTCCAGAAGGTCGCTCCCTGGCTCACCACCGACGGCTCGACCTACCCGGCGATCGTCGAGGGCAAGCTGGTCTGGATCATCGACGGATACACCACGTTGGACAACTTCCCGTACGCCCAGCGGATGTCACTCGAAGACGCCACTGCCGACAGCATCGAGTCGACCACGACGCGTGCGCTGCCGAGCCAGGAAGTGTCGTACATCCGAAACTCGGTCAAGGCCACTGTCGATGCCTACGACGGCACCGTCAAGCTCTACGAGCAGGACGAGAACGATCCGGTGCTCAAGGCGTGGGAGGGCGTGTTCCCCGGGACCGTCATCCCGAAGGACCAGGTGTCTCCCGAATTGCGCGACCACTTCCGTTACCCGGAGGACCTGTTCAAGGTCCAGCGTGAGCTGCTCACCAAGTACCACGTCAACGATCCGCGAGAGTTCTTCACCAACAACGCCTTCTGGGAAGTTCCGACCGACCCGACGGCGGAGAACACCTCGGCCAAGCAGCCTCCGTACTACGTGGTCGCGTCCGATATCTCCAAGGAGGAGAACCAGGCGTCGTTCCAGCTGACCAGTGCATTGGTCGGTTACCGTCGAGAAGTGCTCGGCGCGTACGTCAGTGCGGATTCGGATCCGGACAACTACGGCAAGATCACCGTGCTGAGGTTGCCGACGGATACGTCCACCCAGGGTCCGAATCAGGTGCAGAACCAGATGACGACAACGACGGACGTCTCCGAGAGCTTGGGCATCGTCCGCCGTGAGAACACCGTCGAGTTCGGCAACCTGCTGACCCTGCCGGTCGGCAACGGTGGGTTGATCTATGTGGAGCCCGTGTACGCCTCGCGTACCAACGAGGCGTCGGCGTACCCGCAGTTGATTCGAGTGCTGGTCTCGTACGAGGGTCGAGTCGGCTATGCCGCTACCCTGCCCGAAGCCATCGAGCAGGTGTTCGGAGCAGGTGCCGGACGGACCGTCACCGCACCCGGTGAGACCGACGGCACCACCCAGCCGGGTGCCGTACCGGAGACGGCGCCGTCCGACGGCGGTACTCCGTCGACAACTCCGGCACCGGCCACCGGTTCCTCGACGACTCGGGATGCGGCCGTCTCCGGTTTGAATTCTGCTCTCGCCGCGGTGCGCACCGCGCAGCAGAGTGGAAACCTGTCGGACCTCGGCACTGCACTCGAGAATCTGCAGACCGCCGTCGACGCTTACAACCGCGCAGGTAGCTGATCTCCCGCTGACATGAGCGAAAGAGCCGCCTCACCGTTTCGGTGAGGCGGCTCTTTCGTTGTGCAGCTGCAGCTCGTGTGAACTGCTCGGGATCAGCGTCCGATGGGAGCGAGCACGGGGGCGTTCGCAGCAACGAGGTGCTGGAACTGAGTGCTCAGGCCGTACTGGTCGGCCAGCTTGGATGCCGCGTCGAATGCGCCCTGTGCAGCCTGTGTGACGGCTGCAGCTTCCGGTGCGACGGCCGGTGCGGGTGCCGGAGCCGGTGCTGCCTTGGGAGCCGGTGCCGGCGCGGCCTCGGGCTCAGGAGTCGAGGTGCCGGTGGTCAGCTGCTGACCGCAGACGGGCCATGCGCCCGGTCCCTGGCTCTGCAGGGTGTTCTCCGCGACGCGGATCTGCTCGGCCTTGGAGGCGTTGGCCGGCGATCCGGAACCGCCGTTGGCCGTCCAGGTGCTCTGCGAGAACTGCAGGCCACCGTAGTAGCCGTTTCCGGTGTTGATGCTCCAGTTGCCACCGCTCTCGCACTGTGCGACACCGTCCCAGTTGTGGGGGGCTGCGCTGGCGGTTCCGGCAGAAAGGCCGAGGGGGATTGCTACGGTGGCACCTGCGATGGCGGCCAATCCGAGTGCACGCTTGCCGAAATTGTTCTGTGTGGTCATGCGGGGTGAATCCTCTCCGCGCTCGACTGGCGCGACTGGCCTGCAATCGTTTCGCCGGTGTGATGGCGAGAATGACCAGGCACTTCGTATCGTCGCGGCTCTGCCCCCGTACGTCTTGGGGACCACACCCGCGGGGCAGAGCAAAGGGAGCGGCGGGGTGGTGCAGGCCCAGCGGTTTAGGGCCGTCCGTGAAGGTAGTCGAGGATTCACTCAACGTCACGGAGCGATTTTGGGACGACCTGTGACCACCTGGTGGGAAGGGTGGGGGTCTTTTGCCAGCTCAGTTGGGCTCGTAGCGCTAATGTTTCCCCTTCGTAACCCGACTGTTATGTGAGGTGAAACACGCACGAAAAGAGACGCGGAGCACTATTTTTCACGCGCTTCGCCGTGATAAACGCGGGGAAGGAATGCCTCGAGTGCATGCGTTCGGCGGGCGTAGGGGCACGCGATTGTCACGTGATTTGCATTGGCCGTACGCGCGGGAGTAACTTCGTAGATGCATCGCGGGGTGGAGCAGCTCGGTAGCTCGCTGGGCTCATAACCCAGAGGTCGCAGGTTCAAATCCTGTCCCCGCTACCACTACGAAAAGGCCCGAGACTATCGTCTCGGGCCTTTTTCGTGTTCTTATCTGGGCATGATTCTCCCGGCCGTCAGAGACCCACGGTTGATCACGGTGCACCGCGGTGGCTTGTTGTCCGACGACGACCATCGAAGCCTGGCGCTGTGGGCCGCCGAGTGTGCGGAACACGTGCTGGGCTTGTTCGAGGCGGCGGAGCCTTCCGACCCGCGGCCGCGTGAGGCAGTCGAGGGCATTCGGGCGTGGATGCGCGGTGAACTAGCGATGATGGCGACCCGCGCCCTCGGCGGCCACAGTATGGGTGCGGCACGGCCCCTGAGCGGCGCTGCACGCTTCGCTGCCTACGCCGCCGGCCAGGCCGCGTGTGTGGCACACGTACCCGAACACGACCTCGGAGCGGCTGCCTACGCGATCAAGGCGGTCCAGGCCGCCGCACCTAGCGGCAGGGAGACAGGTGCCGGGCGAAGGGAACTCCGATGGCAGCGGAATCGACTACCGGACAGCGTGCGTGAGTTGGTGCTGGAAGATCAGAAGAAGAGAAACAGTATTTGCTGGTCCGTGTTCGACGACTGATCAACCGAACGTCGTTGCGGATCTCGGCTGTTCCTCGAGGATTCAGTCCGAAACCTGCTCGTGCCCATCGTCACTGGTGACCGTTTCGGTGTCTTCGGTGTCTTCGGCAGTGAGGTCGACCGTGTCGACACCCTCGAGCGCCGTCAATTCCTGCTCTGCCTCTGCGATGAGGCCCTTCGCGTTCTCTTCGATCTTCTTGACCCACTCGGCCATGACGGTCACACCCTTCGCTCGATCGTGTACCACCGGTCTACCAGACTTCGTGCCCCTACGATCCATCGTGTGCACACTCGAACCTCACGCCTCGATCTCGACGTGCCGGTCGCTGCCGATCTCGATGCGCTGTACGGGATCTGCAGCGATCCGCAGTCGTGGACCCACTTTCCAAGCCTGCGGCACACCGATCCCGGCGTGACCGAACGAATGTTGCTGGGCTGGGCGGAACAGTGGCGGCGGGATGGATTGGCCACGTGGATCATTCGTCAGCGCGGCAGCCGCACGATCAGTGGTTACGGTGGGTGCTCGAAGCGGCGGAACACTTTCTGGAATCTCGGCTACCGACTTCATCCGGACGTGCACGGCAAGGGATACGCCACCGAGATGTGCGAGGCCGCCATCGAGAGCGCACACTGAACCGAGCCCGAATTGCCGATCGTGGCGTACCTCCTCGAACACAACGTCGCGTCGGCCCGAGTGGCCCAGCGCGCGGGCCTGGAGTTGATCACCCGTGGGCCCGACGTCGGTAATCCCGACGCCGCCGCAGTTCGCTTGGTGTACGCCGATCGGCCGTTGAGCACACCTCAGGTCGACTCTGTTCTGTCCGCCTGATCGGTACCGTTCACGTCGGCCAATCGACGCTGTAGCAGTCGCTTCTCGGGTGCGGTGCGTGCACGATCCAGAGCCTGTCGATACTGCTCTGCTGCCTCGTCGAGCCGGCCGAGTCGGTGCAGCAGATCCGCTTTCGCCATCGGGTACGGGTGGTAACGACGCAGCGTCGGCTCGTCGGCAAGCAGATTCAGCTCGTGCATGCCCGCCGCGGGACCGTCGCGCATGCCTACGGCAACCGCACGATTCAAGGCGACGATCGTATTCGGGCCCTGATTCATCAATACGTCGTACAGAGCAACGATCTGGTGCCAGTCCGTACTGTCCGTATTCGGCGACTCGTCGTGCAGCGCCGCGATGGCTGCCTGCACCGCATAGGGCCCGCTCGGTCCGCTACGGAGAGCGTCCACCACGAGTTCCGTACCTTCGGTGACGAACTCGGCGTTCCACAATCGCCGGTCCTGGTCGGCAAGCAGCACGATGTCGCCCTGCGCGTCGATCCGCGCTCGGCGTCTGGCGTCGGTCAACAACATCAATGCCAGTAGGCCGGTCACCTCGGACTCTGTCGGCAGGGCAGCGTGCAGCAGCCGTCCCATACCGATTGCTTCGGTGGTCAGGTCGATACGGCCCACTCGATCGCCCGATGTCGCCGAGTACCCCTCGGTGAAGATCGAATAGACGACTTCGAGCACCATCGGCACTCTGCCGCCCAACTCGTCCTGGCCCGGAACGCGGAAAGGTATGTGTGCGACGCGAATCTTGTTCTTGGCTCGCACTATTCGTTGCGCTGCCGTGGCAGGAGGGATAAGCAGAGCGCGGGCCACCTCGGTCGTGGTGAGACCGGCCAGGCATCGAAGAGTCAAAGCGAGGCGGTCGCCGGCAGCAAGTGCCGGATGCGCGCAGGTGAAGAACAATTGGAGTCGGTCGTCGGGTAGATCGTCATCGAGTGAGTTTTCCTGGAATGGTTCGCTCCGATCCGAATCGGCCTGCAGCACCCCGATCTTCGCGGCGAGCCTCTGGTCGCGTCGCAGACGATCGACCGCTTTACGGCGGGCAGTGGTGAGTAACCAGGCGCCGGGCTTGGCCGGTATGCCATCGACCGGCCAATGCTTCATGGCCGCCTCGATGGCATCCGACGTCACCTCTTCGGCAAGATCGAGATCACGATAGCGCTGTACCAACGACGCGAGCAGCATCGAGCGTTCGGCTCGGAAGACCGATTCGACCGCTCGAGGGATCTCGAGCTCACTCACCGAACGATCCCGTACGTCAGAATTCGGCGAGCGGACGAACGATCACGGTGCCGCCGTCCTTCGATCCTGGGCATCGCGTCGCCCATTCGAGCGCGGCATCGAGGTCGGGAACGTCGATGACGTCGTAGCCGCCCAGTACTTCGTGTGATTCGGCGTACGGCCCGTCGGTGACGGTGCGTTCTCCGGTGGCGGCGTCGACACGCACCGCGGTGGCAGTGGTGAGGTCGGCCATCGCATGACCGGAGACGTAGACGCCTGCTTCCTTCATTTCCTTCTCGTAGGTCATCCAGTCCTCCACGCTGCTGCAACCCGGCTCTGCTCCCGGTGCGGTGTTTGCGTTGATCAAGAGGATGTATTTCATGGTGCGCTCCTGGGTTCGTTACCTCGGTGTCGCGGCGCGAGTCGCCGTACACGAAGACGACGCTCGAGAAGACACGATATCGACAACGGCGTCCATAATTTTCGGTGTGCACGAAAAAGCGGCACCGGACCGTGGGTCCGATGCCGCTCTTTCGTTCACTGCGTGGCTCGACGAGCCAGATGGATCACTTCAGTTCTGCGGAAGTCTTTCCGAGCACTCGTCGGGCAACGATGAGCTGCTGGATCTGCTGGGTGCCCTCGAAGATGTCGAGAATCTTGGAGTCGCGGCTCCACTTCTCGAGAAGCGGGCGTTCGGAGTAGCCGTAGGTGCCGGCCAATTCCACTGCCTTGAGCGTGATGTCGACCGCCGAGCGACCGGCCTTGGCCTTGGACATCGAGGCCTGAAGAGAGTTGGGCTCCTTGTTGTCGGCCATCCACGCTGCGCGCAGTGCGAGCAGATGTGCTGCCTCCCAGTCTGCTTCGAGTCGCAGGAACTCTGCGGCGGCCGCGTGCTGGTTGTAGGCAGGAGTCTCGTAGGAGATCTCGACCCCGGCGTCGACCAGGATGGACCGCAACTCCTCGAGTGCCGCGCGTGCGACGCCGATTGCCATACCCGCGACCAGAGGACGCGTGTTGTCGAACGTCTGCATGACGCCGGCAAAACCCTTTTCGACGTTCACCTCGGCGGTGCCGAGGAGGTTGTCCTTCGGGATCCGGCAGTCTTCGAGCAGCAGTGCTGCGGTGTCGGACGCCTTGATGCCCAGCTTGTGCTCGAGGCGTGCGACCGACAGACCCGGAGCATCACGCGGTACGACGAACGACTTGATGGCCGCTCGGCCGAGTGACTTGTCGACCGTCGCCCAGACGACGATGTGTGAGGATCGTTCGCCGGCGGTGACGTAGATCTTCTCGCCGTTGAGCACCCACTCGTCACCGTCGAGCACCGCGGTGGTGGTGACGGCTGCGGAGTCCGAGCCGAAGCCGGGCTCGGTGATGGCCATCGAAGCCCACACCTTGCCGAAGCGCTCGAGCTGCTCGTCGGTGGACACTGCGGCAATCGCCGAGTTTCCGAGTCCCTGGTAGGGGATCGACAGGGTGAGGCCGACGTCGCCCCAGCACGTCTCGATCACGTTCACCAGAGCAGACATGTTGCCGCCGTTGGAGTTCGCGGTCTTGCTGGGCTTCGGAGCGGACTCGCTGTCCTTCTCGCGGCCACCGGCAGCGCCGCCGATTTCGCCACCGGCGTCGGACATGCCTTCGACCATCGACGCCATCGTGTCGAGTTCCACCGGGTACTCGTGCTCGGCGAGGTCGTATTTGCGGGAAATCGGGCGGAAGATCTCGGCAGCGACCTGGTGAGCCTGATTCGCCTGCGCCCGAAGCTTCTTGGGAAGTTCAAGATTGATCATCGTGTGTGTCCTTGGGTGAGTGCCATGGAATTCGGGGCGACGAGCTAGATGAGAACGATGCCCTCGGCGACGCCGACGGACCGCAGATCGCGGTACCAACGCTCGACCGGGTGCTCCTTGGTGAAGCCGTGACCGCCGAGCAGCTGCACGCCGTCGGAACCGATCTGCATCCCCTTCTCGGAAGCGAGCCGGCGAGCCAGCGCAGACTCACGAGTGAACGACAGTCCCTGCTCGGCGCGAGATGCACCACGCAGCGTGACCAACCGCATGCCGTCGAGCTCGATGGCGATGTTGGCGACCATGAAGGCCACGGCCTGACGGTTGCTGATCGGCTCACCGAAGGCAACACGGTCGTTGACGTAGGGAACGACGTAATCGAGCACTGCCTGGCTGGTACCGACGGCCAGCGATGCCCAGCCGAGGCGAGCAAGGCCGATCGCGGCGCTGTACTCGGCGGCCCGCTGATCTGCATCACCGTCACCGAGCAAGGCCGATTCGGGCACTGCGACGTCGGTCAGGATCAGCCGGCCGAGGCCTGCTGCGCGCAGGCCCATGCTCGGGTCTGCTTCGACGACAAGGCCTTTGGAGTCGGACTCGACGATGAAGAATGTGGGGCGACCTTCCAATTCCGCGGCAATGACGAACAGCTCGGAGCTTCCGGCAGCGGGCACGAGGCTCTTGACGCCGTTGAGCTTGTAGCCACTGGGGGAGCGGACGGCCTTCGTCTGCAACGCGTAGGGGTCGAACAATGCGCGTGGCTCGTTGACGACCACGGCGGCATTGGGCACTTTTTCGCCCACGAATGCCGGCAGGTAGGTCTTCTGCTGTGCGTCCGTTCCCCACTGGGTGAGTGCGACGGCTACACCACTGGGAGCCAGAATCGGCAGAGCCAAGCCCATGTCGCCATGAGCAAGAGCTTCGGCGACGAGCGAGTTCGTGACGGCTCCGCGCTCGGTGGCGGCACCGTCGAGTTCCTCGGGGACATTGATCAGCGTGATGCCGAGCTCGGCGGAACGACGCACCAGATCCTCCGGTGAGGAGGCGTTGTGATCTGCGTCGAACGCGGCCGGCCGGAGGATTTCCTCGGCGAACTCTTTGACCGTCTCGACGATCATGCGCTGTTCGTCGTCGGGGGTCAGGTCGAAGTAGCTCAGGTTCTTGGTGGCACCGTCGTCGAGGCGCTTGGGCTTGCCGCCGCCGGTGACCTTGGCGAACGTGCGATTCGCCGCGCCGAGTGTCTTGAACCCGGTTTTGGTGCTCTCGTACGTCACCCGGTCGATCGTTTGGCGGAGGTTGTACTTCTCGACCAGTTCCGATCCGGTGAGGGCGGTCAGAACGCGCATGGCGGTTCCGATCGCATCTCTCTTGAACGGGTTGAGGCCAACCGCAGAAGTATCGCGGGGCACCTTCGGGCGCTTCGCGTCGACCACACTGTCTTGCTTGCTCATGATCACCAGTTCCTCGGCGTCGGTCACGGACTCCACAGATCTTACTCCCGAGTAAGTTAGCTGTCTACTGTCGAGTAAGTACCGGTGGCGCACGACACCCCGGCAGTAGTTCGTATCCTGCGTCGTACCGGTGTGACAGGCTGTTTCCGTGCATCCGACAGCTCAGATCTTCGCGGCCCTCGCCGCAGCCCTCCACGTCGCCATCTTCGTCATGGAAAGCGTGCTCTGGTCCAAGCCGGCCGTATGGGCAAAGTTCGGTGTCGCGAGCCAGAACGACGCCGACATCACCAAGCCGTTGGCCTTCAACCAGGGCTTCTACAACCTGTTTCTCGCCATCGGCATCGTGGTCGGCCTCATCGTGGGCGGCTCGGCCGGCGACGCCATCGTCTACTTTGCGTGCGCGAGCATCGTCGGCGCAGCGCTGGTGCTGGCCACCGGCGGGGCAAAGTACTTCCGGCCTGCATTCGTGCAGGGAATCACTCCGTTGATAGCCCTGGTGCTGGCTGCGGTTCTCTGAGCCGGTTTCAGGTGCTCGGAGACAGGTGGCCGAGAACCTCGTTGTGCAGCAGGCCGTTGGTGGCCCCCGCGCTGCCCCCGTGCGGCCCCGCGGTGCCGTCGAGTGCGCTGAAGGTGCCGCCGGCCTCGCGAACGAGAATGTCGAGTGCCGCCAGATCCCACAGTGACACCTCGGGTTCGACTGCGATATCGACAGCCCCCTCGGCGACCAGGCAGTAGGAGAAGAAGTCCCCGTAGCCGCGCACCCGCCAGACGGCATCGGTGAGGTCGAGGAATTTGTCTCGGATACCGAGATCGGACCAGCCGGAGAGACTGGAGAAGCTCAGACTCGACGACGCCAACGAGTCGACCCGCGAAACCGTGATCCGGCGCACGGTATCCCTGTCCGATGTAGTCCATGCCCCCTGCTCGTGTGCGGCCCACCAGCGTCGGTTCAACGCCGGGGCACTGACGACCCCGACCTGCGGTACACCGTCCTCCAGAAGAGCGATCAGCGTTGCCCACACGGGTACACCGCGCACGAAGTTCTTGGTGCCGTCGATGGGATCCACCACCCACTGTCGGCCGCTGAAGGTCGCGGTGCCGCCGAACTCCTCACCCAGCAACGCATCGTTCGGACGCTCTGAGCCGAGCTCGGCTCGGATCATCGTCTCCACCGCAAGATCGGCGTCACTCACCGGTGTGAGGTCCGGCTTGGAGTCCACCGAAAGATCCAAGGCCAGAAATCGCCGACGGGTGATTATGTCGGCCTCGTCGGCGAGCCGGAGGGCAAGGGCAAGATCGGCGGAGTAGTCGGTCACCGGGTAAGACTAACGACGGGTACCGGTGACCGTGCCCGGTGTTGCTCGGGGGCGGTCGGGCGAGGGTTCGGGTGCCGGTAACCTTGACTCTCGTGCATCCCGACGTTTCTGCAGACCTGGCCGAGCTCGACACCACTCTGTCCACTGTCGAGTCGGTTCTCGACGTCGAGGAGTTGCGGCGACGCATCGACGAGCTGGAACACCAGGCAGCGTCACCTGACCTGTGGAACGACCAGGAGCACGCTCAGCAGGTGACCAGCCAGCTGTCCCACGCGCAGGCCGAACTGCGCCGCGTCGAGGAACTTCGGCAGCGTCTCGAAGACATGCCTGTCCTGTACGAGCTCGCCGAGGGTGAAGAAGGTGAGGCGGCCGCGTCGGCCACCGCCGATGCCGACGCCGAGCGCGCATCCCTGCGTGAGGACATCGCAGCCATGGAAGTGCGAACCCTGCTGTCCGGGGAGTACGACGCCCGTGACGCCCTGGTCAACATCCGCTCCGGAGCAGGCGGAATCGACGCCGCCGACTGGGCGGAGATGCTGATGCGTATGTACATCCGCTGGGCCGAGAAGCACGGCTACGGGGTCGAGGTCTACGACACGTCCTACGCCGAAGAGGCCGGAATCAAGAGTGCGACGTTCGCCGTCAAGGCTCCGTACACGTACGGCACGCTGTCGGTCGAGCAAGGCACCCACCGGCTCGTCCGCATCAGCCCGTTCGACAACCAGGGCCGACGGCAGACCTCCTTCGCCGAGGTGGAGGTTCTCCCGGTCGTCGAGACCACCGACCACATCGAGATCCCCGAGAACGACATTCGAGTGGACGTCTACCGCTCGTCCGGGCCCGGCGGGCAGTCGGTCAACACCACCGACTCCGCCGTCCGGTTGACGCATATTCCGACCGGCATCGTGGTGACCTGCCAGAACGAGAAATCTCAGCTGCAGAACAAGGTCTCCGCCATGCGAGTGCTGCAGGCCAAGCTGCTCGAGGTCAAGCGTAAGGAAGAGCGCGCCGAGATGGACGCGCTCAAGGGTGACGGCGGCAGCTCCTGGGGTAACCAGATGCGCTCGTACGTGCTGCACCCGTACCAGATGGTCAAAGATCTGCGTACCGAGTACGAGGTGAACAATCCGTCTACTGTTCTCGACGGGGACATCGACGGATTCCTGGAGTCGGGCATCCGTTGGCGAATGCGAGGGGAGCAGTAACCGATGACGGCCTGGTTCAACGTGACGCCCGAGGTCAAGCTCAACGGCCTCGGAATCGTGCTCTACATCCTCGGTGGGTTGCTGGCAGCGCGGTTCGTCACCTGGACCGGATCTCGAATCACTGCCCGCATCGATCAGAACTATCAGCACAGCGATGCACTCGTGCGGTCCGAGGCCGCCAAGCACCGGCATGCCCTTGCCCAGGTCATCACCTGGGTGCTGGTCACGCTCATCTACATCCTCGTCACCATCGAAGTGCTGCGTCGCTTCGGATTCGGCGTCGGTGGGCTCGTAGCACCCGCGACGGTCATCGGCGCAGCACTCGGCTTCGGTGCCCAGCGCGTGGTTCAAGACATTCTTGCCGGCTTCTTCATCATCACCGAACGTCAGTACGGATTCGGCGACGTCGTGCAGATCGCCGTCAACGGCTCGAACGAGGACGCGGAGGGCACCGTCGAGGACGTCACGCTACGGGTGACTCGGGTGCGGAGCGTCGACGGCGAGGTCATCACGGTCCCGAACGGGCAGATCGTCAAGGCGATCAATCTGTCGAAGGATTGGGCGCGCGCCGTCGTCGACGTCCCGGTCCCCAGCACCGCAGATCTCACCCAGGTGAACGCGTTGCTCCGTGCAGTCGGCCGTGACGCATTCGCCGACACGCGCTTGCGTCCGCTCCTGCTCGACGAACCGACCGTGATGGGCGTGGAGAGCATCGAGGTGGGGCAGGTCAACGTGCGCTTGGTCGCGCGGACGCTGCCGGGCAAGCAGTTCCAAGTGGGGCGGGAGCTTCGAGTGAGAGTGGCCGCCGCCCTGCAGCCCGAGGGCATCAACGTTGCCCCCGACGTCAGTACGGCCGGAGTTGCACCGGAATCGTCGGGACGAGATCGGACGGAAGAACAGTGAGCACACCCGACACCGGAACCGAACGCTCGCAACGAAACTGGCGACAGTGGCGCATTCCCAACAAGATCTACGGCCGCGTCCGCACGTCGACCGTGGCCTTCGGTATCTGCTTCGTGCTCACCGGCCTGCTGTACGGCCAAGTCAGTGCCGATATCGCCGAGAGGGACAAGCAATCCATCGAGGGCCCGATCGCCGTCGATCCGTCCGAGCTCACCCCATACACCGAGCCGCAGACCACTCGGCCGAGAAATTCGACGACGTCGGTCGCCCCCACTCCTACGGCCACCGCCGATGCGGAGCCGACGGGAAGCGTCGAACAGACCGGCGAGCAGGCGTCGACCACGACCGCACCGTCGACCACCACCGCGCCCTTCGGCGTCCCGATCCCTCCGGCTCTACAGTCGCTGATACCCACCCAGCCTGCGCCGACGTCGTCGCGCTGACGCGCTCTTTACCGTCTCTCGGGACTCGCCGCGGTGCCCGCACGGGTCCGACGGTTACCGGCGGGTAAGGACTACACTGACGACCCGTGATCAGCACCTCGAATGTGTCGAAGTCCTACAAGACCTCCACCAGGCCCGCCCTGGACAAAGTGACGGTCTCGATCGACAAGGGCGAGTTCGTGTTTCTGATCGGCCCGTCCGGGTCGGGCAAGTCGACGTTCATGCGGCTACTCCTCAAGGAGGAGACGCCCACCTCCGGTGACATTCACGTTGCCGATTTCCATGTGAACCGATTGGCGGCCCGTCGCGTCCCACGACTGCGGCAGAGCATGGGCTGCGTCTTCCAGGACTTTCGTCTTCTACAGCAGAAGACCGTGGTGGAGAACGTTGCCTTCGCGCTCGAGGTGATCGGCAAGCCACGTTCGATGATCAAGCGCACCGTCCCCGAGGTGCTGGACCTGGTGGGACTCGGCGGTAAGTCCGATCGTCTGCCGAACGAGCTGTCCGGTGGCGAGCAGCAGCGTGTGGCGATCGCTCGGGCGTTCGTCAATCGCCCACTGGTTCTGCTCGCGGACGAGCCGACCGGAAACCTGGACCCGGATACGAGCCAGGACATCATGCTGCTGCTCGAGCGCATCAACCGAACCGGAACGACGGTTCTGATGGCGACCCACGACAATCACATCGTCGATTCGATGCGCCGCCGCGTCGTCGAACTGGACAACGGACGAGTCGTTCGCGACGAGGCTCGCGGGGTCTACGGCGTCGGGCGCTGACACCGGCCCACGGACAAGACCGCACAGACTTCTCGACCGAACGAATCGAAGGGCTCGGATTCCGCGATGCGCGCAAGTTTCATCTTCAGCGAGGTCCTCACCGGACTGCGCCGCAACATCACCATGACGATCGCCATGATCCTGACGACCGCCATCTCGCTCGGACTGTTCGGCGGCGGATTGCTGGTGGTGCAGATGGCAGGGAAGACCCAGCAGATCTTCCTGGACAGAGTCGAAGTGCAGATCTTTCTCACCGACGACATCTCTGCCACCGATGCGGATTGCGCGCAGGACACCTGCGCCACGTTGCGCTCGGACCTCGAGAGCACACCATCGGTGGTCTCGGTGCAGTACCTCAACCGCGAGGACGCGGTCAAGGACGCAACCGAGCGAGTGTTCAAGGATCAGCCCGAACTGGCCGAGCTCGTCAGTGCCGACAGCTTTCCCGCGTCGTTCAAGGTTCGCCTGAGTGACCCCGAGCGGTTCGGGGTGATCAACGACAACTTCGAGAATCGACCCGGCGTGCAGAGCGTGCTCAATCAGCGCGACCTGGTCGAGCGACTGTTCAGTGTGCTCAACGGCGTGCGCAACGCCGCCTTCGCGATCGCCACGGTGCAGGCGATCGCCGCAATCCTGTTGATCGCCAACATGGTTCAGATCGCCGCGTTCACCAGGCGGACCGAGGTCGGCATCATGCGGTTGGTCGGTGCCACCCGTTGGTACACCCAGCTGCCGTTCCTGCTCGAGGCGGTGGTTGCGGCCCTGATCGGATCTGCGCTGGCGATCGCAGGCCTGTTCACAGCAAAGAACATGTTCATCGATGACGTGCTCTCGGACGTGTATCAGGCCAACATTCTGGCCCGGATTTCGAACAGTGACGTTCTGCTCGTCTCACCGTTCCTGGCGCTGGTGGGAGTCGGCATGGCAGCGGTGACGGCCTACATCACGCTGCGTCTGTACGTGCGCGAATAAATTCGCTTGCCGTTCGGTTCTATGCTGGAGCGGTTGCCCGTGGAACCGATCCATCCGGCGAACGCTCGAGAAAGGGCCCTGCAGTGAGAGAGAAGGGCCGCAAGGCCATCGCGACCAATCGCAAGGCGCGGCACAACTACTCCATACTCGACGTCCTCGAGGCCGGAGTCGCCCTCGTCGGGACCGAGGTCAAGAGTCTGCGTGACGGCAAGGCCTCGCTGGTCGACGCCTTCGCGACCGTCGACGACGGTGAGATCTGGCTACGCGGACTGCACATCGCCGAATACACGCTCGGTAGCTGGACCAACCATGCGCCGCGGCGAAACCGCAAACTGCTCCTTCACCGTCGTGAGATCGACCGCCTGGCAAGCAAGGTCAAAGAGGGAAACCTGACGCTGGTGCCGTTGTCGATGTATTTCTCCGACGGCAAGGTCAAGGTCGAGCTGGCGTTGGCCAAGGGTAAGCAGGATTACGACAAGAGACAGTCGTTGGCCAAGCGCACCGCCGAACGCGAGGTCACTCGTGAGCTGGGGCGTCGTGTGAAGGGCATGCGCTGACCGCTGTTCTGCTCGCTCTGGTAGCTGCCGTCGGCTATGGGGTGAGCGATTTCGTCGGTGGTGTCGCATCCCGCCGGGTAGCGGCATTGCGCGTGGTCATCGTCTCGTACCCACTGTCGCTTGTGATCGTTCTGCTCGTAGCACCGTTCGTCGGCGGCACGATCGAACTGTCGGCGATGCTGTGGGGGCTGGCCTCGGGTGTAGCAGGCGGCGTTGCAGTGTGGTGGTTCTACCTTGCGCTCGCGGCCGGGCCGATGGCCGTGGTCTCGCCGGTCACCGCCGTCCTGGTCGCCGGTATCCCGGTGCTGGTCGGGCTGTCGATGGGCGAGCGTCCCGGCATCATCGCGTTCGTCGGTATCGCCGTCGCCCTGGTGGCCGTGGTGCTTGTCAGCAAAGAATCCCCGGACGAGGTGACCGGTGAAGTCGCAGGCGGACGGAAGATGAAGTTCACCCGAACCGTGGCCTGGTTGACGGTCGGTTCGGGTGTGACCTTCGCTTTTGCGTTCATTTTTCTGCATCGGATCGGCGACGGAAGCGGACTGTGGCCGCTCGCGGCGTCGCGTGCGTCGGCCACCGCGGTGGTCTGGGTCGTAGCTCTGGCGTCCGGGCACTTCTCGCCCCCGCACGGCAGCGTGCTCAAACTTGCGGCATTCGTCAGCGTCCTCGACGTGGTCGCCAACGCCGCCTTGATCTACGCCTATCAGGACGGTCTTCTCTCGTTGGTGAGCGTCATCGCCTCGCTGTATCCGGCGGCGACGGTCCTGCTGGCCATGGTGATGCTCGGTGAACGAGTCGGCGCTCTGCAGAAGATCGGAATGGCGTTGGCGCTCGGCGCGATCGCGATGATTGCCCTCGCTGGTTGAACTGACCCGGTCGGGGGTAATGACCTCGTTTATGACAGCTTCCGATTCGTCGACCGACATCCCCGTGGCTCAGGACGACGGACTGCCTCCTCGCGTTCTCGTGACCGGTGCCACGGGCTACCTGGGCGGTCGTCTGGCCCCGCGCCTGCTCGACGAGGGCTACCGGGTCCGCGTGCTGGCGCGCACCCCCAGCAAGCTCGACAACGTGCCGTGGGCGGCGGACGTCGAGATCGTCAAGGGCGATCTGAGCGACCGAGAGTCGCTGAAGGAGGCGCTGACCGGAGTCGACGTCATGTACTACTTGGTGCACTCGATGGGCACCGCGGGACATTCCGATTTCGCCGACACCGAACGCGACAGCGCCGAGAACGTCGCAGCCGTTGCTGCCGAGTGCGGCGTCGGGCGCATTGTCTACCTGGGCGGCCTGCATCCGCCCACCGGGGAACTGTCACCACACCTGAAGTCACGCGCCGAGGTAGGTCGCATTCTGATCGAGTCGGGCGTTCCCACCGTGGTGCTGCAGGCCGGTGTGGTGATCGGATCGGGTTCGGCATCGTTCGAGATGATTCGCCACCTGACCAACCGGCTTCCGGTGATGACAACTCCGCGGTGGGTGCACAATCGCATCCAGCCCATTGCTGTGCGCGACGTGCTGCACTATTTGATCGGGGCCGCGAGCGCGCCGATCGCCGAATCCAGGACCTTCGACATCGGTGGGCCGGACGTGATGCAGTACGGCGAGATGATGAACATCTACGCCGACGTCGCCGGACTGAGGGAGCGCCGCATCATCGTGCTTCCGGTCTTGACTCCACGGCTGGCCGGCCACTGGATCGGGCTGGTGACGCCCATTCCGCGTGGGCTGGCGATGCCACTCATCGAATCGCTGCAGTACGACGCGGTCGGTCACGAGATGGACATCGACGCCGTCGTGCCGCGCCCGGAGAACGGACTGACGGGCTACCGCGATTCGGTTCGATTGGCGCTGCGCAAAATCGACGACGGCGAGGTCGAGACGAGGTGGACCGATGCCACCGGTACTGCGGCACCGTCGGATCCACTGCCTTCGGACCCTGATTGGGCCGGGGAAGTGGTGTACACCGACACTCGGGTTGCCAGGAGTGCGGCCAAGTCGAGCGCTATCAGACCGGCTCTGGAACGCCTGGCCGACTCCGACGTGCTCACCGGTTGGCATCGTGACGCCACCGGACCCGACGCCTCGGCGTCGGGCACCGAACACACCACGCGGCTCAAGTCCTCGACCCGGCTTCCCGGCGAGGCGTGGCTGGACCTGACGGTCGGCGGAACGGCGAAGCAGCCCACGATCGAGCAGCGTTTGGTGTTCTTCCCACGCGGACTGGCCGGGCGAGCGGTGTGGTACGCCTCGCTGCCGGCGCGACTGGTGATGGCGCGTCGGATGTTGCGGACGGTAGTGCAACGCGTGGACGCCGATGCGGCCTCGAATTCTGCGGATCGCCGGGTCGGCCGTTAATGGAATGAATGTGGCCGGGCGAGGCGTTACACTGAACAGCCCGGGCATGGTGTTCGGGAACATACGGGGCTGAACGGTTTCGACTTTGTATGTTGAGTCAGGGGAAGCGTGTCGGTGCAGGCGAGAGACCACCGTAAGCGTCATCGCAACCTTATAAGCGCCGATTCCAATCAGCGCGACTACGCACTCGCTGCCTAAGTAGCGACTGCGTGTCTGTCAGTCCGGGCTTGCCCTCGGTCCGGGTACTGGCATCAGCTAGAGGGCTTACCGATTCATCCGGCCGCGGGATGATGAGGAACATCAAACAGTGGCTGGGATCGTCATCCTGACTTGTTCGCGAGATCGGGAGATCCAAGTAGAGACATAGCGGACTGCACACGGAGAAGCCCTGGCAATGCAGCAGAGGACCCGGGTTCGATTCCCGGCAGCTCCACCGCAGGAGACCGGGCCGAGAGAGACTCTCTCGGCCCGGTCTTCTTTGCTTTGTCGGACAGGTCACATGTGCCCCTCCGAACCGATCCCACCCGAAGCGGCCTCGGTGCCGAATAACCGGCATGAGCAACGAGCCGACTCCAGTACTGCGCACCGGCAGGCGGGTGTCCGACCCTGCATTGGTCGTGTTGGTCCTCGGCGGCGGCAAAGACGTCAGCCGGGCGCGCAGTCGACCGTGGCACCTGGCCGGTCTGCGAATGTGGCCCTTCACCTGGATGCTTCGGCGTGTGGGACGCGCACACGACATTTCGGTGCAGCAGTTGCAGTACCGGTTCCGCGGCTGGAACGCCCCCGAACGGTCTCCGGTCGAGGACGCCCGGTGGGCGTTGAACCGAATCCGCGCCGAGCATCCTGACGTTCACGTGGTGGTCGTCGGCCATTCGATGGGGGGCCGCACCGCAGCTGCCCTGATCGACGACCCTTCTATCGTGGGTGTCGTCGCTTTGGCCCCGTGGTGGCCGGAGGGGGCGGAGGCCGATGCGTCCAGGCCGGGTAAAAAGCTGCTCGTGATGCACGGAACTGCAGACAAGTGGACCGATCCGAGAACCTCGCGCCGGGCGACCGAACGTGCGTCGGAGCGCGGGGCGTCCGCTCGCTACCTTTCCGTTCCGGGTGGGCATTTCATGCTCCGCAATCCGCGGCTGTGGTCGAGGGCGACGCGTGACTTCGTTCTCGGTATCGCCGCCGATGTGCAGGTCGACTGCATGGGCACACAGTCGTGACGCGCCGTCGGGTTGCGGTTGTCGGGAGCGGTGTCGCCGGACTGACGGCCGCATACGCCCTGTCGAAGAATTCGTCGGTGACGTTGTACGAGGCGGACTCCCGCCTCGGGGGCCACGCGGACACGCATTACGTGGACGGCCCGGACGGTCCGGTAGGAGTCGACACCGGGTTCATCGTGCACAACGACCGCACGTATCCGACGCTGCTTCGACTGTTCGACGAGCTCGATGTGCCTACTCAGGATTCGGACATGAGCATGTCCGTGCGCTGCGACGGGTGCGGGCTGGAGTATTCGGGTGGCCAGGGAATGCGCGGAATCCTCGCGCAACGTACGGCGGTGTTCAAGCCACGATTCGTGTCGATGTTGCTCGATGTCAAGCGGTTTCACCGGCTGGCGACCGAATTGCTCGACCGGGACGACTCCGCGGATTCCGACATCACCCTCGGACGTTTTCTCGCCCAACACTCGTTCTCGGCATATTTCGAATCCCACTTCATGACGCCGTTGGTGTCGGCGGTGTGGTCGTGTGATCCGGACACTGCTCTCGCTTACCCAGCTCGCTATCTGTTCTCCTTTCTTCAGCACCACGGAATGCTCACCGTCACAGGGTCTCCCAGCTGGCGTACGGTCACGGGCGGGTCGATCGAATACGTTCGGCGGGTGTCGTCGCATATCGACGAGGTGCTGGTCGATACCCCGGTGCGCGCGGTCTACAGGTCGCACGACTCCGTGCAGATCCGGGACGGTCACGACGATCTGCGCACGTTCGACGCCGCCGTCGTCGCGGTTCATCCCGGTGCAGCGCTGAAGATGCTCGCAGAACCGACTGCGCTCGAACACAGCGTTCTCGGAGCGATGCCGTACTCGACCAATCACACTCAATTGCACACCGACTCATCGGTGCTACCACGAAACGCCAGGGCTCGGGCCTCGTGGAACTACCACCTCCCGTCCTGTGCCGCCAGGCCCGACCGAGTTCTGGTGAGCTACGACCTGACGAGGTTGCAGCGATTGGACGATACGCATCGAAGAATGTTGGTCACCCTCGGTGGAGCGGATCGCATCGACCCGAACACGGTGCTCGACGACATGACCTACGAGCACCCGCAGTACACCCCCGAATCCGTGGCAGCGCAGCGACGGCTTCCCGAATTGGACACCGATACGGTGGCGTTCGCCGGGGCGTACCACGGCTGGGGATTTCACGAGGACGGTGCGTTGTCCGGAGCACTCGCTGCACGACGAGTGGGTGCCACGTGGCTCTGACGTCCGTTCTGCCGGCCACTCGCGCACACGGAGCGGCCCTCTATGTCACGCGGATAGATCACGTGCGGCGCGCGCCTATTCGAAACACGTTCTCGTACAAGAGTTACAGCTGGTTCGTCGACCTCGACGCATTGCCCGAACTGCCGCGGATACTGCGGCCGCTGGCCTCGTTCGATCCCCGTGATCACCTCGGAGACCCCAACTCGACCATCCGCCGGAACGTCGACGCGTTCCTGGCGGAGAACGGTATCGATCTGGGCGGCGGACGAATCACGATGCTGGCCAGCGCGCGGGTATTGGGGCACACGTTCAACCCACTGAGTGTCTACTGGTGTCACGACCCGGACGGAGACCTCCGCTGCGTGGTGGCCGAGGTGCACAACACCTACGGAGAGCGATACCGGTATCTCCTGCATACCGATCGTCGCGGCGCGGCCCGGACCTCCAAGAAGTTCTACGTCTCGCCGTTCAACGACGTCGACGGTGAATACTCCATGCAGCTACCCGAGCCGGACGCCGCACTCCGCCTGTCGATCGTGCTCGAACGTCCCGGCCAGCCTCCGTTCGTGGCGACCGTCGACGGCCGTCGGCGCGAGGTGACGACGCGGTCGATTCTTCGCACCGTACTCGAGATCCCGATTGCGCCGCTGCGAGTGGTGATACAGATCCGCTGGCAAGGCATTCGGCTCTGGGCGCGGGGCCTGACGATCGTGCAGAAACCTACCCCTCCGGGGGAACGAGTATCCCAGAAGGAAGAGGCCCACAGATGACGACTGTGTCGAGATCCAATTCTGTGTCGAATCCGTACGGTGGTGCCGCCACGGGTCCGCGCCCGTCGGTCGATCCGCGCGTCTGGCCCCAGATCGCGCATGTTCCCGGCGGCATGAAGGTGGCTGCCGCCGCGCCCGTCGCCAATTTCCTGTTCCGTCGTGCGGTCGCGGGACTGCAGGTCCGGGTCGCGATGCCCGACGGCGAAGTGATCGGGGCCGGGTCGGACGACGCACCGTTGATGACCGTCTATCGGCCGCACGACTTCGCCGCACGGGTCGGCGACAGTGGACTCATCGGATTCGGTGAGGCATACATGGCCGGAGACTGGGATGCCGAGGACCTCACTGCCGTGCTCGAGGTCTTCGCCCGGCGGATGGCGTCGTTGATTCCCAAGTCCCTCCAGCGACTCCGAGGGCTCTACATCCCGAAACCGCCGCGGAGCGAGCGCAATACGACGAAGAACACGCGATCCAACATTTCACGGCACTACGATTTGTCCAACGACCTCTTCGAGCTCTTCCTCGACGACACGATGACCTACTCGAGCGCGTTGTTCGCCGGATCGGGAAGCGACAACGACAGTGAGGAGCTCGCCGACGCCCAGCGTCGCAAGATCGACCGGCTACTCGACCGCGCGGGCGTCGGAGATGGAAGCAGGGTTCTCGAGATCGGCACCGGATGGGGCGAGCTGGCTATCCGAGCGGCCGCTCGCGGTGCGACGGTACGGTCGGTCACGTTGTCGACCGAACAGCAGGAACTCGCGCGCAAGCGTTGCGCCGCTGCGGGTTACGGAGATCGGATTCAGATCGATCTGCTCGATTATCGTCTGGTCGACGGCGAGTACGACGCGATCGTGTCGGTCGAGATGATCGAGGCCGTCGGTCATCAGTACTGGGGAACGTACTTCGAGACGATCGACTCGTTGCTTGCGCCGGGTGGGCGAGTTGCACTCCAGGCCATCACGATGCCGCACGACCGCATGCTGGCCACCCGAAACACCTACACCTGGGTACACAAGTACATCTTTCCCGGCGGGTTCCTCCCGTCGGTGCGGGCCATCGAGGAAGTGACCGAGCAGCACACCTCGCTTCGGGTTCGCGAGCGTCTGTCCATGGGCGACCACTACGCGCGCACACTTGCGCTGTGGGACAGCCGCTTCCGCGAATATCGAAGCGAGGCAGAGGATCTCGGTTTCGACGAGGTGTTCGCGCGTATGTGGCACTTCTACCTGTGCTACTCGGAGGCCGGATTTCGATCCGGGTACCTCGATGTTCAGCAGATCGTGCTCGACCGAAGGGACAATCGATGACCACCTCGACACTTTCCGTGGACCGGACCGATCGCAGCGTCGGTGTCGCGCATCGGATTGCCGAATTGATAGAGCCCTTGGTGGGTGGTCCACTTCCCGTTCGGCTGGAGGCGTGGGACGGATCCGTCGCAGGCGATGCCTCGGCACCGAGAGTGCTGTTGCGGAGTCCGAGCGCCCTTCGTCGATTGCTGTGGAGCCCCGGCGAACTCGGTGCTGCGCAGGCGTACGTCACCGGGGAGTTGGACGTCGACGGCGACCTTGCCGCGGCTCTCGATCACGTGTGGGGTGTGGTGCGTGAGCGCCGACTCTCGGCGGTCCGACCGGGGCCGGCGTCCCTACTGCGATTGGCGAGACTGGCAAAGGATCTCGGAGTGTTCGGCCGCCCACTCCCGCCGCCCGTGTCGCAGGCCTCGGTGAAGGGTCGGCTGCACTCGGTGCTCCGCGACCGCGCTGCGATCAGCCACCATTACGACCTGTCCAACGATTTCTACGAACTGGTCCTCGATTCGCACATGGCGTACTCGTCCGCGTACTGGACTTCGAATTCGCCGGACTACACCCTCGATGACGCCCAGCGCGACAAACTCGATCTCGTGTGTCGCAAGATCGGCCTCGACAAGCGCACCGGGCAGCGCTTTCTGGACGTCGGCTGCGGCTGGGGGTCCTTGAGCCTACATGCAGCTCAGGAGTACGGAGCGAAGGTCGTCGGCGTGACGATCTCCCGCGAACAGAAAGCGTTCATCGACAAGCGAATTGCCGATCGGGGACTGCAGGACAACGTCGAGATCAGAATCCAGGACTACCGGGAGATTCCGGACGGCCCGTTCGACGCGGTGGCGTCGATCGAGATGGGTGAGCATGTGGGGGAGGCCAACTACCCGACCTACACCGCCGCGCTGCACGCCAACGTCAAGCCGGGGGGACGCGTGCTGATCCAGCAGATGTCGCGGAGAGAAGGCGACAACCCCGGCGGCGGAGCATTCATCGAATCCTTCATCGCGCCGGACATGTACATGCGCCCGGTCGGGCGGACAGTTGCCATGATCGAGGAGGCGGGGCTCGAGGTTCGGGACGTGCATGCGCTCCGGGAGCATTACGTGCGGACCGTCGACGTCTGGACCGAGCGCTTCGAGGCGCGCTTCGACGAGGTGGTGGCAATGGTCGGTGAAGAGGTCGCCCGGGTGTGGCGGTTGTACCTGATCGGCGGCGGAATGGCCTTCCGGGACAACCGGATGGGCGTCGACCAGATTCTTGCGGTCCGGTCGGAGAACGGATCGTCGGAGATGGAACCGGTTCGACCGGTCTGGGTGCCCGCGCGGTGAACTGGTCCGATTTCCTGACCGTATCGCTCGCGAGCCTCGGCGGCACCGCCGTCCTCATGGTCGTCACCGCCCTCATCGGTGCGCGTATCGGACGGCACAACGTCGTGGACGTGACGTGGGGCGGCGGGTTCGTTCTGATCGCGTTGATCTCGGCTGCGACCGGCACCGGTGATGTATGGCGTCGATTGCTGCTGCTGGTGCTCGTCGGTGTGTGGGGACTTCGGCTCGCACTGCACGTCTTTCAGCGCTCACGTGGACACGGTGAGGATCCGCGCTACACCGAACTGCTGTCCAAGGCCACCGGAAACGAAACCCTGTATGCCCTGCGCAAGATCTATCTGACGCAGGCGGCCGCCTTGTGGTTCGTGTCCCTGCCGTTGCAGGTGTCCGCTGTCGCGCACGGATCGGTCGTACCCGTGGTCGTGCTCGGGGTGCTCGTCTGGATTCTCGGATGGACGTTCGAGGCAGTGGGTGATGCGCAATTGAAGGCCTTCAAGGCCGACGCGTCGAACAAGGGCAAGATCATGGATCGTGGTCTGTGGTCCTGGACGCGGCACCCCAACTACTTCGGAGACTCGGCGGTGTGGTGGGGACTGTTCCTCGTGTCGGCGTCGGCGTGGCCCGGGGTGTTCACGATTCTGTCGCCCATCGCGATGACGTACTTCCTGGTGTTCGCCACCGGCGCACGGTTGCTCGAGCGCAGCATGGAAAAGCGTCCGGGATATCGCGAATACCAACAGCGGACCAGCTATTTCCTCCCTCGGCCGCCGAAAGGACCCAGCAAGTAGCTCGCGGGTGGGGTAGCGGCGTTAGGGTTGTCGAGGAGCTCGATCCATCGATCGAGTTCGGTTCGACCACAACGAGGAGGCGCACCGTGGCGCACGAGAGAGCTGGAACCACTGCATTGCCGGAGGATCTGGTGGATCTTTCGCAACTCGTGACGGCGTACTACTCGCGGGTTCCCGACGTGTCGGAGCCGAGCCAGCAGGTGGTGTTCGGTACGTCGGGGCATCGTGGGTCGAGCCTGGATTCGGCGTTCAACGAGGCGCATATCGTGGCGACCACCCAGGCGATCGTGGAGTACCGCGCTGCGCAGGGCATCACCGGGCCGTTGTTCATCGGCAGGGACACCCATGCGTTGTCGGAACCGGCGTGGACGACTGCGCTGGAAGTGTTGGCGGCCAACGATGTAGACGTATTGGTCGACTCGGGGGATCGATACACCCCCACTCCCGCCGTCAGTCATGCCATTCTGCGATACAACGAGTCCGGCCCGGCCGCGAAGGCCGACGGAATAGTGGTGACCCCGTCGCACAACCCGCCCCGGGACGGCGGCTTCAAATACAACCCTCCGCACGGTGGACCCGCCGACAGTGATGCCACGTCGGTCATTGCCGCTCGCGCGAACGAGCTACTGCGCGAGGGTATTTCGGGCATCAAGCGGGTGACTCTCGCTCAGGCGTTCGCGGGGAGCGTGTCGCGGTACGACTTCCTCGGTACCTACGTGGACGATCTGCCGAACGTGCTCGACCTCGATGCCATTCGGGCAGCCGGGGTGCGCATCGGTGCCGACCCGTTGGGCGGCGCAAGCGTCGACTACTGGGACGCCATTGCCGAGCGTCACAACCTGGATCTGACCGTCGTCAATCCGTTGGTGGACGGCACGTTCCGATTCATGACGCTCGACACGGACGGCAAGATCAGGATGGATTGCTCGTCGCCCAATGCGATGGCGTCGCTCATTGCTGCTCGAGACCGATTCGACATCTCGACGGGCAACGATGCCGACTCCGATCGGCACGGCATCGTCACTCCCGACGGTGGCCTGATGAATCCCAATCACTACCTCGCCGTGGCCATCGACTACTTGTTCACTCATCGGCCAGGTTGGTCACCGACGGCGGCGGTGGGCAAAACACTGGTGAGCTCGTCGATGATCGACAGGGTCGTCGCCGGACTCGGCCGTCGGCTCCTGGAGGTGCCCGTCGGATTCAAATGGTTCGTACCCGGCCTACTCACCGGTGAACTCGGGTTCGGCGGTGAGGAGAGCGCCGGCGCGTCGTTCCTTCGGCACGACGGCCGAGTGTGGACCACCGACAAGGACGGAATCACGTTGGCGCTGTTGGCGTCGGAGATCACCGCTGTCACCGGATCGACGCCGTCTCAGCGCTATGCCGAATTCACTGCGAAGTTCGGCGATCCGTCGTATGCCCGCGTCGATGCACCGGCCACCCGGGAGCAGAAAGCGGTTCTCGCCAAGCTCTCGCCGGACCAGATCACCGCCACCGAGCTGGCCGGCGAACCGATCACGGCGACGCTGACCGAGGCTCCGGGCAACGGGGCTGCCCTCGGTGGCCTGAAGGTGACGACGGAGAGCGCCTGGTTCGCTGCGCGCCCGTCCGGAACCGAGGACGTGTACAAGATCTACGCGGAGTCGTTCCAGGGCGCAGACCATCTCGCCCAGGTGCAGGCTGCAGCACGTGAACTGGTGTCGTCCGCACTCGAGAGCTCGTGACCGACTCACCTTCACCCGACCACGACAGTTCCGCTCCCGAGCCGGCGTTCCAACCCGGAGGCAAGCTTCCCCCTGAGATCTGGGTTCTGGTGTCGGCGGCGTTCGTCATCGCGCTCGGATTCGGGATCGTCGCGCCCGCTCTGCCACAGTTCGCGCGGGAATTCGGCGTCGGATACACGGCGGCGTCGGCGGTCATCAGTGCGTTCGCTCTCATGCGGTTGCTGTTCGCCCCTGCCAGTGGCGCTCTGGTGCAGCGGCTCGGCGAGCGACCCGTGTACTTGATCGGACTGCTGATCGTTGCGGTGTCCACCGGTGCGTGCGCTCTGGCCCAGACGTATTGGCAGCTGCTGCTCTTTCGCGGACTCGGCGGCATCGGTTCGACGATGTTCTCGGTGTCGGCACTGGGTTTGCTGATCAGGATCAGTCCTCCGACCAGTCGTGGCCGCATCTCCGGCCTGTATGCGACCGCTTTCCTGCTGGGAACCATCGGCGGTCCGCTCGTCGGCGGCGCGCTCGTGGGATTCGGTCTGCGGGTGCCGTTCGTCATCTACGCAGTGGCTCTCGTGATCGCCGCTGCCGTCGTGTATTTCACCCTGGGTAATTCAGACCTCGTCAAACGGGAGAAGGGCTCGGCACCACCCACGATGTCGTTGCTCGCCGCGCTGCGGATCCCGTCGTATCAGGCGGCGCTGGCGTCGAATTTTGCCAACGGTTGGGCAGTGTTCGGTGTTCGGGTGGCGCTGGTGCCGTTGTTCGTCGTCGAGGCGATGCAGCGATCCGAGGTGTTCGTCGGTGTCGCACTGACCGTGTTCGCCGTGGGAAATGCGTTGGTTCTCACCAGCGCAGGTCGCCTGTCCGATGTGCGCGGACGCAAGCCCTTCATGGTGGGTGGGTTGGCGGTGTGCGGCCTGGGCACCGTCGTGATGGGCTATGTGCACGATCCGGTGTTGTTCCTGGTGGTGTCGTTGATCGCCGGCATCGGATCAGGTCTGATGAGTCCTGCCCAGCAGGCATCGGTCGCTGACGTGATCGGCTCGAAGGCGCGCGGGGGACCCGTGTTGGCGGCCTTCCAGATGGCGTCCGACGTGGGTGCGGTGATCGGCCCGATCGTCGCCGGAATGATCGTGGAGCGCGTCTCGTTCGGTCCGGCTTTCGCCGTGACGGGTGCGCTGCTTCTGGTGGCCGGACTCTGGTGGTCTCGCGTACCCGACACCCTCGAGCGCGAGCGCACCTGACACGCACATCCGTAGTATTCGGTCTGTGAGCCAGAAGAAGACATCGAGCACGAAACACACGCCACAGGCGACGTCCAACACGATGACCTATGTATTGGGCGGTATCGCATTCTTGGTGGTGGTGATAGTCGTCGTGGTCGCGATCATGTGGCAGAGCGGAAGCGATGCCCCACGTAACGACGGTTACGGAACCGTCAAGAATCCCGAGGTCGAATTGTCGTTGCCAGGCGACGGTGTGGTGCAGCTGGCGCGTCCGGGAGCACAGCGTGTCGTCGATGTCTTCGAGGATCCGATGTGCCCCTTCTGCGGTGACCTCGAAGTGAAGCACGGCCAGGAGTTGGCTCAGAAAATCGACGACGGCATCGTCGCGGTGAAATACCACCTGGTCAATTTTCTCGATGCGCAATCGGCCTCGGGTGACTATTCGACGCGGGCCGTGGCCGCGTCGCACTGCGTGGCGGCGACGGAGAACGCTCGGGTCTACTCCGCTTTTCACAGCGGATTGTTCGACCCCGAATTCCGCCCGGAAGAAGGTGCAGACTCGGACAGAACCGATGCAGAACTGGCGGACCTCGCTCGGTCCTCGGGTGCGAGTGACCTGGCGGTCGAATGCATCGTCAGTGGCGCGCAACGAGATGCTGCGGTAGCGGATGCGAACACTGGACGCGACGCGCTCGCGGCGTCGGGAGCGCGGGGGACACCGGGTGTGCTGGTCGACGGACAGGTGGTAGACGCACTGGGGGACTCGGAATGGCTGGCCTCGATCAATTGATCCACTGCCGTGTGTGCGGCCGTCGGTCGAGTTCTCGGTACCGGCCGGACCAGGTGATTTGTTGCTGCTGCGACCGATGGTGTAACTTCGTTCGAGCAACCGCATGAGCGGTTGCATGCAGTAACTCGGGGCTATGGCGCAGCTGGTAGCGCACCACACTGGCAGTGTGGGGGTCAGGGGTTCGAGTCCCCTTAGCTCCACCGAGATAGTCTGTTCCTAACAAGAAAAAGCGCCGCTCTCGAGCGGCGCTTTTTCTCGTTTCGTTGCTGTACGTCAGCGGTGACTCAGTGGGCTGCGTCGAAGGCCTGCTCGACCTCGGCGGGGATTCTGCCCCGCGCGGAGATATTGTGGCCGTTCGCCTTCGCCCATTCTCTGATGGCTTTGGTTTGATTGGCATCGCGCTTGGCGCCGGCTGCAGAGGTAGTCGACTTCTTGGTCCGCTTTCCACCGACCTTGGTGGAGTGTTCGATGTAATAGTCGAGCTTGCGGTGAAATTCCTTGGCGTTCTTGTCGCTCAGGTCGATTTCGTAGGTGACTCCGTTGACCGAATAGGTTATGTGTTCGCCACCGGATTCGATCGGTTTTTCGTCGATGTCGTCGACTAATTGCACATAGACTTTTCTGGCCATGCTGAAGCTCTCCAATGGTGCAGGGGATGATGCGGGGATGTCCAGATCGAACTGAACCGACTATACGGCCGAGCAATGTGTTTATCCATGCAGGCCTGGGAATTGTTACTCGATTCGCAGAATTGTTGGGAATCGGATCCGGCGGTCGTCGAAACGTAAGGGTGCGCGCGAGTGCATTGTTCCGGCGCGATGTCGCTGCTTATCGAAATCGACGACCGACCGGCCGAAGCGCAGACAATTTTCCATCCTCGGGTCGGTTCGCGGTGGTCGAAGTGGGGAGACGGCGCGCGGTTGCTCGAAGCCGCCCGTGCGTCTGCAACAGATCGATTACGGAACGCATTCTTTTCACTAACGAAAGATGATTCACGGCGCGTCGAGGGCAACATCTGGTTCACTCGAGGCGCAAGTGTCTGCTGTTTCGCGTGTGTCCCGTGTTGTCGGCGACCCACTGCCAACAGCGCAACCGAAGGGCCGAGAGGGGAGTAGCGCCACCTGTCACTCCGGTGCGCTCGACAGCATATGAAATCTGCACGAATCACCATGTCGGCAACAACAGCGCTGATGTGCGCGGGAATCCTCGGTGCGGGCCTGATCGGCGCTGCTCCAGCAACAGCTGCTCCGTCCGCCACGACTCCGTCGACGACCGGTAACGAGTTGTCGGGCAAGACGGTTTTTCTCGACCCGGGTCACCAGGGCACCGCACATTCGCAGAACCTGCAGCGCCAGGTGGACGACGGCCGAGGCGGGACGAAGGATTGCCAGACCACCGGAATGACCACCGTGGACGGCGTCCCCGAACACACGATCAACTGGAAGGTCAGCGAACTCGTTCGGTCCAGTCTGGAGAGCCTGGGTGCAACGGTGAAGACCAGCCGTGCCGACGACTCCGGGTGGGGCGGATGCGTCGACGACAGAGCGCGTGCGGCGAGCGAGTCCGGAGCCGACGTCGCCGTGAGTATTCATGCCGACTCCACGAGCACGGCGACCGATGCCGATAAACACGGATTCCACCTGATCGTGCCGACGTTGCCGATTCCGAACGCAGCGGCCGACGCGGCCCAGTCCGAAGGAGGACGGTCGGCGTCGACGCTGATGCGCGACTCGTACGTTCGGGCCGGGTTCGAGCCGGCCAACTACGCAGGCGTGGACGAGGGAATTCAGGAGCGCTCGGATGTGGCCGGGCCGGCACTGACCACCGTCCCGTTGGTATTCGTCGAAATGGGCAACGGATCCAACCCCGACGACGCAGCCCTTCTCGAAGGTGCCGACGGTCAGTTGAAGCATGCGATCGCAATCTCGACCGGAATAATCGACTACCTGCTCGGTGCCGAGACTGCGTCCGCGCCGGCCGCGGCGACTACGACCACCCCGACGACGACGGCTGCCGCCCCTGCGGCGAAGATGACCGACACTGCTGCGCCCAGCGAGTCCTCGGCTACCGGAACGGGGAGCATCGGAGCGCCGACGGCAGGCCGCAGTGCGCTCTCGCGATTGCTCGACAGCGTCTCTCCGTACGTCCAGACGTTCGGAGTGGACGGATTGAAAGGGCTCGCCACCCCGGAGAACGTCAGCAGTGTGTCCACCTTCGCGCAAGGCCTGCTGAAACAGATTCTTGCTGCCCGGTAGTCTCGGACGCCGTGACGCGTCGAAAAATACCGGTGGTGATAGTCGCGGGCTTCCTCGGCGCGGGCAAGACGACTCTGCTCAATCACCTGCTGCGCAACGATGCCGGAATCCGAATCGGCGTCGTGGTCAACGATTTCGGAGCGATCAACATCGACTCCATGCTCGTCGCAGGGCAGGTCGACTCGATGGTCTCCCTCGGCAATGGATGCATCTGTTGCGCGGTGGACATCAGCGACATGGATGCGATGTTCGACGCCCTCGCGCAGCGACGTTCGGCGATCGACGTCATCGTGGTGGAAGCCAGTGGCCTCGCCGAACCCCGCAATCTGATCCGAATGGTCCGAGGTAGCGAGAACGAATTCATCGTCTACGGCGGGCTCGTAGCAGTTGTCGATGCGGTGGAATTTCCACAGACTCGCGTCCTGCATCCCGAGATCGACCAGCACGTGCAGTTGGCCGATCTGGTGGTGTTGAACAAGTCGGACGCAGTCTCGGAGTCCGGCCGCTCCGCAGTCGTGTCCACCGTGCGGTCCATCGTGGGGGACGTCCCCGTCGTCCCCGTCGCGTTCGGCCGAGTGGATCCGCTGCTGCTGTTCGACCGTCGAGACGACCTGTCGGTCGAGTCGACGCTCCCCGTTCAGTTGTCGTTCGACGAGCTCCTACGTGAAAACCACAGTGACCACGACCACGAGCACCACCTGCACGCCCAGTATTCTCACACCGAGTTCGTCAGCCCCGATCCCATCGAACCACGACGACTGATCGAGTTTCTGGAGAATCCCACCGGAAATCTCTACCGCATCAAAGGGTTCGTGCACTTCGCCGTGGCGGGCTATCCGCAGAAGTTCATCGTGCACACCGTCGGCCGACACATTCGGTTCGAGGCGACCTCGTGGGCGCGGGGTGAGACCGAACAGACGTCATTGGTGCTGATCGGTACAGACCTCGATGCAGAGGCCATAGAGAAACGACTGCGAGCATGCGTGCGGGAGCAATCCGAGCAGTGCGATGCGTCCTCGATGCTCCCCGTACACAGATACCTGGACGCTGGGTAGAACTCCTACAGTCCGACCCATTCGGTGCGTCCGCCCTCGAATCCCTGCCGTTTCCAGATCGGGACCTCGGCCTTGATGCGTTCGACCAATCGTGCGCAGGCCTCGAAGGCCTCGGCCCGATGGGCGGATCCGACGGCTGCCACCAGTGCGAGGTCTCCGACGCGCAAGTCTCCGACGCGATGTACCGCAGCGACCTCGAGGCCGGTCTCGGCGGAGACCTCGGAGCAGCATCGGTTCAAGAAGCGTTCCGCGTCTGGATGCGCACGGTATTCGAGCGTTTCCACCGCCTGGCCGCCATCGTGGTTCCGAACTATTCCGCTGAACAGAACCACGGCACCGTGGCGTGAATCCTGTACGGCTGCTTCCACTTCGGCGGTGCTCAACGGTTCACTGGAAATTCGTGCGACGAGTTCACTCATCGTGGGGTCCTCCTCCGGCGATCTGGGCCAAGACATGGTCGAGTAGTGGATCGAGAACTGCGAGACCGTCCTTGACGCCGCCCGGCGAGCCCGGCAGATTGACCGTCAGCGTGCGGCCGATCAGTCCCGAAACCCCTCGGCTGAGGACCGCGTGCGGCGTTGCGGACGTCCCGCGGGTACGGATGGCGTCGGCGATCCCCGGCATGTCGATGTCGAGGAGAGCGGCAGTTGCCTCGGGAGTCGCATCGGTGGGCGATACGCCGGTGCCTCCAGTGCTGACGATCAACGACGGTTCGCCGCGCAACGCGTCCTGCAGGCCGGCTGCTATGTCGGCGTCGGCGTACACCAGCGGGCCACGAACGGTGAAGCCTCGATCGTTCAACCAGGACGCGATGGTGGGGCCGGTGGTGTCCGGTCGAGTTCCCTTCGCGCCGCCGGTGGAGGCCACCAGCACCACTGCGGATCGTGTGGTGTCGAGCGTCGGGGCAGCGTCGGCGGCGGGAGTGACCGGGACCCCGTCTCGCTGCCAATGACCATGCTTACCACCGTCTTTGGTGATCAATCGGACGCCGTTCATCGTGGCACCCGGGTCGACGGCCTTGACCATGTCGTGCAGCGTGAGACCCGCGACCGCCACCGCGGTCAAGGCCTCCATCTCCACCCCGGTGCGTCCGGTGGTGCGCGCCGTGGCCTCGACCGTGATCGACGAGTCGGTGAAACCGAACGAGATCTTCACCGACGAGAGCGCGAGCTGATGGCACAGCGGGATCAGTTCCGACGTCCGCTTCGCTGCCGAGATTCCCGCGATACGGGCAGTGGCAAGTACATCGGCCTTGGGCATGTCGTCCGCGCGCACGAGCGCGATGACCTCGGCAGTGGTGACGAACTCACCGGCGGCGACGGCCGTGCGCGAAGTCTCCTTCTTGTGCGCCACATCGACCATGCGTGCGCGGCCCTGATCGTCGAGATGAGACAGGTGGGGTCGGGGGGCGTCGGTGGTCACAGTGGCCATACCTCCACGTCGGATCCTGCGGCGAGTTCGGTTGTGTCGGAGTCGATGTCGATCAGAACGTCGGCCCAGGCCAATGCAGCGACCAGATGGGATCCCGGGCCTGCCACGAGCTCCACTCGGCCGTCGTCCCGCACCCGGCCACGGAGAAGCTGTCGGCGGCCCGGCCGCGAGACGATCGATTCGTGCAAGATCGCGGTGCTCGGGAGTATCGGAGAAAGACCGGCTGCTCGCCGAACTATGTTGCGCGCGAACATGATGTACGAGACAACGGTGCTGACGGGGTTGCCGGGAAAGCTGAGCACCGGGGTGCCGTCGAACAGTGTCATGCCCTGCGGTCCGCCCGGCTGCATACGGACCGACCCGAAGGTGCCGCCGAGTGGACCGAGAACGTCCTTGACCACCTCGAAGTCGCCCATCGAGACGCCGCCGGACGTGATGATCAGTTCCGCCGATCGTCTTGCTTCGTCGAGAACCTCGCGAAATCGTGTCGGATCGTCGGAGCTTCGCGCGACGGCAACCACTTCCGCGCCGCTGGCCTGTAGGTGGGCCGCAAGGGTGATGCCGTTCGAGTCGTAGATCTGACCGGGAGTGAGAGTCGATCCGGCCTCGACCAGTTCGGCACCGGTGGTCACGACGGCCACGCGAGGACGCGAGCGCACGGCGACCTCGGCGAAACCGACAGCCGCGAGAACCGAGATGTGCCGGGGTTCGAGTACTCGACCGGCCTCGACGAGAACTGTTCCGACGCGCACGTCGCTTCCCTGTTCACGGACGAATTCGCCTGCGCCGCGGCCGCGTTCGATAGTCACCGAACCTTCCGACGATATCGTCGTGTCCTCGACGGGGACGATGGCGTCGGCCCCGTCGGGAATGGGTGCGCCGGTCATTATCTTCGCCGCGCTACCTGCAGCGAGAACGGCCGATTCCGTGGGCCCTGCGGCGATGATCGTCGAGACCTTCAACGTCACCGGGGTCGTGGCGACGGAACGCGAATCGACTGCGTAGCCATCCATCTGCGAATTTCGGAAGAGCGGTAGATCGACCGGCGACCGCACGTCCTCGAACGAGACCCGTCCCAGAGCCTCGGCCAGGGGGATTCGCTGCGCAGTTCTGGTGCCCAGTGCCGCAAGAAGAGTCTCGACCGCGGCGGCATGCTGCTCGACGGATACGGCGCTCACTGCGCTGGTCCGGTGATCGCGCACTTGTGCTCAGCAGTCATGGGTGCCAATCCTAAGCACGCCGACAATGCCGGCGAGTGTGGGCTGCGGCATACTGGGTAGACACGTCTGCGACAGGCGTGCTCGAGATCGACGAAGGTGAGGTAAGAGGTGACGGTGGACAGTGTCACCTCGCTGGGCATTCCGGTGTTCGGCGGTGCTGCTCCGACAGATCGGTCGCCGCAGGCGAATTTCGTGGCGGATCGGCCGGACGTACCCCATCTGATCGACCGCTTCGGCCGAGTCGCCCGCGACTTGCGTATCTCCATCACCGAGAAGTGCTCGTTGCGGTGCACCTACTGCATGCCGGAGGAAGGGCTTCCGGCCATTCCTGCCGCGAACCTGCTCACGCCGGCCGAGATCGCGCGAGTGGTGTCGGTGTCCGTGCGGCTGCTGGGTATTCGCGACGTGCGGTTCACCGGCGGCGAGCCACTCATGCGCCGCGACCTCGATGAGATTCTGCGGCTGTGCTCCGATGTTGCGGCAGGTGTTCCGCTGTCGATGACCACCAACGCAGTGGGTTTGGAGCATCGGGCCGGGGCACTGGCCGATGCCGGGTTGACCCGGGTCAACGTGTCCCTGGATTCGGTCGACCGCGAGGACTTCGCGCGGCTGACCCGACGCGACCGACTGCCGTCGGTGCTGGCCGGAATCCGAGCGGCGAAGCGAGCAGGCATCGGTCCGGTGAAGGTCAACGCCGTTCTGATGCGCGACACCCTGTCCGGTGCAGTCGATCTACTGCGCTGGTGTCTCGACGAGGGCGTGGCGCTCCGCTTCATCGAGCAGATGCCGCTCGATGCCGACCACGAGTGGGCTCGCGCGAACATGATCGATGCCCAGACATTGCTCGACGAGCTGTCCACCGAGTTCGAGCTGCGTGAAGTCGGACGCGCCGATCCGTCGGCACCGGCCGAGGAGTGGAGCGTCGACGGTACCGACGCGACCGTCGGAATCATCGCCTCGGTGACGCGCTCGTTCTGCGGGGACTGCGACCGCACGAGAGTGACCGCCGAAGGAACCATTCGGTCCTGCCTCTTCAGCGACGACGAAACCGATCTGCGCGCGGCGCTGCGAGGCGGTGCCACCGACGACGAGTTGGCCGCCGTGTGGCGTGGGGCGATGTGGAACAAATGGGCCGGACACGGTATCGACGCCGAAGGCTTCGTTCCACCCACCCGCAGCATGGGAGCGATCGGTGGTTGACGTGCAGTCGAGCGAGGACACCATGCCCTCGGCCGAGGTCGAAGTGCGGTACTTCGCCGCCGCCGTAGACGCATCGGGGTGCGATTCGGAGTACGTCACCGTGCCCTCCGGAGCCACACTCGCCGACGTGCGAGACGTGATCCGGTCGAAGCACGGCGCGAAGATGGACCCGATCCTGCGCGTGTCCGCTTATCTCGTCGGGGACGACCTCACGCGCGATCTGGGGCGTGCGGTCGGCAGCAGAGTCGATGTGTTGCCGCCGTTCGCAGGCGGCTGATCGTCCCGTTCGGCTCTGCGTCCGCTCGCCCGGCTCAGTGGGAGCTCTTCCACCAATCGTCGAACGGCGTCACCGGCACCGCTCGCTTGTGGCGCGTCGCCATGAACATCTTCTCCAGCTTGTCGGCGACGTCGTCGGAGACGTCTTTGCCCTCGAGGTAGTCGTCGATCTGTTCGTACGTCACGCCGAGTGCCTCCTCGTCCGGCAGTGCAGGGCGATCGTCCTCGAGATCTGCGGTGGGGACTTTGCGCCACGTGCTTTCCGGTGCACCAAGTTCACGGAGCAGTGCGGCACCCTGACGCTTGCTCAGGCCGGTGAGTGGAGTCAGGTCGACACCACCGTCGCCGAATTTGGTGAAGAACCCGGTGACGGCCTCGGCAGCGTGGTCGGTGCCGACCACGACGTAGCCGAGTTCTCCGGCGATGGCGTATTGCGCGACCATGCGCTGGCGAGCTTTGATGTTGCCGCGAACGAAATCACGGACCTCGGCGGTTCCCAGGGCCTCTGCCGTGGCGGCCGCCGATGCGTCGGCAGCGGGCTTGATGTTCACCGTCACGGTTCGATCGGGGTCGATGAACCGTAGCGCGATCGACGCGTCGTCCTCGTCGGCCTGCACACCGTAGGGGAGCCGTACGGCGACGAACTCGGCCTCGTGGCCGTCGGCTCGCAGCTCCGTCACGGCTTGCTGGGCGAGCTTGCCGGTGAGTGTGCTGTCCTGTCCGCCACTGATACCGAGTACGAAGCCCGTTGCCGGGGTCGACGAGAGGTAGTCCTTGAGAAAATCCACCCTCCGGCGAACTTCCGTGACCGGATCGATAGTCGATTGCACTGCCAGCTCACGCGTGATGCTCGTGCGCACTTCCGAGTTGATGAATCCCATCAGCTCATACTAATGACGTCGGCAGGTCTGTGGCCGCGCGCACACGCCGTGCGTAGGGTCGGTCTTCGTGAGTGGATCCTCCGATACGTTCGTCAAACGAAACCCGCAGGCTCATCCCGACTTCTTCGCCGCCGAGGCACATGGGCTCCACTGGCTCGGTGAGGCGGGCGCGCCCGTCGCCCGAGTCCTCGGGTTCGGGCCGACACACATCGAACTCGAGCGCTTGATCGCGGCGCATCCGACGGCGCCCGCGGCCAGAAGATTCGGTCGAGTGTTGGCGTACATGCACGGCGGTGGAGCAGCCGGCTTCGGCGCGCCGCCCGTCGGCTCCGACGGTGCACCCTTTCCCGGCCAACTGTTCATCGGGGCTCGTGCCATGAGCAATGCGGTGCACCGGACGTGGGGTGAGTTCTACGCAGCCGAACGGGTACTGCCCTTTCTACGAATCGCCGTCGATGCGGGCACCGTGACGCCGACCGAGGCTGCCACCGTCGAATCGGCGTGCCGACGCGTTGCGGACGGCGATTTCGACGACACGGAGCCGCCCAGCCGAATTCACGGAGATCTGTGGAGCGGCAACGTGTTCTGGACCGAGGCAGGCGTGGTGCTGATCGACCCGGCAGCGCACGGCGGGCACCGTGAGACGGACCTGGCGATGTTGGCGCTCTTCGGGTGCCCCCTGTTGGAGGACATCGTCGACGGGTACGAGACGGTACATCCGCTGGGAGCCGGGTGGCGAGACCGCATTGCACTGCACCAATTGCACCCACTCGCGGTCCACGCAGCGGGGCACGGTCGCTCCTACGGTGTGGCGTTGCACACCGCGGCCACGGCAGTCGAGAAAATCTGAGTCGGGCAAGCTATCGAGCGCGAGTTGCTCTGCGTACCAAGTCTTCCCAGCCGTCGGCCAACCGGTCCATCGGCATTCCGAGATCGCGGTACTGGTGTAGTACCAGGGTGGCTTCGAGTGGTGTGAGCAGCCAGTGCGTCAGCAGTGGAAGATCCCCGTCCACGCCGGCCGCGCGGAGCAGCGACAGGACGTGGGTGAAGTTGACCATGTGTGCGGGGGCCGAGTATCGCGCGTCGGCCGACGTCTCGGCAGCCCGCAACACCTCGCCTTGAACATTGACGAACTCGAGACGAGCCCGGCCGAAAGCAACGAGACGGTCGATCGGATCGGCTCCGGGACCGAGTGGTGGATCGCCGAACATGAACGAGCGCTGCAACTTCTGCTCGGTGTGATCGAGAAGCGCTCGCATCAGCCCGGCGCGGTTGCCGAAACGGCGGAACACGGTGCCTTTGCCCACTCCGGCCTTGGTCGCCACCGCATCCATGGTGATGGCGTCGGCTCCGATGGTTGCCACCAGATCCGCTGCGGCGTCGAGCAACAGTCGACGGTTGCGTGCTGCGTCGCACCGTTCGGAGTCCTCACCCGCAATGGGGAGCATGGGTCCGGTCACGAATGTCAGCGTACCCTGTCGGGAACATAAGTGGACCATGGTCCGTTTGAATGGTATGAATTGACGTGACGATCACGTCATCCGAACTTTCGAAGGAAGATCTCATGTCAGACGCTCACGTACTCGTTCTCGTCGGAAGCCTGCGCGCCGAATCGGTGAACAAGCAGATTGCCGAGACTGCTGTCACCGTGGCACCCGCCGGCGCAGAGATCGTGGTCTACGACGGACTCGGAGATGTCCCCTTCTACAACGAGGATATCGACGTCGAGGGTTCCGTACCGGCTGCGGCGCTCGCTCTGCGAGCTGCTGCCGAGAAGGCCTCGGCCTTGCTGCTGGTCACGCCCGAATACAACGGCACCATTCCTGCCGTGCTGAAGAACGCCATCGATTGGCTCTCGCGCCCCTACGGTGCCGGTGCGATGGTGGGCAAGCCGGTCGTCGTCATCAGCGCATCGCCCAGCGGTAACGGTGCCAAGTGGGCACATGAGGACACGAGCAAGGCCGTGCGTATCGCCGGTGGTTCGGTGCTCGAGGACGTCCAGCTCTCCATCGGCAGCACCATGGACAAGTTCGGCTCGGCTCACCCGAGCGAGAATGCCGAGGTATCCGGAGAGATCGGACACGTGGTGGCCGAGTTGGTCAAGGCATCGAACGAACTCGTGAGCGCCTGACCGCTTGATGGTTTCGATAGTCGTTTTCATGTAGGGTGAGCTCATGAAGGTGAGAAACTCTCTGAAATCGCTCAAGAACAAGCCCGGTGCTCAGGTGGTCCGCCGCCACGGGGTGGTGTTCGTGATCAACAAGAAAGAGCCCCGGTTCAAGGCGCGTCAACGCTGACAGTCGCGCACGCGCTGACAACGGCCCCTCGGATTCGAATCCGAGGGGCCGTTCTCGTGCGCGGGAGGAACGGTTGTCCTAGGGGCTCGTCACTGCCGATGCAGAAATGGGTGGTGACCGATAACACAACCCGACTGTGACCTGCGACACGCCGTAATGACGCGTCGATCCTCTCCCGGCAAGGCCGTGACCAGCGAATACCAAGCATGTTGTTCGCAACATCTCGTGTTGTAGTCAGATGTCGGACACTAGGTGTAGTGTTTGTCCGACCGAGAGGCCACAACTCGAAGAGCCAGCGAAAGCAGGTTCGAGCAGGTCGAAGTCGCCCTGAGCGGGAGATGTTCTCGGTGCCACACGCAGAGCACATCGGTCGCCGTCGGTGCACCCGATGGCGACAACGGAAAGAGGGACACCATGAGCATCACCGTTTACACCAAGCCGGCCTGCGTTCAGTGCAATGCCACCTACCGCGCCCTCGACAAAGCGGGCATCGAGTACTCGGTCATCGATATCTCGCAGGACCCCGAGGCGCGTGACTACGTCATGGCTCTGGGCTACCTGCAGGCTCCCGTCGTCGTGGCCGGAGACGATCACTGGTCCGGCTTCCGTCCGGATCGCATCAAGACCCTCGCAGCGAACGCTGCTTGAACAGAACGAGGAAGTGAGTGAGCGGTGAGTTCGCAACCGCAGTCGTCCCACTCACTGGTGTATTTCTCCAGCGCATCCGAGAACACGCATCGTTTCGTCTCGAAGCTGGATATCCCCGCAACGCGCATTCCGCTTCGTGATCCCGACGGTACGTTCCGAGTCCATGCCCCTTATGTTCTCGTCGTTCCGACCTATGGGGGAGGGACCACCTATGCCGGGCGTGACACCAATTACGTACCCAAGCGTGTGATCAAGTTTCTCAACGACGAGCACAACCGATCGTTGATTCGAGCGGTCATCGCTGCCGGAAATACCAATTTCGGTGATTCGTTCTGCTTTGCCGGAGATGTCATTTCGCAGAAATGTGCGGTTCCGTATCTGTACCGATTCGAGTTGATGGGCACCCCCGAGGACGTAGTGCGAGTCCGCGAGGGACTGGAGGACTTCTGGGAACGTGAAGTTCGCCGCGCGGCCCACACGCACTAGAGCATTACCCACCACATACCAGTAGGAGCATCGCAGTGGCACCGACCATCACCGACGCAGCACCCGCGCCCGCAACGATTCGCGGCGACGGCGACATGGATTACCACGCGCTCAACGCGATGCTCAATCTCTACGGCCCCAACGGCGAGATCCAGTTCGAGAAGGACCGCGAGGCTGCCAATCAGTACTTCCTGCAGCACGTCAACCAGAACACGGTGTTCTTCCACGATCTGGACGAGAAGCTGGACTACCTGGTCGAGGAGAACTATTACGAGCCCGAGGTTCTCGATCAGTACTCGCGAGAGTTCGTCAAGTTCCTCATCAATCACGCGTACTCGAAGAAGTTTCGGTTCCCCACGTTCCTCGGTGCGTTCAAGTACTACACCTCGTACACGCTCAAGACGTTCGACGGCAAGCGCTACCTCGAGCGCTTCGAGGACCGCGTGTGCATGGTCGCGCTCACGCTCGCAGCCGGTGACGAAGCCCTGGCCACCGATCTCGTGGACGAGATCATCGCCGGCCGATTCCAGCCCGCGACGCCCACCTTCCTCAACTCGGGCAAGAAGCAGCGCGGCGAGCCCGTCTCGTGCTTCCTGCTCCGTATCGAAGACAACATGGAGTCGATCGGTCGATCCATCAACTCGGCGTTGCAGCTGTCCAAGCGTGGCGGCGGAGTTGCGTTGCTGCTGAGCAACATTCGCGAAGCAGGTGCGCCGATCAAGCGCATCGAGAATCAGTCGTCCGGTGTCATCCCCATCATGAAGCTGCTCGAGGACTCGTTCTCGTACGCCAACCAGCTCGGGGCACGTCAGGGCGCGGGCGCGGTGTACCTGCACGCGCATCACCCCGACGTCTACAAGTTCCTCGACACCAAGCGTGAGAACGCGGACGAGAAGATCCGAATCAAGACGCTGTCCCTCGGAATCGTCATCCCGGACATCACGTTCGAGCTGGCGAAGAAGAACGAGGACATGTACCTGTTCTCGCCGTACGACGTGGAGCGCATCTACGGAGTGCCGTTCGCCGATATCGACGTCTCCGAGAAGTACTACGAGATGGTCGACGACAAGCGGATTCGTAAGACGAAGATCAAGTCGCGTGAGTTCTTCCAGACTCTCGCCGAGCTGCAATTCGAGTCCGGATACCCGTACATCATGTACGAGGACACCGTCAATCGCGCGAACCCGGTCAAGGGCAAGATCACCCACTCCAACCTGTGCTCGGAGATTCTCCAGGTCTCGACGCCGTCGACGTTCAACGACGACCTCTCGTACAGCCATGTCGGCAAGGACATCTCGTGCAACCTGGGCTCGCTGAACATCGCGAAGACGATGGATTCACCCGACTTCGGTAAGACCATCGCCGTGGCCATCCGCGGTCTGACCGCGGTCTCGGACCAGACCCACATTTTCTCCGTGCCGTCGATCGAGCAGGGCAACAACGACTCTCACGCGATCGGCCTGGGGCAGATGAATCTGCACGGCTACCTCGCCCGCGAGCGCATCCACTACGGGTCGACCGAGGGAATCGATTTCACCAACATCTACTTCTACACGGTGCTGTTCCACGCCATTCAGGCGTCGAACCAGCTGGCGAAGGCGCGCGGCCAGTACTTCAAGGGCTTCCCGGATTCCAAGTATGCGTCGGGGGAGTTCTTCGACAAGTACACCGATCAGGCCTGGGAGCCTGCTACGCCGAAGGTCGCGAAACTGTTCGCCGATTCCGGCGTTGCCATTCCGACTCAGGCCGAGTGGACTGCGTTGAAGGCGTCCGTTCAGGAGTACGGAATTTACAACCAGAACCTGCAGGCCGTTCCGCCGACCGGATCCATCTCGTACATCAACAACTCCACCTCGTCGATTCACCCGGTGGCGTCGAAGATCGAGATTCGCAAGGAAGGCAAGATCGGCCGCGTCTACTACCCGGCACCGTATCTCGACAACGACAACCTGGACTACTACCAGGACGCGTACGAGATCGGGTACGAGAAAATCATCGACACCTATGCTGCCGCAACACAACACGTCGATCAGGGCCTGTCGTTGACGCTGTTCTTCAAGGACACTGCCACCACTCGCGACATCAACCGCGCGCAGATCTACGCATGGCGCAAGGGCATCAAGACGCTGTACTACATCCGTCTGCGTCAGATGGCCCTCGAAGGTACCGAGGTAGAGGGCTGCGTTTCCTGCATGCTGTAGGGCTTTGCCCTCGTGCGCGTTTTGCGTAGCTGGAGGGGCGCAAAACGCGCACGACGGACGCTGTCGTACCCACGGGGCAGGATGCGCGGCCATGGAACATGGTCGGGGGGATGGTCGAGAACTTCAGGTTCTGATCGACACGCAGTGGGGGCTGTTCACGCAGTCGCAGGTTACGCAGTTGGGGTACAGCCGAAATAGGGTCCGCAAACTGGTGGACAGTGGCGCGTGGATCGTTGTTCTGCGCGGCGTCTATTCCATCTTCACCGGACCGTTGACGCGGGATCGGATCCTGATGGCAGCGCTTCTGTACGGAGGTGGGCACGCAATGCTGAGCCACCGGTCCGCAGCCGAAGAGTGGGGATTGCGACAGCCAGATCCCGATTCGGCCGTCCACGTGACTGTGCCGTATGGAAAGTCTGCCTGCAATCAGCGCGCGACGTTGCGCTCTGTTCCTAGGGTCGGAACGAGGCTGGTGGCGGGCATCGGACTACCGCTCCATCCCGGAGTGGTCGTGCACAGATCTCGGGCGCACCGGCACATCGGCATACCAGGGGACATGCCGCGAACGACGTTGGTGGACACTGCCCTCGATCTGGCAGTGTCGGAACCCACGCCGAGCCAGGCCTTCCACAGCTTGGTGTCGTCGGTGACTCAGCGAAGAATCCGATTGACGGACGTTCGGGAGCAGATCGCCGTCCGCAGGCCGTACCGGTATCTGACATCGCTGAGCGAAGCCGTCGCCTTGCTCGCGAACGGCGTTCAGTCCATTCTCGAACTCGAATACGCGATCAACGTCGAAGAGGCTCACGGGCTTCCGACTGCCGAACGGCAGAGCTCGATACAGGTCGACGGTCGAACACTCTATGAGGACGTCCTGTACCGAGTGGGATCTCGCACTTTGACGGTCCGCTTGGACGGTCGCAGGTTCCATTCGATGCAGGAGGTCGCATTCCGCGATCGGCGACGTGACAATGCGGCCGAACTCGAGGGGCGTGCGCGACTGGTTTTCGGGTACGACGAGGTCAGCAGCGATCCGTGCGGCGTTGCAGAAGACGTTGTGCGGGTTCTTCGGCGTGAGGGCTGGGAGGGCGAACTCACGTCGTGCGCGTTGTGCGCCCCTCCAGGTACGCAAAACGCGCACGACACAGATCTTGTGTTAGCTATTGATGTCGGACACAACGGGTAGTGTTCGTGTCAGCGACTTTTCACGTAGCACCGTCCGCAATTCTCGCTCATCGACCTGTAGGTAGGCACCCATGGTAAAGCTCATCGATCGTGTCACCGCGATCAACTGGAATCGGGTCCAGGACGACAAGGACTCCGAAGTCTGGGAGCGTCTCACCAGTAATTTCTGGCTGCCCGAGAAGGTGCCGGTGTCCAACGACATCCCGTCGTGGGCAACCCTGACCGCCGTCGAGAAGCAGCTGACGATGCGCGTGTTCACCGGACTGACGTTGCTCGACACCATCCAGGGCACCGTCGGTGCCGTCAGCCTCATTCCCGACGCGATCACTCCCCACGAGGAGGCGGTGTACACCAACATCGCGTTCATGGAGTCGGTGCACGCGAAGAGCTACAGCTCCATCTTCTCCACCCTCAGCTCCACCCGCGACATCGACGATGCATTCCGCTGGTCCGAGGAGAACGTCAACCTCCAGCGCAAAGCCGAGATCGTACTGAACTTCTATCACGGTGACGACCCGCTCAAGCGCAAGGTGGCGTCGACTCTGCTCGAGTCGTTCCTCTTCTACTCAGGCTTCTACCTGCCGATGTACTGGTCCTCGCGGGCCAAGCTGACCAACACTGCGGACCTGATCAGGCTGATCATTCGCGACGAGGCCGTGCACGGGTACTACATCGGATACAAGTACCAGAAGGGTCTCGAGAAGGTCAGCGAGGAGCGGCGCGAGGAACTCAAGAACTACACGTTCGAGTTGCTGTTCGAGTTGTACGACAACGAGGTCGAGTACACCCAGGACCTCTACGACGAGATCGGTCTGACCGAGGACGTCAAGAAGTTCCTGCGCTACAACGCCAACAAGGCATTGAACAATCTCGGCTACGAGGGTCTGTTCCCCAAGGACGAGACGGACGTGAACCCGGCCATTCTGTCCGCACTGTCACCGAACGCCGACGAGAACCACGACTTCTTCTCGGGCTCGGGATCCTCGTACGTCATCGGAAAGGCAGTCAACACCGAAGACGAGGACTGGGACTTCTAGAGGCCCCTTCGCGCGCCGCGCCGCTCACTCTTTCGGTGGGCGGCCCGGCGCGCGAATGTCTTTGGCTTCCTTGGGCATTCGACCCTCGTCGCTCAATGCTCGACGCAGTAGGAACTCGATCTGAGCGTTGGTGCTCCGGAGATCGTCGGAGGCCCAGCGGGCGAGGGCGTCGTGCACCGCTGGGTCCAGCCGAAGCAATATTTTCTTACGCTCGACGGTCATGGCTCACTGGTACAGCGATCCGGTATTGACGACAGGTTGCGTGTCGCGGTCGCTGCACAGCACGACGAGCAGATTCGACACCATGGTCGCCTTTCTCTCCTCGTCGAGTTCGACCACGTGCTTCTCCTCGAGCTTCGACAACGCCATCTCCACCATGCCGACCGCGCCTTCGACGATCTGCTGACGCGCCGCAATGACCGCTCCCGCCTGCTGGCGCCGCAGCATTGCTTGTGCGATCTCCGGGGCATAGGCAAGACGGTTGATTCGGGTCTCGATCACCTCCACACCTGCCGACCGCACCCGCGCGTGTACCTCCTCCGACATCGCCGCGGTGATTTCGTCGGCGTTCTCTCGCAACGACATTCGGCCTTCGGCGTCGTACGGGTAGCTGCCGGCGATATGACGGACGGCCGATTCGGTCTGGACGGCGACGAACTCCTCGTAGTCGTCGACCTGGAAGGATGCCAGAGCGGTATCGGCAACCTGCCAGACGACGATGGCAGAGATCTCGATCGGATTGCCGTCGGCGTCGTTGACCTTGGATTGACCGGTCTCGTGGTTGCGAATTCGCGTCGAGATGGCCCTTCGGTACGTCAACGGATTGGTCCAGCGCAGCCCCGGTGTACGCAGCGTCCCGCTGTACGAACTGCCGAGTAGCTGCAGAACGCGAGCTTGATTGGGTTGAACCAGAGTCAATCCCATGAGTGCCGGCAGCGAGAGCACGAACAGCACGACTCCGCCGGCCGTGAGCCCCACCGTGGAGAAGACGAGTCCGAGAGCGAACGCGGCGATTCCGCCGAGAAACAGCGCGAGACCGACGCCGAGCATCGACCAGCCGGGCAGATCCCAGCCGGTGCGCTCGGCGATGGTCGTGGTCGGTGTTCCCGTCGGCTTCTCGGCGACGGTAGCGGGTGCGGACATGAGAACCTCCCTCTTGATGTTGATAGTAAAGTGATATCACATTACGAATCGAAAGGGTGACTGTTCGGCGGAGCTGTGCATTCGGTCCGGGTGGGGGAGTCAGCGTCGGAACCATGCCGTCGGGTCGTCGGCGATGGCTTTCTCGATCCGCAATCGTGAAGTGGCCGTGAGTTTTTCGGGTAACTCGTCGAGCGCGAACCAGGCTACGTCGAGATTCTCGTCGTCGGCGACATGAGGGGTGCCCGAGATGTAGCGGGCAAGGAAAGTGATGTCCAGATACTGTGCGACATCGCCGTTGGGGTACGTGATCGGCTCCGTCACGTCGACGCTCGTCAACCGCACGATCGTGGCCTCGATGCCGGTCTCCTCGCGGATCTCTCGCAGCGCGGCCGGTGCCGGTTCTTCGCCCGGCTCGAGGATTCCGGAGACCACGGCCCAGGTGTTGTTGTCCGCTCGCAGAGTCAGCAGTACTCGGCGGTCGTCGCTCACGACGACCGCACTGACACCGGACAACCAGAGCGGGGACGTACCGACGACGCTGCGGAGCGCCTGCACGAATTCCGGAATCGGCATCGCGTCAGGACACGTAGGCGTTCAGGGAAGCGGAGAGATCGGCCAGGATGGCACGCGCCGCGACAACTCCACTGCCGGACCAGACCGTGTCGTTCACGGCGAACACTCGCCCGTCGGTGACCGAGCCGAGTGCGTGCCATGCGTCGCTGTCCATCACCTCGCGGCCGAAGGCCTCGCCTTCGGTACCCGCGAATCGCACGTACACGATGTCGCCCTCGACTGGATCCAGATCATCCGACGCAACAGTGAAATCGGTATCGCGCTGACTTTGCGGCCGCGCAACACCCACCTCGGCGAGCACCTGGCCGGCGAAGGAGTTCGGACCGTCCACCTCGATCGTGTCCGCACCGAACCGGATGACCGACGCCTGCGTCTGCGTGGAATCGATCTCGCGACCGACCCGCTCGGCATCCGCAGAGAACGACGCGAGCTGCTCGAAACCGGCCTGCCCTCGGCCCAGTGCTGCCGCGGACTGCAGAAAGGTGTCCTTCCAGCCCTGCCCGGTCTCGGTGAACACGGTCGGCGCGATGGCATTCAGGGAGTCGTAGCTTTCGGCACCGAGAGAATCGGCACCGAGGATGAGATCGGGGTCGAGGGCGGCAATCGCCCCGAGATCGGGGGCTCCGACCGGGCCGACGGACGGAACGGACGACAAGCCTGTGCCGAGGTACAACGGTTGGTCTCCGTCTCCACGGAAATCTGGGTCGATCGTCGCCGCGCCGACGACGCGTTCCCAGATTCCGACCGCGCAGCTGGCGTCGAGGCCCGCGGCGTCGAGAACGACGATGCGCTGTGGGTCGGCAGGAATGGCGCTGATGCCCTCGGCGTGCCCAACGGGGCGGACATCGCCTTCGACTCCGGTTCGGTCCAGCGGGGCCAGTGCCGGGCACAGTCCCACGGTGTCCCGGTTGTTCCCGACCACACCCGCTCCGGCGATGTTCGTCGTTGTGCGAACGATGGTCGACGCGTCGTCCTGTGTCTCGGAATCGGAGCAGCCGACCACACTCACGGCCGCGGCAAGGAACGCCGCTACGACGGCGCCGGTCCTGCGCGATGCACACGAACGGGGGACTCGCAGGTGGAGTGGCAACGCGGGACTTCCTTCGACGGGTCGGGTGGTCTCACACAGTATCGGAAGACCGTTCTCGTAGAACACTCGAACGGGCACCGCCGAGGCCACTGAATCGACAGCGCGCGCGCTGCGCCCGGTGCCGCGGAAAGGCCCACAGCGCAGGCAGATCGCCCGATTCGAGCGGTGTCGAACGAGCCCAATACGACACACGGTAGGACCGGTTCGGCAAGTGTCGGTCCGACGGTCTACGATTCGAGTAGCGCACGACTAGATGACGTCGCCTCGTGATTCGGGGTCGGACGCGCAATCAGGAGGATCTGTGACTGCCCTAGCGCCTAGGCCCGCTCCCGCGGTGGATGCTGCTCGGCCGTTCCCGCCGAGGATGGGACCGAAGGGGTCGTTCCTGCACAAAGCGGTGACGACGACCGATCCCAAGGTCTTGGGAATCATGTATATCGCGACGTCGTTCGCGTTCTTCCTCGTCGGTGGACTGATGGCGCTGTTGATGCGCGCCGAGTTGGCCGTGCCAGGACTGCAGTTCCTGTCGAACGAGCAGTACAACCAGCTGTTCACCATGCACGGCACGATCATGCTGCTGCTGTACGCAACACCCATCGTGTTCGGGTTCGCCAACTACATCCTCCCGCTGCAGATCGGCGCACCCGATGTCGCCTTCCCGCGGTTGAACGCGTTCTCGTACTGGCTGTACCTGTTCGGTGCCCTGATCACCACAGCAGGGTTCATCACCCCCGGTGGCGCAGCCGACTTCGGATGGACCGCGTACACCCCACTCACCTCCGCTCTACATTCCCCGGGCGTCGGTGCCGACCTGTGGATCATGGGTCTGGCTGTGGCCGGTCTCGGCACCATCCTCGGTGGCGTCAACATGATCACCACGGTGATCTGCCTGCGTGCCCCCGGCATGACGATGTTCCGGATGCCGATCTTCACCTGGAACATCCTGGTGACGTCAATTTTGATCCTGCTGGCCTTCCCGCTGCTGACGGCGGCGCTGCTCGGCCTGGCGGCCGACCGCCACCTGGGTGCGCACCTGTTCGACCCGGCAACCGGTGGAGTGCTGCTGTGGCAGCACCTGTTCTGGTTCTTCGGGCACCCCGAGGTGTACATCATCGCGCTGCCGTTCTTCGGAATCGTCTCCGAGGTGTTCCCGGTGTTCTCCCGCAAGCCGATCTTCGGCTACTCGGGACTGATCTACGCGACCATTGCCATCGCCGCGCTGTCGATCGCGGTGTGGGCGCACCACATGTACGCGACCGGCGCGGTGCTGCTTCCGTTCTTCTCGTTCATGACGTTCCTGATCGCGGTGCCGACGGGCGTGAAGATCTTCAACTGGGTCGGCACGATGTGGCGTGGCCAGGTGACCTTGGAGACCCCGATGTTGTTCTCCATCGGCTTCTTGATCACGTTCGTGTTCGGCGGATTGACCGGCGTTCTGTTGGCTTCGCCGCCGATCGACTTCCAGGTCACCGACAGCTACTTCGTGGTGGCGCACTTCCACTACGTGGTGTTCGGCACGGTGGTGTTCGCGACGTACGCCGGCATCTACTTCTGGTTCCCCAAGATGACGGGCCGGATGATGGACGAGGCCCTCGGCAAGTGGCACTTCTGGCTGACGTTCTTCGGCTTCCACGCCACGTTCCTCGTCCAGCACTGGCTCGGAAACGAGGGAATGCCGCGTCGCTACGCCGACTACCTGCCGTCCGACGGATTCACCGAGCTGAACGTCATCTCCACCATCGGTGCATTCATCCTCGGTGCCTCGACCTTGCCGTTCGTCTGGAACGTCTTCAAGTCCTACCGCTATGGCGAGGTCGTCACGGTCGACGATCCATGGGGCTACGGCAACTCACTGGAATGGGCCACCTCCTGCCCGCCGCCGCGACACAACTTCACCGAGCTGCCTCGCATCCGGTCGGAGCGTCCCGCGTTCGAGCTGCACTACCCGCACATGGTCGAGAGGATGCGCTCGGAAGCGCACGTCGGGCCGGGCGCACACGGTGGTAAGACCACCGCTGTCATGGAGCAGGCCCGCCGGGCGCCGCTCGCCACCAGCGATCACGAAGGGTCCGGAGACCCCGACCCCAGGTAGTCACAGCACAGCGAGAGCCCCTCCCGGCTACCGGGTGGGGCTCTTCGCTTGCGACAATCTCGTGGCGCGTTCGGGTCGGCCCGCTCGCCGCGCGGTGACACGAAGACGTATCCGGCCGTTGGCCGAATGTGAAAGGGAGATCCGGTGAAGTCGAACGACACCGCAGTGCTGGTGACGGTGACGGGACCCGACAAGCCGGGCGTCACCTCGGTGCTGTTCGCGGCATTGTCTCGGCACGAGGTAAGCCTTCTCGACGTGGAGCAGGTGGTCATTCGCGGCAGGCTGACCCTCGGTGTCCTGTTGACTTGTCCGCGCGATCCCGAAGCGCTGCAGGAAGAGCTCGAAGACGCCATGGCCACGGTCGGGGTGCATGTGGACGTCGAGATCGGTGCTGCGCAGAGTGGTGGTCGCAGCCTGGGCACACATGTCGTCGTCGTTCTCGGTCGACCCGTGACAGCGCGGGCGTTCAGCACCATCTCGCGCGAGTTGGCCCGTCAGGGCGCGAATATCGACTCCATCCGCGGAGTTGCCGACTACCCCGTGACGGGCCTCGAACTGCAGGTAACTGCAACCGACACGTCACCGACTGCCGATGTCGCACTCCGTACCGGTCTCGCGGCGATCGCAGCGGGAATCGGTGTGGACGTCGCTGTCGAAAGGGCAGGCATCGCGCGTCGCTCGAAGCGGCTCATCGTGTTCGACGTCGACTCCACGCTGGTACAGGGCGAGGTCATCGAGATGTTGGCTGCGCGTGCCGGACGCGAGGAGGAAGTGAGAGCGGTCACCGAAGCGGCGATGCGCGGCGAGATCGACTTCACGGAGTCCCTCGAACAGCGGGTCGCCGTACTGGCAGGTCTCGACGAATCGGTCATCGACGAGGTGGGCGAAAGTCTGGAGCTGACGGCGGGCGCACGAACCACCATTCGAACCCTGCGACGACTCGGGTTCGCGTGTGGAGTCGTATCCGGAGGTTTCCGGCAGGTCATCGAAGGTCTGGCCCACGAACTCGAACTGGATTACGTCAAGGCGAACACGCTCGAGATCATCGACGGCAAACTCACCGGACGCGTGATCGGTGAAGTGGTCGACCGAGCGGCGAAGGCGACCGCATTGCGCGAATTCGCCGCACAATCGGGAGTACCGATGGAGCAGACGGTGGCGGTCGGCGACGGAGCCAACGACATCGACATGCTCACTGCGGCCGGCCTCGGCGTCGCCTTCAACGCCAAGCCTGCCCTGCGCGAAATTGCCGACACCGCCATCTCGCATCCGTACCTGGATGCGGTGCTGTTCATTCTCGGCGTCACGCGCCACGAGATCGAAGCTGCGGATGCAGTCGACGGGGGAGTCCGTCGCGTCCCGATCCCATGATCGGCGAGCACCCGGCCGGCAGTCCCGAGATCGGATATCCCGAGGTCGGCGATGTGACACCTGAGGTGACCGGCGAGAACGACGCCGAAGAGTTCCTGGCGGAGAACACGTTCGACTCGCGTCATGCCGAGCTCGCCCGTGGGTACGGAGGAGCCGAGGATCCGGCAGACCCGGCGGACGTTCTGGCCATGCCGTTGGTTCTGCACATTCCGAAGACGGATCCGCCGTTGCGCAGCGAGTTGCTCGAGGCAGCCGCCCGGGCGACGGTAGCGCTGTGCCTCGACCCGCGTGTGGGTCCCGGTGCCTCCTGGCACGATGCCTTCGCCGAATGGTCGTCGGCTCGAATTCGCAAGGTTGCCCGTCGGGCACGGGGTGCGCAATGGGCGGCCGCACAGGACGTCCCGGGAGTCACGGTCGTCGTGGGCGGCGCATCGGCACGAGCATTCGTTCCCGGTCGCGTCGGCGACCTCGATCCACGGATAAAACGGCTGCAGATCGGTGGTACCGATGTTCCACCAGACGAGGCATCCGAGCCAGGGGCGGGTCCGGTGCTGTGGGTCGATGCGTCGTTGTCCATGACGGTGGGGAAGGCTGCCGCTCAGGTGGGGCATGCCTCGATGTTGCTTGCCGGAGCGATGAGCGTGGAGGAGTGCCGAGACTGGGCGTCGGCGGGCTACCCGTGCTCCGTTCGTCCAGCGGATCGACAGCAGTGGGCACGCGCGCAGGACGAGGTTCGCGATGGGCGTGCCGTCGCGGTGCGAGATGCGGGCTTCACCGAAGTGGCACCGGGCTCCACGACAGTGATCGCGGTTCGCTGACGCCCGTGTCCCGAGTGGGGGTCCACTGTCGTAGAACTGGCTATGCAGAACATATCCAGTAGTACGGAGACTGGGAGTATGTTCACCTCACCACGTCGTGCAGTCGCCGGTCGTCGTCTCCCGTCCCGGTTGGGTGCTCTCTACGTCGGGTTGTGGCTGTACGGGGCGTCCATGTCCTTGATGATCGCCGGTGGCCTCGGTGTCAATCCCTGGGACGTGTTCCACCAGGGCCTCGAACGCCACGTCTCGCTCAGCTTCGGGACCATCACCGCGCTCACCGGAGTGGCCGTGCTGCTGATGTGGATTCCGCTGCGACAGCGTCCGGGTCTGGGGACCGTGAGCAACGTCGTGGTGATCGCAGTGGCCGTGGATGCGACGTCGGCGCTGTTGCCGCATCTCGACGGTCTCGTGATTCGATCGCTGGCCATGGTGTCGGGGATCGTGCTGAACGCCTTTGCCACAGCCCTGTACATCGGTGCCGGAATGGGCCCTGGCCCACGCGACGGTCTGATGACCGGTCTGGTGGCGAGAACCGGGTGGTCGATCCGGCTCACCCGCACCGGAATCGAGTTGACCGTCGTGCTCACCGGTTGGCTGCTCGGCGGCACGCTGGGGCTCGGAACGGTGCTCTACGCCCTCGGAGTCGGTCCACTCGTGCAGCTTTTCATGACCTACCTGCCCGCGCTACGGAACACCAGCACCGTGGAGCCGGTCACCGATATCGTCGAACCTGCCTCCAGCGCAGCAGTATCCGGCGGTACTCCGTCCGGGTACGACGAATCGAGTACCGGGACGAACCGAGACGTCGACCAACTCGGGCAGGCCAAGGTGATCTCAGCGGGTCCGCCCGAGTGCAGGATCAAGAGCGAACTCGCATCGTCGACCTGCCCGCCGTCCGAGGCGTAGGACCGGACGTCGGAACCGTCGACCCACGCTGCGATCGTGCGTACCGAGTCGTCGTTCCACCGATCCGTGTCGAATTCCCTACCGGCAGAGTCGAACCACACCAGGTCAGGTCGGCCGGTCGGCGTTGCACGGCCGGTGAAGAATTCCTGCTGTCGCAGCGTCGGAGCACTCGCTCGGACGCGCAGCAATCGGCCGACGAATCGAATCATGTTCTGATCGGCGCTGTTCCAATCGATTGCCCACGCGTCTTCGATCGGTGCATCCTCGGGAACGCAGTACGCGTTGTTGTTGCCGACCTGCGTGTGGCCCAGTTCGTCGCCGGCGAGGAGCATCGGCGTACCGGTCGAGAGGGTCAACGTGGCCAGCAGGGCGCGCACGTGGCGACCACGGGCGTCGAGTACGGATGGATCGTCGGTCTCGCCCTCGACACCGTGGTTGACCGAGGAGTTGTTGTCGGTGCCGTCTCGGTTTTCTTCCCCGTTGGCTCCGTTGTGCTTTCGTTCGTACGACACCAGGTCGCGGGCGGTGAATCCGTCGTGTGCAGTGACGAAGTTGATCGACGCCCACGGCAATCGGCGGCTACCCGCGAACAGATCCTCGGAACCGGCCAGGCGAGAGGCCAGTTCACGAACGCCGTGGTGGCCTGCCCAGAAGCCTCGAACCGTGTCGCGGTAGCGATCGTTCCATTCGGACCACGCCATGCCGAAGTTTCCGACCTGGTAACCGGCACCGGTGGCGTCCCACGGCTCGGCAATCAGCTTGACCTGGGCCAGCAGGGGATCGACGGCTATCGCGGTCAGCAGCGGTGCGCGGGGGTCGAATCGCCAACCACCGGGCCGCCCGAGCGTGCTGGCAAGGTCGAACCGGAATCCGTCGACGCCCATCTCGTCCACCCAGTAGCGCAGACTGTCGCACACCATGCGTACGACCGCGGGCGATGCCGAGTCGAGGGTGTTGCCGCAGCCGGTCAGGTCGACGTCCGATCCGCGGCCGTCGAGCAAGTAGTAGCCGGGAGCGTCGAGGCCGCGCCAACTGATGGACGGCCCGTCGACCGAGGACTCGCACGTGTGGTTGTAGACGACGTCGAGGATCACCTCGATCCCTGCGCCGTGCATCGCGTCGACCATGGTGCGAAACTCGTCGACCTCGTTGCCGGTAACAGCAGCGAACCGGGGGTCCGGTGCGAAGTACGACCCCGTCGAGTAGCCCCAGTGGTTCCGCATTCCGCGGGCACGCACACCGGGCTCGGTGAAGGTGGTGTGGACCGGTAGCAATTCGATCGACGTGATGCCGATACGCGCGAGATGTTCGAGTACCGCGGGTTGGGCGAGTCCCAGATAGGTTCCGCGAAGATGTTGAGGGACAGCAGGATTGCGGGCAGTGAAGGATCCCACGTGCAGCTCGTAGAGAACGGTGCGGTCCCAGGGCACGGACGGGCGCGCCGGTCGATCGGAGCGCGCGAGAGATGCGCGAACCACGGCGAGAGGGAGGTGCCCGAGCGAATCGCGAGTGCTGGGCAACCCGAACGGATCGTCGTCGTAGGCCAACAGAGCCGACGGGTCCCCGAATTCTCCACTGACCTGGCGCGCGGACGGGTCCAGCAGAATTTTCGCACCGTTGAATCGACGTCCCGCGTGTGGATCCCACCGGCCGTACGCGCGGAAGCCGTATCGGTCACCGGGTCGAACGCCAGGAACGAAGCCGTGCCGAACGCCGAACGTGCTGCTCGTCAGTTCCAGCCGTCGTTCGCCGCCGTCCGGGTCGATCAGGCAGACCTCGATGCCATCGGCCTCGGGCGCGTGGACTGCAAATTGAGTACCAGTCGACATCGGGGTGGCCCCGAGAGGGAACGGTGATCCAGGTGGATTGGAGCCGGTTTCCGGGTCCGCTGTTCGATGGGCACCGGCGGGCAGATCGTGAGTGGGCGACACGCGTGCACATCCTGCCGTGAATGCAGGGTCGATGTGCGGGAAGATAGGCGTCGTGTCCGAACCAGATCCCGACCTGCTCGTAGATTTCACCGACGTCGTCGTCCGCCGTGGTGGTGTGACCTTGGTGGGGCCCGTCACCTGGAAGGTGGAACTGGACGAACGGTGGGTCGTCCTCGGGCCGAACGGTGCCGGAAAGACATCGTTGCTGCGCATTGCAGCGGCCGAAATCCATCCGACATCGGGTGTGGCCCACGTGCTGGGCGAGGTCATGGGCAAAGCCGACGTCTCCGAACTCCGGCCCCGGATCGGGTTGTCGTCGTCCTCGCTGGCCCACCGCATTCCGGCCGACGAGCTCGTGTCCGATCTGGTGGTCTCAGCGGGATACTCCGTGCTGGGGCGCTGGCGCGAGAAGTACGACGCAGTCGATACCGAACGCGCTGTGGAGATGCTGGAAAGTCTCGGTGCGGAGCACCTCGCCACTCGCACCTACGGCACCCTCTCGGAAGGCGAGCGCAAGCGGGTTCTGATCGCGCGTGCGTTGATGACCGACCCCGAACTGCTGCTGCTCGACGAGCCCGCGGCGGGCCTCGACCTGGGCGGCCGCGAAGAACTGGTGGCTCGACTTGCCGACATCGCCGCCGACCCTGATTCTCCTGCCACCGTGCTGATCACCCATCACGTCGAGGAAATCCCCCCGGGTTTCAGTCACGCATTGCTGCTCAAGGAAGGCGGTGTGGTGGCCCAAGGGCTGGTGGACGATGTCATCACCGCCGAGAACCTGACCGAGGCGTTCAGCCAGTCGATCTCGCTCGACCGTGTCGACGGCCGCTACTTCGCACGCCGCACCCGTGCTGCCGGCGCGCACCGACGCTAGCGCTGGACCGGACCGATCTCACTGGGCTGCTCAGCGGTACGTTGCCTTTCATGAGCTCGAACAGTGCTGCCGATCACGTACTCGCACGTGACGCCTCGACAGTCATCCTGATCCGTGACGGACGCGTCCGTTCCGAGATAGAGGTATTTCTTCTCGAACGGGTAGGCGGAATGGCCTTCGCGGGCGGAATGACGGTATTTCCCGGCGGCGGTGTGGACCCGTCGGACGCCGCCGCTGACGTGGGGTGGGCAGGCCCACCGCCCTCCTGGTGGGCCGAACGCCTCGGAACCGACGAGGGCAAAGCACAAGCGTTGGTGTGCGCTGCGGCGCGCGAGACGTTCGAGGAGTGCGGAGTACTGCTGGCCGGGTCGGCATCGGACTCCATCGTGGCCGACACTGCGCCGTTCGCCGCTGAGCGAGGTCGACTCGAACGTCGCGAGCTCTCGTTCGCCGAATTCCTCACCGCCCACGATCTGGTGCTGCGCTCGGACCTGCTCAGGCCGTGGTCTCATTGGATTACACCGGTGGGCGAAGCGCGACGGTACGACACTCGGTTCTTCGTCGCGGTGCTCCCGGAAGGCCAGAAGGCGGACGGGGAAACCAGCGAAGCAGCGTCGGTCAGTTGGCGTTCGACCGGTGATGCCTTGGCTGATTGGCGACAGGGAAACACCATCCTGCTCCCACCGACGTGGAGCCAGTTGGACGCACTGTCTCGGTTCGACACCGTCGCCGATGTCGTCGAACACGAACGAGACATCATCCCGATCCTCCCTGTTCTCACCCGCGAGGATGGCGCGGTCCGGGTGGTCTTCGACGGGGAAGACGCGTACTACGCCGGAGCGCGACATCCTTGGGCAGATCGCTGAACCGTCGCCGGGTAGCCTTTCCGCCCATGGCTGAGTTCGTGAATCTGGAAGTATCCGACGGCATCGGCACCATCCGCTTGGACCGACCGCCGATGAATGCGCTCGATCGTCAGATGCAGGAAGAGATTCGCCAGGCGGCGCGAGAAGCCACTGTGAACACCGACGTCAAGGCGGTCGTCGTCTACGGCGGCGAGAAGGTGTTCGCGGCCGGTGCCGACATCAAAGAGATGGTGGCGATGTCGGCGGCGGAAATGGCGGAGATCGCTGGGGACCTGCAGGCCGCTCTCGGCTCGCTGAGCACCATTCCCAAGCCGGTGGTCGCCGCGGTCACCGGATACGCGCTGGGCGGTGGACTCGAGGTCGCTCTCGGTGCCGATCGTCGCATTGCCGGAGACAACGCCAAGTTCGGTGTCCCCGAAGTGCTCCTCGGTGTCATTCCCGGCGGCGGCGGCACTCAACGACTCGCGCGGCTGATCGGCCCGAGTCGAGCCAAGGACATGGTCTTCACCGGCCGGTTCGTCGGAGCGGAGGAGGCCCTGCGGATCGGTTTGGTGGACGAGGTGGTGGCCCCCGACGAGGTGTACAACGCTGCGCGGGCGTGGGCCGAGCAGTTCACCACGGGAGCATCGCGGGCGCTCGCTGCCGCAAAAGCCTCGATCGATCAGGGGCTCGATGTCGATCTCACCAGCGGCCTTCGTATCGAGGCCCAGCAGTTCGCGGCCCTGTTCGCCACCGACGATCGCACGATCGGGATGAAGTCCTTCGTGGCAGACGGCCCGGGCAAAGCGACCTTCACGGGCCGGTGACCCAGCCCCCGGAAACCGACGGAGTTGTTTCACAGCTACTGGATAGTAGGCTCGCCTGATGACTGCAAGCCCCCACGATCCTGCCCCGAACCCGCACGCCACTGCCGAGCAGGTCGAGGCAGCACGATCGGACACCAAACTGGCGCAGGTGCTCTACCACGACTGGGAAGCCGAGACCTACGACGACAAGTGGTCGATCTCCTACGACGAGCGCTGCATCGACTACGCCCGCGGAAGGTTCGATCAGGCTGTCTCCGGGGATGCCGACGCGCAGGCCGCTCTGCCGTACGGCCGCGCCTTGGAATTGGGCTGTGGAACCGGTTTCTTCCTGCTCAATCTGATGCAGGCGGGCATTGCGAACAAGGGCTCGGTCACCGACCTGTCTCCGGGAATGGTGAAGGTTGCTTTGCGTAACGCCGGGCACCTCGGTCTCGACGTGGACGGCCGAGTTGCCGACGCCGAGACCATTCCGTACGACGACAACACGTTCGATCTGGTTGTCGGACACGCGGTGCTGCATCACATCCCGGACGTCGAGCAGTCCCTGCGCGAGGTGTTGCGCGTGCTCAAGCCCGGCGGGCGATTCGTCTTCGCGGGCGAACCCACCACCGTCGGCAACTTCTACGCTCGCTGGCTCGGACGGATCACCTGGGAAACGACCACTCGCGTGACGAAGCTGCCGTTCCTGGCGAGTTGGCGCAAGCCGCAGGAAGAGCTCGACGAGTCTTCGCGAGCCGCTGCGCTCGAGGCCGTCGTCGACCTGCACACATTCGATCCCACCGATCTGGAAAGCATCGCGCTGTCGGCCGGTGCCGAGCGCGTGCAGGCCAACACCGAGGAGTTCGCCGCTGCCTTGCTCGGGTGGCCGGTGCGGACGTTCGAGGCGGCGGTCCCCGCGGGGAAGCTTGGCTGGAACTGGGCGAAGTTCGCTTTCGGCGGTTGGAAGACGCTGAGCTGGGTCGACGAGAACGTGCTGCAGCACGTGGTGCCGCGCGGGCTGTTCTACAACGTGATGATCACCGGCACCAAGCCCGCCCCTCGCGCTTGATCGGCTCGGGCCGCCGCACACCCCGCGCTCGAGTCCGCTAGTGGGCTACGACTTCACCGGCACCGACCTCGACTTCCTAGGAAGCGAGGCCGGTGCCGGAGCTCTTGCTGTGGTCGAGGGTCTCGAGCTGAACGCTCGAACCTCGGTGCGCGACACCGCCTTCGTGCGCACCCGGTTCCCCGATCACGCGAGCGCCCTGATCGAAACCGTCACGGTCCGTCGCAAGGCCCGAGTGAAATTGTTCGGCTCCGATCATTGGCTGGTGACCGACGACGCCGTCCAGCAAGCCACTCCGACGCTCGTGGCGCGCAGGCGTGCCGCGCGGCTGGCCGGCCGTCGAGTACACGATGTGACCTGCTCCATCGGCAGTGAACTGGCGGTGCTGGTCGGGTCGGCCGAGTTGGCGGTGGGGAGTGATCTGGATCCGATCCGGCTTCGGATGGCCGCACACAACGTCCCGGGTGCAACCCTGCTGCAGGCCGACGCACTGACACCGACGACGCGGGGGACCGTCGTCGTTGCTGATCCCGGCCGACGAGCGGGCGGGCGGCGACGCCATGATCCGGCAGCGCTGCAACCTCCGTTACCGGATTTGTTCGACGCCTATCGTGGCCGAGATCTGGTGGTCAAATGTGCTCCCGGTCTCGATTTCGATACCCTCGAATGGCCCGGCGAGATCGAGGTGGTCTCGCTCGACGGGGGAGTGCGCGAAGCGTGCCTCTGGTCGGAAGGGCTCAGCGAGAGGGGCATTCGGCGTCGAGCGGCAGTTCTTCGATCCGACGGCAGTGCACTGGACATCACCGATTCCGAATCCGACGACATTCCGGTTCGGCCGCCGGGGCGATACATCGTCGACCCCGACGGGGCGGTGGTCAGGGCGGGCCTGGTTCGTCACTACGGTGCCAGATTCGGTCTGTGGCAACTCGATCCGAGAATCGCATACTTGACGGGGGATACGGTACCGGCGGGGGTACGCGGCTTTCGGATACTGGAGCAGTCCAAGTTCTCCGAGAAAGTGCTTCGGCAGCAACTGAATCGGCTGGATTGCGGCTCGGTCGAAATTCTCGTGCGCGGGGTCGACGTGGATCCGGCGATATTGCGACCCAAGCTCAAGCTTCGTGGAACCGTCGCGCTCTCGGTGGTGATCACGCGCATCGATCGGTCCGCGGTGTCTTTCGTCTGCGCTCCCGGCGCGATCGATCAGCCGGTGTAGGTGAAGATTTCACCCAGGTAGCTGGCGGTGACCACCTGTCCGTCCGGCCCGATCGACGTACCGACCGTGGAGCCGACGACGTCGGGAACAGGCTGAGAGTCCACCGTCTCGCCGGTTGCGGAGTCGAAGGTGATCAGCGCCAGTCCGTCGCCGTCGCGGACGACGGTATGGCCGCGGCCGTCTGCGGATTGCGCTGCGGCTCCGGCCTGTTCGATATCGTCGCGCACCCACTTCCGCTCGACGGAATCACCGTTGTCACGCAATCCGATCAAGGTGCCGTCGCCCCCCGCAGGGACGATCGTGCCGTCCGAGGCGATCGACGGGGAGGCGCCGACGCCGATTCCGGTGCCCTCGGTCCACTTCTGCCGGCCGTCGGCGGTGTCGAATGCGGTCAATCGGCCGTCGACGTCGGCCACGTAGACCGTCGACCCGTCGTCGGACAACACCGGAGACGACGCGACTCCTGCGGGCAACAGGTCCGAGGACCATCGTTCGGTCAGCCCGGGGGAGCCGTCTCGGTCGTACTGCAGTGAGACGAGTTGCGGCGCAATCGAACCCGGACGCCACAGGGTGAGGTAGATCGTTCCGGTTGCGGCGTCGACCGCTGGTGCGGCGGGGACGAGGCATTCCGACCCTCCCGCACTGCATGCGTCGAGCCCGGTGTCGACCGGTTGAAAATCGGAGTTCGGATCGGTGAGAAAGTTCGGCGTGGGAACGAGGTCGAGGATGGGCACTCGAAGCTGCCCGTTCTGTGTGTCCAGAACGCTGATCTGACCCATCTGGGTCACCGAGAGCAGGCTCCCGTCTCCGAGGAACTGAGCGGACTTCGGTACCCCGTACGCCGGTGTCCGCCAACGAAGTTGCCCATGGTCGTTGTACGAGTTCATGCCGCCGTCGTCACCGATGTAGGTGTTGATCGCGGAGTCGACGGTAGGCGTTGCGGTCACGACCGAAGGCCCGACGCGGTTGCACCAACGCTTGCGAGCGGAGTCGATCTCGAAGGAGAAGAGGTTGCACCCGGACTCGGTGGCGGCCGTGACGAACATCTGACCCGTCGAGCCGATGGACACCGGAGAGCTCACGGTGCCGCCGGTGGGCCGGGTCCAGTCCAACGCGAGAGGCGAATCAACCGATACTGCGGTCGATCCACTGTTGTGCGCGTTCGCGTGCGCCGCAGGCCACGAATCGGGTGAGAGCGGTTCGATGGCGGTGGTGTCGGAACTGCAGCCGCTCAGGGTCACCAGCACAATCGCAGCAGCGAACGCAGTGACCTTTCTGCCGGTCCTGCCCTGGGCACTGCCGCCGTGCATCGATCGCTCCCCATCAGTTCATTCGTGCCCGACGCGGTGCCGGGGCGTCCTGTTCTCCTGCGCCGACGAGCAACAGTCGACAGGCAACACTAGCCCGCCGACGGGTGCCGGCAGAGAGCGGGCGAACGAGAAACTAGGGTGATCGTCCATGACGAGTATGTGGAACGCGCCGCTGCGGACACGCTGGCGCGGGTCGAGACGACGCGACACCGAGCAGGCGCGTTTCCTCACGCGTGCGTCCCTCGATTGGGTGCTCGCGAACAAGGCGTACACACCCTGGTATCTCGTGCGGTACTACCGATTGGCGAAGTTCAAGCTGGCCAATCCGCACGTCATTCTCAAGGGGATGGTGTTCCTCGGCAAGAACGTCGAGATCCACTCCACCCCCGAGCTCTCGCGACTCGAGATCGGGCGTTGGGTACACATCGGCGACGGTAATGCGATTCGTTGCCACGAGGGTTCGCTGCGGATCGGTGACAAGGTGGTGTTCGGCAAGGACAACGTCGTCAACACCTACCTCGATATCGAGATCGGTGCTTCGACGCTGGTGGCCGACTGGTGCTACATCTGCGATTTCGATCATCGAATGGACGATGTGAACATGCCCATCAAGGATCAGGGAATCGTGAAGGGGCCGGTGCGAATAGGGCCGGACACCTGGATCGCCGCCAAGGTGACGATTCTGCGCGAGACCAGGATCGGCCGGGGCTGCGTGCTCGGTGCCCATGCCGTGGTCAAGGGCGAGATCCCCGATTACAGCATCGCCGTAGGTGCCCCGGCCAAGGTCGTCCGCAACCGCAAGGACGCGTGGGAAGCCGGTGCGGCAGACCGCGCGAAATACATTGCTGCGCTGGAGGATATTGCGCGCAAGAAGGCCCTCGGGCAGGCCGAGGCCGCGCGGGAGAGCTGACACCGAGGTGAGCGGAACTTCGTAGCCCTTTACGAAGTTTCGTGCACGTCGGGTGGCTCAGGTACGGCCGGGGAGGGCGCGTTCGACGATGTGCGGACGGCCCAGCGGGTGGCGAACTTTGCGCTTGGCTTCCAGGTAGACCCGGGCTGTCGATTCGGCAACGTGTTTCCAGTCGAAGTCCACGGTGAGGCGTTCTCTGGCCGCTACCGCCCGTTCCTGCGCGGCGTCGGCGTTGTCGAGCACCTTCCGCACGGCCGCGGCCAGCCCGGCGACGTCCGCCGGCGCGAACGACAGGCCGGTGACACCGTCGACGATTGCTTCGCCGAGTCCGCCCGCGGTGGACGCGACCAGCGGTGTGCCAGCGGCGGCGGCCTCGAGGGCGATGATGCCGAACGGTTCGTATCGACTGGGCAGGACGATGGCGTCGGCTCCGTGCAGCCAACCGAGCAATTCGGTGTGGTCCAGGTTGCCCAGAAACGACACTGCGCGGCTCACCCGGTGCGTGCGCGCCAGCCCGGCCAACCACGCGAACTGCGTTCCCTCACCGGCGATGTGCAGGGTGGTACCCGGGTGGCTCCGCCGGATACGAGGGAGCGCGGCGATGGCGTCCTGGATGCCCTTCTCGTATTCCAGCCGACCCACGTAGAGCAGCTTCGCGGGCTCGGATCGGGGCTCCCGTCTGCGAAAGCTCCACGTGGAACCGTCGATTCCGTTGTGAATGACCGAAACCGCCGACTCGGTCACACCGAACAACGCGGTCACCTCGTCTTTCATCGACGCCGAGCAGGTGATGACCGCATCCGAGTCGTTCGCCAGCCACCATTCGACGGAATGCACCTGACGGTTCACCCGACCGGAGATCCAGCCGCTGTGACGTCCGGCCTCGGTGGCGTGGATGGTCGAGACGAGAGGTACGTCGTAGAACTCGGCCAGGGCGATGGCGGGGTGCGCAACGAGCCAGTCGTGGGCGTGGACGACGTCGGGCTGCCAGCCCTCGCCGAGTCCGGGTTTCGCCAGCGCAACACCGGCCCGGACCATCGCGTGTCCCATCGCGAGGGTCCATGCGAGCATGTCTTCTCCGAAGACGAAGTGAGCCGGGTCCTCCGCGACGGCAACCACGAGAACGCCGTCCTCGATGTGATGCGAGGTCGGGTGGGTTGCAGCGTCGGTGCCGGTGGGTCGACGCGACAGGACGACGACCTCGTGCCCGCAGCGGACCAGTTCGGTCGCCAGGTGATGAACGTGCCGACCGAGTCCACCGACCACCACCGGAGGGTATTCCCACGACACCATCAGGATCTTCATCGTTGCCCCCCTGCAGATCCGAGCTCGCTGCCACGGTGCGCACCGGGTAGGCGGCGCGCGTCCAACGCGGGGAACAACCCGTCCGCGCGGTTCCACTGCTCCGCCAGTTCGGTCGCCCGGGTTGCCGACCCGCCGACGGCCGCAGCAGCGATCTCGCGCAGAGCGTGCGCGTGGACGTGCGCACGTTCCCGCGCATAACCGGCGGCGGAGTCCTTGCTGACCATGAAAGCCCAGTCGCTGGCCACGGCCATCAGTGTCTCACGCAGGATCTGATCGCTGACCCGATTGCGCAGTTCGGGCCCACCGTTTCGGCGTCGGTCCTCGCGGGCGGCATCGACTGCATCGAGTGCGGTTCGCGAGACCTCGGAGTTCAGCTTCACCAGGTCGGCGACATCGTTTCCTGCCCACACCCGCCAGTCCTTGCCCGATCCCCACGACGAATCCTGCAGCTCCAGCGGTGCACCGACGTACCCCTGCTCGCGCGCATCGTTCAGCGTTCCGACGGTGATTCCGGCGGCCGGGAGTGCGCGCATGAGCTTGTCCAACCACTGAGGACCCTCGTGCCACCAGTGACCGAACAGCTCGGTGTCGAATGCAGCCACGACCAGAGCGTCTCGGCCGATCCGGTCGGATTCCGAGACCAGGCGTCGGCGAACCACCTCCACGAAGTCTGCGACGTGGCGATCCACGGTTGCCGCAGCCCGTTCGGGGTCGTAGGGGGCCTTGTCGTTCGAGGCGACCGTGCGGCCGGTGACTCGGGCGGGTTTGAGTCCTGTGTCGTGATCGTAGGTGTGAAAATCCCGATAGGCACCGTGGCCCGGATAACCCGATTTGGGGGACCAGACGCGATAGCTGACCGGAAGATCTCGACCGAACGCGACGACGTCGGAACCCCATACGGGCCTGCCGAGAGAGGTGTCACCGCGCATCGCGGGGCCGTCGACCATGAAGTGCGAGACCCCGGCCGCCGCGTATTCGGATTCCATCCCGGGGGTGAAGCCGCATTCCGGTGCCCAGATGCCCGAAGGAGCGGTACCCCAGCGTGCGCGGGCGTCCAACAGGCCCTCTCGGAGAGAGAATTCACGCAGACGCGGATGGAGCAGCGGTTGGAACGGGTGCGCGAGCGGGCCGCCCAGCAGCTCCACCGTCCCGGCGTCGAGCAGCGGCCGAAGCACTGCCGATCCGCCGTGCCGCCAGCGTGTCTCGAACTGTTCGAGGGCAGCTGCGGCACCTCGGTGTTCGCGAACGGACAGTTCTCGATCGCGGGCCTCGTGGGCGCGCAGTTGCCAATTCCCGAGCCAATGATGCATACCCGACAGGCAGTGTGGATCGTCGAGCTGGGCCGCGAGGACCGGAGTGACTCCCAGCGACAGCACGTCGGTGTGGCCGTCGTCGGCCAAGCGTTCCAGAGCTGCGGTCAGCGGGAGGTAGCAGTCGGCCCAGGATTGGTACAGCCATTCCTCGCCGACGGGCCACCTGCCGTGATTGGCCAACCAGGGAAGGTGGGAGTGCAGCACCAGAGAGAACATGCCCGGCACGGTGGTGCCGGATGTCACCCGATCACCGCACTCGAACTCTTCCGAGCGACGGCCACGAGGTCGAGGCTCTCGTCGATGCGGTCGGCGGCGATCTCGAAGTCGTCGATCGTGATCGCCGCGACGTCCTCGGCAAGCTCGGTCGGCCACGGCTCGCCTGCCAGAGCCCGTTCGATCTGTGCGTCGATGAAGGAGCCACCGTGTTTGACATCGAGGGCGGCCAATGTGCTGCCGTGACGGACACCGGTGAGTCGGTCCACCTCGAGGCGGGCGTCGACGAGAAGTTCGGTCAGCTCGGCGGCGTCGAGTTCGCGGGTGTGGAACGGGTTGAGCGGTGTGTCGCGGCCCGGCGAGAACGTGATCCGGTTGGGTGTGCTGATCAAGAGCGTGCCGCCGGGCTTGAGAACACGATGCACTTCGGCGAGGAACGCGCCCTGGTCCCAGAGATGCTCGATCACCTGGAAGTTGACCACGACGTCGACGCTGGAATCGGCGAACGGAAGGCGGTCGAGGTTGCCCCGCAACATGCTCACCCGGGGGTAGCGTGCACGCACGTGCGAGGCTGCAGAGGCGTCGTAGTCGAGACCGATGACATGTGTTGCAACATCGGCAATCATGTTGGCTCCGTAGCCTTCTCCCGATCCTGCCTCGAGTACGGTGCAGTCGCGACACTGCTCGACCAGGGCTCGGTAGACCACCTCGTGTCGGCGGAACCAATAGTTCTCCTCGGCGATACCCGGCACTGTTCGCTCGCCGGTGAGGGGGAGTGGATCCGGTACCGGTGCCTGAGCCGAAGAATCGTTCACCGACGGAAGGTTAGTGGAGGCGTGGGAGAGGTAAGCCAACGTGGTCTCCGTAACAGTCGGAGCGCAGATGTATGGTCGGACGGACGGGAAGGTAAGTTACCCATGAGTAACTACGGTGAGGTAACCTCGTCTCAGGCCGTAGAACTGCACCACCAGAACTGCACGAACCGTTAGAACACTCACGATCAGCAGAACATGACCAGGAGGTCGACGCAGACCCATGACGAACATCGTTGTTTTGATCAAGCAGGTTCCAGACACGTGGTCCGAGCGCAAGCTCACCGACGGTGACTACACCCTCGATCGCGAGGCCGCCGACGCCGTCCTCGACGAGATCAACGAGCGGGCCGTCGAAGAGGCGCTGCTCATCAAGGAAGCTCAGGGAGGTGAGGTCAAGGTTCTGTCCGCAGGACCCGATCGCGCCACCGATGCAATTCGCAAGGCTCTGTCGATGGGTGCCGACAGCGCAGTGCACCTCAACGACCCGAGCCTGCACGGCTCCGACGCCATCCAGACCGGGTACGCCCTGGCTGCGGCGCTGGGCAACGTCGCATTCGAGAACGACGAACCGGCCGATCTCATCATCGCCGGCAACGAGGCCACCGACGGACGGACCGGCGCTGTCCCCGCGATCATTGCCGAATACCTGCAGATCCCGGCGCTGACGCAGATGCGCAAGCTCACCGTCGCCGACGGCAAGGTCTCCGGCGAGCGCGAGACAGACGAGGGCATCTTCGGCCTCGAAGCCACGTTGCCCGCCATCGTGAGCGTCACCGAGAAGATCAACGAGCCACGGTTCCCGTCCTTCAAGGGCATCATGGCCGCCAAGAAGAAGACGGTGCAGACCATCACGCTGGCCGACATCGGTGTCGAAGACGGCATCGTGGGTGTCGACAATGCCGGCACGACGGTGACCTCGTCGACCCCCAAGCCTCCGAAGACTGCCGGCGAGCGGCTCACCGACGAGGGCGACGGCGGCGACAAGATCGCCACCTACCTCGTAGGCCAGAAGATCATCTGATCCCGCCCCACCGAGCAATCGAAGACAAACGAGGAGCAAGTCATGGCAGAAGTACTCGTGCTCGTGGAGCACGTCGAGGGAACACTGAAGAAGGTCAGCTCCGAGCTGATCACCGCCGCACGCGCACTGGGTGAACCGTCCGCGGTCGTCACCGGCCCGGTCGGCACCACCGACAAGGTCGCCGACGCCCTGGCCGAAGCCGGTGCCGAGAAGATCTACGCCGCCGAGTCCGACGACGTGGACGGTTTCCTTGTCACGCCGAAGGTCGACGTCCTGTCGTCCCTCGCCGAGTCGGTCTCGCCTGCGGCGATCATCACCGCGGCGACGATCGAGGGCAAGGAAGTTGCCGGCCGCCTCGCCGCCCGTCTGGGCTCGGGCTACCACAACGACGTCGTCGCGATCAACGGCGACGGCAGTGCCGTCTACTCCATCTTCGGTGGTGCGTTCACCGTCGAGGCCAAGGCAAACGGCGACGTCCCGGTCCTCTCGCTGCGTCCCGGCGCAGTCGAGGCCGAGCCGAAGGCCGGAGCAGGAACTCGCGAAACCGTCGAGGTGCCGGCGCAGGAAGACGGCACCGTCAAGGTCACCTCGCGTGACCCGATCGTGGGCGGCGACCGTCCGGAGCTCACCGAGGCGACGGTCGTCGTCTCCGGCGGACGTGGCGTCGGCAGTGCCGACAAGTTCTCGGTTGTCGAGCAGCTCGCCGATTCGCTCGGTGCCGCAGTCGGTGCTTCGCGCGCTGCCGTCGACTCCGGGTACTACCCGGGCCAGTTCCAGGTGGGCCAGACGGGTAAGACCGTTTCCCCGCAGCTGTACGTTGCGCTCGGCATTTCCGGAGCCATCCAGCACCGCGCCGGAATGCAGACCTCGAAGACCATCGTCGCAGTGAACAAGGACGAAGAGGCTCCCATCTTCGAGATCGCCGACTACGGCATCGTCGGCGACCTGTTCAACGTCGCGCCGCAGCTGACCGACGCAGTCAAGAAGCACAAGGGATAGCGACCCGTCGCTGCTCCACGAGAAGGCCCTCACCGCGTCGACGGTGGGGGCCTTCTCCGGTGAGGCGGGCAACCTTGTTCATGCAAACTCTTCCGACACGTTCCCCCGTCGACGCCCGGTAGTCTTCCTGGCTCGTTAGACACACCTCATGACCACTTCCGTCATGAGCTCGACTGCATCGATCGTCCCGGCCACCGACCGCTACTCACTCGTGTTGTCCACCGACCCGGAGCACCGGCTCGCGGCGCAGCGTCTGCGCCACGACGTGTTCGCGTCCGAGCCGGGATTTGCTGTACCCACCGACCCCGACGGCCTCGACGCCGATCGGTTCGACGAATTCTGTGATCACCTTCTCGTCCGCGACCAGTGGACCGACACGTTCGTCGGCTGTTACCGCATGTTGCCGCCACCGGCTGCGGTGGCCGCGGGCGGCTATTACACGGCAACCGAATTCGACATCTCCGCACTCGATCCCGTAGGTATGAACATCGTCGAAATGGGAAGAGCTGCAGTGCATCCCGACCACAGATCCGGGTCGGTCCTCGGCCTGATGTGGGCGGGAATCCTGCATTACCTCGACGTGACGGGGTACGAGTGGGTGATGGGCTGCGTATCGGTTCCCATGCAGTCGGCCCCGGGCGAACCGATCGGTGCCAACGTTCGCAATGTCCGAGACCGCCTGTTGGACAAGCATGCAACGGCGCCCGATCGGCGGGTTCGGCCCTACGCTCCGGTCGTCGTCGACGGAGTCGACCTTGTCGATATCGCACCCGCGAAGCGAACGGCCATGCCGCCGTTGTTGAACGGATACCTCCGACTCGGGGCCTCCATCTGCGGTGAGCCGGCGCACGACCCCGACTTCGGGGTGGCGGATTTCGTCGCGTTGCTCGGGCTGCACGAGGCCAATACCCGCTACCTCGATCGGTTGCGCTCGGCCGCAACGACATTCGAGTCGGGTGCTCGATGACGCAACCGGTTGTGCACGCTCACGCGTGGATGCCGTCGTCGCCGTGCAGCGACGGCTGTCTACCCAAGAATCCGCCGACAGTGGGACGGATCGTTCTTGCCCTCCGGATCGTGCTGGCACTGATTGCGTTCGGAGTGCTGCCGGTGCTGGTCGTCCTCGGAGTGCCCTTTCCCGGGGTTCGCCGTTCGCTGACCCGGATCGGTGCTCGCACCCTGCTGTTCGCCATCGGTATCGACCTGACCGTGCTCGATGCTCGCTCCGATCGGGAAAGATCCAGAACTGCCGCCGGTGCACTGCACGTTGCGGGACACATCTCCTGGACCGACGTCGTGGTGCTCACCGCGGTACAGCCGTCGACCTTCGTCGCGCGTGCCGACCTGGTGGACTGGCCGCTGCTCGGCCACCTCGCGCGGGCCATGAAGGTGCTCCCCATCGATCGCGCTCGGCTGCGAGAGCTGCCCGGCGTCGTCGACCAGGTGGCCGAGCGGGTTCGAGCAGGCGGATCGGTCGTCGTGTTCCCCGAGGCCACCACCTGGTGTGGGCGGGCCTACGGCTCGCTGCGGCCGGCGTTGTTACAGGCGGCCATCGATTCCGAAACCTGGGTGCAGCCGATCCGGTTGCGGTACCTCGATGGGACGGGAGAGCAGACCACGGCGACCTGCTTCGTCGGCGACGAGACCATCGGCGCGTCCATCGGCCGGATCTTTCGACTCGGAGGACTGCGGGCAGAAGTGGAGTTCACGGCACCCGAGGCACCCGGCAGCGACCGTCGCGACCTCGCTCGCCGCTGTGAGGTGGCGATTCGTCGCGACGCCGGAGTGGAGCCCGCGGAACGACCCCGGAAGGACGTGTACGACCCCACGGTGCACGAGGTGATGACAGAAGCCGAGCGCAGCCCGAGTGCCCCGACGGTTGCGGCAGCCTGACCGAGGCGTCGACCGACGTGAGTGCGGACCCGCCTCGCGCAGGTAGGTCCGCACTCCGGGCAGCGGGTATCGTCTAGCCTGTTATGCCTTCTGTGCGCAGTACGACTGCTACCGTCCCGTCTCGGCCACCGGTGTACCTCGATCACGCAGCAACGACCCCGATGTTGCCGAGCGCGATCGAGGCGATGAACTCTGTGTTCACCACGGTCGGCAATGCGTCCTCGCTGCACACGTCCGGCCGATCGGCCCGCCGGCGAGTGGAGGAGTCCCGCGAATCGATAGCCGCAGACCTCGGCGCACGCCCGTCCGAAGTGATCTTCACCTCCGGGGGCACCGAAAGTGACAACCTCGCCGTCAAGGGAATCTTCGCAGCTCGTCGAGACTCCGACGCCAACCTGACCAGAATCATCGCCAGCTCCGTCGAACATCACGCGGTGCTCGACGCGGTGGAGTGGCTCGTTGCGCACGAGGGTGCGAGTGTCACGTGGCTCCCGGTGGATGCCGACGGCCGAGTGACTCCGGACGTACTGCGCGCCGAACTCGCCCTGCACGCAGACGAGACCGCCTTGGTCACGATCATGTGGGCCAACAACGAAATCGGTACCATCATGCCGATCACCGAGTTGGCCGGCGTCGCTGCCGAGTACGGCGTCCCGATGCACAGCGACGCGATTCAGGCCGTGCCGCATCTGCCCGTCGGTTTCGCGGACAGCGGCCTGTCTGCGCTGAGCATCGCCGCACACAAGTTCGGCGGACCCCAGGGCGTCGGCGCTCTGCTGCTGGGTCGTCAGGTTGCGTGCGTTCCCTTGTTCCACGGCGGTGGCCACGAGCGAGACGTACGTTCTGGCACTCCGGACACCGCGGGCGTCGTCGCGATGGCGGCTGCGCTGAGGTCGACCACACAGAATGCGTCTCGTCACCGTGCCGAGCTGAGTGCATTGCGTGATCGGCTGATCGCAGGAATTCGAGACATCGTTCCGGACGTCATCCTCAATGGTCCCGAGGGTGACGACCGGCTGGCGGGAAACGTCCATTTCACATTTCCCGGCTGTGAGGGCGATTCTCTGTTGATGCTGCTCGACGCAGCGGGAATAGAATGCTCGACGGGCTCCGCGTGTACCGCGGGCGTGGCCAGTGCCAGTCATGTGCTGATCGCGCTCGGCCTCGATCCCGGCGTCGCTCGTGGATCGTTGCGGTTCTCCCTTGGGGCCGGATCGTCCGATACAGACATCACCACTGTGCTTGCGGCCCTGCCGCAGGTCGTCGAACGTGCTCGTGCCGCCGGATTGGCCGGCGTCGGAGCTCGAGGAGGAAATCGCTGATGCGTGTTCTGGCTGCTATGAGCGGGGGAGTCGACTCGGCGGTGGCCGCGGCTCGTGCCGTGGACGAAGGCCACGATGTCGTCGGCGTGCACCTGGCACTGTCTACCGCTCCCGGTGCGCTTCGCACCGGTTCGCGCGGCTGCTGCTCGAAAGAGGACGCCGGTGACGCTCGTCGGGCCGCCGACGTACTCGGAATACCCTTCTACGTCTGGGACTTCGCCGATCGCTTCAAAGAAGACGTCATCGACGACTTCGTGGCGTCGTATGCAGCGGGTGAAACTCCCAACCCGTGCCTCCGGTGCAACGAGAAGATCAAGTTCTCCGCGCTGGCAGACCGCGCTCTTGCGCTGGGCTTCGACGCCGTCGCTACCGGACATTATGCCCAGCTACACGACGGAGTGCTACGCCGAGCCGTGGACGCGGACAAGGACCAGTCCTACGTCTTGGCCGTGCTGAACCAGGGCCAACTCTCGCGTGCGATGTTCCCTATCGGCGACACTCCGAAGTCCGAGATTCGCGAGGAGGCAGCCGAGCGCGGGCTGGCCGTCGCGGACAAGCCGGACAGCCATGACATCTGCTTCATCCCCTCGGGGGACACCCGCGCCTTCCTCGGCGCGCACATCGGAGTGCGCCCGGGCAAGGTCGTCGACTCCGACACCGGAGTCGAATTGGCCGACCACGACGGTGTGCACGGTTTCACCATCGGACAACGCAAAGGGCTCGGAGTCGAAGGGCCTGCCGCCGACGGCCGTCCGCGCTACGTCACTTCGATCGAGCCCGACAGCGGTACCGTCATGGTCGGTTCCGCTCAGAAGCTCGATGTCTGGGCCATCAGCGGAGACCGAGCGGTGTGGACCGAAGGCGTTGCCCCGACCGGTCCTATCGAGTGCATCGTCCAGGTTCGCGCGCACGGCGGGCTGACCGAGGCCGTCGCCGAGGCGGTGGGCGACGGGGTGGAGATCCAGTTGCGCGCTCCACTCACCGGAGTGGCCAAGGGGCAGGCAGCGGTGTTGTACCGCAAGGACATTCACGGAGACATTGTCATCGGTAGCTCGACCATCTCGGGCACGCGATCCGAGCGCGAGTGACCGAGAGCACTTTCGCAGGGCTCGCCACCGGCATCGGTTCCTGGCCGGGCATCGACATTCGTGAAGCTGCCGCCATCGTTCTCGGTGAGTTCGACGAGTTACCGCACATCGTCGAACTGCCCGCACGCGGACTCGGTGCCGACACGATAGGGCGCACCGGAGCCATCATGGTCGACGTGGAACTCGACGTACGTACGTCCGGATACCGAGTCGTACCGCGTCCGATGCTTGCCGGTCGTCGGGCAAACGATTTTCTGGCCGAGGACCTCGATGTGCTCGAGGAACTGTGGGAGGTCTCGGGGCTTCGGGGCAGCGGCCGCACGATCAAGGTCCAGGCCGCGGGACCGTTCACGATGGCAGCTCAGGTCGAACTTCGGCACGGGCATCGGGCGTTGACCGACCGCGGTGCCGTCCGGCACTTCACCGAAGCCCTCGGTGAGGGACTGCGGCTGCACTGCGCGGAAGTGGCGCGTCGGCTCGGCGTCGACGTCGTGGTTCAGCTCGACGAACCCAGCCTCGCAGCCGTTCTGGCCGGGAGCCTGACGGGAATCACCGGGCTCGATACAGTGCGTCCGGTCCCCGAACCGGACGCACTGGAACTGCTCGACGTCCTCATGGAGACCGTTGCACTCCCAGTTGTGGTGCACTGCTGCGATTCCGACGTCCCCTTCGATCTGCTTCGCCGTTCACGAGCCGCTGCGGTCGCCGTGGATGCGGCCGGACTGCGCCGCACCGACTTCGACGGGATCGGCGAGTTGCTTCAAACAGGAAAGACGCTGATGCTCGGCTTGATTCCAGCGCAAGACCCCGAGCGGCCCAGGGGTTGGCGGGAACTGGCGGAGCCGGGCGTGACCTTGATCGATCGCCTCGGGTTCGATCGTTCGGTGCTCGCCTCCCAGATCTCGGTGACGCCCAGTTGCGGTCTGGCCGGCAGCACGCCGGAGTGGGCCCGTCGCGCAACAGGACTCGCCCGCGACGTGGCCGCGGCATTCGCCGACTCTCCCGATTCGTTGTGAGATAACACAGTCGCCTCGGGTGACCGTGCACAGACTCCATGGCCTCGAGCCCCACGAGTATTGGGACGTCGAACAGGTGTGACACTATTCACAGGGCCGTCGGGGGTCTATCGAATCGGTGGGAGTTCGGAACATGGCATCAGGCGGTCGCGACTTCGATGAGGTCGCCTCCATCCGACGTTCCGGCAGACACCGCCGAGGTGTGCTGGCCAAACTCGCTGCCGCCACCTCCGACTGGTACCGAGCGCCGCACGATTTCGAGTGGATTCTGAACCACAGATCCACCCGCCCGCTGACCGGAATCATTCGCGCAGTTTTCGGCACGGCAACGATGATGTACGCCCTGACGTCGATCCTGATGCTCTTCAGTGACCTGGGGCCGCGCGGAACGACTGCGATCGGCTGGGTCGCGCTGGTGCTCGCGATCCAGGTGGCCGTCGCCGCTCGGTGTGTGCTCGGGCCGATCCCGGGAAAGAAGTGGTTCATCGGCTTTCTCGCCTTCGGCGACATCCTCACGACCTCGGTGTTGATTCTGTACGACCCCATCGCCTCACTCATCGGAACAGTGCTGTTCGCCATCACGGGCGCGTTGTGCACCTATTTCCTGAGTCCACGCCTGCTGGTGGCGCACCTGGTGTGGACCGCAACGTTCATCGTCGGGTTCGGCATTCGCACCTTCGTGACGGTGATGCACGACGGTGTGGGATACATCGACGGGCCCGCTGTCGCGACCGCCACGGTGGTGTTGCTCCTGGCAACCGTAGGCGTGCCGGTGTTCGCTCAGGTTGCGTGGACCACGCTGTCCAACGATGCCAAGCGTTCCGTCCTCGATCCACTGACCGGGGTGTACAACCGTCGAGGCATCGACAGCGAACTGTTGGATCTGTGGCAGCAGGCCCAGAAGCGAGAATTGTCGATGGCATTCCTGGTCGTCGACATCGACAAGTTCAAATCCGTCAACGACCGATTCGGGCACAGCCGCGGCGACGATGTGATCGTTCGAGTCGCCGACCGACTGCGCCGCTTGGTTCGGCACCAGGGTGGAGTGCTCGCCCGAACCGGTGGCGAAGAATTTCTCGTCGCGCTGGCCGGTGACGCGCGGGCAATGGTCGATCTCGGCTTCGACATCGTCCGGGTGCTCTGCGACGCGCGTGACGACATCCCCGTCACCGTCAGTGTCGGAATGGCTTTGCTCCGCGACGACTCGGCTCTGTGGGACGTGGGAACATCGGTGGTCGGGAGAGCGGCGCGTACGGCGGACGCCGCCATGTACCGGTCCAAGCAGTCCGGCGGAAACAGTCTGGTGATCGACGAGATCTGAGTTCGCACTGTGCCCGTGGCTCGGTGCGCCGGCGTGCTCGCCCGAGGCCTCTGCGATGATCGTCGGATGTATCGACTTTCGGATGCTCAACGACGCGGACTGCCTGCCGGAGTGCTGCTGTCTGTGATGGCGTCCGTGCTCGGCGGCATCTACTCCGACTCCTTCGTGACAGGTTTCGCACTGACTGCCGGTATCTGCGCGGTGGCGCTCGTGGCCGCGACGCTGTTGCTGGGACTGATGGGTCGCTGATCGCAGGGTGTCGGCCGATGGGTCACTGTCGGTGGGGTCGGATAATCTTCGAGACGTGCCCGAGCCGACCGAATTACCCGCAGGAACCGACGACAGCGCAGGGACAGTCGGTGTAGAACTCGATGCTGCATCCTCTGCCGATCGCGAGCGATGGCAGACGCTGGCCGAGGAAGTGCGCGGCCACCAATTCCGCTACTACGTTCGTGATTCGCCCATCGTGTCCGACGGCGAATTCGATGCTCTGCTGCGTGAGCTCAACGACCTGGAAGAGGCACACCCGGATCTACGGACCGCGGACTCGCCGACCCAACTCGTCGGAGGCGGCTTCGCGACGGAATTCACCGCCGTGGACCATCTGGAACGAATGCTGAGCCTGGACAACGTGTTCGACCACGACGAGCTCCGTGCCTGGGCAAAACGAGTCGAGACCGAAGCGGGGCCGGATCTGCACTACCTGTGCGAGGTCAAGATCGACGGCGTCGCACTGAATCTGGTCTACGAGAACGGAACTCTCGTTCGTGGTGCCACCCGCGGCGACGGACGTACCGGCGAGGACGTGACCCTCAACGCCCGCACCATCGACGACATCCCGGACACCTTGACGGGCAGTGCGGAGTACCCGGTGCCGGAAGTGCTGGAAGTGCGCGGCGAGGTCTTCTTCCGCCTCGAGGATTTCCAGGCCCTCAACGCCTCTCTCGTGGAGGAGGGCAAACCCCCGTTCGCCAATCCGCGGAACTCCGCGGCAGGGTCGCTGCGACAGAAGAATCCGGCCGTGACCTCCAAGCGGCGTCTGGGAATGATCTGCCACGGGTTCGGGCGCATGGTGGGCTTCACCCCGGATTCGCAATGGCACGCCTACCAGGCACTCGAAGCGTGGGGCTTGCCGATCTCCACGCACACCACCCGGGTGCGGGGGATCGAGGAGGTCGTCGAGAAGGTCGTCTACTGGGACCAGCACCGCCACGACGTCGAACACGAGATCGACGGTCTGGTGGTCAAGATCGACGAGATGTCGCTGCATCGGCGTCTGGGAACTACCTCCAGGGCACCGAGGTGGGCGATCGCCTACAAGTACCCACCCGAGGAGGTCACCACGACTCTGCTCGACATTCGGGTCAGCGTGGGCAGGACGGGCCGAGTGACCCCGTTCGCGTACATGACTCCGGTTCTCGTCGCCGGTTCGACGGTGTCGTTGGCAACTCTGCACAACGCCTCCGAGGTCAAGCGTAAGGGCGTGTTGATCGGCGACACGGTGACCATCCGCAAGGCCGGCGAGGTCATTCCGGAGGTTCTCGGACCTGTCGTCGACGCCAGGACCGGTGACGAGACCGAATTCGTCATGCCCACCGAATGCCCGGAGTGCTCGACGCCACTGGCCCCGGCCAAGGAGGGGGACGCAGACCTACGGTGCCCCAACTCGCAGTTCTGCCCGGCGCAACGGCGCGAGCGGGTGTTCTTCGTGGCCGAGCGGCAGCGATTCGATATCGAAGGACTGGGATACGAGGCAGCATCGGACCTGTTGACCACCGGTGCGATCGAGGACGAGGGCGATCTGTTCTCGCTCACCGAAACGGACTTGATGAAGACGGCGATCTTCCGTACCAAATCGGGGGCGCTCTCGGCCACCGGTCGCAAGCTGCTCGACAACTTGGCCGTAGCGAAGAACCAGCCACTCTGGCGCGTCCTGGTCAGCCTGTCCATCCGGCACGTGGGGCCATCGGCTGCCCGTGCATTGGCCGGAGAGTTCGGCAGTCTCGAACGCATCGAGGCGGCATCGGTCGAGGAACTGTCTGCGGTCGATGGAGTAGGCGGCACCATCGCAGCCGCTGTGTCGGAATGGTTCGACGTCGACTGGCATCGAGCCATCGTCGACAAATGGCGGGCCGCCGGTGTGCGGATGGAAGACGAGCGCGATGCCTCCATAGAGCGAAATCTCGAAGGGCTGTCGATCGTCGTCACCGGCTCGCTGACCTCGTATTCACGTGACGAGGCAAAAGAGGCGATCCTGCTCCGAGGCGGGAAGGCGGCGGGTTCGGTGTCGAAGAAGACTGCGTTCGTCGTCGTCGGCGAGTCCCCGGGTTCCAAGCACGACAAGGCGATCGAACTCGGTGTACCGGTACTGGACGAGGCGGGATTCACTCGGTTGTTGACCGAAGGGCCCCAGGCGGTGGCACCAGCGGACACCGAACCTGCATCGGACGACTGACCCGAAGCGGCAGCGTCAGTTCAGCACGGTGGCCACGATGCCCGCGAGGTAACCGAGCCGGGCCACCTCCGACGGTCGAAACTCCGGGCCACCCGGCCTTCCCAGCATGAGGACGGTGCCGGTGTTTCCCAGCGGAGCGACGGCGATCTGGGTGTCCATGTCGCGCCACACCTGTGGAACCCAGTCTGCATCTGCGTCCAGCGCAGCGGGGGCCGCCAGGGGGAACCACGGCAGCTCGGCGGCGTGGGTCTCGGGTGCTCCGGAGCTACCCACCAGACGGAAGGGGCCGTGCGCATTGGTGGCCACCACAGTGCTCCACCCCACCCGTAGAACCCGAGGGGCACCGTCGACCAACACCTGCAATCGGTCGTCGGATGCAGCGGCGACGCGATCGATCAATTCCAGCTCTCGGTGGGTGTCGAGGACGCCGGTGTACGGCCGGATGGAATCGACGCGGACATCGTCGAGGTTTTCGGCGGCGGTGATAAGCGTGTCGGGAAGCGAACCGGGCGCGACCTCGACCACCAGATCGTCCACCGCGTATCCGTCACCGCGTTCGATGACGTCGAGGGAGAGAATGTCTGCGCCGACCGAACCCAGCGCGACGGCCAACGATCCGAGACTGCCCGGCCGGTCCGGTAGTTGAACGCGGAGCAGGTAGGACATGTCACGCTCCCTTTCGACTTCTGGCGTACTGCGGCCACCCAGCGTCACCGTTGCTGACGGGTGGAGGGAACTTGTGCACCCCGGCGCGAGCAATCCTTGCATCTTCGACCTGTGCGGCACGTCCCGCAACGCGGGCAGTGACAATTCTGACACCCGGAGCGCCGACGAGGAGTGCGTGCAGCCTGCGCGACGTGCCGCACTAGGCTGGACTGCGTTCGCGGACCCGTTCGGTTCGCTCTGCACAACCATGGGGTCGTTTCGTCCGGCTCCACTCCTACAGTGTGAAAGGGGTCCACGCGGTGCCTGACATCTCCCGCGACGAGGTCGCTCACCTCGCCCGGCTGTCGCGCTTGGCTCTCAGCGACGCCGAACTCGACGAGTTCGCCGGTCAGCTGGATTCGATTCTTCATCACGTCAAAGCCGTGGCGGAGGTGGCTACGGACGATGTTCCGCCGACGGCCAACCCCAGCGAGATCGTCAACGTGACGCGTCCCGACACGATCGTTCCCGGGCTGACGCCGGAACAGTCGCTCGCCGGCGCACCGAATGCAGAAGAGAGCCGGTTCGCGGTGCCGCAAATTCTGGGAGAGAGCGAATGACCGACCTGACGAAGCTGGACGCGTCCGAGCTCGCCGGCCGCGTCCACGCGCGCGAGATCAGTGCAGTCGAGGTGACCCAGGCACATCTCGACCGGATTTCGGAGGTCGACGCAGACCTGCACGCGTTCCTGCATGTGGCATCGGCCGAGGCACTTTCCGCGGCGACCGACGTCGACGCAGGACTGTCTGCCGGTCGTGCGCCCGCGTCCGCGCTGGCGGGGGTCCCACTGGCACTCAAGGACGTGTTCACCACGACCGACATGCCGACCACGGCCGGCTCGAAGATTCTCGACGGCTGGATTTCGCCGTACGACGCGACGCTGACCTCGAAGCTGCGCGCAGCGGGTATCCCGGTGCTGGGCAAGACCAACATGGACGAGTTCGCGATGGGCTCGTCGACCGAGAACTCCGCGTACGGGCCGACCAAGAACCCGTGGGACACGACCAGGATCCCCGGCGGATCGGGGGGTGGCAGCGCGGCGGCGCTCGCGTCGTACCAGGCACCGTTGGCCATCGGCACCGACACCGGCGGATCGATCCGCCAGCCGGCCGCACTGACCGGCACCGTCGGAACCAAGCCGACCTACGGCAGCGTCTCGCGCTACGGTCTGATCGCCTGCGCATCCTCTCTCGACCAGGGTGGTCCGTGCGGGCGTACGGTGCTCGACACCGCGCTGCTGCACGAGGTGATCGCCGGATACGATCCGCGGGACTCCACGTCCGTCGATACGGCAGTGCGGCCCGTGGTTGCAGCTGCCCGGGAGGGCGCTCGCGGCGACCTGTCGGGCGTCCGCGTCGGGGTCGTCAAGGAATTGCATTCCGACAGCTACCAGCCCGGTGTGATCTCGTCCTTCGATGCCGCGGTGACCACGCTCACCGAACTCGGTGCCGAGGTCGTCGAGGTCTCGTGCCCCAATTTCGTTCACGCGTTGGCCGCGTACTACTTGATTCTGCCGTCCGAGGTGTCGTCCAACCTGGCTCGATTCGACGGTATGCGATACGGCTTGCGGGCCGGTGACGACGGCAAGCACAGCGCCGAGCAGGTCATGGCCATCACGCGCGCCGAAGGTTTCGGTCCGGAAGTCAAGCGCCGCATCATGATCGGGACGTACGCGCTCTCGGCCGGGTACTACGACGCTTACTACGGTTCGGCTCTGAAGGTGCGCACGCTCATCGCACGCGACTTCGATGCCGCCTACGAGAAGGTCGACGTGCTGGTCTCGCCGACAACCCCGACAACGGCATTCCCGTTGGGCGAGAAGGTGGACGATCCGATGGCGATGTACCTCAACGACCTGTGCACGCTGCCGACGAACCTCGCGGGTCACTGCGCGATGTCGGTGCCGTCGGGTCTTGCGTCCGAAGACGGTCTGCCCGTCGGACTTCAGATCATGGCTCCAGCGTTCGCGGACGAGCGGCTCTATCGCGTCGGTGCCGCCTACGAGGCCGCTCGCGGCGATCTGAGGTAATTCGCGGTGCTGCATCGGTGGGCTGCAGACCTGGCTCATCTACCTCTGCTGTCCGGTGCGGTGCCGACAGTCGCATTGACTGTGGCGGCGGTACTGTCACTGGCCACGATGTGTGCCGTCGTCGTGCGGGTTCGGCGCGGCTCACGGCTGGGGCCGGTGTTCGGATCACTGAGCGCCCTCGGCATGCTGGCAGCGGTATTGGTTGCAGCGGCCGTACTCACCAATCTGACCGTCACCCGGTACCCGACGGTGGCGCTCGCACTGGGGCGTCAACCTGTCGTCCCGGTCGAGGGCCACGGCAGACTGGTCGATCTCGAGGTGCCCGGCACGGTGTCGCACTTCGATGCGCGGCCCGCGACGATCTACCTTCCGGCCTCGTACGACGCAGGTGCAGACGACCTGCCGGTGCTGGTGCTGCTCACCGGCCAACCCGGTCACGTCGTCGACTGGATCGAGGGTGGCCGCTTGGTGCAGACGATGGACGCTTTCGCGGCCCGTCACGAGGGCGCTGCCCCCATCGTCGTCGTTGCCGATGGTCTCGGTGACACCGAGGCCAATCCGATGTGTATGGATTCGAACCTCGGAAATGCGGCGACCTACCTTTCCGTCGATGTGCCGCACTGGGTTCGGTCGAATTTCCGGGTGTCCTCGGATCCACGAGAATGGGCGGTCGGTGGATACTCCTACGGAGGAACCTGCGCCCTGCAGCTAGCAGTGACTGCACCGTCGGTGTATCCGACGTTTCTGGATATCTCCGGTGAGGACGAGCAACGCCGCGGCACGAGAAACGAATCGGTTGCGGCAGCATTCGGAGCGGACACCCCGGAGAACGAGGCTCGATTCGAACGAGCGACGCCACTGAACATACTGTCCCACAACAGCTTTCCTGATTCTGCCGGTGCCTTCGTCGCAGGTTCCGACGACGAAGAATTCAGACCGCAGACCGAGAGGGTCTTCGAGGCAGCCGTGGCTGCCGGTCTCGACGCTCATTACAGCGAGCTGCCCGGCGGACACTCGATGCAGGTATGGGCTCCGGCCCTGGAGCAGGAGATGGACTGGCTCGGACAACGATGGGGGCTGCTCGACTGACTCCGAAGTCACCGACACCGTGACATGAGGCCGGCCGTCACCGGCACCGCGGCATGCTGGTGCCCTGGTCGATTCCGTATCGGTGGCCGTGGCCGGCGTCCACGTCGAGAGCCGCTGCGAGATCGACGGACGTCTGGACGAAGCTGACGATCGGTAGCCACATCGGCGTCGGCGCATCGTGATGGGTTGCCGTTGGATCGGGTGCCGACCACAGCAGATCTGCAGACCATCGGACGACGGGGTCCGACGAGTTGGCGAGCACCGTTGCGCCGTCGGTGTTCACGGCTCCAGCAGGTGGACCCGCCCACACGGCTCCGCAGATGACCGGATCCGTCCGGCGAAGGGACAAGTAGGTGTCGCTGCCCGCCACCGCCCCCAGGCTTTGGCCGTACACGACGATCTGCGGCGGTGTCGATTGTGTGGCCGCCCGGGCAGCGACCGCGCGTGTCACGGCCTCGGCCGAGCTGCGCGCCTCGTTCTCGGCGAACAAGAACGTCGCCCAGCTCGGCTTGTCGGAGTACTGCACTGCCACGGTCGCGACGTCCCCGCCGAATCGGGCTTCGGCACCCGTGACCGCATTCTCGTCCACCCATCCCGATCCGGTCGGTATCGCGACGACCACCACGCTGCGATCGAAAGCGCCCGCGCGTTCCATGTCTGCGACGGCCAACGCTGCGCGTCGATCGAGCGTGGGTGCCGAGTCGAGGCCGACGTAGGTGCGCACGGTGTCGGCAGCGATGCCGCCGGAGACGAACTTTCTGCCCTCTCGACCCAGCGTGCCCCACGGAACGAGCGAGTCGGGGCCACCTGATCTCGTCGTCGTATTCGGTGCGGTGACCGAATCGTCCAACGCCGAGTTCGATGCCGAGAAAGATTTGGACATGGCCGACCAGAGCGCGGGCGCGGCGACAAGGTAGAACAGCATGCCGACGACCGCGATCAGAACGGTCGATCGCACACCGCCGAGTGTAGTGCACATTCTCCGAGTGGCAAGACCTGTTCCCCACAGGCTGAGAGCGACGCATGCTGCTCCACCGACGACGTCGACGGCGTAGTGCCAGTCCACTGTCCGGGTGCCCATCGCGGCTCGTAACTGGTTCTGCCACAGAATATTCGAGTACACCGCACCCATCGAGATCAGTGTTCCGATCCCCGCTGTCCACGCCCGCGCGCCGACTCGAGCGGGTCGGCGCGTGCCGAGAGCGCGCCCGCACGCCCAGACGAGGGCGAGCGCGATCGCCATCGATACGCCGATCAGCAATGCTTGGGTGGCGGCTGGGCGGGGGAGTAGAGCAGGAGCCGACGACATCGAGACCGCAGCTGTGAGTGCACTCGAGGTCTCGATTCGTGGTAGCCGGATGCCCGTCGAGAGTGGCGTAGCAACAGACGTTCCCGAAGAGCCGAGTTGCCCGGAGTATCCGGTGATCGAGGCGATCATGCGAGTTCGCCGAACCCCGGTACGGATGCTCGTGTACGCAGGTATCGGCTCGTCAGGAGAACCGAGAGTGCCATCAGGACAAGCGCTGCGCCGCCCAGCGCGATCGGCAGTGCGGGTTCGGCCACCGGTGCGCCGAACGACTGCCGCCACGAGTTCATGTCCACGGCGGCCGCGGCCACCGTTGCGGCGGCGTCGCAGGCCCGTCGGGATCCATCATCGGTTCGGTGGATGCAGGATGCATGCAGACGGCTCGCCAGCTGCCTGTCGATTGCGCGACGCCAGCCCGGATCCACGGTCTTGCCTGTCGAGGCGGCATACCGAAGGAGGTCGTATCCCAGATCGTGTGCTTGGCAGGAGGATTCGAATTCCGGAGGCAGCGGTACGGGCGAAGAACAGTCCCCGTGGGGATTGCCGGCCATGGCGTCGAGCACCCTCGGTCGGTAGCCCATCACCGATGCGAAGTCGGCGGGGATCGCTCGGGTCGCGGCGTCTGCCGACTCGGCGACGAGCGCGTGCACCGCTACGGCGACGGTCGAAGTTGTGTCGGGTGCCGACGGCGGGGGCGTCGCGGCACCGGTGGTCGCCATCACCGCCGCGGTCGCGGCGACGCATATCGCGATGCGAGAAGTGTTCCTGTTCATGGCTTTCGACGCTACGAAACGACATGCCCGACGAGCATCGCACCGAGGTCTCGTTCGGGAGCCACTGTCGGTCTCGGTGTGCGGCCGGTTCGATACCGCAGGTGTGCGCGGAACTGATACTCAGGTATGACGCCTTCGTCGGCCCGTACTGCCTAGGCTCGGTCCGTGCGCAAGAACAGATCAGGAATTTCGAAGCCCGAAGCGGCGAGGCCTCGGGTACCGACTCGGATTGCCGGTGTCCGTTCGGTGGACGCGCTGATCGTTGTCGTCGGCGCGGTGCTGTATTCGATCGCATGGCCGACACTGCCGGTCACCCATCAGGTCTCGGGGCCGTTGATGCCTATCGTCGGTGCACTCGCAGCCTTTCCGTTCGTGCTGATTCGAGTCAATCCCGCGTTGGGCTGGGCGGTGTCGGCGCTGTCGGCTCTGGTCGTTCCCCTGGCGTTCGACCGAGCTCCCGGGTACGACTATCCGTGGCAGGTCGTGCATATTCTCGTCTTGTTGGTGCTGTTGTTCGCCGTGGCGCTGCGGTCGCCGCCGGCGGTGCTACTGCTGGCGTGGTCGGCCAGCATGCTGCTCTTCTTCGCGTACATGCCGGGCTCGGACGGAGTCGGTTGGTCCGTCGGTCTGACGGCGGTCGTCGTCTTCGGTCTCTTGATCCGCTGGCTTGTCCTCTCCCGCAAGCAACTTGCCCAGCAAGAGGAGGTCAGCGAACTCGAGCGCACCAGGCGCACGGTTCTCGAGGAGAAGGCGAAGATCGCTCGCGATTTGCACGACGTCGTCGCACATCACATGTCCATGGTGGTCGTGCAGGCACAGAGTGCGCCGTACCGACTCGACGACGTATCCGAGGCTGCCGCGTCGGAATTCACATCGATCGGTGCCACGGCGCGCGAAGCACTCAACGAGATCCGGGGCATGCTCGGGGTACTCCGCAGTGATGGACAGCAGTGGCAGGACGCACCGGCACCGAATGCACTCGATCTCGAACGCACGCTTCGCGCGAGCCGTAAGGCCGGGATGGACGTGCGCTGGAACATCACCGGACCGGTCGAATCCATCTCCGAGACAACAGGGTTGGCGCTCTACAGAATTATGCAGGAGTCGTTGTCCAATGCTGCGCGCCATGCCCCCGAGGCTGCGGTGGCCGTCGACGTCACGGTCACACGGAGCAGCGTTGTCATGACCGTGATCAACGCGCCGTCGCCGGACATCGGTGTCGGACTTGTCGCGGGGGCGGATACCGGCGGGCACGGGATAGCGGGCATGCGAGATCGAGCACGGGCAGCACACGGGTGGCTGCACGCTGCCGCACTACCGGACGGCGGATTCGAGGTCGCGGTGCATGTGCCCCACGGGCTGCCGACTTCGACGGCACGGTTGGCCACGGACGATCTGGCCTAGGCTGACGAACGTGGTGACAACGGTCTTCATCGCCGACGACCAAGCGATGGTGCGGCAGGGGTTCGGCGCCCTTCTCGGCGCGCAGGCCGACATCTCGGTGATCGGGGACGCGGACAACGGCAGGACGGCGGTCAGCGAGGTGACTCGCCTGTTGCCCGACGTGGTGTTGATGGACGTGCGGATGCCGGAGATGAACGGTCTCGATGCCGCGCGGGCAATCCTCTCTGCCTCCTTGCCGTCGCCGGTACGAATCCTGATGCTCACCACATTCGACATCGACGACTATGTCTACGAGGCGCTGGCGCTCGGCGCAAGCGGCTTTCTGCTCAAGGATGCGCCGGCCGAGGAATTGATTCGAGGTGTGCGCGTCGTTGCCGCAGGCGAGGCCCTGCTGGCACCGTCGGTGACCAGACGGCTCATCGCGGACGTCACCGCGCGCCGCGGGGCGCGCCGTCGTCCGTCACCGCGTCTTAGCGATCTCACTCCGCGCGAACGCGAGGTGCTCGAACTCATTGCCACCGGCATGTCCAATTCCGAGATCGCGGGCTCGCTGTTCCTGGCCGAACAGACCGTCAAAACCCATGTGGGCAAGGTCCTGGGCAAGCTCGGGCTACGCGATCGCGCGCAGGCCGTGGTGCTGGCCTACGAGACGGGCGTCGTGACGCCGAAGTGAGCGGCGGACGGTACCGACGCGCGCAGCACACCACGTCCCATTAGGCTGACGACCGTCATCGGGTCCACTTCACGGGCCCGTAAGCAGAGAGGCGAAAATCGATGCGCATCGGAGTTCTGACCGGAGGCGGCGATTGCCCAGGGCTCAATGCGGTGATCCGCGCAGTGGTGCGTACCGCTGACGCGCGGTACGGCTCCACGGTCGTCGGCTTCCAGGACGGGTGGCGCGGCCTTCTCGAAGATCGCCGCGTGCAATTGCGCAACGACGACCGCAACGACCGTTTGCTCACCAAAGGTGGCACGATGCTCGGCACCGCGCGCACCAACCCGGATGTGTTGCGGGCCGGACTCGATCGGGTCAAGCAGACCCTCGAAGACAACGGCATCGACGTGTTGATTCCGATCGGTGGAGAAGGAACCCTGACCGCTGCCGCGTGGTTGTCCGAAGAGGGAGTGCCGGTGGTCGGGGTGCCCAAGACCATCGACAACGACATCGATTGCACCGACGTCACGTTCGGCTTCGACACGGCCCTGACAATTGCCACCGACGCGATCGACCGTTTGCACAGCACCGCCGAATCCCATCAGCGGGTGATGCTCGTCGAGGTGATGGGTCGGCACGCGGGGTGGATTGCGCTGCACGCCGGATTGGCGTCGGGCTCGCACATGACGCTCATTCCGGAGCAGCCGTTCGACGTCGAGGAAGTGTGCACTTTGGTGCGCAAGCGTTTTCAGCGTGGAGATTCACACTTCATCTGCGTCGTCGCCGAGGGAGCCAAGCCGATGGAGGGCTCGATGGAGCTACTCGACGGTGGCATCGACGAGTTCGGTCACGTTCGATTCACCGGAGTCGCCCATCAGCTCGGTGTCGAGATCGAACGTCGCATCAACAAGGAAGTTCGCACCACGGTGCTCGGCCACGTGCAGCGCGGCGGAACCCCGACCCCCTACGACCGTGTGCTCGCGACGCGATTCGGCGTCAATGCGACCGACGCGGCGCACGCGGGTGACTTCGGCAAGATGGTCTCGTTGCGGGGCACCGAGATCGGACTGGTATCCCTGGCCGAGGCGACCACACAGCTCAAGCGGGTACCGCAGACCCGATACGACGACGCCGCCGCCTTCTTCGGCTGAACCGGTGCACGTGGTTAACCGTGCGTCGTGTGCAATGCATAAACTACGGACCATGACTGCTGCAACCGTCGATCTGATCGATTACGACGAAGTGCTCGCCGCGTTCGACCCCGTGTTGGGCATGGAGGTCCACGTGGAGTTGGGTACGGAGACCAAGATGTTCTGCGGTTGCCCCACCGCGTTCGGTGCCGAGCCCAACACCCAGGTGTGCCCGGTGTGTCTGAGCCTTCCCGGTGCGCTACCGGTGGTCAACGCCGCTGCCGTGGAGTCTGCGATCCGTATCGGGTTGGCGCTCAATTGCTCGATCACTCCGTGGGGACGGTTCGCTCGGAAGAACTACTTCTACCCGGATCAGCCGAAGAACTATCAGATCTCGCAGTACGACGAGCCCATTGCCACCGAGGGCTACCTCGATGTTCTGCTCGACGACGGCAGTACGTTCCGCGTCGAGATCGAGCGCGCACACATGGAAGAGGACACCGGTAAGTCGACGCACGTCGGCGGAGCGACCGGCCGCATCGAGGGAGCGTCGCATTCGTTGCTCGATTACAACCGCGCCGGTGTGCCGTTGGTGGAGATCGTGACGAAGACGATCACAGGGACCGGAGCGCGCGCGCCCGAGGTAGCGCGTGCCTACGTCACCGCACTTCGAGATCTGCTGAAGTCGCTGAACGTGTCCGACGTGCGGATGGATCAGGGTTCGCTGCGTTGTGATGCCAACGTGTCTTTGATGAGGAAGACCGCCACCGAATTCGGCACCCGTACCGAGACGAAGAACGTCAACTCGCTCAAGAGCGTCGAGGTTGCCGTTCGGTACGAGATGCGCCGTCAGGCAGCGGTTCTCGAATCCGGCGGAGAGGTGACGCAGGAGACGCGGCATTTCCAGGAATCCGACGGCACCACCACCAAGGGCCGCAAGAAGGAAACGGCAGAGGACTACCGGTACTTCCCGGAGCCCGATCTGGCACCCGTCGCTCCCGACGCGGACTGGATCGAGCAGCTCCGCGGGACCCTGCCCGAGCTTCCGTGGCTGCGACGCGGCCGGATCCAGAAGGACTGGGGCGTCTCCGACGAGGAAATGCGCGACCTGGTGAATTCCGGTGCGCTGGAGCTGGTTGCGGCCACGGTGGACGCGGGGGCATCGCCGCAGGCTGCTCGGTCCTGGTGGGTGTCGTACCTCTCGCAACAAGCCAATGTGACCGGAGTCGAGCTGGCAGATCTGGCGATCACACCGGCTCAGGTAGCGCAAGTGGCCGCGTTGGTCTCCGACGGCAAGCTCAACAACAACGGTGCTCGTCAGGTGGTGGACGGGGTCCTCGCAGGCGAGGGTGAGCCGGCTCAGGTGATGTCCGACCGTAACCTGGTGTTGGAGAAGGACGACACGAAGCTCCAAGCCGCCGTCGACGAGGCGCTTGCTGCCAATCCTGGTGTGGTGGAAAAGATCCGCAGCGGCAAGGTTCAAGCTGCCGGTGCCATCGTGGGTGCGGTCATGAAGGCGACACGCGGTCAAGCCGACGCGGCCCGCGTCAAGGAGCTCGTCCTGGAGGCCTGCGGCCAGTCCTGACCGTCGATATCGACTGTGGCCGAGTGCAATTCGCGCTCGGCCACAGCTGTTTCTCGATCAGTCGATACCGCCGCCGCCACCACCTGGGAAGGGCACCTTGACGACGCGGTCGTCCGTAGGGCCGGGCTCCGCGCCGTTCTTGTTCACCGTTCCGACCAGAATCTGACCGTCGGCGGAGCTCGTGGCCCCGTTCAACTGCCCGTACCGGTCCTGGATCAGGAGTGTCGGTTCGGCCGACACGGCTCCTGTGTTCGCGTCGGTGGTCAGCGCCGCAACAGCTTTCGCCGTCGTGAGGGCTACGGCCACACCGCCCTCGCCTGCCGCGCATCCGGCTACGCCGGGGCGGTCCGGCCACGTCCAGACCGGGGAGAACACCGCGCCGAGTTTGTCTATGCGTTGCAGGCGGTCTTCGATCGCGGTGCGGTCGGTGACGTAGATGTTTCCGGCGCCGTCGGTGCACACATCGCCCGCCGTGCCGATTCCACTCAGCGCGATCTGCGGACGCGGGGGACTGGACGTCGGTGACAACGACGTGACGCGTAACAGCTTGCCGGACAGAGAATCCGGGTTCTGGGCTGCCGCCGGGTCACCGTTGTCGCCGGTGAGGACGAGCAGCTCTGTCGGGGTATAGAAGTCGATCGACCCACGATTGCCCGTCGCGCCGCGAGGAATTCCGGTCAAAATGTCCTTGGGGACGTCGCCGGGAGCGAGTCGAACCACCCTGGTGTCCGAGGTCGTGGTGACGAGCGCATAGAGCAGCTTGTCCTCGGCGTACGTCGGAGAGAGTGCGAGATCGAGTAGTCCTCCGTCCCCGGTGCCGTCGACGGCTATCCGGGCCACCTCGACCGGTGTGCGGCCGGCCGCGACCTCCATGATGCGACCGGTTCGGCGCTCGGCAACCAGCGCACTCTGGCCGTCGGGCAATGCCACGAGGCCGCCGGTGGTGTCCAGACATGTCGCGATCACCGACGGGTCCGGATCGACGCAGGGACCCGACGGCGGGGGCGGAGCATTCGGATCCGACGACGGCGGTGCCTCGCTGGGGGTCGTCGGTTTCAGCTCGGCAGCACCGACCTCGGGCGCAGGGGTGAACGGCGACGAGTTCGAGTCGTCGAAGCGGGCGCACCCGGCGAGCATGGCGGCCGTCATGGACAGTGCGACGACAGCGGCAGTGGCACTTCGAGGTGACGCTCCGACCGGCTTCATCCTTCGAACGGTACGTCAGCATCGGCGCGGACTCGCCACGCGGCCATGAGAGAAATCGGCGCATATCGGCTCTACTGTGGACAGGTGACCGATACACCGCGCGACCCCAACCGGCCGGACCAGTCGTACGAACCGGCCGAGAGCCCGTACGACAATCCCACCGAACAGATCCCACCCTCGCGCTCTGCGTCCGGCACATCCGCCTCGGACCGAGCCGACACGTCCGGCGCATCGACCACTGCGTTCGGTGCCCAGCGTTCGGATCGATTGCCTCGAACGGACGACGAGCTCGACTTCCCGTACTCGTCGACGTCCGACGCACGTTCGTCCGACGCACGTTCGTCCGATCCCAGGTCGACCGATGCGCAACCGACCGAGAAGATTCAGGCCTTCCGACCGTCGGCCTACGCGGATTCGCCCACCACCGGTGCGTCGGCCGACAACTCGTCCTCGAGTGCGTACTCCGATGACTCCACCGCGTACCTCGGCACCACCGCAGGCGCGGCGCCGGCTCCGGCGGCAGCCGTTGCCCCGGAGCCCGAGATCCGTACCGAGACCGTCGAGGTTCCCGCACGTCGCGGCAGCACCGACCTCGGCCTGTTCGTCCTTCGCGTCACCATCGGCGCGGTATTCCTCGGTCACGGCCTGCAGAAATTGGTCGGCCTGTGGAATGGGCCGGGACTCGACGGATTCCAGAACTTGCTCGAGAGCTCGGGCTTTCGCTACTCGGAGATTCTCGCGATCGCGGCTGCTGCGGGAGAGACCCTCGGCGGCGCGTTGTTGATCCTGGGTCTGGCAACGCCCCTTGCGGGCGCAGCGGTGCTGGCGACCATCATCAATGCGTGGTGCTTCAAGCAGGTGGCAGAGCCCGGATTGCAGTTCTCCGGTAGCAGTGGCGTCGAGTACGAGACGGTTCTCGGTTTCGCCGCGGCCGCAATCATTCTGACGGGCCCGGGAAAGATCGCGTTCGACGGTCGCCGCGGGTGGGCCACGCGGCCGCGGATCGGATCGCTGCTGGCGCTCGTTGTCGGCATCGCCGCCGGAGTCTGCATCTGGATTTTCCTCAACGGGGCCAACCCCGTCGTTCGCTGATCTCTCGACATCGATCGAACCCATGTACGTGGCACCTCGTAGTGCCACGTACATGGGTTTTCCTGTTCATCAGGGCACGTAGCGAACGGCACCCTTGTCGGCCGAGGTAGCCAACGCTGCATATGCGCGCAAGGCGGTGGTGACCGTGCGCTGGCGGTCCACCGGCTGCCACGGACGCTCGGACGCGAGCATCTTCGCTCGGCGGGTCTCGAGCGTCTCGTCGTCGACGAGGATTTCGAGAGTGCGAGTGGCGACGTCGATCCGAACCTGGTCACCGTTCTCGACGAGCCCGATGACTCCGCCGGCGGCGGCCTCGGGCGAGATGTGTCCGATGGACAGGCCCGAGGTTCCGCCGGAGAAGCGGCCGTCGGTGATCAGCGCGCAGACCTTGCCGAGACCGGCACCCTTGAGAAACGCCGTCGGATGCAGCATTTCCTGCATGCCGGGGCCGCCCTTGGGCCCCTCGTAGCGAACGACCAGCACGTCGCCGGGTTGGATCTTCTTCTGCAGGATTGCCGAGACGGCTTCCTCCTGCGATTCGACGACCAGGGCCGGGCCCTGGAACGCGAACAGATCCTCGTCGATGCCTGCGGTCTTGAGGATGGCACCGTCGACGGCGATGTTGCCGCGCAGCACCACCAGGCCCCCTTCGACCGTGTATGCATGCTCCAGATCTCGGATGCAGCCGCCGGCGGCGTCGGTGTCGAGAGACGACCAGCGATTGCCCGTCGAGAACGGCTCTACCGTCCGGACGCCACCGGGTGCAGCATGGAACAGCTCGAGTGCTTCGTCGGACGCCTTTCCTGATCGGATGTCCCAGGTGTCGAGCCATTCGTCGAAGCTCTTCGTGTGCACGGTCGAGACGTCGGTTTCGAGAAGGTTCGCGCGGCGGAGCTCGCCGAGGAGAGCCGGGATTCCGCCGGCGCGGTGCACGTCTTCCATGTGGTAATCGGAATTGGGCGAGACCTTCGCCAGGCACGGGACCTTGCGGCTGATAGCGTCGATGGTCTCGAGGTCGAAGTCGACCTCACCTTCCTGTGCGGCAGCGAGGGTGTGCAGCACCGTGTTGGTCGATCCGCCCATCGCCACATCGAGGGCCATGGCATTGCGAAACGCGGCCGGCGTGGCGATGTTGCGCGGAAGAACGGACTCGTCCTCGTCGCGGTAGTACTTCAATGCGGCGTCGACGATCGTGGTGCCGGCTCGCGTGAACAGGGCGCGGCGGGCATGGTGAGTCGCCAGGGTCGATCCGTTTCCGGGCAGTGCGAGTCCGAGAGCCTCGGTGAGACAGTTCATGGAGTTCGCGGTGAACATTCCCGAGCAGGATCCGCAAGTTGGACATGCGCTGCGCTCGACCTCGTCGAGGCCTTCCTCGGACACAGCGTCGTTCGCGCTGGCGGAGATTGCGGTGATCAGGTCGGTGGGTGCCTGTGCAACGCCGCCGACGACGACGGCCTTACCCGCCTCCATCGGTCCGCCGGAGACGAAGACGGCCGGGATGTTCAGGCGCATCGCGGCGTTGAGCATGCCGGGGGTGATCTTGTCGCAGTTGGAGATGCACACCAGGGCGTCGGCGGTGTGGGCGTTGGCCATGTACTCGACGGAGTCGGCGATGATCTCGCGGCTGGGTAGCGAGTACAGCATGCCGCCGTGTCCCATGGCGATGCCGTCGTCGACGGCAATCGTGTGGAATTCACGGGGGACGCCGCCGGCTGCGCGAACGGCGTCGGCGACGATCTCGCCGACGTTCTTCAGGTGCACGTGGCCGGGCACGAATTGGGTGTACGAGTTCGCGATGGCGACAATGGGTTTACCGAAATCCGAATCGGTCATTCCGGTGGCGCGCCACAGCGAGCGTGCGCCCGCGGCATTGCGTCCGACAGTGGTGACCCGTGAGCGTAGCGGCGGCATATGCGTAGTCCTCGTTCGTTGCAGCGGTTTCTCGCATCGAAGAGGCTACTCGCTGTCGACTATTCCTCCTTCGACGCCTGGTCGCCGTCGTCCTCGGCGTCCGCTCTGGCCCTTTCTTCGGCCGCAGCGGCAGCGGCGTACGGATCGGTGATGCGGCCGCCGCTGGCAGCCGCGAGTTGGGGGAGGAGGTCGAACCGCACCAGCGGCAGCGACTTCTCGCTCTTGTCGGTCAGGACCACCCGCGCCCAGCGGCGATCCGGGAAATGCAGACCCGTCACCGATTCCCACTCGATGACGTCGGAGCCGACGAACCGTCGCGCGGTGATCGCGTCCGGAGTGACGACGGTGCGCACTCGGAGGACCCACACGAACGCAACGATCGGCAGGATCAGGAGCCAGCCCAGAGCCGCAGGCCAGCTGAACGCCGGCAGTGCTGTGCCGAACAGCAGCAGCCCCACGCCGAGCAGTGCAAGGCGCGGCATGCGAATGACCTGCGTGGTCGACGGTTGCTGACCCTCGGCACCGTTCGGTGGCTCGGAGGCAGTGTGGGATGATGGCAGAGGTGGTTCGGACTGCTGCGGAGACGACACCCATTCATCTTCGCATTGCATCTACGCGATCTCACATAATGGGATTGCGTCGTGACGAGTTTGACTCTTCCCTGTGCGCGCGCCTACCGTCGAGCGCGTGAAGCGGAATTGGATACTCGTAATCGGCCGGCGCGTCAACGCCTGAGCCGGTTGTTCAAACTCGCATCGACGCGCCACCCTCGTACAGCACTCGCTGACGGGGGTTTTTTCTTGCCCAGAGATCGCCCAGCACTTTCACATTCCTGAGGAAGCAATCAGTGAGCGCACCAACCGCACGCCCGGGGCCCACGACTCGTAAGTCGGGGCCGGCCGCAAGCCCGTCGACCACCAGCCCGTCCGCAGAAGCGGCGACCAACGGGTCGCGACGTCACGTCGCGCCCGAGAAGGTCAGCGGCGCACAGTCTGTCGTACGCGCCCTCGAAGAACTCGACGTCGACACTGTATTCGGCATTCCCGGCGGCGCGGTTCTTCCCGTCTACGACCCGCTCTTCGACTCCGTCAAGGTGCGCCACGTGCTGGTGCGTCACGAACAGGGCGCGGGCCACGCGGCAACCGGCTACGCCCAGGCGACCGGCAGGGTCGGGGTCTGCATGGCCACGTCCGGCCCGGGTGCGACCAACCTCGTCACCCCGCTCGCCGATGCCCAGATGGACTCGGTGCCCATCGTCGCGATCACCGGTCAGGTCGCGCGCAGTCTCATCGGCACGGACGGTTTCCAGGAAGCCGACATCTCGGGTATCACGATGCCCATCACCAAGCACAACTTCCTGATCACCGACGGCGCGGACATTCCGCGCATCATGGCCGAGGCGTTCTACATCGCTGCCTCCGGCCGACCCGGTGCAGTGCTCGTCGACATCCCGAAGGACGTGCTGCAGGCGCAGACCACGTTCTCGTGGCCACCGGAGATGCGTCTGCCCGGGTACCGCCCGGTCACCAAGCCGCACGGCAAGCAGGTTCGAGAAGCCGCTCGCTACATTGCCGACGCCAAGCAGCCGGTGCTGTACGTCGGCGGCGGCGTCATCAAGGCCAACGCTTCGGCGGAACTCCTCGAGCTCGCCGAACTGACCGGTATTCCGGTTGTCACCACACTGATGGCGCGCGGGGCCTTCCCCGATACCCACCAGCTCAACTTGGGTATGCCGGGCATGCACGGCACCGTGGCCGCGGTGGCCGCACTGCAGCGCAGCGATCTGCTCATCACGCTCGGGGCCCGGTTCGACGACCGTGTCACCGGTCAGCTCTCGTCCTTCGCGCCGGACGCCAAGGTCATCCACGCCGACATCGACCCGGCCGAGATCGGCAAGAACCGGTACGCGGACGTGCCGATCGTGGGCGACTGCGGCGAGGTCATCACCGAGCTGATCGAGGCTTTGCGGGCCGATCGCGCGACCGGAACGACGCTCGATCTCGAACAGTGGTGGGTCTACCTCGACGGCATCCGCAAGACGTACCCGTTGAGCTACGACCGTCCGTCCGACGGTTCCATGTCTCCCGAGTTCGTCATCTCCTCGGTCGGCAAGTTCGCCGGTCCCGACGCGATCTACTGCGCCGGAGTCGGTCAGCACCAGATGTGGGCTGCCCAGTTCATCAACTACGAGAAGCCGCGTACGTGGCTCAACTCGGGTGGCCTCGGCACGATGGGGTACGCGGTTCCCGCCGCCATGGGTGCCAAGATGGGCCTGCCCGACGCCGAGGTGTGGGCCATCGACGGTGACGGTTGCTTCCAGATGACCAACCAGGAGCTTGCAACCTGCGCGGTGGAGGGCATCCCGATCAAGGTCGCGCTCATCAACAACGGCAACCTCGGCATGGTCCGGCAGTGGCAGACCCTGTTCTACGAGGAGCGCTACTCCAACACCAACCTCGGCACACACGGTGCCGTCCGTATCCCCGATTTCGTCAAGCTCGCCGAGGCACTGGGTTGCGTCGGTTTGCGGTGCGAGCGGGAAGAGGACGTCGACGCCGTGATCGCCCAGGCCCGCGCGATCAAGGATCGTCCGGTCGTCATCGACTTCATCGTCGGTGCCGATGCCCAGGTGTGGCCGATGGTGGCTGCTGGAACAGGCAACGACGAGATCATGGCCGCCCGCGGAATTCGTCCGTTGTTCGACGAGGACGAGACCGTGGGCAGTGAGCCCGGAATCGACGACGCCATGGAACGCGAGCAGGCGCCCCACCCGATGAACAACGACGTGAAAGGCACCGACCTGTGAGCACGAGCCATACCCTCAGCGTTCTCGTCGAGGACAAGCCAGGTGTGCTGGCCCGCGTCGCTGCACTGTTCTCGCGTCGCGGCTTCAACATCTCCTCGCTCGCCGTCGGCGGAACCGAGATTCCCGATATCTCACGCATGACCATCGTCGTGACCGTCGACGAATTCCCGCTCGAGCAGGTGACCAAGCAGCTCAACAAGCTCATCAACGTCATCAAGATCGTCGAGCAGGACGACGATTCCTCGGTGGCACGTGAGTTGGTGCTGATCAAGGTCCGAGCCGACGCCAGCGTCCGCAGCGAGGTCATCGAAACGGTGAACCTGTTCCGCGCCAAGGTGATCGATGTGTCGCCCGAGGCGGTCACGGTCGAAGCGACGGGCACCCGCTCGAAGCTCGATGCATTGTTGAAGATGTTGGATCCCTATGGAATTCGAGAAATAGTTCAGTCGGGAGTCGTTGCCGTCGGACGTGGACCGAAATCGATCACTGCGTCGCGGTAGCGGCCCAGTGACGAACACGCGTAAAACCCAAGAGGAAAGGTAACAACCAGTGGCAGTCGAGATGTTCTACGACGACGATGCTGATCTGTCGATCATCCAGGGCCGCAAGGTCGCTGTGATCGGATACGGAAGCCAGGGCCACGCGCACTCGCTGAGCCTGCGCGACTCCGGCGTCGATGTTCGCATCGGCCTGGCGGCGGGCTCGAAGTCCCGCGCCAAGGCGGAGGAGCAGGGCCTGAAGGTCGGCACTCCCGCCGAGGTGTCCGAGTGGGCCGACGTGATCATGGTGCTCGCACCCGATACCGCGCAGGCCAAGATCTTCTCCGAGGAGATCGAGCCCAACCTGAAGGACGGCGACGCGCTGTTCTTCGGCCACGGACTCAACATCCACTTCGACCTGATCAAGGCTCCGGAGTTCGTCACCGTCGGCATGGTCGCACCCAAGGGCCCCGGCCACCTCGTGCGTCGCCAGTTCGTCGACGGCAAGGGCGTTCCCGCACTCATCGCCATCGATCAGGACCCGAAGGGCGAGGGCCAGGCGCTCGCACTGTCGTGGGCCAAGGGCATCGGCGGAACCCGCGCAGGCGTCATCAAGACCACGTTCAAGGAAGAGACCGAGACCGACCTCTTCGGTGAGCAGGCCGTGCTGTGTGGTGGCACCGAGGAGCTCGTCAAGACCGGATTCGAGGTCATGGTCGAGGCCGGCTATGCCCCCGAGATGGCGTACTTCGAGGTTCTGCACGAGCTCAAGCTCATCGTCGACCTCATGTACGAGGGCGGCATCGCTCGCATGAACTACTCGGTGTCCGACACCGCGGAGTTCGGCGGCTACCTCTCGGGACCTCGCGTCATCGACGCCGGAACCAAGGAGCGCATGAAGGCAATTCTGGCCGATATCCAGTCGGGTGAATTCACGCGCCGCCTGGTCGCGAACGTCGAGAACGGCAACACCGAGCTCGAAGGCCTGCGCAAGGAAAACGCCGAGCACCCCATCGAGGTCACCGGCAAGAAGCTGCGCGACCTGATGAGCTGGGTCGATCGTCCGATCACCGAAACGGCATGATTCTCGTCGAATCGCGTTCGTACGCATACTGATCGAAGGGCACCGCTACTCCAGGTGGCGGTGCCCTTCGGTGCGTGCTCGACGGTGGCGTCGCAGGCCGACGTCGCCGGCCACTAAACTGTTTCTGCTGCACCAGCTCCGAATTTTTACCGTCAACAGTCTCGAACCGACTTAGGGAGTTCTTCACGTGAGCCAGCCAGGCCGTCCTGTCGTTCTGATCGCCGACAAACTTGCGCAGTCCACCGTCGAGGCACTGGGTGACGGCGTCGAGGTCCGTTGGGTCGACGGCCCGGATCGTCCCGCACTGCTCGCTGCGGTTCCGGAGGCCGACGCGATCCTCGTGCGCTCCGCGACCACGGTCGACGCCGAGGTGCTCGCTGCCGGGACCAACCTCAAGATCGTCGCTCGCGCCGGCGTCGGCCTGGACAACGTCGACGTACCCGCAGCCACCGAGCGCGGCGTCCTCGTCGTCAACGCACCGACCTCCAACATCCACACCGCTGCCGAGCATGCAGTCACGTTGCTCCTGTCTGCCGCGCGCCAGATTCCCGCTGCCGACGCCACCCTGCGTCAGCACGAGTGGAAGCGCAGCAAGTTCAACGGTGTCGAGATCTTCGGCAAGACCGTCGGTGTCGTGGGCCTGGGCCGCATCGGTCAGCTGTTCGCGCAGCGTCTCGCCGCATTCGAAACGCACATCATCGCCTACGACCCCTACGTGTCCGCGGCCCGCGCGGCTCAGCTCGGTATCGAACTGGTGAGCTTGGACGAACTGCTCGAGCGCGCAGACATGTTCTCGGTTCACCTGCCGAAGACGCCCGAGACCAAGGGCATCATCGGCAAGGAAGCCCTCGCCAAGACCAAGCCGGGTGTCATCGTCGTCAACGCCGCTCGCGGTGGTCTGGTGGACGAGCAGGCGCTGGCCGACGCCATCACCAGCGGGCACGTCTTCGCCGCCGGCATCGACGTCTACGCCTCCGAGCCGTGCACCGACAGCCCGTTGTTCGAGCTTCCTCAGGTCGTCGTCACTCCGCACCTCGGCGCGTCGACCACCGAGGCCCAGGACCGGGCGGGCACCGATGTGGCCAAGTCCGTGTTGCTCGCTCTCGCCGGTGAATTCGTGCCCGACGCGGTCAACGTCAAGGGTGGAGCCGTCGGCGAAGAGGTTTCGCCGTGGCTCGAGATCGTGCGCAAGCAGGGCGTCCTGCTGGGTGCGCTGTCCGCCGAGCTTCCCACGTCGCTCTCGGTCGATGTACGCGGTGAGCTCGCCGCCGAGGACGTCGAGATCCTGAAGCTGTCTGCGTTGCGTGGCCTGTTCTCCGCCGTCATCGAGGACTCGGTCACGTTCGTCAACGCGCCCTCGCTCGCCGAGGAGCGCGGCGTCACCGCCGAGGTCACCACGGCGTCCGAAAGTGAGAACCACCGCAGCGTCGTCGACGTTCGGGCCGTGTACGGCGACGGCTCGGTACTCAATGTTGCGGGCACGCTCACCGGAACCAAGCAGGTCGAGAAGATCGTCAACATCAACGGTCGCAACTTCGATCTCCGCGCCGAGGGCAAGAACCTCATCGTCAACTACGCAGATCAGCCCGGCAGTCTCGGCCGGATCGGAACGCTGCTCGGCGATGCCGGGATCGACATTCAGGCCGCTGCACTCAGCCAGGACTCCGAGGGTGACGGCGCAACGATTCTGTTGCGCGTCGACAAGGACGTTCCGACCGAGCTCAGTGCGAGCATCGCGACCGCGGTGGGTGCGTCCACCATCGAGCTGGTCGACCTGTCCTGATCGCTCTCAGTCGATCGGACACAAATCGAACGAACACACGAGGAGTGAGATGAAGCTGGCCGTCATCGCCGGGGACGGAATCGGACCCGAGGTCGTCACCGAGGCGCTTGCGGTGCTCGACGTGGTCGCGCCCGGTACCGAGAAGACCGAGTACGACCTCGGTGCGCGTCGCTACAACGCCACCGGCGAGCTGCTGCCGGACTCGGTGTTGGCGGAACTGCGTGAGCACGACGCAATCTTGCTGGGAGCCATCGGTGATCCGTCGGTACCCAGCGGTGTGCTCGAACGCGGACTGTTGCTGCGCGCTCGGTTCGCGCTCGATCACCACATCAATCTGCGTCCGGCCAAGCTGTATCCCGGAGTTGTCGGTCCTCTGGCCGGCGACAAGGAGATCGATGTCGTCGTCGTGCGCGAGGGCACCGAGGGTCCGTACACCGGAAACGGTGGTGCGCTGCGAGTCGGTACACCGCACGAGGTCGCTACCGAGGTCAGCGTCAACACTCGCTACGGCGTGGAGCGGGTGGTGCGCAACGGTTTCGAGCGAGCACTCGCTCGGAAGAAGCATCTGACGCTGCTGCACAAGACCAATGTGCTGACCTTCGCAGGCAGCCTGTGGGCTCGCACCGTCGAGGAGGTCGCCTCGGAGTTCCCGGACGTCGAGGTCGCGTATCAGCACATCGACGCCGCGATGATCCACCTCGTCACCGATCCCGGTCGGTTCGATGTCATCGTCACCGACAACCTGTTCGGTGACATCGTGACCGACCTCTCGGCCGCAGTGACCGGCGGAATCGGTTTGGCCGCAAGCGGAAACATCGATGCGACCGGCACCAACCCGAGCATGTTCGAGCCGGTGCACGGCAGTGCGCCCGACATCGCGGGACAGCAGAAGGCCGATCCGACCGCTGCCATCCTGTCGGTGTCACTGCTACTCGATCATCTCGGCGATGCGGCGGGAGCCGCGCGAGTGGAAGCCGCTGTCGCAGCAGATCTCGCGCAGCGGGGAACCGCCGCGGCGTCGACGAAAGAAATCGGCGCACGAATCGCCGCTCGCCTGTAGCCAGACCACGACGAAATGCCACGGTAGGCCGACTGCCCACCGTGGCATTTCTGTTTCTCGGATATCCCGCCGGGCTGAATCAGCTTGTGCTGTCGGCTTTCTCGTCGGTGATGTCGCGACGTGGATCGTCGGGGACGATCGGCACGGAGAGCGCCGGGAAAATTGCCGACACCAGGAATGCGACGGGAAAGCTGATCGCGGCAAGTGCCCCGAACACCGGCGGCACGGCCGACGCGAACACGTACTGGCTCGTGTTCTGCACGCCGAGGGCGCGTCCGCTCCAATACGGTCCTGATATCTCTGCGACCGCGGTGAAGGCAAGACCGTTCGGGGCAACGGTGGCGACGGACGCGACCACCAGGAGGACGATCGCGGCAGGGGAGTCGAACCAGTCGGCGATGCCCAGACCCAGCATGCTGACGGCGGCAGTCACCGCGACCCACCGTAGGGGCCGCATGCGGCTACCGACCCGATCGGAGAGCGCGCCGACGCTCATCCGGCCCAGTGCGCCGAGAATCTGCGTCACCGTGACGAGGACGCCTGCCGCTGCTGCCGTCCATCCTCGGTCGGTCATCAGCCAGACGAGCGCGTACGTCCAGACCACGTACTGCGGGACCACCAGCAGTATCGACGTAGCGTGAATGCGCCACAGTTGCCTGCTGCCGCGGTACGGATTGTCGAGCAAACCCTGTTCCGCCGCATCGATGCGGTTCGGTCGCGGGGGGTCGACCACGGCAAGACACAGCAGAGCGGCTGCTGCGCACACGGCAGCAGGTACGAGCAGTGCCGCTCCGACGCCGTGGTCTCTGGCTATGGGTGGGATGGTCAATGCCGCAACGGCCACGCCCAGTGGCACCGACATCTGCCGGATACCCATCGCCAATCCTCGGCGATGCGGCGGAAACCATCCGACCACAACTCGTCCGCTCGCGCTGTTCGCACTGGCGGCTGCCATGCCGCCGATCAGCAGAAGAACGGCCAGCACGGGAATAGAGGTGCTGATCACTGCAGCGAGACTCGCGGCGGCCGTGAGGCCGAGCCCGATCACCAGGACGAGACGTTCGCCGATCCGGTCGACGAGGACGCCCCATGCGATGAGGGTCAACATGATGCCGACGGTAGGCATCGCAACGACGAATCCTGCCGTGGCCAGGCCGAGTCCTCGGTCGTCGTGCAGCGACGGTATGAGAAATGCAGCGCCGTTGATGAAGACGGCACCTGCAGTCTGCGCGAGCATTCCGAGTACGAGCATGAACCAGCGCCGTGTTTCGCCGATGCCGGCCAGTTGCTCGGTGGTGTTCATTCGGTCCTTTCCGCTTACTGCCCGTCTCACGATGTGGACGTTATGTCTTGAGATATGGAACTACTCGAGGACATTACACCGGCGAAAGATCGACGGATCGGACGGCGTCGACGTGCGGGGAACGACGGTCGATAGACTTCTGGCATGCGTCTCGGTCGAATTGCAAGTCCTGATGGTGTGGCATTCGTGAGTATCGAAGGTGAGGGGGATGCCCGGACGGCGAAGGAAATTGCCGAACATCCCTTCGGCACACCGACGTTCACGGGTCGGTCGTGGCCGCTGGCCGATGTACGCCTGCTCGCGCCGATCCTGGCGAGCAAGGTCATCGCCATCGGCAAGAACTACGCCGCGCACGCGGCCGAGATGGGCGGCGAAGCACCGAAGGATCCCGTCATCTTCATCAAGCCGAATACGTCCATCGTCGGACCGGGTGCGGCCATCGTGCTGCCACCGTCGTCCGACGAGGTGCACTACGAGGGTGAACTGGCCATCGTGATCGGGCGTCCGTGCAAGGACGTTCCCGCGTCGAAGGCGTACGAGGTCGTTCTCGGCTATACCGTCGCCAACGACGTCTCGGCCCGTGACCACCAGAAGAACGACGGGCAGTGGACTCGTGCCAAGGGCCACGACACCTTCTGCCCACTGGGGCCGTGGATCGAGACCTCGCTCGATCCCTCCGATCTGGAGATCAAGACCGAGGTGGACGGCGTTGTGAAACAACAGAGCCGTACTTCGCTTCTGCTGCATGATATTCCGAAGATCATCGAGTGGGTATCCGCAGTCATGACGCTGCTCCCCGGCGACGTCATCCTCACCGGAACCCCCGAAGGTGTCGGACCCATCGTCGATGGTGACAGCGTATCGATCACCGTCGAGGGAATCGGTACTTTGACCAACCCCGTCGCAGCGAAGAAGTAGGGCACCGATGACCACTCCAGCAGACGTCCGCGTTCGGTTCTGCCCGTCTCCCACCGGTACCCCGCACGTCGGACTGATCCGAACAGCACTGTTCAACTGGGCGTTCGCCAGGCATCACGGTGGAGCCTTCGTCTTTCGCATCGAGGACACCGATGCTGCACGCGACTCCGAGGAGTCCTACGCCGCCCTGCTCGACGCGTTGCGCTGGCTCGGCCTCGACTGGGACGAGGGCCCCGAGGTGGGCGGCCCGTACGAGCCCTACCGTCAATCCCTGCGCCGAGAGCAGCACACGGCCGTCGTTCGGCAGCTGCTCGACGCCGGGGAAGCCTACGAATCGTTCTCCACGCCCGAGGAAGTCGAAGCTCGTCACAAGGCCGCCGGGCGCGACCCCAAACTCGGTTACGACAACTTCGACCGCGATCTGACTCCGGAGCAGCGCCAGGGCTTCCTGGACGAGGGCCGTGGAGCCGTCGTACGGCTGCGTATGCCCGACCACGATCTGACCTGGAACGACCTCGTACGCGGGGAGACCACGTTCAAGGCCGGGACGGTGCCGGACTTCGCGTTGACCCGAGGCAACGGAGTTCCGCTGTACACGTTGGTCAATCCCGTCGACGACGCCCTGATGAAGATCACCCACGTGCTGCGCGGCGAGGATCTGCTGTCGTCGACCCCTCGTCAGCTCGCCCTCTACGAGGCGCTGATTCGGATAGGTGTGGCCGATCGGACCCCGGCGTTCGGGCATCTCCCGTTCGTGATGGGCCAAGGCAACAAGAAGCTCTCCAAGCGTGATCCCGAAGCCGACCTGTTCATCCATCGCGATCGGGGATTCATCCCCGAGGGGTTGCTCAACTACCTTGCTCTTCTCGGGTGGGGCATCTCGGACGACCACGATGTCTTCTCGCTCGACGAGATGGTGGCGGCGTTCGAGATTTCCTCGGTCAATTCCAACCCGGCGCGCTTCGATCAGAAGAAGGCCGACGCGATCAACGCCGAGCACATCCGAATGCTGCCGGCCGACGATTTCGCGGCTCGGTTGCGTCAGTATCTGGTTGCGCGAGGACATCTCGTCGAACCGATCGACGAGAAGGTGTTCGCGGTAGCTGCGGACCTCATTCAGACTCGCATCGTCGTGCTGTCGGACGCGTGGGGACTGCTGAAGTTCTTGTTCGTCGACGAGACGGACTTCGAGATCGATCCCGCTGCTGCGGCCAAGAACCTCGGACCCGATGCTGCACCCGTTCTCGACGCCGCCATCGAGGCGTTGACGGCGTTGGCGACGTGGACCACGGCCGACGTGGAGGCCACTCTGAAGGAAGCGTTGATCGAGAAGCTCGAACTCAAGCCGCGCAAGGCCTTTGCTCCGGTTCGGGTGGGAGTGACCGGCTCCCACATCAGCCCACCGCTCTACGAGTCCATGGAACTGCTCGGCCGCGAGAGGACTCTCGCTCGACTGGCTGCTGCACGCGCTCGTATCGCGTGACGGCAGTTCGTCGGGGGCCGACACGATCGGTCGGAGATCTCCACACATGAGTGTCGCCGATCGACTGGACCGACTGCAGCGCAGGCGTCCGGCTCTCGGATATCCCATTGCTGTGGTGTACAAATTCGTCGACGATCAGGGCGGATATCTTGCCGCCCTGATCACCTACTACGCCTTTGTCTCGCTGTTTCCGGCGCTCCTGTTGTTCTCCACGGTTCTGGGCATCGTGTTGGTCGGTAGCCCGGAACTACAGCAGCAGATCCTCGACTCGGCGCTGGGACAGATTCCGGTGATCGGTGACGAACTCGGTCAGCCGGATCGAATCAGCGGCGGTGTCGTGGGCTTGGTCGTCGGTGGACTCGGATCCCTCTACGGCGGGCTCGGTGTGTCGGTGGCACTGCAGAACGCGACCAACACCGCGTGGTCCGTGCCCAAGAACGTGCGCCCCGACCCGATCCGCGCCCGCGTGCGCGGGTTGGGCCTGCTCGGTACTGTCGGAATCGCGACCCTGACGATCACGGCTGTCAATGTGCTCAGTGCAGCAGGATATTTCGGTCCCGAGGCCGGCCCGATCGTGTTCACCGTGGCCACCCTCCTGTACGTCGCGGTGTTCGTCGTTGCCTTCCGCTTGGCGACCGCCAGGCCATTGTCGGTCCGAGAAGTCCTGCCGGGTGCCATCGCGGCGGGCATCATCTGGCAACTGCTGCAGAGCTTCGGCAGCGTCTACGTGAAGTACGTGGTGAGCAATGCGACCGTCACCAACGGTGTGTTCGCCGTGGTACTCGGCCTGCTCGCCTTTCTGTATGTCACCTCGCTGTCCGTGGTGATGTGCATCGAAATCAACGTCGTTCGCGTCGATCGACTGTTCCCGCGAGCCCTGCTGGCACCCTTCACCGACGACGTGGAACTGACCGAGGGTGACAAGCTCACCTACACCGGACAGGCAGAAGCGCAGCGCAGCACCGCATTCGAGGAAATCGACGTCACATTCGAGGACCCACCGAGTGTTCAGTCGGACTCCGACTCCGACTCCGAATCGGAAGCCGAAACACCGTAGAAGCGATCGATTCTCGTCTCCATCGGAAACCGCACGTCGGTGTCGCCGAACATCAATCGAGTGGCAGACAATGCAGCCGCGGCAACGGCTTCCGACACCCGGTCTGCATCGGCCTTCGGGCAGTGCACCACCACCTCGTCGTGCTGAAAGAACACCAGCTCGCCGGTGCCGGCTCCGATCTCGTCGCGCAACCGTCCGCGCAGATCCGCCAACAGACACAAGGCCCACTCCGCAGCGGTCGCCTGCACCACGAAGTTACGGGTGAACCGTCCGCGCGCGTGCGCGTCGCCGTTGGACCACCACTGCGCTGAGGGTGGTGGGCAGGCTCGCCCCAACCACGAGCGGACGACCTCACCCCGTTCGCCGGCGCGGGCGGCCTCTTCGACGAGTCCCACCGCACCGGGGAACCTGGCCCGCAGTCGTGTCAGCAGACCGCGAGCCTCACCCGACGTCGCGCCGTACAGAACTCCGAGAACAGCGACCTTGGCTTTGCCACGATCACCTTCGAACGATTCCGCGGCCACGGGTGCGTACAGATCAGCGGTGCCGGCAGCGGCAACCATGCGTGGGTCACCGGACATCGCCGCGAGAATGCGGGGTTCGAGTTGTCCGGCATCGGCGGCCACGAACGTATGTCCGGGATCGGCAATCACGCTGGCTCGCAACGGTTTCGGAATCTGGAGTCCGCCTCCGCCGCGGCTCGCCCACCGGCCCGAAACCACAGCACCGGGAACGTAGACCGGCCGGAACCGATCGCCTCGCACCCACGAGTCGAGCCAAGCCCACCCATTCGTGCTGTGCAATTTCGAGAGATCACGATGGCGCAACAGCAGGGGGACGGCGGGGTGATCGATCTCGCGGATGACGTGCGCGCGCGTGGAAGTCAGCTCGACGCCGGATCGGGCGAACGCGGCCACCACTTCCACCGGAGACGAAGGATTGACGCGTCGGCCGAACGCCGACGAGATCTCGCCTTCCAGCCCCACCAGAGCCGGGGGAAGCGATCCATCGACCGGGCGGGCGCCGAGCATCGACTCGAGATGACGCCGATGCGCCGCTGCCGAGAACGGCAATCCGTCGTGGGTCATCTCCGCGGCGGCCAGACCCCCGGCCGATTCCGCCGCCGCCAGCAGTTGCAGTGCGCGGTCGGCCCCGATGTCGTCGAATTGACGCCGGTACTCGGTGACCACCGCTGCCGGGTCGGACTCCGGATCCGCGTCGAACAGTCCGGGTCGCAGGTCTGCGGGTACGGACGGAGTGACTGCGGAGCCGGTTCGCATCGCCAGAATCGCACCGACGAGTGCGAGGTCGTGGCAACGGCTGACTCGTACCCCTCGTTCGAGGAGACGAGGATAGATCCGACCGGTGTCCTCCCATACCCATCTCGGGCGTTCGGACGCCTCGATATCGGCCACCGCTGCAGCCGGATCCTCCACCACGATGGGCGCGCGGCGGACCGAACAGTCGTCGTCGAGATACGTCAGTACCGCCTGCTCGCCGCGAGGAACGAGCACGACTTTCATCGGGCTGTGTGGCGTGTGTGAGCGGTCACGGAGACCCAGTCTGCTGCACGTGCGAGCCGAGGGTCAGGGCAGGCTCGTGCTTCGGCGACAGAGGCCGGTCGAGCGAGGGCAGCGCGCGACCGCGGCGCAGTTTTGGATGCTCTGAGCAGCCGATTTGGAGAATGGGTATGCACCTTTGATAGTCTCTATCCCGGCTCGAAACGCAGTGCACACCGATCGCGGTGAGCAGTTCGATTCAAGTCCATTGGGGTATGGTGTAATTGGCAACACAGCGGTTTCTGGTACCGCCATTCTAGGTTCGAGTCCTGGTACCCCAGCGAGCAGGTAGGGGCGATTTTGTCGCCGGTGCCGAGACAGTTAAGCTGACTCGGCACTCACAAGCTCGAAACAATGCAGGTGAAGTTCCTGGCCCCGTCGTCTAGCGGCCTAGGACGCCGCCCTCTCAAGGCGGTAGCGCGGGTTCGAATCCCGTCGGGGCTACAACCGAGAACACCCTCTCGATCTTCGGATCGAGAGGGTGTTGTCGTTTCGGGCCGAGCGTCTCACACGCTCTTGCGGCGGAACATCTTCTGATGGTCGGCCGGTCCGTGGGCGTTGTTGACTTTCGGTCCACCGTCTTTGTGCTCGACGGAATTGTGGGCCTTGCTGTTCTTCTGCTCCAGGACCTCGCGGAACTTCTTCTTCAGTTCTTCACTGCCGGATTCGGGCATGGGGTGACTCCTCGCAGTCGACGACCGGCCGGTGAGGCCGTTCGAGACGAACGTACTCCTTTCTCGCCGCGCGTTCAGCCGGTTTTCGGGCGTCCGACCGGGGTCGGGGAGCATCGATCAGAGACGCTTGTGCAACGCGTCGGCTGCTGCGAGAAGATCCGCGGCCCAGCGCGCACCGGGCTTGCGTCCGATTCGGTCGATGGGTCCGGACACCGAGATCGCCGCCACCACAGTGTCGTTGCCGTCGCGAACCGGTGCCGCCACGCTTGCGACGCCTGGTTCGCGCTCGCCCGCGCTCTGCGCCCAGCCGCGGCGCCGTACCTCGATGAGTACGCGCTCGCCGAATTCTGCATCGGGCAGAACGGTTCTTTGGGTGTGCGAATCTGCCCACGCCAGAAGGACTTTGGCTCCGGAACCGGCCGTCATCGGCAATCGTGCGCCGACAAGCACTGTGTCGCGAAGACCTGTCGGGGGTTCCATGGACGCCACACAGACGCGCACCGTGCCCTCCCGTCGATAGATCTGCACACTTTCACCGGTGATTTCGCGCAGACGTGGGAGCACGGAAGCTGCTGCGTCGAGCAGTGCGTCGGACGCGCTCGCAGCGAGTTCTCCTAGGCCCGGCCCGGTGTGCCACAGGCCGTCGGCATCTCGTACGAGCAATCGGTGGGTCTCCAGTCCGACTGCGAGGCGGTGAGCGGTGGCGCGGGGTAAGTCCGTGCGCGCGCACAGATCACCGAGATTGCAGGGCTTCTCGGCCACTGCATGCAGCACCGCCATCGCCTTGTCGAGTACACCGATGCCACTCGCTTTGTCGACGAGGCCGCCCAGGCTATGCTGTCCCATAGAACGATATTAGCCTCCCGAATGCTGAGATTGCACAATTGTGAGATCTCTTGCGCGCCGAGAGGCATGATGTCGAGACGAGACGCACGGTGAACCAGCGACGTTCGCCGACGCGACGACAGAAAGACGAGGTCGACGACACCGATGTCCGAAACACCGAAGACTTTGGCCGAGAAGGTATGGGACCAGCACGTCGTGGTCCGAGGCGGAGGAGAAGGCGGCGCGCGTGAGCCGGACCTGATCTACATCGACCTTCACCTCGTGCACGAGGTGACCAGTCCTCAGGCGTTCGACGGTCTGCGATTGGCCGGCCGTGAGCTACGCCGCCCCGATCTGACGATCGCGACCGAGGATCACAATGTCCCCACGGCCGACATCTTCGCCCCCATCGCAGATCTCGTCTCGCGTACTCAGGTGGACACCCTTCGCCGAAACTGCGAGGAATTCGGAGTCCGGCTGTATCCGATGGGCGATCTCGATCAGGGCATCGTGCACATCATCGGGCCCCAGCTGGGTCTGACTCAGCCCGGGATGACCGTCGTGTGCGGAGACAGCCACACGTCGACGCACGGTGCCTTCGGCTCGATTGCGATGGGCATCGGCACCAGCGAGGTAGAGCACGTGATGGCAACGCAGACACTCTCTCTGCGTCCGTTCAAGACGATGGCGATCACCGTCGACGGCGAGCTCGCACCCGGCGTGACGAGCAAGGATCTGATCCTTGCTGTCATTGCCCAGATCGGTACCGGCGGTGGGCAGGGGTACGTCCTCGAGTACCGCGGTGAGGCTATCCGGAAGCTGTCGATGGAAGCGCGAATGACCATCTGCAACATGTCGATCGAAGCCGGGGCGAGGGCAGGCATGATCGCACCCGACGACATCACGTACGAATACCTGAAGGGGCGTCCGCACGCTCCGCAGGGAGCCGACTGGGACGCAGCAGTGGCGTCGTGGAACGAGCTGGCTACAGATCCGGATGCAGTGTTCGACAACGAGGTCCACATCGATGCCGATACGTTGACGCCGTTCGTCACCTGGGGCACGAATCCGGGTCAGGGTGCGCCGCTGGGAAGTACGGTGCCGGATCCGGAGGCGATGACCGACGAGGGTGAGCGGTTGTCGGCACAGAAGGCCCTGCAGTACATGGGTCTCGAGGCCGGCACACCGATCCGTGAGATCGCCGTAGACACCGTGTTCGTCGGTTCCTGCACCAACGGTCGGATCGAGGATCTGCGCGCCGTTGCGTCCGTTCTCGAGGGACACCGAGTTGCCGAGGGAGTGCGAATGTTGGTGGTGCCCGGCTCCATGCGGGTGCGAGCGCAGGCGGAGGAAGAAGGCCTCGGCGACATCTTCACTGCGGCAGGAGCCGAATGGCGTCAGGCCGGATGTTCGATGTGCCTCGGGATGAACCCGGATCAATTGGTGGCGGGTGAACGATCGGCATCGACCTCGAACCGTAATTTCGAGGGCAGGCAGGGCAAAGGCGGTCGTACTCATCTCGTCTCGCCACTGGTTGCAGCTGCGACCGCAATCCGCGGAACCCTGTCCTCTCCGGCGGATCTCGCGTAGATCGCGTCCCGCTCGGATCGATCGAACCCATTAGGAGAACATTCGATGGAAGCTTTCACCCGGCACACCGGTATCGGAGTTCCGCTCCGGCGCTCCAATGTCGACACCGATCAGATAATTCCCGCGGTCTATCTCAAGCGGGTGACGCGCACCGGATTCGAAGACGGGTTGTTCGCCGCATGGCGCTCGGACCCGAACTTCATCCTGAACCTGGAGCCGTACAACCGTGGCTCGGTACTCGTGGCCGGACCCGATTTCGGTACGGGATCGTCACGCGAACATGCCGTCTGGGCGCTGTCGGACTTCGGTTTCCGGGTTGTGATCGCGTCCCGGTTCGCCGACATCTTCCGTGGAAACTCGGGCAAAGCCGGGCTGCTGGCGGCCGAAGTGGAGCAGTCGGACGTCGAATTGCTGTGGAAAGCCTTAGAAGAACAGCCCGGTCTCGAACTAATTGTCGACCTCGTCGACAAGACCGTGACGGCTGGAACTTTGGTGGTGCGCTTCGCGATTGACGACTACACCCGGTGGCGTCTGCTGGAGGGTCTGGACGACATCGGATTGACATTACGCCAGGTAGAGGCCATTACGGAGTATGAAAAGTCAAGGCCTTCATACAAACCCCTGACGCTTCCAGCGCGGATCGAGACCCCGACCGAAAGCTGACCGGGTGGGGGTCCGACACGCTATGCGGCCCTGAATCATTCCGCGACGCCGAAATGAAAATTGGCGTGGCGCATAGACTCTTGACGACTTGGGGTTTACCGTTGTAGTAGTCGGTCCGACGATGGGCCACCATATAGCGGAGGAAATTCCATGAACAAGGCAGAGCTGATCGACGCCCTGACCGAGAAGTTGGGGTCTGACAGGCGGAGCGCCACAGAGGCTGTCGAGAACATCGTCGACACCATCGTGCGTGCAGTGCACCGCGGCGAAAGTGTCACGATCACAGGCTTCGGCGTGTTCGAGCAGCGTCGTCGCGCAGCCCGTGTTGCGCGCAACCCCCGCACCGGCGAGACCGTTCGCGTCAAGCCGACCAACGTTCCGGCATTCCGTCCGGGTGCACAGTTCAAGGCAGTCATCGCGGGCGGACAGAAGTTGCCTGCCACCGGGCCCGCCGTCAAGCGTGGTTCGGCAGCTGCTCCGGCCAAGAAGACTGCGGCTGCGAAGAAGACTGCTGCCAAGAAGGCAGCCGTGAAGACGACTGCCCGCAAGGCAACCACCGCTGCAGCCAAGAAGGCGGCACCGGCCAAGACTGCAGCCAAGAAGGCAGCTCCCGCGAAGACTGCAGCCAAGAAGGCAGCTCCCGCGAAGACCACGGCGCGTAAGACAGTTGCAAAGAAGGCTCCGGCCAAGACAACTGCACGCAAGGCCGCAACGACGGCTGCGCCCGCCAAGAAGGCTCCGGCCAAGACGGCAGCCAAGAAGACCGTAGCCAAGAAGGCCCCGGCAAAGAAGGCTCCGGCCAAGAAGGCCCCCGCAAAGCGCGCAGCGAAGAAGTAGAGCCTGCAGGCTTTAAATCTCGAACGAACTACGGCTGAGCCCCCGACTCGACATCCGAGTCGGGGGCTCAGCTGTCGTTCGGGTGCGTCCCTCAGACGTCGGTGACGAGGGTGGGCAGGGGGCTGGCGATGTGGTCGGCTGCAACGAGTCTGCCGTCGTGGCGCGAGAGCACCCAGACGCTGCCTTTGCGATTCCTGTTGGCCGGCAATGTAATTCCGTCTTTCTCGGCCCACCAGCGCATGAGGTCGGGGATCACCTTGCCCTGGCTGCACACCACGGGCGTGCCGGGCAGGTCGGCAATGTCGCGAGCGCGATGGCGCCCCTTGCGCGGGTCATCGGCGTATCCCTCCTCGGACAGCAGGTGCTCCGGGGTGATCTCCGTTCCCAACGATTCTGCGAACGGAGCCACCGTCTGAACGCACCGGGCACGGTCGGCCGAATACACCGCGTCGGCCCCGAATGCTCGAAGCAACGAGACCAGTGACTCGGACTGTCGTCGCCCGGTCTTGTCGAGTGGGCGATCGACGTCGTTGCCCTTGTACCGCGAACGCGAACCGGCGCTGCCGTGACGGACCAACAGGACCGTCGAGGTGTCGGCAGGTTTGGCCACGAACCGGCGAAGAATCTTGTGGTCCATAGGATACGAGAGTTCGCGACCGATATCCGCGGGTGCTATCCAGCGCACCTCGTCCACCTCCGCGTTGGGGACGAACTCGCCACCGGTTGCCTCCGCCGCCCAGTAGAGGACCTTCTTCATCCGGCGGTGGCCGGGGATCGGGTACGTGACGTAGGACAGCGACCGCCCCAGCCGCGAGTCGAATCCGGTCTCCTCCTTGACTTCTCGGACTGCCGCGTCGACAGCGGTCTCACCGGGATCGAGCTTTCCCTTGGGGAACGACCAGTCGTCGTACTTCGGCCTGTGGACCAACGCGATCTCGACGGCACCGTCGCTGTGCGGTGATCGTCGCCACAGAACGGAGCCGGCCGCAAAGATGTTGGCACGAGGGGAGCCATCGGACGTTCCCATCAGGACGCCTGATTCCTCCGGCTACGCATCAACTCCACCTGATGCTCACGGACTGTCTCACCCTGCGCCGGCGAGGCGACCCAACCGCCGTCCGGTCCCAACTCCCAGCAGCGCGTGGTGGGGTCGAGGGCGGAATCGAAGATATCACCGAGCTGGTTCGCCAGTCGCGAATCCTTGACCTGAGCCATTACCTCGACTCGGCGATCGAGGTTGCGGTGCATCATGTCCGCGCTGCCGATCCAGAACTCGTCGGCACCCTGGAAATGCAGAACTCGCGAGTGTTCGAGGAATCTGCCCAGGATGGAGCGAACCTCGATGTTCTCCGACAGTCCCGGAACGCCCGGCTTGAGCGCGCAGATACCGCGCACCACCACCTTGACCGGAACGCCCGCGATGGACGCGCGGTACAGCGCATCGATGACCTGCTCGTCGACCAACGCGTTCGCCTTGAGGCGAATCCCCGCCGCACGCCCCGCCTTGAGGTGTTCGACCTCGGCCTCGATGCGCTCGACGATGCCGCGGCGCACTCCGTACGGTGCCACGAGAAGGTTGCGGTACTTGGACTTTCGTGAGTAGCCGGTGAGCGAGTTGAACAGGTCGGTGAGGTCGGCACCGATTTCCGGGGACGACGTGAACAGACCGACATCCTCGTAGATGCGTGCCGTCTTGGGGTTGTAGTTGCCGGTTCCGATGTGGCAGTACCGGCGAATGACCGACCCTTCGCGGCGTACCACGAGACAGGTCTTGCAGTGCGTCTTGAGGCCGACGAGGCCGTACACCACGTGTACGCCTGCCTTTTCCAGTTTGCGTGCCCACTCGATGTTGGCCTGCTCGTCGAAACGTGCCTTGATTTCGACCAGTGCAACCACCTGTTTGCCGGCACCTGCTGCATCGACGAGCGCATTGACGATCGGGGAATCTCCCGACGTGCGATACAGCGTCTGCTTGATGGCGAGCACCTGCGGGTCGGCCGCCGCTTGCTCGATGAAGCGTTGAACGCTGGTGGAGAACGAATCGTACGGATGATGCACCAGGACATCGCCGTCGCGCAGCGTCGAGAAGACACTCTTGGGGGTCTCGCGCTCGCCGAACGCAGCGTGGGTCGCCGGAACGAAGGGTGCGTCCTTCAGATTGGGACGGTCGACGCTGTAGACCTGCCACAGGCACGACAGGTCGAGCAGTCCGGGTACCTGGATGACGTCACCGGGATCGACATCGAGTTCACGGAGCAGCAATTCGAGCATGTGCTCGGTCATGTCGTCGGCGATCTCGAGACGAACCGGTGAGCCGAAACGCCTGCGGGCCAGCTCGCGCTCGAGCGCCTGCAGCAGATCCTCGTCCCGGTCTTCCTCGACCTCGAAATCTGCGTTGCGCGTGATGCGGAAGGCGTGCGACTCGACGACCTGCATGCCGGGGAAGAGTACGTCGAGGTGCGCCGAGATCAACTCCTCCATCGACAGAAAGGCGTCGATGCGGTGCGAGCCTTCGCCGCGCTTGACCCGCACGAAGCGATCGACGTTGTCGGGAACCTTCACGCGCGCGAAATGCTCACCCGTTGTGGAGTAATCCTTCACCGTCACAGCGAGATTGAGACTCAGGCCACTGATGTAAGGGAACGGGTGCGCGGGGTCGACGGCCAGTGGCGTGAGTACTGGAAAGACCTGTTCGGTGAAGTACTCCGAGAGTCGGACGCGTTCGTCGCTGTCCAGATCCGACCACCGGATGATCGCGATGCCCTCGGCGGTGAGCTCCGGCAGGATCGAATCCAGCAGCACTCGCGCATGTTTGAGCGCCAGCTCCTGGGTGCGTTCGCCGATCACCGCGAGCTGCTCGCGCGGAGTCATACCGTCGGCGGATCGAACGGATAGACCGGTTTCGTCGCGACGTTTGAGACCGGCCACTCGAACCATGTAGAACTCGTCGAGGTTCGACGCGTAGATCGCGAGAAATTTCGCCCGTTCCAACAGAGGGAGCGACGAGTCCTCTGCCAGAGCGAGAACACGTGAATTGAAGTCGAGCCAGCTCAATTCCCGATTCAGATAGCGATTTTCGGGAAGCACGGTGGCGATGTCGACCGACTGCGGTGTGGCGGCCGGTAGCGCGGAGGGGATACTCGGCATCGTGGCTGCGATCGGAGCGCTCCATACCGCCTCCGAATCGGTACCCGACTCGTTCTCCGTCGACGGATCTTCGTTGGCCGGCTGCGTGTCGTCTGTGCTCACCGGACGATCATCCCTCATACCCGACGTGCGTGAAACACCGAAGGGCGAAACTCGGTCACGCAGTTGTCGCCGCTGCGTCGTCACTCCATCCGAGCGAACGCAGGACGGCAGCCGTTGCCGGTCCGACCCCGAGCCGGTGTGCACTGCGGACGTCCATTGCTGTGTCGACGTCGAGCCGTAGTCCCGGCCAGATGCCGTCGAGTTTCTGGGCGCCGGACTCGGCGTGGCGTCGGGCGGAGTCCACCCCGAACAGAGGTGCGAGCTCACCGGGGGAGTCCTTGAGGATCAGCGCGGCGGTACCGGTGCCGTGATGATCGACCACCAGTGCTCGGCCTCCGCGGCGCGCAAGAGCGTATGCCTGAGCGAGTTCGGATGGTCGCATGGACGGTAGATCGGCTTGCAGCGCGATGATGTCGACGCGGGAGGCGTCGTCGTACCCGCGTCCGTGACCGACGACCTCGTCGCGCCGCAACACGGCCGCTGCGGATTCGAAGGCGTGATTGAGGCGTGCGTCTGGTGGCAGTGCGGGATCGCCGAGCGGTTCGTCGAACACGCGCGCGCCGATTCTGCGGGCGGTCTCTGCGACGAGGGGATCGGGGGTGACCACCGTCACCGAGCCCACCACCGAAACGGCGGCTGCGGCGGCCACGGTGTCGCTGAGCATCGCGAGCACCAACCGTGTTCGCTCGGGACCCGAGAAGTCCGCCGACAACCGCGACTTCGCCGTCGCGAGATCCTTCACCGCGATGAGGACTGCGACGGCGCGGCGGGCAGGGTCGGACGATGCGGCCACTCGGTCGCCGTCGTCGGATCGTGTTGCACCCATGGTGCTCGATCCTGCCAGCGTCGCGGATCTGTGCCGACTCCGACCGCCCGAGCCGGTGTGCGCGTTAGGGTGATGCGCGCGAAGCACAAGGGCATCGGCACGCAGGTGAGGGGTTGGCGGCATGAGCAGAGCAGCGGTGATGGGTTCGGGTTCGTGGGGAACCGCGTTCGCCAAAGTATTGGCCGATGCCGGGACCGACGTCACGATGTGGGCCCGCCGTGAAGAGCTCGCGGCGTCGATCACCGACGATCACGAGAACAAGGACTACCTCCCAGGTATCGAACTACCCTCGTCGATTCGCGCAACCAGCGACCCGGCTCAGGCTCTCGACGGAGCCGACATCGTGGTGTTGGCTGTGCCGTCGCAGAGTCTGCGGGCCAACCTGGGGGAGTGGACCGGCTCGATCCCGCCGCACGCGACGCTGCTGTCCTTGGCCAAGGGAATCGAGACCGGCACGCTCATGCGGATGAGCCAGGTGATCGCTCAGGTCACCGGAGCAGATCCGAGTCGGGTGGCGTGTCTGTCCGGGCCCAACCTTGCGCGTCCGATCGCCGAGGGACAGCCCGCCGCGACCGTCATCGCCTGCTCGGACTCCCAGCGCGCCCTCGAGATCCAGAAGTCCTGTGCCACCGGTTACTTCCGGCCGTACACGAACTCCGATGTCATCGGTGCCGAGATCGGTGGAGCCTGCAAGAACGTCATCGCTCTCGCGTGTGGGATGGCCAGTGGCGTCGGATACGGCGAGAACACTCTCGCGTCGATCATGACCAGGGGTCTGGCCGAGATCATCCGTCTCGGCGTTGCACTCGGTGCCACGCCGTCGACATTGTCCGGTCTGGCCGGGGTGGGCGACCTCGTCGCCACGTGTTCTTCGCCCCTGTCGCGCAACCGCACCTTCGGTGAGCGCCTCGGTTCCGGTGGCTCCCTCGAAAGCGCGCAGGAAGCAGCGCACGGACAGGTTGCCGAAGGTGTGAAGTCCTGCACCTCGGTGCGTGCGCTCGCCGAAAGCTACGACGTGGAGATGCCGTTGACCGATGCGGTGCACCGGGTGTGTCATGGGGGCATGTCCGTTCCGGACGCGGTCGGTCACCTGTTGGGACGACGTATCAAGCCCGAGTGAGGCAGTGTTCGCGGCCTCGTCACCGACAGGGCGAATCCGCGCCGAGCAGGCAGCGACGGTACGGTTTCTCATCGTGAGTACTCCCCGCATCAAAGTCGCCGTCGTCTTCGGTGGCCGCAGCAGCGAGCACGCGGTGTCCTGTGTATCGGCAGGTAGCGTGCTGCAGAATCTCGATCCGGCCACGTACGAGGTGGTCCCCGTGGGCATCACTCCGGACGGTGCCTGGGTGCTCGGCTCCGCCGATCCCGGTGCACTGGCGATTCACGACCGCGTACTGCCGACCGTGGACAAGACAGGTGCGGCACTGACCCTCAGTACCGACCCCGGCCACGCCGGGGCGCTCATCGCCCTCGGTGAGGGAGAGGGAGCGACGATTTTCACCTCTGTCGACGTGGTGTTCCCGGTACTGCACGGGCCGTACGGTGAGGACGGAACACTGCAGGGCCTGCTCGAGCTGGCGGGCGTCCCGTACGTGGGGCCAGGGGTGTTGGCCAGCGCGGCCGGTATGGACAAGGAATTCACCAAGAAGTTGCTCGGTGCAGAGGGGCTTCCGATCGGTCGCCAGGTGGTACTTCGCCGTGGCGTCGACGACCTCACCGCTGGCGAGCGAGACCGAATAGGGTTGCCCGCGTTCGTGAAACCGGCCAGAGGCGGATCGTCGATCGGTATCTCCCGTATCACCGAGTGGGATCAACTGGACGCCGCAATAGCCGTCGCGCGTGAACACGACCCCAAAGTGATCGTCGAGGGAATGATCCACGGCCGTGAGGTCGAGTGCGGGGTCCTCGAATTCCCGGACGGCACGGTGCGCGCGAGCGCTGTTGCCGAGATCCGTATCCCGGACGCGGATGTCGACGACCACGCTTTCTATGATTTCGACACCAAGTATCTCGACGACGTGAGCGAATTCGATATCCCGGCTGCACTCGACGATGCGACCAGCGACCGCATTCGCGAACTCGCCGTTGCCGCTTTCCGGGCGCTGGACTGTCAGGGACTGGCGCGTGTGGACTTCTTCGTCACCGAAGACGGGCCCGTCATCAACGAGATCAACACGATGCCCGGATTCACCTCCATCTCGATGTACCCCAAGATGTGGGCGGAATCCGGTGTCGATTATCCGACGCTGATCACCACCCTGATCGACACTGCACTCGCCCGCGGCACGGGCTTGCGTTAGCTCCTTCCGCTACTGCAAGGGAGCCGGATCGAGTGCTTGCTGGGGTAGTGCATTCGACACCGCCGTTGATGCATCCTGCAACGGTGTCGGACCGGAATCGCCCGGAATCGTCAGGGCGATGTAGACACCGCGATCGACGACGAACCATGTGCTGGCATCGATTCCGTCGTCTTCCCCGGATACCTCGAACCATTGGACACCGTTTATCACCTGCAGCGGTGCGGCCACATCGAAACCGATCGGACGGGGCAGCCCGCAGCGCAACACGACCGGCTCGGCGTTCTCCTCGGCCGAGACCCACGCGCGAACCCCGGCCGGCGCAGGGTCGGCCAGCTCGGCTGCGGTGTAGTCGCCCAGATCCGCGGGCAGGGCGTCGAGCAACGACGTGCATTGCGCACTCGTGGCGTCGGGGGAGTCGACCGGGCCCAACGCGACCGGATCCTGGACCGGCGAACGGTTCACCGCGATAGCGGCGACCAGAACTCCGACCACCAGCGCAACCGGCAACGCGATCGCGGTCGCGATCACGGCGGGGTGTCGTTGTTCGCGAGTGCCGTCGGTGTCGTTCTTGTCGTTCTTGGCGTCGTGGGCGTCGTTGCCGGCGTCGGTCGAGTTCACTGGCTATCCGACCGCCGAGGTCGGCTGTGGTGCGACGGGGCAGGTGAGAGTACGAGTGATGGCGTCCACCTTCTGGATGCGGGAGACGATCTCGGCGACCTCGGCGTCGGATGCACCGTCGGCGCGCACGATGACGTCGTAGGGCCCGACGACAGCCTCGGCGGAGACCACTCCGTCGACGGCCTCGATCTGCTGCGCGACGGCCCTCGCCCGGCCCACCTCGGTCTGGACGAGGACGAATGCTTGCACCATCGGTGTTCCCTTTCGCTGCCGGACTTCTCGACTGTAAATTGGGTCGACTACGTTCTCAGTGCACACAACCTGCAGCGTCGGTGCTGTCCCGGCCGCCTCTGAAAGGTACCGCAGGCGGGCCATGCGCTCCGCGCGAGTCCGTCGCGCACCCACCGCGTTCTCGAGGAGGATCATCATCGACGACCCCGGCACCGAGTCGGACATGGACGACGAACGGACCGTCGCGCAGCTCGGCGAATTCGAGATCATCTCTCGCGCCGTCGCAGACCGCGTGCAACCTCCGTCGACCATCGTCGGGCCCGGTGACGACGCCGCCGTCGTCGCCGCGCCCGACGGAAGAATCGCGGCATCGACCGATATGTTGGTGCACGGCAGGCATTTTCGGCTGGACTGGTCCACTCCTGTGCAGATCGGCCGCAAGGCGATCGCGCAGAACGGCGCGGACATCGCCGCGATGGGTGCCCGGTGCTCGGGCTTTCTCGTCTCTCTCGGATGTCCGGCCGACACGCCGGTGCGGGTGACCGACGGTCTCAACGAGGGCATGTGGCTCGAGGCGGTGGCCGCGGGATCGGCGATCGTGGGTGGTGATGTGGTTCAGTCACCGGAGTTGGTGATATCGGTCACCGCATTCGGTGATCTACAGGGCAGGGCGCCGGTGTTGCGATCGGGCGCGCGTGTCGGTGACCTGATCGCCTACGCGGGGCGGCTCGGCTGGTCGGCAGCCGGATTGGCTCTACTGCGTGCGGACACGGACAGAACGGGCCACGACGCCGTGCTCGATGCACACCGGGTTCCCGTGCCGCCCTACCTCTCCGGGGTGGGGGCGGCCGAGGCCGGTGCGACGTCGCTCACCGACGTCTCCGATGGATTGCTGTCCGACCTGGGGCACATAGCCGATGCTTCGGACGTCGGAATGGATGTCGATTCCGGTCGGTTGGATGTTCCCTCCGAATTGCGTTCGGCAGCAACCGCACTGGGAGTCGACCCGCTGGATTGGGTACTCACCGGCGGTGAAGATCATGCTCTGGTCGGCACATTCGGCGATCACAGCGCCGTGCCGGCGGATTGGACGGTGATCGGGCGTGTCGAGCACCTCGGTGACGACCGAGCGAGTCGAGTGACCGTCGACGGCCGCGTCCATTCGGGTAGATCGGGGTGGACGAGCTTCGAGGGGGAGTGAACGCGGCCGACGTCCGATGGAGTCGGCTAAGTTGCTGAGATGGCTATCTACGCACTCGGTGATCGTGAACCCGACATTCATCCCGACGCCTACGTCCACCCGGACGCGGTCGTCATCGGGGCGGTGACCCTGGCGGCCGGATCCTCGGTGTGGCCCACCGCTGTTCTGCGGGCCGATTACGGCACCATCTCCATCGGTGCGGGGACCAACGTTCAGGACGGCACCGTGGTGCACTGCACACCGATCGACGCGACGGTGATCGGATCCGGATGCGTGCTCGGGCACAACGCACACGTCGAGGGCGCGACCATCGGAGACAACTGCCTCATCGCCTCGGGCTCGGTGGTGTTGAACGGGTCCAAGATCGGAGCAGGCTCGATCGTCGGCGCAGGAGCGGTGGTGCCGTTCAAGTTCGTCGTCCCCGAACGTTCCATGGCGCTGGGCGTTCCCGCGAAGATCCGGGAGGGCTACCAGGTCCCCGAGGGACACGTCGACATCAACGTGCAGATGTACTCGGCCAACGCCGCGTACTACCGCGACGCGCTGCGCCGGATCGACCGATGACGCCCCGGCCGCTCGCCGAGAGCGTCGAATCGGGGTGGGCGGACGCCCTTGCTCCTGTCGAGTCGAATGTTGCTGCGATGGGCGACTTTCTACGCCGAGAGCTTGCCGCCGGTCGGCACTACCTGCCTGCGGGTGAGAACGTTCTGCGCGCATTTCGCTACCCGTTCGACCGAGTGCGGGTCCTCATCGTCGGTCAGGATCCGTATCCGACACCGGGACATGCAGTGGGACTGAGCTTTTCCGTTGCACCGGAAGTGAAGCCCGTGCCGCGCAGTTTGAGCAACATCTTCAAGGAGTACTCCGACGACCTGGGGTTACCCACGCCGAGCAATGGTGATCTCACACCCTGGTCGGACCGTGGCGTGATGTTGCTCAACCGAGTGCTCACCGTCGAACCAGGGCAGGCCGCATCGCACCGAAAGAAGGGGTGGGAAGCGGTCACGGAACAGGCGATTCGGGCTCTCGTCGCCCGAGCCGAGAATTCCGACGCGCCGGGTCTGGTCGCAATTCTGTGGGGACGCGACGCGGCGACTCTGAAGCCGATGCTCGGATCTGTTCCCTACATCGAATCTGCGCATCCCTCACCGCTGTCCGCGTCGCGAGGGTTCTTCGGATCCAAGCCTTTCAGCCGTGTGAACGAGTTGTTGGTCGAAGGCGGGGACGAACCGATCGACTGGACATTGCCCTGATCGGACGCTGCCGTGATCGGACGCTGCCGTGATCGGACGCTGCCGTGATCGGACGCTGCCGTGATCCGATCAGGAGAAATCCGGACGACGCTTCTCCACGAACGCGTCGACGCCTTCTCGTCCGGCCGGTGACGATGCCGCCGCCGAGATCGACGCGGCTTCTGCATCCAACTGCTGTGCCAGACTTGAGGATTCGGAGGCCTGCAGTAGTGATTTGATGCCCCGGTATGCCGACGTCGGCCCGACGGCAAGGGTACGTGCGAGGCGCTCGGCCTCGTTGTCGACGATATCGTCACCCACCAGTCGGCTGAGAATCCCGAGACGGACTGCCTCCTCTCCGTTGATGATCGAGTCGTTCAGCAAGATGTCCATCGCGCGGCCCGAACCGACGATGCGGGGGAGTGTCCAGGACATTCCCCCGTCCGGAGTGAAGCCGATCGAGGGATACGCGGGTCGGAGCTTGGTGGACGGTCCGCCGATGGCGATATCCGTCAGACACACCAGGCTCATGCCCGCCCCTGCCGCCCATCCGTGTACCCCGGCGACGATCGGCACGGTCACGGCGTCGAGTTCACGAACGAACGCATGAAATGTGTCTGCGACGGAACCGACGAAGGCGCTGCGATCGGCCGCTCCGGCGAAATCGCGCACGTTGCCACCGGCGCAGAAATTGGGCCCACGACCGATCAGCAGGACGCTTCCGATCGCAGTCGAGCCGGCATTGACGGAGCGGAGGGTCGACGTGCCCTCCTCGATGCCCTGGAGATCGAGCGAGGCACCGCCGGCCTCGGTGGCGACGACGATGCGCAGCACGCCGTCTTCGATGCTGACCTTGCTTGAAATGTCGGTATCCGTAGTGCTCACCCCGGGAACTCTATAGGACGTCCGACTATCAGTCGCGCACATGACTGTGCCCCGCCTCCGAATACGGGGGCGGGGCACAAATCTCGCACGCAGTCGAGGCCGTGGAGGAAAACGAAGAGCGAGGCTCGAATCAGCCCCGGACCACCTTGCCTGCCTTCAAGCAGGAGGTGCACACGTTCATGCGCTTGGAGTTACCAGGCGCAACCTGAGCGTGAACGGTCTGGATATTCGGGTTCCAACGACGGTTGGTCCGTCGGTGCGAGTGCGAGACCGACTTACCGAAGCCGGGCCCCTTGGCGCATACGTCGCAGACGGCAGCCATAGTCGCGAACTCCTTGATAGATGTTGATCGATACATGTGGTCGAAGACATCGAAACGAACTACGAGCAGATGCAAGGATTGCAATGCGTGAAGATCGCCTCGAGGCAACCCTGCAAGAATAGCGGCGCAGCACGCAATCACCAAACTGCCACCGCAGACGCTGCTGTGGGCTCACCGACGTTCCTGCCCGACTAAGCTTCGGGCACTGTCCGCGACCGGAGTACGGACAGGGTAGCGATGCAACGTGGGGGAGGCTGCTCGACGTGGTCGACGTTCTCGATTCGATCGACGCCGCGGCCTTGCGACGGTGGGCCTACCGGTGCGTCGACTCGCTCACTGCTCGGTGCGACGAGATCAATGCGCTCAATGTGTTCCCGATCCCCGACTCGGACACCGGGACCAACCTGATGTTCACCTTCCGGGCTGCGGTGGAGTCGATGCGAGAGGCTGGACCGGCCGCGGACACCCGCGCCGTCGGGCGTGCACTGGCCGTCGGCGCGGTAGCGGGTGCCCGTGGCAACTCGGGGGTCATCGTCTCCCAATTGCTGCGAGCGGTTGCCGAAGCCGCAGCCGACGGCCCGTTGGACACCGTCTCGATCCAGGCGATGCTGCGACGCGCGCAGGTGCTGGTCTCGGATGCGGTCAGTGTTCCCGTCGAGGGCACGATGCTCACCGTGCTCGCTGCGGCCGACCGCAATGCCGCGGCGCACGACGCCAATGTCGGCCTATCCACGCTGGTGATCGATATCGCGGAGGCCACTGCTCGCGCTCTCGACAGCACGACCGACCAACTCGTCGAACTTCGCGAAGCCGGGGTCGTGGATGCCGGAGCGCTCGGGCTGTCGGTCGTTTTCGATGCGCTGGTCGAAGTGGTGACCGGCCGAATCCCGCCGCGCAGGCGTTACCGCCGCCCGCGAGATCGTGAACGAACACCGGTGGGCGACGGGTCGAGCGCGTCCACCGACTGTGCCGGAACACCCGAGCCGACGACGGTCTTCACGCACGGCCGGCCGTTGGGGTACGAGGTGGTCTACGTCGTCCACGGGATCGACGACGCGCAAGCGACCGCACTGCGCGCGGCGCTGTCCGATCTCGGCGACTCGGTAGTGGTGGCCGGTGACGGATCAGGGGCCTGGTCTGCGCACGTCCACACTGCGGATCCCGGTGCTGCTGTCGAATGCGGCATCGGCACCGGAAGCGTTCGCGGGGTGCGCATCTCGTGCTTCGGATTTGCCGAGTCGGGTGCTGAGGTCGGCGTCGATGCACGCCGCGGACCTGCACTGTCGGTCGGACGCGATATTTTGGCGCTGGTGGCCGGTGACGGTGCCGCGGATCTCTACGTTCAGGAAGGCGCGACGGTGGTGCGGTGCGACGAGCCGATCGACTCCTCGGTCCTGCTGCGGGCGATCGTCGCAGCCAAGCATCGCGAGGTTTTGGTGTTGCCGAACGGAGCGTTGTCCGCACAGGAACTGGTTGCCGTCGGTGCCGCAGCCCGAGCCGACGGCAAGGACGTGATGATGCTGCCCTGCTCGGCGATGGTTCAGGGATTGGCTGCGCTCGCGGTGCACGATGCCGCGAGGGCTGCGGTCGACGATGCGTTCACGATGTCCGAGGCGGCCGCGGGAACCAGGTGGGGTTCACTGCGCATCGCGCAGGAACGGTCGCTCACGTGGGTCGGTATGTGCGAGCCGGGCGACAGCATCGGTCTGGCGGGGCAGGAGGTGGTGATCGTCGCCGCGCATCCGCTCGACGCGGGGTGCAGGCTGATCGATCAACTTCTGGCCACCGGTGGAGAGATGGTGACGGTGCTCGTCGGGGATCGGGCTTCGGAGGACTTCGGTGCTCGGTTGGCCGAGTACGTCGCGGGTGCGCATCCAGGGGTCGACGTGGTGGTCTACGCAGGTGGGCAGCCCGGAGATCTCGTGCAACTCGGAGTGGAATAGGGAATTTCGGATATGGCAACGCTGGTGGATCGGCTCGATGACGTACTCGGAGCAGCGGCGGCGACCCCGCTCGCAGACACCTTCGGTATTCATACCGTCGAGGATCTGTTGCGGCACTACCCACATCGCTACATGACGCACGGTTCCGAGCTCGGCGAGAGCGAGCCCCCCGAGGGCGAGCACATCACCATCGTCGCCACGGTCGAGTCGGCGACGCTGCGCTCGATGAAGAATCGCAACGGCCAATTCCTCGCAGTCACGCTCGCCGCCGACGGCCAGCGGATCGAGGCCACCTTCTTCAGCCCGCACAAGCTCAAACACGTGGTTGTGCCGGGTCGGCGGGGAATGTTCTCCGGCAAGGTGAAGTACTTCGGCAAGCGGTGGAATCTCACCCACCCCAGCTACGTCATCCTGGGCGGAGACGACAACGACGGAGCCGTCGTGCCCGCGGGTCGCATCGTCGGTGGCGGAACTTTGGCCGGTCTGGCCCGCGGTGCGGTCGACTCCTCGGGGTCCGTCGACATGTCGGTGTTCGATCGGGCATTCGTTCCCATCTATGCGGCCACCAAGGACGTCGAGAGTTGGACGTTCATGCGGTGCGTCCGGCAGGTTCTCGACCAACTCGACGACGTGACCGATCCGCTGCCCGAAGCGGTGCGACGAGAACGTGGACTCGTCGACATCGACACCGCACTGCGGTCGGTCCATTTCCCCGACACTGCGCAGGACAAGGACTCCGCCCGCGAGCGGCTCAAGTTCGACGAGGCTCTCGCCGTACAGCTCGTCCTCGCGGACCGTCGGCGAGACGCATCCACCCGCGTGGCCGCGCGATGCCCGCCGATCACCGACGGCATCGCCGTCGAGTTCGATCGCCGGCTGCCATTCGAATTGACGGCGGGTCAGCGCGACGTCGCAGCCGAGATCGCCAACGATCTGTCTGCACCACAGCCGATGTCGCGGCTGCTGCAGGGCGAGGTCGGCTCGGGCAAGACCATCGTCGCGTTGCGGGCGATGCTGCAGGTGATCGATGCCGGTCATCAGTGCGCGCTGCTGGCACCCACCGAGGTGCTCGCCTCCCAGCATGCGCGGTCGATCAGGTCGATGCTCGGCAGTCTTGCCGCCGGTGGTGAGCTCGGATCGCACGAGCTCGCGACCAAGGTCGCTCTGCTGACCGGTTCGATGTCCACTGCGGCCAAGCGGTCCGCACTGCTCGACGCCGTGACCGGAGACGCCGGGATCGTGATCGGTACGCACGCCCTCATCGAGGATCGTGTGGAATTTCTCGATCTCGCGATGGTCGTCGTGGACGAACAACACCGATTCGGCGTCGAACAGCGAGATGCGTTGCGGGCCAAGGCTCGCGGCAACACCAGTCCGCACTTGCTCGTGATGACGGCAACACCGATTCCGCGCACCATCGCGATGTCGACGCTCGGCGACCTCGAAACGTCGGTACTGACGGAGCTTCCGCGTGGCCGGTCACCGATCATCAGCAACGTAGTACCGGCCAGAGCCAAGCCCACGTGGGTGGATCGAGCGTGGCAACGCATCCGTGAGGAAGTCGCTGCTGGACGTCAGGCATACGTGGTCTGCTCGAGGATCGGCGACGGCGACGACGCCGAGACGGGAAAGAAGAAGACGGCCTCGAAGTCCGACGACGGTCCCGAGACCACGGCCGCGGTGGACATGTACGACACCCTCCAGGCCGGCCCCATGCACGATCTTCGGGTCGGGTTGCTGCACGGGCGGCTCTCCGGTGACGACAAGGACATCACCATGTCCGAATTCAACTCCGGCGAGATCGACGTCCTCGTGTGTACGACGGTGGTCGAAGTGGGTGTCGACGTTCCCAATGCGACGGTCATGGTGATCATGGATGCCGACCGCTTCGGAGTCAGTCAGCTGCACCAGTTGCGTGGTCGCATCGGTCGAGGCGGGCACCAGGGTCTGTGCATCATGATCAGCTACCTCAGCCCCATGGGCGGTTCGTTTGCTCGGCTCGAGGCGGTGGCCGCGACCAACGACGGCTTCGAGCTGGCAAAGTTGGACCTCGCCACCCGGCGAGAGGGCGATGTACTCGGGGCCGCACAGTCCGGCACGGTCAGCGGACTTCGGCTGCTGTCGTTCATCGACGACGAGGACATCATCGCCGACGCGCAGGACTGCGCGCGGACGTTGTTCGCACGAGACCCGTCGTTGGCCAACGATCCAGGCATCGCGTCGATGATGCGGTCGGCCTGGCGATCCGACCGGGTCGACTACCTCCAGAAGTCCTGACCGACCTCGAAACCTCCACTGCACCGTTTCAGTCGGCATAATCGAAGGATTCGTCCCGAATGGTGAGATCAGTACGCCTCGGAGGCCCATGCTGCCGGGTAAGTTGAGCCAATGTTCTCCAAAGTTTTGGTTGCCAACCGCGGCGAGATCGCCATCCGTGCCTTCCGTGCTTCCTACGAACTCGGTGCCTCCACCGTTGCGGTGTTCCCGTTCGAGGACCGAAACTCGGTGCACCGGACGAAAGCCGACGAGGCATATCAGATCGGGGAGAAGGGCCATCCGGTACGGGCGTACCTCTCGGTCGACGAGATCGTCGCCGCTGCCCAGCGGAGCGGTGCCGATGCGGTGTATCCCGGGTACGGATTCCTCTCCGAGAACCCGGATCTGGCCGCAGCGTGTGCCGAGGCCGGCATCACCTTCGTCGGTCCTTCCGCCGATGTACTCGAACTGACCGGCAACAAGGCACGCGCCATCGCGGCAGCGAAGGCCGCAGGACTTCCGGTTCTGGCGTCGTCGGAACCCTCGTCCGACATCGACGAGCTCGTTGCGGCGTCGGAGTCGATGACGTTCCCCCTGTTCGTCAAGGCGGTGGCGGGTGGCGGTGGCCGAGGGATGCGCCGCGTGGCCGAACCGGAGCAGTTACGTGAATCCATCGAAGCGGCTGCGCGCGAGGCGGAGTCGGCCTTCGGAGATGCGACGGTGTTCCTCGAGCAAGCCGTGATCGATCCGCGGCACATCGAGGTCCAGATACTCGCCGACGGCCAGGGCAATGTGGTGCACCTGTTCGAGCGTGACTGCAGCGTGCAGCGTCGGCACCAGAAGGTCATCGAATTGGCACCGGCACCGAACCTGCCTCCGGAATTGCGGGAGAGGATCTGCGCAGACGCCGTTGCCTTCGCCAAGCAGATCAACTACTCCTGCGCCGGTACCGTGGAGTTTCTGCTCGATACTCGCGGCAATCACGTCTTCATCGAGATGAATCCGCGAATTCAGGTGGAGCACACCGTCACCGAAGAGGTGACCGATGTGGACCTGGTGCAGTCCCAGTTGCGGATCGCCTCGGGGGAGACGCTCGCAGACCTCGGTCTGCAGCAGGAGAACATCGTGTTGCGCGGTGCGGCGTTGCAGTGCCGCATCACCACCGAGGATCCAGCGAACGGCTTTCGGCCCGACGTCGGCCGCATCACCGCCTACCGCACTCCGGGCGGTGCCGGGGTTCGCCTCGACGGCGGGACCACGCTGGGCGCGGAGGTCGGCGCGTACTTCGATTCCATGCTCGTCAAGCTCACGTGCCGTGGCCGTGATTTCGACACCGCCGTGGCACGGGCTCGACGTGCAGTGGCAGAGTTCAGGATTCGCGGCGTCGCGACGAACATCCCGTTCCTGCAAGCGGTTCTGGTCGACCCCGACTTCACCGCAGGCCGGGTCACCACTTCGTTCATCGAGGAACGGCCGGAGCTGCTGACCTCGCGCTCGTCGGGTGACCGTGGCACCAAGATTCTCACTTATCTGGCCGACGTGACGGTCAACAAGCCGCACGGTGAGCGTCCGTCCCCGGTGTACCCACACGACAAACTCCCTGCGGTCGACTTCTCCGCGCCGATTCCCGACGGCTCGCGTCAGCGGTTGCTCGCCCTCGGGCCCGAGGGTTTTGCTCGAGATCTGCGCAACCAGAAGGCACTCGGCGTCACCGACACCACCTTCCGTGACGCGCACCAATCCTTGTTGGCCACCCGGGTGCGCACGAGTGGTTTGCTCGGCGTGGCCCCGTACGTAGCGCGTACGACGCCGCAGTTGCTCTCCATCGAGGCGTGGGGCGGTGCGACATACGATGTGGCGCTGCGGTTCCTGCACGAGGATCCGTGGGAACGACTTGCAAGTCTGCGAGAAGCCGTCCCCAACATCGCAATTCAGATGCTGCTGCGTGGCAGGAACACCGTCGGCTACACGCCGTACCCGGAGAAGGTGACGCGCAGTTTCGTCGCCGAGGCCACCGACACCGGAATCGACATCTTCCGCATCTTCGACGCTCTCAACAATGTCGATCAGATGCGGCCCGCAATCGATGCGGTGCGCGAAACCGGAACTGCGCTGGCCGAAGTGGCGCTGAGCTACACCGGGGACCTGTCCAACCCGAACGAAGACCTGTACACGCTCGACTACTACTTGAAGTTGGCCGAGCAGATCGTGGAGGCGGGAGCGCACGTACTCGCCATCAAGGACATGGCTGGACTGCTGCGCGCCCCCGCGGCCAAGACGTTGGTGACGGCGCTACGGTCGAATTTCGATCTGCCCGTGCATGTGCATACGCACGACACCCCCGGTGGTCAGTTGGCCACGTACTTGGCCGCGTGGGAGGCCGGTGCCGATGCCGTCGACGGTGCCAGTGCAGCGATGGCCGGAACCACCAGTCAGCCCGCGTTGTCGGCGATCGTCGCGGCGGCGGCCCACACCGATCGGGACACCGGGCTGGATCTGCAGGCCGTCTGCGATCTCGAGCCCTACTGGGAGGCCGTGCGAAAGGTGTACGCGCCCTTCGAGTCCGGACTGCCGGCACCGACCGGGCGCGTCTACACCCACGAGATCCCCGGCGGGCAACTCTCCAATTTGCGGCAGCAGGCCATTTCGCTCGGACTCGGTGATCGGTTCGAGACCGTCGAGGCCAATTACGCAGCAGCAGACCGGATGTTGGGCCGTTTGACCAAGGTGACGCCCAGCTCGAAGGTCGTCGGCGATCTGGCCTTGGCTCTGGTCGGTGCGGGTGCATCGGCCGAAGAGTTCGCCGAAGATCCGAGTCGATACGACATCCCCGATTCGGTGATCGGATTCCTTCGTGGCGATCTGGGAACTCCTGCAGGTGGCTGGCCCGAGCCGTTGCGCACCAAGGCTCTCGAAGGCCGAGGTGCGGGCAAGCCGGTGACGCCCCTGACCGACGAGGACGAGAAGAATCTCGACGGCACGTCGGCGCAACGCCGTACGACTCTCAACCGCCTGCTCTTTCCCGGGCCGACGGCGGAACTCGAGGCACACCGCGAGAAGTACGGCGATACGACCCGGTTGTCGGCCAACCAGTTCTTCTACGGGCTGCGTCAAGGCGAAGAACATCGCGTCACCTTGGAGAAGGGAGTCGAACTGCTCATCGGGCTCGAAGCCATCTCCGATCCCGACGAGCGCGGCATGCGCACCGTCATGTGCATTCTCAACGGTCAGCTGCGACCGGTGTCGGTGCGCGATCGGTCCATCTCGAGCGAGGTGCCGACGGTCGAGAAGGCGGACCGCTCTAACTCCGGTCACATCCCGGCACCGTTCGCCGGCGTCGTGACCCTGTCCGTCGAAGAGGGGCAGAAGATTTCGGCCGGTGACACCATCGCCACCATCGAGGCGATGAAGATGGAGGCGGCGATCACCGCTCCTCGCGGTGGCACAGTGACCCGGTTGGCGATCTCCGGCGTTCAGCAGGTCGAAGGTGGCGATCTGCTCGTCGTCGTCGGTGGGGGGTCGACGGGCGAAGAGGCCGGGAGCGAATGACGCGGATCGTGGCGGGTGTGGCAGGGGGGCGACGGCTCGCGGTCCCGGGCCAGGGCACCCGCCCGACTTCCGAGCGGGTGCGGGAGGCTCTGTTCAGCTCGCTGGAGAGCCGGATGGACCTCGACGGTGCAGCGGTTCTCGATCTGTTCGCCGGCTCGGGGGCGCTCGGGCTCGAAGCGCTCTCGCGTGGTGCATCGTCGGCAGTGTTGGTCGAGTCCGATGCGCGAGCGGCAGCGGTGGTGCGCCGGAACATCGATTCGGTCGGGCTGCCCGGAGCGTCGGTCAAGTGCGCACCGGTCGCCTCGGTATTGGCGGGGTCACCGGACGCGGAATACGACCTGGTGCTCGCCGACCCGCCGTATGCGGTCACCGACAGCGCGGTGACGGGTCTGCTGGACAGGCTCGTCACCGGGGGATGGCTGGCATCCGATGCCGTGGTCGTACTCGAGCGATCCTCGCGGTCGCCCGAGACCGAGTGGCCGGAGGGTCTGGTAGCGGAGAAGTCGAAGAAGTACGGCGAGAGTCGAATCGAGATCGCAGCGCGCTCGTAGCGATCGAATCCATGCTCGGCTGATAAGTTCGCGGCATGACTGGCGCACTGTGTCCTGGATCCTTCGACCCGGTGACCAACGGTCATCTGGACATCTTCGAACGAGCGGCGGCCGCCTTCGACGAGGTCGTGGTCACCGTCATGGTGAACAAGAGCAAGAAGGGCATGTTCACCGTCGACGAGCGAATCGAGATGCTCGAGGTCGCGACGGAGCATCTGCCCAACGTCAGGATCGGATCCTGGTACGGCCTACTGGTCGATTACGCACGGCAAGAAGGCTTTTCGGCGATAGTGAAAGGTCTGCGCAGCTCGGTCGATTTCGACTACGAGTTGCAGATGGCGCAGATGAATCGCACCCTCACCGGGGTGGACACGCTGTTCCTGCCGGCGAATCCCGCGCACAGCTTTCTGTCCAGTTCGCTGATCAAGGAAGTCGCGACCTTCGGAGGGGACGTCACCGGGATGCTCCCATCTTTCGTTCAGGACCGATTGACCGCTCGCATCGCCGAGCGGGCAGCAGACTAGTTCCAGAAGCGACACACCGGGCGGGTATAGCGCAGACACGCACATCGGCAGGCAGACTGAGCAGCGCAGCACTGTGCGTCTCGGTCGCTCCGCGGTCGGCACGTGCAGTGGCAGATTCGACGATTGGGGTAACCGGTGTACCGCGTATTCGAGGCGCTCGACGAGCTCGTCGCCATTGTCGAGGAGGCGCGCGGCGTTCCGATGACCGCCGGATGCGTCGTTCCGCGCGGCGATGTCCTGGAACTGCTCGACGATGTTCGTGACGCCATCCCCGGCGAGCTCGACGACGCGCAGGACGTTCTGGACCATCGCGACAAGCTGGTGGGCGATGCCCGGGCCACGGCGGAGAAGACGGTCGGAACCGCCAACGCCGAAGCCCAGGACACCGTCGAGAACGCGCGGGATTCTGCCGATCGCATCCTCGCCGATGCCAAGGCGCACGCAGACCGCATGGTGTCCGAGGCGTCGGCGCATGCCGAGCAACTCGTGGCCGATGCCGAAGCAGAAGCAGAGCGGACGGTACTCGAGGGCCAGCGTGAGTACGAGGAACTGACCGTTCGAGCCCGCACCGAAGCCGACCGAATGATCGAGTCCGGCACGATGTCGTACGAGCGATCGGTTGCCGACGGCACCGCCGAACAGAATCGGTTGGTGTCTCAGACCGAGGTGGTGCAGGCCGCGCACGCCGAGTCGGCGCGAGTGATCGACAGCGCTCACGCGGAGTCCGATCGAATGCGCAGTGAGTGCGACGTCTACGTCGACACCAAACTCGCGGAGTTCGAGGAGTTCCTCAGCGGCACCATTCGTTCCGTCGGCCGCGGTCGTCAGCAACTTCGAACCGGTTCCGGTGTCCCGGAATACGGCAGCGAGCCGTACGGCGAACCCTCGTACGGAAGCCAGGAAGGCCGTCGCAGCCGACACTGAGGGCGATGATTTGCCCTCGTATGCACGCATGCGTATCGTTGTGGGGTTGCTTACCGACGGTAGGCATATCGACAGTAAGGAAGAACAGCCGTGCCCCCGCCCAAGAGAACGACCCGTCCTGAACTGGACGACGGATTCGTTCTGGACATCCTCAACCTCGGTCGTCGACCCGGGTCGACGAAGACCGTCGAGCGGACGGTTCCGGCTCCTTCCCGAATCGGCCTCGATGCAATCGCCATCGAAGCCGGAGTCCCGGTCTCGCTCGACCTGCAACTGCAGGCGGTATCGGAGGGCGTTCTCGTCACCGGTTCCGTACGAGCTGCCACTGCCGGCGAATGCACGCGGTGCCTCGATCCGGTCAGCGGCAACGTCGACGTCTACTTGACCGAGCTGTTCGCTTACCCGAACAGCATCACCGAGGAGACCACGGATGCGGACGAGATTCACCGCATCGTCGACGACCTGATAGACCTCGAACCCGTCATCGTCGACGCGGTCGGTCTGGAGCTTCCACTCCACCCCGTCTGCAGTGACGAGTGCGAGGGATTGTGCCCAGAATGCGGCGTTCGCCTGGCGATTGCTGAATCCGGCCACAGTCACGATACAATTGATCCTCGCTGGGCTGGACTTGCAGCCAAATTTGGCGTGGATCCAGAACCGAGCACAGAACTTGTGAACAACGAAGCCGAGGAGAAGTAAGTGGCTGTCCCGAAGCGCAAAATGTCGCGTTCCAACACGAGGTCGCGTCGTGCACAGTGGAAAACCACTGCGCCCACCCTCGTGACGTGCCCCAACCGTGGTTGCGGCGAGAAGACCTTGCCCCACATCGCGTGCCCTTCGTGCGGTACCTACAAGGGCCGCCAGGTCGTCGCAGCGGTCTGATTCCCGCTCCTGTGACCAACGAAGTAGTGGATCGACACAACAACGATTCGCAGAAGAATAGTTCTACTGCCGTCAGCGGCGGGGACGACCGAGAGTCGCTCCTCGCCGCTATCGGTGTTTCTGTGTCGGAACCGCTGTTGACTCTGGCTCTGACGCATCGATCGTTCGCCTACGAGCACGGTGGTCTTCCCACCAACGAGCGCCTCGAGTTCCTGGGCGATTCGGTGCTCGGACTGGCGGTGACGGAGCACCTCTATGCGGTGCATCCCACCAAGTCCGAGGGCCAGCTGGCCAAAATTCGGGCAAGTGTGGTGAACATGCATGCCTTGGCGGAAGTAGCGCGCGGTCTCGGTGACGGCGGTCTGGGTCGGCATCTTCTGCTCGGCAAGGGCGAGGAGCAGACCGGCGGACGCGACAAGCCGAGCATCCTGGCCGATGGCATGGAGTCGATGCTGGGTGCGATTCACCTGCAACACGGCATCGACGTTGCCCGCACCGTCGTTCTGACGCTGTTCGCCGGCCTCCTGGACCGCGCCCCCAAGCTCGGTGCAGGCCTGGACTGGAAGACGAGCCTGCAGGAACTGACTGCAGAACTTGCCCTCGGCGTTCCCGCGTACGAGATCGCGTCCACCGGACCCGATCACGACAAAGAATTCACTGCCACCGTGTTGATCGGCGGACTTCCCCGGGGTGTCGGAGTCGGCCGCTCGAAGAAGGAAGCCGAGCAGAAAGCCGCCAGTCTGGCGTGGAATACGCTGTCGGGCAACGACATTGCTGTCGTCGACGCGTCCTCGACCGACCCTTCCTGATGCCTGAACTACCCGAGGTCGAAGTCGTCAGGCTCGGTCTCGAATCGCATGTGGTGGGCAAGACCATCGACGCGGTGGAGGTACTGCACCCCCGTGCCGTGCGTCGACACGACCTCGGTGGTCTCGATCTGATCGGTCAATTGCGTGGTCAGCGCATCTCCTCGGCCCGGCGCCGTGGGAAGTACCTGTGGCTGGTGATGGAGCCTGGTGACTTCGCCACCGTCGTGCATCTGGGTATGAGTGGACAGATGCTGGTGCAACCACCGTCCGCGCCGGACGAGAAGCATCTGCGGATTCGGGCACGACTCGACGACGGCACCGATCTTCGGTTCGTCGACCAGCGAACATTCGGCGGCTGGGCTCTTGCCCCGATCGTGACGGTGAACGGCACACCGGTACCCGAACCGGTGGCGCACATCGCGCGAGACCCAATCGACCCGCTGTTCGACGCTGAATCCGTGGTGAACGTGTTGCGCGGCAAGCACACCGAGATCAAGCGGGCTCTCCTCGATCAAACCGTCCTGTCGGGCGTGGGCAACATCTACGCGGACGAGGCTTTGTGGCGGGCCAAGATTCACGGCAACCGCATCGCGGAAACATTGACTCGGCCTGCTCTTCGTCGACTACTGACCGCCGTGCACGCGGTGATGGGGGAGGCCCTGGCGCAGGGGGGTACCTCGTTCGATGCGTTGTACGTCAACGTCAACGGACAGTCCGGCTACTTCGACAGGTCGCTCGATGCCTACGGGCAGGAAGGTCTACCCTGCTCCCGCTGCGGGGCACCGATCAGGCGTGAAAAGTTCATGAATCGCTCCTCTTTCAGCTGCCCCACCTGCCAGCCGCGACCCCGACACATCCGGACCTGACAGCGAACAGGCCATTCCGCAGGATCTGCACCACCGCCTAGTATTTCCGTCATGGCAGAACAGAGCACGCCGACCAACCTCTGGGTCGAGCGCACAGGCACCCGTCGCTACACCGGCCGCAGCTCGCGCGGAGCCGAGGTACTCATCGGTTCCGAGTCGGTTGAGGGTGTCTTCACCCCAGGTGAGCTGCTCAAGATCGCGCTCGCAGCATGCACCGGTATGAGTTCGGACGTCCCCCTGTCGCGTCGACTGGGGGACGACTACTCCGCCACCGTCGAGGTGTCCGGGGCAGCAGATCGTGAGAACGAGCTGTATCCGGAACTCGACGAGATCCTCCGCGTCGACCTCAGCGCGATGGACCCCGACGCGCAGCAGCGACTGCTCACAGTCGTCGAGCGGGCGATCGACAAGGTCTGCACGGTGGGGCGAACCCTGAAGGCAGGTACGACGATCAACCTGGACATCGACGTGGACGCCTGATGAAGGCGGGGGCAGCGGCCGTCGTGGCGGGACTTGTTCTCGCAGCCTCGGTTACCTTGTCTCCCATCTCGGAGGCGTCGAGCACCTGCACTCCGTGGTCGGTGAGTACGGTGGCGTCAGGATTCGGGCTGCTCGAGAATCTGGAGTTCGACGGCAACGGCTCCATGATCGTCTCGGAGACCTCTCCTGTCGGACCGGGTGCTCTACGAACCGTCGCGCCGAACGGAGACCGGGGCACTCTCGTGTCGGGCGTCGAGTCGCCCGGTGGACTCGTACGAGACGGCGACACTCTGTTCTTCACGACCGGAAACAGTGCTGCCGCAGGGCTTCTCGACATACGGAACGGAACGATCGAGAAGATCGGTCTACGTTCGGGTGCCAGATCGACGTACGCGTCGGGCCTGACCATGCCCAACGGACTGGCTCGCTCGGCCACGGGTGATCTGTTCACCACCCGCAATCTGGGCAGCACCTCCGGCCTGACGCGCGTTGCGGTCGACCGTTCGGTGTCGACCGTCCGTACCGATCTCGGTTCGGCCAACGGCATCGGTATCGGTATCGGCGAGGGAAAGATTTACGTGGCCACCACATTCGACCTCGAGACAACGCTCACCGTGCTCGACGAGAAGAATCCGTCCGGACCGTCCTCCCGTATTCGCGTCGACGGATTCGGACCGCTCACGATGTCGGACGATCTGACCGTGGCCGACGACGGAACGGTCTATCTCGCACAGAATCTCGCGGGCAGGGTTGTCCGTGTCGATCCTGAGACCGGATCGTCCTGTGTCATCGCGACGGGGGTGCCGTTGACCTCGTCGGTTGCTTTCGGAGGAGTCGGATTCGACTCGGAGGCGTTGTATGCCACGAGTTTCGACGGAACCGTCCGAAAGATGAGTCCGGTATGACGGACGAACGGCTGACGGCATGGGTGCACGGCCTGGTTCAGGGGGTCGGGTTTCGTTGGTGGACTCGTTCGCGGGCTCTGGAACTCGGATTGGTCGGGCACGCGACCAACCACTCGGACGGGCGGGTGCTGATGATAGCAGAGGGCCCGCGTCCGCGCCTCGACGCACTCCTGGACTTGCTCCGAGGCGGCGGCACCCCGGGCACTGTCACCTTGGTCGTCGAGAGTTGGGAGAGCGCCCGCGGCGGCCTCACTGGCTTCGTGGAACGGTGATCCGCTGCCGCCCGCGGACGGCTCGACACACATCGCTGCGTACTACCGGTAAAGTACGGACGCTATGTATCTCAAGAGTCTGACGCTCAAGGGCTTCAAGTCCTTTGCTTCGGCGACGACTCTCCGTTTCGAGCCGGGAATCACCTGTGTGGTCGGCCCCAACGGCTCCGGCAAATCCAACGTTGTGGACGCTCTGACCTGGGTGATGGGTGAACAGGGTGCCAAGGCGTTGCGCGGCGGAAAAATGGAAGACGTCATCTTTGCGGGCACGTCCGGCCGTGCACCCCTCGGCCGCGCCGAGGTGACTCTGACCATCGACAACTCCGACGGTGCGCTGCCGATCGACTACTCCGAGGTCTCGATCACCCGACGCATGTTCCGTGACGGTGCCGGTGAATACGAGATCAACGGGAGTTCGTGCCGGTTGATGGACGTCCAGGAGTTGCTCAGCGACTCCGGTATCGGCCGGGAGATGCACGTGATCGTCGGTCAGGGTCGGTTGGCGGCGATTCTGGAATCGCGTCCCGAGGACCGGCGGGCCTTCATCGAGGAAGCCGCCGGGGTGCTCAAGCACCGCAAGCGCAAGGAAAAGGCGGTTCGCAAGCTCGACGCGATGCAGGCCAATCTCGCGCGATTGACGGACCTGACAACCGAGTTACGCCGTCAGCTCAAGCCACTGGGCAGGCAGGCCGAGGTTGCGCGCCGCGCGCAGACCGTGCAGGCAGACTTGCGTGACGCTCGGCTGCGGTTGGTGGCCGACGACCTGGTGGCCAGACGTGAAGAATTCGCCAACCAGACCCAGGACGAGGAAGCGGCTCGCGAGCAGTACGCGATGGTGCAGGACGCCCTCGAAGCGGGAACCGTAGCGCTCGCGGAACACGAGCAGGCGGTGGCGCGGCTGACTCCGAGCGCCGAAGCGGCCGGGCAGACGTGGTTTCGTCTCTCCGCGCTGGCCGAACGAGTGAACGCGACGGTACGCATCGCGCACGAACGTGCTCGGCATCTGGATGCCGTCCAGAGCACCGGTCGCGGCCAGGATCCGGACGAACTCGAAGCACAGGCCGAGCGCGTCGCCGAGGAGGAAATGGAACTCGTCGAGGCCGTCGAGATGGCGCGGGAAACTCTGGAAGCGGCCCGCGAGCAGCTCGCCGGGCGCGAATCCGCTGCCGCAGCCGCAGAGCGTGCGCACCTGGCCGCCGTCCGCGCGGTTGCCGACCGCCGTGAGGGATTCGCGCGCCTGTCCGGTCGAGTGGACACCTTCAGAACCAAGGTCGAGTCCATCGACGCCGAAGTAGCGCGGCTCTCGGTGGCCATCGACGAGGCCAGGGAGCGCGGCGAGTCGGCTCAACGTGAGTTCGAGAGCGTCCAGGATCAGATCGGCACCCTCGACGCCAGCGAGCTCAGCCTCGACACTCATTACGAACGAGCGGTCGCCGCATTACGCCATGCCGACGCCCGGGTATCTGAATTGCAGGCGGAAGAGCGCATCGCGGGCAAGAGGGTGGCATCGTTCGAGGCCAGGATCGAGGCGCTCACCATGGGCCTCGAACGCAAGGACGGTGCCGGGTGGCTGGTGGAGAACCAGCAGGACGGTCTGTCCGGTCTGCTCGCCGGCCATCTCACGGTCGAGCCGGGTTACGAGATCGCGCTGGCCGTCGCCATGGGTCCGGCGGCGGATGCCGCGCACGCCGAATCGTTCGATGCTGCCCGTGCTGCCGTGCTGGCGTTACGCGCTGCCGACGGTGGTCGCGCTTCTATCGCGCACGGTAATGCTGTTGCAGCACAACCGATTCGACGGCCAGCATTGCCGAACGGTGCTCGGTGGGCACTCGACCTGATCGAGTATCCGGATCGGTTGGCCGGGGCGATGGTGGCATTGCTCGACGGTGTAGCGGTTGTCGACTCGCTCGACGCGGCGCACCGGCTCGTCTCGGATTCGAGTGAATTGCGTGCCGTGACCACGGACGGCGACGTGGTCGAGCCGGGTTGGGTCACCGGTGGATCGGATCGTCGACCCAGCACCCTGGAGGTGCAATCGGCGATCGACACGTCGAGGGTGGAGCTGACGGCGGCCGTGCGCCGGGCCGAGGAGCTCGATGCCGCACTCTCCGGTGCTTTGGCGGAGCAGCGCGACCGGCGTGAATCCGCCGAGCAGGCGCTTGCGGCCCTGAACGAATCCGATGCTGCGATGGCCGCTGTCTACGAGCAGTTGGGCCGCCTGGGGCAGCTGGCGCGTTCGGCGCACGCAGAATCTGCGCGATTGACGACGCAACGTAGTTCCGCCGAAGCGAGCCGCGAAGAAGCGATCCAGCGCCTGGCCGAGCTCGAGGACAGTTTGCGGACGGCAGAGGACGAACAGAACGGTTTCGCGGGAGACGGCGAGAGCGGCGACGCGGCGACCACCATGGAACGCGAGATGGCAGCTGCGGCGCTGACCGAGGTGCGGGCGGTGGAGGTCGAGGCGCGGCTGAACGTACGAACCGCCGAGGAGCGCGCGCAGTCGGTGCGGGGCCGAGCCGATTCGCTGCGCCGGGCGGCACGAGCCGAACGCGAGGCCAGGGCGCGAGCCGAACGCGAGGGCGCAGCCCGGCGGCACGCCGCCGCGGTGGCTGCTGCCGTCGGCGAATCGGGTGAGGACCTCGCCGCTCGATTGGCCTCCGTGGTGGCTGCGGCGGCCCGAAGGCGCGACGAGCTTTCCGCCGAACGAGCAACGCGCACAGTCGAACTCGACAAGGTCAAGGAGCAGGTCCGGGCTCTGCAGGGACAGCTCGCTTCGATCACCGACGCCGTCCACCGGGACGAGGTCGCCCGTGCGCAGGCCGCACTGCGTATCGAACAACTCGAAACTACGATTCTCGAACAACACGGGATCGGCCTCGACGATCTGGTCGCCGAGTACGGCCCCGATGCGACGCTGCCTCCGACCGAACTCGAGATGGCAGAGTACGAGGCCGCCAAGGAACGCGGTGAGCAGGTGGTGGCCCCCGCGCCGATGCCGTTCGATCGCGCAACCCAGGAGCAGCGGGCCAAACGAGCCGAACGCGATCTCGCGACACTCGGCAAGGTGAACCCGTTGGCACTCGAAGAGTTCGCCGCCCTCGAGGAGCGCTACAACTTCTTGTCGACCCAACTCGAGGACGTGAAGTCTGCGCGAAAGGACTTGCTCGGCGTGGTCGCCGACGTCGACGATCGCATCCTGCAGGTATTCACCGAGGCCTGGCTGGACGTCGAACGAGAATTCACCGGCGTGTTCGCCAAACTCTTTCCCGGCGGCGAAGGGCGGCTGATTCTGACCGACCCGTCGGACATGCTCACCACCGGCATCGAGGTCGAGGCGCGTCCGCCGGGTAAGAAGGTCAAGCGATTGTCGTTGCTCTCGGGCGGCGAGAAGTCGCTGACCGCGGTGGCCATGTTGGTGGCCATCTTCCGCGCCCGTCCGTCGCCGTTCTACGTCATGGACGAAGTCGAGGCCGCGCTGGACGACACCAACCTGCGTCGGCTGATCGGGTTGTTCGAGCAGCTCCGCGAGAAGTCACAGTTGATCGTCATCACGCACCAGAAGCCGACGATGGAAGTGGCCGACGCGTTGTACGGCGTGAGCATGCGCGGTGACGGCATCACCACGGTCATCTCGCAGCGACTGAATCGAGAACGCGTTGCGGTGGACGTAGCCGAGCCGGAGACAGCACCCGTCGTCGAACCGGACGCGGTCTCGTAGGACCGTCCCGCCTACTGCTTCGGGTAGAGCTGCTCCGAGTATGACGGCCCGTAATATTCGCGCAGCTCCTCGACGGTCTCGGGGGCTTGCGGAATCAACGCCTTCGTCAGCGACGCGACATCGGGAATGGACTCCGCGTCCCACGTTTCCGGCTGCCACAACTTGGATCGCATGAACGCCTTGGCGCAGTGGTGGAACACCTGCTCGATGTCGACGACGAGGCACATGATCGGTCGGTGGCCCTTGACCGTCAGCTCGTCGAAGAACGGTGCGTCCGTCACCAGTGACGCGCGACCGGCGATGCGCAGAGTGTCACCTCGCCCCGGCACGAAGAAGTTCAGTCCGACGAACGGGTTCTCGAGAATGTTCCGGTACCCGTCCATCCGACGATTGCCGGGTCGTTCGGCCAGTGCGATCGTGCCGTTGTCGATGACGTGGACCAGGCTGCCGGGCGGATCGCCCTTGGGAGACACGTCGCATCGGCCACTCGCGTCCGAGGTACCCATCAGGCAGAAAGGCGACGCAGCGAGCCATTGCACGTCCAGCGGGTGCAATGTGCTGCGGTCCTTGTTCGCGGCACGAAAACTCGGCTGCCCGAACATCGCTGTCAATGTGTCGGCGTCGCGCACCGTCGTCCACTCCATGGCGGAGATGCTATCGACACGGCTCGGGTGAGGGACAGTGCTTTTCTCGGACGGAGCACCACCGGTGACGAACGGCCGTGAACGCCTGACAGGATGGGGTACGTGAGTAACCAAGCGTGGATCATCGTCGCGGCGATCGCCGCTGTCCTACTGGTCGTTCTCGTCGTCGGGCTGGTGCTCTCCCGTCGACGGAGAGTGTCGCTCAAGTCGGACGAGGCCGCGCGGATCGAGGATGCGGCCACCAAGGACAGATCCGGTGGCTACACGGCGGGTAGTGGTTTCTCGTTCAGCCAGGGCACTGCGACCGCCGAGCCGGTCCCGCCTGCCCCGAGGCCGGTCCCGCCTGCGCCGAAGCCCGTCCAGCCTGCTCCAGAGTCCGTCGAGCCTGCTCCAGAGCCCGTCGAGGCCTCCCTGGTCGAGCCGACGCCGGTGGTACCCACTCCCACTCGGGACGAGCCGGAGGTGGTCGACCCCGAGGTGCCGGTCGTCGAACCACAGGTGCCCGTTGTCGAACCCGCCGAGCCCGAGGTGCCGGAACCCGCCCCGGACGCCGAGGCTCGCACTCCTCGACTGGACACCATCGATCCCACGGAGGGTCGGCTGGATCGGCTCCGCGGTCGCCTCGCGCGGTCACAGTCCGCTGTGGGCAAGAGCTTGCTCGGATTGCTCGGCGGCGGTGACCTGGACGAGGACTCGTGGGAAGAAGTCGAGGACACCCTGCTGATCGCCGATATCGGCTCGGCGACGACCGCCGAGATCATGCGCACCCTGCGCGAGCAGATGGCGGCGCGCAGCATTCGCACCGAAGCCGACGCCAGGGCGCTGCTTCGCGAAATTCTCGTTGCGCAACTTCATCCCGAGTTCGACCGGTCGATTCGGGCGCTTCCGCACGACGGCGCACCTGCCGTGCTGCTGGTGGTGGGCGTCAACGGCACCGGCAAGACCACGACCACAGGAAAACTCGCTCGTGTTCTGGTCGCCGACGGGCGGCGAGTGCTCCTGGGTGCCGCCGACACGTTCCGCGCGGCTGCCGCAGACCAGTTGCAGACCTGGGCCGAGCGGGTCGGGGCCGAGGTGGTGCGGGGCAAGGAGGCCGCCGATCCGGCTGCTGTTGCATTCGACGCAGTGAGCAAGGGAATCGAGAACGGTGTCGACGTGGTGCTGGTCGACACGGCAGGACGCCTACACACCAAATCGGGTCTGATGGACGAGCTGAGCAAGGTCAAGCGCGTCATCGAGAAGAGAGCCCACGTCGACGACGTTCTGCTCGTTCTCGATGCGACCGTGGGCCAGAACGGGCTCACGCAGGCTCGTGTCTTCGCGGAGATCGTCGACATCACCGGCGTCGTACTGACCAAGCTCGATGGAACCGCCAAGGGTGGCATCGTTTTTCAGGTGCAGCGTGAACTCGGGGTGCCCGTCAAGCTCGTCGGTCTCGGTGAGGGTGCCGACGATTTGGCTCCGTTCGAGCCGGGAGCGTTCGTCGACGCACTGCTCGGCTGATCGCGCGCTCGGGGTTGCCCGCGAACCGGGTAAAAAGCACAAACGCCAGCACGAAACCTTTTTGCAACAGAATTCGGTCATGCGTTCACATGTCCGAAACACCCGAGTGTCACGGATGAAACTTCGTGAAACCAGTCTTCTTGCGTAACGGCGCGCCAACCGGTGTGCAGGAGAATGGAGGGTGTACGTGAGTCCCGAGGATATGTTGGCCAACTCCGGCAACGCCGCGTGGATGCTGATCGCAGCATCGCTGGTACTGCTGATGACGCCGGGCTTGGCGTTCTTCTACGGCGGTATGTCGCAGTCGAAGTCCGTGTTGAACATGATGATGATGTCGTTCGGGGCAATGGCCGTCGTCTCGATCATCTATTTCCTGTGGGGATGGTCGATGTCCTACGGAACCCAGGACATCGGCGGAGTCTTCGCCAACCCGTTCGAGTTCTTCGGGCTCAAGGATTCGATCACCGATGCGGACGGTAATTACATCGTCGGTGCGTGGGGCTACGCCAACATCATCGATGTGGCCTTCCAGGTCACCTTCGCGATCATCACGGTTGCACTGATCAGTGGCTCGATCGCGGGCCGCGTCAAGTACGGAACCTGGCTCGCCTTCGCAGGTATCTGGGTCACCCTCGCGTACTTCCCGCTGGCCCACATGGTCTGGGGCGGCGGACTGCTCTCCGGATCCGAGAAGGGTCTGGCGGCAAAGATCTTCGGTACCACCGACGACGGTGAGGGCGGACTGGTTGCGAACGTCGCCCCGATCGACTTCGCCGGCGGCACGGTCGTGCACATCAACGCTGGTATCGCAGGCCTGATTCTCGCGATCATCATCGGCAAGCGCGCGGGCTTCGGCAAGGTTGCCTACCGCCCGCACAACCTGCCGTTCGTGATGCTCGGTGCAGCACTGCTGTGGTTCGGTTGGTTCGGGTTCAACGCCGGCTCGGCCTTCGCAGCCGACGGCATCGCCGGATTGGCCTGGGTCAACACCACGGCGGCCACCGCAGCGGCCATCGCAGGCTGGCTCATCACCGAGCGTATTCGTGACGGGCACGCCACCAGCCTCGGCGCTGCCTCGGGCATCGTCGCCGGTCTGGTCGCCATCACTCCGGCCGCAGGTGCACTGACGCCCGTCGGTGCCATGATCCTGGGCGTCATCGCCGGCGTTCTCTCTGCGCTGGCAGTGGGCCTCAAATTCAAGTTCGGCTACGACGACTCGCTCGACGTCGTCGGCGTGCACCTCGTTGCAGGCTTGTGGGGCACCATCGGAATCGGTTTCCTCGGATCCGAGACCGGTCTCTTCTACGGCGGTGACTACAAGCAGCTCGTGGTGCAGATCGTCATTGCACTGTTCGCGCTGATCTTCACCGCGATCGTCACCGCGGTGATCGCGTTCGCGCTCAAGCCTCTCGGCTGGCGCGTATCGGACGAGGAAGAGGCCAATGGCATCGACGAAGCCGAGCACGCTGAGACTGCATATGATTTCGCCTGACAAGGTAGAGATAGACGTGAACGCTGCACCGTACGACAACGGGCACTCGAGGTCTTGTGAAGGGAATCAAAAATGAAGCTGATCACGGCAATCGTCAAACCGTTCACCCTGGAGGACGTCAAGACGGGGCTGGAGCAGGCCGGCGTACTCGGAATGACGGTGAGTGAAGTTCAGGGCTACGGCCGTCAGAAGGGCCACACCGAGGTGTACCGAGGCGCGGAGTACTCGGTCGACTTCGTTCCCAAGGTGCGTGTCGAGGTAGTCGTCGACGACGCCGCTGTCGAGAAGGTCGTCGAGGTCATCGTCGAAGCCGCTCGCACCGGCAAGATCGGTGACGGCAAAGTCTGGGTTTCCCCGGTCGATTCGGTCATCCGAGTCCGCACCGGAGAACGTGGCGCCGATGCACTCTGACCCCAAAGGGTCTCGGGCCGGGGGCCCCGGTTCTGGCGCGAAAGCGTCAGGATCGGGGCCTTCGGTCTCCACGGGCTCTGCATCGAAGGGCACGAGCGATGCTGCAGCAGATCTCGCTCGCGCCAGAAAACAACTACTCGACGGCGGCACGCGCAACCGTCGCCTCGATGCTCCGTCGCTGAGGCAGGCTCTGGTCGATCTCCACGAGTTCTGGCTGACCACCAAAGGTGCAGAGCTGGGGATCAAACCGGACTCGGGCTTCGCGATCGTCGCTGTAGGCGGATTGGCGCGCCGTGAACTGCTGCCGTATTCGGATCTGGATCTGATACTTCTGCACGACGATCTCGAACCGCGAATCGTGGCCGACGTCGCCGACAAGCTCTGGTATCCACTGTGGGACGCCCATATCAAGCTCGATCACAGTGTGCGCACGGTGCCGCAGGCTCTACAGGTAGCCGCAGCCGATCTGACGGCATCGCTCGGGATGCTCGAGGCCCGCCATATCGCCGGTGACGTCGAGTTGAGCAATCTGCTGATCGGCGGCGTACGTCGCCAGTGGCGCACTGGAATTCGTGGACGCTTCGACGAGCTGATCACGCAGACTCACGGTCGATGGGCGCGTAGCGGTGAAATCGCGCATCGCGCCGAGCCCGAGCTCAAGAATGGTCGCGGCGGATTACGTGACGTACAGCTTCTCGATGCCCTCTCCATTGCCCAGCTCACCGATGGAATGCCCGGCCTCGGACCCGAATCACCAGGTGGTGGTTTGGCGTTCGCGCACGGAAGACTTCTGGACGTCCGCACCGAACTACACCGGGTGGCCGGCCGAGCGCGGGATCAACTGCGCGCGCAGGACGCCGACGAAATCGGTGCCGCACTCCGCATCGGTGATCGCTTCGATCTTGCACGCGTGCTGAGCGATTCGGCTCGCACCATCAGCTATTCGGTCGATGTCGGATTGCGCACTGCGGGTAATTCGCTTCCGAGAAAAGGCCTTTCACGTCTTCGTCGAGTGCCGGTTCGTCGTCCGCTGGACGAGGGGGTCGTCGAACACGCCGGCGAGGTGGTGCTCGCCCGTGACGCACGACCGAACAAGGACCCTGGCCTGATCATGCGCGTCGCCGCGGCATCGGCACAGACCGGAATGCCGATGTCGGCATCGACATTGAACCGGTTGTCGGACAGCGCCCCCGAACTTCGCGAGCCCTGGCCGAAGGAGGCTCTGAACGATCTGCTGGTGTTGCTCGGATCGGGTCGCAAAGCCATCGCGGCCATCGAAGCGCTCGATCGAACCGGCCTGTGGGGCCGCCTCATTCCGGAGTGGGGCGCAGTGCGTGACCTACCGCCCCGAGATGCGGTGCACACGTGGACCGTCGATCGCCATCTGGTCGAAACTGCCGCCTACGCAAGCGCATTGACCACCCGAGTTGCCCGTCCGGATCTGCTCGTTCTCGGCGCGCTGATACACGACATAGGCAAGGGGCGCGGCGGCGACCACAGCGTCGTCGGTGCAGATCTCGCAATCCAGATCGGTAACAGGCTCGGGCTGTGGCCGTCCGACGTCGCCCTGCTGACCTCGATGGTGAGGTATCACCTGCTGCTGCCGGAGACCGCCACCCGGCGCGACCTCGACGACCCCGCAACGGTGCAGACCGTCGTCGACGCACTCGGTGCCGACACCATCCTGCTGGAGCTGCTTCATGCTCTCGCCGAGGCGGATTCGCTCGCCACAGGTCCCGGAGTCTGGGGGGACTGGAAGGCATCGCTCATTCGCGAGCTCGTGCGACGCTGTCGATTGGTGATGGCGGGGGAGTCTCTGCCGTCCCCGGATCCACTCGACCCCGCTCACATCGAGCTGGCCGCGCGGGGAGGTGTGCACGTCGACATCGCGCCGACCGACGGTCTGCACACCTTCGTCGTCACGGTCGTGGCGCCCGACACGCCGGGACTGCTGTCGGACGCTGCAGGAGTGCTGGCGCTGCACTCACTGCGTGTGCTCTCGGCTTCGCTGGGCAGTCACGAGGGGTCGGCGATCAACTCGTTCGACGTGGCACCGCTGTTCGGAGCGCCGCCGCAGGCGGGTCTGCTCCGACAGGAGATCATCCGTGCTCAGGCGGGTGAGCTCGACCTCGTTTCGGTACTGGACGCGAAAGAACGCGACGCCCGAGCCGAGACCGTCGAAGACGACGGCGAGGATTCGGCGGTGCCGGTTCTGTACGCCCAGGCTCCGCCCAGGGTCCTGTGGTTCGACGACCACGAACCAGGTCAGGTGGTACTCGAACTACGAGCAGAAGACAGGCTCGGACTGCTTTGTCGGCTGGCGAGTGCCATCGAGCAGCAAGGCTCCGATATTCGCTGGGCGCGCGTGTCGACACTGGGCAGCTCGGTCGTCGATTCCTTCTGCATCGACCTGGCGGGCGAGGACAGCAGGGCGGTCCGAGAGGATCTCGAACGAGCCTTGCTCGCGGTTGTACCGGCACCGGAACCGCCCAAGCCTCCGGAAAAGCCGGAAGGCACCTGACCACAGCTCGGAATCGACCGACTCACCCACCCGCCGTGGTGACTTCTCACGAACTTTCAGCCGGTGGGTTTACCTCCGATATCAGTTTGTTATGTTCGTCACCACACGCAGGACGACTCGGCGAGATCACTTCTGCAGACTCCACACTGCCGGAACAGAGAGTCGTTCCTGCAGGCTCCACTGCTTTAGCGAGAGGCACGAACTGTGGGATCCCATCGACGGTCGAACATCTACACACCGGCCGACACAGCAACGGACGCGACGTCCGGCAAGCACCGCGCCGCAGAAGTGACCCCGGATACCGGTCGACGAGCCGCGACCATCGTCGCGGCTACCGGTGCCATCGTCGTCGGCGCGACGACGATGGGTGCAGGTACCGCGGGCGCCGCTCCGATTCCCGAGCCGCCCGCAGCAGGTTTTCCCTTCGCCATCCCGGAAGGTCTGCTGCCCGCGGGATTCGAGCTACCGCAGTTCGAGGTCCCACAGTTCGTACCCCCACAGTTCCTGCCACCGCAGCTCGCGCCACCCGTCGGTGCGCCGACGCAGGCCGCACCGGACCTGACTCCGGCACCACAGGGCAATCCGTCGGCGGTTCCGTCGGAGACGGCGACACAGGCACCGACTCCGGGACCGCTCGCTGCCCTCGGCCCCGAAGTGGACGCTGCCGCCCAACAGTGGCTCGACGACGTCGGATTCGGTGCGGCTGGTGCGGGGCCGACGTCGCCGCTCGAAAGTCTGCGCTCGTTGAAGAAGTCGACGGTCCAGCCCGTCGCCGGAGTGTTGACGTCGAACTTCGGATCGCGATGGGGTGCCCAACACAGCGGCCTCGACATCGCGGCACCCATCGGGACCCCCATCTACGTGGCCGCCGACGGCACGGTGGTCGACGCTGGCCCGGCAGCCGGGTTCGGTCTCTGGGTGAAGGTGAAGCACGACGACGGCACCGAGACCGTCTATGGGCACGTCAACGATTTCTCGGTGCAGCCCGGTCAGCGTGTCTCGGCCGGCGAGCAGATCGCCACGGTCGGCAACCGCGGCCAGTCGACCGGCCCGCATCTGCACTTCGAGGTACACGATCCCTCGGGCGTCAAGGTCGATCCCGCACAGTGGCTCTCGACTCGGGGAGTGGCAGTGACATGGAACGATTCCGCGCGCAACGCCTGACTCGGCTCCAGCTCTCAGCAGCACGTCCGTCGCTGAACGACACGGCTGCTGCACGCCCCAGCGACGGCGGGTCGTGCTGGCGCTAGTCTGGTAACCGTGCCGGATTCGGCTCGTTTTCGGTGATCGGCTAGCTCAGGAGTGCAATCGGTGTTCGAATCCCTTTCCGACAGGTTGGCCGGGACTCTCAAGGACCTGCGTGGCAAAGGTCGACTGTCCGGTGCGGATATCGACGCCACGGCCCGCGAGATCCGTCTGGCTCTGCTCGAAGCGGACGTGGCCCTGCCCGTGGTGCGGGAGTTCATCAACCGCATCAAGGTCCGCGCGAAAGGTGCCGAGGTATCGGGTGCGCTCAACCCGGCGCAGCAAGTAGTCAAGATCGTCAACGAGGAGCTCGTCGGCATCCTCGGCGGCGAGACGCGCAGACTCGTCTTCGCCAAGAACCCGCCCACGGTGATCATGCTCGCCGGTCTGCAGGGCTCGGGTAAGACGACATTGGCCGGCAAGCTCGCCAAATGGCTCAAGGGCCAGGGCCACACACCGTTGCTCGTAGCCTGCGACCTGCAGCGCCCCGGTGCAGTCAGCCAGCTCCAGATCGTGGGCGAGCGCGCGGGCGCAGCTGTGTTCGCGCCGCATCCCGGCACGTCGATCGGCGGCGGTGACAATGCACTCGGTGTCTCGGCTGCGGATCCCGTCGAGGTCGCGCGGGCCGGCATCGCCGAGGCGCGGAGCAAGCAGTACGACGTGGTCATCGTCGACACCGCCGGCCGCCTCGGCATCGACACCGAGCTGATGAGTCAGGCCGCTGGGATTCGCGATGCCGTCGAGCCGGACGAAACCTTGTTCGTTCTCGACGCCATGGTCGGCCAGGATGCGGTCAGCACCGCCGAGGCGTTCCGCGACGGAGTCGGCTTCACCGGCGTTGTGCTCACCAAGCTCGACGGCGATGCTCGTGGCGGCGCAGCACTCAGCGTCCGTGAGGTGACCGGACAGCCCATCATGTTCGCGTCGACCGGCGAGAAGCTCGAAGACTTCGACGTCTTCCATCCCGACCGTATGGCCAGCCGGATCCTCGGCATGGGTGACGTTCTCAGCCTCATCGAACAAGCCGAGCAGCACTTCGATGCCGAACAGGCCGAGGCGACCGCCAACAAGATCGGCTCGGGACAGCTCACGCTCGACGACTTCCTCGAGCAGATGATGGCCGTCCGCAAGATGGGACCCATCGGAAATCTGTTGGGCATGTTGCCCGGCGCGGGTCAGATGAAGGAACTCGCCAACGTCGACGAGAAGCAACTCGACCGCGTTCAGGCGATCATCCGCGGCATGACTCCGCAGGAGCGAACCGACCCGAAGATCATCAACGCGTCGCGGCGACTGCGTATCGCCAACGGCTCGGGCGTGAAGGTGTCCGACGTCAATCAGCTGGTCGATCGGTTCTTCGAGGCGCGCAAGATGATGTCGGCCATGGCCGGTCGAATGGGTATGCCGGGTGCGCGTAAGCAGGTGCGCAACAACAAGAAGGGCAAGAAAGGCAAGAAGGGCGCTCGCGGTCCGACACAGCCGAAGATCCGCGGTGGATTCCCCGGCATGCCGGGCGGAATGCCTGCGGGTATGCCCGATCTGTCCTCCATGCCCAAGGGCCTCGACCAGTTGCCACCGGGGCTCGAGGGAATCGATCTTTCTCAGCTGAAACTGCCGAAGAAGTAAGCGACGCACGTGTCGGCGATGCGGGTGCGGGGCCGTGGACTGCCGGACGGGTCCGAGATCGATCTGTGGATCGACCACGGTGTCGTGTCCGTGGAGCCGATTGCCGACGCGGATTTCGTGTACGACGGCGGTTGGATTCTGCCCGGTCTCGTCGATGCCCACTGTCATGTGGGAATCGAGTACGGCGGGGGACACACGGACCTGCCCGGCTCGATCCGTCAGGCACACACCGAGCGAGGCGTCGGCGCGTTGCTGCTTCGCGACGCGGGGTCTCCGGTCGACACCCGCGAGTTGGACGAGCGAGACGACCTTCCTCGAATCATCAGAGCAGGCCGACACATCGCATCGCCGAAGCGATACATACCGGGTCTGGCCATCGACATCGAGGACGAGTCTCAGCTGCCCGAGGCCGTTGCACAGCAAGCGCGATTCGGTGACGGCTGGGTCAAGCTCGTCGGCGATTGGATAGATCGCTCGGCAGGCGATCTGCGGCCGCTGTGGACCGACTCGATCCTGGTCGACTCCATAGCCGCTGCTCATGCCGAGGGCGCGCGGGTGACCGCCCATGTATTCGGTGAAGATGCGCTTCCCGGACTGATTGCGGCGGGAATCGACTGCATCGAACACGGCACCGGTCTGACCGACGAGACCATCGAGATGATGGTCGATCACCGAACCGCTCTGGTGCCGACGCTCATCAACATCGAGACGTTTCCCGGAATCGCGGATTCCGCCACCCGGTACCCCGTCTACGCCCGGCACATGCGGGCGCTGCACGCGCGCGTCGCCGACACCGTCGGCCGGGCCCATGATGCCGGGATTCCCATCTACGCGGGAACCGATGCCGGTGGGTCCATCGCACACGGTCGCATCGCCGACGAGGTCGCGGCACTCACGCGCGTCGGTCTCTCTCCGACGGACGCCCTCGGTGCTGCCTGCTGGGACGCCCGGTCCTGGCTGGGACGACCGGGACTCGAGCACGGCGCACCCGCAGACCTCGTCGTCTACGCGGAGGATCCGCGCGGTGGACCGGACGTGCTGGCCAACCCGGAGCTGGTGATTCTGCGCGGACGCGTGACCGACAGAGGGTCACGCACGACGAGCAGATCGGAGGCCGGTGATGACTGATCCGTCCAATGGCGGCGGGCAGTTCGACCCGAACCGCCCGAGCTGGGCCGGAATGGCCCCGATGAACAACGTTCAGCAACAAGGCTCGGGCCTGTCCGAGACCTACTGGCGGGCCGAACAGGCCAATCAGCAGCGTCAGCGCGGTCAGCGATGGGGACTGCCGGCGGCAGCGCTCGTTCTCGGCCTCAATCTGGCGGGCTTCCTGCTCCTCGGACTCGTCGTCACGACCGAGACCTCTGCTCTGTTCGTCGTAGGCATCATGATTCCGAGCCTGCTGGCCGCAGGACTGGCCGTGGCGATCTCGATGTCTCGTGGCAACGGTCCCGTCGTGGATTTCGGTCTTCCCAGATCCAGTTCCGAACTGCTCGGTCAGCTTCGATCCGGATTGGCCTGGGGTGGTGTCGCGGTCGTCGGCGGTCTGCTTCTCGCGCTGGTGCTCTTGTCGAGCCTCGACCTCGAGGACCAGACCCCACTGGGCAACGTCACGGATACAGCTGTCGGATGGAAAGTCGCTCTGGCCGTGTGGATCTGGATCGGCGCACCGATCTGCGAGGAAACGATGTTTCGCGGCATGCTGTGGGGCGCGCTCGAGAAGCGCACCCGCCCGATGCCGATGGCCTGGCTGGGCAATCGATGGGTCGTACTCACGATCACCGCGGTCGTGTTCGCCGTCTGGCATCGTGAATGGTGGCGATTCGTGGTCCTGCTGTGGGGTGGACTGGCGATCGGCATCGCCAGAATGCGGTCCGGCTCGATCGTCGCGTCGACCACGGCCCACTCGATGAACAACACCCTGCCTGCCCTGGTGATCCTGCTGGCCTGATCGCGTCGTCGCCAAGGGCGATTCACGGTTCGCGGTGCTCGTCTGGCACAATGAACAGCTGTTCGCCCGTCTTCCGGTTACGTACCGCGCGGCGGTCACAACAACCTTCAACGCAAAACCGGGTTCGCATGCCGTGCGAACCGCTGAATTGCGCCGTGACCAACTCTCGAAAGGCTCCACCAGAACATGGCTGTCAAGATCAAGCTCATGCGTATCGGCAAGATCCGCACCCCGCACTACCGCGTCGTCATCTCCGACGCCCGCACCCGCCGCAACGGCCGTGCGATCGAGACCATCGGCACGTACGAGCCCAAGCAGGACCCCAGCGTCATCGAGATCAACTCCGAGCGCGCGCAGTACTGGCTTGGCGTCGGCGCGCAGCCGACCGAGCCTGTCGAGGCCCTGCTGAAGATCACCGGCGACTGGCAGAAGTTCAAGGGTCTGCCCGGCACCGAGGGAACCCTCCGTGTCGCCGAGCCCAAGCCGTCGAAGCTCGACCTGTTCAACGCCGCACTGGCGCAGGCCGATTCCGAGCCCCAGGGCGAGGCCACCACGGCGAAGAAGAAGAAGGCTCCGAAGTCCGACGACGCCGCTGCCGAGAGCACCGACGTCGCAGCAACCGAGACCGCAGACGCACCGGCCGCCGAGGCTGCTGAGAAGTGAGTGCCGTTGTCGCCGATGCCGTCGAACATCTCGTTCGCGGCATCGTCGCCAATCCCGATGACGTTCGCGTCGAGATGATCACCGGCCGTCGTGGCCGCACCGTGGAGGTTCACGTGCACCCCGACGATCTGGGCAAGGTCATCGGTCGCGGCGGTCGCACCGCCACGGCGCTGCGCACGCTCGTCTCGGGTATCGGTGGTCGCGGCATTCGTGTCGATGTGGTCGACACGGACCACTAGGTCACGCACACAATCATGGAGCTGGTCATCGGCCGTGTTGCAAAGTCGCACGGCATCAAAGGCGAAGTCGTCGTCGAGGTTCGCACCGACGACCCCGACGATCGCTTCGCAATAGGGACCGTTCTTCGCGGCCGCAAGCCCCGATCGAATGCTGCTCCCGCCTCGTACACGGTGGACGCCGTCCGGGAACACTCCGGGCGGCTTCTGCTGCGTCTGAACGGTATCGACGACAAAACGTCCGCCGATCAGATCCGCGGAACCCTGTTCGTCGTCGAGTCCACGGATCTTCCGCCGTCCGATGATCCGGACGAATTCTACGATCACGAGCTCGAAGGACTCACTGTCGTTCTGTCCGACGGCTCGGCAGTGGGGACGGTCCGAGAGGTACTGCACTCGGCAGCGGGTGAGTTGCTCTCCATCACGCCGGGGCCCGGTTTCGGCGGAGACACCCGCGCCGAAATTCTCGTTCCCTTCGTGGCGGCGATCGTGACGTCGGTGTCGTTGGCCGACAAGACGATCCAGATCGATCCGCCCGAGGGCCTGCTGGACCCGGAGTAGATCGTGCGTCTCGACGTCGTCACCATTTTTCCCGAGTATCTGACGCCGCTGCGAACGGCTTTGTTGGGCAAGGCAATCGACCGCGGTATTGTCTCGGTGGAGGTCCACGATCTGCGATCGTGGACCCATGACGTGCACAAGGCCGTCGACGATTCACCCTACGGCGGCGGACCTGGCATGGTCATGAAGCCAACTGTCTGGGGCGACGCCCTCGACCACGTTCTGACCGAGGATTCACTCCTCGTCGTTCCCACTCCTGCCGGTGTTCCGTTCACCCAACGCACAGCCGAACGGTGGTCCACCGAGCAGCATCTGGTGTTCGCCTGCGGGAGGTACGAGGGTATCGATCAGCGGGTCTTCGACGATGCGTCGCGCCGCGTCCGCGTCGAAGAAGTCAGTATCGGCGACTACGTGCTCATCGGCGGTGAGGCGGCCGTCCTGGTGATGGCCGAGGCGGTAGTTCGACTCATGCCCGGAGTGCTCGGCAATCAACAGTCGCACCAAGAGGATTCGTTCTCCGACGGTCTGCTCGAAGGGCCGAGCTACACGCGTCCGGCCCGGTGGCGTGAACTCGACGTTCCCGACGTCCTTCTCTCCGGCGATCACGCGAAGATAGCGGCGTGGCGTCGTGCCCAGTCGTTGACACGCACCGCCGAGCGTCGCCCGGATCTGCTCGGCGACTGAGCAATTCAGCTGACAGTGCCGCCAGGGAAGAGCATCGAGACGAATCCGGTGAGAGTGTCCCTGGCATGCAGAGCACTGGCATCATCGCTCACATCGACCACTGCGGTGTCCGGATAGCTCTCCATGTCGTCGGCGTAGAAGATGTCCTCTCGTGACGAGAGAGCCAGCAGATAGCGATTGTCGACGCCTATCGTCCCGGTGGACAGGTGCACCCAGCGATCGGCGACACAGCACATCCAGCCCTGTTTGACTGCGTGCACGCTCTCGCCCGGTAGACCGTCGACGATTCCGAAATGCTGCTTGTAGCCGTCCGCGGCAATCGGTGCCGAACGCCGCAGCATGCCGATGATCACGTCCGTCGACGCAGTCGTCAGTCCACCGCTGCCGTTGAGCAAGCCCGCGTAGTACCCGACCAGGTCGCTCGGCGTGGTTTCGGTGTTGTACCACTGATCGTCGCCCGGTGCGGTGGTGCGTTGCAAACCGTATCGGGCCGCGACTGCGCGCACTATGTCCGACGTGCCGTAGCGGTACCAGAGGGTGTACGCAGCGTTGTCGTCGGAGAATTCCAACATGTCGGTCATGGTGCTCAGTTCGTCGACCGAGACAGGGCGGTTCTCGGTTTGCGCCCGGAACATCACTTCGTCGGCGATGAAGAGCTTGGACACCGATGCAGTTTCGACCTGTACGTCGGCGTTGCTGCTGTAGAAGGAACCGGTCTGGCGGTCCAGTAATGCGAAGTCGACGTCGGCACCGCGAGCCTGCGCCGACGCGATCGCCATGGGGATTCGGGCTTCGAGAGCGACGCCGTCGACCTTCTGCATGTCGGGAAAGGGTGACGCTGAGGGCTCGGCGGTTGCTTTCGCGGCGGGATCGCCGGGTCGATTGTCCGGTGGAACCGAGCAACCTGCGGTGAACAGCAGTGCGGTGCAGACGACAGTCAGGAAGCGAGACACCCTGACCATGCGTGCATCTCTCCCAGACGTTGAACCGCTGACCGACCTGTCCCACATTAGCGGTAGGGTCCATCGCCGTGACCACTGCTCTGAAATCTGTGAACAAGCGCATAGCCGAAGAACTCGATGTTCGTGAAGAACAGGTTCGGGCCGCCGTGGAACTGCTCGACGGCGGCTCGACGGTCCCGTTCATCGCGCGGTACCGCAAGGAGGTCACCGGCACCCTCGACGATGCGCAGCTGCGGCAGCTCGACGAGCGGCTGCGGTACCTGCGCGAGCTCGACGAGCGAAGAGATGCCGTCATCGAATCCATCCGCAGTCAGGGCAAGCTCGACGACGCCCTCGAACAATCATTGATGCTGGCCGATACCAAGGCTCGCGTCGAGGACATCTATCTGCCGTTCAAGCCGAAGCGTCGGACGAAAGCCCAGATCGCGCGTGAAGCGGGGCACGAGCCCGTGGCCGATGCGCTGTTCTCCGACCCCACCACCGATCCTGCGCAATTCGACCAGGAGCAGCTCGACGGCGCACGCGCAATTCTCGTCGAGCGTTTCGCCGAGGACGCCGACCTGGTGGGTGAACTGCGCGAACTCATGTGGACCTCCGGCAAACTCGTTGCCACCGTTCGCAAGGGCAAGGAGGAGGAGGGTGCCAAGTTCTCCGACTACTTCGAGTTCTCCGAACCGTTCACGAGCCTGCCCTCGCATCGCATTCTCGCCACCCTCCGAGGCGAAAAGGAAGAAATACTCTCACTCGGATTCGAGCCCGAGCGCGAAGAACCGACACCCGGGGTGCCCAGCGTCTACGAGGGTCGGATCGCCACCAAGTTCGGGATCGCGAATCGAGGACGGCCCGCCGACAAGTGGTTGCTCGATACCGTCCGTTGGGCGTGGCGCACGAAGATGCTGGTGACGGTTTCACTCGATACCCGGATGCGACTGCGTCAATCCGCCGAGAAGGACGCCGTCGACGTGTTCGCGAGCAACCTCAAGGATCTGCTGCTCGCCGCGCCTGCGGGCAACCGCACCACGATGGGCCTCGACCCGGGCTTCCGTACCGGCACCAAGGTCGCCATCGTCGACGCCACCGGAAAGGTCGTCGACTACGACACGATCTATCCCCACAAGCCGCAGGGCAAGTGGGATCAGGCACTGGCCACCCTCGCCGGCCTCGCGGCCAAGCACGAAGTGGAGCTCATCGCTATCGGAAACGGTACGGCGTCACGTGAAACCGACTCTCTGGCAGCCGAATTGATTTCCAAGTTCCCGGCTGCGAATCTGACCAAAGTGGTGGTCTCCGAGGCCGGTGCCTCGGTGTATTCGGCGTCGGCGTACGCCTCGAGTGAGCTGCCCGAGCTCGACGTCTCGATCCGTGGAGCGGTCTCGATCGCTCGCAGGCTGCAGGATCCGTTGGCCGAGCTGGTCAAGATCGATCCCAAGTCCATCGGCGTCGGCCAGTATCAGCACGACATCTCCGAAACTCTGCTCGCTCGCTCACTCGGAGCCGTGGTCGAAGATGCCGTGAACGCGGTCGGCGTCGACGTCAATACAGCGTCGGTGCCCCTGCTGTCGAGGGTATCGGGAATTGCCGGCTCGCTCGCCGAGAGCATCGTGGCGCACCGCGACCAGAACGGACCGTTCGCCAGCCGCAGCACCCTCAAGGACGTACCGCGCCTGGGCCCCAAGGCTTTCGAGCAGTGCGCCGGATTCCTCCGCATCTCCGGGGGCGAGGACCCACTCGATCGGTCGAGTGTGCACCCGGAGGCGTACCCCGTAGTCCGACGCATCGTCGGAAAGGCCGGCGTCGGAGTGCGTGAAGTGGTCGGCAACACGGCTCTCCTGCGCCGCCTCGATCCCGCGGAATTCGTCGACGAACGATTCGGGTTGCCCACTGTCACCGACATCATCTCCGAGTTGGAGAAGCCGGGACGCGACCCGCGTCCGGAGTTCAAGACCGCGACTTTCGCGGCCGGTATCGAGAAGGTGGCCGACCTGAAGCCGGGCATGACGCTCGAAGGCGTGGTGACGAACGTGGCGGCGTTCGGTGCTTTCGTCGACGTCGGTGTGCATCAGGACGGTCTCGTTCACGTCTCGGCGATGTCGCACAACTTCGTCAAGGATCCGCGTGAGGTCGTCAAGTCCGGTGACGTCGTACGCGTCAAGGTCATGGAGGTGGACCTCCCTCGTCAGCGCATCGGATTGAGCCTGCGACTGGACGACGAGCCTGGGGCCTCCACCGGAAAGGACGCCCCCCGCGGACAGCAGGGAGAACGACCGCGGGGCCAGGGGCGAGCCGGCGGTGCCGACCAGGGCAATCGGGGACGAGACTCACGACCCCAGCGAGAGCGCCGCGGTGGTGCTCAACAGGCCGCACCGGCGGCCGGTTCGATGGCGGACGCGCTCCGGAAGGCTGGATTCGGAAAATAGCGACTGCTCGATGGTCGATGCCGTCCTGGGCTGCCCGAATCACGAATAGTGTGAAGTCCGACTCGCCGGTCGTTCGGTAGGAAGGACGTGAGACGCACGTGAGGTGGTTGCAACACGGGGTCATCGATCACGGTCGTCTTCCGCTTCTCTGCTTCCTGTTGGGTCTGCTGGTCGGATTTCTGTTGATCCGCCTCAGCGTCAGGATGATTCGCGCGGACGTGAAATGGTGGCCCGGCAACATCACGCCCGGTGGGCAGCACATACATCACGTCGTGTTCGGGATCGTGCTGATGTTGCTGGCAGGGATCGGTCTCATCGCGGTGTATGTGGACGGATCGCAGACGATCGGCGCGGTCCTGGCCGCCATCTTCGGCATCGGGGCCGCGCTCGTTCTCGACGAGTTCGCATTGATCTTCTACCTCCGCGACGTCTATTGGTCCGAACAGGGTCGTACGTCGGTCGACGCAGTGTTCGCTGCGGTGGCGTTCACGGGACTGTTGCTCCTCGGGTTCCACCCCTTGGCGCTCCTGAGCCCGGCGAGCTTTCGAGCCGATCCGGATCCGTGGGTTCGCGGGACACTGGCGGTACTGGCATTGGCCAACTTGGCTCTCGGTGTCATCGTTCTGCTCAAGGGAAAGATCTGGACCGGGTTGGTAGGGCTGTTCGTCCTGCCGATCCTCGTGTTGGCGGCGATTCGACTGAGCAGACCGAGCGCGCCGTGGGCGAGGTGGCGCTACACCAGCAGGCCGAAAAAGATGGAGAGAGCTCTGCGACGTGAGAAGCGCTGGCGCAGACCGCTGATCAGAGCCAAGATCTATTTGCAGGACGCAATCGCGGGCAAGCCCAGCATCGTCCATGCACGCGAGGCCACCGAGGACGAGTTGGCGCGCGTCGTGGTGCCGGCACCGGTGTCGGGCGCTGCCGTCTCACCCCGCGCGGAGTCGATTTCTCCGTAGGCATGATGGTCTGGCACAATGGTCGGGTTGCCTCTAGCAGGCACGGACCTCACTCGGAGTACGAACCAGTCGAGCCGCGCAGTCTGCGAGCCGCTCGGTTCCTCTACTCAAGCGCAGAACGCAAGGATGGCACAACCGATGAACACTCTGGACTTTCTCGACAATCAGTCGCTGCGTGGCGACATCCCCGATTTCCGCCCCGGCGACACCCTGAACGTGCACGTCAAGGTCATCGAAGGCTCGAAGGAGCGTATTCAGATCTTCAAGGGCGTCGTCATCCGGCGTCAGGGCGGTGGCGTTCGCGAGACCTTCACGGTTCGTAAGGTCTCGTTCGGCGTCGGCGTCGAGCGCACCTTCCCGGTGCACAGCCCCAACATCGCGCAGTTCGAGGTCCTCACTCGCGGTGACGTCCGTCGCGCCAAGCTCTACTACCTCCGCGATCTGCGTGGCAAGGCCGCCAAGATCAAGGAAAAGCGCTGATTGGTTCCGCCCGGATCCATATAGCTCCCATCATGCCGCGTCGCCCTCTCGGGCGACGCGGCATGATGCGTCTCGGCCGGTCCGAAACGCCGGTGCACAGACCGTCCGGCCGCGCAGACCAGCGTTCCGGCTAACCTGTTGACGTGACGCAGTCCCCACAGGATCCGACCGACGAGCCCGACGACGACTCTTCGCAGAACGAGCGTCGGGATCGCAAGCCCCGATCGTTCTGGCGAGAGCTTCCGATTCTCATTCTGGTAGCGCTGGTGTTGAGTTTTCTGCTCCAAACATTCGTCGCTCGGGTGTACCTGATCCCATCCGAGTCGATGGAGCCGACTCTGCACGGCTGCGCGGGCTGTACCGGCGACCGGATCGTGGTGGAAAAGATCGGGTACCGCTTCGGTGACCCGAAGCCCGGCGACATCGTCGTCTTTCGTGGTCCGGATTCGTGGAACGACGAATTCGTCTCGCAGCGCTCCGACAACTCGGTCATCCGCGGGGCCCAGGAAGTGGGCTCCTTGATCGGAGTCGTCGCTCCGGACGAGAACGATCTGGTCAAACGCGTCATTGCCACCGGCGGTCAGACCGTCGAGTGCTGTGACGATCAGGGCCGAGTACTCGTCGATGGGAAGCCGTTGGACGAGCCGTACATTCAGATGGATTTCCCGTTCGCCCCGGGCACGATGACGTGTGACACCGAGCTGAAGTCGGGACGCTGCTTCGACCCCGTGACCGTCCCCGAGGGCAACATCTGGGTGATGGGAGACAACCGGAGCAACTCACGAGACTCCCGCTATCACATCACGGACGAATTCACCGGGACTGTGCCGCTCGACAACGTGATCGGCAAGGCTGTCTTCATCGCCCTGCCCCCGTCACGGACCGGACTCCTCGATTCTCCCGACATCCAAGGTCGATGACGACGGCCCCCCGCCGCGCGCCTCGTGTTCGAGCGACTCTGACGCGGTCGTCGTGGCCGCCACGTCCGGTCATCCGGCGAGCCGCCGGGTTGCGGACGATGGAGTCGGCTTTGGAACGCGGCGGTCTCGGGCCGGTTGCGGGTGTCGACGAGGCAGGTAGGGGAGCGTGTGCCGGTCCGTTGACGGTCGCGGCATGTGTACTCGGCGCTCGCGCCCATGCCGCGCTGGCCGATCTGGACGACTCGAAGAAGTTGACCGAGCGTCGACGCGAGAAACTGTTCCCCAAGATTCAGAAGCTGGCGCTTGCATGGAGCGTGGTGTTCATAGACGCTGCCGAAGTCGATCGCATCGGGGTGCACGTGGCGAACATCGAGGGAATGCGTCGCGCAGTTGCCGGGCTCGGAGTGACTCCCGGGTACGTGCTCACCGACGGCTTCCGGGTGCCCGGCCTGCCAATTCCGTCGCTACCGGTGATCGGCGGCGACGCCACCGCCGCGTGCATCGCTGCCGCGAGCGTGTTGGCAAAGGTCTCGCGTGATCGGTTGATGGTGCAGATGGACGAGGAGATTCCGGGCTACGGATTCGCCGTTCACAAGGGCTACAGCACGCGGGCTCATTCGGCCGCCATGATTGCTCTCGGCCCCAGCAGAGAACATCGAATGTCGTATGCGAATGTCGCTGCGGCGGCCGCAGGCTCCCCGCGAGACGACGACGCCGTGGGGCGAATGGACTGCCGCGACGCAGGTGCGCGATGATTACTTCTCACGCCCGACTGGAGGATGAAAGAGACCGATGAGTGCCGAAGATCTCGAAAAGTACGAAACCGAGATGGAGCTCTCGCTGTATCGCGAGTATCGGGACATCGTAGGTCAGTTCAACTACGTGGTCGAAACCGAACGTCGGTTCTATCTGGCGAACTCCGTCGAACTCATTCCGCACAACGCCGACGGTGAAATCTACTTCGAATTGAGGATGTCGGATTCGTGGGTGTGGGACATGTACCGCCCCGCCCGTTTCGTCAAGCATGTCCGAGTGATCACGTTCAAAGACGTTAACATCGAAGAGCTGGACAAACCCGACCTACGCCTTCCGGAATAGCGTGTTGCGGCGAACGCCGTGGCACATCGGCAGTCGACGGCGGTTCGCGTACGGGTGAACAACGCCCGGCCTCACGCCGACGAGTCGCCGCACCGATAGTCGACGGTGTCGATCGTGATTGTCGAAAAAAATTGGACAGCCGACCAAATCGTTCCGTGTGTCCTGTTTCATCGTTGGTTTCGGCGGAGAGCCACCTCTGGCAGAGGGCGGCGCGGTAGATTCGAGCCGCGAAAGTAACTGTGTGACAAAAGTATTCGATTTCGAGGTCTATTTTCTCGAAATGTGAGGCCATATCTGGGGTGATATTCGTAAGTTCGACGCGTCGCGTAACACCTGCAACTTCTTTGCACACATACGAGAATGGGTGGTAGAACTTGAATATCACATCCCCCAGACGTGTAAGAGGTACGAGATGGCACGCAAGACGCTTGTTCAGATGATCGACGATGTCGATGGATCGGTAATCAAAGACGGTCAAGGTGAATCCATCGAATTCGGCATCGGTGGAAACCAGTACCGCATCGATTTGAACCTCAAGCATGCGAACGAATTGCACGAACAGTTGGCTTTCTGGATCGAGCACGCAGAGAAGGTCTCCGGACGCCGTACGCGCAAGGGCGGCGCTACTCCGGCACCGGTTCGCGGCAAAGTCGATCTTCAGGACATTCGGGCATGGGCACGCGAGAACGGCCACGAGGTCAGTGCTCGCGGCCGCATCAGTCAGGACGTGCAGGCAGCATACGAGGCTGCCCACTGACCATGTGGTAGCACCGTTTACCTCGGTGCCCGAAAACGCTCTACCGGCATTCGATTTCGTGTGCCGACGCTGAGCATCAGCTCCGTCCGAATTTTCGTTTCGGGCGGAGTTTTGTGCGTGTGGGGGTCCTTGGATTCATGCGTGTGATGACCGCTGCCACCCGGCCGGCGAGCTGGTCCAAGCCGTGCACGACGGTCTGACAATTCCGGCAACAGGTCTCTCACATCTGCCCGTTCGTCCACAGGCGAGCAGTTGTCCACAGGGTGATCACCCACCTGCGCTTTCATTGTTTCTCCTCGATTCGGACGTGCCACCTTCGGTAGCACGAATCGGCCGCGAAGTACGGCCGCAGAGTGGAGGAATGCGGATATGGCGACCAATCAGGAACTCGGTGCGCGCGGTGAGGACCTCGCGGTGCGCCATCTCGAGGACATCGGACTCGAGGTGATCGAGCGGAACTGGCGGCATCGATCCGGTGAGCTCGACATCATTGCGCGCGACGGTGACACGATGGTGTTCGTCGAGGTGAAGACGCGCTCGGGAGTTGGTTATGGAACCCCGGCCGAGGCTGTCACCTACACGAAACAGGTACGAATCAGAGGGCTCGCATTGTCGTGGCTTGCCCTGCAACAAGGTCCTTGGGTTCAGATCAGATTCGACGTGATCGCTATCGTGGTCGGGCGAGACGACAATCCGGTGATCACTCACATCCGGGCTGCGTTCTGATGCCGCTCGGAAGAGCGCATTCGGTTGCGGTCAACGGTGTCGACGGTGTGCTGGTGGAGATCGAAGCCGATATCGGGCAAGGGCTTCCGGGTACACATCTGGTCGGCCTGCCCGATACTGCACTGAACGAATCACGAGATCGCGTGAAAGCAGCCGTGAAGAACTCGGGTGGCACGTGGCCGGACAGTCGGGTGATTCTCGCACTGTCACCCGCAACGCTGCCCAAAGGCGGATCGGTGTACGACCTCGCTCTCGCGTTGTCTGTTCTCGATGCGGCGAAGGCCATCCCGCGCGGGTGTCTCTCGGAGACAGTGTTTCTGGGCGAACTTGCTCTGGACGGCAGGCTGAGGCCAGTTCGCGGGGTCTTGCCCGGGGTGCTTGCTGTCAAAGGGGCGGGCTGGCAACGGGTGGTGGTCCCGATGCAGTGTCTACCCGAGGCGGGACTGGTGGACGGTATCGACGTGCTGGGCGCAGGCTCGCTTGGGGATGTCGTGGCGTGGCTTCGCGGCGAGCAGGGCTTGGAATCGCCGGTGCCGACCGAGTGGCATCAGGAGACCTATCCCGATCTCAGCGATGTGGCCGGGCAGGCGGATGCGCGGTGGGCTCTGGAGGTAGCGGCCGCCGGAGCGCATCACATCATGCTGACCGGTCCGCCGGGTATCGGCAAAACGATGTTGGCGCAGCGTCTTCCGGGGATTCTGCCGCCGCTGACCGAGTCCGAGGCGCTCGAGGTGACGGCCATCCATTCGGTGGCCGGTCTGTTGACCACCGCGCGCCCGCTCATCACCTCGCCGCCGTTCATTGCACCTCATCATTCGACGTCGGTCAGCGCTCTGGTGGGGGGTGGAACGGGAATGGCCAAACCGGGCGCGGTCAGTCGCGCGCATCGAGGAGTCCTGTTTCTGGACGAGTGCGCCGAGATGAGCGTTCGCGTACTGGAGGCTCTGCGGACTCCGTTGGAGGACGGTGAGATTCGCATTGCTCGTCGAGACGGTGTGGCGAGATATCCGGCTCGATTTCAGCTGGTTCTGGCGGCGAACCCGTGCCCGTGCGCACCTGCGCGACAGGTCGACTGTGTCTGTGCGCCCACTGCGCGGCGCAAGTATCTGGGGAAGCTCTCGGGGCCGTTGCTGGACCGTGTCGATCTCCGCATACAGATGATGGGCGTCGCGACGGGAGCATTGGTCGACGAGGTGGGGGAGGGCACGACCGAGATCCGCGCGCGAGTGACCGGAGCCAGGGATGCGGCCGCGCAGCGGTGGCAGGACTTCGGCTGGAGGACCAATGCGGAGGTCCCGGGGCCTGCTCTGCGGCAACGATTCCGCCTGGCGCGGTCGACGCTCGCGCCGGTGGAGCGCGCGTTGCGGAACGGATCGTTGACCGCGCGGGGAGCAGACAGAGCGATACGGGTGGCGTGGACGTTGAACGACCTCGCCGGGGGCACGGTTCCCGGTGCCGACGAGGTCGGAGCAGCGCTGGATTTCCGCGACAGGGGCGTGGCATGACGCACGACGCACGCCGACTCGCGTGGGCCTATCTGTCTCGAGTGGCGCAAGGCCCGCATCGACTCGTGGTCGACCATGCCGCTGCACACGGCCCGGAAGCGGCTGCCGCGGCGGTTCGGGCAGGCCGATTGGGTGAGAGGCTGGCGGTGCGTGCCCACATCGACACCGCTGCAGCGGATCTCGATCACATCGCGGCGCTGGGTGGCCGGCTGATCACTCCCGACGACGACGAGTGGCCGGCGTGGAGATTCCTCGGCTTCGACGGCTCGGGTCTGACTGTCGGAGTGGACACCTGCCCACCGATTGCGTTGTGGGCGCTCGGAAATCGGCCCGTCGCAACTGCTACCGAACGATCCGTCTCCATCGTGGGGACGCGTGCATCGAGCCCGTACGGAGATCACGTGACCGCAGAAATATCCGCAGACCTCGCGCTCGACGGTTGGACCATCATTTCCGGCGCGGCCTTCGGGATCGACGCCGCGGCGCATCGGGCCGCCCTCGGAGTAGAGGGAACGACGATGGCGGTGCTGGCCTGTGGCGTCGACCGTGCGTATCCGGCGGGGCATTCCCGATTGCTGCGACAGATAGCCGATCACGGCCTGGTCCTGAGCGAATACGCACCGGGCACCACTCCTGCCAAGCATCGCTTCCTCGCTCGCAACAGACTCGTTGCGGCACTCGGATCGGCTGTGGTGGTGGTCGAGGCCGGGTGGCGCAGCGGGGCTCGCAATACTGCGGCATGGGCGACAAAACTGGGTCGTCCGGTACTCGCGGTTCCCGGTCCCGTCACATCGCCTACGTCCAAGGGGTGCCATCGCATGATCCGCGACGGGGAGGCAGTGCTGGTGTCGAGCTCGCACGATGTCGTTGCCGAGGCCGGTGCCCTGGGATCTCCGGAGGAGTGGCGGCCCGACCTCTTTCGCGAGACGGACGCGCTCTCGGAGACCGGATTGCTGATCTACGACGCGTTGCCGGCAACCGGGTCATTGTCGAGCAGCGAGTTGTCCGAACGGTCCGGTGTACCGATCGGCAAGGTGCGCGCAGCGCTTCCCGTGCTGGAAATGGACGGCTTCGTGGCCAGCGACGAGACCGGGTGGTTCCGCGTGGTTCGGGGCTGACCGCCACGTTTGCCGAGCCCCGAAGGTAGGGTGTTAGGTAATGCTTAGTCGGTGCAGCACGCACCGACGTGTTCGCTCGAAGAGGGGTCCGAAGTGCCACGCAAGAAAACCACGCTGTCCGTCCTGCGCACCGAGGCGCTCACCCCGCACATGTACCGGGTGTATCTCGGCGGAGACAATTTCGACGACTTCGACGCGATCGACGAGACCGACGCCTACGTCAAGCTGTTCTTCGGAACCGACGACGATCCGATCATGCGCACCTATACCGTTCGATCCGTCGACACGAGTGCGCGCGAGATCGCGATCGACTTCGTGGTGCACGGCGACGAAGGAGTTGCCGGGCCGTGGGCCACCCGGGCGAAGCCGGGGGAAGAGATGTCGTTCTTCGGCCCGTCCGGTGGGTACGCCCCTCGGCCCGACGCGGACTGGCATCTGTTCGCAGGTGACGAATCGGCGATTCCCGCGATCTCGGCTGCCGTAGAGGCACTGCCCGAAGACGCCATCGCCAAAGTGTTCATCGAAGTTGCCGACCGTCACGACGAGATCTACATGGAAACGCTCGCCGTCGTCGACGTCACGTGGGTTCACCGGGGTGCCTCCTCCAACGAGGTCGGTGACGACCGAGCCGGCGACAACGCTCCCTTGATCGCCGCGGTCAAGGACACGGAATGGCTACCCGGCCAGGCACAGGTCTTCGTGCACGGTGAGGCGCAGGCCGTGATGCACAACATCCGGCCCTACATTCGCAAGGAGCGTGGGATCTCTGCCGAATGGGCATCGATCTCGGGTTACTGGCGTCGCGGACGCACCGAGGAGACTTTCCGAGCCTGGAAGCGTGAGCTGGCACAGGCGGAAGCAGGCGTCGACGCCTGAGCTCGCACCGATGTCGTTCCGGCGGCGTGTCCGGTTGTCGTGCGAGTCGTCAGCACCCAAGCTGAGACTATGACCGATTCGCTGCCGCCTCACCTCGGCGTCCACGTCGAAGAGTTCGCCGAACATCTTCGACTCGGTCGAGAGCGCTCCGAACACACCATTCGCGCCTATGTCGCGGATGCTCGATCGCTCCTCTCGCATCTCGCGGACTCCGACCCCGATGCGACCATCGCCGATCTCGACCTCCGGGCCGTGCGCTCCTGGCTGGCGAAGTATTCGGCGGCCGGCGCGGCCAGAACCTCGATGGCCAGGCGTACCTCGTCTGCGCGGACCTTCGGCAAATGGCTCGAGCGGGTGGGGGCGGTGCAGGTCGGGCCTGCCGAACGGCTGGCGGCACCGTCGAGTCACCGGACTCTGCCTGGTGTACTGCGGCACAATCAGGCCGCCCAGGCGCTGGCGGCTGCCGAATCGGGTGCTGCCGAGCTCGATCCGATCGCGTTGAGGGATCGGCTCATCGTCGAGCTCCTCTACGCAACCGGGGTCCGCGTCGGGGAGTTGTGCGGACTCGACCTCGACGATGTCGACACCGATCGCCGCGTTGTCCGCGTTCTGGGCAAAGGAAACAAGGAGCGTTCTGCGCCGTACGGAATGCCGGCGGCACACGCTCTCGAGAAGTGGCTCGTCAGTGGCAGGCCGGAGTTGGTCGACGATCGGTCCGGGGCGGCTCTGTTGCTGGGTAGGAGGGGAGGGCGTCTCGACCAACGGCAGGCCAGGACCGCGGTTCACGCGGTACTCGAGACCGTTCCCGGTGGCCCCAGCCTCGGTCCGCACGGTCTGCGTCACACAGCAGCGACCCATCTCCTCGAAGGCGGCGCCGATCTCAGGGTGGTGCAGGAGTTGCTCGGGCACGCGTCCCTCGCAACCACGCAGATCTACACACACGTCTCGGTCGAACGGTTGCGAGCCGTGCACGATCAGGCTCACCCCCGGGCGTGAGTCGAGCGTCGGCGACGCTACGTTTGGTAGCGTCATGACCGACCAACCAGACCGAGTACGGGGGACCGTGGACCGCGACCGACCGCAGGGTGCTTCGGAACCGTGGTCGATGCATGTCCGTGAGAACCTCGCGGCCGAGGGGCAGGAGCCCGGCAACCGAAGCGGTGAGGCACCGGAGAACAGTTCTCGGCCGGCATCATCGGAGCCGAATGTCCGATCGCGCTCGACGCCGCGGCAGCCGCCACCTTGGCAAACTCCCGATTCGATCGAGCGGCGTGCCGTTCCACCGAGGTACAACCCGCCCGTGCCGCTGGAGCCGGGGCCGGTGGCTGCGGAGTTCGACCGACACACGCCCGCGCAACCGCGGCCGGAGGAGTTCCCGGCACCTGGTGGAGGCTGGTCGCCGCAACCGTGGGCGGGTGCGCCGAACCCGTATCGCCCCACCAGCCAGGATCTGGGTGCCGATTCGCTGCTGAAGCGTCCCAAGCGAGCGTCGAACTCCGGATGGCGTCGAGGCGTTCACCGGCTGACCGGTGGTGTCATCAATCCGGGTGAGTCGACGGCCGAGGAGCGGTACCGAAATCAGGTCGAGCGAATCCGTCAACCTGTGCTCGGTGACTACCGGATCGCGTTCCTCTCCCTCAAGGGTGGTGTCGGCAAGACGACCACCACGCTCGGCCTCGGCTCGACGTTCGCGTCGTTGCGGGGAGATTGCGTCATCGCCGTGGACGCGAACCCCGACTTCGGCACCCTCGGAGAGCGAGTTCCCCGGCAGACGTCGTCGACCGTCCGCGACCTGTTGGCAGCCGCACCGAACATTCGGCGCTACTCCGACATTCGCGAGCACACCTCGCAGGCACCGAGTCGACTGGAAGTGCTTGCAGGAGAGCGCGACCCGGCGGCGTCCGAGATGTTCGGCGAAGAGGATTACCGAGCCGTCATCGACATGCTGCAGGTGTACTACAACCTGATCCTGACCGATTGCGGAACCGGCATCATGCATTCGGCGATGAACGGCGTGCTGCAGCTGGCCAACGCGCTCGTACTGGTGAGTTCTCCGGCGGTCGACGGTGCCCGCAGTGCCGCGGCGACATTGGACTGGCTCGAGCTGCACGGGTACGGACACCTGGTCGAGCGAACGGTCGTGGTGATCAGCTCGGTGCGTCCGGGCTCGTCGGCAGTGGACATGAACCTGCTGCAGCAGCATTTCCTCGAACGCTGTCGCGCAGTCCTCGTCGTCCCGTTCGACGAGCATCTGGCAGAGGGCGCGGTGGTCGATCTCGATCTGTTGCGCCCGCAGACCAGAAGCGCATTCGTCGAGCTCGCCGCCATGGTCGCGGACGATTTTCCGGCAGCGTCCGGCCGACACTCGGGTCCCCTGCGCTGACATTCACCGGCTCGGTTCGTCCACCGGTTTCAACCTGATCGGCCGGGTGCGTACCAGCGCCGTCGGATCCAGGTATTCGCGGCCTCGTCTGATGCCCCAGTGCAGACATGTGGGCGAGCAGCCCTCGTGTCCGAACGCCACCGAACCCAGCACCGTTCCGCGTCGGACCCGCGTTCCTGCTGTGACCGCGGCCGTCACCGGCTCGTACGTCGAGCGCAGTCCTCCCGCATGGTCGACCGATACGACGGGCTTTCCCGCGACCGAACCGGCGAACACCACCGTGCCGTCGGCCACCGCCAGTACCGATCGTCCCTCGTCGGCGGCGAGGTCGATACCGCGGTGTCCGGGGAGCCAATCCTGGTCGGGAAGGTCGAACGGGGTGACGATGCGGGGCTTCGGCTGCAACGGCCAGGTGAAGTCGCCCGGAGCGGCCGATGCGACCGTCGTCGAGAGCGAGAGGCCGACCGCGACGCCGATCGACGATGCCCGCGCAGCGAGACGAAAGTTCATCCGTCGACCATCTCCCGAATCAGAGCGCCGAAACGGTAGCGAACGTCGATTGTGGACGATGGACTTCTTTGTCCACAGGTAGCGGAATCTCTTGACAGTCGGGCCTGGTTATGAAGGGGGGCGCGGCAGGTCTACACTGGTCAATGCGGCCTGTGCGTGCACGGGTCGACTTCGCGCGTCCGTTGTCATCGCATCGTCTGCCACGGCAGAACCATCGATGCGAGAACCGGTTGTCGGCGGTCCTGAGAATCCTCGTGGTTCGCGGGTCCGGCAACCCCAGCGGCCGCCAGGGCAGAGGTCACCGACACTCTGCGTCAACCGCACCATCGAAAGAGAGTTCTTCAGCCATGGCTGTAGTAACAATGAAGCAGCTGCTCGACAGCGGCACACACTTCGGACACCAGACCCGTCGCTGGAACCCGAAGATGAAGCGATTCATCTTCACCGACCGCAACGGCATCTACATCATCGACTTGCAGCAGACTCTGACGTTCATCGACAGGGCCTACGAGTTCGTCAAGGAGACCGTTGCCCACGGAGGCACGGTTCTGTTCGTCGGCACCAAGAAGCAGGCGCAGGAGTCCATCGCAGCCGAGGCGACTCGCGTGGGCATGCCCTACGTCAACCAGCGCTGGCTCGGTGGCATGCTCACCAACTTCCAGACCGTGCACAAGCGCCTCGTTCGCCTCAAGGAGCTCGAGGCAATGGAGCAGACCGGCGGCTTCGAGGGACGCACCAAGAAGGAAATCCTCATGCTCACGCGTGAGATGACCAAGCTCGACCGCACCCTCGGTGGTATCCGGGACATGGCCAAGGTTCCGTCGGCCATCTGGATCGTCGACACCAACAAGGAGCACCTCGCGGTTGCCGAGGCCCGTAAGTTGAACATCCCGGTCATCGCGATCCTCGACACCAACTGCGATCCCGACGTGGTCGACTACCCGATCCCGGGTAACGACGACGCGATCCGTTCCGCTGCGCTGCTGACCAAGGTCGTCGCGTCCGCAGTCGCCGAGGGCGTACAGGCGCGAGCAGGTCAGAACACTGCATCCGACGCCAAGCCCGAGGTCGGCGCAGGCGAGCCCCTCGCCGAGTGGGAGCTCGAGCAGCTCCAGCAGGCGTCACCCGCGGCAGACGCACCGGCCGCGGACGCACCGGCAGCAGAGGAAGCTCCGGCAACCGACGCTCCCGCGGCAGAGGCTCCGGCAGCAGAGGAAGCACCAGCCGCTCAGGCTTGATCGAATTCGGTCCCGGTTCACCCTCAGGGGTGGGCCGGGGCCGCTTCGGTATGTCAGGGTGGTGGTCGGTGCGGCTCCACAGTGAGCCCGTCGACCACGCCCTGGAACAGCATTTTTCGTCAACGCCCGTACCCAGACTTTGAGGAGGCTCGCCCACGATGGCGAACTACACTGCCGCCGACGTCAAGCGGCTCCGTGAGCTCACCGGCTCCGGAATGATGGACTGCAAGAACGCGCTCGCCGAGAACGACGGCGACTACGACAAGGCCGTCGAGTACCTGCGTATCAAGGGTGCCAAGGACGTCGGCAAGCGCGCCGAGCGCAATACCGCCGAGGGCCTCGTCGTCGCCGAGGGTGGAGTGCTCGTCGAGATCAACTCCGAAACCGACTTCGTGGCCAAGAACGACGAGTTCCAGACCTTCGCGGCGTCCGTTGCGGCGACGGCTGCAGCAGGCAAGCCGGCCGACGTCGATGCCCTCAAGGCGCTCGACCTGAACGGCAAGACTGTCGAAACGGCTCTGAACGAGCTGTCGGCGAAGATCGGCGAGAAGCTCGAGCTGCGTCGCGTCGTGTCCTACGACGGCAACACCGCCACCTACCTGCACAAGCGCAGCGCGGATCTGCCGCCTGCCGTCGGCGTCCTCGTCGAGTACACCGGTGACGGCGACGCCGCAGGCGACGCCGCTCGCGCCGCTGCGATGCAGATCGCTGCCCTCAAGGCCAAGTACGTCACGCGTGACGAGGTCCCCGAGGACCTGGTGGCCGCCGAGCGTCGCATCGCCGAGGAGACCGCTCGCGAAGAAGGCAAGCCGGAGCAGGCATTGCCGAAGATCGTCGAAGGTCGCGTGAACGGATTCTTCAAGGACGTCGTTCTCACCGAACAGAAGTCGGTGCAGGACGGCAACAAGACCGTCAAGGCCATTCTCGACGAGGCCGGCGTGACCATCACCCGCTTCTCTCGATTCGAGGTCGGCGCCAGCTAGTCTGCGCACCGGTCGGTCGAGGCGATGCCGTTCATTCGATTCCATCGAGTGGGCGGCATCGTTCGTGCGCGAGGCACGTCGGAGCCGTGTCCACCGACCGGGTACCGATAGGGCAGGATGATCGGTGAGTAAACCGTAGTGTTCGACGAGTACCGAGGAGAGCTATGACCGATCCGGCCCCTGACCGTCCCGGGTTCCGACGCGTGATGCTCAAACTGGGTGGGGAGATGTTCGGTGGAGGCCAAGTGGGGCTCGACCCGGATGTCGTGAACAACGTCGCCGAACAGATTGCCGAGGTGGTGTCCACCGGAGTTCAGGTCGCCGTCGTGATCGGTGGCGGAAACTTCTTCCGGGGTGCCGAACTGCAGCAGCGTGGAATGGATCGATCTCGGTCGGACTACATGGGCATGCTCGGCACGGTCATGAATTGCCTTGCGCTGCAAGACTTCCTGGAAAAGCAGGGCGTGGCGACGAGGGTGCAGACGGCAATCACCATGGGCCAGGTCGCGGAGCCGTACCTACCACTACGCGCGCGCAGGCACCTGGAGAAGGGTCGCGTCGTGATCTTCGGCGCCGGAATGGGGATGCCCTACTTCTCCACCGACACCACTGCAGCGCAGCGCGCCCTCGAGATCGGAGCCGAGGTGCTGCTGATGGCCAAGGGCGTCGACGGCGTCTACTCGGCCGATCCGCGTCTGGACCCCGACGCAACGATGTTCGACACGATCACCCACCGCGAGGCGATCGAGCAGGGACTCAAAGTTGCCGACGCGACTGCTTTCAGCCTGTGCATGGACAACCAGATGCCGATGTTGGTGTTCAATTTGTTGGTTCAAGGAAATATTGCTCGCGCCGTGGCGGGCGAGAAGATCGGCACGCTGGTCACGTCGTGAACGTCACCGACACGACCGTGGGCGAATCGAGAACGAAGACGATGGAGGACAGATCGTGATTGACGAAGCTCTCTTCGACGCCGAAGAGAAGATGGAAAAGGCCGTATCGGTTGCACGTGACGATCTGTCCTCGATTCGTACCGGGCGTGCCAACCCGGGAATGTTCTCGCGCATCGTCATCGAGTACTACGGAGCACCGACGCCGATCACTCAGCTGGCGAGCATCAGCGTCCCGGAAGCTCGTCTGGTCGTGATCAAGCCGTACGAGTCGAACCAACTCGGGCCGATCGAAACCGCGATCCGTAACTCGGACCTCGGGGTGAACCCTACGAACGACGGCAACCTGATTCGTATCGGTGTCCCGCAGCTGACGGAAGAGCGTCGCCGAGAATTCGTCAAGCAGGCGAAGGGCAAGGGAGAGGACGCGAAGGTGTCCATTCGCAACGTCCGCCGCAAGACGATGGAAGAGCTCAAGCGGATCCAGAAGGACGGCGAAGCGGGTGAGGACGACGTCGTACGCGCGGAAAACGAGCTCGACAAGACAACCGCCAAGTACACCGCGTCGGTGGACGATCTCGTCAAGCGTAAAGAAGGCGAGTTGATGGAGGTCTGACCTCCGAAAGGAGTGGCTTTCACGACGGCAGACGATGAATCGCGAGGAGTTGACGACAGTGGTGGGACCGGATCGGCAGGAGGGCAGCGGTACGCCTGCCGGCTCGTCCGGGGTCGCTGCCGCGAAGTCCGCCGGTAAAGCCGGCCGTAACCTGCCTGCCGCGATCGGCGTCGGCGGCAGTTTGGGCATCGGCTTGATTCTCGTCCTCGTGTTCGTCCCGCTGGTGTGGATCGGGGTCGTGGCCGTTGCATTGGCCGTCGCGACGTACGAGGTATCGAAGCGGCTTCGTGAGGGCGGTGTACTGGTTCCGCGCATCCCGCTGATCATCGGCGGTCAGGCCATGATCTGGCTGGGCTGGCCGTTCGGTGCCGTCGGAGTGCTCAGCGCTGCGGTGGGCACCGTCGTGGTCTGCATGGTGTGGTTGCTGCTGCGGCAAGGGTTCGGCACCGCTCCCAAGAACTATCTCGAAGAACTGTCGGTCACTGTTCTGGTGGCGTGTTGGCTGCCGCTCCTGGCCTCGTTCGCCGTTCTGATGGTCCTGCAGGACAACGGTGCCGGACGCATCCTGGTCTTCGTCATCGGTGTCGTGTGCTCGGATGTCGGCGGTTACATAGCGGGCGTGTTGTTCGGGAAGCACCCGATGGCACCTGCAATCAGTCCGAAGAAGTCCTGGGAGGGGCTCGTCGGATCGCTTGTCTTCTGCATCATCGGTTGCCTGTTGACGGTGACTCTCATTTTGGGGGCGAACTCGCTGATCGGTGTATTGCTCGGAGTCGTGCTGGTCGTCACGGGCACCCTGGGCGACCTCATCGAATCGCAGGTCAAGCGCGACCTCAGAATCAAGGACATGGGAACTCTGTTACCCGGCCACGGCGGCATCATGGACCGACTCGACTCGCTGCTGCCGTCGGCGTTCGTGGCATGGCTCGTGTTCACCGTGTTGCTCTGAGACGACTCCGTCGGACGATGCGCGGTGATCGCGGCAAGGTGATCCCGAGTCCCAACATCTGGCACTGGCCACACCTCTACGAGGCAGAGAACCGGGCTCAGGATGTCGATGGTGCCGTGTTCGAGGCCATCAAATCTGTCGCGGACTGGGCCGGCAAGACAGTTGTCGATGTGGGCTGCGGAAGCGGATTTCACCTTCCAATCTTCGCCGCCGATGCCGAGAGCGTGCTGGGCGTGGAGCCGCACGAACCGCTTGCGGCCGCGGCGAGATCGCGGGTGGTCGACCTCTCGAACGTCGAGGTGCAGACTGCCGGAGCGGAGTCGCTACCGGTTGCCGACGGCAGCGTCGATCTTGTTCATGCTCGCACGGCGTACTTTTTCGGCCCCGGTTGTGGGCCCGGTATCCGCGAGGCAATGCGAGTCCTCCGACCCGGCGGCGCGCTGGTCGTCGTCGACCTCGACGCAACGGCGTCTCCGTACGGTGACTGGATGCGTGCGGATCTTCCGCATTACGATCCAGCCGCCGTCGAGGCATTCTTCGACGCGCAGGGGTTCGAGCTGCAACGCATCGATACCAGATGGACGTTTCCCGACCGTCGAATCTTGCGCGATGTGCTGGGAATCGAATTCTCCCCGCGAGTAGCGCGAGCGGCGACAAGGGCAGTCGACGGACTGACCCTGGGTGTGCGCTATCGCGTCCACGTTCGGTACAAACCGACGGGCGTCGAACTGAGGTGAGCCTGCCTCAGCGTCGAGCGATCACGACGCCGCGGAGATTCCGAAGACCTGAGCCAATTCGTTGATCTTGAGCGCTTTGGCCAGACGAGGCAGATCGCTGCCGTCCTTGACATGGGCACCGTCGGCACCGAGGGCGTCGATCACATCGTGCGCCCAGGACACATCGGTGGGGGAGGGAGCGAGTTCGCGGTTGACGATGGCGACCTGATCGGTGTGCATGCAGAGTTTGCCGGCCATGCCCATCGACAGCGTCAACGCAGCGTCGCGGCCGAGGATGCTGTCGTTCGCGGTCAATGTCGGACCATCGATGGGTCCGGGCAGTCGCGCGACCCGTGACGAGACGACCAGGCGTGAGCGTGGGTAGGCCATGGCCAGCGGATCGTCGCTCATGCCGGTGTCGCGTCGGAAGTCACCGCTGCCGAACGCGAGCCGAAAGGTGGAGTCGGCCCGTGCGATCTCGGTGGCGGCCTCCAGGCCGGCGGCCGATTCGACCAAGGCGAGGATCGGGGTGCCGTCGGCGAGGCGGGCGGCTGTCGCCTCGACCTGACCGCCACTCTCGGTCTTCGCGAGCATGACTCCCACGAGGCCGGGCAGACCCGACAATGCGGCAAGATCGTCGGCCCAGTACGGAGTCGTCGCGTCGTTGACACGGACCCACGCGGAGTTGCCCTCGCTCAGCCAGCGGACAACGGCCTCGCGTGCGGCAGGCTTCTTGGCCGGAGCCACCGCGTCCTCGATGTCGAGGATGACGGCGTCGACACCGGACGCCACTGCAGCGTCGAACGTGTCGGGCTTCGTGGCGGGTACCAACAGCCACGATCGAGCGCGGTCGGGTGCAACGCCGGATGCCACCGGTGTCTCCATGAAAGTAGTCACGTCATGCTCCTCGAGTGAAGTCGGGCACCGCCAACCTTATCGATTCAGTCGAACGGGGCCAGCTTCTGTACATAGTGTTCACGAACCGTGACGCTGATTCTTCTTTGCTGCGCGGCGTACCTGAAGGATGCGTGCGCCACCGGCCATGGCCATCACCAGTGCGCCCGCGATCGCGGCCAGCAACATGCTGATGCCGAGCGGAAGATCGAGCTGCCAGGCGAAGATCTGCACGGTGACCGAGTCGAGGTTCTGCACGATGAACACGAGGAGGACCACGAGGACGACTGCCCCGACCACCAATCCGGTCCACAGCGCGGCGGTCCGCGTATGAGCGACGTCCTTGGGGGTGTGTTGCTGTTCCGGAACGAATTCGGGGTCGGGTGCGGAATGGCCGTCCGAATCCGGGGTAGTGATCGGGGCGAGATCGCCGGAGGCACTCGCCGACCGATCGAATCCCGCCTTCGTCGACGCCGATGTGTCGAACTGTGCCTCGTTGCTGTCGTCTGCTCTGGTGGCCATGTGGATGATCCTTTCGCACGTGCGGTCCGAATGCACGCGCAATCGGTCCCGGCCTCAGTACCCGCCGAGGCACCGTCGAAAACCGTCGCGAATAGGACTGTGAGCACAACGGGTGGACAATGGTGAGCATGGAGTTGAGTCAGCAGGAACGACGCGGGGGTCGAGCATGAGTGATTCCGCAGCCGCAACGGACGGCGCGACCGAGCAGAAGAGGCCCAACCTTCCCCTCGTCTTCACCGCTCCCCGCCGGGGCATGCCGTCGCGCCACCTCGCCGACCTGGACAAAGAGGGGCTACGGGAGGCAGTGAAGGCGCTGGGTCTGCCAGCATTTCGGGCCGATCAGTTGGCGCGGCACTATTACGCGCGACTCGAAGCCGACACGACCAAGATGACCGACCTTCCGGCCGAGGCTCGCGAGAAGGTCGGTGCCGATCTCTTTCCCACGTTGCTGACGCCGATCAAGCACCTGGCATGTGACGACGGTGACACTCGAAAGACCCTGTGGAAGGCCAACGACGGCACGTTGCTCGAGAGCGTTTTGATGCGGTACCCGGATCGGGCGACTCTGTGCATCTCCAGTCAGGCCGGGTGCGGAATGGCCTGCCCCTTCTGTGCGACGGGCCAGGCCGGGCTGACGAGGAACCTGTCGACGGCCGAGATCGTCGATCAGGTCCGTTCGGCTGCTGCTGATCTGCGTGACGGCGTGGTCCACGGCGGCGAGGGCCGACTGTCCAACGTGGTGTTCATGGGGATGGGTGAGCCGCTGGCCAACTACAAACGCGTGGTGGCGGCAGTGCGCAAGATCGTGTCACCCGCGCCCGACGGTCTGGGACTCTCACAACGTTCGGTCACCGTGTCCACGGTCGGTCTGGCTCCGGCCATCCGCAAGTTGGCCGACGAGGGACTGTCCGTCACCTTGGCGGTGTCTCTGCACACGCCCGACGACGAACTTCGCGACACGTTGGTTCCGGTCAACAACCGGTGGTCGGTGGCGGAGGTGCTCTCCGCGGCCCGGTACTACGCCGATCAGACCGGTCGACGTGTCTCGATCGAGTACGCGATGATCCGGGACGTCAACGATCAGCCGTGGCGAGCGGACATGTTGGGCAAGAAGCTGCACAAGGCGCTCGGTTCGCGGGTCCACGTGAACCTGATTCCGCTCAACCCGACTCCGGGCAGCGAGTGGGACGCCAGCCCGAAACCGGTCGAGCGAGAATTCGTCAGACGAGTGATCGCGCAGGGCGTCTCGTGCACGGTGCGCGACACTCGTGGTCAGGAGATCGCCGCGGCATGCGGTCAGCTCGCCGCCGAGAACTGAACCGGGAGCTACCGGGGCTTGCGGCGAACGATCACGTCACGCACGACCATTCCGACCAGGGCGACGGCAAATCCGATCAGCCACAGGTCCTCGACCTTGCCGGTGTGGTTACCGATGATCATGAACAGCAGGAATGCGGCAACGACGATGGCGGCCACTCGCATCGCACGGTTCGACTCGCCACTCCACCCCCACTCGGCGGACGGCACGTCCGGAACCTCGTGACGGGTATCGACGACCTGGTCGTACGAAGCGGTTTCCAGTTCGTTGTTTGCCACCGGTCGGTCCTCTCGGGTGATGATTCACGTTGACGTGCGCACGAGGCGTGTCTCGGCTGCCGCGTGGGGACAATATTGGCATACGACCGCCCGTCGTAGCCATCAGGGTTGCGCTCACCCGGCGCGAGTATCGACTTCGGTGAGAGACTGCCTCGGTGACGTCCGAGCGCCTTCCGCACCCGCTGACCCAGTTTCCGCTGAGCTATCCCCGCGACATGGTCGGGTACGGCCGAACTCCACCGGACGCCCAGTGGCCGGGAGGGGCGAACATCGCCGTCCAATTCGTCCTCAACTACGAGGAGGGCGCAGAGAACAACGTGCTCGACGGCGACACCAAGTCCGAGACGTTTCTGTCGGAAATGATAGGGGCGCAAGCGTTTCCGAATCGCCACATGAGTATGGAGTCCCTGTACGAGTACGGATCCAGGGCAGGCGTGTGGCGAGTACTCCGGGCATTCGAGAAACGAGACCTTCCTCTGACGGTGTTCGCCGTCGCCAAAGCCATGGAACGGAATCCGGAAGTGGTTGCCGCATTGGCAGAGCTCGGTCACGAGATCGCCTGCCACGGCTTGCGGTGGCTTTCGTATCAACAGATCGACGAGAACGTCGAGCGCGAGCACATGGCCGAGGCGGTGGCGATCCTGACGGAGCTGACCGGCTCGGCTCCGCTGGGGTGGTACACCGGGCGCGATTCACCGAACACGCGATCACTCGTCGTCGAACACGGTGGATTCGTCTACGACTCCGACTCCTACGCCGATGACCTGCCCTATTGGGAGAAGGTGTCCACCGGCAGTGGGACGGTCGATCATCTGGTGGTGCCGTACACACTCGATACCAACGACATGCGGTTCGCCTCACCGGGAGGCTTCTCGACCGGTGACGAGTTCTACGCACATCTCCGGGACGCGTTCGACGTGCTCTATGCCGAGGGAGAGCAGGGCAGCCCCAAGATGCTGTCGATCGGACTGCACTGTCGACTGGTGGGCAGACCTGCTCGCATCGCGGCCCTCGAACGCTTTCTGGATCACGTGCAATCGCACGAGAAGGTATGGGTCGCCAAGCGAATCGATATCGCCGAGCACTGGCGCGCCGTACATCCCCCCGGTGCCTGACTCAACGGGCGGAACGGCACGCCTTCTCCAGCGCGCCGAAGTACCGGTCGGTGGCCAATGCCTGCCCGCGTCGACCCACCGGGCCGGCCAGTCTGGTGTACCAGCGCCCCGGCCGTGAGAACGCCGAGATGTGTGCGGTGACGATGCCGTCGGCAGGGGAGTAATCGATGTGGAAGAGTTCCTCACCGGCCTCGGGGTGGCCGTCCAGCGTGCCGTAGGCGAACCCCTGGCGATTGGCCTCGTCGATGACGTAGATCACCCGGCACGGGATTCGAATCGGGCCCAGCGTGAGCACCACCACCGCGTCGGTGATAGCGGTGTCGGTGGTCGGGTGGACCTTGAGGCCCGCACCCCGATGCATATCCCACTGCATCAGGGCGTCGGCTCCGGCCCCGAATTCGTCGAGTCCGGATCCGATCACCCGCGACTTCGCCAGGTGGTGGTAGCCGGTCGGAAACCTGCTTTTCGTCGCCCCCACATCGGCGTAGTTGAACGATGCCGTGCGGTACTTCGAGACGTCCATGGCCTCCAGCGTGCCAGCCTTCGTCGACGCATAGGGGTTTCTCAGGCTCGGTAGGCAACAATGGACCGGTGCCAGACCATAGTGGAACGACCACCTCGGATCGCCCCGCGCCGATTCGCGTGCTGCTGTTGGGGAGTACCGGATCGATCGGAACCCAAGCGCTCGACGTCATCGCAGCCAACCCTGGTCGCTTCGTCGTCGTCGGTCTCGCGGCGGGCGGCGGAAACATCGACCTGCTGCGTCGTCAGATCGCCGAAACCGGTGTCGACCGTGTTGCCGTCGCCGATCCGGACGCTGCCGCCGCGCTCGATTTTCCGGGAACACTCAGTGGACCACGGGCAGTCACCGAACTCGTCGAGACGACTCCGGCGGACGTGGTGCTCAATGCGCTGGTGGGATCGCTAGGCCTCGAACCGACGCTCGCAGCGTTGAAAACCGGTGCCCGGCTCGCATTGGCCAACAAGGAATCACTGGTGGCCGGAGGCGAACTCGTCCTCGCTGCTGCCGCCCCCGGGCAGATCGTGCCGGTGGACTCGGAGCACTCGGCGTTGGCGCAATGCCTTCGCAGCGGCACCCGCAGCGAGGTGGATCGGTTGATCCTGACCGCGTCGGGTGGACCGTTCCGCGGGTGGACCGAGACCGAGCTGAAGTCGGTTACCCCGAAGCAGGCCGCGGCGCACCCCACCTGGTCGATGGGTCCGATGAATACCTTGAACTCGGCGACCCTGGTGAACAAGGGGCTCGAGCTGATCGAGGCGCATCTGCTCTTCGGAGTTCCCTACGACAAGATAGACGTGACCGTGCACCGTCAATCCATCGTGCATTCCATGGTCACATTCGTCGACGGCTCCACCATCGCCCAAGCCAGCCCACCGGACATGAAGCTGCCGATCGGTCTGGCACTCGGGTGGCCCGATCGAGTGCCGGATGTCGCTCGCGCACTCGACTTCACCTCGGCGTTCTCCTGGGACTTCGAGCCGTTGGACGATCGAGTGTTCCCCGCCGTGCAGCTCGCCCGCGAAGCCGGAATTCTCGGCGGGTCAATGACCGCCGTCTACAACGCGTCCAACGAGATCGCGGCCGAGGCATTCTTGGCCGGACACATCGAATTCCCGCAGATCGTGCAGACCGTGCGTGCGGTGGTCGACGGCGGTCGTGCGGACTGGTCGGCGGTGCCGACTACCGTGGACGACGTACTCGCGGCGGATTCCTGGGCCCGCGCGCATGCGCGTGAGCTCCTGAAGCAGAAGGGCGTCTGACTCACATGGTGTTCGCACTCGGCGTCGTGCTGTTCGCCGTCGGCATCGGTGTGTCGATAGCACTGCACGAGGCAGGACACATGTGGACCGCGAAAGCGCTCGGCATGAAGGTCCGTCGGTACTACATCGGTTTCGGCCCCAAGATCTTCTCCTTCCGGCGCGGCGAGACCGAATACGGTCTCAAGGCGATTCCGGCCGGAGGGTTCTGCGACATCGCCGGAATGACGGCGATCGACGAGCTCGCTCCCGACGAAGTCGAGCGAGCGATGTACCGCCAGAAGACGTGGAAGCGCATCGTCGTCATGGTCGGCGGCATCGCGATGAACTTCGTGCTCGGCATCGTGCTGGTGTACACGTTGGTGGTCGGGTGGGGAACGCCGGATCGCGTGACGCCGCCGACTGTCCAGGTCAGTGATGTCGTATGCATCGCTCCCTCGCAGACCGAGGACGGCACACTGGCACCGTGTTCCGGAAGCAGTCCTGCGGCCGAAGCCGGTCTTCGCCAGGGCGACGTCGTCACCGCCGTCAACGGTGAGCCGGCGCAGTACTGGTCCGAGGTCGTCGAAGCAGTGCAGGCGTCGTCCGGCTCGGTGGATCTGACCATCGAGCGAGACGGTTCGCCCATCGATCTGACCATCCCGATCACCGAGGTTCAGCGCTTCGTCACCGATCCGGACACCGGAGCCAAGGAATCGACCACGGTCGGCGCGGTCGGGGTCAGCGGCTCCACGATTGCGCCCCCGAATGTTCGGTACAACCCGATCGAGGCAGTACCCGAGACCTTCGTCTTCACCGGCGACATCTTCGTCCAGACCGGTAAAGCGCTGGTGCAGCTGCCCACCAAGGTGCAGGCGCTGTGGGAGTCGATCTTCGGCGGGGAACGTGGACTGGACACCCCGATGAGCGTCGTGGGTGCGAGCGTCATCGGCGGCCAGGCCGCCGAGAACGACAACTGGGCTCTGTTCGTCGGTTTGCTCGCCTCGCTGAACTTCTTCCTCGGTGCGTTCAACATCGTGCCGCTGCTGCCGTTGGACGGTGGCCACATCGCCGTGACCATCTACGAGCGCATCCGCAACATTTTCCGCAACCGCCGCGGTCTACCCGACGGCGCGCCGGTGGACTACATGAAGCTCATGCCGGTCACCTATGTGGTGATCATCGTTTTCATCGGGTTCTCTCTCTTGACACTTACGGCGGACATCGTCAACCCGATTCAATTGTTCTAAGTAGACTCGACAGTCGTAGCTAGGAAAGAAGGCCACTGTGTCCGTGTCAGTCGGATTGGGAATGCCCGCACCGCCGGTGCCCGTACTTGCGCCACGTCGAAAGACCAGGCAGCTCCAGGTCGGATCGGTGGGAGTGGGTAGCGACAGCCCCATCTCGGTGCAGTCCATGTGCACCACCAAAACTCACGACATCAACGCCACGCTGCAGCAGATTGCCGAGCTGACGGCGTCGGGCTGCGACATCGTCCGTGTGGCATGCCCCACACAAGAAGACGCTGATGCGCTGTCTATCATCGCCAGGAAAAGTCAGATACCGGTGATCGCCGATATCCACTTCCAGCCCAAGTACATCTTCGCCGCGATCGAGGCCGGTTGCGCCGCAGTTCGTGTCAATCCCGGAAACATCAAGGAATTCGACGGCCGAGTCAAGGAAGTCGCGAAGGCCGCCGGCGATGCGAACATACCGATTCGCATCGGTGTGAACGCAGGCTCACTGGATCCCCGCCTGATGAAGAAGTACGGCAAGGCCACTCCCGAGGCGCTCGTCGAATCTGCGCTGTGGGAGGCCGGGCTGTTCGAGGAACACGGATTCGGCGATATCAAAATCTCCGTCAAACACAACGACCCTGTCGTGATGGTCGCCGCGTACGAGCAGCTCGCCGCTCAGTGCGACTACCCGTTGCACCTCGGCGTCACCGAGGCCGGCCCCGCTTTTCAGGGCACGATCAAGTCCTCGGTTGCCTTCGGGGCGTTGCTCTCCCGTGGAATCGGCGACACCATCCGCGTCTCTCTGTCGGCACCACCCGCCGAGGAGATCAAGGTCGGAAACCAGATTCTTCAGTCCCTCAACCTGCGCCCTCGCAAGCTCGAGATCGTCTCGTGCCCGTCCTGTGGGCGTGCTCAGGTCGACGTCTACACCCTCGCAGACGAGGTCACTGCAGGCCTCGAAGGCATGGAAATCCCGCTGCGCGTAGCCGTCATGGGCTGCGTCGTCAACGGGCCGGGCGAGGCACGCGACGCTGATCTGGGCGTGGCGTCGGGCAACGGCAAGGGCCAGATCTTCGTCAAGGGCAAGGTCATCAAGACGGTTCCGGAGGCGCAGATCGTGGAGACCTTGATCGAGGAAGCAATGCGCATCGCGGAGGAATTCGAGAAGGACGAGACTGCCGACGGCGGCGCTCCGGTAGTGACTGTCAGCTGAGCAGGGCGTCCCCGATCGTCATCCGGTTTGTCGCACTGCCACCGGGGGAACACGTTCTCTGGAATGATTCGGTAGACGCTCGGTCGGTGGTTACGCGGTAGGTGGGTCAGGAGGTCGGTAGGTGCTCAAGCTCCTCGGTGCGAAGCCTCTCGGTAATCGAGACACCGCACACGTGTTGCGGGTGCTCGACGCCGACCCGGTCGCTACCTGCATGGTCGCTGCTCGCGTCCAGGAATCCGGACTGGATCCCAGGTCCTTTCACGGTGAAATGTGGAGTCGGGGGGGCCCGGACGAATCATTGTGCTTCTACGGAGCGAATCTCGTGCCGCTGCTCGGATCGGGCGACGACCTCCGGTCGTTCGCGGACCGCGCGTGCCGCGGCCCCCGATTGTGTTCCTCGTTGGTCGGACGGGCCGAACTGACGCTCCCGCTGTGGGAAATGCTCGAAACCGACTGGGGCCCCGCCCGAGAGGTCCGCGGTGAGCAACCGTTGCTGGCCACGTCGGTTCGCTCGACTTTGCCACCCGATCCTCAGGTCCGTCTCGTCAGACCCGACGAACTCGACGTGTACCTCACCGCGGCCGTTGCCATGTTCATCGAGGAAGTGGGAGTAGACCCCCGACAGAACGACGGTGGCCGTGGATACAGACGCCGGATCTCGAGTCTCATTGCGGCGCAGCGTGCCTGGGCTCGATTCGAGGACGGCCGTGTGGTGTTCAAAGCCGAGATCGGATCGCAGTCGGCGACGGTGGGCCAGATTCAGGGAGTGTGGGTTCACCCCGACCGCCGAGGCCACGGTCTGGGCGCGTCCGGGACCGCAGCAGTGGTCGACTCGGTCGTTCGTCAGGGCCGCACCGCCAGCCTGTATGTCAACAGCTTCAACTACGTCGCCCGTCGCGCGTACGCAAAAATCGGCCTGACTCAGGTCGCGACCTTCACCACGGTATTGCTCGATTAGCTTGTCGTGAACCGCGTTTCGTTGCCATCGGTGAGGGGTGCGCCCTATTACGATGGGGCGCAATGAGATCACGTGGCGCAACCGAGGTGCGGTATCGAGTCGGCGTGGTGCTGGCCATCGGAGCCGTGGCCGCTGCCTCGCTCACCGGGTGTACCCCCAAGCCCGACGGTCCGGAACCCGCGGCCCAAGCTTTTCTCGCTGCCTTCGAGTCCAATGACATTGCAGCCGCCGCTGCGGACACCGACAAACCCGACGCCGCCGCCACCGCACTGACCGAGGCGTGGACCAATCTGCAGGCCGAGTCGTTGGACGCCCAGACTACGTCGGTACAAGTCGACGGCGATACCGCCACGGTCGGTTACACATACACCTGGCAGCTGCCCAAGGATCGGGTGTGGACCTACGACGGTCAGCTGAACATGGGACGCAGCGAGGGCAACTGGGTGGTTCGCTGGACGGCGTCGGACATCCATCCCAAGCTCGGCGACACCCAAACCATGGCGCTGCGCTCGACGGCAGCCCCGAGGGCCCGCGTCAACGAGCGTTCCGGAACCGATGTCCTGGTGCCCGGCGTCGTCCATCGAATCAAGTTCGACGCAGCGGATGCGAACAATGTGGTGGCATCGGCGACTGCGTTGTCGACTCTGCTGACTCCGTTCGATGCGTCGATCACAGCGCAGTCCATCGTGGAGTCGGCCACTTCGGTCGACGGCGACTACCCGGTGGCGCTGCTGCGGGAGAGCGACTTTCAGCCGATATCGGCTGCACTCACCGAAATTCCCGGTGTCACAGCATCCGACGAGTCGGATCTGGTGTCGACCGACCCCACATTCGCGCCGGATCTGGTCGGCCAGGTCAAGAAGGCCGTCATCGACGAGGTCGACGGTAAAGCAGGCTGGAGCGTGGTGACCAGCAATCGCAACGGCGTCGACGTCGACGTTCTGACCGACACTCCGCCCGAGCCTGCTCCGTCGTTCTCGATCAGTCTCGATCGCAACATCCAGATCGCGGCACAGCGAGCGGTGAACGCGCGCACCGAACAGGCGATGACGGTAGTCATCCAACCGTCGACAGGTGCGATCCTCGCGGTGGCGCAGAACCCGGCCGCCGACCGGGACGGACCGGTGGCGTCCGCCGGTCTGTACCCGCCCGGATCGACGTTCAAGATCATCACCGCCGGCGCAGCAATTTCGAGCGGACTGGCGACCCCGGGCAGCACGGTTCCGTGCCCGGGTCGCATCGAGATCGGTGAGCGCAGTGTCCCCAACTACAACGAGTTCGCGCTCGGCAATGTGACCATGAGCACCGCGTTCACTCGATCGTGCAACACCTCGTTCGCGAAGCTCGCCAGCGAGATGTCGCCCGACGCGTTGACCGTGGCGGCATCTCAGTTCGGCGTAGGCCCGGATTACGACGTCGTCGGGCTGCCGACGGACTCCGGTTCGGTCCCACCCGCGGACGAGCTCGTCCAACGAACCGAAGACGGCTTCGGGCAGGGCAAGGTGGTCGTCTCCACCTTCGGCATGGCCCTGGCCGCGGCGACGGTGGCCCACGGTTCGACTCCGGTGCCGAACCTGCTGGTGGGCCGCGACACGGTGATCAGCGGTGATCACCCGCCGATCGAACCGGCGATGGTCGACGGTCTACGCGGAATGATGCGCTCGGTGGTCACCAGCGGTACGGCCGAGCGGATCGCAGACCAGGGTGAGGTCTACGGAAAGACCGGTGAGGCCGAGGTCGATGGCGGCTCGCACTCGTGGTTCGTCGGTTATCGAGGCGACATTGCGTTTGCCACGCTCGTGGTGCGTGGAGGCAGCTCGGACAACGCTGTCGCGGTGACCCGGGAGATGTTCGAGCAGCTGCCGCCGGGGTACTGAGCGACCAGTGGGTCAGGACGTGACGATGCCCAACCGACGGCACGCCACCACGGCCTCGTATCGGGTACGAGACTCGGTCTTTCGCATCACGCTCCGCAGGTACGACTTGACCGTTTCGGCACCGATGGACAGGCGTTTCGCTACCTCGATGTTGGTGCAGCCCAACGCAACCTGTGAGATCACGTCGATTTCACGAGGCGTCAACAGGGGCGAAGCCTGCGGACTGGCCTTGTCCACGTCGGCGGACAACACTCCCCGGCCGAGGGTCGCTGCCATGCGCGCAGTGACCAGATCGAGTCTGCGTCGGATCTTCTCGTCACCCACCGAGCGCGTGAGATCGGCCAGTTCCTCGTGAACGCTGCGGAGTTCGGCCGCCCGCGCGAGGTCCGAATCGGGAATCGATCGGGTGGTCGCCAGTAGGCGAATCCTGCGGTCGACCTCGTCGCGGACGGCTATTTCCTGCCCGAGGCGTCGCGCGGCCGCCGTCATGACGTCGCCGACGTGATCGCCCAGCGGACCGCGCTCGCGTACCGCGGCGTACATCACTATCCGAGCGACTCCCGCCACCACCACGGGCATCGCGAGTATCGATTTGAGGCCCTCTCCCAGCACCGGCCGGTCGAAGTGATGGGTGATCGACATGGACGATCCGTAATCGCTCACGGCTGCCGGTCTGCGCTGCTCCATGACGCGCCCACCGAGACCCGAGCGAGGTGGGATGGCGAGTCCGTCGAGGCCGCGGGTGCGGGTGCCCTGGAACTCGCTCAGATACAGAGTGTCCGAGGAGACTTCGCCGCCGAACACGACGGGCACATCCGACGTTGCCGCCACCTGACGTAGTTCGGCGCGTAGGGCGTCACCGTCACGAGGGCGCAGCAGATTCGAGTGGACCACGATGCGTTCCTTCCTCCAGACGGCGGTCAGCGATGAACGTGACCCACATCATATCCACTGTCGAGAACGATCATCCGATGGCCCGCGCATCCTGCGCAGGTCGGAGTGTGGGTACGAGGCCGACTACTCTGGGGCACATGTCTGTGACCGCCGAGAGCAAGCCCCGTCAGCCACTCGTACCAGGCGTCGTATCGCCCGTTCTCGCGGTGCCCAAGTCGATCGAGCGACCCGAATACGCGTGGAAGTCCACCGTTGCCGAAGGAAGCGAACCGTGGGTGCAGACTCCCGAGGTGATCGAGAAGATGCGCGTGGCGTCGACGATCGCGGCCAGGGCACTCCAGGAAGCGGGCCGCGCGGTGGCACCGGGAGTGACGACCGACGAGCTCGACCGGATCGCACACGAGTACATGATCGATCACGGCGCATATCCGTCGACGTTGGGCTACAAGGGATTTCCCAAGTCGTGCTGCACCTCGCTCAACGAGGTCATCTGTCACGGCATTCCCGACTCGACGGTGATCCAGGACGGTGACATCGTCAACATCGATGTCACCGCGTACATCGACGGAGTGCACGGCGATACCAACGCAACCTTCCTGGCCGGCAACGTCTCCGAGGAGGCTCGCCTTCTCGTGGAGCGCACGCACGAGGCCACGATGCGGGCCATCAAAGCCGTCAAGCCGGGTCGCGCGCTGAACGTCGTGGGCCGCGTCATCGAGTCGTATGCGCATCGGTTCGGGTACGGAGTGGTCGAGGATTTCACCGGACACGGGATCGGTACCACTTTCCACAACGGTCTCGTCGTTCTGCACTACGACCAGCCGTCGGTGGACACCGTCATCGAGCCCGGAATGACCTTCACGATCGAACCGATGATCAACCTGGGCACGATCAACGCCGAGATGTGGGACGACGGCTGGACGGTGGTCACACACGACAAGAAGTGGACAGCGCAGTTCGAGCACACCCTTGTGGTCACCGATACGGGCAGCGAGATTCTGACTCTCCCGTGAGCCTGAAAGGTGCCCTGCTGGTTGCGGGGACGACGTCGGATGCGGGCAAGAGTGTGTTGGTCTCCGGTCTGTGTCGCATGTTGGCGAGACGGGGAGTGCGGGTGGCTCCGTTCAAGGCGCAGAACATGTCCAACAATTCGGTGGTCACGCTCGACGGCGGCGAGATCGGGCGGGCGCAGGCGATGCAGGCGGCGGCCTGCGGCCTCGAGCCGAGTGTCCGTTTCAATCCGGTGTTGCTCAAACCAGGAAGCGACCGGACCTCGCAGTTGGTGGTGCGGGGTCGGGCCGTGGCGCAGGTGAGTGCGAGCAATTACATCGAGCATCGGCAGTCGCTGCGCGCCGTGGTGGCGGAAGAATTAGCCTCTCTGCGTGCAGAATTCGACGTGGTGATCTGCGAGGGAGCGGGTTCGCCCGCCGAGATCAATCTGCGTGCAACCGATTTGGCCAATATGGGACTGGCGACTGCGGCTGCTCTGCCGGTGATCGTGGTGGGCGACATCGATCGTGGGGGAGTGCTCGCCCACCTGTTCGGCACCGTTGCCGTCCTGTCTCCGGAAGACCAGGCGCTCGTCGCGGGATTCGTGATCAACAAGTTTCGCGGTGATCCGGTGCTGTTGGCACCCGGTCTCGATCAGTTGCATGCACTGACGGGGCGGCCGACGTACGGAGTCGTTCCGTTCGCGGACGGATTGTGGATGGATGCGGAGGATTCCCTCGGTACGGTTGCCGACGCTCCGGTGGGCAGGCCGCGTCCTCCCGTCGGATCCCAGTGGTTACGGGTCGCGGCGGTGCGGTTGCCGAGAATCTCCAATACGACCGATGTCGAGGCGCTGGCATGCGAGCCAGGGGTGTCGGTGCACTGGGTCACCGAACCCTCTCGGCTCGAGGATGTTGATCTGGTGGTCGTACCCGGCAGTAAGTCCACGGTGTCGGATCTGGAGTGGTTGCGGCGCACCGGTCTTGCTCGCGCCATCTCCGAGCGCGCCGCTGCGGGACTCCCATTGCTGGGGATCTGCGGCGGCTACCAGATGCTCGGCCGAACGATCGCGGATGCGGTCGAGTCGGGTGTCGGTGTGGTCGAGGGGCTCGGTCTGCTCGATCTCGACATCGAGTTCGCGGCCGAGAAAGTGCTCGAGCAGGCGTCGGGTCGGGCAGAGCGGTTCGGTGCCCAGGCGGTGTCCGGGTACGAGATTCATCACGGACGGGTAGTTCGGAACGGTGACGATGCATTGCTGACAGCGTCTTCGGGCGATCGCGAGGGCAGTGTGCGCGGCAGTGTCGTGGGAACCCATTGGCACGGCCTTCTCGAGTCCGACGATTTCAGACGATCCTTTCTTGCCTGGGTGGCGGCGAAGTCGGGTCGCGAGGGATTTCTGGTGGCCCCTGCTACGTCGGTCGAGGCGCTGCGGGAGCAGCAGTTGGACCTGCTGGCCGATTTGGTGGAAGACAACCTCGACGTCGACTCCGTACTCGATCTCATCGAGCACGGAGTCGATCCGAGCCTCGACACGATCGTGAGCTTCATGTCGTGATCGGCCTCGTCCTTGCCGGTCGGGGGCCTGGACTTCCTCGGCTTCGGCAAGAGGCAGTACCGTCGTCGTCATGGAGTTCACGCATGTGAGTGCTGCGGGCGGGAAATGTTCGGTGCGAGTCGCGGGACCCGACAGCAGGCACGCCGTTCTGTTGCTTCCCGATGCAGATGATTCGGTGGATGTGTACGACGCAGTCAGCGAACGGCTGCACAATTCGGACCTGAAAACCGTTGCGCTGGAGAGCATCGACGGCGTGAGCGACGAGGCGATCCTGGCTGTTCTCGACGAGCTGAAGCTGTCGTGGGTGCACCTCGTCGGCAGTGGCGCGGGTGCAGAATCTGCGTGGACTCTGGCAGCGAAGACCTTCGGCCGTTTTGCCAGCCTGATCGCGGTGAACCGGTGTCACCCGGCGATCGCCGACGAGCAGGGTTCGGTGCGGGCTCCGGACTGCCCGCCCGTCGAGCTACCGACGACCCTGGTGGTCGGCAACTCACTCGGCCGGGCAGCCGCCGATGCCAGCGGCCGGTTCGTCTACGCAGACTTCAGGGTGGTCCAACTCGACGGGGCGCGGAACATCCCCATCGACGCATCGGCGGCGCTGGCTACAGAGATCGTGCTCCGCACCAGCCCCTGGTGATCAGAACTTCAGGTCGAGGCCCAGCAGTGCGTTCTCGACAACCTCGGGTAGTGCTGGATGAATCCAGTACTGGCCGCGAGCCATGTCCTGGGCAGACAACCCGAAGCTCATGGCCTGGATGAGGGGCTGAATCACCGTGGGTGCCTGTGCGCCGATGATGTGAGCTCCCAGGATTTTGCCCGTGCCCTTTTCGGCGATGATCTTGCACAGACCTTCGCTGTCCTCCATCGCCCAGCCGTAGGCGACGTCGCCGTAGTTCTGGACCTTCACGGTGATGTCCAACCCCGCGTCGCGGGCTTGTTCCTCGGTCATGCCCACCTCGGCGATCTGTGGATCGGTGAACACCGCCGCAGGAACGAACCGGTGGTCGTTCTTGCGCAGAGTCGAGGTGTCACCGTTCCACGCGTCCTGGAGCAGGTTGTACTGAACAACCCGAGCTTCCTGGTTGGCCACGTGCTTGAGCTGGTACGGCGACGAGACGTCGCCCAGCGCGAACACGCCCTCGGCGGTGGTGCGGCCGAATTCGTCCACCACGATGCGACCCTCGTCGTCCAGCTCGATGCCTGCCGTGCCCAGATCGAGTTTGTCTCCATTCGGTTCCCGGCCGACGGCGACGAGGAACGCGTCGCCCAGAACCTTGGTGCCGTCGGCCAGTTCGACGCCGTGCAGCGTGCCCTCGGTGACCGGACGGGTCTCGCCGGCCTCGAGATGGACGTCCCACTTGGCACGCGCCAGTTCGGTGAAACGCTTCGAGATATCGGCATCGAGCGCGCGCAGCAGCGCGTCCTTCCTGGCGACGATCGATACCTTGGAACCGAGAGCCGAGAAGACATGCGCGAATTCTGCTGCGATGTAACCGGATCCGAGAATCACCAGGTGTTCGGGAAGCTCCGGCAGGCGCATCACGTCACTGTTGGTGTGATAGCTGATGCCCGAATCGGCAATGGCCTGTGGGACTGTCGGCCGTGATCCGGCCGCGATGACGATCTGGTCGGCGGTGATGACGGTGCCGGTGCCGGTATCGATCGTGCGAGGGCCGACGAACGTCGCGTGGCCCTCGAACAACGTGAGATTGGGGCTGCCCTCGGCGCGGTAGTGCTTGCCGCCCTCGGAGATCGGGTCGATCCGTCCGAAGACTCGATCGACGATGTCGCGCCAGCGGACCGAGTCCACATGGGCGTCGACTCCGTACTTCGCCGAGTCTCGCACCGTCCGTGCAACTTCGGCCGCGTAGACGAACATTTTCGTGGGGATGCACCCGACGTTCAGGCACGTGCCACCGAACGTGGAATTCTCCTCGAGCAGCGCGATCTTCTTGTTGTCGAAGCGTGAATCGGCGATGGAGTTACCCGATCCGGAGCCGATGATCGCGATGTCGAAATGTTCGGTCATGAAATGTGCCCGCTCTCGCTGTGGTCCTTGCCGGACGCATGGTCGGTGCTTTCTCCTCGGTGCAACCACTCGAGCCACTCGTCCATTTCCTCGAATGCCCGTAACCGTGGGCTCTCGGTGGACAGAAACACGTCGTGGCGGGCGCCCTCGATGGGCACGATTGTCGTACGGTCGCCCAGGCAACCGGCCCAGCGGGCAATCTGGCGGACGTCGAGTACGGCATCTGCAGCGTCTACGGCCGAGCTGTAACGACGGGAGAAATGCGTCACCTTCGAGCGAAGTATCAGCGAGGGAATGCCGATGTCGAGGCCTCGGTGCAGCTCGGCGTGTCCGTGGCGGACGGCGCGAATCCACCCGAAAGTGATGGGAAAGCCTGCCAATGGTTTCCAGTCGAGGTCGTAGTCCCATTCGCCGTTCTCCGACGCAGCGAGCGACAACCCATACGTGTCGAGCCCACTGCCGGGGACCTTCTTCTTGGACCCGAACCGGCCGATCACGTTGATCGCTGCCGTCCCGACAGTGCGAATTGCGGGCGGGCCCTGGAGGTCGAACCATGGGCTGTTCAACACCACGCCTGCCAAGCCCAACCCGGCCGAGCCGCCCTCCCGACGGTTGAGGCGGTTCAGCCATAGCGGCAGCACGAGGCCGCCTGTCGAGTGCGCCATCAGCAGTATCGGCACATCCTCGCGCTCGGTGCGAACCAGGCTCAGCGCCTCGTTCAGTTCGGCGTCGTACAACGCCAGATCGGTCACGAAGTGCGCAGTCTGTCCCTCGCGGCGCGAACGCCCGCACTTACGCAGATCCAGAGCGTAGAACGCATATCCCTTCGCCGCGAAGTGCTCGGCGATGTGCCGCTGGAAGAAGTAGTCGGTGAAACCGTGGACGTAGATCACCGCGCGCTCGAAGTTGGCGGTGCCGGGCGGTTGATACCGCACGAGAGTGGCCTCGACCTGCCCTTCGCCGTCCGGATCGTTGCCGAGAGGAATGGTCGTCTGTTCGTAGCCGTCGCCGAGGACGTCGGGCACCCAGGTAGTCACAGATCACAACTGTAGTGGGCGCCGCAGACGTCGTCCGAGGAGCACAATCGAGAGCGGGTTGACGTGGTGTCCGATGGGGTAGGCCCAGCTAGTAACCTGACCGCATCGGGTGAACAACCCTCGAACAGCAGAGTTCTCCGGTCGAGACCGCCACAGACAAGGAAGTCGATTCTCCAGTGTCCACAGAAGAGCAGGGTAAACGGATCAAGACCGACGTCGTTCTGGTCGGTGCCGGAATCATGAGCGCCACCCTCGGTGCGCTGCTCCGTCAGCTCGAGCCGAACTGGTCGATCGACGTCTACGAGCGGCTCGACGCGGCGGCGGCCGAGAGCAGCGACGCGTGGAACAACGCGGGTACCGGTCATTCGGCGCTGTGCGAACTGAACTACACCCCGCAGAACAAGGACGGCAGCGTCGATATCTCGAAGGCGCTCAACGTCAACGAGCAGTTCCAGGTGTCGCGGCAGTTCTGGTCGCACGGCATCGAGGCGGGCGTGCTCTCCGACGCCAAGAACTTCATCAACCCCATTCCGCATGTGAGCTTCGTGCACGGAGCCGACAATGCGAAGTACCTGCGTGCGCGGTACGAGGCGCTCGTGGGCAACCCGCTGTTCGCCGGTATGGAATACATCGACTCGAAGGACGAGTTCTCGGCTCGCCTGCCGTTGATGGCGAAGGGCCGTGACTTCTCGGATCCGGTAGCCCTCAACTGGAGCCAGGAAGGTACCGACGTCGATTTCGGTGCGCTGACCAAGCAGCTGCTCAACTACCTGTCGGCCGCGGGCGGCACCGTCCACTTCGGCCACGACGTTCGCAACATCACCAAGCAGTCCGACGGCACCTGGGACATCAAAGTCGCCAACCAGCGGACGGGCGTGAAGAAGACCGTCAACGCCAAATTCGTTTTCGTGGGGGCAGGCGGCGGCGCACTGCACCTGCTGCAGAAGTCCGGCATCGCGGAGATCAAGGGCTTCGGTGGTTTCCCGGTCAGCGGCGAGTGGCTGCGCTGCACCAACCCCGAACTCATCGCGCAGCATTCGGCCAAGGTGTACGGCAAGGCGTCGGTGGGCGCTCCACCCATGTCCGTGCCCCACCTCGACACCCGGGTGATCAACGGTGAGCAGGGTCTGCTGTTCGGTCCGTACGCCGGGTGGTCGCCCAAGTTCCTCAAGCAGGGCAAGATCACCGACCTGCCCGGCTCGGTCAAGCCCGGCAACCTGATGTCCATGCTCGGTGTCGGTGTGACCGAACTCGGCCTCGTCAAGTACCTCGTCAGCGAGCTGGCGCAATCGCAGGCCGATCGGGTGGAGACTCTGCGCGAGTTCGCACCCACGGTGATCGCCAAGGACTGGGAGCTGGTCACCGCTGGTCAGCGCGTCCAGGTCATCCGTAAGAAGGGACGCGGCGGTGTGCTCGAGTTCGGCACCGCTGTGGTCAACGCAGCGGACGGCACGATCGCCGGCTTGCTCGGAGCCTCGCCCGGTGCGTCCACCGCAGTCCCGGCCATGCTGGACGTACTGCAGCGGTGCTTCGGCGACAAGTACGACGCCTGGCAGCCCAAGCTGAAAGAAATGGTCCCGTCACTGGGGGTCAAGCTCGCCCAGAACAGCTCGTTGTTCGACGAGGTCTGGGCCTGGACCTCGAAGACACTGGAGCTGGAAAATTCGCGTGAGCTCGCACAGCCCACGGGTGTGTGATAGCAAAAGGTATGAATACGCAAGCAGCAGCTCTCAAACGATCATGGGCACTAGACCTGTCCAACAACACGTTGTACGACCTGTTGAAGCTGCGCGTCGAGGTGTTCGTGGTCGAGCAGGCATGCGCGTATCCGGAATTGGACGGGCGCGACCTGCTGACCGAGACACGACACTTCTGGCTCGAACGAGACGGGGAGGTGGTGTGCACGCTCCGTCTGCTCGAGGAGCACGACGACGGTGAGAAGGCGTTCCGTATCGGCCGCCTCTGCACCCAGCGATCGGCCCGAGGACAGGGCCACACCACGCGGATCCTGCGGGCAGCGCTCGCTGAAGTGGGCTCCGCGCCGTGCCGCATCAACGCTCAGAGCTACCTCGTCGACATGTACGCCAAGCACGGCTTCCTGCCCGACGGTGAGGAAGTTCTCGAGGACGGTATTCCGCACACCCCGATGCGTCGGGGTGGCGGCACCGCCTGGAGCGAGGCCTGACCTCCTGCACGACTCGATAATTGGTGAGGTCGTTCCGCAGGCTCCACTCCCGGAACGAATGCCACACACGGACCTACCGTGTGTGGCATTCGTTCGTTCGGCGGTAGTGTTCCGTTCGAAGTCGGTTGCGGAGAAGTCCTGTACGAATCAGGCGCGGTCCCGCCACTGTGTTCAGGAGTTCCTTCGTTCAGCAGTTTCTCCTGTCAGCCAGATCGCCGCCCGGCTTCGCTTTTATACCGAACGCCCGGCGCGGAACTCCGGGCACGAAGGGAATTGGCTGTGCAGCAAGGTGGAAGTGTTCCCGAACCGGGATATCCGTTCAGTGCGATCGTCGGACAGGACCAACTGCGCTTGTCGTTGATCCTGTGCGCTGTGCATCCCGGTATCGGCGGTGTATTGGTCCGCGGCGAGAAGGGGACCGCCAAATCGACGGTGGTGCGTGCGCTTGCGACATTGCTGCCCGCAGTGGAAGACGAGGAAGGCTCGCGGCCGGCGAAACTCGTCGAGCTTCCGGTCGGAGCCACCGAGGATCGAGTGGTCGGGTCCATCGACCTCGAGAAGGTCCTACGCGACGGCGAACGGGCCTTCCAGCCCGGCCTGCTCGCAGCTGCGCACCGCGGAGTGCTCTACGTCGACGAAGTGAACCTCTTGCACGATCATCTGGTCGACGTACTGCTCGACGCGGCCGCGATGGGCCGCGTGCACGTCGAGCGTGACGGTGTATCGCACTCGCACCCAGCACAATTCGTCCTCGTCGGCACGATGAACCCCGAGGAGGGTGAGCTGCGACCGCAGCTGCTCGACCGGTTCGGTCTCGCAGTGGACGTGACGGCATCGCGCGATGTGGATGTTCGCATGAACGTCGTCCGGCGGCGGATGAACTACGAGCGTGATCCGCACGCGTTCGCCGCCCAATTTCGGAACGACGACATCGCGGTGGCCGAGCAGATTCTGGCCGCCCGCACGATTCTCGACGATGTGGAGTTGAGCGACAAGGAACTTCGGCGCATCGCGGCCCTGTGCGCGTCCTTCGACGTCGACGGCATGCGCGCCGATTTGGTGCTGGCACGCACTGCGGCCGCACATGCCGCGTGGCGGGGTGCGAGCGAGGTGACCGAGGAGGACGTGCGGGTCGCCGCCGAACTCGCGCTCCCGCATCGGCGCAGACGTGATCCGTTCGACGAGCCGGGCATCGACGACAAGCAGTTGGACGACGCCATGCGCGATGCTGCGGAACAGGCCGAGCAACAACCGGATCCAGATCCCGACCCGACGCCCGACGGCGACGGGGGAGCGCCGGCGCCGGACAGTGCCGAAAGGACCGAGAGTTCGGAGTCGTCCCCGTCGTCGCCCGACGACGAAACTACGGGTGCTCCTGAGCCGCAGGCCTCGGGCGCGGGCAAGAACAAGCAAGCAGGAACTCCGGGTGCTCAGTTCAAGGCTCGGTTGCTCGAGGTTCCCGGAGTGGGCGAGGGTGCGCCGGGTCGACGCTCGCGGTCCCGCTCCTCACACGGTCGGTCGGTACGGCCCACAACCGAGCGAGGCACAGGGCTGCATCTGGTCGGGACTCTGTTCGCCGCCGCCGAGCATCAGGTCGTCCGCGGCCGCACGTCCGGCCGGTTGATGCTGGAGCCTGCGGATCTACGGGGCGCGATCAAGGAGGGCCGAGAGGGCAACTTGATCGTCTTCGTCGTCGATGCCTCGGGATCGATGGCTGCGCGAGATCGACTCTCCGCGGTGACCGGTGCGGTGCTGTCGCTGTTGCGCGATGCGTATCAACGCCGTGACAAGGTCGCCGTCATCACCGTGCGCGGCGCGGAAGCCGAGACTGTATTGCCGCCGACGTCGTCGGTGGATGTGGCCGTGACCCGATTGCGCAACATGAAGACCGGCGGTCGGTCTCCGTTGGCGCAGGGATTTGTGAAGGCGCGGGATCTGGTTCTGCGAGAACGGGTTCGGGACCCGCTGCGTCGTGCATTGATGGTTGCCTTGACCGACGGCCGAGCGACCGGAGGCACGGACCCCGTCGGCCGAGCACGCATTGCCGCAGCCCGTATCGCGTCGGACAAGATCGCCTCGGTTGTCGTCGACTGCGAATCGGGAATGGTCCGCCTCGGCCTGGCCGCCGATTTCGCGGCACGTCTCGGTGGCGGCTACGTGGCGCTGGAAGATCTGTCTGCCGAACAGGTCACCGCCGTCGTCCGCGCAGCGGCGTAGGGGGCACGCGATGCCTCAGGGTGTACCCGCTCCCGGAACCGTTCCGCAGGACGGACTCACGACGCGTCAGCGCCGCAATCTGCCCGTCCTCGCCGTCCACACCGGCCCGGGCAAGGGGAAATCGACCGCAGCGTTCGGCATGGCGTTGCGGGCGTGGAACCAAGGGTTCGACGTAGGAGTGTTCCAGTTCGTCAAGAGTGCCAAGTGGAAAGTCGGCGAGGAAGCGGCATTCCGGACTCTCGGCGATCTGCACGAGAGCACCGGTGTCGGCGGAGCCGTCGAATGGCACAAGATGGGCGAGGGCTGGTCGTGGACTCGCAAGAAGGGCAGCGACGTCGATCACGCCGAGGCAGCGGCAGAGGGCTGGCGGGAGATCGCCCGGCGGATCGAACAGGAGTCACACCGCTTCTACGTGTTGGACGAGTTCACCTATCCGCTCAAGTGGGGTTGGGTCGATGTCGCGGAAGTGGTGGAGGTTCTGACCCATCGACCGGGCAACCAACACGTCGTCATCACCGGACGGGACGCGCCCCCCGAGCTGATCGAGGCCGCGGATCTCGTCACCGAAATGGACAAGGTCAAGCATCCGATGGATGCCGGCCGCAAAGGGCAGCGAGGAATCGAATGGTGAATCCGTCGTGCCCCGCCGTGGTCATTGCGGCCCCCGCGTCGGGCAGCGGTAAGACGACGGTGGCCACCGGGCTGATGGGCGCACTACGTGCCGCAGGCCGAAAGGTCGCACCGTTCAAGGTGGGTCCGGATTACATCGACCCCGGGTATCACGGTCTGGCAGCCGGGCTGCCCGGACGCAATCTCGATGCGGTCATGGTGGGTGCCGATCGAATCGGGCCGCTGTTTCGGCACGGCAGCCGGGGCTGCGACATCGCGGTCGTCGAAGGCGTCATGGGACTGTTCGACGGCAAGATCGACATGACCGGCCCCGGGGAGGCGTCCGCCGAGGGATCGACCGCACGGGTGGCGGCGATGCTCGGTGCTCCGGTGATTCTGGTGATCGATGCCCGTGGCCACAGTCAGTCGTTGGCGGCTGTGCTGCACGGGTTCTCGACCTTCGACCCCAGCGTGCGCATAGGCGGTGTGATCCTCAACCGGGTCGGCAGCGAACGCCACGAGGATGTTCTGCGTCAAGCATGCGAGCGGGTGGGTGTGCCGGTGCTCGGCGCGTTGCCGAGAATGAGCGAACTGGTCGTGCCGTCACGACATCTGGGTCTGATCACTGCCGTCGAACACGGTGGGGCCGCCACCGAAGCGGTCGACGCGATGAGCGCACTGGTGGCGCAGTTCGTCGATGTCGAGGCAGTGAGCGCCTTGGCGCGCTCGTCGATACTCGCACCGGAGTGGAATTCGGCCGACGAGGTTCGTAGGTCCGAGGGATCGCCGGTCGTCGCAGTCGCAGGTGGTCCCGCATTCACCTTCGGCTACACCGAGCACGTGGAACTTCTGCGCGCCGCCGGGGCCGACGTAGCGGTGTTCGACCCCCTTCGCGACGGATTGCCCACCGGCACAGCAGCAGTCGTGCTGCCCGGCGGATTCCCAGAGGAGCACGCGGCCGCGCTGGCGGCGAACGAACTGTTGCTGGCCGACATCAGGACGGCCGCGGCCCGCGGTCTGCCCGTTCATGCAGAATGTGCCGGATTGCTGTATCTGGCGACACAATTGGACGGTCATGCAATGGCGGGAGTCGTCGACGTCGACGCGGAATTCGGGAACACGCTCACCCTCGGGTATCGCGACGCGGTCGCCCTGGAAGCCTCGCCTCTCTTCGATGCGGGAACCCGCGTCACCGGCCACGAGTTCCATCGCACGAAGCTCGTCGCAGTGCGCGAGGCCGCCTCGGCGGCCTGGGGTTGGCATCGGCAGCGACCGGACGGCAGAACCGCCGCTCGCGAAGGCTTCGTGCGCGGCGGAGTTCACGCGTCCTACCTGCACACGCACGCTGCCGGAAATCCGGAGTCCATCACCCGATTCGTCTCTGCTGCAGTCGATTACGCACGCGTCTAGGGTTCGTCGGCGATGCGGGTAGTGGTCGGAATCGGGGCCCGAAAGGGAGTCGCGGCCGCTGAGGTGGTGCGGGTGATATCGACTGTCCTGCAAACGAATTGGCGTGTCGAGGCCATCGCCTCGATCGACCGGAAAGCGGATCTGGTGGCGGCGGTGGCGTCGAGCATGGGGGTTCGGGGGGTGACGTACTCGGCGATGGAATTGTCGACCGTGGTGACCCCCACCGTGTCGGTTCGCGTGCTCGATGCCGTCGGAAGTGCCAGCGTCGCCGAAGCCGCGGCACTTCTGGCCGGTCGTTCGACGGAGTTGACGGTACCCAGGTTCGGTCTCCGAGGTGTCACCGTTGCCGTTGTCGAGCTCTGCCTTGACGGTGGACAGGGGGTTCGGGCCATCCTGTAGGTATGACCGAGACGATGAAAGCCGTTGCCTACACCCGCTCGCTTCCGATCGACGATCCCGCCAGCCTCACCGATGTGGTTGTCGACGTGCCGAACGTGCGACCGCGGGACATATTGGTAGATGTCAGAGCGGTGTCGGTGAACCCCGTGGACGTCAAGGTCCGTGCCGGCAACGATCCGCACGGTGTCCCGAAGGTTCTCGGGTTCGACGCCGCCGGTGTGGTGCACGCCGTCGGTGCCGACGTCACCTTGTTCGCACCGGGGGACGAGGTCTACTACGCGGGAGACATCGGCAGACCCGGAACCGACTCGGAGTTTCATGTGGTGGACGAACGCGTCGTGGCGAAGAAGCCGACCAGCCTCGATTTCGCGGAGGCCGCGGCATTGCCGCTGACTGCGATCACTGCCTGGGAAGGGTTGTTCGACAAGCTGCGCATCACTGCCGAGACCACCGGAACATTGCTGATGGTGGGGGCTACTGGAGGTGTGGGATCGGTTGTACTGCAGCTGCTTCGGGCACTCGTCCCTGGCGTGCGCGTGATCGCGACGGCTGCCGACGAGGATGCGGAGAAGTGGGTCCGTTCTCTCGGTGCAGCCGAGGTAGTGAATCATCGGCGCGATCTTCGGGGCGAAGTACGCCGAGTCGCACCGGACGGCATCGATTACGTGTTCACCGCTCATTCCGCCGGGCAGGTCGAGATCTATGCGGATCTGTTGACGCCGTTCGGGCAGATCGTGGCAATCGACGACCCCGAGACACTCGACGTTCTCCCGCTCAAGTCGAAAGCGCTGTCCTGGCATTGGGAGTTCATGTTCGCACGTCCGATGCACGACACTCCGGATCTTGTTCGCCAGCACGACTTGTTGACCAGGGTGGCCGAACTCGTCGACGCAGGTTCGGTCCGGACGACCGCCTCGACCGTCCTTTCTCCGATCGATGCCGAGCAGCTACGCGAAGCGCATCGGTTGGTCGAGACCGGGCACGTACGGGGAAAGGTCGTGGTCGCGGCCCGCTCGTGAGGGCGGATCCGCGCCACTGACTGGCGAAAGCGGGCCGACGCGGGCAATGTGGATCCAATGACTTCCGACAGCCTTGTCCTGCTCGGCCCGATCGTCCGGTACGTCGGCACCGAGACTGCGACCCTGTGGTTCGAGATGGCCGAATCGACGACCGTCACTGTTGTCACCGATGCCGGCGTCCGCGGCGTAGAACGAACCTGGGGTGTGCACGGCCACCACTACGCGTTGGTTCCACTCGAAGGGCTGCCCGCCAATTCTGCGGTGCACTACGAGGTGTTCGTCGACGAGCGGAAGGTGTGGCCGCGTGAAGGTCATCGGGCGGCCATCCACACTGTCGACGCTCAGGGGCCCGTCACATTGGCGTTCGGATCGTGCCGGCGAGGCGACAACTACAGCGACGAATCTCTGAAACAGATCGGGGCCGACGCGCTGGCCGGACTGGGCAACGCGCTGATCGAGGAGGATCCGAGCCGGTGGCCACAAGCATTGCTGCTTCTGGGTGATCAGGTTTACGCCGACGATCCGTCGCCGGAGATCGTCGAACGGCTGCAGGCTCGGCGTCGATCCGGCGAGGGCCCTCGAAGTGCCGTCGGAACCGACGCGGAGAACGAGATCTGCGACTTCGAGGAGTACTCCTGGTTGTACCGGGAGTCGTGGGGACTCGAGCCGGTACGGACGCTGATGGCGAGTATCCCGTCGTGCATGATTCTGGACGACCACGATCTGCGCGACGACTGGAACTCGTCCGCGTCCTGGCGTCGGGACATCGAGACTCGGCCGTGGTGGAACGATCGTGTGATCGGCGCTTACTCGTCGTATTGGGTGTATCAGCACCTGGGCAACCTCTCGCCCAAGGAGCTGGCGCAGGACGAGATGTACGCGGCGGTCCGGTCCGCCGCCAGTGACGCGGATCGCGAGAAGTTGTTGGCCGACTTCGCATTACGGATCGACCGCAATCCCGAGACGGGGCGCTGGAGCTTCTATCGCGATTTCGGGGACATTCGTCTGATCATGATCGATTCGCGGTGCTCGCGAAACCTCGATCCCAACAATCGAGAAATGGTGGACGAGAAGGAATGGGCGTGGGTACGCGAGCGCGCGCTCGAAGCCACTCCACGACACCTGCTGTTCGGTTCGTCGCTGCCCTATCTGATGCTGCCCGCCCTGCACTACCTCGAACAGTGGAACGAGGCTGTGGCGCAGGGGAGTTGGGGTGCCATGCCGGCCAAGGTGGCCGAGAAGATGCGCATCGGTCTCGACCTCGAACACTGGGCCGCCTTCACCAATTCGTTCAACGATATGGCGGCATTGACGCGTGAGCTCTCTCGCGGGGAGAACAAGCCCGCCTCCATCATGTGGCTCTCGGGCGACGTGCACTGCTCCTACGTGGCCAACGCGAACTTCGGCGTCGGTGGGCGAGATGTGCCTGCCACCTATCAGCTGACCATGTCTCCGTTCCGCAATCCGCTCGACCTTCCCATCCGCGCGGTGAACAAGCTGGCCATCAAACGTCCGGCCGCCCGGATCCTGTCGAAACTCGCCCGAGCCGCGCACGTGGGTCCGTCCGGAGTCGAGTGGGAAGCCGAGGCGGGACCGTGGTTCGACAACGGCGTGATGTTGCTGACCCTGCACGGTGATTCGGCGCGGTTGCAGGTGCGGCACGCTCACGTCGACGATGCCGGCGAGCAGGTGCTGACCGAGACATCGACCCTGGCCCTCGCCTAGAGACGGTTCGGCCCTCGCCTAGAGACGGTTCGGCCCTCGCCTGAAAGACAGGCGCAGTCGTAAACGATTGGCCATCGAGGGGCCGATGAGGTTGGCTGGTTCGTTGTGGCCCACCTCGAACTCAACGACATCGTGTACTTCCTGCCCGACGGTCGGCAGCTGTTGAACGGAGTCGGATTTCGCGTGGGCGACGGTGCCAAGACGGCGTTGATCGGCCCGAACGGAACCGGAAAGACGACACTGACGCGGATCATCGCCGGCGACGAGACCCCCGACGAGGGCTCGGTGTCGAGTTCTGGCTCGCTCGGAGTGATGCGGCAGTTCGTCGGTCAATTACGCGACGACTCGACCGTGCGTGACCTGCTTCTCTCTGTTGCGTCGCCGGCCGTCCGCACGGCGGCTGCGGCACTGGACGATGCCGAGAACACGATGATCGAGATCGACGACGAGAAGACCCAGATGAGGTACGCCCAGGCACTCTCGGATTGGGGTGACGTCGGCGGTTACGATCTCGAGCCGTTCTGGGACAAGGTCACCACCGCCGCACTCGGCATGCCGTTCGACCGGGCCAAGTGGCGTGCCGCGTCGACGCTCAGTGGCGGCGAACAGAAGCGTCTGGTGCTCGAAGCGCTTTTCGCCGGACCCGACAACCTGTTGCTTCTCGACGAGCCGGACAACTATCTGGACGTGCCGGGCAAGCGTTGGCTCGAGGCGACCATTCGAGACTCCGACAAGTCGGTGCTGTTCATCAGCCACGATCGCGAGCTGATTGCCAACGCCGCGAACAGAATCGTGACCCTCGAACCAGGTGTCAGCGGTGCGACGTCCTGGGTGCACGGCGGCGGATTTGCGACCTATCACGCCGCACGTGAGGACCGGAATGCTCGGCTGGACGAACTCCGGCGGCGGTGGGACGAGGAACTGGTCAAACTTCGGGCGCTGGTGCTGCGACTGCGTGAGAAGGCGAAGTTCAACGACGGAGTGGCCGCTCGCTACCACGCGTCCCAGACCCGCTTGGCCAAGTTCGAGGAGGCCGGCCCGCCGGAGGCGGTACCGCTGAAGCAGCACGTCACGGTTCGGCTACGCGGAGGACGGACGGCCAAGCGTGCGTTGGTGTGTACGTCGTTGGAACTGACCGGCCTGATGAAGCCGTTCGACACCGAGATCTGGTACGGAGACCGCGTTGCGGTGCTCGGCTCCAACGGCTCGGGCAAGTCGCATTTTCTGCGGCTGCTCGCCAACGGTGGTACCGACCCGGAGAAGGAGCACGAGCCGGTCCAGGAACTGGCACTGGACCCGGTGCCCCATACCGGCACTGCGGTTCTCGGTGCGCGAGTGCGCCCGGGCCTGTTCGCGCAGACCCACACTCGCCCGGATCTCGCGGGCAACACGCTGCTCGACATCCTGCACATGGGCAACGAACACCGTGACGGCATGGGCCGGGAAGCCGCGGGCAGGGCATTGGACCGGTACGGTCTGGCCCGTGCTGCCGAGCAGTCCTACGACAACCTCTCGGGAGGTCAACAGGCCCGCGTGCAGATCCTGCTTCTCGAACTGTCGGGTGCAACGCTGTTGCTGTTGGACGAGCCGACCGACAACCTCGACCTCATGTCCGCCGACGCCCTGGAAGACGCGATTGCAGCGTTCGAGGGCACTGTGATCGCAGTCACTCACGACCGCTGGTTCGCCCGTAGTTTCGACCGGTTTCTGGTGTTCGGCAGTACCGGGCAGGCGTACGAATCCGGTGAGCCCGTATGGGACGAAAAGCGAGTGCAGCGCGCGCGGTAGCGTTTCTTCCCGTGAACGCGACTGACTCTCCCTATCTGGTGGGCCTGAATCTGGACGGTCGACGCGTCGTCGTGGTCGGAGGCGGCACCGTCGCGCAACGCCGATTGCCGCTGCTCATCTCGTCCGGTGCCGTAGTGCACGTCATCACGCGCGACGCCACCCCTGCTGTCGAGGCAATGGCGACCGCAGGCCAGGTGACGCTCGAGTTGCGGGACTACCGCGAGGGTGACCTCGCCGACGCCTGGTACGCCATCGCCTGCACGGACGAGGCCGACACCAACGTCGCGATCGTCGCCGAGGCCACCGCGTCCAAGATCTTCTGCGTCCGAGCCGACATCGCCAAGGACGGAACGGCGGTCACGCCGGCCTCCGCCGAGTGGGACGGCCTGACGCTCGGTGTGCTCGCCGGTGGCGAGCATCGCCGTTCCGCGGCGGTACGCAATGCTGTGATCGAGGCTCTGCAGTCCGGGGTCGTCGCCGACTCGGCCCACGCGCCGATGACCGGCGTTGCGCTGGTCGGGGGAGGCCCGGGTGATCCGGATCTCATCACTGTCCGAGGTCGCAGACTGCTTGCCTACGCCGACGTCGTGGTCGCCGATCGCCTTGCTCCACCCGAGCTGCTCGCCGAACTGGGTCCGCACGTCGAGGTCATCGACGCCTCGAAGATTCCGTACGGCCGCGCTATGGCGCAGGAAGCGATCAATCGGGCCTTGATCGACGGCGCGAAAGCCGGCAAATTCGTCGTTCGGCTCAAGGGCGGCGACCCCTACGTGTTCGGTCGGGGATACGAGGAGCTCGAAGCGCTCGCCGCCGAGGGAATCCCGGTGACCGTGGTACCCGGCATCACCAGTGCCATCTCGGTGCCCTCGTCCGCAGGAATTCCGGTGACGCATCGCGCCGTCACTCACGAGTTCGTCGTCGTCAGCGGTCACGTGGCACCCGATCACCCCGATTCGTTGGTCGACTGGGACGCGCTGGCCAAACTCAAGGGCACGATCGTGTTGCTCATGGCCGTAGAGCGGATCGGCAAGTTCGCCGACGTACTCATCGCAGGCGGCCGGGCGTCCGACACTCCGGTCATCGTCGTACAGGAGGGCACCATGCGCACTCAACGTGAAGTTCGAGCGGATCTGAGCACTGTCGCCGAGGCCGTGAGCGAAGCAGGCATCAGGCCTCCTGCCATCGTGGTAATCGGGACCGTTGCCGGTTTTTCCGTGAACGCCGGTAACGTGAACGCTCGTGCCTGAGTCATCGATGTCCGAAACGTCCGCCACCGAGATCAAATATCCGGTGACGACCCGAGCGTTCGGGATGGCGATCATCGTCCTGAGTGGCCTGCAGTTGATGGTGGTGCTCGACGGTACCGTCGCCAACCTGGCCTTGGCACCGTTGCAGGCGGACCTCGGATTGTCCGACGCGGGTCGCAACTGGGTGCTGACCTCGTACGCCTTGGCGTTCGGTGGACTGATGCTGCTCGGCGGCAGGCTCGGCGATGCGTTCGGCCGAAAGAAGATGTTCCTCGCCGGCGTCGTGCTGTTCACGATCGCCTCGCTGCTGTGCGGTCTCGCGGTCAACGAAGCCACGCTCGTGGCGGCCAGGGCCCTGCAGGGCGTCGGAGCCGCGGTGGCGTCGCCCACGGCGTTTGCGCTGGTGGCCACCACCTTTGCCCCCGGACCGGTGCGAAATCAAGCGATTGCGATCTATGCGGCCATGACGGGTGTCGGTTCCATTGCCGGGCTCATCATCGGCGGCGCGTTGACCGAGGTGTCCTGGCGCTGGATCTTCCTGATCAATGTGCCGATCGGCGTGGTCATCGTGGTGCTCGCGGTCGTGTCGCTGCAGGAGACGGTGGGCGCGAGATTGCCCCTCGACGTTCCCGGCGCGATTCTGGCCACACTCGGCTGCACCGGCGTCGTACTGGCTCTGAGCGAGGGCACCGAGCTGGGCTGGACCAACCCGATCGTCATCGTCTCGCTGATCGCCGGGTTGCTCTTTCTCGGGTTGTTCCTTCTGGTCGAGCGTCGTGCCGACAATCCACTGCTGCCGTTCTCGCTGTTCCGCAACCGGGATCGGGTCGCGACCTTCGTGGCCATCTTCTTCGCCGGCGGAGTGATGTTCTGTCTGGCCGCGTACGTGGCCCTGTTCGTCCAGGACATCCTGGGATACAGCCCGCTCAATGCCGGCTTGGCGTTCGTGCCGTTCGCCTTCGGACTCGGTGCCGCGGCGTTCCTGGCGTCGCAACTGGTGACCCGAATCGCTCCTCGTTGGTTGATTCTGAGCGGCGCGGTCATCATGGTCGGCTGGCTCATGGTGTCGGTCACGACGATGAACGCGGATTCGTCGTACTTCCCCGGGCTGTTCTTTCCCGTCATCGGCATCGGATTCGGTGTCGGGCTGACGGTGGTCCCGCTCCCGCTGTGCGCCATCGCCGGGGTGAGCCCCACCGAGATAGGGCCGTTGACGGCGATCTCCCTGGTTGCCCAAACACTCGGTGGCCCGTTGGCCCTGGCCGTCATCGGCGCGCTGGTCACCTCGCGCACCCTGTCGCTGGGTGGAATATCGGGGCCGGCGACTCTGATGAACGAAAGCCAACTCGATGCCCTGAGCTCGGGCTACATGTTCGCTCTGTTCTGCTGCGCCGTCTGCGCCGTGATAGCAGGCTTCGCGGCCCTCTTCATCCGATTCACCCCGCAGCAGGTCGCCCAGGCCCAGGCAGCTCAGGAAGACGCCCAAAAGGGCTGATCCCTCAGCGTTTGCTCACCAGTTATTCAACTGCGCACCTGTACAGGTGGGGAGCTGAATATTCGGCGGGCAGACAAGGTGTGGTACTCGCGTCCCACTATTCATCCACAGGGGCCGAGTTGTCCACAATTGCCGTTCGGCTCGGTTTTCGGAGTCGTTGTCGGTGCACGATCGGTGCATGCATCCTGACGCCAACGGTCTGATTTCCCGCGCCACAGCGTTGAGGGCCGGCTACACGAACACAGATCTGCAACGGCTGTGCGCCCGAGGCGAATTGGTCCGGATCGTTCCCGGAATGTATGCACAGCGGCAGTTGTGTTCGACACTCGATCCGCAGGGAATTCATCGTCTGACGACCATCGCCTCCCTGGCGACCAACGCCGACGCCGCAGTGGCCAGCCATGTCTCCGCCGCTGTTCTGCACGGACTCGACCTGTGGGACACCGATCTCGGGCGCGTACATCTGACGATCCCCGGCGGGAAAGGCCGCACGACAGCTCGATTGCATGTCCACTCGACACCTCTACCGAACGAGTTCGTGACCACGGGGCTGGGAATACCAGCGACCTCTCCGGAGCGCACCGTGGTCGACTGTGCGCGGCTGCTCGATCTCGACCATGCAGTAGTCATAGGAGATTCGGCGCTGCGATCGAAGAAGGTGTCGATGGATCGGCTGCGAGCAGCGTTGGAGGTATCTGCTCGCATGAACGGTATCGGCGCGGCCCGGCGGGCGATCGCGGCAATGAGTGGGCTGAGCGAAAGCCCGGGAGAATCCATCAGCAGACTGCGGATGAAGGAGTACGGTTTCCCGGATCCAGTGCTGCAGCAGGTACTGCGGGTGGGATCCCAGTTCCTCGCCCGAGTCGACTTCTACTGGAGACGATGGCGGCTGGTAGGCGAATTCGACGGCATGGGCAAGTACGAGACCGGTCGGACGTTGACGCAGGAAAAGTTTCGCGAGGATCGACTACGGGACCGAGGGCTCGAGGTCTTCCGGTGGACGTGGAAAGACCTATGGCAGTTCGACATGGTGCGCGAGCGATTCGATCGTGCGTGCGCCAGGGCTGAGCGTCGACGTGAGTGCGCCGACAGGATGTTCAGCTGACCACCTGTACAGGTAGGCAGCTGAATATCCGGTGGGCAGGTGTCAGCGCGAGAGATCGGCGCGATCCGCAGCCGCCTGGCCCGAGTCCCAGCCTTCCGCGTCCAGGCGCGGACCGCGCATCGGCTTCGCCGTCGGGAACAACCTGTCGAATTCGGCTTCGACGGCAACGGTCTGCGCCGCCAATATAGGGAGTAGATCACCGGATTCGTGGCGCGCTTCCTCGAGTGCGTGCGCATCGGCGTCGGTCAGGCGATCTCCGATTCGGATCGCATACGCATACAGGAAGGCCTTGCCGAAGGCGGCCGAGCCGGCTTTCTTGCGCTTCTTCGCTTCCGGTGAATGGCCGAGGGCTCGGGTTGCCTGAACGAGTAGCGAGGTGAACAGCAATTCGGTCTGTTCCACATCCACTGGGGCACCCACCAAAGTCGCGACGGCGAACTCGGAGTCCCAGATGGCCTTGACCCGGTTGGCGCTCCCGACGACGTGCAGCAGTTGCGCCTTGGCTGGTGCATGGGGGCCGTCGACATGTACCCGCCGGCCGTGAATGTCGATGTGGCCCTGGGAGAGCAGCATGGTGTCGATCGAGTAGCGCGTCATCAGCTCCTGCGCCTTGGCCGTCAACGTCTCGGCCTCCTCCTCGAAGTCCGTGGCGTCGGCTTTGGCCAACAGACCGCGAATCTTGCTCAGCATCTTGGTGTTCGGCGAGTCGGATCCGGAAACACCCCGCAGCGTGGGACGAACGCGCGGCCACTGGGACGGCTTCGGTCCGAGCTGAGGCCACCGGGGGAGTGTCTGCCATTGACCGAGCAGGGTCAGCACGTCGAGCCACTGATCACTGGCAGCGATGTAATCGGTCTTACCGGAAGAGGTCAGGTACGCGGTCAGGAAGTCGGGGGTGGACTCGACCCTCGCCGCGATTTTCGGAAACTGTTCGCAGATGGAGGACATCTGATCCACCCAGTCCTGCGGGGCCCGCGAATCCGCATCGGTCAGATCGGCTTGATGCAGCAGGGCCGCCGCCGCGAGGGTGGATACGGCGATCGTGTGTTGGCGCCGCACAACGTGCACCAAATCCAGCGGTTGCCAACCGTTTTCGTACAGGGTCTCGATCATGTTCGTCAGCGCCCGCGTGCCGACCTCGGTCGCGTCCATCGACACCAGCCGGTCGGCGACGTCGTCGGCGACGCGTTGGCTCTTGGTCTTGCCCACGGACGCGTCGGCTCCCGTGCGGAGCAGACCGGGGATATCGCTCATTCGGTGAGCACGATCAGTTCGGTCGTCGACGCCACTTCGACTCGAAGACCCGCTTTCGATGCCACGCGCGCAACGGCTTTCACGTCTTTCGGCTCGGCGGTGGTCAGGGTCAATGCACGTGCCAGCAGTCCCTTGTGATGCTTGTTGAAGTGGCTCACTACCGAACGCGTTCCATTCGGCTTCTCGGTGAGGACCGTCGCGGTGATCGCGCCCGGAACGGGACCGAGCTGTTGGTAGGTGCCGGAGCGAAGGTCGACGACGATGCCTTCGTCTTCGGCGAGGATCGCGTCGGACAGTTCCGGCTTCCAGTGCGATCGCAGGGTGCCGAAGTTCGGAATCGTCGATCCGCCGGAGAGCCTGTAGGACGGAATCGGATCGGCGGCGCGGACGGCCCCGAACAGCGCTGATCCGATCCACAACCGCGCATGGGCTCGGGCGCGACCGGCTCTGGTGAACGACTGCGCATCGAGTGCGTCGTAGAGCACGCCGGTGTACCGCTGCAGCGCGGGCGTGGTGGGGGAGGTCCACAATCGGGCGTTGCGTTCGATCTCGTCGACCTGGGTAGGGCCGAGGCCGAGTGCGGTGACGGAGGCGTCGACGTCCCCGGAGAGCTCTACCAGCGCATCGGCGAGTTTTCGGCGAAGAGGCAACAACGACGGCAACGCCAGTCGGTCCAGATCGAGAGGTGCTCCGGAACCACCAACGGACTTCGTCTCGGAGGGAGGAAGCAGAATCAGCACGATAGTCAAGGCTACTCACTGCACGGCCACCTGCTCACAGGTGCTGCGCAACCGACTAGTCTGACAACCCGTGATCACCCGTCTTTCGCAGCTGTTCCTCCGTACCCTTCGCGACGACCCGGCCGACGCCGAGGTCGACAGCCACAAGCTGTTGGTTCGCGCCGGCTACGTTCGTCGTATCGCACCGGGTGTCTACTCGTGGCTGCCCCTCGGTTTGCGGGTCCTTCGGCAGGTCGAGCGCGTGGTGCGCGAGGAAATGAACGCCATCGGTGCGCAGGAGATCTCACTGCCCGCCCTGCTGCCGCGCGAGCCCTACGAGACCACCAATCGGTGGACCGAGTACGGCGACGCATTGTTCCGGTTGCAGGACCGCAAGGGCAACGACATGCTGCTGGGGCCCACCCACGAAGAGCTGTTCGCGCTCACGGTGAAGGCCGAGTACAACTCGTACAAGGATCTTCCGGTCACGCTGTACCAGATCCAGACCAAATACCGCGACGAGGAGCGTCCCCGTGCAGGAATTCTCCGCGGGCGCGAATTCGTTATGAAGGACTCGTACTCCTTCGACATGGACGAGGACGGACTGAAGAAGTCCTATGCCGCCCACCGTGAGGCCTACCAGCGCATCTTCGCCAGGCTCGGCGTCTCCTACGTCATCGTCGCGGCGACGTCCGGCGCCATGGGCGGCAGTGCATCCGAGGAATTCCTCGCCGAAAGCGACATCGGCGAAGACACCTATGTGCGATGCGTCGAGTCGGGTTATGCGGCCAACGTCGAGGCCGTCACGACGACGGCACCAGACCCGCTCCCCATCGAGGGGCAGCCGGCTGCCGTCGACCACGAGACGGGCGATACCCCGACCATCGCCACTCTCGTGGAATGGGCCAACGGTGCCGATCTGGGCCGCAACGTCACCGGGGCCGACACTCTCAAGAACATTCTGCTCAAGGTCCGTAATGCCGAGGGGGAGTGGGAGTTGCTCGCCGTCGGGCTGCCCGGCGACCGTGAGGTCGACGAGAAGCGGCTCGAGGCATCGCTCGAACCCGCCGAGTTCGCCTTGCTGACCGACGCGGATTTCGCGGCCAACCCGTTCCTGATCAAGGGGTACATCGGACCGCGGGCGTTGCAGGCCAACGGAGTTCGCTACCTCGTGGACCCGAGGGTCGTCGATGGGACCTCGTGGATCACCGGCGCCGATATCAAGGGCAAGCATGTGGTGAACCTCGTGGCCGGTCGTGACTTCGTTCCCGACGGCACCATCGAAGCGGCCGAGGTACGCGACGGTGACATGTCTCCCGACGGTCGTGGTCCGCTCGTCAGTGCCCGTGGCATCGAGATCGGCCACATCTTCCAGCTCGGGTACAAGTACACCGACGCGTTCTCGGTCGATGTCCTCGGCGAGGCCGGTAAGCCCGTCCGCCTGGTACAGGGATCCTACGGCGTCGGTGTGTCGCGTCTGGTCGCCGTGATTGCCGAGCAGATGCACGACGACAAGGGCCTGCGGTGGCCGTCGGAGGTTGCACCGGCAGACGTCCATCTGGTGATCGCGAACAAGGACGACGCCGCCCGGGCAGGTGCGGAATCCATTGCCACGCAACTGGATACGCAGGGGATCGAGGTTCTGTTCGACGATCGCAAGGCGTCGCCGGGAGTGAAGTTCAAGGACTCGGAACTGATCGGCGTTCCGCTCGTGGTCGTACTCGGCCGCGGCTGGGCCGACGGCAAGGTCGAGATCCGTGACCGCTTCTCCGGTGAGAGTCGCGAACTGGACATCGATTCGGCGGTCGAGGAGATCGTGAAGGCCGTACGGCACACCCCGTAGGACTTCTCTCGCGATCTTTCTGCGCGGTCGTTTACCCGCTGGTAGCTTCGGGGCAACGACTAGGAGAGGTCACACCGTGGCTCAGTATGCGCTGTTCGATCCGACGACCTTCGACCCGACCGAACTCGACGAAGACTCCCGCCGACAGTTGCGCGCACTGATCGACTGGTTCGAGAGCCGCGGCAAAGGCAGGCTGTTGGCGGATGATCTCGACAGCGTCTGGCCCGCCGACTTCCTGGAATTCGTCGCCGAGCAGAAGTTGTTCGCAACGTTCTCCACCCCCGCCGCGTATGCCGACGGACTGCCGAACACACGGTGGGACGCCGCACGTAACGCTGCGCTGAGCGAAATTCTCGGGTTCTACGGGCTGGCGTACTGGTACACCTGGCAGGTCACCCTCCTCGGTCTCGGCCCGATCTGGATGAGTGCCAACGACGACGCCAAGCGCCGTGCGGCAAAGGAACTCGACCGCGGCGGAGTCATGGCGTTCGGCTTGTCCGAGCGGGCGCACGGTGCCGACGTGTATTCCACCGACATGTTGTTGACGCCCTGCACCGACGACGCCGACCTCGCCTTCACCGCATCGGGGGAGAAGTACTACATCGGAAACGGCAACGTCGCGGGGATGGTGTCGGTGTTCGGTCGGCGCACCGATATCGAGGGACCGGATTCCTACGTGTTCTTCGTAGCCGACAGCGCGCATCCTGCCTACCGGTTGCGTGAGAGTGTCGTACACGGCCAGATGTACGTCAGTACGTTCTCGCTCGAGAACTATCCGGTCCGCGAGCAGGACATTCTGCACACCGGTGCCGACGCCTTCTCGGCGGCGCTGAACACGGTGAACGTCGGCAAGTTCAATCTCTGCACCGGTTCGATCGGGATCTGCGAGCACGCGTTCTACGAGGCGATCACCCACGCGAACAACAGAATTCTGTACGGCAATCGCGTCACCGATTTCCCGCACGTGCGCAGCGCATTCGTCGACGGTTACTCACGCCTGATCGCGATGAAACTGTTCAGCGCCCGGGCAGTCGACTACTTCCGCGCAGCCGGACCCGAGGACCGGCGCTACCTGCTGTTCAATCCGATGACCAAGGCCAAGGTCACCTCGGAGGGCGAAACCGTCGTCCGGCTGTTGCACGACGTCATCGCGGCCAAGGGGTACGAGAGGAACACGTACTTCCGCGAGGCTGCCCAGCTGATCGGAACACTGCCCAAGCTCGAGGGCACCGTGCACGTCAACGTTGCCCTGATGCTCAAGTTCATGCCGGCCTACATGTTTTCGCCCACCGACTACCCCGACGTCGGCACCCGAACCGAGCCGGTCGACGACAGTTTCTTCTTCGCACAGGGTCCGGCCAGAGGCGCGAGCAAGGTTCGGTTCCACGACTGGAATCCGGTCTACCAGAAGCACTCCGGTATCCCCAACGTCGGACGGTTCTACGAGCAGGCGCAGGCGTTCAGGTCGTTTCTCGCCGAGTGCGCGCCCGACGAAGCGCAGCAGAAGGACCTCGACTTCCTGCTCGTGGTGGGGCATCTGTTCTCACTCGTCGTCTACGGTCACCTTCTGCTCGAGCAGGCCGACGAGATCTCGAACGAGATGATGGACCAGATCTTCGATTTCCAGATCAGGGACTTCTCCGGTTACGCCGTCGCGCTGTACGGGAAGCCGTCGTCGACCGAGGCTCAACAACAATGGGCGCTCGATGCCGTTCGCAAGCCGGTGGTCGATGCGAGCCGTTTCGAGATCGTCTGGAACGAGGTCGTCGCGTACGACGGTCGGTACGAGATGCGCCCCTAGGCGAGAGCGGTCACGGCTGACCGGGAAAGGCCGTCGACGAGGGTGTGACTCCCAGGATCTGTTGCCACATCGCGAGCCGAACCGCAGCATCGGTCAACGCCTGCACACCCATCTCGCGGGTGCCACCGGACTGGCTGCGTTCGATCAGCGAACGCCACGCCACGCACGTGTCGATCTCGGCCTGCGCTGCCAACCGAGTGGCCGAGACTGCGTCGGTCACCGGAAACGGTGATGCGTATGCCGGATCGGGAAGGGGCACGGTGACACTGGCAGCCTGGAGCGCATCGATGGTTGCGTCTCTGCGGGCACGATGGGCAGCTGTGTTCGATGCAACCAGATCGGCGCGCGTGGGGTTGGAGAACGCCGCGACGACGCCGTAAGCGAATACCGCCGCGTACTCGGCTTCGAGCGCGTCGACCAGCCCTTGCTGTTCCGGACCGAGATCACTCATGCCAGTACCACCAGAGCGGACACCGTGCACGACGCGCTGATCGAACCGAGAAGACCGGCCCGATAATCGCTTTCGTTTCGAGCCGCGTCTGCTGCACTGCGAGCCGACGCGGTCAACATCTCCCGCACCGCCGCGATATCCGGTGGCGGAGCGACGGGTGCGACGGTAGTCGTGGTTGCCAACGGGGAAGTGTTTGTCGATGCACCGGTGGCGCGGGCGATCTCGGTGTCGAGCGCAGCCGCGTGCTCAGTTCGCTGAGCCGCCACGATGCCGAGCGCAGCTGCGTAGTCGGCAATCACCGTCGATGCCGCGGTGGCATCCGCTGCGTCGCTGCGGGCAGCACGCAGTTGTGCGGTCAGGGAATCGAGAGCTGGGCCGGAGATCTCGTCGTCGGCGCAGGCCGCAACGGTGGAGACGGTGGCCGCAGACAGCGCTGCGGCACCGGCGAGTCGGAACAACCCGCGGCGACTGAGCGCAAAGGGGGCGATCGGCGTGGGCACCCCGACATCGTGCCAGACCGCAGCACCTGCACGTGCCATGCCCGCGTGTCGTCGAGGCGTAGGTGGTCACGAGCAGTGTCTGCGGGGCGGTAGTCTGTTGGTTCGGCGAACGCAGTCCGGCTGCCGCTCGCCGGATCGCCCACAACTACACACGAGGAGTTCGCGACATGCCTGTTCCGTCCAAGGAGAGGGTTGTCGAACTACTCGGCGACCTCGTTCGAGAACGGGGCTACGACCTCGAAGACGTGAACGTCGTCGCAGCAGGCAAGCACAGCGCGGTGCGCATCATGGTCGATCGAGAAGAGGGCATCGACCTGGACGCGCTCCCGGACCTGAGTCGCGAGATCTCCGACGCCTTCGACGCCGTGCCGGATTTCGGTGAAGCGCCGTACACGCTCGAAGTCACCACTCCCGGAATCGACCGGCCGCTGACCGAGGCGCGGCATTGGCGTCGGGCACGTGGACGCAAGGTGCGCATCGAGTTGGCCGAGGGCAAGCTCGACGCTCGGGTCGGGGTACTCGACGGAGATTCGGTCACCGTGGTGATCAAGGAGAAGGGCATCCTGTCGACTCGGTCGATCCTTCTCGAGGATGTGGTGAAAGCTGTTGTGCAGGTGGAATTTTCGAAGCCCACCGCCGAGGAGATGGACCTGGCGGGTGGCGTGGTCGGTAGCAGGCCGTCGCCTGCGAACACCGATGAAATCGTGGATGTGGAAGCACCGGAAGAAGGGTCTGACAAGTGAATATCGACATTGCCGCACTGCGAGCGATCGAGGCGGACAAGGGAATTCCGATCGAGATGGTCATCTCGACGATCCAGACCGCATTGCTGACCGCATACCGACACACCGAGGGGCACCAGTCCAACGCGTGGATCGATGTCGATCGCAAGACCGGCTCCGTTCGAGTGATGGCCAAGGAGATCGACGCCGACGGCAACGTCATCTCGGAATGGGACGACACCCCGGAGGGGTTCGGGCGTATCGCAGCCACCACTGCACGCCAGGTCATTCTCCAGCGCCTGCGCGACGCCGAACACGAGCGGTCCTTCGGTGAGTACTCCACTCACGAGGGTGAGATCGTCAACGGTGTCATCCAGCGCGACACGCGCGCCAATGCAAAGGGCACCGTCATCGTGCGCATCGGCAGCGACACCAACGGGGCCGACGGACTTTTGCCTCCCGCCGAGCAGGTTCCGGGCGAAACTTACGAGCACGGCGAACGCATCAAGTGCTATGTCGTCGGAGTCGCCCGGGGCAACCGGGGTCCGCAGATCACGCTCTCACGCACACATCCGAATCTGGTGCGCAAACTGTTCGCCCTCGAGGTCCCCGAGATCGCCGACGGTTCGGTCGACATCGTGGCGGTCGCACGCGAGTCGGGTCATCGGTCGAAAATCGCTGTCGCCTCCACGGTGTCCGGCCTCAATGCCAAAGGTGCGTGTATCGGACCGATGGGGCAGCGGGTACGGAATGTGATGAGTGAACTGGCGGGCGAGAAGATCGACATCATCGATTTCGACGAGGACCCGGCCACCTTCGTGGGGAATGCACTCTCGCCGTCCAAGGTTGTGTCTGTGACGGTCGTGGATGCCGCTGCTCGTGCCGCGCGTGTGGTGGTTCCGGAGTACCAGCTTTCTCTCGCAATCGGTAAAGAAGGACAGAATGCTCGACTGGCCGCCCGACTGACCGGTTGGCGTATCGATATCCGCAGCGATGCGGCGGCACCCGAGACGACCAGCGCATAGGGCCGGAATGCGGAGTTCGAGGCAATACAGCGGTAGAGTGGTCGTTGGTTCGGTAACGAACTCTCTTGCCAGAAGTACGAACGCGAGTATCCGGTTGTGAAAGCCCGGCCGATTCGTACGTGCGTCGGGTGCAGGGAGCGAGTTCCGGCCGCCGATCTGTTGAGGATCGTGGTTCGAGAAGCTGGTTCGCACGAATTCGCTCTCGTCCCCGACGTCCGGCATTCGATGCCCGGCCGTGGTGCGTGGTTGCACTACAGCCGAGAATGCCTGCACAATGCGGAGCGGCGCCGAGTTTTCGGTCGCGCGTTTCGGATATCGGGAAATGTGGAATCGTCCGCAGTGTCAGCCGTGCTCGACGAGCGCGACCAGCTGCTGGTCGAGGACACGACAAGAGCAACACCCGTCGACAAGAACAGGCAACAGCACTGATGAGCACACCGTGAAGCACCAACGATGAACGTCCATCGGAGATAACCCGAGGTCGTGCGGGCACCAAGCCTCGCTCGGCCTCTCAGTGAGGAGAGCAGTGGCAGGCAAGGCCCGCGTGCACGAGTTGGCAAAAGAACTCGGTGTCACCAGTAAGGAACTACTCGCACGGCTCAAAGAGCAGGGCGAGTTCGTCAAGTCCGCATCATCCACAGTCGAGGCCCCCGTGGCTCGTCGACTTCGTGAATCCTTCCCGTCCCAGACTGCAGATGCGCCCGCACCCAACGGTCGCGCAGCAGCCGATCGTGCTGCCGGCAGCACCGCGAAGCCGGGCGCAGCAAAGCCCGGTGGACCCCGTCCGGGCCCCAAGCCTGCACCCCGCCAGGCAGAGCCGGAAGCACCCGCAGCCCCGGTCGTACAGGCTCCCGTCGAAGCAGCCCCGGCTGCTCCCGCTACTCCTGCACCTGCCGCGCCCGCCCCGCAGCCCGCTGCTCCGGCCGAGCAAGCACCGGCAGCACCAGCAGCGTCGGCCGACACCGCCGATGCAACACAGGCTCCGGCAGCACCCAAGCCCGCAGGTCCCGGTCCCAAGCCCGGCCCCAAGGCTCCGCGCGTCGGCAACAACCCGTACTCCTCGGCCCCCGTGGAACGACCGGCTCCGCGGCCGGCTCCCGGTGCCCCGCGCCCCGGCGGCGGACGTCCCGCTCCCGGACAGGGTGGGCCTCGTCCCGCCACACCGTCGGCCGGCAGTCGTCCAGCTCCCGGTCAGGGTGGGCCTCGTCCCGCTCCGGGCCAGGCCGGACCTCGTCCGAGCCCGGGCTCGATGCCTCCTCGGCCCAATCCGGGTGCGATGCCGACCCGTTCGGCTCGTCCGGGACCCGCAGCAGGACGCCCCGGTCGCCCCGGCGGCGCACCGGGCGGACGTCCGGGTGGCGGCGGCGGTGGTGGTTACCGCGGCGGTGGCGCTCCGGGCGCTCCCGGTGGTGCTCCCGCAGGCGGCGCTCCCGCAGGCGGCTTCCGTGGTCGTCCCGGTGGCGGTGGCCGTCCCGGTCAGCGCGGCGCAGCAGCAGGTGCATTCGGTCGTCCCGGCGGAGCAGTCCGTCGCGGCCGTAAGTCGAAGCGGGCGAAACGCGCCGAGTACGAGAGCATGCAGGCTCCCGCAGTCGGCGGCGTCAGGCTGCCCCGCGGCAACGGTGAGACCATTCGTCTCGCTCGCGGCGCATCGTTGTCGGACTTTGCGGACAAGATCGACGCGAACCCGGCCGCACTCGTGCAGGCCTTGTTCAACCTCGGCGAGATGGTCACCGCGACGCAGTCGGTCAACGACGAAACGTTGGAGCTGCTCGGCGGCGAGATGAACTACGTCGTTCAGGTCGTCAGCCCCGAGGACGAAGATCGTGAACTGCTCGACTCGTTCGACCTCACCTACGGCGAGGATGCCGGCGGCGAGGAAGATCTCGAACAGCGTCCCCCGGTGGTCACCGTCATGGGCCACGTGGACCACGGCAAGACCCGCCTGTTGGACTCGATTCGTAACACCACGGTGCGCGAAGGTGAGGCCGGCGGCATCACGCAGCACATCGGTGCTTACCAGGTGCTGACCGAGCTCGAGGGCAACGAGCGTCTCGTGACGTTCATCGACACCCCCGGTCACGAGGCCTTCACGGCCATGCGTGCTCGTGGTGCCAAGGCCACCGACCTCGCGATCCTCGTGGTTGCGGCCGATGACGGCGTCATGCCGCAGACGGTGGAAGCCATCAACCACGCCCAGGCGGCCGATGTGCCGATCGTGGTCGCGGTGAACAAGATCGACAAGGAAGGCGCGAACCCGGACAAGATCCGGCAGCAGCTGACCGAATACGGTCTGGTCGCCGAGGAATACGGCGGCGAGACGATGTTCGTCGACATCTCCGCCAAGCAGGGCACCAACATCGATGCCCTTCTCGAAGCGGTACTGCTGACGGCCGACGCATCGCTCGATCTGCGTGCAAACCCGGACATGGAGGCTCAGGGTGTCGCCATCGAGGCGCACCTCGACCGTGGTCGTGGTCCGGTCGCAACCGTGCTCATCGCCCGCGGAACGCTCCGTGTCGGTGACTCGATCGTTGCCGGCGACGCGTACGGACGTGTCCGCCGCATGGTCGACGAGCACGGCGAGGATGTCACCGAAGCGTTGCCGTCGCGGCCCGTTCAGGTCATCGGCTTCACGTCGGTGCCCGGTGCAGGTGACAACCTCCTGGTTGTCGACGAGGACCGGATCGCTCGTCAGATCGCCGATCGTCGCAATGCACGCAAGCGCAACGCGCTCGCAGCCAAGAGTCGTAAGCGCATCAGCCTCGACGATCTCGATGCAGCTCTGAAGGAGACTTCGCAGCTCAACTTGATCCTCAAGGGTGACAACTCGGGAACCGTCGAGGCCCTCGAAGAGGCGCTGCTCGGAATTCAGATCGACGACGAGGTCGAACTGCGGGTCATCGACCGCGGTGTCGGTGGCGTCACGGAGACCAACGTCAACCTGGCGTCGGCATCCAACGCGATCATCATCGGCTTCAACGTTCGAGCGGAAGGCAAAGCCACCGAGCTGGCCAACCGCGAAGGCGTCGACATCCGGTACTACTCGGTGATCTACCAGGCGATCGACGAGATCGAGAAGGCCCTCAAGGGCATGCTCAAGCCGGTATACGAGGAGGTTGCCCTCGGGCAGGCCGAGATCCGTGCGCTGTTCCGTTCCTCCAAGGTCGGAAACATCGCCGGTTGCCTCGTCACCTCCGGTACGATCCGTCGCAACGCGAAGGCACGACTCATCCGAGACAGTGCCGTTGTTGCGGAAACCGTCACGATCTCCTCGCTACGGCGCGAGAAGGACGACGCGACGGAGGTCCGTGAAGGATACGAGTGTGGTTTGACGGTGACGTACTCCGACATCAAGGTGGGCGATGTCATCGAGGCGTACGAACTCCGTGAAAAGCCGCGCGACTAGAACAGATGCGGAGCCTCCGGGCTCCGCATCCGGTCGCGTCGGCTCGGTGGTGAAGCCAGGGGAGTGACACTGCGCTCCGACTTTCGAGCCGGTGGTGGTACGACATCTGTACCGCCACCGGCTTTGTCGTCGAAGCCGATCGAAGGACGTCAGCGTGTATCTGGGTGCTCTGGAGTTGGACGTGTTGTTGGGGGACGTACGTTCGCTGGCCGAGAAGCGGTCGATGATGGAACCGGTTCTGGGTGATCTGCAGAGGTTGGGCGTCTCGGCGGCGGAAACCGGTGAACGAGAACGTATTCGACGGTCGTTGCTGGGGGTCGCCGCGGCAGGTACCGATGTGGACCTGCTGCACGACAAGCTGGACGAATGCGAGCGGCACGTCGCCGAACGCCACGATCTGGAATTGTTGGCAGTACGTCGGAGAATATTCGGACCCGAGGATTGATTCGGAAAGTCCTGTCGAGCACTGCTCGGCAGGCGTGAACATCGCAGCCGCCGGGATGTCGCACTTCGGTCGACGTCCGGCCATGAAAGAGGAGTGTGATTGTCGTGGTGGACCAGGCCAGGGCTCGTAAGTTGTCCAAGCGAATCGCTGCCATCGTTGCAACGGCGATCGATCACGAGATCAAAGATCCGCGGCTGGCGTTCGTGACCATCACCGACACCAAAGTCACCGCAGACCTGCACGACGCCACGGTGTACTACACCGTGATGGGTGAAGACCTCGATACTCCACCCGATCTGCAGGCTGCCGCGGCGGGCCTGGAGAAGGCCAAGGGTGTGTTGCGCTCGAAGGTCGGAGCCGGAACGGGTGTCCGATACACACCGACATTGACGTTCGTGACCGATACGGTGCCCGACACCGCTCGGCACATGGAAGACCTTCTCGAACGAGCCCGCGTGGCCGACGAGGAACTAGCTCGTGCGCGTGCGAACGCCACACCGGCCGGAGACCCGGATCCGTACAAGGCTCCACGCGAAGTGGCAGACGTCGAGCCCGCCGAAGCCGACTGACATGTCCGATGGTTCGGGGGCAGAGTCGCCGCAGGACGAGGATTTCGCACGGGCGATCGAGATGTTGGAACACGCATCGTCGGTGACCGTGCTGTGCCACGTTCAGCCCGACGCGGACACCATCGGTAGCGGGCTTGCGCTCGGTTCGGTACTCGAACGTCGCGGCACCGATGTGCAGGTGGCTTTCGCGGCACCGGCATTTCTGCCCGAGTCCATGAACGCGCTGCCGGGCCGACACCTGTTGGTCGACGCCGACAAGGTGGCCGAAACTGTGGATCTGGTCGTCACTGTCGACGCCGGCAGCCGGGGTCGGCTCGGTTCGCTGGGCGATCGACTCGATTCTGCGTCGGCCAGCCTCGTCATCGATCATCACCGAAGCAACACCCGTTTCGGAACTGTCAACGTGGTGCATGCGTCAGCGGAATCGACCACTGCTGTGATCGCGCGGCTGTTGGACCAGTGGGGTGTCGAGATCGATGCAGATCTGGCGCATCTGCTGTTCGCCGGCCTGGTCACCGACACCGGTTCGTTTCGTTGGGTTCGCCCGGGTTCACATCTGCTGGCCGAAAGACTGTTGGCGACAGGTATCGACGGCGCACACATCGCGCGCAAGCTGCTCGATACTCACCCGTTCGATTGGCTTCCGATGCTCGGTTCGGTGCTCGGTTCGGCATCGTTGATTCCCGAGGCGGCCGACGGGCGCGGATTGGTGTACGCGGTCATCCGGAGCGAAGACTCGGCAGGGTTGCGCTCGGAGGAGATCGAGAGTGTCATCGATATCGTCCGCACCACATCCGAAGCCGAAGTGGCCGCGGTGTTGAAGCAACAGGACTTCGGCGCGGTCTGGGTGGTGTCGTTGCGGTCCAAGACCGAGGTCGACGTGTCCGCCGTGGCGTGTGTCCTCGGCGGTGGCGGACACCGCAACGCGGCCGGCTACACCGCAACGGGTGAGCTCGCCGACGTGATCGACGCTCTGCGCGGGGCCCTGTCCACGTCGTGAGTGCCTCGCCGGTCACCGCTCGTCGAATTCTCGGCCTGTCCCTTCCCTCTCTCGGCGTGCTCGCCGCCGAGCCCCTCTATCTGCTGTTCGATGCCGCTGTCGTCGGCCGACTCGGTGCGCTGGCGCTCGCCGGCCTGGCGATCGGTGGTTTGGTACTGGCGCAGGTCAGCACTCAGTTGACCTTCCTGTCCTACGGCACGACGGCGCGAGCCGCACGTATGCACGGTGCCGGGCGCGAACACGACGCCGTGGGTGAGGGAGTCCAGGCAACCTGGTTGGCATTCGGAGTCGGGGTGGTCATCGTGGCGGTCGTGCAACTCGCGGCCGGGCCTGTGGTGTCGGTCCTAACCGGAGGTGGGGACATCGCCGCCGAGGCGATCGCGTGGCTGCGTGTCGCGCTGTTGGGTGTGCCGTTCATCCTGATCTCCTTGGCCGGAAACGGGTGGATGCGCGGTGTCCAGAACACCGTGACACCGCTACGTTTCGTTGTGCTCGGCTTCGGTGTGTCGGCGGTTCTGTGCCCGCTTCTGGTCCACGGATCGTTCGGATTCCCGCGGTTGGAGCTGGTCGGGTCGGCCGTGGCAAATGTGATCGGTCAGGGCGTCGCCGGTGTCTTGTTCGTGCTCGCGGTCGTTCGAGAAAGCACCGGACTGCGTCCGCGATGGTCGGTGATGCGTGCGCAGTTGGTTCTCGGTCGCGATCTCATCGTGCGCAGCCTCGCTTTTCAGGCCTGCTTCCTCTCCGCCGCCGCGGTCGCGTCGAGGTTCGGGGCCGCCTCGGTTGCTGCGAACCAGGTGGTGCTGCACATGTGGAACTTGGTGTCACTCATGCTCGATTCGTTGGCAATTGCGGCGCAGACCCTCGTCGGGGCTGCGTTGGGAGCCGGCCGGACCGAGGATGCGCGCGCACTCGCATGGCGCTTGACGGCATGGTCGACGGTGTTCGCCGTGGTCCTGGCCGGCGTGTTCGCCGTCGGGCGCTCGTTCGTCCCAGGCCTGTTCACCAGCGATGCGTCGGTCATCGATCAGATGCATGCGATCTGGTGGATCTTCGTTGCGATCATTCCCATCGCCGGCGTGGTGTTCGCGTTGGACGGAGTGTTGCTCGGCAGTGGCGATGCAGCATTCCTACGGAACGCCACCATGGCATGTGCCGTTGTGGGGTTCCTGCCGTTCATCTGGTCCGCTCTGGTCTTCGACTGGGGGTTGGTGGGAATCTGGATCGGACTCGGCGTCTTCGTCGCCCTGCGCATGTTCGCGGTGGCCGGGCGGGTGCTGTCCGGTAGATGGCTGGTGATCGGCAGCGATCGTCAATTAAGGGGATGACGGCAACGCTGGATGCAATGCCACCTCGAGGCTCTTCACCACGAAGTACACGCTGCGCCCCGGCTCGAGCTCGAGATCGGAGACCGCAGCGGGGGTGATGTCGGCGGCCATGCCGGGCGAGCCGTCGGGATGCGGACGGGACCGAACGCGAATGCCGGAGCCCTGCACCTCCATCTCGTCGATCACTACTTCGAAGACGTTCCGCGGACTGGCGTGGGGGGCTGTCGGGTGGACCGAGACCGCGGCGGGGGAGAAGACTGCGACCAGCGAGGTTCCGGCGACGTGTTGCCCTGACCCGTGGACCGTCAGGCCCCAGCTCGTTGTCAGCGCGGTCGTTCCGTGGTCATCGGCCGCGCGGCCGGAGAGCAGGTTGACTCCGGCGATGCGAGCACCGAATTCGCTTCGCGGAGCGGCGAGTACCTCCGCAACCGACCCTCGCTCGACCACGCGCCCGCCGTCGACGATCGCGACGGAGTCGGCCAGCGCGACGACGTCGAGCAGATCGTGAGTGACGATCAGCGCCGTACGAGAGCGTTCGCGCAGTACCGAGCGCAGCACTCTGCGGATCGCCGGCGCGGTCTCGACGTCCAGCGCCGCAAGGGGTTCGTCGAGCAGCAACAGTCGCGGATCGGCGGCGAGGGCACGCGCGATCGCTATGCGTTGGGATTGGCCACCGGACAATTGGCCCGGGCGACGACCGGCGAGATGAGAGGCTTCTACCGCGGCCAGCCACCTGTCGGCCACAGTCTTCGAGGACTCTCGACTCGCACCCGCGCTCCGCGGCGCGAAGGCGACATTCGTTCGAGCGTCCATGTGGGGAAACAGCAGCGCGTCCTGCGCGAGGGTGGCGACTCCTCGTGCGTGTATCGGGACGAAGGTTCTCGTCGACGTGTCGGTCAACATGTCCTCGCCGAGTCGGACAACACCGTCGTCCGGTCTCACCGAGCCCGATACGAGCTGCAGCAGTGTCGATTTACCGGCCCCGTTGGGTCCGAGGATGGCAACGGTCTCGCCCTCTTCGACGTCGAGTTCGAGATCGATGCCACGGACATCGAGAGTGGCACGCACGTGCAGCGAGCTCACAGCGACGACGATCGAGTACCGCGCGCGGTGACCACGACGAGGGCCGCAACCAGGATCAGCACCAGCGACAGAGCCACCGCGGCATCCGGATCGGCCTCGCGCTGCAGATAGATCTCCAATGGCAAAGTCCGGGTTACTCCTTCGAGCGAGCCGGCGAAGGTCAAGGTCGCTCCGAATTCGCCGAGTGCGCGGGCGAACGCGAGCACGGTACCGGAGATCAATCCGGGCAAGATCAGGGGAACGGTGACGCGTCGCAGAACGGTGGTCGGAGTTGCCCCCAGAGTCGCCGCAACCACGTCGTAGCGACTTCCGGCCGTACGCAGTGCGCCTTCGACGCTCACGACGAGAAACGGCAGCGACACGAACACCTGCGCCAACACGACGGCGGAGGTGGTGAACGCGATTCTGATACCGAACGCATCGAGATGTTCGCCCAGCAATCCCTGGCGTCCGAAGGTGTAGAGCAGCGCTATGCCGCCGACGACCGGCGGCAGTACGAGGGGGAGTACGACGAGAGAGCGAAGCACCGAGATTCCTCGAACAGCGCTGCGCGAGAGCACGAGTGCCATCGGCACGCCCAGCAGTAAGCACACCACCGTGCTGGCTGTGGCCGTCTTCAGGCTCAGGATCAGCGCTGCGACTGCAGACTCCGAGGTGACGAGACCGACGAAGTTCGACCAGTCGATCCGGGTGAACATCGCGGCCAGGGGCGCCACGACGACGAGCGCGCCGACGGCCGCCGGAACGAAGATCCACAGCGGTACCCCGACCGCCGACCGCCCGCCATCGGCGGCGCGCACGGTCACGGAGCGGCGAAGCCGGCTCGGGCGAGGACGTCTCGGCCCACCGATCCGGAGACGAACTCGGCGAACGCGCGAGCGGTGGCCTCGTTTTCGGACCCACTCAGGGTCGCAATCGGATAGGTGTTGACGGCTTCGCTCGATTCCGCGAACGGCACGGCGGTCACGGCGTCACCCGCCCCTGCTGCGTCGGTGACGTACACCAGCCCGGCATCGGCTTGACCCGACGTGACTTTGCCCAGTACGTCGGTGACGGACGATTCCTCGCTCACCGCCGGGATGTCTGTGCCGGTTGCAGTTTCGAGGGCTGCCGTCGCCGCACCGCACGGCACCTGAGGGGCACAGATCACCGTCAGAAGGTCGGTATTCGCCAGATCGGCGAAGGATGTGATGCGATCCGGGTTACCCGGCGCGGTGACGATGGTCAGGGTGTTGGAGGCGAAGTCGACGGGATCGCCCGCGACCACGCCGGCATCGACCGTCTTCGTCATGTTTTTCGTATCAGCCGAGGCGAAGACATCGGCCGGCGCTCCGGCGATCAGCTGCGTGACCAGGTCGGAGGATCCCGCAAAGCTGAACTCGACCGAGGTACCGGGATGCTCGGCCTCGAAGCGCGGACCGAGTTCGGTGAACGTTGCGCGCAGCGATGCAGCAGCAAAGACGGTGATGTCACCCCCGATGGCAGCACCGGTCGCGGCCGTGTCGGAGGCACCGGATTCGGACGCCCTGTCGCATCCGGCGAGGACAAGAGTGACGGCACCGAGAGCCGCGAGTACCGGTCCGAGTTTCTGCACTGAAATCTCCTGCGATCTAGGGGGTCTCGACGATGACGGTGGTGGCCTTGACGACCGCGACGGTCACCTTGCCGGGCTCGAGGCCGAGTTCACGAACGGACCCGGTACTCATCAGAGACACGATGGAGAAGGGCCCACATTGCATCGTGACCTCGCTCATCACCGTGTCCGAGACGACCTCGGTCACCAGCCCGACCAGTCGGTTACGGGCAGAACTACCGCCGGACGCCACTTCGGGCGGGGGCGCGGCATGCTGGCGGGCATAAGCGGCGAGGTCATGCCCAGCGATCACCTTGCGCCCGGTCTCGTCCTCGAACGAGGCGAGTGTGCCGCTGTCGATCCACCTCCGCACGGTGTCGTCACTGACGCCGAGAAGTGCAGCCGCGTCTCGGATACGGACCGGGGGCACCGTCATCGATGCACCTGAGATGCCACGCATGTCCGCAAAAAAGTCATGAGAGGCACCATATACCCGAATCTGCGGTTACATCGACAGATTACCTCCAGGGTGGCCAGCACCGTCGGCCATGACAGGGCTATCGCGTCACCCCGCCTGGATGCACCGCGGAATCTCCGTGGAGGATTGAGCGTTGATACGTTCTCGGGCGGTTCGGCGACTCGACGTCGACGGCCCAACGGATCGGAAGGGGTCATCAGTGGCAGCGAAGCTGTGGGCAGTGAGCGACATTCACGTCGGACATCGGGGCAACAGACCCGTCACCGAGGACATCTTCCCCGAGTCTCCCGAAGACTGGCTGATCGTGGCCGGAGACGTCTCGGAGAAGACCGACGACATCAAGTGGGCGCTCGAACTGCTGCGTAGTCGTTTCGCGAAGGTCATCTGGGTTCCCGGAAACCACGAGCTGTGGACGACGGTGAAGGATCCCGTCCAGATCCACGGAGCAGCCCGATACGAGTACTTGGTCAACCTGTGCCGTGAGATCGACGTCGTCACTCCGGAGGATCCGTACCTGCTGTGGGAGGGGGAGGGTGGTCCGGCGACGATAGTGCCGATGTTTCTGCTGTACGACTACACCTTCCTGCCGCAGGGAGCGCGGGACAAGGAGCACGGGCTGGCGATCGCGCGAGAGAAGAACGTCGTCGCCACGGACGAGTTCCTGCTGTCCTCGCAGCCGTACGCCACACGTGACGCCTGGTGCCATGCGCGTATCGAGACCACTCGTGAGCGTCTCGATGCCCTCGACACCACCGTTCCCACGGTGCTGATCAACCACTTTCCGATGGTCCGTCAGCCGACCGAGGTGCTCTTCTACCCGGAGTTCGCGCTGTGGTGCGGGTCGACCCTCACAGCGGATTGGCACACCAGGTACAACGCGATCTGCTCGGTGTACGGGCACCTGCACATTCCGCGGACCACCTACTACGACGGCGTCCGCTTCGAGGAGGTGTCGGTGGGATATCCACGCGAGTGGCAGCGCCGTGGATTGCCGAAAAATGTTCTGCGACAAATACTTCCGGTCCCCGAGTATCCGCCGGGTTCGTTGAACAAATGGGGCGGACATTTCACCGTGACCCCCGAGATGGAGGCAGAAGTAGAGAAGATGAGGGCGGGCAAGTGATCGAATCCATACTTCCGAACGGTGTGGTCTCCGCCGAACTGTTCGCCGACCCACCGGATCTGGTGCCCCACCCGCTCGAAGCGCCGCTGGTCGCCAAGGCGGTGGACAAGCGCAAGCGTGAGTTCACCTCGGCTCGGCACTGTGCTCGCGTCGCCATGGGGAAGCTGGGTGTGGAGCCCGCACCGATCATGCGGGGCAAATCCGGTGCGCCACAGTGGCCGAAGGGTGTGGTCGGATCGTTGACGCACTGCGACGGTTATCGGGGTGCCGTGTTGGCCTACTCGATGCAGGTGCGATCGGTGGGTATCGACGCCGAGCCGCACGGGCCTCTACCCGACGGCGTGCTCGAAGCAGTGAGCTTGAAGGCAGAGCGAGACTGGCTCGCGACCGCGGGCCGTGAGGACGTGCACTGGGACCGAGTGTTGTTCTGCGCCAAGGAAGCCACCTACAAGGCCTGGGAACCGCTGACCGGGCGGTGGCTCGGTTTCGAGGATGCGCACATCACCTTCGAGCGCACCGGCTCCGGTGACGACATCTCCGGAACGTTCCGATCCGAACTGCTGGTGCCCGGCGATACCGTGTCTGGGCCTCCGCTGACGTCGTTCGAGGGTAGATGGATGGTGGCCGGCGGGCTGGTGATGACGGCGATCTCGGTGATGTGACGACCGGTTCGTCCGGCCTGGCACAATGCTCTCTCGTGAGTGCTCGCGAAAAGATTTCGTCCGGTCTCGTCGGTGCCGGTTTACTGGTGGTCGACAAGGGGCCGGGCGTGACGAGTCACGATGTGGTGGCGTCGTGTCGAAAACTGTTGCGCACCAGAAAGGTCGGCCACGCGGGAACTCTCGATCCGATGGCGACTGGCGTACTGGTGCTCGGTGTGGAGCGGGCGACCAAGATGCTCGGCCTGCTCTCGCTCACCACCAAGTCGTACACCGCGACGGTGCGGCTCGGCCGTAACACGACGACGGACGACGCCGAGGGCGACGTTCTGACGGACGTCTCGGCCGCGCACCTCGCCGATTCGGACATCGCGACCGCGATCTCTGCGTTGACCGGTGACATCGAGCAGGTACCGGCGAGCGTCAGTGCCATCAAGGTCGACGGACAGCGAGCACACAAGTTGTCTCGCGCCGGCGAGGAGTTCACCCTCGCCGCCCGGAAGGTCAGTGTCACCCGATTCGATGTGACGGCCAGGCGTGATGTCGTCGAACACGACGCCACCTTCGTCGACCTCGATGTCGAGGTGGACTGCACGTCGGGGACGTACGTGCGGGCGCTGGCCCGTGATCTCGGTGCAGCACTGGGTGTCGGCGGTCATCTGACCGTGCTGCGCCGCACCCGCGTCGGCCCCTTCACGCTCGAGCATGCCCGGACGCTCGAGGAGTTGGCCGAGAATCCGGCCGTCAGTCTGGATATCGACGACGCCGCACGTACTGCTTTTCCGCACCGACAGATCGATGCAGGCGAGGCGGAGTCACTGAGCCAGGGGCGCTGGCTGGACCCGATCGGAATCGACGGGGTGTACGCGGCCGTCGATCCGACCGGTCACACCATTGCTCTGCTTCAGGAGAAGGGCAAGCGCGCCAGCTCGGTCATGGTCGTGCGACCCGCGACGTTGCGCGGGCATTGAGCGGACCCGAAGATCAGTTCGCTGGAACCATCCAGATCGCCTCGGCGGCGCGATGGCCGAGGTCGATGGAATCGGTGGTGCCGGTGCGAGCCAGCTCGATGGCGACGGTGCCGGCGTAGTCGCGTCGTTCGACGACCGTGATCGGCAGATCCAGCGTGATACCGACGGAATCGAAGTATCGGAGCATCGCCGGGTCGGAGTCGGAAATTCTGGCGACTCGGCCGGATTGTCCATCGAGGTACTCGCTCAGGCGGGTCGCGGACGGAGTTTCGATTGCGCCGTCGACCGAGGGAATCGGGTCGCCGTGCGGATCCCGTTCGGGGTGGCCCAGTTTGGCGTCGATTCGATCCATCATCAGATCCGAGACTGCGTGTTCGAGAATCTCCGCCTCGTCGTGCACTTCGTCCCAGCCGTAACCCAGTTCTCGAACCAGGTAGGTCTCGATCAGACGGTGCCGACGCACCATGCCGATGGCAGCCAGGCGACCTTTCTCGGTGAGTGAGATGGCTCCGTAACGGGCGTGGTCGACCATGCCCTGATCGGCCAGCTTGCGAATCGCCTCGGACACCGTGGAGGCAGAGACGCCGATGCGCTCGGAGAGCATCTTGGTGCTGACGGAGTCCTCGCTCCATTCACTGGCCGTCCAGATGACCTTGAGATAGTCCTGCGCAACCGCGGACAGCTGGACACCCTCGTCGGCCGGTGCGGGATCGGTTTTTTGTTGCGCCACGGTGCCGAGCTTAGGCAATCCAATGGAAAAAGACATCTCACCCGGCCGGAGCCACCGGCACCCGACCGCGCTGCCTCAGAGCGCGGGTGACGATGCCCTGCGAGGGGCTCAGCAGGTAGGCGAGCACGAAGACGAGCCCTTGGGTGAGTACGACGCTGCCACCGGAGGACACGTCGAGGTAGAAGCTGGCGTAGATCCCCACCAGCGCGCACCCGACCGAGATGAGTGGTGCCAGCACCAGCATGCGGCCGAAACTGTGTGTGAGCAGGTACGCGGACGCACCGGGAGTGATGAGCATTGCCACCACCAGGATGACGCCCACGGCCTGTAGTGCGACCACGGTGGTCAGCGCCAGCAGGGTCAGCATCACGGCCGAGATCACGGTCGGATTGATTCCGACGGCGCGTGCTTGGGTGCGGTCGAAGGCGAAGAGCGTGAAGTCGCGACGCTTGACGATCATGATGATCAGCGCGATTCCGCCGAGGACGAACACCTGCACCATGTCGGCCTGCGAGACGCCGAGCAGGTTGCCGAACAGGATGTGATTGAGGTCGATCTGGCTGGGAAACTTCGAGATCAATACCACGCCGAGTGCGAACAAGGTGGTGAAAACGACGCCGATCGCGGCGTCCTCCTTGACGATGGTGGTGTTGCGGACGACTCCGATGGCACCGACCGCGATGAGGGCGAACAGTAGCGCCCCGATCGCAAAGGGTGCACCGAGCAGGTACGACAGCGCGACACCGGGCAGAACGGCGTGGGAGACCGCGTCGCCCATCAGAGACCAGCCGATGAGGACGAGCCAACAGCTCAACACCGCGCACACGATCGATGCGGTGACCGTCACCAGGAGCGCCCGTTGCATGAAGGTGTATTCGAGTGGGTCCACGAGAAAGTCGATGACGTACACGGTTCAGCTCGCTTCCGCGGTTCGAGTTGCCGGTCGTGAGGTGCCCGCGCCCAGTTCGTCGATCTTCGACGGATCGATGCCGAAAGCCAGAGCGAGGTTCTCGGGGCGAAGTACCTCGGCGGGACTGCCGTGCATCAGGACCCGCTGCTGGAGCAGGATCGCCTCGTCGCACAGGTCGGGCAAGGCATGCAGATCGTGCGTGGACACGAGAACCGATGCACCGTGTGCGGCGAGTTCCCGCAGCAGCCGGGTGATGGTTGCCTCGGTCTTCTTGTCCACTCCGGCGAAGGGTTCGTCGAGCAGGAGCAACGACGCCTCCTGGGCAATGGCGCGGGCCACGAACGCGCGCTTGCGTTGGCCACCGGAGAGTTGGCCGATCTGACGGCCCGCGAGATGGGCGAGGTCGACGCGGTGGAGGGCCTCGTCGACGGCGCCCCTATCGGCTGCTCGAGGTGTGCGAAGAAAATTCTGCTTTCCGTATCGGCCCATCATCACCACGTCCCGCACACTGATCGGGAACGTCCAGTCGACCGATTCCGCCTGGGGTACGTAGCTGACGGTGCCTGCCTTGCGCGCCTGGGCGGGGTCGCCGCCGAACACGGTGATCGAGCCGGAGTTGGGCTTGACCACGCCCATGACGGCCTTGAACAGCGTCGACTTGCCCGATCCGTTCATGCCGACCAACCCGCACACTCGTCCCGGTGCGAGAGTGAGGCTGGCGTCGACGAGAGCTACGACTTCGCGGTATCGCACGCTGACGGTGTCGACCGACAGCGCTGCTCCGTTCGCGTCGGGGCCGCCGTCGGGCTGGGTCCCAGTGTTTCGGGTCATCGGTCTCCTACCAGTGCGTCGGCGATCGACCGCGCGTCGTAGCGCAGAAGATCCAGGTATGTGGGAACGGGGCCGGCCGCATCGCTCAGCGAGTCGACGTAGAGCTTTCCTCCGAATCGAGCGCCGGTGTCCTCGGCCACCTGCAGCTGCGCCTTGTCCGAGACGGTCGACTCGCAGAAGACGGCGGGTACGGCGTTGTCGCGAACGAAATCGATGGTGCGCACCACCTGCTTCGGCGTTCCTTCCTGCTCGGCGTTGACGGGCCACAGGTACGCCTCCTGCAGGTCGAAGTCGCGGGCCAGATAGCCGAATGCACCCTCACAGGTGACCAGTGCGCGCTGACGTTCGGGCAATGCCGAGAGGTCGGCGTCGAGTTCGGCACCGACCTCGCGGAGTTGTCCGATGTACGCGACCGCATTCGCTCGGTAGTCGTCTGTATTGGCGGGATCGAGCTCGACGAACGCGTCGGCGATGTTCTGCACGTAGGTCTCGGCGACGACCGGCGACATCCAGGCGTGCGGGTTGGCCTTTCCCGCGTAGGCATCGTCGCGAATGTAGACCGGTTCCACGCCCGCACTCACCACCTTGTGTGGTGCGGGAACACGTTCGACGAACTTCGCGAACCACGACTCGAGTCCGAGTCCGTTGTCGAGAATCAGTTCGGCTTGCTCGGCAGTGCGTAGGTCTCCCGGTGTCGGCTCGTAGCCGTGGATCTCGGCACCGGCCTTTGTGATCGATTCCACTCGCAGGTGTTCGCCGGCGACGTTCGCGGCCATGTCGGCGAGAACGGTGAACGTCGTCAGGACGAGTGGTCTGCCGTCGTCGGACGCAGCCGGATCGTCGTCGCCCACGGCGCGGGCGCAGCTGGTCGACGCCACGACCAGGAGGCCGGCCAGCACCCAGCTCAGCGCTACGCGTCGAGTGCGAAATCCACTCGGGCGAAGAAAAAAGTTAGGCACTCCGAAATATTTACCGTGGGGATACCTTTTTGTCCATAGCTGCCATTCGCGACACGCCTGGCCGAGGATGACCGAGCGGCCGTCGGGCCGTAGGCTTCGCGGTGTGCAGAGATGGCGAGGTCTCGACGATGTACCTGCCGACTGGGGTCGGTGCGTGCTCACGATCGGCGTCTTCGACGGCGTCCATCGCGGGCACGCGCAACTGATCGGTCGGGCGGTGGCTGCAGCGAAGACGCGCGGCGTTCCCAGCGTGCTCATGACGTTCGATCCGCACCCGATGGAAGTCGTGCGGCCGGGGAGTCACCCTGCTCAGTTGACCACCCTGACGCGGCGAGCCGAACTCGCCGAGGAGCTGGGCATAGACGTGTTCTGCGTCATGCCGTTCACGCCCGAACTGATGAAACTCACCCCCGAGCGATACGTACACGAGATCCTGATCGAACGTCTGCACGTCGCCGAAGTGGTCGTCGGTGAGAACTTCACCTACGGGAAAAAGGCACTCGGCACCGTACCCATGCTGCGCAAGATCGGCGAACGGTCCGGATTCGCAGTCGACGGCGTCAATCTGCTCGCCGAGCATGCCGTGACGTTCTCCTCGACGTACATCAGATCGTGCGTGGACGCCGGTGACGTGGCCGCAGCCACGGCCGCGCTCGGGCGACCGCATCGGGTCGAGGGCGTGGTTGTGCACGGTGACGGTCGAGGCCGCCAAATGGGTTATCCGACAGCCAATGTCGCGCCGCCCATGTACTCGGCCATTCCTGCCGATGGCGTCTACGCGGCATGGTTCACCGTGTTGGGCCCGGGTCCGATCATGGGGACGGTCACGCCGGGGGAGCGACATCCTGCTGCCGTGTCGGTGGGCACCAACCCCACGTTCTCGGGTCGTACCAGGACCGTCGAGGCGTTCGTGCTCGACGGTGAAGCAGACCTGTACGGGCAGCATGTGGCGGTCGACTTCGTCGAGCGGCTGCGCGGGATGGAGAGATTCGATTCGATGGAGGCGCTCGTGGAGGAAATGGGCCGCGACGCCGACCGTGCCCGCTCCATTCTGGCGTCGAGCACAGCCTGATAGGCTGTCCCCTCGGTGCTCGCTGCGGTCCGTGGCGGCTGTACCGGCTTCGGTCCCGCTCGCTCGATCGGCGGGACGCGTTGCTTCCTTTCACGCGGACGTCATTGATCAGGAGTAGTACCAGTGGCATTGACCACCGAACAGAAGAAGGCCGTTCTCGGCGAGTACGGCTTGCACCCCACCGACACGGGCTCGCCCGAGGCGCAGGTTGCAATGCTCACCAAGCGCATCGTCGACTTGACCGAGCACCTCAAGATGCACAAGCACGACCACCACTCCCGCCGCGGCCTGCTGCTGCTGGTCGGACGTCGTCGTCGCCTGCTCAAGTACATCGCGAAGGTCGACGTCACCCGCTACCGCTCGCTCATCGAGCGTCTGGGTCTGCGTCGATAATTCGCAACGACGCGAGGATGTCACCTCGGCACGGTTCGACGCGCCGGTGTACACCCGACTCGCAGCAATAGTGCAGTAGCCAACGAGGCAGTGCTTAGACTGGTCCTCGTTGGCTATCTGTGTTTGTACCGCAAGAACAGTTTCGCCAGCACGACAAAAGCGGATGCACGGCATCCGCACACCGCCGTGTATGCCTGTCACGCCGTGGTGACGGTCTTCGGTAGTGGCCTCTCGGATACGAGATCCGGTGGGCTTCGATCGATGGCCGCCTCCGCGCAGCCGCGTCCCGAGAGAAGCTCGGAGATGGACGGCGCAGGTATGCCGCCACAGCCAGGAGGGCTCGTGGTGTGTCCACGCGGGCACGGCAAAGACGAGAGGACGAGAACAGAACACATGTCGGAAACCACAACCTTGGACGTCGAAGAAGGCGTCTACGAAGCAACCGCGATCATCGACAACGGCACGTTCGGCAAGCGGACCATCCGCTTCGAGACCGGCCGCCTCGCACAGCAGGCCGCAGGCGCAGTCGCCGCGTACCTCGACGAGGACACCATGCTGCTGTCGGCAACGACCGCAGGCAAGCACCCCCGTGAGGGATTCGATTTCTTCCCGCTGACGGTCGACGTCGAAGAGCGCATGTACGCCGCGGGCCGGATCCCCGGATCGTTCTTCCGCCGTGAGGGCCGTCCGTCCACCGACGCCATCCTCACCTGCCGCCTGATCGACCGGCCGCTGCGTCCGACGTTCGTCGACGGACTGCGCAACGAGATCCAGGTCGTCATCACCGTCCTGAGCCTCAACCCCGCCGACCTCTACGACGTCGTCGCGATCAACGCGGCATCGGCCTCGACTCAGATCGCCGGCCTGCCGTTCTCCGGCCCGATCGGTGGCGTCCGCGTCGCTCTCATCGACAAGCAGTGGGTCGCGTTCCCGACCAACGAGCAGCTCGAGAAGGCCGTGTTCAACATGGTCGTCGCCGGCCGCATCGTCTCCGGCTCCGGTGCCGACGCCGACGTCGCCATCATGATGGTCGAAGCCGAGGCAACCGAGAACGTCATCGAGCTCATCGAGGATGGCGCTACCGCACCCAACGAAGCCGTCGTCGCCGAGGGCCTCGAGGCTTCGAAGCCCTTCATCGCTGCCCTGTGCACCGCCCAGCAGGAGCTCGCGTCCAAGGCCGCCAAGCCCACCGGCGACTACCCGGTCTTCCCGGCGTACCAGTCGGACGTCTTCGAAGCGGTCGAGAACGCTGCGAAGATCCCGCTGAACGAGGCGCTGACCATCGCGGGCAAGGCCGAGCGCGAGAACAAGCTCGACGAGGTCAAGGCTCAGGTTCTCACCTCGGTCGGAGATAGCTTCGCCGGCCGCGAGAAGGAGATCGGTGCCGCATTCCGCGCGCTGACCAAGAAGTCGGTGCGCCAGCGCATCCTCACCGATCACTTCCGCATCGACGGCCGTGGCATCACCGACATCCGGTCGCTGTCCGCCGAGGTCGCGATCATCCCGCGTACCCACGGATCGGCCCTGTTCGAGCGCGGCGAAACCCAGATCCTGGGCGTCACCACCCTCGACATGGTCAAGATGGCGCAGCAGGTCGACTCACTCGGGCCCGAGACGTCCAAGCGTTACATGCACCATTACAACTTCCCGCCGTACTCCACCGGTGAGACCGGCCGTGTCGGTTCGCCGAAGCGTCGCGAAATCGGCCACGGCGCACTCGCCGAGCGTGCTCTGCTGCCGGTGCTGCCGAGCCAGGCAGAGTTCCCGTACGCCATCCGTCAGGTCTCCGAGGCGCTGAGCTCCAACGGCTCGACCTCGATGGGCTCGGTCTGTGCGTCGACTCTGTCACTGCTCAATGCCGGTGTGCCACTGCGTGCCCCGGTTGCCGGTATCGCAATGGGCCTCGTGTCCGACGAGGTCGACGGCGAAACCCGTTACGTCGCCCTCACCGACATCCTCGGTGCCGAAGACGCGTTCGGCGACATGGACTTCAAGGTCGCCGGAACCAAGGACTTCGTCACGGCGTTGCAGCTCGACACCAAGCTCGACGGCATCCCCTCCAAGGTGCTCGCCGGCGCGCTGTCGCAGGCCAAGGATGCTCGCACCACGATCCTCGAGGTCATGGCCGAGGCCATCGACACCCCGGACGAGATGAGCCCGTACGCACCTCGCGTCACTGCGATCAAGGTGCCGGTCGACAAGATCGGCGAGGTCATCGGGCCCAAGGGCAAGATGATCAACTCCATCACCGAGCAGACCGGTGCCAACATCTCGATCGAAGATGACGGCACTGTCTACGTCGGTGCAGCGGACGGCCCGTCCGCACAGGCCGCGATCGACATGATCAACGCCATCGCCAACCCGCAGCTGCCGAAGGTCGGCGAGCGATTCCTCGGAACCGTCGTCAAGACAACGGCTTTCGGTGCATTCGTCTCGCTGCTCCCGGGCCGCGACGGACTGGTGCACATCTCGAAGCTCGGTAACGGCAAGCGCATCAACAAGGTCGAGGACGTCGTGAGCGTCGGATCCAAGTTGCGCGTCGAGATCGCCGACATCGACAACCGCGGCAAGATCAGCCTCGTTCCCGTCGAAGACGACAACGCTGCTGCTCCCGCCGACGCTCCCGAGGCACCCGCCGAGGTCAGCGCTGAGTAAGAAGCAACCGAGCCGAACGGTACGTCCCCTCGGGACGTACCGTTCGGCCGTTCCAGAGAGCACCGGCATGGATACGGGCGTGCAGCGTACGACCTTGCCTGGCGGGCTTCGAGTCGTCACCGAGTTCGTGCCCGGCGTTCGCTCGGCCTCGGTCGGCGTGTGGGTCGGAGTCGGCTCACGCGACGAGCAGCCGAGTGTTGCCGGAGCCGCGCACTTTCTCGAACATCTGCTGTTCAAATCGACGCCGACGCGCAGCGCGCTCGAGATCGCCCAGGTGATGGACGGTGTCGGGGGAGAGCTGAACGCATTCACGTCCAAGGAGAGCACGTGCTTCTATGCGCACGTCCTCGACGAAGACGTGGCGCTCGCCATCGATCTGGTCAGCGATGTGGTGCTTCGCGGTCGGTGTAGATCGGCAGATGTGGACGTCGAGCGTCAGGTGGTTCTCGAAGAGATCTCCATGCGCGACGACGACCCCGAGGATCTACTCGGAGATGCCTTCCTGGAAGCCATGTTCGGCGATCATCCGATCGGACGCCCGATCATCGGTTCCGTCGAATCCATCGAGTCGATGACTCGTGCGCAATTGCACTCCTTCCACGTTCGCCGCTACACGCCGCAGCGCATGGTCGTTGCCGTCGCGGGCAACGTCGATCACAAGCAGATCGTCTCGCTGGTGCGCCGCGCGTTCTCCGGCCATCTGGTCAAGGGTGAACGACCGGCCGAAAGGCGAGGTGGCACAGCGCGATTGCGCAATGCGCCCACGTTGAGTCTGACCACCCGTGACAGCGAGCAGGCGCATCTGTGCCTGGGCGTGCGGGCGTTCGGTCGACACGAAGGGCATCGCTGGGCGTTGTCGGTGCTCAATTCGGCCGTCGGCGGTGGCCTCAGTTCTCGCTTGTTCCAAGAGATCCGGGAAGAGCGGGGCTTGGCGTATTCGGTGTACTCCTCGGTGGACACCTTTGCCGACAGCGGCGCGTTCTCGGTGTACGCGGGATGTCAGCCGGAGAACTTGGGCGAGGTCACCACGGTGATTCGCGAGGTGTTGGCCAAGGTTGCGGCCGAGGGCATCAGCGACGCCGAGTGCGCTCGCGCTAAGGGCTCGTTGCGCGGCGGACTTGTTCTGGGCCTTGAAGATTCGGGTTCCCGGATGAACCGTATCGGTCGCAGTGAACTGAACTACGGCAACCATCGCGACATCACCGATACGCTCTCGCGTATCGACAGCGTCGGGAACGACGAAGTGCGCGAGGTCGCTGCCGTGTTGCTCGATCGTCCGTTCGGAGCCGCGGTGGTCGGTCCATACAAGAATGCCCGTCAGTTGCCGGCATCGGTCAAGTCTCTGGTCCGTTAGCGGCTGCGATCACGTCGCGCACTGCGCAGCGGACCAGCTCCGACACTGCTGAGGTGTCGGTGATCGGCTCGAATGCGCGGGTGGAGTGGAGCGCGGCTATTCCGTGCACGGAGGTCCACAGTCTCAGTGCTGTGAACTGTGGATTCTCCGGCGCGACGGCACCGACCGCGGCGATCAAGGCCTCGAACAATGGACGCGATGTGAGCCGCAGGTTCTCGCCCGAGCCTTCGAGTGCGTCGTGCCTGAAGATGAGGGCGAACATCGCCGGTCGCCGTGCCGCAAAGTCCACGTAGGCGTCGGCTATCGCATTCAGTGCATCGTGGGGTGAACCCGACTGTTGTGCAGCAGAATTCAGTGCGGTCGAGAGATCGACCAGACCGACTCGGGCCACGGCCGCGGCCAGTGCGTTCAGTGTCGGAAAGTACCGTCTCGGTGCGCCGTGTGAGACCCCGGCCTCGCGAGTGACCGCTCTGATGGTCAACCCTTCCGGCCCTTCGCTGTCGAGTAGGCGTACACCCGCGTCGATCAGTCGCGTCCTGAGGTTGTCCGGCACGTAGACATTGTCTACTCTCAGCCGTGACGATGTCCAGCCGAGAGGATCGATCAATGTGGTATCTGCTTTTCAAGTACGTGTTGATCGGACCGATTCTCCGAGTTCTCGGGCGTCCGTCGGTGGTCGGTCGAGGCAATCTCCCGACGACGGGACCGGTGATCATCGCCGGCAACCACCTCACCGTCGTCGACTCGTTCTTTCTCGTCCTCCTGGTTCGTCGCCGGGTCACGTTCATCGCCAAGAGCGAGTATTTCACCGGCGGAGGGGTCAAGGGGGCGGTGCTCCGCTGGTTCTACTCGGCTGCGGGTCAGGTTCCCGTCGATCGACGCGGTGCCGACGCGTCGGCTCCAGCGCTCGAGGCCGCGAAAAGCGTTCTGCGACAGGGAAAGGTGTGGGCGGTGTATCCGGAAGGAACTCGATCTCCGGATGGCCGGCTGTACAAGGGCAAGACCGGCCTGGCTCGAGTGGCAATCGAGACGGGTGCTTCGGTCGTGCCTGTGGTGATGCAGGGAACGCTCCGAGTCAATCCGGTCGGTTCTCGAATGTGGCGACCGGGAAAAGTGCGGATGGTCGTCGGTGAACCACTGCATTTCACGAGATACGCAGGGGGAGAGAACAGTAGAGCCATTCTGCGGGCCGTCACCGATGAGGTGATGACGGCGCTGGCCAACCTGTCGGGGCAGGAATACGTCGATATGTACGCCGCGACGGTGAAGGACGCGGCATGACCTCGGACGCGCAGGCACGCGGCAGAACAGTCCTCGTGACCGGCGTCGGTCGGCGCGAGGGAATCGGCTTCGCCATCACCCGACGACTGTTGCATGACGAGAGCACGCGTGTCTTCGCGCACTCGTGCGATGGCTACGACGTCACCGAGCCGTGGGGAGTCGGCACACCGGGAGCAAGGGAGGTGTTGGCCGAGTTGTCGACCGCCTCGGACAGACTCGGCCACCTCGACATCGACTTCGTAGACCCGACAGCACCGGCGACCCTGTTCGACGCGGCCGAATCCAGGCTCGGCACCATCGATTCTCTGGTGGTCAATCATGCGCGATCGCAGCTGGGTGATCTGAATTCGATGACGGCGGAGTCGCTCGACCTGACCTTTGCGGTGAACGTGCGAGCGTCTCTGCTTCTGGTGCAGGAGTTCGTGCGGCGTTACGAGGATCATCCCGACGGTGGCCGAGTCGTACTGTTCACCTCCGGCCAGGACGAGGGGCCAATGCCGACAGAGATTCCCTACGCCGTGAGCAAAGGTGCCATCGCGTCGATCACCCCGACCCTGGCCGATGCGGTGATCGAGCAAGGCATCACGGTCAACACGATCAATCCGGGTCCCACCGATACCGGCTGGGCCAGCGCAGATCTGAACGAATTCGTAGAGCGTCATATGCCACGCGGTCGGTGGAACTCACCGGAAGAGGCCGCGGCCGTCGTGGCGATGTTGCTGTCGCCCGATTCGGGTTCGATCACCGGTCAGGTCATCGGAGCCGAAGGCGGATTTCGACGCTTCACGCCGTGATGGCCGCCGGTGCGTCGGTCAGAGTTTCTTCTTGCCCAGCAACAACTTCCAGGGCACCAGGGCCGACTCGAGCTGTACCGACAAGCTCATCTTGGATTCACCCTCGCTACGCTCCTCGAACGTGATCGGCACCTCGGCGAGAGTGAGTCCGTGCTTGACGGTCCGATAGTTCATCTCGACCTGGAACGCGTACCCGTTGCTCTCGACCGACGCGACGTCGATGGTGCGCAAGGTACGCGCGTGCCACGCTTTGAACCCTGCTGTCGCGTCCTTGACGCCGAGTCGCAGGATCGTATTGACGTAGAAGTTCGCCCAGGCCGACAGCGCTTTGCGGTGCCAGGGCCAATCTGCGGCAACCGCTCCGCCGGGAACGTATCGCGATCCGAGAACCACTGCCGCATCGGTGGTGTTCAGCTTGTCGATCATGGCCGGGATCACCTCGGTGGGGTGCGAGAGATCGGCATCCATCTGGATCACGATGTCCGCGCCTTCGTCGAGAGCCCGCGTCATACCCGCGACGTACGCGCGGCCGAGTCCGTTCTTCTCGGTGCGGTGGAGAACACTGATGGGAAGAGGGCCGTCGATGGCCAGTTTGTCGGCCAAGTCGCCGGTACCGTCGGGTGAATTGTCGTCGACGACCAGCACGCCGAGCCCCTCCAGCTTCAACCCGGCGAGCAACTCGACGAGCTTGGGGAGGTTCTCGCGCTCGTTGTACGTCGGTACAACGACGGTGGTCTTCGGGGCGACTCGTTCCGTACTCACCACCGTATGATCCGTGATCAGGGGTCCCGATCCAAATATCGGACACGATCGGCCGTGTCGGTTCGGCGTTTCAGCCCTCTGTCGAACCTGCGATCGGCCGTCGACGAGCGGCGTCGACGAACATTCCGTCGCGCACGATCGGAACGCAGCCACTAGAGCCGGTCTCGGCGGCGATCACCACATCTTCGGGATGCCCCATCGCGATCAGCTCCTGTCCGGACGCGCATCGCTGCAGCTCGGAGGCCACATCCTGCTCCACGGCCCGCCACGCCGCTGCCGCCGCCACCGCCTCCGCCGACGCATCGGCTGCCCCGGAATCGAGAAGTTCGGCGATGACCGCACCCGCACCCCACAGGTCCTCGACGGCGGGACGCAGTGACGCATCGGGCCACCGTTCACCGGACGCTATGACGGCAATCACGGCGGTCGGGTTCTCGGCACGTATCCACTTCGCGACCGCCGCGGCATTTCTCAACGATGCGCCCACACACAAGTCTGCCCGGCTCGCGAGCTCGTGCGCGATGGTGGAGCCATTGGGTGACGGCAACACCAGACGGGCGGGTGGTGGACTGTTCCGGATACTGGCCGGGCACAGGCTGATCCGGCCCGGTGAGCCCACCGAACGGCCGACGGCGAGAACTGCGCCGAACTCGTCGGCCAGCTGCGAGGCTCGGTCATCGCGCCAGCGGGACGGAATCACATCGATACCCGCATCCATCGCCACTGTCAGCGTCGTCGTGAACGACAGGACGTCGACGATCACGGTGATGTCCGACCCGTCGACGATCGCATCGGCACCCGAGAGACCCCACTCGAATCGGACTCCCTGTGCGCGCTGAGACAGTTCGGGGTCGACAGGCATTGCCGAACGGTAGCAAAGCAGGCGACGGTGCTACCTTCGGCGCGTAATCGAGTGGGGGAGTCGAAGATGCAGTTGGCGCTGGATACAAAGGTGATCGTCCTGGCGGCAGGTCTTCTGTTGCTGTGGGCTCTGGGGTTGGGGGTGTTGAAATACCGCCAGATGTCGACCTCGGCGGACGGGGCTGCGCATCGGTACGTCGACATCGCTCACCGGGCGGCGCTGATGTACTCGTTCGCCGCGCTGGTCTTGGCCGTTCTGGCGCAGTTCAGTGCCTGGCCGGTTCTGGTCGACCTGGCCGCCGCGTCGGTGGTGTTGCTGTTCTTCGTGGGTGCGATTGCCGGATACACCGTACATGGGGTCCGCCGGGATACCGAGAACCAGTTCGTCGATCCCGTCCCGGGGACGCATCTGTTCATGGTGGCGTTGATCGTCGGCGAAATCGGCGGTACAGCCGTACTGCTCACCGGTTTCGCAATCCAGCAGTTCGGTTCGAGCTGAAACCGAGAGCTACCGAGGGTCCAGATACAACTCGGCGGTCTCGGTGGCGACCGCGGACACCGCAGCAGCAAGACCCGGCTCCAGGTCCAGCGCAGCGGTGAGTCGTTCCCCTCGCAGTCCCTGCGTTCGCAGCAGCTCCCAGGCTTGTTCTACGAGGCGTACCGAGGTGGGGTGGTCCAATTCGGGGCGGTTGGAGCGCAGTGCAGTCGCAGCCCAGTCCGCGTCGAACGTCCCGTTGGGCGGACCGAACACACGCTCGCCTGACGAATAACTTTTCGGCTCCATATACCGACGCTAGCAGCATCGACCGTCGGTGTGATCGTGACCGAATAGCGTCGGAGCAGCACTACCGAACCGATCGGTTTGTTCGGTAGGTTACGGCGATGTACGAAGGTCACCACAGCAAGCCGGGTGCGTCCATGGCGGCCTGGTCACTGGTGGCTGTTGTGCTGACGGGCTGCTCCGGTACCGACGTCGCCACCGGGATCGACGAGGTCCCGGCCGGCACGAACTACACCACGGTCACGGGTTCTTTGATGGTCGGAGATCCGCTTGCTGTTCCGGGTCCCACCGCCGCTCCAACGGCCGTGATTCCCTACGCCGACGAGCTTCCCCCGAATCTCGAAGGTGCCCGATACCCGGGAATGTCGCCGGTCGGTGTCGCCGATGTCGTGTTCGTGGGGTCTTCGGCCGTCGAATATCGGCTGGCGGGCAACGGACCGGTGTCGTACACGGTTCGTTATGTCGACGAGGCGGTGCGATACGCCACGAGTGAACCCGTCGCGGTGCCGGGAAAGTCCGTACTGCAGGTCGATCTGTCCGGGACGTCGACAGAACCGGACGTTGCCGTCCCGGCCTACGCCGGGCCCGAGCGGATACGCAACGATGCGAATTCGGCCGTGGTCTCGGTCGACTTTCTGGCCGATCCCGGCGGAATTTCGCAATCGTTCATCGGGGTGGGTGCCGATCGGCCCGAATTCACGGTGACCACGACGGAAAGTCCTGCCGCAGTGATCGTCAGCATCGCATCCTGACGAACGCGTGAACGTCGAATGCACCTCGGCCCTGGCTGTTTCGGTCCGTCTGCGTCGGCCGAGCGGTAGCATCCCCGGTGTGTCCGACGCCACTGCGAGAGAGAATCTGCCGGCTCGACTGCGGGTGCTCGTCTACAGCAGCAATGCCGAGACTCGCACTCGGGTGAAGTCTGCCGTGGGAACGCGACCGGATCCGGTGCTCGGCGAGATCGACTACGTCGACATCGCCACGGCAGCTGTCGTCATCGAGCACATGGATGCCGGCGAAGTCGACTTGGCCATTCTCGACGGCGAGTCCTCACCCGTCGGAGGGCTCGGCTTGGCGAAGCAGCTCAAGGACGAGATCGATCCGTGCCCGCCGGTGCTGGTACTCATCGGCCGCCCCGACGACAGGTGGTTGGCGGACTGGTCACGCGCCGAGGCTGCGATCGCGCACCCGCTGGATCCCATGCGGCTCGGGCGTGCGGTGGTGGATCTGTTGAGGCAGCACTCGGTTCACGTCGACGGGGTCTCCCAACAGCGTTAGGTCAGACCGTCTTCTCCGATGCTGGCACCGTCAGCACGAACCGGTGGATCGAACCGGCGATGACGGCTCCGAGCACAGGGAACACCACGAACACCCAGAGTTGAGACAGTGCAGGTCCGCCGGCGACGAGCGCAGGTCCGAAAGACCGAGCCGGGTTGACCGAGGTCGAGTCGATGCCGATGCCCAGTAGGTGAACCACGGTCAGGGTCAGGCCGATCGGGATGCCGGCCGCGACGACGGGGTGAACGGTAGGAGCCGTGGTGGCCAGTACGACGAGGACGAGCAGGCCGGTCGCGATCGTCTCGAACACCGCCACCGACATCAGCCCGTACGCTCCGGGCGAGGAGGTGCCGAATCCATTGGTGCCCAGACCGTCCGACGACATGTCGTACCCGGGGCGGCCGGACGCTACCGCCAGAACGATCAGCGCGCCGATCAGTGCACCGACGGCCTGGGCGGCGATGTAGAACGCAGCTTTGATCGGGGTGATTGCGCGAGCGATCAGCGCTCCGATCGTCACGGCCGGGTTGATGTGGCAGCCCGAGACAGGGCCGATCGCGTACACGAGGGCAAGCAGTGTCAGCCCGAAGGCCAGAGCGATGCCCGGGGTTCCGACGGTGTCGCCCGCTATGACGGCGGTGCCGACGCCGAAGATCACGAGCAGGGCAATTCCCAGTCCCTCGGCGGCGAGCGCCGAGACGGAAATCGATTTCATCGTTTCTCCTTCTTGATCACGGCGGCCCGTGCTCGGGCGGCCGGCAATATTCGATGGTTTGTCGTCGACCGCTGCTCGGAGCGCATGCGATCGAGGTGGTGATACGGAATACACCGGCGGTGGCACTCGGGGACGGGCCGCCATGAGTGTCAACGGTGTAGGAAACTGGACCGCTCGAAATCCCGCGAGATTCGCACCGAACCCATACTGTGTGGTTCAGGTCACATTGGTACGGCCGTCGCATTTACTTCGCGTCGGCGCGGACGTCGATCGAGGGAGCGGATGCCCGAATGAACGCCTACGTTCCGATTCTCGTTCTCGGTGTCATTGCGATCGTCTTCGCGGTGTTCTCGGTGATGGTCGGCACCATGGTGGGGCCCGCACGATACAACCGCGCCAAATTCGACGCGTACGAGTGCGGTATCGAGCCCACGATGCATGCGCCTACGGGGCAACGGTTTCCGGTGAAGTTCTATTTGACCGCAATGCTCTTCATCATCTTCGACATCGAAATCGTCTTTCTCTATCCGTGGGCCGTCCATCTCGATGTACTGGGCGCGTTCGGGCTGGTCGCGATGGCGCTGTTCGTCGTCAACGTGTCGGTCGCGTACGTGTACGAGTGGCGGCGGGGCGGCCTCGGTTGGGATTGACTCGACGATGAACCGTGCTTGTTCTCATTTCTGCGGAAGCGAAAGAGCGTGATCGATGGGACTCGAAGAAAAGCTACCCAGTGGATTTCTGTTGACCACCGTCGAAGGGTTGGCCGGATACGCCCGTAAAGGTTCGCTGTGGCCTGCCACGTTCGGTCTCGCGTGCTGCGCGATCGAGATGATGGCCACCACGTCCGGGCGGTTCGACCTTGCCCGATTCGGCATGGAAGCGTTTCGCGCGTCTCCGCGGCAAGCAGATCTGATGATTGTGGCGGGGCGTGTCAGCCAGAAGATGGGTCCGGTGCTGCGGCAGGTGTACGACCAGATGGCCGAACCCAAATGGGTCCTGGCCATGGGGGTCTGCGCGTCCTCCGGCGGGATGTTCAACAATTACGCGGTGGTCCAAGGCGTCGATCACATTGTTCCTGTCGACATCTATCTGCCGGGTTGCCCGCCGCGACCGGAGATGTTGCTCAACGCAATTCTGGAGTTGCACAAGAAGATTCAGCAAATGCCGCTCGGGGTCAATCGCGAGCAGGTGCGCGCGGCCGCCGAAGCCGCGGCGCTGTCGTCCACCCCGACGATCGACCTCAAGGGCCTGCTGCGATGACTGCCCACGGGCCCCGCGGGATGTTCGGTGTCCAAGGCACCGGTGACACATCCGGCTATGGCCGACTGCAACCACCGGTGGCAGCGCTCGATACCGCCGTGCGGCCCTACGGCGGTTACTTCGATGCAGTGGTCGACCGGCTGGCCGCAGTTCTCGAAGCCGGTGCAGTGCCGTACGAGGACGCCGTCGAACGCGTCGTGACACATCGTGGCGAGTTGACACTCCATCTCACTCGACAGCATGTGCCCGTCGTGGCGCAAACGCTGCGCGACGACGACGAGCTGCGATTCGAACTGTGCACGGGCGCATCGGGTGTGCACTATCCGGATCAGACCGGCCGCGAATTGCATGCGGTGTACCACCTTGTCTCCATCACACACGGACGTCGCCTGCGAATCGAAGTCGCCGTACCCGATGCGGATCCACACACGCCCTCACTGTGTGGGGTGTATCCCACCAACGATTGGCACGAACGCGAGGTCTACGACTTCTTCGGCATCGTGTTCGACGGCCATCCTGCATTGACGCGTATCGAGATGCCCGACGACTGGGTCGGTCACCCGCAGCGCAAGGATTATCCGCTCGGCGGAATTCCCATCGAGTACAAGGGCGCTCGGGTTGCGCCCCCGAACGAGCGCAGGTCGTACAACTGATGAGCGCAACAGACGAAACCATATATGCGGTATCGGGGCAGGATTGGGACGACGTCGTCGAACTGGCGCGCGGGTCCAGCACCGAACGGATCGTGGTGAACATGGGTCCGCAACACCCGTCCACCCACGGGGTACTGCGGTTGATTCTCGAAATCGAGGGCGAGACCGTTACCGAGGCTCGGTGCGGAATCGGCTACCTGCACACCGGAATCGAGAAGAACCTCGAGTATCGGAACTGGACTCAGGGCGTCACCTTCGTCACCCGCATGGACTACCTGTCGCCGTTCTTCAACGAAACTGCGTACTGCCTCGGTGTGGAGAAGCTGCTCGACATCACCGACGACATCCCCGAGCGCGCAACGGTGATCCGCGTGATGCTGATGGAGCTGAATCGCATTTCGTCCCACTTGGTTGCATTGGCAACGGGCGGAATGGAATTGGGTGCGGTGACGGCGATGCTGTTCGGCTTCCGCGAGCGAGAGCTGATCCTCGATGTCTTCGAGGCCATCACCGGGCTCCGAATGAATCACGCATACATCCGTCCTGGAGGGCTGTCTCAAGATCTCCCGGACAATGCGATCGACAAGGTGCGCGAGCTTCTCCGAGTGCTGCCAGGACGCCTTCGAGATCTCGAACTCATGCTCAACGACAACCCGATCTGGAAGGCCAGAACCGAGAACGTCGGCTACCTGGACCTCACCGGATGCATGGCCCTCGGCGTCACCGGCCCGGTGCTTCGGTCGACCGGGCTGCCCTACGATCTGCGCCGTTCCGATCCCTACTGCGGATACGACAGCTACGAGTTCGACGTGGTGACCGACACCGGAAGCGACTGTTACGGGCGCTATCTGATCCGGGTGGAGGAGATGAAGGAATCACTCAAGATCGTCGAACAGACCCTCGATCGCCTGCGACCGGGACCCGTCGTCATCGACGACAAGAAGATCGCCTGGCCTGCCGATCTGGTGTCGGGACCCGATGGCCTGGGCAACTCGCAGGATCACGTGCGCACCATCATGGATACCTCGATGGAATCGCTGATCCACCACTTCAAACTGGTGACCGAGGGGATGCGCGTACCGGCGGGGCAGGTGTTGTCGTCGGTGGAGTCTCCACGAGGTGAGCTGGGTGTCCACATCGTCAGCGACGGCGGAACACGGCCGTACCGAGTGCATTTCAGAGACCCTTCCTTCACCAATCTGCAGGCAGTGGCCGCGATGTGCGAGGGCGGCATGATCTCCGACGTGATCGCTGCGGTTGCCAGCATCGATCCGGTGATGGGTGGGGTGGACCGATGACCGCGCAGCCGCACTCGGAGCCGGTTCTGATTCAACTCGGGGCCCGCCCGGACGAAGCGGTGCAACTGGCCGGGCCGGGTGCGCGAACGTCGTATCCCGCCGAGGTGCTCACCCGGCTGCGGGCCGATGCCGAGACCGTTGTCGCACGTTATCCGCAGGCACGATCGGCGCTGCTGCCATTGCTGCATCTCGTGCAATCCGAGGACGGCTACCTCACCCCCGCCGGGATCGAATTCTGTTCCGACGTACTCGAACTGACCGGCGCTGAGGTCACTGCCGTCGCAACGTTCTATTCGATGTATCGCCGCGAGCCCACGGGGACGTATCGGGTCGGCGTGTGCACCAATACGCTGTGCGCCGTCATGGGCGGTGACGCCATCATGGACACCCTGCGTGACCACCTCGATATCGACCACGGCCAGACGACCGCCGATGGCACCATCACTCTCGAACACATCGAATGCAACGCCGCGTGCGACTACGCACCGGTGATGATGGTCAATTGGGAGTTCTTCGACAACAGCACCCCGTCGTCTGCGCGGGATCTGGTCGATGCACTTCGATCCGGTGCCCAGGTCACCCCGACGCGTGGAGCAGCACTGTGCACGTTTCGTGAGACCGAACGAATTCTCGCCGGATTTCCCGACGACTCCCGTGAGTCGGTCGAATCATCCAGTGGCGCAGGCGAAGCTACTCTCGCCGGTCTGCGGTACGCCCGAGAGCACGCCATGTCTGCCCCCGAGGTCGCATCGAACCCGGACGACGGGCACCCCGATGTCGAGACCCCCGATGTCGAGACCCCCGATGTCGGAGCCGAAGCAATTGCGGACACGGTGCGAGACAAGCCTGCCCCGGCGCCCTCGGCCACCGTGCCACCACAGCCGAACACCACCGAGACCGATCCATCGACGAAGGGGGAGTGACATGGCCCTGACGCCGGTCTTGAGCGAGTTCTGGGACGAAAAGGACTCGTGGACTCTCGACACCTACCGAAGTCACGACGGATACGCGGGGCTCGAGAAGGCTCTCGCGATGGACCCCGACGACCTCATCGCCTTCGTCAAGGAATCCGGCCTACGAGGCAGAGGTGGTGCGGGCTTTCCTACCGGAACGAAGTGGAGCTTCATACCCCAGAACGACGGCAAAGAGCACTATCTGGTGGTCAATGCCGACGAGTCCGAGCCGGGTACCTGCAAGGACATGCCGCTGCTGATGGCGAGTCCGCACACCCTGATCGAGGGAATAGTGATCGCCGCGTACGCAATTCGCGCGTCCCACGCCTTCGTGTATGTCCGCGGTGAAGTGGTTCCGGTGCTACGCAGGCTGCAGGCCGCGGTCGCCGAGGCCTACGCGGCGGGCTATGTGGGACAGGACGTTCTCGGATCGGGCTTCGACCTCGAGCTGGTAATTCACGCCGGGGCCGGCGCATACATCTGCGGCGAAGAGACAGCCCTGCTCGATTCGTTGGAGGGTCGGCGTGGGCAACCTCGGCTGCGGCCACCGTTCCCCGCAGTGGCGGGCCTGTACGCGCGCCCGACCGTGGTGAACAACGTCGAATCTATCGCCAGCGTTCCGGTGATCCTGCGCAAGGGAATCGAGTGGTTCCGGTCGATGGGCAGCGAGAAGTCACCGGGGTTCACGCTGTATTCCATGTCGGGCCACGTCTGCCGTCCGGGACAGTACGAGGCACCGCTGGGGATCACGCTGCGAGAGTTGCTCGGCTACGCGGGCGGGATCAGACCGGGACGCGAACTGAAATTCTGGACGCCGGGAGGATCCTCGACACCGATGTTCACCGGCGAGCATCTCGATGTCCCACTCGACTACGAAGGCGTCGGTGCCGCCGGATCGATGTTGGGTACCAAAGCACTGCAGATCTTCGACGACACGACGTGTGTGGTGCGAGCGGTGTTGCGGTGGACCGAGTTCTACGCACACGAATCCTGTGGAAAATGCACACCGTGCCGGGAGGGGACCTACTGGCTGGTGCAGATCCTCAGGCGTCTCGACGGTGGTACCGGCACCGAGGGCGACCTGACCACGCTGCTCGACATCGCAGACGGTATCGCGGGAAAGTCCTTCTGCGCGTTGGGAGACGGTGCCGCGAGTCCCATCGTGTCCTCGCTGAAGTACTTCCGCGACGAATACATCCGTCACGTCACCGAGCAGGGATGCCCGTTCGACCCGCACCGATCGACCCTGATGGCAGAGGAGCTGGCGTCATGACGCTACCCCCGGGTCGTTCCGCGGGCTCCACTCCTGAATCCCCGGGTCGTTCCGCAGGCTCCACTCCTGCACAGCCTGAGCAGTCGGTCACCGGAGTCGAGATGGTGACATTGACCGTCGACGACCACGAAGTCAGTGTTCCCAAGGGCACGTTGGTGATTCGTGCTGCGGAATTGATGGGAGTGCAGATTCCGCGCTTCTGTGATCATCCGCTGCTCGATCCGGTGGGGGCCTGCCGGCAATGTCTCGTCGATGTCGAGGGGCAGCGGAAGCCGCTGGCATCCTGTACGACGACGGTGGCCGACGGCATGGTCGTGCGCACACAGGTGACGTCGGAGGCGGCGAACAAGGCGCAACGAGGCGTGATGGAACTGTTGCTCATCAATCATCCGCTCGACTGCCCGGTGTGTGACAAGGGCGGTGAATGTCCACTGCAGAACCAGGCAATGGCTGCGGGCCGCACCGAGTCCAGGTTCACCGAGACCAAACGTACCTATCCCAAGCCGATTCCGTTGTCGGCCGAGGTTCTGCTCGATCGAGAGCGCTGTGTGCTCTGCGCTCGGTGTACTCGTTTCGCGGCTCAGGTTGCCGGAGATCCCTCCATCGAGTTGCTCGAACGAGGTGCGGTGCAACAGGTGGGCATCTTCGGTAACGAACCGTTCGACTCCTACTTCTCGGGAAATACGGTTCAGATCTGTCCGGTGGGGGCACTGACGAACACCGAGTATCGATTCCGGGCCCGACCTTACGACCTGACCTCGTCGCCGAGCGTGTGCGAGCACTGCGCAGGCGGCTGCGCTCAACGTACCGACCACCGACGCGGCAAGGTTCTTCGACGTCTGGCCGGAGACGATCCCCAGGTCAACGAGGAATGGAACTGCGACAAGGGCCGCTGGGCGTTCCACTACGCCACCGAGACCGACCGCATCACCGCGCCGATGGTCCGTGACGAATCGGGCGTATTGGTCGAGACGTCGTGGTCGGCTGCCCTCGCGGCCGCAGCAACCGGATTGGCCGCGTCCATCGGTCGAGCGGCGGTACTCGTGGGTGGAAGATCGACCCTCGAAGACTCCTACGCGTACGCCAAGTTCGCTCGAACGGTATTGCACACCAACGATATCGACTTTCGTAACCGTAGCCACAGCGCAGAGGAAGCGGACTTCCTGGCCGGTCGCATCGCCGGGACCGGATTGGGAGTCACGTATACCGACCTCGAGAATGCCCCCGTGGTTTTGCTCGTCGGGTTCGAGCCCGAGGAAGAATCGCCGTTGGTGTTCCTGAGACTGCGCAAGGCGCACCGAACTCGGGGCCTGGTGGTGGCTTCGGTCGCGCCCTGGGCCAGTAGAGGTCTACGCAAACTCGATGGTGTTCTGCTGCAATCGGTTCCAGGAGAAGAGCCGCAGTGGCTCGACGCCTTGCACGTCGGTGATCGAGGCACCGAATCGATTGCGCAACTCCTCCGCGAGCCCGGATCGATCGTTCTCGTCGGAGAGCGGCTCGGCGCTGTCTCGGGTGGACTGTCCGCAGCGTCGACGTTGGCCGACGACACCGGAGCGAGGTTGGCGTGGATTCCGCGGCGCGCGGGAGAACGTGGCGCGCTCGACGTCGGCGTGCTGCCGAATGTGCTGCCGGGCGGGCGGCCTGTGGCCGACGCGTCGGCGCGCGCCGAGGTGGCAGCCGTGTGGGGAGTGGCCGAACTCCCCGCAGACGTGGGCCGCGATGCCGCCGCCATATTGGCGGACGCCGGTCCCGATCGCGTTCTGATCACGGCCGGCATCGACCCTGACGATCTACCCGATCCGCGCGGTGCGCTCGCCGCGGTGGACCGATCGGCATTCGTGGTCAGTCTCGAACTTCGACACAGTGCCGTCACCGATCGCGCCGACGTGGTGTTCCCGGTGGCTCCGGTGGTCGACAAGCAGGGAACCTTCGTGGACTGGGAGGGACGACCACGCGCATTCGACACTGCACTAGGCGCAGGCGCGGTCTTACCCGACCAGCGCGTGCTCGATGCCATCGCCGAACAGATGGGGGCAGAGTTCTCGCTGCCCGACGCGGCTGCAGCACGCGCTGAGCTGGCTCGCCTCGGTGGCTGGAACGGATCGCGGATCCCCGTGCCCCGAGTGACTCCGCGTCAGGACACGCCGCCGCTCGCGCCAGGGGAGGCGATTCTCGCCACGTGGCGGATGCTCATCGACTCGGGGCGGATGCAGGACGGCGAAGTCGATCTCGCGAAGACCGGTCGCCCGCCTACGGTCCGACTGTCCGCGGCGACTGCGTCGACGATCGAGGCGCAGGCCGGTGACTGGGTGCGGGTCGAGACGGACGGCGGCTCGATCACGCTGCCGCTCGACATCTCCGACCTACCCGACAACGTGGTGTGGGTGCCGATGAACTCGCCCGGTTCCTCGGTGTACCGCTCGCTCGGCGCAGAGTCGGGTGCGGTGGTGAAGATTCGCAGGGCACAGCCTGCGGAACGACCCGGGGGTGAGGCATCGTGATCGTCGCCGCACCGACCGATCTGTCTATGTTCGGCACCGACCCGTGGTGGTTGGTGATCGGCAAGGCCTTGGCGGTCTTCGTATTCCTGGTTCTCACACCGCTCGTGGCGATCTATGCCGAACGCAAGATCATGGCGTGGATGCAGATGCGCGTCGGGCCCAATCGAGTAGGCCCGTGGGGACTGTTGCAGTCGCTGATGGACGGGATCAAGCTCGCACTGAAGGAGGGAATCACTCCGACCGGCGTCGACAAGCCGATTTACATTCTGGCTCCGATCATTTCGGTGGTTCCTGCCTTCATGGCCTTCGCGGTGATTCCGTTCGGGCCCGAGGTGTCGGTGTTCGGTACCACGACTCCGCTACAGATGACCGATCTGCCGGTGGGGGTTCTGTACATCCTCGCGGTCACCTCGGTGGGTGTGTACGGGATCGTCTTGGCCGGTTGGGCGTCGGGTTCGACCTACCCGTTGCTGGGCGCACTGCGGTCGACGGCGCAAGTCATCTCCTACGAAGTTGCGATGGGTCTGTCCTTCGCTGCAGTCTTTCTGTACGCGGGGACCATGTCGACCTCCGGGATCGTTGCTGCGCAACAGAACACCTGGTACGTGTTCTTGCTCCTGCCGTCGTTCCTGGTGTACGTGACGGCGATGGTCGGGGAGACCAACCGTGCGCCCTTCGACCTACCCGAGGCCGAAGGGGAATTGGTGGGCGGGTTTCACACCGAGTACTCCTCCTTGCGTTTCGCGATGTTCATGCTTGCCGAGTACATCAACATGGTCACGGTGTCCGCGCTCGCCACCACGTTGTTCCTGGGCGGCTGGCGGGCTCCGATTCCGTTGAGTCTGTGGAGCGGTGCGAATTCCGGATGGTGGCCGGTGCTGTGGTTCGTCGTCAAGGTGTGGGTGTTCCTCTTCGTCTTCATCTGGTTGCGTTCGACGTTGCCGAGGTTGCGTTACGACCAGTTCATGAACTTCGGCTGGAAGATCCTCATTCCCGTCGCTCTGGTGTGGGTGATGGTGATCGCGACGGTTCGGGTACTCGGGGCCGGTCGATACGACGTGCCTGTGGTCACGTTCGTCGCGTCGACGATCTTCGCGGTCGTCGTTCTGGGTTCTCTGCTGCTCATGCTTCGGAAGCGGTCGCGTGTCCGGAACGTTCCACCGCCGGCGTCCACCGAGAAATTCGACGCTGCGGCGGGCGGATTCCCGGTTCCTCCCATCCACCCGCAGGGCACGAACATCGCGAGCCGGCATGCCGGAGCACGGTCACACCCGGCCAGGTCACTGAAGGAGAACGCCGATGCCTGAATTCCTCGGTCCCATAGCAGGATTCGGCGTCACCTTCGCCACGATGTTCAAGAAACCCGAGACCGAGCTGTATCCGGAGGAGAAGAAGCCGACCGAGGTTCGCTATCACGGTCGGCATCAGCTCAATCGGTACGCCGATGGCCTCGAGAAGTGCATCGGGTGCGAGCTCTGCGCGTGGGCGTGCCCCGCCGACGCCATCTACGTCGAAGGAGCGGACAACACCGAGACCGAGCGGTTCTCGCCCGGCGAGCGATACGGCGGGGTCTACCAGATCAACTATCTGCGGTGCATCGGCTGCGGATTGTGTGTGGAGGCCTGTCCGACACGGGCTCTGACGATGACCAACGAGTACGAACTCGCCGGTGACAACCGAGCAGACCTGATCTACGAGAAGGATTCGCTGCTGGCACCGCTGGAGCCGGACATGGTGGCGCCACCGCACGCGATGGCACCGGGGCGTTCGGCCGAGGACTACTACCGCGGCACCGTCACCGGTGCCGAGAGCGAGGCCGAAACCGATCGCGGTCCGGTTCGATGACTGCCACGGTGCAGCTGGCCCTCGAAGCAACCTCCACCGGTGAGGCCGTGCAATTCTGGACCCTCGGTGTTGTCGCGGTCATCGGTGCTCTGGGTGTGGTGATGAGCACGAAAGCTGTCTACTCTGCACTGTTTCTCGCCGCCACCATGGTGGTGCTCGCCACCTTCTATATGGCGCAGGGGGCGCTGTTCCTCGGTGTCGTGCAGATCGTCGTCTATACCGGCGCGGTCATGATGCTGTTTCTGTTCGTCCTGATGCTCGTCGGGGTGGACTCCTCGGAGTCGCTGACCGAGACATTACGAGGGCACCGTATCGCGGCCGTCGTCATCGGAATCGGCTTCGGGCTGTTGATCATCGGGGTACTACTACGTGACTCGGCCCGCGCCGGTCGACTCGATTTCGTCGGGCTCGACGCGGCCAACACCACCGGTAACGTCGAAGGCCTGGCCGAGCTGATCTTCGTCGAGTACGTATGGGCGTTCGAGCTGACCGGAGCGCTGTTGATCACGGCCACCATCGGGGCCATGATCCTGGCGCACCGGGAAGCGCTGGGACCGGTGAAGGGTCAGCGAGAGATGTCGCAGGACCGGTTCCGTGACGGCTCCAGAGTGACACCGCTGCCGAGTCCCGGTGTGTTCGCTCGTCACAACGGCGTGGATCGCCGGGCTCTGCTGCCGGACGGAAGCGAGTCGGAGTCGTCCGTCAATGCACTGTTCGCGGATCCACGGAGCCAGTACAAGGTGGACGGGGGTGACGAGCGATGAATCCCGAGAACTACCTCTACCTGTCGGTCCTGCTGTTCACGATCGGCGCAGCGGGAGTCATCGTCAGGCGCAACGCCATCATCGTGTTCATGTGCATCGAATTGATGCTCAACGCAGTCAATCTCGCGTTCGTCACCTTCTCCCGCATGCACGGCAATCTCGACGGGCAGTTGTTCGCGTTCTTCACCATGGTGGTCGCTGCTGCCGAGGTGGTGGTGGGCCTGGCGATCATCATGGCCATCTTCCGTTCTCGTCGCTCGATCTCGATGGACGAGAACTCTCTGATGAAGAACTGACGGGGGAGCAGAAACGATGTCGATCCTGTGGCTTCTCCCGGCTCTGCCGGCCTTCGGTGCAGCCGTCCTGCTGCTCGGTGGCCGGCGCTGCAACCAGTGGGGGCACCTTGCTGCGACAGCCGCAGCGGTGTCTTCGTTCGTCGTCGCCGCACTGGTGTTCGCCTCGATGCTCGGGCGTGACGAGCAGAACAGAGCGATCGCCGAGACTCTGTTCCGCTGGGTTCCCGTCGACGAATTGCAGGTCGACTTCGGACTGCGTGCAGATCAACTGTCGATTTGTTTCGTCCTGTTGATCACCGGAGTCGGGTCACTCATTCACGTGTACTCGATCGGATACATGAGCCACGACGCGGAGCGTCGGCGCTTCTTCGCGTACCTCAATCTCTTTCTCGCCGCCATGCTGCTGCTGGTGCTGTCCGACAACTTCCTCGGCCTGTATCTGGGTTGGGAGGGTGTCGGTCTCGCGTCGTACCTGCTCATCGGATTCTGGCAGCACAAGCCGTCGGCCGCCTCGGCAGCTCGAAAAGCGTTCGTGGTCAACCGCGTCGGCGATATCGGCCTGGCGATCGCCCTGATGATCATGTTCGTGAACTTCGGATCGGTGCAGTACGACGTGGTGTTCGCCGGAATCGGGGATGCGAGTGAATCGGTGGCCACCGCGATGGCGCTGATGTTGCTGCTTGCCGCCTGCGGAAAGTCGGCGCAGGTCCCGCTGCAGTCGTGGCTCGGCGACGCGATGGAGGGCCCCACTCCGGTCTCCGCACTGATTCACGCGGCGACGATGGTCACCGCCGGTGTGTATCTCATCGTCCGATCGGGGCCGATCTTCGAGGCCTCGCCGGCCGCCCGAGCAGCGACCGTCGCCGTCGGCGCAGTGACGTTGCTGTTCGGTGCCGTGATCGGTTGTGCGAAGGACGACATCAAGAAGGCGCTTGCAGCCTCGACGATGAGCCAGATCGGCTACATGGTGCTCGCCGCCGGACTCGGACCGGCCGGCTATGCCTTCGCCATCGTCCTGTTGCTCTCGCACGGATTCTTCAAGGCCGGACTGTTCCTGGGCGCCGGCTCGGTGATGCACGCGATGACCGACGAGACCGACATGCGAAAGTTCGGCGGGCTCCGCGCCGCGATGCCGATCACTTTCGTCACGTTCGGTCTGGGCTACCTCGCCATCATCGGCGTACCGCCGTTCTCGGGCTTCTTCGCCAAGGACCCGATCATCGAGGTCGCGTTCGCGGCCGGGGGAGTGACAGGTGCGGTGCTCGGCTGCGTGACACTGCTCGGTGCGGGACTGACCGCGTTCTACATGACTCGGGTGATGCTGATGACATTCTTCGGGCCGAAACGGTGGGCAGCGCAGGCACATCCGCACGAGGCGTCGGCGACGATGACGGTGCCCATGATTCTGTTGGCCATCGGCTCGGTGGCATCGGGAGCCTTCCTCGCGGTGGGCGGACGCCTCGAGACGTGGTTGGAACCGGTGGTCGGATCGGCGCACGAGGAACACGCGATACCCGCCTGGGTCGTCACGGTCGCAGTTCTGGGCGTGGTACTCGTGGGCGCGGGCGTCGCGTACCGGAAGTACATCGCCCGCGACGTTCCCCCGACTCCACCCGAGGACGTATCGGTGCTGACCAGAGCCGCACGCGCCGATCTGTACGGCGACGCCTTCAACGAGGCCGCGCTGATGCGGCCAGGTCAAAAGCTCACTCGCACATTCGTATACGCCGACAATGCGGGCATCGACGCCGTCGTGGACGGGGTGGGGAGATCGATCGGCGGAGTATCGACTCGATCTCGGCGGCTGCAGACCGGATTCGTACGGTCCTATGCGTTGGCGATGTTCGCGGGGGCCGTTCTCGTCGTGCTGATGGTGGTGGTCCTGTGACGTTCCCCTGGTTGACCGTCCTGTGGGTTCTGCCGATTCTCGGCGCGATTTTCGTCGCCCTCGTCCCGGCCGATCGTCCGACGATCGCGCGTGGCGTCGCCGTCGGGTTCGCGACCGGCACACTCGCGCTGTCGGTGGTGCTCGCGATCGTCTTCGACGCCGGTGGCGATCGCTACCAGTTCCTCGAAGATCATTCCTGGATAGCGGCATTCGGCGCGCGCTACACACTCGGCCTCGACGGAATCGGCCTCGTGCTCGTGTTGCTCACCACCGTGCTGACCCCACTTCTGCTCGTCGCGGGCTGGCACGACGGCAGCCGCGTCGCGAACTACGGATCGCGTCGGGTCTCGCACACCTACATGGCGTTGATCCTGGTGGTCGAGTCCATGGTGATCGTCTCGTTCCTCGCCTTGGACGTACTGCTGTTCTACATCTTCTTCGAGGCCATGCTCATTCCGATGTACTTTCTCATCGGTGGTTTCGGGGGAATCCATCGAACGCGCGCTGCGGTGAAGTTCCTGCTGTACAACCTGTTCGGCGGCCTGGTGATGCTGGCTGCCGTCATCGGGTTGTACGTCGTCACCGCCCGGCCCGACGGTCCGTTCGGCGGCGGCACGTTCGATCTACGCGCAATCGCGGATGCAGCGGCATCGGGCGGGCTCGGTGTGGATCCGGCAGTGCTCAACGCGCTGTTCCTCGGTTTCATGCTCGCGTTCGCGATCAAGGCACCCCTGTGGCCGTTCCATACGTGGTTACCCGACGCCGCAGTGCAGTCCACCCCGGCGACGGCAGTGCTGATGATGTCGGTGGTGGACAAGGTCGGCACCTTCGCGATGCTGCGCTTCTGCCTCGAGCTCTTTCCCGGCTCGTCGCAGACGTTCGCCCCGTGGATCATCACGCTCGCAGTGATCGGCATCGTCTACGGCGCGATACTGGCGATCGGTCAGACCGACATGATGAGACTCATTGCCTACACCTCTATTTCGCACTTCGGATTCATCATCCTCGGCATCTTCGCGATGACCGGCCAGAGTCAGGCCGGTGCCACGCTGTACATGGTCAACCATGGAATCTCCACCGCCGCATTGTTCTTGATCGCAGGCTTTCTCGTGTCCCGTCGTGGTTCACGAGCGATCGCCGACTACGGCGGCGTCCAGAAGGTCGCGCCGGTGCTCGCCGGAACCTTCCTGGTCTCCGGTCTCGCCACGCTCTCGCTGCCCGGTCTCGCCCCGTTCATCAGTGAATTCCTGGTGTTGATCGGCACATTCGGGCGCTACGGTGTGGCCGCGATCGTAGCCACCGGTGCGCTCGTGCTGTCGGCGATCTACATTCTCTGGCTCTACCAGCGAGTGATGACTGGGCCGGTCCGAGAGGGCAACGAGAAGATCTCCGATCTCGTTCCCCGTGAGGCGTTGGTGGTGGTCCCGTTGCTCGCGTTGCTGATCGTGTTCGGGGTATACCCGAAACCGGCCCTCGACGTGATCACTCCGGCAGTGCAATCCACGATCGTCGACAGTGCAGGAGGTCAACCATGACCACTCCCGAGGTGCAGTACGGACTGCTGTCGCCCATGTTGATCGTCTTCGGTGTCGCGGTTCTCGGGGTCCTGGTCGAAGCGTTCGTGCCGATGCGGGCACGTCGTGGGGTCCATCTCGGCCTTGCGCTGGCCGGTTTGGTGGTGGCTCTCGCGGCCGTTCTCGGTCTGGCCGGCACCGAGGCGTATGCGATGAACGGGGCCGTGGCGATAGACGGGCCGACCCTGTTCCTGCAGGGAACCATTGTGCTGGTGTCGATTCCGGCAATCGCACTGCTTGCCGAGCGTACCGTCGCCGTCACCTCCACCGGTACCGAGCGCCGCATCGATTCGTTCACTCCGCAGGCGTCCACCACTCCGGGCAGCGTGGCGGAGAAGGAGGCCATCGATGCAGGCGTCGCTCAGACCGAGGTCTTCCCGCTGGCAATGTTCGCGATCGGCGGCATGCTGTTGTTTCCGGCGTCTACCGATCTGCTGACGATGTTCGTTGCGTTGGAAGTGCTGTCTTTGCCGCTGTATCTGCTGTGCGGACTGGCGAGACGACGACGGCTGCTCTCTCAGGAAGCAGCCCTCAAGTACTTTCTGCTGGGCGCGTTCTCGTCTGCGTTCTTCCTGTTCGGAGTCGCGTTCCTGTACGGCTACGCCGGGACGGTCCGGTTGGACGGAATCGCCGACGCAATCGCTGTAGACGGACAGGGCAAGTCGTTGGCACTGATCGGAACCGCCCTGCTGGCCGTGGGGTTGCTGTTCAAAGTCGGTGCGGTGCCCTTCCATTCGTGGATTCCAGACGTCTACCAGGGTGCCCCCACGCCGGTGACGGCGCTGATGGCCACCGTGACCAAGGTGGCCGCCTTCGGTGCGATCCTGCGGATCTTCGGAATGGCGCTACCCGGTCTCGAATCGAGTTGGCGTCCGATGCTGTGGGTGATCGCTATCGCGACGATGGTGCTCGGTTCGGTTGTCGCGGTGACGCAGACCGACGTCAAGCGCATGCTGGCCTACTCGTCCGTGGCACATACCGGGTTCATTCTCACCGGAGTGACCGCGCTGGGTAGTGCAGAGGATACAGGGGTTTCGGGCACGATGTTCTACCTGCTCGCCTACGCCTTCAGCACGCTGGGTGGATTCGCCGTGATCGGTCTGGCCCGAGACGAGCGCGGTGAGGTAGGCGACCTGGAACGGTGGGCCGGTGTCGGTCGACGCTCACCGCTCGTGGCCGCGGTGTTCGGGTTGTTCCTGCTCTCGTTCGCGGGTATCCCACTCACCAGCGGCTTCATCGGCAAGTTTGCGGTATTCAGCGCGGCCTCCGGTGCCGGGGGAGCTGCACTGGTCGTGGTCGGAGTGGTGTGCAGCGCTGTTGCGGCGTTCTTCTACGTGCGCGTGATCGTGCTGATGTTCTTCACCGAGCCCACGGATCGGACCGTCACCATGGTGCGTCCTACCGCATCGGTGTCGTGCGCGATCGGGGTGTCGGTGGTCGTCACCGTGGCACTGGGAGTCTTTCCCCAGCCCGTTCTCGATATCGCCGCGCGAGCGGGGAACTTCCTCTAGCTCGTCAGGCGTGTTCGGCGGACTTCATTCGCTGCTTCCACGTGTGCGAGCCGGTGCCGACCGGAATCGAACCGATGGCTCCCGCGAGGCCGAACGGCGGCATGTTCACGTAGATCGCTTCACTGTTCTGCGCTGTTGCGGTGTAGGTTTCGTGCCATACGCCGACATTGCCGGTCGCAGCGACCGACCGGTTGAACGCGCGCCAGGCCGGTGCATGGGGTGCCTGGGGATCGGAGGCGAATCGCGTGAGGTCTTCCGCGTTGCGCCAATAGCTGACCAGCATGGTGGTGCGTCCCAACCACGAGTGATAGCCGAGCAGTCCTGAGGCAGGATCCTGTTCGAGATGGCTGAGCATCCGTGGCATCGCGCGCACCGCGGGAAGCCAGGAGCGAACGGCAAGGGGGTTGTTGATGCGCATCCCGATGAGAAAGACCGTGACGGTGTTGCGGTCGGCTTCGACCGTGCTGCGGCCGTCGATGATGGGTTGCATGACGTGTTCCCGTCTGTTCGGGGGTCGGGCATTGCTGTGACACTGTTATAAAACACCGTCGTGGTAAGTTTCGCAAGTGGCGAGACCGAGAATTCACGATGCCGAACTGCGCACCCGGCTACTCGAGGCCGCGGCGGAAAGCGTTGCCCAACACGGCGTCGATTCGTTGTCGCTACGTAAACTCGCCGCCGCGCAGGGCACCTCGACCACGGCCATCTACTCACTGTTCGGCGGTCGCGCGGAACTGCTGGTGGCTCTGTTCGCCGCGTCGTTCTCCAGTTTCGGTGACGCCCAGCGGCAGGTGCCGGTCACCAGCGACCCAGAGGTCGATCTGCGCGAACTCGGCGTTGCCTACCGGCGCTGGGCTCTGCAGAACCCTCATCTGTACGCCGTGATGTTCGGCGGCCTTCTCGGTTCGGTCGATGTATCCGAAGAGGCGAAACTTGCGGCTGCAGCGATGGATCCGCTCCGGGCGGCGGTAGGGCGAGCCGTCGCGGCCGGCACCATGAGCGGCGCATCGGTCGAGGTGATCAGCCATTCGTTCTGGGCGATCGTGCACGGGTTGGTGTCGCTGGAGTTGGCGATGCCGATGAAGTACGACGACGAAAGTCGACGTGCGGTGTTCGATGCCGGGACTGCGTCGGTGCTACGAGGGTGGACGCGTCAGTAGGTGCGCGGTATCCCGAGGATCTTGGTGGCATCGACGGTCATGCCCAATCGTGCCGTCGGAGCGAGTGCAGGGAGTACCGGGAGGTCGTCGGGGGTAGAAGTCGCGGCGCCGATCACGTCGGAGCCGGCGATTTCGAAGTCCGATATCGCACGCCGCAGGTGACTGGGAGTCGTGGACAGAACCAGATTCTCGACGCCGATCTCCGCCGCCAGCGAGGTGGCGCGCTGCGCGTTCTGCACGGTCGAATTGGCGGTGGGCTCGGTGTGAATACGGTCGCCAACGACCTTGTTGTCGATCAGCCATTTCTTCATCACGTCGGCCTCGGTGATGCCGCTCTGCGGATTTCCGCCGGTGACGATGATGGGCGATTCGGGGGAGCGCTCTGCGACAGAGACGGCAGAATTCAGTCGCTCCACCAATTCCGGGGCCATGCTGCCGTCGCCGTTCAGCCCCAGGCCGAGTACCACGATCGCGGTGCGGGGCCCGTCGGTGACCGGTGCGAAGTCGATCGTCCGGGTCGCGGCGTCGTCGATGACGGCAATGGCCCGCTCCACCGCATCGGCGAGCGAGGGAGACAGGGTGCGCAGGCGGGCCGAGTGCTGCGTGCGAGCGGCGGCATCATCGGTTGCGTTGGCGTAGAACGTCTGCAGCGCTGCCACATTGGCATCGTCCGGTGCGGCCGCGGCAACCGCGTCCAGTGCCGCGAACCCGGCGTCGTAGCGACCCTTGACCAAAGCGTTCTGCGCATCGTCGTACTGCTGCGCGTCGGCCGAACGGACTGCCTCGGTGACTGTTGCCGGGGCGGGCTGGGCCGTCGCCGCGCCCATGCCCGTGCCGAGGGCAAGTGCAGCCGCACAGGTGACAACGGCAACACGGATCATCGGTTGTGCTCGGCCGGATCGCACTGTCGGTTGCCCTTCTGAGCGGTGACGGGTTTCCGTCACCATAGCTCAGTTCGGTACCAGTGTGACTGGTGTGATCCAAGTTTCTCGAGTTACACCGATGTACTTCTGAGCAGGCAATTTCCGCTCATCACAGGGTGACGGGGGCGCGTCCTCGATCGGCCGGTTCGATGGTGACCTCGGCGTCGGGGAGAAAAACGCGCTCGGTAGTCGTGGTGCCGTCGACGCCGTCGGTCACTGTCACCGCCACGTTCTCGGCAACCTGTCCGGCGCTTTCGATGAACCCGGTCGCAACGCCCTCCTCGATGAGGAGATGATCACCCACGAGCAGAAGGAGCTCGTCTGCCGTCACCGTTCGTCTGCCGCCCACATCTTCGATAGTCATGACCCCACCGTAATGCGCTGCGCTGCACGGTGCCGTCGCATGTTCGACAATCGCCGTATGAGCTTCACAGCGCCCGTGCCCGATCCCGTCGACGGTCCGCTCGTCGGTGACGAGAGACCGATTCTCGAGGGAGTGCTGCGCTGGCATCGAGCCACATTGCTGAACATCTGTGCCGGTGCCGATGCCGAACAGCTTGCGCGCCGCCCCTTCTCGCACTCGACGCTCTCCCTCCTCGGACTCGTCCGTCATCTCGCGAAGGTCGAACGTATCTGGTTTCGAGAGCGTCTGGCGTCGATGTCGTTCGAGCCGATGTACGACGCGGCCCTGGGGAAGGACTCCGACTTCCTGGGAGCGACGGCATCGAGCGCAGAGTCGGACTTCGCGCGATTCGCTGCCGAGTGTGCGGCCTCGGACGAGATCGCTGCCCGTCACTCGTTCGAGGATCCGGTCGACTCTCGAGGCGGGCCGATGTCGCTGAGGATGGTCTACGTACACATGATCGGCGAATACGCGCGGCACAATGGGCACGCGGACATCATTCGCGAACAGATCGATGGAGTCACCGGCCGCTGAGGGCATAACGTAGACACACGATCAGGCCCACTCACGGAAGAAGGTGTTTCGGTGACCGACTCCGACGCAGGATTCGATCCGACCGCATTGCGCCCCTCGTTGTTCGTCGACGGGCAGTGGCTGGGGTCCGGTGACGGTGGGACCCGCGACATCGTCGATCCGTCCGACGGCAGCACGGTGGCCGTCGTGGACGAGGCCACGCCCGACGACGCGTTGCGCGCGGTGGCCGCGGCGCGGTCCGCGTTCGACGACGGACCGTGGCGCTCGGTGACGGTGGGTGAGCGCAAAGACCTGCTCAATCGCATCGCAGACTTGCTCCAGCGCGACAAGGCGAAGTTGGCGCGCATCGAAACCCTCGACACCGGAAAGACGTTCGGTGAGAGCGAGATCGACATCGACGACGTCACGTCGGTGTTCCGCTTCTACGCCGATCTCGCGGTGGTGCAGGCAGATCGACTGATCGATGTCGACCGGCCCGAAATCCTCAGCCGCGTGGTGCACGAGCCGATCGGTGTGTGCGTCATGATCGCACCGTGGAACTACCCGCTGTTGCAGATCTCGTGGAAGATCGCCCCCGCGCTTGCGGCCGGTTGCACGATGGTTCTCAAACCGAGCGAAGTGACCCCGCTGAGCACCATCGCATTCACCAGGCTGGTCGAGGAAGCAGGTGTACCTCCGGGTGTGGTCAATCTGCTGCAGGGTAGCGGCGCGGTCCTCGGAGATGCGCTTACCAGGAACCGCGACGTCGACTTCATTTCCTTCACCGGTGGGCTCGCAACAGGCCGGCACATCCTGGCCGCGGCGGCCGAGAATGTCACCAAGGTGGCCGTAGAACTCGGCGGCAAGAACCCTCACATCGTGTTCGCCGACGCGGTGGCCGACGAGCAGGCCTTCGCCGACTCGGTCGACAACGTGCTGACCGGAGTGTTTCTGCATTCCGGTCAGGTGTGTTCGGCCGGTACCCGCCTGATCATCGAGGAATCCGTGGCCGATCGTTTCGTCGCCGCCGTGGCAGAGCGCGCGAAGACCATCGTGATGGGGCCGGGTATGGACCCGGCCAGCGAGACCGGACCGCTGGTGTCGCAGGCGCAGCGCAAGAAGATCGAAGGCTTCGTCGCGGGCGGCATCGACGAAGGTGCGACGTTGGTCATCGGTGGAACGAAACCGGACGATCCTGCTCTGGAGAACGGTAGCTACTTCCTCCCCACGATTTTCGATCATTGCACTCGGTCGATGAATATCGTGCAGGAGGAGACATTCGGGCCCATACTCACTGTGGAGCGCTTCGACACCGAGGCCGAAGCGCTGCTGTTGGGTAACGATACGAATTACGGTCTCGCTGCGGGAGTTCGGACGTCCGACGTCGCACGAGGCGAAAGAATGGTGCGTGGGCTCCGCCATGGAACGGTGTGGCTCAACGACTTCGGTGTCTACACGGCGGCCGCGGAATGGGGCGGCTTCAAGCAGTCCGGGAACGGCCGCGAACTAGGTCCGTCCGGTATGTCCGAATATCAAGAAGCGAAGCATATTTGGCACAACACCTCACCTACCGCGGCGGGGTGGTTCGGTACCCGATAGAGCACGATGGGAAAGGCCACAGGCATGGCAATACTGAACGACAACTCGAGCGGGATGGACGATTTCGGGTACAAGGAATCGCTCGACCGCAGTCTCGGCAAATTCGCCAGCTTCGCCGCAGGCGTCAGCTACATCTCCATTCTCACCGGCACGTTCCAGCTGTTCTACTTCGGTTTCGGCACCGCCGGGCCGGCGTACCTGTGGTCGTGGCCTGCGGTCTTCGTCGGTCAGCTCTGCGTGGCACTGTGCTTCATGGAGCTGGCCGCGAAATACCCGGTGGCGGGATCGGTGTACAACTGGGCGAAGCTGTTGGGCCGCAGGATCGTCGGTTGGTCGGCGGGCTGGTTGATGCTCACGGCATCGATCGTGACACTGGCCGCCGTTGCCCTTGCTCTGCAGCTGAACTTGCCACGCATCTGGAGCGGATTTCAGATCATCGGTGACGGTTCGGGTGCCACCGACTTCGCGGCCAACGCAGTGCTGCTCGGTGCGATCCTGATCGCCATCACCACCACGATCAACGCACTCGGAGTTCGACTGATGGCGATGATCAACAGCGCGGGTGTGTTCATCGAACTCATTGCGGCCGTGCTCATCGCGATCCTGCTCGCGGCCAACATCACTCGCGGGCCCGAAGTGTTCTTCTCCTCCAACGGCTACGGTGCCGGTGAGAGCGGCGGTTACCTCGGTGCCTTTCTGGTCGCGTCGCTGGCGTCGGGCTACGTCATGTACGGATTCGACACCGCGAGCTCGCTCGGGGAAGAAACCGTCGAACCGCGACGCACCGCCCCCAAAGCGATCTTTCGCGCCATCCTCGCCTCGTTCGTCATCGGCGGAGCCATCCTGGTGTTCGCCGTCATGGCCGCGCCCGACCTGAACGATCCCTCCCTCGGGAGCCCCGACGGCAGCCTGCAGTCCATCGTCGAATCGGTGATGTGGGGCCCGCTGGGTACCGTCTTCCTCATCTGCATCGTCATCGCCGTGTTCGTCTGCTCGTTGGCAGTGCACACCGCGGCAATCCGGCTCACGTTCGCCATGGCGCGAGACAACGCGTTGCCCTTCGGCGAGAGCCTGGCCAAGGTGAATCCCAAGACCCAGACCCCGGTGGTGCCCGCGGTGACCATCGGCGTGCTGGCCATCGTCATTCTCGTCGTCAACATCGGTCAGCCGCAGATCTTCACGGTCCTCACCTCGATCGCGATCATCATGATCTATCTCGCGTATCTGATGGTCACCGGACCGCTACTGGTCAAACGCATCAAAGGCGAGTGGCCGCCGGAGGATCTGAAACCCGGTGGATATTTCACAATGGGTAAGTTCGGGCTGCCGGTCAACATCGCGGCCGTGGTGTGGGGTGCCGGGATGGCAATCAATCTCGCCTGGCCACGAGAGGCCGTGTACGGAACCCCCTGGTACAACACCTTCGGTGCGTTCGTCTATATCGGAGGCATCTTGGGCGTCGGCCTGCTGTGGTACGCAGTCAAGGGGCGCAAGCACATCGGCACTCTGAAATCACATGCCTCCACGGGCAACTAGAAGGAGCCTGCAGTGACAGACACCCAGTTCGATTACGTCGTCGCAGGAGGGGGCACGGCGGGATGTGTGCTCGCCGCGCGATTGAGCGAGGATCCCTCGGTCAGCGTCTGCCTTGTCGAAGCAGGGCCGACCGATGTCGGTGACAAGGCGATTCTCGAACTGGCGGAGTGGATGCATCTGCTCGACTCCGGTTACGACTGGGACTATCCCGTCGAACCTCAGGAGCGGGGCAACAGCTTCATGCGGCACGCGCGCGCGAAAGTGCTCGGCGGCTGTTCGTCGCACAACTCCTGCATCGCTTTTCATCCGCCCGCCGAAACCCTCGACGATTGGGCTGCAGCCGGCGCGACCGGATGGGGCGCGTCGGACATCCTTCCTTTTGTCGCCCGCGTGGAGAACAACGACACCGGCCGTGGACAGGACGGCCCCGTGCGAATCCGCGACGTGCCGCCGAACGATCCCTGCGGTGCAGCAGTGCTCGAATCGGCGGCCGGAATAGGGCTTCCCACCGTCGAGTTCAACCGCGGGACGCCGGTACTCAACGGTGCGGGTTGGTTTCAGATCAACGCGGGAGAAGACGGCTCGCGTATGTCGACCTCCCATGCGTACCTGCACCCGATCATCGGCTCACGGCCGAACCTGGAGGTGCGCACCGACTGCTGGATCAGTGAGATCCTGATCGACGAGTCGCTGACCGCGACGGGTGTGCGGTATCAACGGCCCGACCTGACCGGCTACGACACCGTGTCCGCGCGTCGCGAGGTGATTGTCACCGCCGGTGCCATCGACACGCCGAAGTTGTTGATGCTCTCCGGAATCGGGCCGGCGGCTCAGCTGCAGGAGATGGGAATCACGGTGCGAGTCGACTCGCCCGGCGTGGGCGAGAACCTCGACGACCACGTCGAAGGGCTGGTGTTCTGGGAGGCGAGCAAGCCCATGGTCACCACCTCCTCGCAATGGTGGGAGATCGGAGTGTTCGCCCAGACCGACTCGTCGCTGAACTATCCCGACGTCATGATGCATTACGGCAGTGTGCCGTTCGACATGAACACCCTGCGGTGGGGCTATCCGACCACCGACAACGGCTTCTGTCTGACGCCCAACGTGACCCAAGGCCGCTCGCGCGGCACGGTTCGATTGCGCAGCAGGGACTTTCGCGATCGCGCCAAGGTGGATCCGCGCTATTTCACCGACGCAGACGGCCATGACGACGCGGTGATGCTCGCCGGTTTGAAGCTTGCTCGTCGGATCGCGTCGGATGGTCCGATGGCCGGCTGGATAGAACGTGAACTCGCGCCCGGGCCCGAGGCCGTCACCGACGACGATCTACTCGACTACGTGCACAAGACGCACAACACGGTGTACCACCCGGCCGGTACCGCCCGGATGGGATCGGTGGACGACGCGATGGCCGTGCTCGATCCCGAGCTTCGCGTGAAAGGAATATCACGTCTGCGCGTCGTCGACGCGTCGGCGATGCCGAAGCTGCCATACGTCAATCCGAACATCACGGTGATGACCATGGCGGAGAAATGCGCCGACCTGATCCGTGGCGGATAGACCGGCGCTCACCGAGTTCCTCGGCGCACACCCACCGTTCCAAGGCGCGTCACCTGCGTTACTGACCGACATCGCCCGAGCAGCTGTGGAACGCGACTATGCCGGTGGCGCATGGGTTGTGGGCCCGACGCCCACGCCCGACGTGGCCGACACCGTATGGGTGGTGCGTACCGGTCGAGTGGTGATCGTGCACCCCGACGACACCTCGCCCGCCGACAGACCGATCGACACCATCGGTCCAGGTGGGGTCTTCGGTTTCTCGGCATTGCTCGCCGGCGGGACGGTCGAATTCTGCGCGCGCGCCACCGAGCCGAGCACTGTCCTTCGATTGCCCGGGGAGCTGATCCGACCGCTGTTCGCAACGCCGACCGGGCTGGCGTTTCTGGCCGATGCCGTCACCTCGGCCACCACGCATCGCGGTGGGGCGGCCGAGGGTAGTTCCGGCCGTGCCGTCGGCGAACTGCTGTCGGCACCGCCGGTGTTCACATCCGCAGGTACTTCTGTCCGAGATGCGGTTCGGCACATGACCGAACAAGGCAGCTCGTACGTCCTGGTTCCGCTGCGCGGTTCACGCTACGGAATATTCACCGACCGTGACCTCCGAGTGCGTGTTGTCGCTGCCGGAATCGGCGTCGACACCCCGGTCGAGCGAGTCATGACGTCGCCCGTCGAGACCGTCACGGCTGACCGACTTGCCGGCACCGTCCTGATGGACATGCTCGAGCTGGGGCTGCGGCACATGCCCGTGGTGTCCAGCCGAGGTGAGGTTCTCGGCGTCGTCGAAGATTCCGATCTGCATGCCGCGTCCACCCGTCGCAGCTTCGTGGTTCGTCGTGCGGTGACCTCGGCGTCGACTTCGGCCGAACTCGCCGACGCCGGACGGCTCGTTCCGGGACTGGTGGTGGATCTGTTCCGGGGCGGGACCGACGCCGTGGCGGTCAGCGCGATCCTGTCCGTCGTGGTCGACAGCCTCGTCCGCCGAGCCGTCGAGATCGAATGGTCGGCGCGGCCGGAAGTGCCGCGCGACCGGTTCGCCTGGATCACCCTCGGCAGTGTGGCGCGTCGGGAAGCCATGCCGTCCTCGGACGTCGACAGCGCATTGACCTGGTCCGACACCACCGCGGACCCCGGCTCGCGAGGGAAATCGAGCGCGGTGTCGAGAACCCGCGACGAGGCGCTGATGGACTTGGCCGATCGTGTCCACGTGAGCCTCGACGGTGCCGGGCTACCATCGGACACCAACGGGGCGGTCGCGAGCTCGCCCCGATTCGCGCGCTCGGCCGGTCAGTGGGAACGGGCCGCGGCCCACTGGCTCAGCAACCCCTTCGGCGATCGAGGAAACCCGGCTGGTGACTCCGGTCTCATCATGTCCTCGCTGATGATCGACGGCAGGGTGGTGTGGGGCCCACGAGAGCTGAACACCGTGCCCGAGGCGTATCGCCGGCTCCTGGTCGACAACCCCGATGCACTGCGGTTGCAGCTGCGTGATGCGCTCGCAGGCCGGGCCCGGTTGCGCTCCCTGCGAGACGTGCTGGCTCGGCGCGGCGGAACGTTCGATCTCAAGGCCCATGCCCTGACGCCCATCGTCAACCTCGCTCGGTGGGGTGGGTTGTCGGTCGGCATCGCCTCGTCCTCCACCCCCGCGCGGCTCGCGGCGGCGTCGGGCAACGGCATGCTCTCCGAACGCGATGTCGCCACTCTGACCGAGGTGTTCGAGATGCTGCAGCGTCTGCGACTGTCGCACCAGATCGATCAGATCTTGGCAGGGCATCGGCCCGGTGACGTGCTGGTCATGGCCGATCTGTCACCCCTCGAGCGCAGTCTGCTCACCGACGGAGTCCGAGAGATCGCCGCGGTGCAACGCCGGGTCGGCTACCTGGCTGCCAATGTCGGCGTGCATCGCTGAGCGTCAACCACCAGACTGTGTGCCGTGACCACCAATCCCGTGAGCGTCCCTACCCCGTCCACCGTCGAGCACTCTCGGTTGGCGGAATCGCCCGGCGTCAGCGGCCCGTGGCGTCAGTGGGGGCCGTACCTGGCAGGACGGCAGTGGGGCACAGTGCGCGAGGACTACTCCGAAGACGGGAACGCGTGGGCGTCGTTCCCGTTCGATCAGGCGCACAAGCGGGCATACCGCTGGGGTGAGGACGGAATCGGGGGAATCTGCGATCGTTTCGGGTTCCTCAATTTCTCGTTCGCACTGTGGAACCGCAAGGACCCGATCCTCAAGGAACGGCTGTTCGGTCTCGCCAACGAAGAGGGGAATCACGGCGAGGACGTCAAGGAGTACTTCTGGGCTGTCGACGGAACACCGACGCACAGCTGGATGCAATGGCTCTACCGCTATCCACACGCGGAATATCCCTATGCCCAACTGAGGGAAGAGAATGCCCGACGCGGCCGTGACGACCGCGAGTACGAGCTGGCCGACACCGGGATCCTCGACGAGAACAGATTCTTCGACGTCCAGGTCACGTATGCGAAGGCATCACCCGACGACATCTGCATCACCATCTCCATCACCAACCACGGACCGGAGGCAGCGTCGGTCGATCTGCTGCCGCACCTGTGGCTGCGCAACACGTGGTCGTGGGGCCGCGACGACCGCGGCGGTGTCCTGGATCGGTTGACCCCACCGGACCTACTGGCCGGTGGTCTCGAAGCCATTGCCGTCGACCATGGATTTCTGGGACGCTACTACCTCAGTGCCGAGGGAACGCCGTCACTTCTGTTCTGCGACAACGAAACCAACGCTCAGGCGCTGTGGGGTCAGGAGAACGTCTCGGCCTATCCCAAGGACGGAATCGGGCGGCGAGTGGTCGACGGCGACGTGGATGCCGTCAACCCCGAGCAGACCGGAACGAAGGCCGCATTCTGGTATCGGTTCGACGACATCGCATCCGGTGCAACGGAATCGGTCAAACTGCGCCTGTCGCCCAACCGGCCGGACGAGCAGACGTTCGGGACCGGATTCGACGCGGTCACCCTCGATCGTCGAGTGGAGGCGGACGAGTTCTACGGTGCAGTGATCGGTGCCGATCTCACCGACACCGATCGGCACGTGGCGCGGCGCGCGTACGCGGGACTGTTGTGGACGAAGCAGCTCTACCGGTACGACGTCGAAGAGTGGATCGAAGGCGACAAGGTGGGGGCACCGGCCCCGGATTCGAGGCAGGACCCGCGCGGTCGAAACGCGCACTGGCGTCACCTCGCGTTGGCCGATGTGATCTCGATGCCCGACGAGTGGGAGTACCCCTGGTTCGCAGCCTGGGACTTGGCATTTCACGCGATTCCGCTGGCGCACGTCGACGCCGATTTCGCCAAGGAACAGTTGGTTCTGATGTGCCGAGAATGGGCCATGCACCCCAACGGTCAACTGCCGGCGTACGAATGGGAATTCGGTGACGTCAACCCGCCGGTCCACGCGTGGGCGGCATGGCACGTGTATCGCATCGACGGCTATCGGGATCGCGAATTTCTGGTTCGAGTGTTCACCAAGCTGTTGCTCAACTTCGCGTGGTGGGTCAACCGCAAGGACTCGGAAGGGTCCAACATTTTCGAGGGCGGCTTCCTCGGAATGGACAACATCGGATTGTTCAATCGTTCCGCACCGCTGCCCCCGGGGTTTCGCCTCGAGCAGTCCGACGCAACGAGTTGGATGGCGTTCTACTGCCAGCAGATGTTCAAGATCGCCTTGGAGCTCGCGCGGCACGACAGCGCCTGGGACGACGTCGCAACCAAGTTCTTCTCGCACTTCCTCTCCATCGCGAAAGCGGTCAATTCCTTCGGTTCGCAGCACATTTCGCTGTGGCACGAGGAAGACGGGTTCTTCTACGACGTCCTGGTTCAACCCGAGGGCGATGCGGTACCGATGCGGGTGCGATCCATGGTCGGACTCCTTCCCATTCTCGGTGCAACGGAAATTCCGCCCTGGGTCGAGGCCGAATGCCCGGATCTTGCCGCGCGGCTGCGGTGGGTGCAGCATCGTCGGCCCGAAATGGTCTCGCCGCTGCTGGCGCGGCGAGAAGGCAACGAGGTGCGTCTCTTGCTGACGCTCGTCCAGCCCGAGCGTCTGAAGCGGATCCTGGCGCGCATGTTCGATTCGGAAGAGTTTCTGTCGGAGTTCGGAATTCGATCGCTCTCGGCCTCGTACCGCGAGCCGGTGACCTTCGACGTCGATGGCCGCAGTCTGTCCATCGAGTACGAACCGGGGGAGTCGCGAACCGGAATGTTCGGTGGCAATTCCAACTGGCGTGGCCCGGTGTGGTTCCCGGTGAACGTGCTGCTGGCCGACAAGCTCCGCGCCTACGGTCGGTACTACGGCGACTCGTTCACCATCGAGATCCCCACCGGATCGGGCAACCACCGCACTCTGACCGACGCGGCCGACCTGATCGACAACGGCCTGGCCGGCCTGTTCCGGCCGGTCGACGGCAAGAGGCCGGCGGACGGCAACCGGATCGAATCCAGTGCCGACCCACTGTGGAGCGAGCACCCCAGCTTCAACGAGTACTTCGACGGCGACACCGGAGAGGGACTCGGTGCCACCCACCAAACGGGATGGACCGCTCTGGTTGCGCACCTGCTCAGGCCACGTTTGCCGCTGTGAGGGCCTGCGGCCCACGTGCACGGAAATTCGTAGCCCACTACGAAGTTCCGCGCACATGCGGCGGAGCCGCATAGTCTGGCGGGATGAAGATTCGCGGCGCAGTACTCGAAGAAATCGGCCGATCACGTCCCTTCGCGGACTCGCATCCCATTACGGTCTCCGACCTCGAACTCGGCTCGCCGGGCGACGGCGAATTGCTGATCAGAATCGAAGCCGCCGGCCTGTGTCACTCGGACCTGTCGGTAGTCGACGGCAATCGAGTGCGTCCGGTCCCGATGTTGCTCGGCCACGAGGCCGCAGGCCGCGTCGAGGAGGTGGGCGCGGGCGTCGAGGACATCGAGGTCGGGACCCGTGTCGTCATGACATTCCTGCCGCGTTGTGGTGACTGCGCCGGGTGCGCCACCGACGGCCAGATGCCCTGCGTCGTGGGAAGCGCGTCGAACAATGCCGGCACGTTGCTCGGCGGAGGCATCAAGTTGCACCGTGACGGGGAAGAGGTCAAGCATCACCTCGGAGTGTCCGGATTTGCGACACACGCGGTGGTCAGCCGAAAGTCGGTGGTCCCGGTGGACGACGACATCCCGGCCGATATCGCAGCCGTCCTCGGGTGTGCGGTATTGACCGGCGGCGGTGCAGTTCTCAACGCGGGAACTCCGAAGCCAGGGCAGTCGGTGATGGTGGTCGGCCTCGGCGGAGTAGGCATGGCGGCTGTTCTGACGGCCGTCTCGGTGGGTGCCGGTGAGGTGATCGGTGTCGACGGTGTCGCGGACAAGCTCTCCACCGCAACTGATCTCGGCGCAACTCAGGTCTACTCACCCGCCGAGGTCGCCGAGAAGGGCATCAAGGCCGACATCGTGATCGAGGCCGCAGGTAATGCCCGCGCCTTCGAGACTGCCGTCGCGGCAACCGCTCCCGGTGGTAAGACCATCACCGTGGGACTCCCCGCACCCGACGCGCGATCGTCCATCTCGCCCTTGGGCCTGGTGGCGGAAGCGCGCACGATCATCGGCAGCTACCTGGGCTCGGCCGTCCCGGCACGCGATATTCCCACGTACGCCCAGATGTGGCGCGAGGGTCGACTCCCCGTCGAGAAGCTGATCTCCTCGCGTATCACGTTGGACGAGATCAACCGCGGCATGGACGAATTGGCCGACGGTAACGCAATCCGTCAGGTCATCGTCTTCGACTGAGCATCAGCTCTGCGAGGCCGTGGCCACCCAACGGCCACGTTGCTTCGAGATCTCGATGGGATGGTCGAAACAGACACTGATGTTCTCGGTGGTCAGCACAGTGTCGACAGCCCCTTGCGCCAGTACTTTTCCGTTGCGGACCAACAGTGCGTGCGTCGTCGACACCGGGATTTCCTCGAGGTGGTGGGTCACCAGAATGCTCGCCAGGTTCGGGTGCTCGGACCGCAGTGAGTCGAGCGCGGTCAGAAGTTGTTCGCGGGCAGCGAGATCGAGCCCGGTAGCGGGCTCGTCGAGCAGCAACACCGCCGGATCGGGGAGCAGGGCGCGAGCGATGAGCGCTCGGCCACGTTCGCCCTGCGACAGCGTGTGCCAGGACGCTTCGGCGCGATGGGTGACGCCGAGGGACTGGATCAGCCGGCGCGCGCGGGCTACCTGGGTCTCGGTGGCCGACCATCTCGGGATCAGGTCTGGAGTGTTGGTCAGCCCGGTCAGCACCACCTGGAACAACGTCAGTGGAGCGTCGATCCTCAGCCGTGGATCGACGTGGCCGATGTTCGTCCGCAACTCCCGCATGTCCACCCGGCCGAGGCGATGACCCAGAACGTGGACGGCACCGTGGGTGGGATGGACGACGGCACCCAGCAAACTGAGCAGGGTGCTCTTACCGGCACCGTTGGCACCGAGCAACACCCAATGCTCGCCTTCGTCGACCCTCATCGTGGCATCGCTGAGTAGGTATCGGCCCCCGCGGACCAGATCGACTCGGTCGGCGAACAGAACGGTGGACGTCACCGGACGACCGTAGCTGCCGGTGCGAAGAGCGGGGAAAGTAGGCTCTGAGGTCAGTAAGGCCTCGAGACGACGACGAAAAGAGTGTGGACGAGACGTGAGTGCAACGGCACCTGTTCGAGTAGGGGTACTGGGATCGCGCGGCAAGGTCGGGCAGGCGATCTGCGCTGCCGTCGACGCAGCCGACGACCTCGAGCTCGTGGCCACCGTCGACCAAGGCGATCCGCTGGCGAACTTCGTCGATTCCGGCGCGCAGGTGGTGGTCGATTTCACTCACCCCGATGTGGTGATGGACAACCTGCAGTTCCTGATCGAGCACGGCATTCATGCCGTTGTCGGTACCACCGGTTTCGACGAGCCGCGGCTCGAACAGGTACGTGAATGGCTGGCCGGATCGCCGGACACGGGAGTGCTGATCGCCCCGAACTTCGCCATCGGTGCCGTGTTGTCGATGCGCTTCGCTCAGCAGGCCGCTCGGTTCTTCGACTCGGTCGAGGTGATCGAACTGCATCACCCCAACAAGGCCGACGCGCCGTCGGGCACGGCCTATCGCACTGCTGCGCTGATCGCCGAAGCGCGCGCCGCCGCAGGCACTGCGCCCAGCCCCGATGCGACGACGACCGAATTGGACGGTGCCCGCGGTGCAGACGTCGACGGAGTGCGTGTGCATTCGATCCGGCTCGCGGGACTCGTTGCGCATCAAGAGGTTCTGCTGGGGACGCAGGGCGAGACGCTGAGCATCCGGCACGATTCGCTGGACCGTACGTCGTTCGCTCCGGGAGTGCTTCTCGGAGTCCGAGAGATCGCCGCTCGACCAGGTTTGACCGTCGGTCTCGACCCACTACTGGATCTGTGAGCTGATCGACTGTGAACAAAGCGACCAAAGTCGTCGCCATCATCGCGGTGATGGTGCTGATCCTCGGCTTCTACTTCTTCTTACTCGGCCAGCGCGGAGTGACTCTGATCCAGAACGGTGGGGTAGCCAGTATTGCCCTGGGGATCGGGGTCATCCTCCTGCCGATCGTCGGATTGTGGATCGTGTGGGCGACGCTCAAAGCGGGGTTCGACCATCAGCGGCTGGCGTCACGGATGCGGGAGGAAGGGCTCGAACTCGACGTCGACGACCTCCCGCGGATGCCGTCGGGACGGATCGAACGCACTGCCGCAGACGAGATGTTCCAGCAAATCAAGGCCGAGTGGGAAAAGGATCCGGACAACTGGAGAAGCTCGTACCGGCTTGCGCGGGCCTACGACTATGCGGGCGATCGCGGGCGGGCTCGCGAGACCATGAAACGCGCTGTGGAACTGGAACGGGCCGAGAGCTGACGGTCGATGGCGCGCACTCTGCTGGTGGTTCATCACACTCCGAGCCCGCTCACTCGCGAGCTGCTGGAGGCCGTTGTCTCCGGCGCGCGTGATCCGGGGATCACCGGTGTCGACGTCCGCAGTGTCCCTGCTCTCGGCGCGACGGTCCCGGATGTGTTGGATGCCGACGGTTTCCTCTTCGGCACGCCTGCCAATTTCGGCTACATGAGCGGGGCGCTCAAGCACTTTTTCGATACCGTCTACTACCCGTGCCTGGACGCCGTCGCCGGAAAGCCCTACGCCGCATGGATTCACGGGAACAACGACACCGTGGGTGCCGCACGCGGTGTCGAGGCCATCGCGTCGGGCTGGGGACTCGAGAAGGTGTTCGGCACCCTGCACCTCGCCGAAGGAGGCAGGGCTGCTCGCGATCGCTGCTACGAGCTGGGCGGTACGGTCGCGGCGGGACTGTCCGACTGAAAGAGTCAGTCGGAGTCGGCGGGGGAGTGCGGTCGCAGAACGTCGTCGGCCGGGATCGACAACGGAATTTCCAGAAGCCGTTCCGGCCAACTCGGGTACGCGGGTCTGATCCAGACCCGGTTGTCGTCGAGTTGCGTCATCAACACCCGACGCCACTGCCAATCGTCCTGCGGGGTGAGGAGATCGGTCTCGAGCTGCAGAGGCAGCGGGGCTTTTGTCCAGTGCGGCAACGACAGTGATGCCAGTCCGCGTTCCTCCAGGGCGGAAATCGCGTCTTCCAACGACACACCCTGCGCAACAGTGATTCCCACCGGATTGACGGCGTCGACCAGATATCCCTCGTCGTTTTCGTCCTCGGCGTTCAGTTCATTCGAGCTGTGGGCGACAGTCCATCCGATCACCTCACCGTCCGAGGCTCGCTTCACCGGCAATCTGCTACGCCACCGTTCGATGTCCACTCCCTCGAGCTTACGCGGCTCGATGTAGTGAGTTCGGTGAAGAAACTATGTGCGATTGTGAGCAGGCAGGGCGGTCCTCGTGTTTGACTGCATGGGTTAGTTGATCTTTGTACCGCTCTCCATACCAAGGGATTTCGATGACCCTCCCCATTCTCGACCGCTCCAGAATCGTTGCTACGCCCGAGTGGAGTCGCTGGTTGATACCACCGGCAGCACTGTCGATCCACCTCGCGATCGGGTCTGCATACGCATGGAGCGTCTTCAAGAACGCCATCTCACAACCCGATGCGCTCGGACTCAGTGGAACCGTCACTGCTATTCCGTTCCAGCTGGCCATCGTGATGCTCGGCCTGTCCGCCGCAATCTTCGGGACCAGAGTGGAGAAGAACGGTCCGCGCTGGGCGATGGCCGTTTCGCTGGTATTCTTCGTATCCGGCCTGCTCATCTCCGCCCTCGGCATGGCCCTCGGCCAGTTCTGGCTGGTGATCTTCGGTTACGGGTTCGTCGGCGGTATCGGCCTCGGAATCGGATACATCTCGCCCGTGTCGACGCTGATGAAGTGGTTTCCCGACAGGCCGGGAATGGCCACCGGCATCGCCATCATGGGCTTCGGCGGTGGTGCGCTCATCGCGTCACCGCTCACCAGTCAACTGATGGTGAACTTCGGCGGCTTCACCGATGGTTCGATCGCCAAGACGTTCCTCACCTTGGGCGTCGGCTACGCGGTGTTCATGGCGCTGGGGGTCGTGCTCATCAGAGTGCCCGCCGAAGGGTGGACACCGGCAGGATGGACCCCGCCCGCCTCGTCGGCGATGATTTCCACGCACAACGTCTCGGCCGCGAATGCCGTCAAGACACCGCAGTTCTGGTTGTTGTGGGTCGTGTTGTGCTTCAACGTCACCGCCGGCATCGGAATCCTCGAGCGAGGCTCGGGTATCTATCAGGACTTCTTCCCCGACGCGACCTCGCCCCAATCTCTGGCTGCTGCGGCCGCCGGTTTCGTTGCCTTTCTCTCGCTGACCAACATGATCGGACGATTCGTCTGGTCGTCGGTCTCCGATGTGGTGGGCCGCAAGAACATCTACCGGATGTACCTGGGCGTGGGCGCGCTGCTCTATCTCTACATTGCGCTGTTCACCAATACGAACAAGATCCTCTTCATGGTCGCGGCACTGTTGATCCTGTCGTTCTACGGCGCGGGATTCGCGACCGTTCCGGCCTACCTCAAGGACCTCTTCGGCACGTACCAGGTGGGCGCGATCCATGGACGACTGCTCACCGCATGGTCGGTGGCGGGTGTTCTGGGACCACTGATCGTCAACGCCATCGCCGACGCCGGAGAGCCGGGAACCACCGGCCGATACCTCCCGGCCTTCTACGTGATGATCGGATTGCTGGTCGTCGGGTTCCTGGCCAACGAAGCCATCAAACCGGTGGCATCGAAGTACCACGAATCCGATCACACGGATTCTGCAGCCACCACGGGAGCGAAGGCATGAGCGGCGCACAGAAGCAGGTCACGATGGCGGTCGCATGGGCGTGGGTTGCCGTGCCGTTCGCCTACGGACTGTTCGAGCTGATTCTCAAGGCGAAGAACCTCTTCAGCACCTGACACCGTGTGTCGGTGACTCGTGACAGGGTGGATCGATGCGAGACATGAGCGCTGCGATGGCGCGCCGCACTGCTTTGGCCGCCCAAGGTCTGGCTTCGCGTCGTAGCAGGAGCGCCCCTGCCGGCCGAGCGGCAGTGCATGCCGCGATCGACACAACCGGGCTGTTGCAGATCGACTCCGTGTCGGTGGTGGTGCGCGCGCACTACGCGCCGGTGTTCAGTCGCGTCGGTGCCTACAACAGGAAATTCGTCGACGACGCCGCGTGGACCGACACCACCCGGCGTCCCAGGCGATTGGTCGAATACTGGGCGCACGAGGCGGCGTTGCTGCCGGTGGAGGACTGGCCGCTGATGCGCTGGCGCATGGAGTTGTATCGGCACGGTCGATGGGGCGGAGCCGCTCGCATTCTCGACCGAGAACCGACCCTGGTGGACGATGTTCTCGCTGTGATCGGAGATCACGGTGCATCCAGTGCGGGTGAGATAGAGACGCATCTGGACGTCGAGAAGCCCGGGCGCAAGGGTCCCTGGTGGGATCGAAGCGACGTCAAGGTCGTCTGCGAGCAACTCTTCGCTGCCGGGGTGGTGAGCGTACCGGCACGCTCCGGGTTCGTCCGGCAGTACGAGCTCAGCGAACGGGTGCTTCCCGACGCCGTTCTGCGCAGACAGATCGACGAACCGGATGCTGTGCGGGCTTTGATCGAAAAGTCCTCTCGTGCACTGGGAATCGGGACCGAGCCGGACCTGCGAGATTACTATCGGCTGTCCCAGAAGCAGTCCAAGGCAGCGATCGCCGACTTGGTGGAAGACGGTGTTCTCGAGCAGGTGTCGGTTCGAGGATGGAATGCGCCGGCCTACATGCATCGAGACGCCAGAACACCGCGAACGGCCACCGCGGCCGCCCTGCTGTGCCCGTTCGATCCGATGATTTTCTTCAGGCCTCGGGTGGAGCGGATCTTCGGCTTCCACTACCGCATCGAGATCTACACCCCGCAGCACAAGCGGGTTCACGGCTACTACGTCTTCCCGTTTCTGCTCGACGGCCATTTGGTGGCACGTGTCGACCTGAAGGCGGTGCGCGCCCTGTCCGAACTCCACGTCATTGCGGCCTACGTCGAGGGGGACCGCGACGCCCGCGACATCGCCCCACGCCTGCGTGATGTTCTCCGAGAGATGGCCGACTGGCTCGAACTCGAACGTGTGGTGGTGGGGGAGCGCGGCGACCTCGTAGCAGCGTTGCGCTGAATTCTGCCCAGGTGCGCCAATTCTGCCGAGGTGCACATCGACAGAATCGGTGCCACTATTTCCAGTGTGACTTCGCGCCGGACAGACACCGACTCCGAACTTCCGCCCCAGGTCGTCGTGCTGTTCGGCGCGACGGGGGATTTGGCCAAACGAAAACTTCTGTCCGGAATGATGCACTTGGCATTGTCCGATCTCGCGCCGAACATCCGCGTCGTCGGCACCTCGCTCGAAGAGATGTCGACCGATGAATTCCGCACTCTCGCTCGCGAATCGATCAACACCTATTCGAGTCGTAAAGTCGGCGACGATCAATGGAGTCGCTTTGCTTCACGTCTGACCTACGTGTCGCAGAAGGCAGGACCGGCGGCGCTGGGGGAGGCCGTGGCAGAGGCCGAGATCGAACTGGGAGGAAGCGCCAAACGGCTGCACTACCTATCCGTTCCACCGAGAGCTGCTCTCGCAGTGGTGGATACGCTCGCATCGGCAGATCTGGTCAAGCGTTCCCGGATCATCATGGAGAAGCCGTTCGGCACCGACCTCGACAGCGCGATCGCCTTGAATGCGCGGGTGCACGAAACGTTCGACGAGGACCAGATCTTCCGGATCGATCATTTTCTCGGGAAGGAGCCGGCGCAGAACATCCTGGCGTTTCGTTTTGCCAACGGCTTGTTCGAGCCGATCTGGAACCGCAATTTCATCGATCACGTGCAGATCGACATACCGGAGAAACTCGCCCTCGACGGTCGAGCAGGGTTCTACGAGTCCACCGGCGCGTACAAGGACATGGTCGTCACCCATCTGTTCCAGGTGCTGGCTTTCATGGCGATGGAACCGCCGACGGCACTCGAACCCCGCGCGATCAGTGAAGAGAAGAACAAGGTTTTCCGATCCATGGTGCCGCTGAAACCGAAAAACGTTGTGCGAGGGCAGTACACGGGATATCGATCGGAGGAAGGCGTGGCACCGGATTCCGACACCGACACCTTCGTGGCCCTCAAATGCGAAATCGACAACTGGCGCTGGGCCGGGGTGCCGTTCTACCTCCGTAGCGGGAAACGTCTCGCCGAAGGCCAACGCATCATCTCGATAGCGTTCCGAGAGCCACCGAAGAGCATGTTCCCGGCGGGTTCCGGGGTCGGCGCCCAAGGCCCGGATCATCTGACCTTCGACCTGGCGGACGCATCCAAGGTGTCGCTGTCGTTCTACGGCAAGCGGCCCGGGCCCGGGATGCGCCTGGACAAACTCAGCATGCAGTTCGCCATTCACGAAACCGAACGCGCCGGCGACGTACTCGAGGCCTACGAGCGGCTCATTCTCGACGCCATGTACGGCGACCACACACTGTTCACCACAGCCGAGGGCATCGAACGATTGTGGCAGGTATCGGAGCCGTTGCTGGCGGATCCACCTCCGGTGCGACTGTATTCACCGGGATCGTGGGGCCCCAACGCAATTCATCAACTCATTGCGCCGCACGCCTGGCGGCTCCCGTTCGAGCGGGAGTGGCGCGAGAAGAAGTAGCGCTCCTCAGTTGTTCCGGCCGCGATCCTTGCGCATCTGATCGCGCAGAGCGCCCTGAACCGCTTGTGACAACCACGAATTGAGAGATACGCCGCTGTTGTTGGCCGCATCTTCGGCGCGTTCCTTGATCTGTTCGACCAAGCGAAGCGTCACCCGTCGTACTTCGCCGGACACGTCGTCCATCGTCGGGTAGTCCTCGGCTTCGGGTGCGTCGGTCACGCCCATGTCCACGATCGGGGTGTCGTGTCGAACGTCGGCGTGCGCTTGCGTCCCGTCCAGTCGGACGGTAACGGTGTGGCCGTCCAGGTCGTTCGACACCTCGGCCGCAAAATCCGACAGCGCGGTCAGCAGCATCAATCTGGCCGAGGCCTCCGCGGTCTTTCCGAGCGCCTCCGCCGTCTGCCGGGTGTGCTCGTCTCCCAGGGCCGCAGCCGCAAGAAGATCGGTCCGTAGCGACTCGGTGTACTTGTCCAGTTCCATGACGCCAGTGTGGCGTCATAGATGACGTCAGTCAAGGCGCTTCTGTGGCGTCGATCGATCCGTGATGACGTCACGCGTCGCCGAATGCCGTGGACCGCACTTAGTGTTGTGCGGTGTCATCAGAAATCGAACGTAGAGCGGTGCCCCGAACGGTCGCGCTGAAAGTGCAACTCGTTGCTCGGACCGAATTCGTCCCACCGGCGGACATCCCGTGGGATACCGACGCCGACGGCGGACAGGCTTTGGTCGAGTTCGCTGGACGTGCGTGCTACCAGAGTTGGTCCAAACCCAATCCCAGGACGGCCACCAATGCGTCGTATCTGCGCCATCTGCTCGATGTCGGCCACCTGTCGGTGCTCGAGCACGCGAGCGTGAGCTTCTACATCACCGGTATTTCTCGGTCGTGCACGCACGAGCTGATTCGCCACCGACACTTCTCGTATTCCCAGCTCTCGCAGCGTTTCGTTCCCGAGCACGACGCCAATGTCGTTCTACCGCCTGCGATCGAAGGGGACCCCGAGCTCGAAGCGCTGTTCGCGTCCGCGACCGAGGCCAGTCGTGCGGCGTACACCGAACTGCTCGGTGCCCTCGAAGGCAAGTTGGAATCGGTCACCAATGCTGCGCTGCGCGGCAAGCAGGCGCGGCAGGCAGCAAGATCGGTACTACCGAACGCGACCGAGACGCGCGTGGTGGTGAGCGGAAACTACCGCGCATGGCGCCATTTCGTGTCGATGCGTGCCTCGGAGCATGCGGACGTCGAAATTCGCCGCGTCGCCGTCGAATGTCTGCGTAAGCTCGTGGCAGTGGCCCCGGACGTGTTCGGGGACTTCGAGATCTCCACGTTGCCGGACGGTACGGAAGTGGCCCGCAGCCCGTTCGTGACCGAGGTGTAGAGGCAAGGTTCGGTTCGGGCCTGAACCGGGTACACCCGTGAGGTGTCAGCCGGGAGTCCCGCTGCGCGAGAGTGGGTAAAGCACCGGGTAATCTGCTGCCATGACCTACGGTGACGCCGCTCCTTCCGTTGCGCCTGTGTTCGGTACGGTGCTCACTGCGATGGTGACCCCGTTCACAGCGGACGGAAAGTTGGATATCGACGCCGGTGTTCGCCTGGCGCATCACCTCGTCGAGCAAGGCAACGATGGGCTGGTTCTGGCCGGAACGACGGGCGAATCACCCACCACCACAGAGAACGAGAAGCTCGAGCTGCTGCGCGCCGTGATCGCCGCGGTAGGTCACCGAGCTCGCATCATTGCCGGAGCCGGAAGCAACGACACGGCGCACAGTGTGGAATTGGCCCGCGATGCCGCTCGTGCAGGTGCGCACGGTCTCCTTGTCGTCACCCCGTACTACTCCCGGCCACCTCAGGCCGGGTTGTACGCCCACTTCACCGCGGTTGCGAACGCCACCGACCTGCCCGTGATGCTCTACGACATCCCTCCCCGCTCCGTCGTTCCCATCGAGACCGAGACCTTGCGCAGACTGGCCGAGCACCCCCGGATCCTCGCGGTCAAGGACGCCAAGGGAGACCTCAATGCAGGCGCGGAACTGATCGCCTCGACGGGCCTGCAGTTCTATTCGGGCGACGACCCACTGAACCTTCCGTGGCTTTCGGTCGGGGCGACGGGCTTCGTCAGTGTCATCGGCCACCTCGTCCCCGCTCGGCTCCGCGAACTGCACACCGCCTTCATGATGGGCGACATCGCGCGGGCGCAGGCAATCAACGTCAGCCTCATTCCGGTCATTCGCTCGGTCGCACGCCTCGGCGGCGTCAGCGCCTCGAAGGCCGGCCTCCGCCTCATCGGAATCGATGTCGGCGAACCACGACTTCCCCAGGTGCCACCGAGCATCGATCACATCGAATTGCTCGCAGCGGAGCTGCGGGCGGCAGGAGTTCTTGTATGACACGACCGAACAGATCGCGCGGACGCGCAACCCGAAACGCCGGACCGCCGTCCGAGCGGCCGGCTCCTACGCAGGGCCGGCCGTCGGGTGCCCGGCAGGGTAAGCCGATGGTGCAGAACTCGGCGCGGACTCAACGTCCCGACAAGCGCCGTGAATTCGACCCGACACAACGACTCGGCACTCCGCCCAAGGCACCGTTCAAGGGCCTTCGAGTGGTTGCGCTGGGCGGTATCGGCGAAATCGGCCGCAACATGACCGTGTTCGAGCACCAGGGCAAGTTGCTGATCATCGACTGCGGCGTGCTCTTTCCCGAGGACCAGCAGCCGGGTGTCGACCTGATCCTGCCCGATTTCCGCCACATCGAGAACCGTATGGCCGATGTCGAAGCAGTGGTGCTGACACACGGTCACGAGGACCACATCGGAGCGGTCCCGTTCTTGCTGCGCCTGCGGCCCGATCTCCCCGTCGTCGGATCCAAATTCACGCTCGCACTGGTCGCTGCGAAGTGCCGTGAGCATCGGCTACGACCGAATCTCGTCGAGGTCATCGAGGGACAACACACCCAGCACGGTCCGTTCGACTGCGAATACTTCGCGGTGAATCACTCGATTCCCGACGCATTGGCCATTGCCATCAGGACCGACGCCGGTCTCGTCCTGCACACCGGGGACATCAAGCTCGATCAGCTGCCGCTCGACGGTCGTCTCACCGACCTCGCCGGTTTCTCGCGTCTGGGCGACGAGGGTGTCGACCTGTTTCTGGTCGACTCCACCAATGCCGAGGTGCCCGGATTCGTCACGCCCGAACGTGAGATCGGCGGAGTGCTCGACACCGTCATCGGCAAGGCGAAGCAACGCGTCATCGTGGCGTCGTTCGCCAGTCACGTGCACCGCATCCAACAGGTCATCGACGTCGCCGAGCGATACAACCGTCGTGTCGCGTTCGTCGGACGCTCGATGGTGCGCAACATGCAGATCGCCCAGGATCTGGGTTATCTGCGGGTGCCCGACGGCCTCGAGGTGACTGTCGACACCGCCGCAACACTTCCCGACGACCGGTTGGTGCTCATCTCCACCGGCTCGCAGGGCGAGCCGCTGTCGGCGCTGTCCCGGATGGCTCGGGGCGAGCACCGCCAGATCAACGTCAAGGCCAACGATCTCGTCGTTTTGGCGTCCTCGCTCATTCCCGGCAACGAGAACTCGGTATTCGCCGTCGTCAACGGCCTCGCCAAGCGCGGCGCGACCGTCGTGACGCAGCAGAACGCGAAGGTCCACGTCTCGGGACACGCGTCGGCGGGAGAACTGCTCTACCTGTACAACGCGGTTCGACCGACCAACGCCATGCCGGTGCACGGCGAGTGGCGTCACCTGCGCGCCAACGCCGCGCTGGCGAAGGCAACCGGTGTACCCGAGGACCGCGTGGTGCTCGCAGAGGACGGCGTGGTGGTCGACATGGTCGACGGCCTCGCCGAGATCGTCGGCCAGGTCCCGGTCGGTCACGTGTACGTCGACGGCCTCTCGGTCGGTGATGTCGGCGATTCGACGCTGTCGGATCGTCTCGTACTGGGCGAGGGCGGCTTCATCGCGATCAGCGTCGCCGTCGATTCGGCCACCGGCCGTGCAGTGACCGCGCCCGAGGTGTCCGGTCGGGGCTTCTCCGACGATCCGGCGGCCCTCAAGGAGGCCGGACAACTCGTGGAGGCCGAGCTGCAGCGGCTTGCCTCGGACGGGGTCTCCGACACTCATCGCATCGCACAAGCAGTGCGCCGAGTCGTGGGTCGGTGGGTAGCGGACAAGTATCGCCGCAAGCCGATGATCGTTCCGACGATCATTGCGGTCAAGCCGCAACCGCAGTCGAGCTAGTTCATCTAGACCAGTAGTCGCCAGAGTCCGATCAGTCCGAGAACGACGATGGCACCGCGTAAGGCCGCCGGCGACAGCCGGCGGCCGTACCGGGCTCCGACGGCACCGCCGATCAGGGAGCCGACGGCGATCAGACCGGCGGCCTGCCAGCTGATGTCGTCGAATCGAAAAATCGTGAATGCCACTGCTGCAACGATATTGACCACGAGCGACAGTAAGTTCTTGGCTGCATTCATCCGCTGCATCGTCTCGGGGAGCAGGGCTCCCATAACGCCGATGAGCAGGATTCCCTGTGCTGCAGTGAAATAGCCGCCGTAGATGCCGACGAGCAGAGTGCCGATGGTCACCAGTGCCATTCGGCCGCGACCGATCTGGTTTGCCGCCTTTCCGGCCGCTTCCGACCGCCGCTTCGCCCAGGCTTGGATCTTCGGTTGTGCGACAACGAGAATCAGCGCACCGATGAGCAGAACCGGAACGACCGAGGCGAACACCTTTTCGGGCAGGTGCAGCAGCAGCCAGGCCCCACCGAGCGCTCCGAGAAACGATGCGGGCAGTTGCCATCGAAGTCGGTGCCATTGCCCGCGCAGTTCTCGGCGATACCCCCACGTGCCCGAGACGCTTCCCGCTACCAGCCCGATGGCGTTGGACATCGTGGCGACCACCGGGGGATACCCGAACGCGACCAGCGTTGGAAACGTGATCAACGTTCCGGAACCGACGACGGCGTTGATTGCACCGGCTCCGAGGCCGGCAAGCAGGATGACGAGAATTTCCGATACCGGCACTGTTGGGAGGTTACCCAGACAAAGGATGAGATCCTGCGGCAGGATGCCGCTGGTTCCGTCTGGCCGTAGCCTGGAGCGCGTGAGCCTTGCCCAGGATGAACGTTCCCAACTTGTTCAGACCCTTCTCGACGTGGGTCCCGATGCACCGACGCTGTGTGGTGAGTGGACCGCTGCCGATCTGGCCGCGCACCTCGTCGTCCGCGAGCGACGGCTCGACGCGTCGCCGGGGATACTTCTGTCGCCGTTCGCCGGGTACACGGAGCGGGTCCAGCGTTCCGTCGCGAACCGACCGTTCGCGGCCGTGGTCGAGGATGTTCGCACCGGGCCGCCGATGTGGTCGCCGTTCGCGCTCCTCGATCCACTGATCAACCTCGGCGAGATGTTCGTGCACCACGAGGACCTGCGCCGCGCGACCGGGAGTTGGACGCGACGACTGCTGCCGGCGGCGGTGGAGAAACGATTGTGGCCGCAGGTCCGGTTCATCGGGCGCGCAGGCCACCGCTCCGCGCCGATTCCGGTACACGCTCGCACTCCGGACGGCCGCTCGGCCACGTTCAAGGGTGGCTCCGGTGCCGGTGTGACGGTGGTGGGGGAGCCGTCCGAACTGCTCCTCTACGCGTTCGGCCGGGACCAGCTCGACGTCGAGTTCGAGGGTTCGGCGGGCGACATCGCTGCGGTGAAGGCGCTCGATCTGAGCTTCTGACACACAACCTCTTCGCTGTTACTGGTGTTGCGGATGGTTTCGACGGGGCTGTTGCGACTAGCCTGGGTGCATGGCAGGAAAGACCAGCACCTCCACCGCCAGGGCCGGATCCAGCGGATCCGGGTCTTCGCGCGCGTCCGGCACCGCTCGTAAGTCCGGCACCGGCCGCACCGCGCGCACCGTCACGACGCCGAAGAAGCCCACCGCCCCGCGCAACCCGGCAACCTCCCGGGCGAGCGCGTCGTCTCGCGGTAAGGGAACGGCGAGAGGATCGGCGACGCGTCGACCACCCACCAAGAAGAAGTCACGCGGTGCGCTCGACGCGATCGGCCGCGGAATCGCGTCCACGTGGTCGATGGCGGCGCGAGGTGTCGGTGCCACGACCAGGACGGTCGGTAAGGCCGCCGACATCGAGCACGGACACCGTCGCGACGGGATCGCACTGGGGCTGATTGCCGTCAGCGTGGTGGTTGCCGCGAGCGTGTGGTTCAGCGCCGGCGGGCCAGTCGGTGAATGGATCGAGGTGGGTATTCGCGCTGTCATCGGTCAGGCCGGTTTTGTGGCCCCCGTTCTCGGTGTTGCCATCGCGGTCGTTCTCATGCGGTCCGAACCCCGTCCCGAGGTGCGCCCTCGGCTCGTTCTGGGGTCGATTCTTCTCGGCCTCCCGATCCTGGGCCTGTGGCACATGGCCGCAGGCTCGCCGACCGACGCTGCCGGCAGGTCCGAGGGTGCGGGCTTCGTGGGGTACGTGGCGGGCGGTCCGATTGCCGACGGCCTCACCGTCTGGTTGGCGGTACCTCTGCTTCTGCTCGCGGGCCTGTTCGGGGTGCTGTTGCTCACCGGTACCACCGTGCGCGACGTACCGGACCGGATGCGTGCGCTGTTCGGCACCGACAGTCGGGGTGATGAATACGAGGACTACGACCCGGCCGACTTCGGTTCCGAATTCGGAGACGAGGGCTACGGCGACTACGACTCCAACTTCGATGCCGACGGTTATCCGGTCCACGGCGGCGCGGATCCCTACGACAACTATCCGACCGAGGAGTACATCCCGGTCGCGAAGCCGCCGCGCGCCCGTAGGACCCCGGCCCCGGAGGCCGCGACCGAGGCCATTGCGCCTGCGGCTGCTGCAGTGCCGGTGCCGGAAGCGCCTGCCGCGCCTGCGCGGCCGAAGCCCAAGCCGATCGTCAAGGCGGCCGAACCGAAAGCGGCAGCCGAGGACGACAAGATCGTCGTCGACCGCGTCGTCGACGGGGATTACACGCTCCCGTCGTTGTCCCTGCTCATCGACGGCGACCCGCCCAAGACGCGGAGCCAGGCCAACGACGCCATGATCGAGGCCATCTCGGAGGTGCTCGAGCAGTTCAAGATCGACGCCGCGGTAACCGGATTCACCCGGGGCCCGACGGTCACCCGCTACGAGGTCGAACTCGGGCCGGGCGTGAAGGTCGAGAAGATCACTGCGCTCGCGCGGAACATCGCATATGCGGTGGCGACCGACAACGTACGTCTGCTCGCACCGATCCCCGGCAAGTCCGCGGTCGGTATCGAGGTACCGAACTCGGACCGTGAGATGGTCCGATTGGCCGACGTGCTGACTGCGCCGTCGACGCGAAAGGATCACCATCCGCTGGTGATCGGCCTCGGCAAAGACATCGAGGGCGATTTCGTCAGTGCCAACCTCGCGAAGATGCCCCACTTGCTGGTGGCCGGATCCACCGGTTCCGGTAAGTCGAGCTTCGTGAACTCGATGCTGGTGTCGTTGCTCGCGCGGGCGACGCCGGACGAGGTTCGGATGATCCTGATCGACCCGAAGATGGTGGAGCTGACGCCGTACGAGGGCATTCCACACCTCATCACCCCGATCATCACGCAGCCCAAGAAAGCTGCCGCGGCGCTGGCCTGGCTCGTCGAGGAGATGGAGCAGCGCTACCAGGACATGCAGATCAACAAGGTCCGGCACATCGACGACTTCAACAAGAAGGTGCGTTCGGGTGAGATCACCGCACCCCTCGGCAGTGAACGCGTCTACCGGCCCTACCCGTACATCCTCGCGATCGTCGACGAGCTTGCCGACCTGATGATGACCGCCCCGCGCGACGTCGAGGAAGCGATCGTGCGGATCACGCAGAAGGCCCGCGCCGCCGGTATCCACCTGGTGCTCGCCACCCAGCGACCCTCGGTCGACGTCGTGACCGGTCTGATCAAGACGAACGTCCCGTCGCGTCTTGCCTTCGCGACATCGTCGTTGACGGACTCCCGAGTCATCCTCGATCAACCGGGTGCCGAGAAGCTGATCGGTATGGGCGACGCTCTGTTCCTGCCGATGGGTGCGGGCAAGCCGACACGTCTGCAGGGTGCGTTCATCACCGACGAGGAGATTGCGGCGGTCGTCGACTTCGCCAAGAACCAGGCCGAGCCGGAGTACAACGACACCGTCACCGCAGCGAAGGTCTCGGACAAGAAGGATGTCGACCCCGATATCGGCGACGACCTCGACGTGCTGTTGCAGGCGGTCGAACTCGTCGTGACCAGCCAGTTCGGTTCGACCTCGATGCTGCAGCGCAAACTACGCGTCGGCTTCGCCAAGGCCGGTCGCCTGATGGACCTGATGGAGAACCGCGGAGTGGTGGGGCCGAGCGAGGGATCGAAGGCTCGCGAAGTGCTCGTCAAACCGGACGAGCTCGACGGTCTGCTGTGGTCGATCAAGGGTGGCGACCCGGACGAGCAGCCTGCGTCGGACGAGTTCTAGGGCTCATACAGCGCTCCCGGTACGCGTGAATGGACCATTGCAGCCGTCTCGGCGGTGCAATGGTCCACTCACGTGGGCTGGATGAGCGGGGGATCAGGACGTGAACGTGCCCATGACCGGGGTCCATTCGTCGAACGTTGCCGACTCGATCAGGTTCTCGATCGCGAACGGATCCTGAGCGAACAACGTTTCGACGGTCGCGGCATCCGGCCCCTCGACCAGCAGCAGTGCCCCGCTGCCGTCGGCGTAGGGACCACTCGAGACCAGAGTCTTCTGCTCGAGCAGGTCGGCCAGCCATGCGCGGTGGGCTGCGCGATGGGTGTCGCGCCCGTCCGTGGTGGCGGGGGAGTAGGTGTACCTGACGGCAATGAGGGGCATGGAGCTCTCTTCCGAATTCGATGGTTGTCCGGAGGATTCTGTCAGAGAGACAGCAGCATTCGGGTGTTGCCCAGAGTGTTCGGTTTGACGTAGCTCAGATCCAGGAACTCCGCCACGCCGGTGTCGTACGACCGGCACATCTCCGCGTAGACCTCGGCGGTGACGGGCGTTCCCTCGATTTCCGCGAATCCGTGCCGGGAGAAGAAGTCCACCTCGAACGTCAATACGAACACTTTCTGCAACGCCAGATCGCGCGCGACCTCGACGAGTTTGGCGACGATGAGATGCCCGGCACCATGCCCTTTCGCGGCGGGATCGACGGCGACTGTTCGCACCTCACCGAGATCGGCCCACAGCACATGCAATGCCCCGCACCCGATGACCTCGCCGTCACGTTCGGCGATCCAGAATTCCTGCACGGCTTCGTAGAGCGTCACAAGGTTCTTCTCGAGCAGAATCCGACCGGCGTAGATATCTATCAATCGCTTGATCTCGGGAACGTCCGAGGTCCTGGCACGACGCACGGTGAGTGTTCTGTCGGATGGGGAGAGGTGGTCCGTGGTCTCGTGGTGTGCGTCGGATTCGGGATTCGAGGTGTCGCGACTCGCCCGACTCGGCCCAGAAGTCATGGGGTGAACAGTAGTCAGTACCGCAACCGATAAACTTTTCGTGTGTCCTTCAGTGAGCTGTGTCCCCGTCTCGGCGGGTGGACGCTGCGCGAAGGTGTACCTACCGCCGGATCCGGCGCTGTCGGCTCGCGAGTTCCACGATGACCGGCCCGGTTGCGCCTGATCAGGGCGTCCCGTCGAGCAGCGGTAAGCCGAACGGCCGAGCCCCGGTCAGCGGTGCTTCGCGCTCCGGAAGCGGCGCGCGCAGTGCAGATCTGCCACACGGAAACGCAGTCCCCGGTGGTACGGACGAGGTGCCGTTGCTCAACATCGCCAACATCTTGACCGTCCTCAGAATCGCGCTGGTGCCGGTGTTCCTCGCGGCGTTGTTCGTGGGTGACGGCCATGACGCCACCTGGCGCCTGACAGCCACCGTGGTCTTCGCCGTTGCTGCCATCACCGACCGGATCGACGGCCAAGTGGCGCGCAAGTACGGTCTGGTCACCGACTTCGGGAAGATGGCAGACCCCATCGCGGACAAGGCTTTGATCGGTGCCGCGCTGGTCGGTCTGTCGATGTTGGGAGATCTGTCCTGGTGGGTGACCGTGATCATCGGGGTGCGGGAGATCGGCATCACCGCGGTGCGCTTCGCAGTCATCCGGCACGGCGTCATCCCCGCCGGTCGCGGCGGGAAGGTCAAAACTCTGGTACAGACGTTCGCCATCGGTGTGTACTTGTGCCCGCTGCCCACTGCGGTCGATCCGGTTGCGATGGGGCTGATGGCTCTGGCAGTGCTGCTGACCGTCTACACCGGAATCGACTACGTGGTGCAGGCCGTTCGATTGCGCCGAGGTGTGTCCGCCTCGTGAGTGTGCCGGCGGGATACAGTCGTGGGAAACGTGTCGGAGCTGCTTCGGCGCGTGTTGGAGTGAACGGGCATATAGGGTCGGGAACCAATCGGACCGACTGGGACGTTGAACAACATGACGGCTCCGGACGAACGAGATATGAACGTTGTCGTCTCGACGGCTCGGCCGTCGGCACGGACACCAACGAGGAGGAGCGAGATGGCGCTGCTATTGCGTGAAGCACTCGGCGACAGTTTGCGGCGTACTCGCGTCGCACAGAGCCGAACCCTGCGTGAAGTCTCGAATACTGCACGCGTGAGCCTGGGGTATCTCTCCGAGGTGGAGCGTGGCCGCAAGGAGGCGTCGAGCGAACTGCTCGCCGCGATCTGCGATGCGCTGGCCGTGCCGCTTGCCGATGTGATGAGCGACGTCAGCGTGACACTGTCCGACGCGTCCATCGCCGCCGCCCGACTCGACGATGCGGCTGTCGCCACCCGCATCGACGGCGATACCCGTGTCGTGATTCCCGCACCTGCTGCCAGAGCTCTCGCTGCCGCCTAAGATCGGGAACGTACGCCGTTTCCACTCCTGACCCAGACCAGACACCCGACTTTTTCAGCACGGACAGGTTCATTTCGGTCACTGCGAGAGCAGCCGACCCGTACGCGGCCACCGCGGCGCAACAGATGGAGGCAGGACCACCCCATGGCTAATCCTTTCGTCAAGGCCTGGAAATACATGATGGCGCTCTTCAATTCCAAGATCGACGAGAAGGCCGACCCCAAGGTTCAGATTCAGCAGGCGATCGAAGATGCACAGCGGCAGCATCAGGCTCTGTCTCAGCAGGCTGCGTCCGTCATCGGCAATCAGCGCCAGCTCGAGATGAAGCTCAGCCGGCAGCTGGACGAGGTCGAGAAGCTCAATGCGAACGCCCGACAGGCAGTCACACTGGCAGATCAGGCCGCTACAGCGGGCGATATCGAGAAGGCCACGCAGTACACCAATGCTGCCGAGGCGTTCGCTGCGCAGTTGGTGACCGCCGAGCAGAGTGTCGAAGACCTGAAGGTTCTGCACGATCAGTCTCTGCAGGCCGCCACTCAGGCGAAGAAAGCCGTCGAGCAGAACGCGATGGCGCTGCAGTCCAAGGTTGCCGAACGCACCAAGCTGCTGAGCCAGCTCGAGCAGGCGAAAATGCAGGAGAAGGTCAGCGAATCACTGCGTTCGATGGACAGCACGCTGTCCGCGCCCGGCAACACTCCGAGCCTGGACGCTGTCCGAGACAAGATCGAACGCCGCTACGCCGATGCTCTCGGTTCGGCGGAGTTGGCTCAGAACACCGTCTCGGGTCGCATGCTCGAGGTACAGCAGGCGTCGGTTCAGATGGCCGGCCACAGCCGGTTGGAGCAAATCCGCGCGTCGATGGCAGGCGACTCGCTGCCGTCCGGCGATTCCGCAGCCAAGCCGTCGATCGCCAAGTCGCCGAACGCAACGCCCGAGCCCCCGGCTCAGGCGTGATCGTCCAAACGAACACGCCCGTCGACTGACACCACTGTCGGCATGGGTAGGAAAGAACACGAATCGGGCCGGTCGCGTAAGCGGCCGGCCGTTTCGCTCGATCGGGACTCCATCGTAGCGGCGGTCGCGGAGTCCGGAGCGGTGGTCAGGTCCCTCGCGGAATCCGCGCGCAGTGTCGGCACGTCTGTGTTCGATGCCGCCGGACGTCGAAAAGACCCGCGGGCCAAGCATCTGAAGAAGATTCGTCGAGCCAGGCGACGAGGAATCCGGTTCGGTGCTGCATCCACCACCACAGCAGCCGGCACAGCAGGACTGGCCGTACTGTCTGCTCCTGAGTGGTCGCTGTTCGTCGGCGGCGGAGGTGCCGCACTCATGGCCGTCCCGGCTGTATTCGCGGTCACCCGGTTACGACGGCTTCGATCCCAACCGGTACCCGTGGGAATACCGGCACGACGCTTGTTGCCGGAACGCGGGTCTGCCGCCTACGAACCGATGGCCCGGCTGGCAGGAGCCGAGAAGAGTCTGTTCGAGCTGTTGGGAATCCTGGCGAGATCCAAGAGGATCGGGACCGACGAGGTCGAAGAGACGATCGGCGTCGCCTCGGAGGCAGCTCAGGGGCTCGAGGGCGTCGCCGTCGACATCGCCGCACTGGAACGAGCAGGCGCAGCAAGCCTCGCAACGCGAGAACACTTGCGCAACGGAATCGATTCGGCTGCAGCGGACCTCGCGGCCGGAGTCGATCAGTACGAACAACTCGTGGCAGCCGCCGCTCACATGACCGGACCGTCTGCCTTCACATCGTCGACGGTTGTGGATGTCCACCGCCGCGAGCTGGAGTCGGCCACCGACCGACTGCAAGGGTGGGCCGAGGCCCTCACCGAAATCGATCGGATCAGGGCGCGGCACCGCTGACACAATTCAGGGTTCACCCCGATGTGCTCGAAGCGCACCGATGTCAAGATCGATATACGCGACACGACACGGTGCGCGTCTACGGTTGGAGTTTCACATGTTCTGGAAAGTACTCGGATTCATCGTCCTGATCTGGATCGCGCTCGCACTGCTGGGCACCATCATCAAGGGTGTGTTCTGGCTGGTGGTAGCCGGTGCCATCGTGTTCGGACTCGTATGGCTGTACAAAGCGATCTCATCGAACAGTGACCACACTTCACTGAAGTACTGACACGTCGGTCGCTCACGCCCATGACGAGCGATCCCGGTCCACGAACACCCGCAGAGCACCAGGTACGGACTGCACGGTGACAGGCAGTTCACCGACGCGTTCACCGTCCGCATATGCGACGATTCCCTCGCACCTCAGGGTGACCCGCTCCGATGTGTACGTGTCGACCTCGGGCAGATCGATATGCGATCCCCGGTAGAGGGTAGGCGACATCCTGAGAAGTCGGGTTCGGCTCACTCCGCGCACGACGGTGATGTCGAGCAGACCGTCGTCGACCTGAGCAGCGGGGCAAATCGCCATCCCGCCGCCGTAGCAACGGCCGTTCCCGATGGCTACCAGCGTGGCGTCGACCCTGAGTTCGGCATCGTCCAATTCCAGGACGTACGAAAGGTTTTCGAGCGCGGCCAACTGCAGAATCATGGCCACGTTGTAGCGCAGGGGGCCGCCGAACCATCGCAGTCGACCGGCTCTCTCGGTGACCAGGGAATCGAAACCGCTGGAGAGAACGGTTGCGAACCACCGGTCGCCGGCTCGGCCCAAATCGATTGTTCGAGTGAGACCGTCGACGACGAGGTCGGCTGCTCGGACTGCATCTTCCAGAGGTATCCCCAGATCGCGGGCCAGATCGTTTCCGGTGCCTGCAGGGATGAGACCCATCGGGGTCTCGGTGCCGGCGAGCACTTGAATCACGAGATTGACGAGCCCGTCGCCTCCGACGGCGACCACGGCGTCCGTTCCGCTGTCTACCGCTTTGTTTAACAATGCCAACGCGTCTCCCGGGGTACGGCCTTCGATCGCCGTGACGTGAATTCCGCGCTCGCGGAGTCGGGCTACGGCTCGCCGACCGGTCTGTGCTGCGCGCCCACCACCGGCCGTCGGATTGGTCAGCACCGTTACCGATCGGGTCATGGTCGTCCGGATTCGTCGGTCACGTCGATCAGCTTGCCAGGGTTGACGATTGCAGTGTCGGTGACCGGCGCTATTCCCCGTCGACAGTCTTCGGCGTAGATTGCCGATTCATGTTCTCGCCGACTTCGGGACCGAATGTGACCGAATCCGTGAGGTACAGTAACGAAATTACTTGCTTCGGCCCGCGATTCAGATCTTCGGCCCATAGTGTGAAGGGTGGCACGTGACCGAGCGACCGGTGTCGAGTCCTGCCTCGTCTCAGTCCGCGCATCCGTCCGAGACGGACGCGCCGGAGAAGTCGATCGAAGACTCCGTGCTCGATGCGGCCCGATCGTGCATCCTCGAACATGGTGTCAGACGCACCACCCTGGCCGAAATCGCTCGCCGAGCCGAGGTCAGCAGGCCGACCGTCTACCGGAGATGGACGGACACACGAGCAGTGGTGTCCAGCCTTCTCACTCGCGAGATCGGCGCACTCATTCCGAGCTTCGATGCGACCGCGTCCGGCCGAGAGCAGATCGTGACCGCCGTGGGTCAGGCGGCCGACCGGATCCGAACTCACCCGCTGTTCGTGAAAATTCTCCGTTCCGATTCCGATGTGCTCGCCACGTACATCCTGCATCGGCTCGGTACCAGCCAGGCGCTGATCATCGATACCCTGACCTCATTGATTGTTGTGGGGCAACGTGACTCGTCCATTCGTCCGGGGGATCCCGCGGCGCTGGCAACCATGTTGCTGTTGATGGTGCAGTCCGCTGTCCAGTCCGCCGAGATGGTGTCCGAGCGCATCTCCGGTGCCGAAGTGATGCGCCAGATGACGTACGCGGTCGATGCCTACCTGCGTCCCCGGAGCGCGTGACGGGCGTTCCTTCACCTGTGGTGATCTCGACATACGTCGAGCTCGTCGAGTCGGGTGTGGCACCCTGAGTCGATGCGAGTTGCAGTGGTGGCCGGGCCCGATCCGGGACATGCGTTTCCGGCCATTGCCCTGTCTCTGTTGTTCCGTCGTGCCGGTGACGAACCGGTCCTGTTCACCGGAAGTCGTTGGGTGCCCGACGCTCGTGCCCTCGGGCTGCGGGCATTTCCCTTGGGCGGACTGACACCGCGACCGGAGGACGACGATCTGGATGCCGGGCAGCGTATCCACTCTCGCGCCGCGTTCGTCTCCACCGAATTGTTGCCCGACCTCGCTCGGGAGAACGTCGACCTCGTGGTGTCCGACATTCTCACTGCAGGAGGCGGTATGGCTGCCGAACGTCTCGGTACGCCCTGGATCGAGCTCTCGCCCCATCCCCTGTATTCGCCCTCTAAAGGTTTGCCGCCCATCGGAAGTGGGTTGGCTCCGGGCATCGGTCTTCGTGGCAGGTTCCGCGATACCGTCATGCGCGCGTTGACTGCACGCTCGATCGCGCAGGGACGGGCTCAGCGTTCCCTCGCGAGGGCGAGTATCGGTCTACCGGAGCGGGATCCGGGCCCGAGTGCTCGACTGATTGCCACAATCCCCGCGCTGGAGGTGCAACGTCCCGACTGGCCCGAGGACGCGCACGTGACCGGTCCGTTGCTGTGGGAGCCGACCGACGATCTGCTCGAGCTACCCGACGGCGAATCACCTGTGGTGATGGTCGCACCGTCGACGGCGTTCACCGGTGCCGAGGGGATGCTCGAGATGGCACTGAAGGGGTTGCATGGCGGCGGGGTTCGGGTAGTGGCTTCGGTTCTCGACGGGGCCCCCGACGTGTTGCCGAACTGGGCGAATGCGGGCCTCGGTCGGCAGGACGAACTTCTGCGTCACGCCGATGTGGTGGTGTGTGGGGGTGGCCATGGAATGTTGGCCAAAGCTCTGATGCACGGAGTTCCGGTGGTGACCGTGCCCGGTGGCGGTGATCAGTGGGAACTGGCGAATCGGGCTGCGCGGCAGGGGAGCGCCGTGATCGTGCGACCCCCGACGGCAGCCTCGATCGCCGGCGCGGTGGCCGACGTTCTCGCCGATCCTCGATTTGCCCTGGCTGCTGCCGAGGCGGCGGCCGGCGCGAAGTCCGTCGAGGATCCGGTGGCGGTATGTCACGAGGTCCTTGCTCGGAGCGCGCGTCGGACGGGGCGTTAGGGTTGTCGATGTGCGTCTGACCGAATTTCGTGAACTGCTCACCGAGGAGTTCGGCTCCGTTCGAGGCAATTCCCTGCTGACCGATCATGTGCTGTCCGGGATCGGACGAACCGGGGCACAGGCCATCGAGGAGGGCGTCGACCCGAGGGAAGTGTGGCGCTCGATCTGCTACGAGTTCGATGTTCCGAAAGAGCGCTGGTAGCCCTTCGCGGGTCGAATCCAGTTTGCTCGGCGTGTCGAACGCGGCGGTAGTTGACTCGAACACGTGTTCCCCTATGCTGGTGACAACGGTTGCTGAGCGGTCCAGAGAAACTTCTTGTCGGTACCCCGTTCTAGCGTTACCGACGACCAAGCTGAACGACACGACACAGCTGAACGACACGACACAGGGAGCTCACGATGGCTGCATACGATCGCGACAAAGCGCTCGATCTCGCACTCGCGCAGATCGACAAGAACTTCGGCAAGGGTTCGGTGATGCGCCTCGGTGACGAGGTTCGCCAGCCCATCGCCGTCATTCCCACGGGATCGATCGCGCTCGATGTAGCACTCGGCATCGGAGGGTTGCCGCGTGGACGTGTCATCGAGGTCTACGGCCCGGAATCCTCGGGTAAGACCACCGTTGCCTTGCACGCGGTGGCCAGTGCTCAGCGCGCCGGCGGCATCGCCGCCTTCATCGACGCCGAGCACGCACTGGATCCGGACTATGCGAAGAAGCTCGGTGTCGACACCGATGCACTGCTGGTCTCGCAGCCCGATACCGGTGAGCAGGCCCTCGAGATCGCAGACATGCTGATCCGTTCGGGCGCACTCGACATTCTCGTGATCGACTCGGTGGCGGCACTCGTGCCGCGCGCCGAGATCGAGGGCGAGATGGGCGACAGTCACGTGGGTCTGCAGGCTCGCCTGATGAGCCAGGCGCTGCGCAAGATCACCGGCGCGATGAGCAATTCCGGCACCACCGTCATCTTCATCAACCAGTTGCGCGAGAAGATCGGCGTCATGTTCGGCTCTCCCGAAACCACCACCGGTGGTAAGGCATTGAAGTTCTACGCCTCGGTTCGCCTCGACATCCGCCGCATCGAGACTCTGAAGGACGGAACCGATGCCATCGGTAACCGCACCCGGGTCAAGGTCGTCAAGAACAAAGTCGCGCCGCCGTTCAAGCAGGCCGAGTTCGACATCATCTACGGCAAGGGCATCAGCCGCGAGGGCTCGTTGATCGACATGGGCGTCGAGCACGGCTTCATCCGTAAGTCGGGTTCGTGGTTCACCTATGAGGGCGATCAGCTCGGTCAGGGCAAGGAGAACGCCCGCAAGTTCATGCTCGAGAACCCCGATGTGCGAGACGAGATCGAGAAGAAGATCATGGAAAAGCTGCAGATCGGCGCGGACGTCACCGCGGAGGAGCCCGCAGCCGCTCCGGTCGACTTCTAACCTTGTGCCGCTGTGCAGCAGCGAGACGAGGGTGGCGGCACCGAGGCGCAGGCGAAAGATGTCTGCCTTCGGTTGCTGACCGACCGAGCGCGTAGCAGGCACGAACTCGAAACGAGTCTTGCCAAAAAAGGATTCACTGCCGAGATCGCGAACGCAGTTCTCGACCGGCTCGAGAAAGCAAAGCTCGTCGATGACGAATCCTTTGCTGAACAGTGGGTCCAGTCCCGGCACAAGTACTCAGGTAAGGGCAAACGCGCACTCAGCATGGAGCTGCGGAACAAAGGCGTCAGCAACGAGTTGGCCGTGAGCGCCCTCGATCTGATCGATTCCGAAGACGAACTCCAACGTGCTGCGGAGTTGGTGCGCAAACGATTTCGATCGTTACGTCTGCCAGACCCGAACGGGCCCGACGCACGGGTCGAACGAGACAAAGTAGTGCGCAAGCTGGTCGGTATGCTGGCTCGCCGCGGATACTCGCAAGGAATGGCATTTGCGGTGGTCAAAGATCAACTCGACCGCGTAGGTGCAGACACCGAAGACTTCGACGGCCCCGACACGATGTGATCGTCCACCTCGAGTAGGAGGCGTCGAGAAACAGTAAGGCCCGCAACACCATCGGTGTTGCGGGCCTTACTTGTCGAGGGCCTCGATCAGTTTCAGTGTCGTGTAGTCAGGCTGCCTGGCCACCGTCGAGAGCCGGAACCACTTCAGTCGCGCCGGCCTTGCGCTTGCGAGAACGCAGACGACGCTCGACCACGGTGGCCAGCTTGGTCAACAGCGAGTTGATGATGATCATGATCACGGCGACGATGATCAGCGACGGCAGGTAGTTGCTGTAGAACGCGCCCACCTGCTGCCCGGAACGGACGACCTCGACGTAGCCGATGACGTAACCCAGCGCCGAGTCCTTCAGTGCCACCACCATCTGCGAGATGATCGCCGGAAGCATGGCGGTGACGGCCTGGGGGAGCAGAACCAGGAGCATTACCTGGCTCTTCCGCATGCCCAGCGCCGACGCTGCTTCGCGCTGACCCTTGGGCAGAGAATTGACGCCAGCACGCACGATCTCGGCAATGACCGAACCGTTGTACAGGGTCAGGCCCGTGACTACCGCAGCCAAGGCCAGGTACTTGACCTTGAAGACCTCGTAGTCGGCGTACACCGCGTACAGGAAGATCATCAGGATCAGCACGGGCACTGCGCGGAACAATTCGACGATTGCGCCACTGATCACTCGGACCACTCGATGATCGGACAACCTGCCGATACCGAGTACGGCACCGAGGATCAGGGCGAACACGATCGACAGTGCCGCTGCCACCAGGGTGCCCTGGATACCGGGAATCAGATAGGTTGTCCACGTGGTCGATTCGAGGAACGGATCCCACTTCTCGGCGGTCAGCTGTCCCTTCGAATCGAGGGCACGGTAGATCAGAAATGCGACTCCGAGTGAGACGATCGCGACCATAACGGTCAGAATGCGGTATCGGAGTACTGCTTTCGGTCCGGGAACGTCGTACAGAACTGCTACTGCATCACTCATCATGACACCGCCAATCGCTTGCTGATGTAGCCGAACAGCAACCCGGTCGGGAGCGTCAGGATCATGAAGCCGAGGGCAAAGATGCCACCGACGACGAAGATCGCGGCTTCGTTCTCGATCATGTTCTTCATCAGGAACGACGCCTCCGCAACGCCGATGACCGATGCGATGGTCGTGTTCTTGGTCAATGCGATCACGACACTGCCCAGCGGTCCGACGACGGCGCGAAATGCCTGGGGCAGAACGACGATGGAGATGTTCTGGGTGAACGTCATGCCGAGCGAGCGGCCTGCTTCGGCCTGACCGACCGGGACCGTGTTGATGCCCGATCGTAGAGACTCGGCCACGAACGACGCGGTGTAGACACTCAGACCGAGGATAGCCAAGCGAAAGTTGTTGTCGTCGAGGAACGTCGACGACGACTCGGATGCCAGGGAGACGCCCATGGTCTGGTAGAGACCGAACGAGGTGAACAGGATGATCAGGGTCAACGGGGTGTTACGGAAGATGGTGACGTACGTCGCGGCTATGCCACGTGCGATCGGGATGGGGGACACCCGCATCGCGGCAATGATCGTTCCGATGACCAACGCTCCGACGAGTGATGCCAACGTCAGATAGATGGTCGAGAGGAACGCGTCGATCAATTGATCGCCGTACTTGCTCAATAGGTTCACGGTGCTTGTTGATCCTCACGGCTCGGCGAGATCGAACCGCCGTGTTCCGCGTGCGCGTGCACGCGGAACACGACGAGAAGAGTCGATCAGTAGCGGTCGACGGTGGGCTCGGCGGGAAGCGGGTAGCCCGATGCGCCCACGGTGTCGTTGAACGCCTGCTCCCAGGCACCGCTCGACACCATCTCCTCGATGGCGTCGTTGATCTTGTTGCGTCCGTCGGTGTCGTCCTTGTTCAGGCCGATGCCGTAGTTCTCCGTCGTGAACGGCTCGCCGACCACCTTGAACTGTCCGGGTGACTGTGCGGCGTAACCGGCCAGGATGATGTCGTCGGTGGTGACGGCGTCGACGGTGCCGTTACGCAGGGCCTCCACGCACGCGGAGTAGGTGTCGAACGGCTGCAACTGAACGCCCGGGTACTCGTCGGCGATGTTCTGGGCCGGGGTGGAGCCGGTGACCGAGCACAACCGCTTACCGTCGTTGAGCGAATCGGCGCCGGTGATGTCGGTGTTGTCCTCGCGGACGAGCAACGATTGACCCGCCACGAAGTACGGTCCGGCGAAGCCGACCTTCTCCTTGCGGGTGTCGGTGATCGAATAGGTGGCGACGATGTAGTCGACCTCACCGTTTTCGATCAGGGTCTCGCGCTGTGCCGAGGGGGACTCCTTGAACTCGATGTTCGCCTCGTCGACGCCGAGCTTGCCGGCGACGTACTTGGCGACCTCGACGTCGAATCCGCTGAAGGTGCCGTCCGGATTACGCAGACCGAGGCCGGGCTGGTCGAACTTGATGCCGACGATCAGGTTGCCGGATTCGGCGCTGCTCGAGATGGTGCGGGCCTCCTCTCCGCCGCCGCAGGCGGTGGCGACGATGGAGAGAGCGGCGATGGCGACACCGAAGCGAAGCGGTCGGGTGATTCTCACAGTGAATGTCCTTCGGGTAGGTCGTGCGTATGGAGACGAGCGGTGAATCGGGTCAGTGACCGAGGATCTTGCCGAGGAAGTCCTTGGCGCGTTCGGACTTCGGAGACTTGAAGAAGGTCTCCGGATCGGTGTCCTCGACGACGGCTCCGTCGGCCATGAAGATGACGCGGTCGCCTGCCTTGCGTGCGAAGCCCATTTCGTGGGTGACGACGAGCATCGTCATCCCCTCCTTGGCAAGCGAGGTCATGACGTCGAGTACTTCGTTGACCATTTCGGGGTCGAGGGCCGAGGTCGGCTCGTCGAACAGCATCACCTTGGGGTTCATGGCGAGAGAGCGAGCGATCGCGACACGCTGCTGCTGACCACCGGAGAGCTGAGCGGGGTACTTGTCGGCCTGGTTGGCGATGCCCACGCGTTCGAGCAGTGCCAACGCGCTTTTCTCGGCCTCGTCCTTCTTCTGCTTGCGCACCTTCATGGGCGCGAGCATGACGTTCTGCAGAATCGTCTTGTGCGCGAACAGATTGAACGACTGGAACACCATGCCCACGTCGGCACGCAGTGCCGCGAGAGCCTTGCCCTCGGCGGGGAGTAGATCTCCGTCGACCTCGATGGCACCGGAATCGATCGGCTCCAACCGGTTGATCGTTCGGCACAGGGTCGACTTGCCCGATCCGGAAGGACCCACGACGATGACGACCTGTCCGGCCGGCACTTCCAGGTTGATGTCCTTGAGGACGTGCAGATCACCGAAATGTTTGTCGACGGATTTGAGCGAGATCATCGAAGGTGCGCCCGGCGGGGGTGTCGATGCCGGCGCGTCGGTGGCGTGCGTCATAAGACGAAACCCTATGCGTAGTTTCCTCGCCGACCGGTGTTTTCGCCTGCCATCTTCGATTATGTAATGGAAACTTTACTGTCGGCTCGCATCGGCCCTGCACAGTCTGCGGTGGAGCCCGCGACCCCGGCGGGCCGGTCGGTGCGATGGACGTACCCTGGAGGGGTGCAGACGAGTGTTTTTCCGACCGTGGACGTGGCCGATCGCGGGAGTACCGATCCCGTATCGGTGACCGACCCGGCGGCGGCAGTTCCCCGTAGCTACGAGGTGCGCACGCACGGTTGTCAGATGAACGTCCATGATTCCGAGAGGCTGTCGGGACTGTTGGAGGAGGCCGGCTACGTCCCGGCGGACGCCGGCACCGATGCCGATCTCGTCGTCTTCAACACCTGCGCGGTACGCGAGAACGCCGACAACAAGCTCTACGGCAACCTCGGCATGCTGCGACCGGCCAAAACGCGAAACCCCAACATGCAGATCGCCGTCGGCGGCTGCTTGGCGCAAAAGGATCGCAACACGGTCGTGGAGAAGGCGCCCTGGGTCGACGTCGTCTTCGGCACCCACAACATCGGGTCGCTGCCGGTGTTGCTCGAGCGTGCCCGGCACAACGAGCAGGCGCAGGTCGAGATCCTCGAGTCGCTCGAGGCTTTCCCCTCCACCCTGCCCGCGAAGCGAGAGTCGACCTATGCAGGCTGGGTGTCGATCTCCGTGGGCTGCAACAACACCTGCACGTTCTGTATCGTGCCGGCGCTGCGCGGCAAGGAGATCGACCGCCGACCGGGCGACATCCTTGCCGAGGTGCAGGCTTTGGTGGACCAGGGTGTACTCGAGGTGACCCTGCTCGGCCAGAACGTCAATGCCTACGGTGCCTCGTTCGCCGATCCGGACATGCCTCGCGATCGCGGCGCGTTCGCATCGTTGCTGACCGCCTGCGGCTCGATCGAGGGACTCGAGCGAGTGCGGTTCACGTCTCCGCACCCGGCCGAATTCACCGACGACGTCATCGAGGCGATGGCGTCCACCCCGAACATCTGCCCGACCCTTCACATGCCGCTGCAGTCCGGATCGGATCGAATCCTCAAGGCGATGCGGAGGTCCTATCGGCAGACGAAGTTCATGGGCATCATCGACAAGGTGCGCGCGGCTATGCCGCACGCGGCCGTCACCACCGACATCATCGTCGGTTTCCCGGGCGAGACCGAAGAGGACTTCCAGCAGACCCTCGACGTGGTGCGACGCGCGAAGTTCGCCAACGCCTACACCTTCCAGTACTCGAAGCGTCCGGGCACACCGGCTGCCGACATGCCCGACCAGGTACCCAAAGAGGTTGTGCAAGAACGGTATCTGCGATTGATCGCGTTGCAGGAAGAGATCGTTCTTGCTGCCAATCAGGCAATGATCGGTACCGAGGTCGAACTGCTCGTCGCCACCGGTGAAGGGCGCAAGAATGCTGCGACCCATCGGATGAGCGGTCGAGCACGAGACGGTCGACTTGTGCATTTCGCCGTCGACGTCGACAGAGCGAGCGAGATTCGCCCGGGCGACGTCGTCACCACCACCCTCACCGCGGCCGCTCCGTATCACCTGATTGCCGATGCCGGAGTGCTCACGCACCGCCGCACGGCGGCGGGCGACGCGCACGAACGCGGCGTCATGCCGAAGACGGCACCGATCGGCGTCGGCCTCGGACTTCCCTCGATCGGCGCACCGGCGCCGCTTCCGGTTCAGACAGGATGCAACGCATGACCGAGAAAGACGGACCCGACCGCGTCGTACCCTCCCGATCTGCAGAGGAACTCGGACGAACCGAGAGAGCGGTGATGACCGAGTTGGACCCTGGCGCACGGGCCATGGTCGTGGCTGGGCTGGTGCTGGTCCTGCTCGTCACGTTCGCGTTGCCGCACACCGGATCTGCGAGCGGATTCGACGTCCTCTCGGGGAGCGACGCGGCAGTCGCCGAATCGATTGCACTGCCGTCGCGCATCTTCGTCGTGCTGGTGCTGACGTTCGGTGTGGTCATGTCCGTGCTCGCGCTGGTGACCCGCATGTGGGCGTTGGCCTGGGCGGCGCTCGCCGGTTGCGCAGTGTCGTCGGTGTTCGGGATGCTCTCGATCTGGTCGAGGCAGACCGTGCCGGACAACCTGCAGGGCGGCGGGCCGGGCATCGGTCTGATCGTCGCGTGGATCGCCGTGATGGCGTTGACATTCCACTGGCTCAAAGCAGTGTGGAACAAGACGAACGCGCAACTCGCCGCTCAGGAACAGCGGCGCATCGCGGCCGCGTCGGGCGAGCAGAAGCTGCGCCTGTGGGACGGCCACTCGGCCCCGTAGACCGATCCGGCCACCTACCCCGGGTTCAGAAGGGTAGGCGGCCGGTTCGGCTCGAGCTATCGACTCACAACTCGTCGACGGCGCTCTCGGCCGCGTCGGCCCACTCACGCCACTGCTGGGCCTGGGCCAGCGCACGCTCGGCGTCCTTCGTCTTCCCTGCTGCGGTTGCCTTCGCCGCCTGGTCCTCGAACTGGGCCACCCGTTCGCGGAACTGAGCAGCGCGGGCGACGGCTTCCGGGTCGGAACGACGCCACTGCGACTCCACTGCGTCGTGGACGGACTTCTCGATCGCCCTCAGTTTGCCCTCGAGTTCCTGCATCTTCTCGCGCGGAACCTTGCCGATGGCATCCCACTTGTCCTGCAGATCGCGCAGTGCCGAACGGGCAGCATCGAGATCCTTGCTCGGATCGATGTGAGTCTTCGCCAGCAGGGCTTCCTTGGCTTCGGCGTTGGACTCGAACTCGGCATCCCGCTCGGACGCCGCAGCGTTGCGGGCAGCGAAGAACACGTCCTGGGCGGCCTTGAAGTTCTTCCACAGCGCATCGTCGGCATCGCGTGGAGCACGACCGGATGCTTTCCACTCCACCAGGAGATCGCGGAACGCGGCCGCCGTGGGACCCCAGTCCGTCGACGAGGACAACGCCTTGGCGCGCTCGACCAATTCTTCCTTACGGACTTTCGCGGCCCCTCGCTCGCGATCGAGATCGGCGAAGTGCGCGCCGCGGCGGCGGTTGAAGTTCTCCCGAGCCTTGGAGTAGCGCTTCCACAGGGCATCGTCGATCTTGCGGTCGACCCCGCGAATCGTCTTCCACTCGTCCAGAATTTCTCGTAGCCGATCTCCGGCCTGCTTCCACTGCGTCGATTCGCCGCCGATCTGCTCGGCCTCGGTTGCCAGTGCCTCCTTGCGAGCCGTGTGCTCTGCTCGTTCGAGTTCTTTCTCGTGCTTGGCCACGGCCGCTGCGGCGTCGGAGTGCTCGATGACGGCGTCGAGTCGTCGAGCGAGCAGGTCGAGGTCGCCGATGACGGCCGCGGTCGGCAGACTCTCCAACAGTGCGGCGGCAGCGGCCTTCGTCTTCTTGGCATCACCGGTGCCAGAGGTCAATCGAGCCTCGAGCAGAGCCACCTCCGTGGCCAGGTCGTCGTAGCGCCGACCGAAATGTGCGAGGCCCTCGGTTGCATCGCCTGCCTGCCAGGAACCGATCTGTCGCTCGCCGTCAGCGGTCGTCACCCACGCGGTGCCGTCCTCGTCGACTCGGCCGAACTTGCTGGGATCGCTTGCCGGGGCCACCGCGGGGACCACAGTGGCGACGTGCGAGGACGCCGGGTGGGGCTTGGCCGCGGCGGAACCGCCGGGACGAGGAGAACCGGCACCGGGACCGCCGGGCCTGGGTCCGCCACCGGGTTTCGGCCCTCCGCCTGGCTTGGGGCCTCCGCCTGGCTTGGGGCCTCCGCCTGGCTTGGGGCCGCTACCGGCTGTCGAGGTGCCGGGCTGGGCGGCACCGGGGGTCGGGGCAGGTGCATCCGAGGATGTGGCCTCGGTGGGCGTGCCGGCATTCGGGTCGGTCATTGTTCCTCATCTCTGCCGCGCGTCACGGCTGCCTTCACTCGCGATCTGGACACCATTGAACTAGGTGACGACCGATCGGACCATTGAAACAGCTCAGACGACTCGAGGTGGACTCGTCCGCCCAAGTCGAGCCACCGACTAGCGTGGTGTCCGTGTTTCGTGCCGCGGCCCTGGTGCCCTCCCCACCGTTGCTCGTCCCCGAACTGACGGGCTCCAGTGCTGCCGAGACGGCCGATCTTCGTGCCGCCGCGGTCGAGGCGGTAACGCAGCTGACGTCGAAGGTCGACCGGTGGATGTCGATCGGTGTCGATCGGACCGAAGGAACGTACGACGCGACCACGGTCGGTACGTTTCGCGGCTTCGGCGTCGACGTCGTGGTGCGACTGTCCGATCGACCGTCGTCGACTGTGCCGGACCCGGAACTGCCGTTGTCCGTCCTGATCGCCGGTTGGTTGCGCGGAACGAGCGATCCCGGCTCTGCGGTCGAGGTCCGGACGGTCCCCGCGGACGCGAGTGCCCAGTGGTGCGCGACACTCGGTGCGGAGCTGCGGCGCGAACTCGACGCGTCCTCCGAGAGCTGGGGCATTCTGGTGCTGGCAGACGGCGCGAACACGCTGACGGCGAAGGCGCCGGGCTCGTTCGACGAGCGGGCCGAAGCGGTTCAGCAAGGGATCGACGACGCCCTCGCCGCGGCCGACGTCGATTCGCTGGCGAACCTCGACGCGGACCTGTGCGCGGCGGTCGGCGTAAGCGGACGGGCGGCATGGCAGGTACTGGCGGCTGCGGTCGGCCCGGACATCATCGCAGGTAACGAGCTGTATCGCCGGGCTCCCTTCGGAGTCGGGTACTACGTCGGAACGTGGTCCCGTGGCTGAGGAACCCGGCTCGTACGACCCGGCCACGACCCCGATCGCGGTGATCGGACCGACGGCCACGGGCAAGTCCGATCTGGCACTGGATCTGGCCGAGACACTGAGCGGCGAGGTCGTCAACATCGACGCGATGCAGCAGTACCGGGGGATGGACATCGGGACCGCGAAACTTCCGATGGCTGAGCGTCGCGGCATACCGCACCACCAATTGGATGTGCTCGAGGTCACCGATATCGCGACCGTTGCGCGCTACCAGGCCGCTGCCGTGTCGGACGTCGACGACATCCGATCTCGAGGTCGGCGACCGATCATTGTCGGCGGATCGATGATGTACGTGCAGTCGCTGCTCGACGAGTGGGCCTTTCCGGCCACGGATCCGGTCGTCCGCAAGAAATGGGAAGACGTGCTCGAACGCGACGGGGTCGAGGAGATCCATCGCGCGCTGACGGCGGCCGATCCCGAGGCCGCGGCGTCCATTCTGCCCACCGACGGTCGTCGTATGGTCCGCGCGCTGGAGGTGGTGGAGCTGACCGGGAAACCGTTCGCTGCGTCGGCACCCAGGATCGGTGAACCACGTTGGGGCACAATCATAGTGGGGGTCGATCGCGACACTGCCGAACTGGACGAGCGAATCGATACCCGCACCCGACTGATGTTCGACACCGGACTGCTCGACGAGGTGGAAGGTCTGCTCGAGCTCGGATTGCGTGACGGGGTCACGGCGTCGCGGGCGATCGGGTACGCGCAGGCTCTCGAGGTGTTGGCGGGGGACTACGACATCGAGCATGCCTGCGAGCGCACGTTCATCGGTACCAGGCGTTACGTGCGACGGCAGCGTTCCTGGTTCCGCCGCGACGACCGGGTGCGCTGGCTCGACGGCGCATCGCCTACGTTGACCTCGGACGCCCTGGCTGTCATCGACCCCCCGTAGACTCGGCACCATGGAATTCGCCAAAGGCCATGGAACCCAGAACGACTTCGTCGTACTGCCGGATCCGTCAGCCGAGCTCCAACTCACCAGGTCGGCGGTCGCGGCGTTGTGCGATCGACGCCAGGGCATCGGTGCCGATGGCATTCTGCGCGTGTCCAGAGCCGGTGTGCTTCGAGATGCGGGTGTGCTCGATCGACTTCCGTCGGGTGTCGAGCCCGACGACTGGTTCATGGACTATCGCAACGGCGACGGCACGATAGCCGAGATGTGCGGCAACGGTGTTCGCGTGTTCGCCCACTATCTGCGCGTACACGACCTCGAACATCGCGATCAGTTCGTGGTGGGTTCGCGGGCCGGTGCCCGCGCGGTGACGGTGCACTCGTTCGACGACACCGACGCCGATGTCACCGTCGCGATGGGCGATGTCACGTTGATGGGCTCGAGTTCGGTGACCATTGCGGGTGGCTCGTACGAGGGCGTCGGGATCGATGTCGGCAACCCGCATCTGGCCTGCGTCGACGGCACACTGACCCGTGCGACTCTGGGCGCGTTGGATTTGACCGTACCGCCCACGCTGGACTCCGAGTTCTTTCCCCGCGGTGCGAACGTGGAGCTGCTGACCAGGCTGGACGACGGCGGCGTCGAGATGCGGGTGTTCGAACGTGGCGTCGGCGAGACTCGGTCGTGTGGCACCGGGACGGTGGCAGCAGCCGCAGCGGCTCTGTCCTACGAGGGCCTCGAGACCGGTGAGGTGAGCGTCGGCGTACTGGGGGGCCGGGTTCGCGTGAACATCGACCATGTCGGTGCGACCCTCCGCGGACCCTCGGTCCTGCTCGCCCGCGGCGAGATCGACGACCGATGGTTCGAGGCCCAGAACTGACGTCTCCGCCGGTCTCTGTGTGGCTGGAGCCGAAACCCGCGTGCACACGCTGGGCTTTTCGTGGATCATGGGAGATGTATGACGAACTCACATGAAACATCACCTGCGGGCGAACCGATCGACGAGAATGCCGACGGTTCACCCGACACCGCATCTGCATGGACCCGCGAAGAGTCCGACGCATGGTCGAGGCGGCTGGCCCGTTCTCCGCTCAACGACGACGACTCTCCGTCCTCGGGCGACATGCAGCTCGAAGAACGTACGGCCCTACGACGAGTGGCCGGACTGTCCACCGAGCTCACCGACGTCACCGAGGTCGAGTATCGACAGTTGCGCCTCGAACGTGTCGTGCTGGTCGGAGTGTGGACCACCGGTACGGCCGCGCAGGCGGAGTCCAGCATGACCGAACTTGCGGCGCTGGCCGAGACGGCAGGCTCGGAGGTACTCGAAGCGTTGATGCAACGACGCGACAAGCCCGACGCTGCGACGTACATCGGTTCCGGTAAGGCAAAAGAGGTCCGTGACATCGTTCTCGCCACCGGAGCCGACACGGTGATCTGCGACGGCGAACTGACCCCCGCTCAGCTCAATGCGCTGGAGAAGGTCGTCAAGGTCAAGGTCATCGACCGGACCGCATTGATCCTCGACATCTTCGCTCAGCATGCCACGTCGCGAGAAGGCAAGGCGCAGGTCGCGTTCGCGCAGATGGAGTACATGTTGCCCAGGCTTCGCGGCTGGGGTGAATCGATGTCGCGTCAGGCCGGTGGACGCGCGGGCAGCAACGGCGGTGTCGGTCTGCGCGGACCGGGCGAAACGAAGATCGAAACCGACCGCCGACGTATCCGTGAGCGAATGGCCAAGCTGCGCCGCGAGATCAAGGGGATGAAGCAGGCCCGCGACACCAAACGGGAACAGCGGCTGAGCGGCACGGTGCCGTCCATCGCGATCGTCGGTTATACCAACGCGGGCAAATCGAGTCTGCTCAACGCGTTGACCGGTTCCGGTGTGCTGGTTCAGAATGCGCTGTTCGCCACCCTCGATCCCACGACGCGTAAGTCGACTCTCGAGGATGGCCGCGCGATCGTGCTGACCGATACCGTCGGCTTCGTTCGGCATCTCCCGACTCAATTGGTCGAGGCCTTCCGCTCGACGCTCGAGGAGGTCACCGACGCCGATCTGCTGCTGCACGTGGTCGACGGATCGGATCCGCTCCCGCTCGATCAGATCAAGGCCGTCCGTGAAGTGATCACCGACGTGGTTCGCGAGCAGGATGCGAAGATGCCGCCGGAATTGTTGGTCGTCAACAAGATCGACGCTGCCGACCCCGTGCAGCTCACGCAGTTGCGCGGCCTGCTCGACGGCGCACGGTTCGTCTCGGCCAAGACCGGTGAGGGTATCGACGCACTGCGCGATCACCTCGGCGAGATTCTCTCCGAGCCCGACGTACTGGTGGACGTCCTCGTGCCGTACACCCGCGGCGATCTGGTTGCGCGGATCCACACCGACGGTCGAATCGTGCAGTCCACGCACGAGGAGGACGGCACTCGCGTCGAAGCTCGGGTGCCGCAGTCTCTGGCAGCTGCGCTCGTCGAGTTCACGGCTGTCGTCCCCAGCGCCTGACGTCGATGCGGTCGTGGTTGGTGGTAGGTAGTGCTGCTGTGTTTGCCACCACGTTCTCCGGAACGGCGTTCGCTGCTCCGATCGGCCCGGAAACGTACTGTCTTCCCACTGATCCCGGGCTCGCGGAACTCTCCGGGCTGACGTCGATCGACGGTGTCCTCTACGCGATCGGAGACAGCGGAGCCGACGATCGGGTCGCGGTGCTCGACGCGAACTGTGCTGTGGATCGGTGGATCGATGTACCCGTCGACCCGTACGACGTCGAGGACATGACCGCGTACGACGGCTCGCTGTGGTTGGCCGACATCGGCGACAACCAGATGCGCCGCGACACAGTGGCATTGACGCGAATGAACCCGACGACAGGCGTGGGTGAACTGCACCGGCTCACCTACCCCGACGGTGCGCACGATGCCGAGACGGTGTTGATCGAACCCGGCGGCCGACCGGTGATCGTCACCAAGGAACTCTCGGGCGTCAGCGGGGTGTACGTACCGACCGGCGACGAATCCGTCACCGAACTGAGCAGTCCGGGACCGACGGCCCTCCGCAAGGTCGGCGACATGGCGTTCTCCGCTACCGGGACTGTCGGTGGTCCACCGTTCGTGGTCGGATCGATTCTGGCGACCGGGGGAGCGGTGAGCGCCGACGGCACCGTCGCCGCGGTGCGCACGTATACCGATGCGTACCTGTTTGATCCGTCCGACGGCGACATCGCGTCCGCGTTGGTGGACCCGAACGCGCCACGTGCAGTGGTCGCGCTACCCGATCAACCACAGGGCGAGGCACTGACGTTCCTGGACGACGGAAGTCTGCTCCTGGGATCGGAAGCGGGATTCGGTCCGACGGACGGAACGCTGCCACCGATCCTTCGCCTTCCCGATGCACAGTTCGTCGAGCTTGCTGGCCCCGAACCCGCTGCGCGGGAGTCGGTATCGCCGACACCGAGCGCAGATCGGTCCTCGGATACGCCGGCAGCGACGGACTCGGAATGGGGATTCCGAGCGGCCGTCGCTGCCGGGGTGGTGCTGATCGCCGGAGCGGTGGGATTCACCGTCCGGCGATCGATGCGCTCGCGTTAGAAGTCGAGCTTCAGGCGTCCAGATCGGCTTCGACGAGTGCGACCACCTTGTCGAGGGCTGCCTGGTCGTCACTGGTGACGGTGACTTCGGTGCCCTTGGTGGCTCCGAGCGTCATGATCATCAGGGCCGAACCTGCGTCCACCGGCTCCGAATCGGCCACTGCGAGGGTGACGTCCACGCCTGCTTCGGCGACGGCGTCGGCGATCAGTGCTGCGGGACGAGCGTGCAGACCGATCGAGGATCCGACGGCGACTGTGGTGCTGGGCATGTGCTGCTCCTTCGTAGTGGGTTCGTTGCGATCGTAGCGAGTGTCAGACGGTGGCGAGTGCCGGATCGATTTCGGCCTCGGTCGGGGCGTTCTTACCCTTGATGAACTGCTTGGCCGAGACCACCAGGAACGCCGAGACGATGGTGCCGACGGCCAGAGACACGATGAACCAGATCAAGTTTCCGATGGCGAAGAACACGAAGATTCCGCCGTGGGGCGCACTGAGCGTGACGTTGAAGCCCATGATCATGGCACCGGTGACTGCGCCACCGGCCATCATCGAGGGGATGACGCGGAGTGGATCGGCCGCAGCGAACGGAATTGCGCCCTCGGAGATGAATGCTGCGCCGAGGAACCATGCAGCCTTGCCGTTCTCACGCTCGGCCTCGGTGAACAGACGCGAGCGAACGGTCGAGGCGAGTGCCATGGCCAGGGGCGGGACCATACCGGCAGCCATGACAGCGGCCATGATGCGCAGTGAGGCGGTGTCGGTGACCGACAGACCTGCAGTTGCGAATGCGTAGGCCGCCTTGTTGACCGGTCCGCCGAGGTCGAAGCACATCATCAGGCCGAGAATGATGCCGAGGATGATCACCGAGGAGCCGCTGAGGCCGTTGAGCCAGTTCGTCAGTCCGCTGGTGATGGCGGCGAGTGGCTTACCGAGCAGCAGGAACATGATGGCGCCGACGATGAGTGTGGCGAACAGCGGGATGATGACGACGGGCATCAGACCACGAAGCACCGCGGGGATCTTCCACTTGCTGATCCACAGTGCGACGAAGCCTGCGATGAGACCACCGACGAGACCGCCGATGAAGCCGGCACCGACGAGTACCGCCACTGCACCTGCGGTGAAACCTGGAGCCAGACCTGGTCTGTCCGCGATGGCGTACGAGATGTAGCCCGCGAGCGCCGGGACCAGGAAGCTGAACGAGAGTGCGCCGATCTGGAACAGGACGGCACCGAGGTAGGCGAGGATGCCGCCGTCCGGCAGGGCGGTGAGCGAGTTGTTCACGACGATGTCTTCGGCGACATCCTTGATCTCGTAGCCACCGAGTAGGAAGCCGAGAGCAATCAGGAGGCCACCTGCAGCAACGAACGGAATCATGTAGCTGACGCCGGTCAGCAGGATCTGCCGAATGCGAGTGCCCCAGCCGAGTTCGCCGGCGGAGTCATTCGAACCCGCCGCAACCGCCGTGCCGCCGACGCGAGCCGCGTCCGGGTTCAGCGCTGCGCGCAGGGCTTCGGTGAGCATGACGTCGGGTTCGTTGATGGCGCGCTTGACGCCGGAGGAGATGACGGGCTTACCGGCGAATCGCTCGCGGCCCTTGACACCCACATCGGTGGCGAAGATGACGGCCTCGGCACCGGCGATGATTGCGGGGTCCAACGGCGTGCTGCCGCTCGATCCTTGGGTCTCGACGTGCACGGTGACTCCGGCACGCTCGCCGGCTGCAACGAGAGAATCGGCAGCCATGTAGGTGTGCGCAATTCCGGTGGGGCACGCCGTAACCGCGACGATGTGCTTCGGGGCCGACGCCTCTGCCGGGGTGGCGGCCGCGCTGTGCTTGGCGGTGGACACCGTAGCTGCCGAAGCCGTTGCTGCCGTAGCCGCTACGGCGGGCTTTGCTGCGGGGTTGATGACACCGTCGACGAGCGAGACGATCTCTGCTGCCGAGGACGCGTTGCGCAGCGAAGTGACGAACTCCGGCTTCACCAGTGCTCGCGCCAGGCTAGAGAGCAGTTTCATGTGTGCCGAACCGGCACCGGCCGGAGCAGCGATCAGGAACACCAGATCTGCGGGGCCGTCGGGGGCCCCGAAATCGACCTTGGGGTTCAGGCGAGCGAAGCCGAGCGACGCGCTCGTCACCGACTCCGAACGGCAGTGCGGAATGGCGATGCCGCCGGGCAGGCCGGTGGCCGACTGTGCTTCGCGAGCGAGTGCTGCGTCGCGCAGGGCGTCGGTGTCGGTTGCGCGACCCGCAGCTGCCAGGACGCCTGCCAGGCGTTCGATGACGGCAGCTTTGGATTCGCCCAGATCGGCGTCGAGGAGGATCAGATCCTCGGCGATGATCGGCTGATCTTCGGTGGGGCTGGACATGTGAGGGCTCCTAGATACGGTTCGAAGAAGGGGAGAGCGTGGACGGGGTGACGGACGTGGAGATGTCGAGCGCGCGAACCGTCACCGATGTCGGGTGGGTCTGCTCGGGCAAGGGAAGCGTGGTGCCTGGAAGTGCGGTGGCGGCCGTTCCGTAGGCGACGGCGCGGCGAAGTTTGTCTGCGTCGGAGCAGTTTTCGGCATCGGCGAGGATGTAGCCGGCGAGCGAGGAATCACCTGCACCGACCGTACTGACTGCGGTGATCGGGGGCGGGCTGGCGTACCAGGCACCGACGGGGGTCACCAATACGGCTCCGGCGCTGCCGAGCGTGGCCAGCACTGCGCCGACGCCTCGGCCGAGAAGGATCGAGCTGGCGGCGATTGCCGCAGTGGGGTCACCCTGTGCTGCAGCACTTTCCAGCTCCTCGGAATCGTACCCGGTCAGTTGGGCCAGCTCCTCGGAATTGGGTTTGATGAGGTCCGGTGCCGACGCCGGAAACGCTGCTGCGAGAGCAAGCAGGGGTTCGTCGGACGTGTCGACGGCGACCTTCGCAGAGGTGGCCCGCAGTGCAACCACGAGCTCGGCGTACCAGTCGACGGGCAGTCCGGGCGGGAGGGAACCCGACAGTACGACCCATTCGGCGTTCGTTGCGAGCGAGAGGATCCGCTGACGCAGCTCGGTGCGGGTCTGCTCCGACACCGTGGCCCCCGGCTCGTTGATCTTGGTGGTGGTACCACCTATTTCGCTGACCGTGATGTTGGTTCGGGCGGGCCCCGACGTCGGAACCGCAGAGTACTGCACTCCTTTCGCGTCCATCGCGTCGAGCAGTGGGTCGCCGACGTTTGCCGGGAGAACCGCCAACGCCTCGACTCCGGAGCCGCCGAGGACACGAGCGACGTTGACGCCCTTACCGCCCGGGTCGGTGGCCGACGTCGATGCCCGGTGCACGCCACCGCGGACGAGCGGTGCGTCGAGTGTGACCGTGCGGTCCATACTCGGGTTGGCCGTGAGAGTGACCATCATGCGATCACCACCTCGATTCCTTTGTCGCTGAGATTTTTACGGTCGATGTGCGTGATGTCGCTGTCGGTGACGATGACGTCGATGGACTCCACTCGGGCGAAACTCACTAGGTGCTCGCGGCCGATTTTCGACGAATCTGCCAGTACGACAACATGATTTGCGGCGTCGACCATCGCGCGCTTGACTGCGGCCTCGTCACTGTCCGGGGTGGACAGTCCGTGCCCGACGCTGATGGCGTTGGTGCCGATGAACGCGACGTCCACCCGCAGCCATTCGAGGGCTCGCAAGGCTTCGTCGCCGACGGCCGCCTGAGTGGTTCCGCGTACGCGTCCGCCGAGCAGACGAAGATTGATGCTCGGCATGGTTGCGGCCCGAGCGGCAATCGGCACCGAGTTTGTCACGAGCGTCAGCTCGCGATCGTGGGGTAGTAGCCCCGCCAGCCGGCCCGTGGTGGTGCCGGCGTCGAACACGGCGCTGCCGCCCACCGGCGGCAGGAAGGACAATGCCGCGGCTGCGATTGCGTCCTTCTGGTCTGCCCGAGTGAATTCGCGCTCGGAGACTCCGGGCTCGAGTGTGGTCAGTGTGGACGCGGGTACTGCTCCACCGTGGACGCGGCGCACGACTCCCATGCGGTCGAGAGTGGCGAGGTCGCGTCGCACGGTTTCGGTGGTGACGCCGTACGTGGCAGAAAGATCGTTGACGGAGACGCGGCCGTGCGTACTGATCAGTTCGGCAATCGCGTGCTGTCGTTCTTCGGCGTACACCTGCGTCTCCTTCCCGGTTGATGTTGCTTTATGTTGTTTTACGCCCGTGTGTGTTGACATGTCAAGGCTTTGGAGTAATCTCGGTCACAACACAGGTAAGCAATTGAGTTCGCCACAGCTCGCCGAACAGTACGAAGACCTTTTGTTCACGCAGGATTCGAGGAGGACCACATGACGGGATCGGTTAGCACCGCGTCGACCGGACACGCAGACACGACAGTCGATGCTGCCGGAACCGGAGCAGCGGAGACGACACTGCGCGGGACGCCCGTGGTGCCCGGTGTCGGATACGGTCCCGTCATTCGCCCCGGTGCCCGTCCGTCCATTCCGGCCGACACCGGCGAGGTGGCCGAGGCCGATCGGGAGTCCGAGAAGGCCGTGTTCGATGCCGCAGCGAATGCCGTCGCCGCTCGACTGCGCGGTCGTGCGGAGCTCGCGACGGGAGCGGCGTCGGAGGTTCTGTCGGCAAATGCTGCAATGGCGACCGATCGCGGATGGCTCGGTGCCGCTCGCTCCGCGATCGCCAAGGGCAGTTCCGCCGTCACTGCGACGGCCGCGGCCACCGAGAAGTTCGCCGCCATGTTCACCCAGCTCGGCGGTCTGATGGCCGAGCGAGTGACCGACCTACGCGACATCCGCGACCGCGTGATCGCCGAGATCCTGGGTGTTCCGGAGCCCGGTGTTCCCGTCCCGGCCGAGCCGTCGATCCTGTTCGCCGATGACCTGGCTCCGGCCGACACCGCGGGCCTCGACCCCACCCTGATCGTCGGACTTGCGACCTCACTCGGGGGTCCGACCAGCCACACCGCGATCATTGCCCGCCAGCTCGGTATCCCGTGCATCGTCGCCGTGGCAGGCCTCGACGACGTCGCAGCAGGCACGAACGCATCTGTCGACGGAACCAGCGGCCGCATCGACCTCGAACCCGACGCCGACGCGGCCCGCTCTGCGGTGGTCTCCGCCCGCGACGAACTCGACAGAGTGTCGCAGTGGGTCGGCCCCGGCAGGACTGCCGACGGGCACGCGGTCGACATCCTCGCCAATGTGCAGGACGGGGCCGGTGCCCGTGCGGCGCGATCGAGTGCGGCGGACGGTGTCGGTCTGTTCCGCACCGAACTGTGCTTCCTGGATCGCGATTCCGAACCCACTGTCGACGAGCAGGCCGAGATCTACGCCCAGGTGCTCGACGCCTTCGAGGGCAAGAAGGTCGTCGTGCGCACCCTCGACGCCGGTTCGGACAAGCCGCTGAGGTTCGCCACCCATCCCGACGAGGCCAACCCGGCCCTGGGCATTCGTGGCATCCGCATCGCCGAAGCCGACCGCGGGATTCTGTATCGCCAGCTCGACGGGATCGCCGCCGCCGCGAAGGCGACCGACTCCTCCCCGTGGGTGATGGCCCCGATGATCGCGACCGCGCAGGAAGCGAAGGACTTCGCCGCCGACGTTCGTGAGCGTGGGCTGACGCCCGGCGTGATGATCGAGGTGCCCGCTGCGGCACTGCTCGCCGAACACATCCTCGAGCACGTGGACTTTCTGTCCATCGGCACCAACGATCTGGCTCAGTACACGATGGCCGCAGACCGCATGTCTGCTCAGCTCGCCGGTCTGACCGATCCGTGGCAGCCTGCGGTATTGGCTCTGGTAGCGCACACTGCTGCCGCCGGTGCCAAGGCCGGTAAGCCGGTCGGAGTCTGCGGCGAGGCCGCGGCCGATCCGCTACTGGCCTGCGTGCTGGTCGGACTCGGCATCACCTCCCTGTCTGCTGCGTCGGCGGCCGTCGCGCACGTGGGTTCCAAGCTGGCCACGGTGACGCTCGATCAGTGCAAGGCCGCAGCTGCGGCTGCGCTGAAGACCGACAGCACTGCCGCCGCCCGAGAGGCAGTGAGCGCGATCCTCGGCTGACGCAATAGTCTTTTCCCATCATGAGAAATCTGGGTTGGACGCTGCACGGAAACGGAAGAACCGTCGAGGCCGGGGCGGTGGTGGCACCGGACGAGCGGCTGTCGTGGCCGCGCACCATCGGTATCGGGATGCAGCACGTCGTCGCCATGTTCGGTGCAACGCTGCTCGTTCCGACGATCACCGGCTTCCCGGTCTCCACGACGCTGTTGTTCTCGGGCATCGGAACGGTGCTGTTTCTCGTCATCACCAGAGGCCGCGTGCCCAGCTACCTGGGTTCGTCCTTCGCATTCCTGGCTCCACTCGGTGCCACCCAGGCCAGCGGCCCGGCCGCGCAACTCGGCGCCGTGCTGTGTGTCGGTGTCGTGCTTGCGGCCATCGGCTTCGTGGTCAAGTTCGCCGGTCGGCGAGTGCTGGACGCCGCGATGCCGCCGGTGGTGACCGGCGCAGTGGTCGTGTTGATCGGGCTCAATCTGGCTCCCGCCGCAACGACGTCGTTCGAGGCGCAGCCCTTGATCGCTGCCGTGACGCTGGTTGCCATTCTGCTGGCCACAGCCGTGGGGCCCGGACTGCTGGGTCGGCTCGGGATTCTGCTCGGCGTCGTGGTCGGCTGGGTCTTTGCGGCCGTCACCGGGGGAATTTCGCAACTACGCCTGGATGCCTTGAGCGCCGCGAGCTGGATCGGCTTGCCCGAGTTTCGTGGACCGTCGTTCGAGCTGTCGGTGATCCTGGTGGCATTGCCGGTGGTGATCGTCCTCGTGGCCGAGAACGTCGGACACGTGAAAGCCGTCGCGGCGATGACCGGAAAGAACCTCGACGATGTGGCCGGTGACGCGCTGATCGCCGACGGGTTGGCGACCACCCTGGCCGGTGCCGCCGGCGGCTCGGGTACCACCACGTACGCGGAGAACATCGGGGTCATGGCCGCCACCCGCGTCTACTCCACGGCCGCGTACTGGGTCGCGGCCTTCACCGCGATCGTGCTCGCGTTCTCGCCGAAGTTCGGCGCCCTCATCTTCACCGTTCCCGATGGGGTCATCGGCGGGGCAACACTGGTTCTGTACGGACTCATCGGGCTGCTGGGCGTTCGCATCTGGACCGACGCCAAGGTGGACTTCGCAGATCCGGTCAACCTGATCGTCGTTGCCGCGGCACTGGTCGCGGGTATCGGCGACCTCACGCTGTCGGTCGGTTCGGTCGAACTCGGCGGAATCGCGTGGGGTTCGCTCGGCATTCTGGTCGGTTATCCGATCGTTTCGGCGCTCGCGAAAAGTACCGCGGCTCGGCGGACGTAGCGGGGGCGGTCACGGATCGCGCACGTTTTGGTCATCGACCCCCGGTGCACCGCGAAAGTAGTCTTGAACGGTGACGTCAGTCGCACCGACGACCGCGCTGTGACACCCCTTTCTCGCGGTCGACGACGGTGCGCACCGAACAAGGAGATCTGCGTGGAACGCACACTTTTCGAGCCCGAGCACGAACTGTTCCGGGAGTCGTACCGGAAGTTTCTCGAACAGCACGTAGCCCCCAATCACGCGAAGTGGGAAGAGCAGAACATCGTCGACCGCGGCGTCTGGGTCGAGGCCGGCAAGCAGGGCTTCCTCGGAACGGCCGCACCGGAGGAGTTCGGTGGCGGTGGCGTCAAGGACTTCCGCTACAACGCAATCGTCACCGAGGAAACCACCCGCGGCGGCTACAGCGGCATCGGCTTCACCCTGCACAACGACGTCGTCGCGCCGTACTTCATCGAGTTGGCGAACGACGAACAGAAGCAGCGCTGGCTCCCCGGATTCTGCTCGGGTGAGCTGATCACCGCGATCGCCATGACCGAGCCGGGCACCGGAAGCGACCTGCAAGGCATCAAGACCAAGGCCGTTCGCGACGGCGACGACTGGGTACTGAACGGATCGAAGACGTTCATTACCAACGGAATCAACGCCGATCTGATCATCGTCGTGGCGTGCACCGACCCCGAGAAGGGTGCCCAGGGCTTCAGCCTGCTGGTCGTGGAGCGCGACATGCCAGGTTTCGAGCGCGGCCGCAATCTCGACAAGATCGGTATGAAGGCCCAGGACACCGCCGAACTCAGCTTCACGGACGTTCGCGTGCCCGCAGCCAATCTGCTCGGTGAAGAAGGCATGGGCTTCATCTACCTCATGCAGAATCTTCCGCAGGAACGGCTCTCGATCGCTGTTGTCGCCGCCGCGGCCATGGAATCGGCCCTGGACATGACCATCCAGTACTGCCGAGATCGCAAGGCCTTCGGTAAGTCGATCGGCAAGTTCCAGAACACCCGCTTCGTGTTGGCGGAGTTGGCCACCGAAACCACCGCCACCCGCATCATGGTCGACAAGTTCATCGAACTGCTCAACGATGGCAAGTTGACCGTGCAGGAAGCCGCCATGGCGAAATGGTGGACCACCGAGAACCAGGTCAAGCTGATCGACCGGTGCCTGCAGTTGCACGGCGGCTACGGCTACATGAAGGAATATCCGATCGCCAAGGCCTACATGGATTCTCGGGTGCAGACCATCTACGGTGGCACGACCGAAATCATGAAAGAGATCATCGGCCGCGGATTGAATCTATGATCCGCTGATCCGAAAAACGACGAGGGCCGCAGCACACTGTGCTGCGGCCCTTCGCGTTTCGGTGCTGTTCTCTACAGCTTGCGCATCACGGTGACGACCTTGCCGAGGATGGCAGCGTTGTTTCCCGGAATCGGCTCGAACAGCGGGTTGTGCGGCAGCAGCCACACCTCGCCCTTCGACCGCTTGAACGTCTTGACGGTCGCTTCACCGTCGATCATCGCCGCCACGATGTCTCCGTTGTCTGCCACGGATTGCTGACGAACCACCACCCAGTCGCCGTCACAGATGGCTGCATCGATCATCGACTCGCCGACGACCTTGAGCAGGAACAGCGAACCCTGACCGACCAGCTCGCGGGGGAGCGGAAACACGTCCTCGACGGCTTCCTCGGCCAGGATCGGTCCACCGGCGGCAATTCGTCCCAGAACCGGCACGAACGTCGGCGTCGGCAAGCGATCCTGTTCCTCGGACGATCCGTCGACCGCGGCAGCAGCCTGATCGGCCTGTACCTCGTCGAGTCCGCGGACGTCGACCGCGCGAGGGCGGTTGGCGTCGCGCCGCAGGAATCCTTTTCGCTCCAGAGTGCGCAACTGATGGGCAACGGACGACGTCGACGTCAGGCCGACGGCATCACCGATCTCACGAATGCTGGGCGGGTAGCCGCGCTCGGTCACCGAAGCTCGGATGACCTCGAGCACCTTTCGCTGTCGCTCCGTCAGGCCGGCGCTGATGTCGGTGCCGACTTCCATGGCCTTGGGCGTCGGTTCCGCGGCAGGCTTCCCTGCGGCGGCCTTCGTAGGCACGGACGTGGTCGCCTTGGAACCGGTCGTCTTGGAACCCGTCGTCTTGGAACCCATGGTCGACCTCGTCGAGGTCTGGTCCTTCATGCTGTCGGCCTCCTGCTGATGTCCTGGATCCGGTCTGCGTGGTTCGGTCTGCGCGGACTGGAGTTGATGGTGTCGACTCGTGTGGCGTGTGGTTTCTGACACGAATCTAGCGTGTATCAGCTGTTGAATCAAACATCTGTTCGACTCGTGTCGCGTTTTCTGCAGACTTTGTCGGAGGCTCGTGATAGAACTTCGAACAAGCGTCCATCGAACGCCTGATCGAACAATCGATCCAACGAGCGAAGACGAGGTTCCGATGACCATCATCACCGATCGCCCCACCACCGCAGGTGTCCGTAGCCGGTCCACTGTCGTCGAACGTCGTCGCCGTGCTCGTCCTGCGTTGCGGAGCTCCATCGCGATGCGCGGTGCGTACACGACTCCGTGCCTGCCGGTTCTGGAGCCGTCCTGGACCGATGTCACCGACCGCGAGGCAGCCGATCGCGAATTCGACGAGACCTCGGCGCACTTCGCCGGTCAGCCGGTCCGGCTGCGATCGCTGGTGCTGTGGGTGCTCGCAGCCGTCGTCGTTGCCGGTGGCCTGATCGGCATCGCGAACCTACGAGCCGATGCGCCCGGCGCTGGGGTGCAGCCCGCAGGCGTGGTCGAGGTTCACGACGGTGCCGTGGTCGAGTACGCGCCCGGCAGATGACCACCGGCCCCATCGCACACGCCGATGACTGAGTATCCTCGACTGACTGCCCCGACACGCATGTTCGATGTCGGCGCATCGGCTACGACGGAGGCTCCTTCATGCATTGCCCGTTCTGCAGGCATCCCGACTCACGCGTGGTCGATTCGCGTGAGATGGACGAGGGGCAGGCAATTCGGCGTCGTCGCTCCTGCCCGGAATGCGGTCGGCGATTCACCACCGTCGAGGCCGCCGTGCTCGCAGTCGTGAAGCGGAGCGGAGTGACCGAACCGTTCAGCCGTGAAAAAGTCGTCAAAGGAGTGCGCAGGGCCTGCCAGGGCAGAGATGTCGACAACGACGCGTTGAATCTCTTGGCTCAGCAGGTGGAAGACGCCATTCGTGCCGCCGGCTCCGCCGAAATTCCCAGTAACGAGGTGGGGTTGGCCATTCTCGGTCCGCTACGCGACCTCGACGAGGTCGCGTATCTGCGATTTGCGTCCGTGTATCGCTCGTTCAGCTCGGCCGAGGATTTCGAGAAAGAAATCCACGAACTGCGCAAGCACCGCGAATCTGCGGACATCGACTGACGGTTCGACCTTCAGCGGGCCTGATCCGCGATTGCCTTCTCGATGCGTTTCTCCGAGACCGGATACGCAGTCCGAATTCCTTGCGCGAACAGCCCTACCCGCAATTCTTCGATCATCCAGAACAGCTCCTGCACGCCGGCGCTGTTCTTTCGGCCCTCCGGAAGCGAATCCAGCAGCCGCCCATACGAGGCGTAGACGCGGTCGAGTACGTCCATCGCGGCCGCATCACGGCCTGCGCTGCTCGGAAGAGTGGCCAACCTCTTGGTCGCCGCAGCGAGGTATCGCGGCAGGTCCGCCAGCCTGCGTGAACCGAATTCGGTGACGAACCCGCGAAAGATCAAGCCGTCGAGCTGTTCCCGAACATCGTCGGCGGGCTCACCCGAGGACACCTGTAGCTGCGCCGACAGCGCGAGAGCTGCCGTCAGCACAGGACGTACGAGGGCCAGCACCGCGGCGGTGCGCTGAGGAACCTCGGCGTTGACCGAAGCGCGAAGTTTCTCGAAAGCCTCCGGATCTCGGACCGGTCCACCGTGTGCGTCCATTGCTTCCTCGACCGCAAGGACTCGACACTCCTCGAGGAGCGCATCGACTCCGCCGTACGGATTCTGGCCGAGCGCAAGACGTTCCGCGGTCGGCAGGCCGGCCAGCAGAGCTTTGGTTCCTTTCGGTGCCGTCGACAACAGTAGGGCCCGAGTTCCGGAGCGCATGGCTGCTCGCTGCTGGGCGGGCGTGCTCAGGACTCGAACCGCAACGCCGGGTCCTTCCGGCACCAACGCCGGGTAGCCGGTGACCTTCTGTCCGCCCACATCACGGGTGACGGTCGACTCGAGTCGGCCCAGAGTGCCCGAGGTCCACGCGAGAGTAGGTGCGCGCTCGGCGTCGCCGACCGCACTCGCGACCTGACGACCGACTTCGCCGGACAGGCTGGTGCGCAGAACCGTCAAATCCTTGTTGCTACCCAACACCTTTCCGGCCGGGTCGACGGCTGCGAACGTCATCTTCAGGTGGTCGGGCAGACCCGCGGCGTCGAAGTCCTTCGCGGTGATGTGGCACTGGGCAGCCCGCGACAGCTCGCGTGCCAGTGCCGTCACCAGCGTCTCCGCGCGAGGCTTCATGACCGCCAAGGCCGCGGCGGCGAAATCGGGGGCGGGAACAACGTTGCGGCGTAACGCTTTCGGCAGCGATTTGATCAGGGCCGTCACCAACTCCGCGCGCATTCCCGGAACCAGCCAGTCGAATCCGACCGGTTGTACCTGTGCGAGAAGAGCGATGGGAATTCGTGCGGTGACTCCGTCGGCGGCCGTACCCGGCTCGAACTGGTAGGTCAGCGGAAACTGGATCTCACCCTGTCGCCACGCATCGGGATACGCACCGGTGAGCACCGAGGCCGCGTCGGAGTTGACGACTGTGTCCGTTGTGAAATCCAGCAGGGACGAGTCCTGTCGACGGGCCTTCTTCCACCACGTGTCGAAGTGTCTCGCGGACACTGCTTCCGGGGCGATACGGGCATCGTAGAAGTCGAACAGTGCGTCGTCGTCCACGACGATGTCTCGCCGCCGAGCACGATGCTCGAGTTCACCCACGTCGTCGAGCAGAGCCCTGTTCTTGTGGAAGAACGCGTGCTGTGTCTTCCATTCACCCTCTACCAGTGCATGTCTGATGAACAACTCTCGGGACGCCTCGGCGTCGATGCGGTGGTAGTTCACCGGTCGCTGCGTGACCAGAGGAATGCCGTACAGCGTCACCCGCTCGTAGGCCATCGCGGATTCGCGCTTGATGGACCAGTGTGGTTCCGAGTAAGTCCGCTTGACCAGGTGCGGTGCGAGCCGCTCGGCCCATTCGGGTTCGATGCGAGCGGCCATCCGGCCCCACAGGCGACCGGTCTCCACCAGCTCGGCGGCCATGACCCAACGCGGGGGCTTCTTGAACAGCCCGGATCCGGGGAAGATAGCAAAGTGCGCTCCGCGTGCGCCCAGGAACTCGCGCTTGTCACCCTCCCGGAGTCCGACGTGGGAGAGCAGCCCCGACAGCAATGATTGATGGAGCGCAGTCTCGGAGGAATCTGCATCCGGCACCGTCCAGCCGAGCCCGCGAGTGATCTGGCGGAGCTGGCCGTGTAGATCCTGCCACTCGCGAATTCGCAGGTAGTGCAGAAATTCGGTGCGGCACATGCGCCGGAACTGGTTGGACGACAGTTCGTTCCGTTGTTCGCGCAGGTATGTCCACAGCTTGACGTACGCCAGGAAGTCGGAGTTCTCGACTGCGAAGCGGGCGTGTTTTTCGTCCGCCGCCTGCTGATGCTCGGCGGGCCGCTCTCGAACGTCCTGGATCGACAGGGCCGCCACCACCACCAACGCGTCTCGCAGCGAGCCGTTGCCGTTGGCCTCGACCAACATCCGGGCCATTCGTGGATCGACCGGCAGCGCCGAGAGTTCCCGGCCGATGGGGGTGAGTTCTGCGGTGCCGTCCTTGGTGGCCGGCTTCAGCGCCCCCAGTTCTTCGAGTAGGCCGATGCCGTCCCGAATGCTGCGAGGGTCAGGCGGCTCGACGAAGGGAAAGGCATCGATCTTGCCCAGCCCGAGTGCGGTCATCTGCAGGATCACCGATGCCAGGTTGGTACGCAGAATCTCCGGCTCGGTGAACTGCGGCCGCGACTCGAAGTCCTCCTCCGAATACAGCCGGATGCAGATGCCGTCGGCGACGCGACCACAACGTCCGGCCCGCTGCCGCGCCGATGCCTGGGAGATCGGCTCGATGGGTAGTCGTTGAACCTTGGTGCGCAACGAGTATCGCGAGATTCGGGCCGTACCCGGGTCCACCACGTAGCGGATGCCGGGGACCGTCAACGATGTCTCCGCAACGTTGGTCGAGAGCACCACGCGCCTGCCCGAGTGCGGAGAGAACACTCGATGCTGTTCCGCCGCAGAGAGTCTCGCGTACAGTGGAACGATCTCGGTATTACGCAGATTGCGGTCGTTCAACGCGTCGGCGGTGTCGCGAATCTCGCGTTCACCTGACAGGAACACCAGAATGTCGCCATCGCCCTCGGCCATCAGCTCGTCTACAGCCTGGCAGGTGGCATCGACAGGATCGAGGTCGATCGTGGTGTCACCCGCGTCGACAGTCAGTGGCCGGTAGCGCATTTCGACCGGGAACGTGCGGCCGGACACCTCGATGATCGGCGCGGGCACGCCATCGCGGGCGAAGTGTTGGGCAAATCGTTCCGGATCGATCGTCGCCGAGGTGATGATGATCTTCAGATCGGGTCGCCGGGGGAGTAGCTGCGCGAGGTAACCCAGGATGAAGTCGATATTGAGGCTGCGCTCGTGGGCCTCGTCGATGATGAGGGTGTCGTACTGGCGAAGCAGCCTGTCTCGCTGGATCTCGGCCAGCAGAATGCCGTCGGTCATCAGCTTGACGAGGGTCGAATCCGACGACTGATCGGTGAATCTCACCTTGTAGCCGATGGATTCGCCCAATGGTTCACCGACTTCCTCGGCGATGCGCTCGGCCACCGTGCGAGCGGCGAGCCGGCGCGGTTGAGTGTGACCGATCGACCCACGAATTCCGCGACCGAGTGCAAGACAGATCTTCGGAATCTGAGTCGTCTTACCCGAGCCGGTTTCACCCGCGACGATCACGACCTGATGCTCGGCGATGGCGGCAGAGATGTCGTCCTTGCGGAGACTGACCGGAAGAGACTCGGGGAAATCGAGCGTGGGGACCGCGGCTCTACGATGGGCGACCACCGCTTCGGCGCGAGCGACATCGCGCTCGAGCGCGGCGAACGCGTCGTCGGTGCGGGCCTTGTCCAGTCGCCGCCGCAACCGGTTCTCGTCGCGGATGGTGACGTCTGCCAGACGTAGGGCGAGAGATTTTCGCTGACCGGACGGATTCGAGGTAGACATACTCACACCAGGATATCCGTATCGACGCAACCTTCGTGAATGCCGGCCGCGACTGTGCCAGGATCGCCGCATGAGCATCTCGCACGATGTGACCGCGGAACCACGCACGCCGGTACCGATCAGGACGCTGCGGGTGTTGTTCGCGGCCCTCACCGCCGCGGCGCTCGTCTCGATCATCGTGAACGGGCTCGGCTCTCCGACGTTCTCGTTGGTCAACTACTTCAGCTACTTCACCGTGATCAGCAACGTCCTGACGGTGCTCGTACTCGTCGTGGGCGGCGTGATCGATCCGCGGTCTTCGGGTTGGCAGCTCTGTCGCGGAGCAGTGACGCTGTACATGGTGATCACCGGCATCATCTACGCAGTCCTTCTCGCGAACATCGATGTCGGCGTCGCGGATCCGTGGACCAACAACGTGGTGCATCGCATCATGCCCGTGATCCTTCTGCTCGACTGGATACTCGCTCCACCGCGGCGGCAGATCTCCGAGTCGCGCAGTCTGACGTGGTTGCTGTTCCCGCTGATCTACGGGGTCTACACCTTGGTCCGTGGACCCGTCGTCGACTGGTACCCCTATCCGTTCCTCGATCCGCGCAGTCAGGGATACCTCGCGCTGGCCGTCGGGCTGGTCGTTCTCACCGTCGCCTTTGCGTTGATGGCCCTGGCGGTGAATGCCGTCGGGCGGCTCGCAGGACGGTGGAGGTACGGATCGGACTCGATCGAAGCGGACTCCACTACTGTGTAGCGCATGTCTTCCGACCTGGATCCAACCGCCACCACACACTCCTCTGCGCTGTGGCACGGCTTCGCCGACATGGGCAACGTCACCGCCAACGGGCCGTTCGTCGTGTCGCGAGGCGAGGGTGCGTACATCTTCGACAACAAGGGAACGAAGTATCTCGACGCGACTGCCGGTCTGTGGTTCACCAACGTCGGCCACGGCCGACGCGAGATCGCCGACGCTGTCGCCACACAGCTGAGCTCGATTGCCCACTATTCGAACTTCGGCGACTTCGTTCCCGAGACCACGCTGGCTCTGGCCGATCGCCTCGCTGCCATAGCGCCGGTTCCCGGCAGCAAGATCTTCTTCACCTCGGGTGGATCGGACTCGATCGACACCGCTGCGAAGCTTGCACGCCGCTACTGGGTGGAAATGGGACAGCCGTCCAAGAAGCTGATCGTCGGTCGGCAGAAGGCGTACCACGGCATGCACGTTGCGGGCACCTCGCTGGCCGGCATCCCGGTCAACAAGGAGAACTACGGCGAGCTCATGGCCGACGCCAGGACGGTCTCGTGGGACGACGCGAAGTCGCTGCTCGCGCTGATCGAGGAGGTCGGTGCCGAGAACGTGGCTGCGTTCTTCTGCGAGCCGGTGATCGGAGCAGGCGGAATCTACCTGCCGCCGGAGGGCTACCTGCGCGAGGTTCGGCAGATCTGCCGCGACAACGACGTCCTGTTCGTGGCCGACGAAGTGGTCACCGGGTTCGGACGCATCGGCGGTAGCTGGTTCGCGTCGACGCGTTTCGAGCTCGAACCCGATCTGATGACGACCGCCAAGGGGCTGACGTCGGGATACGTGCCCATGGGTGCGGTGTTCATTGCTCCGAAGATTGCCGAACCGTTCTTCGCAGGCGGAGTCTGGTGGCGTCACGGCTACACCTACGGCGGCCACGCAGGCGCGGCTGCCGCAGCGATGGCCAACCTCGACATCATCGAGCGCGAAGAATTGCTGACGCACTCCAAGCGCATCGAAGCCGCACTGCACACGCACCTCGCGCCGCTGGCCGAACACGAACGGGTCTCGGAGATCCGCAGCGGTATCGGCGCAGTTGCCGCAGTGCAACTCGCCGACCCGGGCGAGGCGCTGCCGTTCGTCAAGACTCTTCGTGCGCATGGGGTTTCGGGCCGTGCGGCCGGTCAGGGCGCGATGCAGATATCGCCCGCGTTCGTCATGACGGACGCCGAGATCGAAGAGATGGCCGCGCGAATCCTCAGCGCGCTCGGCTGAACCGGAGCCTGTCGCGCAGCTGCCGACCCCGCGAGGGCGGGGGAGCAGCTGCTGGCTCCGGTTCGCTCGACAGTGCCGCGAACCGCTGGTGTAGCTGATCGCGTACTTCGTCGGGGGCATAGGCACGCCGCTTACGCTCGGACCGCACCACCAGCGCCCCCGTAGCTGCGACGCCGGCCATCCCGGCGAGGCCGAGAGCTTTCCACACGTTCATTCGGCAACCGTACCGTCATGACGTGCGGTCTCCGGTGCGCCAAGACCTAGGGTGAGAGTCATGAACCCGTCTCGAATCAGCCTCGATACCGCCGTCGATGCCACCAGGACGGGCGACATCTGGATCTTCCGTGGAGAGTCGACGGCCGACCGGGCAATTCAGGCGTTGACCAACAGTCCGGTCAATCATGTCGGAATGGCCGTCGTGATCGACGACCTGCCGCCGCTGATGTGGCACGCAGAACTGGGAAGGTCGTTGCAGGACATGTGGACCGGCAATTTCCAGCGCGGCGTGCAGCTCCACGATCTGCGCGCGGCCGTCACCCAGTGGGCCACGAAGTACCAACAGCGTTGCTGGCTGCGGCAATTGGACGAACCAGTAACGAAAGAGCAGGAAGATGCCCTGCTGCGCACGATAGCTCGCATGGACGGAACAGCGTTTCCCACCACCGCCGCGCTCGCCGGTCGGTGGTTCCGGGGGCGGGTGCCGACGCTGCGGCGACAACGCGAGCAGGATGGAGCCACCCTCGAAACCGCCTACTGCGCAGAGGTGGTCGCCATGACCTACGACTCGATGGGATTGCTCACCGGCAACAAGAAGGCCAATTGGTTCGACCCGGGAAAGTTCTGGAGCGGTGACCGACTCCCTCTGGCTGCGGGCGTCCGTCTGGGCGAGGAAATCGAGGTGGACGTGCCGCTCACACCGTGATCGGCGCGTCGGTCACGGTTTGTCCGCCCAGTTCGACCCAGCCGTTTTCGTCGAAGGTCGTGCGTAGCTGCGAGCCTGCGCCTTGCACGATGTGCAGGCCGCGGCCGAGTTCCCCGGTGAGCCGGACGGCGGCGGCACCGGTTGCCTCGTCCTCGGCGATGCCCATCATGGGGGCGAACATGCGTGATCGCAGCGCCCCGTTCTCCTCGTCGGTCCACGCCCAGACGTAGTGGTGCCCACTGTCGTAGGCGCTGGGATCGGCCGAGGTTACCTCGGCTGCGTCGCGAACCTGATGGAAGGTGAACTCCGGAGCCCAGTCGGCGCGGGCGCGAACCCAGGTGTCGTCGCCGTCGTAGCGGATTCTCAACGGTGCGGCAGGGACGGCGAGCACATCGACCGGGTGTCCCATCTCGCGAAGCCACCACGAGAGTCCGACGGTGGGGTGACCTGCGAAGGGGAGCTCCACCGCGGGGGTGTAGATGGTCGCCGAGGCCGTACCCGGCTCGGTGCGATCCACGAACACCGTCTCGCTGAAGCCGAGATCGGCAGCGAACTGCTGCCGATCGTTCTCAGCGACGGCGTCGGCGGACACGATCCCGAGGGGGTTGCCGAACCTGCCGTCGGCATCGGTGAACACACGGACGACGGACACCTCGATAGCCATGCTCGGACGGTATCAGCCTGCAGTGATCACGATCTCGTCGAATACGATCTCGCCTGCCGCATCGGATTCCGGGACGTCGACGACACCGTCCAGCGACCAACCGTGGTCCCCGTCCGGATCCTCGAGTACCTGACGCACCGTGGTGGATTCCGCACCGACATTCAGGGTGAACAGCGCAGGACCACGGGCCGAGGGGCCGGTTCCGATCTCGCCGTACTCGGCGAAGAACGGATCCAGCTCGGTCTCCCAATCCGGACCGTCGTCCAGTTCGTCGAGCGCATTCCACTGGCGCCGCGCCGCCAGATCCACCCGGCGGAAGATCGCGTTACGGGCCAACACCCGAAATGCTCTGGGATTGGCCGAGATCGGACGCGGCGCGTCGGATCCGTAGGCCTCGACGAGGGCCTCGGGCTCGGCACCGGGGTCGGTCAGGTTCTCCCACTCGTCGAGCAGGCTCGAATCCACCTGTCGGACGAGTTCGCCCAGCCATTCGGTGATGTCCTGAACCTCTTCGGTTCGAGATTCCGGCGGAACCGTCTGGCGCAGTGTGCGATACGCGTCGGCGAGATAGCGCAGCACCAGTCCCTCCGATCGCATCAAACCGTAGTGACTGATCAGCTCGGCGAAGGTCATCGCTCGCTCGACCATGTCGCGTACGACGGATTTGGGCGACAGTCCGATCTCGGAGAGCCAGGGGTGGGTGCCGCGGTAAATCTCGAACGCCGGAACCAGGAGTTCTGCAAGAGGTTTCGGCCAGGTGACCTCCTCGAGCAACTCCATTCTCTCGTCGTACTCGATGCCGTCTGCCTTCATCTGTGAGACTGCCTCACCGCGCGCGGCATGCTGCTGAGCCATCAGGATCTGGCGAGGATCGTCGAGCGTCGATTCGATGATCGACACCACGTCGAGTGCGTGGGAGGGGGATTCGACATCGAGCAGCTCGAAGGATGCGACCGCGAAGGTGGACAGCGGCTGGTTGAGCGCGAAATCCGGCTGTAGGTCCACGGTCAGTCGAGCGTGTCGGCCGTCGGCGTCCGGTTCCTCGAGCTGCTCGACGATGCCCGCGTCGACCAATCCGCGGTACAGCGAGAGCGCACGCAGGATGTGTTTGCGTTGAGCGGCCCGAGTTTCGTGGTTGTCTTCGAGCAGGTGGCGCATTGCGTAGAAGCAATTGCCAGGCCGCGCAATGACATTGAGCAGCATGGCGTTGCTGACCGAGAATCGAGAGGTGAGCGGCTCGGGGCTCGCTGCGATGATCCGCTCGAATGTCGGCTCACCCCACGAGACGAAACCGTCGGGTGCCTTCTTGCGCTGCACTCGCTTGAGCTTCTTGGGATCGTCGCCGGCCTTGGCCACCAGCCGTGCATTCTCGATATCGTGCTCCGGGGCCTCGACGACGACCGTGCCGAGCGTGTCGTATCCCGCCCGGCCCGCGCGTCCGGCGATCTGATGGAACTCGCGGGCCCGGAGCTTGCGGGTCCTGATGCCGTCGTATTTCGTGAGTCCGGTGAACAGCACGGTCCTGATGGGAACGTTGATACCCACGCCCAGGGTGTCGGTACCACAGATCACCTTGAGCAGGCCGTCCTGCGCGAGCTTCTCGACCAAGCGCCGATACTTGGGCAGCATGCCTGCGTGGTGCACGCCGATGCCGTGTCGAACCAGCCTCGACAGAGTCTTGCCGAATCCGGTGGTGAACCGAAAGTTTCCGATGGCCTCGGCGATCTCGGCTTTCTCCTGTTTGGACGCGACGTTGACGCTCGTCAACGCCTGAGCGCGTTCGAGAGCCGAGGCCTGCGTGAAATGCACCACGTACACCGGCGCGAGGTGCGTCTGCACGAGTTCTTCGATGGTCTCGCTGATCGGTGTCGTCACGTAGGAGAACATCAACGGAACCGGACGCTCGGTGCCGGAGACGACCGTTGTGGTTCGGCCGGTGCGCCTGGTCAGATCGTCTCGAAAGAACGACACGTCGCCCAGCGTCGCCGACATCAGCAGGAACTGAGCGTGCGGCAGCTCGATCAGCGGAACCTGCCAGGCCCACCCGCGATCAGGCTCCGAGTAGTAGTGGAATTCGTCCATGATCACCTGGCCGATGTCCGAACCGGCACCCTGGCGCAGGGCGAGATTCGCCACGATCTCGGCGGTGGCGCAGATGATCGGGGCTCCGGAGTTGACGGATGCGTCGCCGGTCATCATGCCGACGTTCTGAGCACCGAAGATCTCGCAGAGTGCGAAGAACTTCTCACTGACGAGTGCCTTGATCGGCGCGGTGTAGAAACTGCGGATGCCCGCGGCCATCGCGGCGTAATGGGCCCCGATGGCCACCATCGACTTGCCGGACCCGGTGGGGGTGGCGAGGATGACATTGGAGCCGGAGACCAGCTCGATGAGAGCTTCTTCTTGCGCGGGATAGAGCGTCAGACCGCGATCGGCGGTCCAGGTGGTGAAGGTGTCGAACAGGACGTCCGGGTCGACGCCGTCGGAATTCTCGGCGGAGACATCGGGAATCAGTTCGGTGAGGAGCACCTCTACAGGCTATGTGGGATCTGCCGTCGGTCCCGCATCGACACCGAGCATCGGCCGCCGAGGAGACGCGTCAGGTCGCGCTGCGCTCGTCCGATCCCATGGCACCGAGAACAGCCATCCGGGTGCTGGCGCTTCCGCTGATCATGTCCTCACCGACGCCGGTGATGAGCAGGTTCCGCCACCGCACCTCGTCGAAGGTCAGAGACGGGGTCGAGTCGATGAAGTCCTCCACCACCTGTAGAAAGCGCATGGGGTCGTCACGGAACGGAAAATGTCCGGAGTTCTCGAACACCTCGAGAGTCGAACCCGGCATGGCCGAGTGAGCGAGCCGCGCATGACTGACCGGAATGACAGAGTCCTGATCACCCCAGACGAGCAGGACGGGCAGGTTTTCGGTCAGGTAGCAGCGGTCCAGCATCGTGACCACCTGACCGCGCCAGTCCACCACCGCGCGCAAGGTCCGCAGATACGCCTCGTACGTGGTCGGTGCAGGCAGCTCGCTCAACACCCGAATCAGGTCCGGGGTGTCGTGCAGCAGCGAACCGGGTCGCAGCGGCGAGCTGTGCAGCTTGCTCAGTATCCCGCCGGCCAGCTTGACCGCGGGAATCGCGCCCGGCAGGCGAAGTAGTTTGACCGCCTCGCTCAGGAACGGCATCGACGCGAGCCGAAGAATGGGGTGCACGTCCTTGGTGACGCCACCGGATGACACCAGCGCCAATCTGTCGACCATGTTGGGAAACTGATAGGCGAACTGCATCGCAACGCCACCACCGAGTGAATGACCGATGACGGTGACGTGCTCGATGCCCAGAACCGAGAGCAGGTCGCGCATACCGTTCGCATACGCGGCGACGGAGTAATCCGCGCGGGGTTTGTCCGAGCGTCCGTGCCCGAGAAGATCCGGTGCAATCACCGTGTAGTTCTTCGCGAGGTGTGGAATCACCTCGCTCCAGGTCTCGGAGTTGTCGCCGATCCCATGGATCAGCAACACCACTGGGCCCTCACCGGCCATGCGGAACGCTCGACGGTATCCGTGAATCGTCCGGAAGATCAGCCGTGGTTCTTGATCGGGAACCGGGCGGAGCTTGCGACTGCGCGGACTGGTAGCCATCTGCGCCTCCTGACATTCCCTGGTGTGCCGCACGTGCGACGCAGTACGGCGTGGCCGTGTACGAGTGTGTTGACGGTACATACCGGAGTACGTGTCGCTACGACTCTCGCACGAGATGACGTTCAGGGCAGAACATCGAGCGTATTTGCGGTTACAGGTATGTTTCGATCCGCTCCCGCTGTCCGATTCTACCGTTGCTACGACTCGTCGCTGTGACTACTCACACTGTCGGAGGGGTGCCTTCTCACTTCGGGTCGGTGTCGTCGCCCTCGTCGAGCCCGGCTTGCTCGGCAAGGAAACGCTCGAATTCGGCACCCAGTTCGTCCCCGCTCGGCAGTGGCTCGTCACCGGCCAGCAATGTCGACTGTTGCTCCTGTGCGGCCACGTACGTGTCGTACTGACGCTCCAGCGCCTGCACCACCGATTGCACCTCGTCGTTTCCGGTGATGTGCTCGTTCACCTGCTCGCGCACTCGCGCCGCGGCCTCGCCGAGCGCTGCGAGCGGAAGATCGAGCTCGGCGGCTTCACCGACGTTCTCGAGCAAAGTTTCGGCTGCGCCCGGGTAGTCCGTCTGAGCGAGGTAATGCGGAACGTGCACCGAGAAGCCCATCGACTCGTGGCCGTGCTGAGCCATCCGAAGCTCGAGCAGCGAGGACGCACTTCCTGGCACCTGCAGGTCGCCGGCCCAGCTGTTGCCTTCCTTGACCAGCTCCCGGTCGCTGGCATGCGCTGTGACCCCGAGCGGGCGCGTATGCGGAATAGCCATCGGGATGGAGCCGAGACCGATTGTGCGCCGCACACCGAGCTGCTCGGCGAGAAGGCGGACCGCGGTGGTGAACTTCTCCCACCGCAGATCCGGCTCCATACCGGCCAGCAGCAGGAAGGGCGTGCCGGCTCGGTCCTTGACTGCATAGAGATTCAACTCGGGTGCGTCGTAATCCGAGAAATGATCGGATTTGAACGTCATCGTCGGCCGACGGGACCGGTAATCGATCAACTCGTCGACGTCGAACGACGCCACCAGTTCGGATTCGAGGCTCTCGCGCAGGTGAGTCGTCGCCAACTTCACGGCGTGACCGGCGTCGGAGAATCCCTCCAAGCCGTGCACGAGGACGGGTCCGACGCCGTCGTCGGAGAAGATTTGCGGTGCCGGAAATTCCAGCTCGTACATCTTCGACTGTTCGGTCATGGCCGGGCCCCTTTCGGATCGACTCGTCGGTACTTCGATGCGAGATTCGGGTCAGAATACGCCGACCCTTCGTATGCACCGTGTACGCGCCGACGTCGAACGTGGCGAATCTCTGATGGAAAGAACAACCGGACAGCTGTCGTTCATTCCCCGGTGGTCGTCGGGGTTCGAGAGAAGCCCGTCAGCGGTCGAAGTTGGCCAGCGCGCGGATCTTGTTGGTGACATCCAGCGCGGCGACCTTGTACGCCTCGGACAGCGTCGGGTAGTTGAAGACGGCGTCGACGAGGTAATCGACGGTACCGCCGCATCCCATGACTGCCTGTCCGATGTGCACCAGATCCGTCGCACCGGACCCGAAGATGTGCACTCCGAGAATGGACCGGTCTTCGGTGGAGACGAGCAACTTCAACATTCCGTACGAATCGCCCGCAATCTGGCCGCGCGCCAGTTCGCGATACCGCGACACTCCGACCTCGTACGGGATAGACCCCTTCGTCAGATCCACCTCCGTCGCACCGACGTAGGACACCTCCGGTATCGAGTAGATGCCGATGGGCTGGAGATCGGTCAGTTTCGCGCTGGACTCACCGAACGCGTGATACGCCGCCAGTCTGCCCTGATCCATCGACGTCGCGGCCAGCGCCGGGAACCCGATCACGTCGCCGACGGCGTAGATGTGATCGACCTTGGTCTGGAAATGCTCGTCGACGAAGATGCGGCCGCGCGCGTCCGCCTCGAGTCCTGCGTTCTCCAGGTCGAGCGCCGTGGTCAGTCCCTGCCGGCCGGCCGAGTACATCACCGTCTCCGCCGGAATGCGCTTCCCGCTCGCGAGCGTGGTGACCGTTCCGTTCGGTCCGACGTCGACCGCGGTGACCGCCTCACCGAATCGGAACGTCACGGCTAGATCGCGAAGATGGAACTGCAGCGACTCGATGATCTCGCGATCGCAGAAGTCGAGCATGGAATCTCGCTTCTCGACGACCGTGACCTTGGTACCGAGGGCCGCGAACATCGATGCGTACTCGATTCCGATGACGCCCGCCCCGACGACCACCATCGATGCGGGAATGAACTCGAGGTTCAGGATGCCGTCGGAGTCCAACACCCGGTAGTCGTCGAACGCGACGTCCGCGGGACGCGCCGGCGCGGTTCCGGTGGCGATCACCACGTTGGCGGCAGTCACGGTGATGCGCTCGCCGCGTGACTCGTCCTCGATCGCGATGGTGTGCGCGTCGACGAACCTGCCGATACCGGTGATCAGTTCGATGCGGTTGCGCAGCAACTGCGAGCGCACCGTCTCGATCTCCCTGCCGATGACGTGCTGGGTGCGAGCGAGGAGATCGGCGGGGGTGATGTCTGCCTTGACCCGATAGCTCGCCCCGTACAGCTCACGCTGGTTCATACCGGTGAGGTAGAGAACGGCCTCACGCAACGTCTTGGACGGGATGGTCCCGGTATTGACGCACACTCCGCCGAGCATGTGTCCCTTCTCCACGATCGCCACTCGCTTGCCGAGCTTCGCGGCAGCGATGGCCGCCTTCTGGCCGCCGGGGCCGGAGCCGATGACCACCAGGTCGTACTCCATGGGTTCAGACATTGCTCATAGGTACCGGGCGCACGCAAAGACTGCGTGCCCACTCGGTCACAACCTTGTGAACTCCGCGGTTCGGTACGCCGAACCCATGCAGATGTCGCCACGTGCTGATGCGTTGTGCGAGGCTGGACCGAGCCCGCAACACACGATTTTCAGTGGAGGAACACATGCCGCAGCAGGTCCGCGCCGTCGTCGCCAAGAGCAAGGGCGCACCCGTCTCCATCGAGACGATCACCATTCCCGATCCCGGCCCGAACGAGGTCGTGGTGAAGATCCAGGCGTGCGGGGTGTGCCACACCGACCTGCATTACCGCGAGGGCGGCATCAACGACGAGTTCCCGTTCNCCCGGCCCGAACGAGGTCGTGGTGAAGATCCAGGCGTGCGGGGTGTGCCACACCGACCTGCATTACCGCGAGGGCGGCATCAACGACGAGTTCCCGTTCCTGCTCGGACACGAAGCCGCCGGCATCGTCGAGACCGTCGGAGATCGCGTCGAGCACGTCGAGGTCGGCGACTTCGTCGTCCTGAACTGGCGCGCGGTGTGCGGGGAATGCCGRGCCTGCAAACGCGGCACCCCCTGGTAYTGCTTCGACACCCACAACGCCGCCCAGAAGATGACCCTCGACGACGGCACCGMACTGACCCCGGCGTTGGGGATCGGGGCGTTCGCGGAGAAGACCCTCGTCCACGAAGGCCARTGCACCAAGGTCGCCGCCGACGCCGATCCCGCCGTCGTCGGRYTGCTCGGCTGCGGGGTGATGGCCGGGCTCGGGGCCGCGATGAACACCGGCCACGTCTCCCGCGGGGATTCGGTGGCGGTGATCGGCTGCGGCGGTGTCGGTGACGCCGCGATCGCCGGAGCGCGCCTGGCCGGGGCGTCGACGATCATCGCCGTCGACCGCGACAAAGGAAAACTCGACTGGGCTCTCGACCTCGGTGCCACCCACACCGTCGACGCCTCCGCCGTCGACGCGGTCGA
>NZ_LMRR01000013.1 GCF_001426085.1 Rhodococcus sp. Leaf278
TTCGGGGGTAGCCACGAACTTGCCGATCGTATGACCGTTGTGTTCGCTCGTGACACTGTTTCGCAGAGTTACGGCGGCCATAGCGGAGGGGAAACGCCCGGTCCCATTCCGAACCCGGAAGCTAAGCCCTCCAGCGCCGATGGTACTGCACTCGACAGGGTGTGGGAGAGTAGGACACCGCCGAACACACTTTCCCGGAATGCCCCCGACCCTCGCGGTCGGGGGCATTCCGCATTTCGAAACCATTGCCCACACAACAGCATTCACCGCTCTCATGCGCCGTCCGATCGTGGTGGGCGTCGAACGCCCACAGCTAACGACCTTGCAGTGTCTCGAGACTGCATATCGGAGCGCACAGACCGAATCGCTGCCGGCTCACCCAGCGAGCGGAACCGTCAACGCCATGGTGAGCGTCAGGGCACACGCGAGCGCGTTCGCCAGACGCGCGCAGAGTCGTCACACCGATGAACGCCAATCCCCGTGCGGCGGACGAACGCGCACGCGTTTGCCATCGCCCGACGCGCAGAGCGACCGGTCTGTCCCAGGAATCGATACACCGGTGCACGCTCAACAGTCCTTGGATCGGTCCGCGGACATGATGGTGCCAGGATCGCGCTCCTCACGAACGAATGCGCGCGTTTGCCGGCCGTACATGATGGTGCACCCCACTGCTCACCGCACGCTCGTCCACCTGAAGCGGCCGCAAGCGTATGTGCCGTCGCGGCGGGCGCACTCACGTCGAGGCCGACGGTTGTGCTTTCGATAGCGTCGACGCTCCAGTGCTCCGATCGCACGTCGGCAGCGTCGATCGCAGAGGCGAGTGCGAGAGGGCCGGGTTCTTCGGTCGAAATCAACTATCGTGCAATGAGATTCGAGTCAAAGGCGCGTCTGTCGCTCGTGCATGAATTAATTCGGTGGAGTTCACGGCTCAGGCCGTGCATGATCATGGCACAGGCAGATCGTAGAGACCGTGGAGGTGGACAATGGCAGCAGAATCGAAGTACGCAAGCCGACGAGTCGGCTGCACTCGGTTTGCGGGTATTGCCAATAGTGCTCTCTGAGTAGAGCTTCGGACCGAAGGTGAAGTGGCACCCTTCGAATTCCTCGCCGCGCAGCGCATCGCTGTGTTCGGCGTCCATACTTGTTGTAGGAGAACAGATGTACCAATACGAACAGATCTTGAACGAACACCGACAACGCGTGGAGCGTGGTGTCCGGAACTACGAGCGGCTTCGAGTCTTGGCGGAAAGGGCAGCGAAATCGTCTGCGAGCAAGCAGAACTCACGGGAAGTCGATGTCATCGGCACCGGAGAACCCGAGGACTGCGATGACGGGACGTTCGAATCCGACGTCCACGTCGGGACGTCGTCGATGAGGTGAACTCAACGCTGGACCAGATCGGAATAACGATCGCCTGCCGCTTCGATGAAATCGCGAACGAACCAGCACGCAGGGACCACCCGGAGTCCCTGCGTGCTGGTGTCGTCCAGTGCGTGCTCGGTAAGTGTTGCTGCGAGACCGCGGCCGCGAAATCGAGGAACAGTGACGGTGTGATGGAACGTTCTGACGCCGTCGGATTCGAGGTACTCCGAGTAGCCGGCCAGCTGAGAATCGACGTAGATCTCGAATCGATTGTTCGCACTGTCATGGGTGATCGTCACCTGCATGTCGGTACCTCCCGGCCGAGTTCGCTCTGCTCACCGTAACCGGCACTCGCCCGACGGGGTGTTCGGCGGTTACTCGAGCGTGGGTCGAAGCAGTAGGGTGAGGTAAACCGAGTCGTGCAAGCGCCACCCGTCGCAACACCGCTCTTCATAAGTACGGGGGGCTCTCGAGGCTGAAGGTGGCAATCCGTGGAAGACACATCCGACCGGGGAATCAAGGCATTCATTCGAACCGTGGCGCAGCGCGGTGGACGTGCGGAGCGGCTGACCACGTCCCGTCGTAACCCCGTGCAGGTCTGGTCGATGGACGGAAAATCCTCGTGCATCGTACGAGTGCGATCGAAGGTCACCGGGGATTGGAAGGCTCGCAGGCAAGACGAGTCGCTCGAGAGCGACGACACCGGATCCTCGTATTGGGTGTTCGTCGACCTGGCGAACGAAGCGCCGCGCTTCTACATGGTGTCCTCGGAAGAGATGGCTACCGACATTCGCGGGGAAGTGGATTTGTGGGTTCAGGATTCGCCTCTTCGCACCAGAACCGGACATCACGCTATCGCGGTGGACCGGGTGGCACATGGCAGTGAGCGGTGGGACCTGTTGGGTCTGAGCTCCACGTTGGACACCACGCTCGATGTCGGTCCGGAGCAGACGTGGGTTCGTACGCCCCGGGTCAAAGCAACGCGAAAGTCCAAGGTCGTCGTCGAAGAAGAAGTGGTCGACAACCGTGTGCGGGTCGTCGCTGATTGCGAGGGCTATCGGCTGAGCGGCCGCTACGACCCCGAGACCCAGCGGTTGGAGATCACTGCTGGACCGATGGAGGGTCGGCGGTTCGACAACCCGTCCGTCGCCGCCAGTGCCGTCGCCACCCACATCAGCGGAGATGTCGAAGAGCGTGACGGCTGGCAATTCTGGCAACTGGACACTCCAGATCGAGCTCCGCTGGGGTCGTTTCATTAAAGAACCGCAGGCCGGACGGGCTTCGTTGTGATTGCTCACCAAATTGTTCCATCGGCCGGAAACGGGCGAAGGGTCGGATTAATCTAGCGCTGGTAGGACGAGCTCCCTGTTTTAGCCACTGGGTCGAATCGATGTTCGAGAGTTCGTTCGTACATCGAAGTTCGGGTATCAGCGAGCTCAACGGTCGACAGTGCGAGGGGTGCTGTCGACCGTGGGGAGAGGTATTCACCATGGAGCATTCCTACCGGTCAGGTTCGGCCCACGCGTCCCGTTTCGTGTTCCTCATCGCGCAGTTCGTCGATCGAAGAATCCCAGCCGAGTTCTTCTCGGCCCAGTTTCGCGAGCTGCAGAACACTCAAACCGCGTATCTCGACGCCGACGTGTCGTCCGTCATCGGCATGTTGTCGGTGGACGTCGGTGCCTACCTGGGTGACGTCGAGATCCGCGGAGTCGACTACATCGACTCCGAACAACTGTGGATGGCCGCCGGACAGGCGTTTCGTGATCTGATGACTGTGCAGTCCGAGCACATGGAGCGTGAGGCGGGCTGACGGTCCGCGGCGATGTCACCTGAACCGATCACGCTGCCGCAGAAGATCTTCGAGCCTGAATCGTCGATGGGTTCCGCGCATCTCGATGGGTAGATCGCCGGCATCGGCCAACCGTCGGACATAGGTATCGGAGACCCCGAGTACTGCTGCGGCTTGTGAAGTCGTGAGAAGCTCGTCGACAGTTCCGATTGCCACCGCTCGGCCGGTGGCCAGCTGGGTGAGTAGTTCGAGCACAGCAGTGCGCGCCGCGTCGTCGAGTGGGACCGACGAATCGCCGATTCTGACATCGACGTCCGCACCGGTTCGCTTGTGTACGATGGCCGCGAGTTGCGTGGCCGAGCGCGACGCGAGAGCGGGCATGACGAATCGGAAGTCCATTCGAACAGGATAGAAGCGGACCGTACGCATAGGCTCGAGGCACCCGACTCACAAGGAGTGCTTCAGTGCCGCAGTTGTTGCATCTCGATTCGTCCGCCGACCCGGTTCGTTCGATCAGCCGTCGGGTCACGTCCCGCTTCTCGGACAGCTGGCATTCGATCGGCACCGACCACTCCGTGATTTATCGAGACCTACACCTGAATCCGTTGCCGCACCTCCCCACCTCTGCACTGCACTGGGCACCACACCTGCGCACAGCCGACGAAAGTGTGGAGGCATCCGCCGAGGCGCTGCAGACCGAACTGATCGAAGAACTGATCTCGGCGGACGTTGTGCTCATCGGCGCACCGATGTACAACTGGTCGATCCCGTCGACCTTGAAGGCGTGGATCGATTACGTGCACGTTCCCGGCATCACCGTCCCGTTCGACGCCGACACGGCACCCCTCGTCGGCAAACCTGCCGTGGTGGTGACGAGCCGCGGCAACGACTACACCCCCGGTACGGACGGCGCGTCGGCCGATCACACCACGGCCCAGTTGCGGCAGGTCCTCGGGGTCGCGCTCGGGATGGACGTCCACTTCGTCCCGGTCGATCTGACGCTTGCCGAGCGGGTGCCGGCGCTGGCACCCCGTATTCCGCAGGCGCAAGCCAATCTCGAGTCCGCGTATGTCGCGGTCGAGGAACTCGCGCAGCAGTTCGGCGGGGCGTCGCCCAGGTAGGACCCGATCAGCCTGGCGAGGTGCTACCGAGGTGACGACACGTTCAACAGAACATCCATCAGCTGCTTCTCCACCGCAGCGAACTGAGGTGTCGTCACGATCCCTAGACTCCGTGGGCGGGGAAGGGTTACCTCGACCTGCCGTCGCACGTGGGCAGGCCTGGGGGAGAGGACGACGACCCGATCGGAGAGGTACACCGCCTCACGGATGTCGTGCGTGATCATCAGCACCGTCCATCGAAAGTCCGACCAGACCTGCTGCAACCAGGACTGCATGTCGCTGCGGGTCAACGAGTCCAGCGCACCGAACGGCTCGTCGAGCAACAGCACCGACCGGCCCTGCACCACCGTCCGTAGTAGCGCAGCTCGCTGGCGCATGCCGCCGGAGAGCTCGGCCGGCCTGGCCGACTCGTATCCGTCGAGGCCGAACACCGGGAACAGTTCCCGCGCCCGCGCCCGCGCTTCCTTCTTGGCGACACCCTGCACTTCGAGTCCGAGAGTCGTGTTGTCCAACACGGATCGCCAGGGAAACAGAAGGTCCTTCTGCGGCATGTAGGCGCATGGTGGCGCATTCACCGTGCCGGAATCGGGTCGGTCGAGCTGGGCCAGCATGTTGAAGACCGTGCTCTTGCCGGATCCGCTCGGCCCGATGATCGAGACGAACTCGCCGGGCTTCGCATCGAACGAGACGCCGTCCAGCACACGCTTGTCGCCGAACGATTTGGTCAGATCGCGAACAACGATGCAGTTGTCGGAGGCGGGCGGTTCAGACATGCAGTCCCGCCGAACCGTGGCGTGCCCACGGAGCAACCAATCGCTCCACCACGAACGTGGAGACGAAGAGCACCACACTGATCACGGCTGTGACGGCCACCGCGGCAAGAACCAGATCGGTTCGGAACGAGTTCTTCTGTTGGCTCATGTAGATGCCCAGCCCTGCACTCGCTCCGGCGTATTCGGCGAAGATCGCCCCGACGACCGCGTAGGTGATACCGATGCGTAGTGCGGTGAAGAACCGGGGGAGAGCAGACGGTAGGCGTACGTACCGAAACTGTTGCCAGCGTGAGGCTCCCATGCTCACGAGGAGAGACCGCGCATCGCGATCGGCCGCCGCGAAGCCCTCGATCAGCCCGATGGCCATGGGGAAGAACGTGGCCAGAGCGATCACCAGAACCTTGGGGAGCAAACCGAAACCGAACCAGATGATCAGCAAGGGTGCGATGGCAATGATCGGCAGCGTCTGCGACACGACGAAGAGTGGTACGAATGCGCGCCGGAGCCACGGCGAGAAATCCACCGCAACGGCCAGTAGCCAGGCGAGGGCCAGGGAGACCGCAAAACCGACGAGCGTCACCTGCAGGGTCGCAGCCGCGTTTTCGGCGATCGCGTCACGCTGCGCCCAACCCTGCACGACGACGCGACCGGGCGACGGCAGCACCTGCGGGCGGATGCCGCTGACCTGGACGTAGACCTGCCAGGCAGCTATCAGCGCGGCGACAACGGTGACTGCGGGCCACGCCCAGCGGATGGAGGCGCGGATTCCACTGAACGAGAACGTGTCTCGCTCAGCGGTGACCGGCTTACCGATCGCCGAGGTAGTCATTGGTGAAGTACGTCGACCAGTCCGGCTCCGTCGTGAGAGGGGTGCCGTTCTGATCGGCCAGTACACCGCTCTCGTACAGGAATTTCGAGTACGCCGTCCACTTGTCGAGGCTCTGTCTGCCGACCTCGCCGGAGGCATCCTTCATGTACTTCGCTGCGAGCATCTCCTGGCTCTCGAAAACGAGCGACTCGTCGGTGAAGGTTCCGGGGTTGGCGTCGATCAGATCCTGGGCAGCTCTGTCCGGATCGTCGGCAGCGAGTTGGTAACCGCGTTGCAGGGCCTGTACGAACTTCTTCGCCTCGTCCGGGTGGGCAGCGAGCCAGGGTTCGTTGCCACTGATGGTGAGAGCGTAGGCGTCGGGAAATCCGTAGTCGGTGTAATCGAAGTACTTCATCGGGGTTCCGCTGTGTTCGGCTTCGATGCCCTCCCACGCGAAGTAGGAGACGGTGAAGTCCGCGGTGCCCGAATACACCGCCTCGTACGCCGAGGTTCCCAGGACGACGGTCTCGTATTCGCCTGTGCCACCGTCGTTCTTGATGACCTGCTGGAGTCCGGCCTGCTCCCCGGATTCGCCGAAGCCGGCATAGACCTTGCCGTCGAGGGCCTTGGGGCTCGGGATGTCGTCTCGATCTGCGCGGACTCCGATGCCGGTCGCCCAATGCTGTAGCGGTGCGAGAACAGAGACGGTCTGCGCGCCCGCCGAGGTGGCGAACACCCCCGAACTCTGGGTGCTGATGCCGAACTCGGCGTTACCGGCATCGACGAGCGTGTCCGCTGCAGTGTTGTTGTAGGGCAGAACCTCTACGTTCAACCCGGCGTCGGCGAAGTAGCCTTCTTGCAGGGCAACGTACAGGCCGGTGTGATTGGTGTTCGGGGTCCAGTCGAGGGCGAATCGAATGGTGTCGGAATCGGTCGATTCCGAGCAACCTGCCAGCCCGGTGGTTGCCACGACCGCCGCTGCAAGCGTGGCGAGGATTCGTGTGGTTCTCATGCGTACACCGCGCTCTCGGCCAGGGGCCACGCAGTGGGATGTAAAGCGCTGTCCCAGAACATCAATTCGTATCGCGACGCGACGACGAAGGCGTCGATCATCTGCTTGCGCTGATCGAGCGTCGCAGCCGCAGCGGCGTCGTCCACGAAAGTCTTCGCAGCGTCGACGATGGCATGAAATTCGGGTGCGTCGTAGGCAGCCACCCATTGCGCATAGGGGTGTTCGGGATCGCGATCGAGAACCGTCTTCGCTGCCGCGGCGAGTGAGCGGCCGACCTCCGCGTAGATCCAGAAACACGGCAGCACCGCGGCGGCGGCCACGGCATACGGCTCGGTTGCTGCAGTGGCGATCAGGTAGGACGTGTAGCCCAGGCACTCCGGTGAAGCCTCCGGAGTCGACGTCGACGAGGGGAGCGACCCCCCGTTCAGCATGGCCTCGTGCGACGATGCCTCGTCCATGGCGCTCGCGGCGGCGCTTGCCCAGAATGCCCCGGCGAGCGGGTTCGGTGCATGTGCGGCCAGCAAGGACAACGACTTCACGTACCCGCTCAGATAGAGCGAGTCCTGCTCCAGATACCGACGGAACGCATCGAGCGGAAGTGTCCCGGCACCGAGCAGTCGGAGGAATTTTAGGTCGTCGATCGCGTGCCGGATATGCGCGGAGGCATCCCACAGGAGATCGGTGAAGCGGACCGGGTCCGCAGATACAACAGGCGTCATCGCCTTCGACATCCCTTCGTCAGCATTACCTGAATCAGGTTCGGCGGGTTTGATCTCAGCATCCGCATCGGCGGACACACCCCGTGTCAGAACGAAAGCGACAGTAACACCGGTCACCTGGTGTCGGTGCCGCCGCCCCTGTATCTGCGGCCCGGGCTCACCCCAGCATGTCTTCGAGTTCCATACCCTTGGTCTCGGTGATCTTGGCCTTGACGAACAAGAACGACAAGGCCGCGAACAGTGCGAAGCCGGCGTAGATGGCCCACAGGCCGACCGACGACGTGAGCGGCGGGAAGGCAAGCGTCACAGCGAAGTTGGCAATCCAGTTGGCTGCCGTGCCGATGCCGAGGGCCATGGCTCGCATGCGGTTGGGGAACATTTCGCCGAGCATGACCCACATGATCGGACCCCAGGTCGACGCGAAGAAGATGACGAACAGGTTGGCACCGATCAACGCAATGGCACCCCACGGAGCGGGGAGCGTGATGTCGTCGCCGCTACCGATCGACTGCGAGAAAGCTACCGATGCCATGACCAGTCCGACGAACATGCCGAGCGAACCCGCCAATAGAAGCTTGCGCCGACCGATGCGGTCGACGAACAGGATCGCCACGAATGTCATGACCACATTGATCACCGCGGTGATGACCGACGTGGTGAACGACTGGTCTTCGGTGAAGCCGACCGAGCGCCACAGCGTCGTCGAGTAGTAGAAGATCGCGTTGATGCCCACGAGTTGCTGCAGCACGGCCATCGTGATGCCCACCCACACGATCGGTTGCAGGCCGAACTTCGGCCCGCGGATGTCGGCAAACGACGAACGTGATTCCTTGCGCAGCGTCAGCCTGATTTCGTGAACGCGCTCGTCGGGATGCAGTTCGCCGGTGATCTCGGCGAGCACTCGCGCTGCTTCTTCGTCGAGATGCTGGCCCACCAGGTACCGCGGGGATTCCGGGATCAGTGTTGCCAGCAGCCCGTAGACCAGTGCCGGCACGACGCCCACGAGGAACATCCAGCGCCATGCTTCGACACCGAACCACAGGTCGTTCGACGCCCCGTCTGCAGCACCTGCGAGAAGTGCGTCGGACAGCAGGGCGGCGAAGATACCGATGGTGATGGCCAGCTGCTGAAGCGAGGCCAGGGAGCCGCGCCATTTGGCCGGTGCAATTTCGGCGATGTAGGCCGGTGCGATCACCGACGCGATGCCGATGCCGAGGCCGCCGAGCACTCGCCACAGCATGAGGTCGGGGACGCTGAACGCAAAGCCGGAGCCCACGGAGGAGATGATGAACAGCGCCGAGCCCAGCAGCATCACTCTCTTGCGTCCCCAGCGATCCGCGAGGCTACCGGCGAACCATGCGCCCACAGCGCAGCCGATCAGGGCGATCGCCACCACGAAGCCGGTGGTGAACGAGCCGAGGGAAAAGTGATCTTCGATCGAGTCGACGGCTCCGTTGATGACCGAGCTGTCGAAGCCGAACAGGAAGCCACCCACAGCTGCGGCGACGCTGACGCCGATGACCTTCGCTGTGTGGTGGTCCGAGGTCTGATTCATGAGTGACGCACCTTCTGGCCGCGCGCGGGGGCGTCGGCCGCTGGGGAGACCGTACGGCAGAGATTGTCGTACCGTACTCGGACATTACGCCTGGTCCTTTGCCGCGCAAACGACGCCGTCAGCGAAGGTCGAAATCCTCGGCCGAGACGGTGAAGCCATGGCCGACCTGGTCGGTGCAGGTGACGCCGGCTTGCTCGTCGACGCTGCATTGCAGGCCGTTGGTGGATCCGCTGCCGGGGACGGTGAGCACCTCGCCGTACGGCAGTGCCGCCGCGGGGCCGTCGAAACGATGGAACTTGGGATCGCCGAGGCTCTCGAACTTCGCCGGTGACCCAGCGATCAACTGCACGGCATTGGGTTCGACGACGGACTCCGAGGCTCCGCTTCCAGGAACCTTCGGTGCCGAATCGGGGAGCGAACCGTGGCAACCGGCGATCGAGGTGTTCAGCACGGCGATACCGCACTCGAATTTTCCACTGGGGCTCGAAAAGTAGTACCAGCCAGGTGCTTTGCCCGCGTAGTCCTTCGAATCGACCTGAGCCGCTGCCGAAGTCGTCGGCGTTGCCGTGGTGGTGGGTGGCGGCGTGGTGGACGCCGGCGGCGTCGTGGACGCAGGTGAGGGTGAGAGCGTACTGCGGGGCGTGGTCGGAAGCGCGGTGATGGGGGTGGGGCGGTCGGTGATGACGGTGGCCATCGCCCCGTCGCCGCCACTGGAACCGCAGGCGGCCAGTAGCCCGACTGCCACGACTGCCGCTGCGGCACATCCGATTCTTCTCATCGTCGATTCCTTCGCTCGGGGGCGTCGACGCCGAAAGAAGCGTCGCCGAGCCCAGGGGTGATGTTGGTACGTTGGGCAGCGAACGAACAGGAGGCTCGATGGGCAACGCGTCCGACTCCACCGTGTGTGTGAGCACGCCGTACGGCGAAGTTCTCGGCTATCCGGTCGCCGTCGACGCATCGCCGATCGTGGCATGGAGGGGAATTCCCTACGCGGCGCCGCCGGTGGGGAAGCTCAGATTCCGATCGCCGCGTCCCCTGCAACCGTGGAACGGCGTGCTCGACGGTCTGCACTTCGGTGCGATGGCACCACAGGGTCGCGACAGTCCGGTCCCGATCGATCCGTCGTTGTCCATCTCCGAGGATTGCCTGTCGCTCAACGTGTGGGCACCACGGCCCGACGGCGAACTGCGTCCGGTGCTGGTGTGGATCCACGGCGGCGCGTATTCGCTCGGTTCTTCTGCGCAACAGGTGTACGACGGGCGACATCTGAGCGAGAACGGCGACGTGGTCGTGGTCTCGATCAACTTCCGCCTCGGTGCCTTCGGGTTCCTCGACTTGTCGTCGTTCTCCACCGACGAGCACACGTTCGAGACCAATCTGGGACTGCGAGACCAGATCGCAGCCCTCGAATGGGTGCGCGAGTGCATCGCCGCGTTCGGTGGCGATCCCGATCGAGTCACCCTGTTCGGCGAATCCTCCGGGGGCGCATCGGTCACCACGTTGATGACGTCTCCGAAGGCCGAGGGCCTGTTTCAGCAAGCGATCGTGCAGAGTGCTCCTGCGACATCGGTGTACGGCCCCGATCGAGGTGCCGCGGTGGCGTCGAGATTTCTCGAATTGGTGGGTGTCGACCGGGACGACATCGGCGAATTGTTCGACATGCACTTCAGCAGGTTGGTCACCGCGGGGGACACGCTCTGCTACGAAGTTCCCACGAGAGTTCCTGGCACTTTGGGTCTTTCGCCGGTCGTGGACGGTGACATCGTTCCGCGTTACCCGGTGGCGGCGTTCCAGAAAGGGCTCTCGCACAAGATTCCACTGATCATCGGCACCAACCACGACGAGCCGTCGATCTTCCGATTCATGAAGTCCCCGTTGATGCCCATCACCTCCGACACCGTCTCGGAGATGTTCCGGGCCATTGCCCACGATCATGCCGATCTTCCCGCTCACCGAGTCGCCGAGATCATGGCGGCCTACCCGGACCGGAACAAACCGGCCGGCGCACAAGCCATGTCGCGTGACGCGGGATTCGTCATGCCGAGCATGTGGATCGCCGACGCGCACAGCAGGCACTCGCCGACCTGGATGTACAGATTCGATCACGCGACACCGATGCTCAAAGCGGCTCGTGTGGGCGCCGGACACGCAACCGAACTGCCGTACGTCTTCGGCAATTTCGGGACGTTGAACCGAGACCCGACGTTCTGGCTCGGTGGACGTAAACCGGCGATGGCGGTGGCGGCGCGGATCCAGAGGCGGTGGCTCGCTTTCGCGCGGTACGGCGTGCCCGCTGCGCTGGACGCGTCCAAGCACTGGGCTCCGTACACCGAGAAGACGCGATGGACGCTGGTGATCGACACATCCGACACCCTGGTCGAGGATCCCGACGGCGACATGCGCGCTGCCTGGGGCGACCGGGTTCTCGGATTCAGCTGACACGTCACCATGCGTCCTGTCGCATGGACGTTGCTGACATGAATCGAACGTAACAGCAAGAACACCGGTCGCTCGAGTCCCAGCGGTAACAATTGGATGTCAGCAGCCTGTCGGTAGGTGCAGTTATGTTCGGTGAGTGTTGATGTCCAGGATCGTCGAAGCCTCCCGTGCCGTGGCCGCGACGCGCTCGCGCAAGGTCAAGATCGAGCAGCTGAGCGCGGTGCTCGCCGAGGCGGAAGCCGGCGACATCGAATCCGCGGTGTCGTGGCTGTCGGGGGAGTTGCGGCAGGGACGAATAGGAGTCGGTTGGCGCACGCTGGCCGATCTCGACGTCACCTCCGCCGAGGTCTCGACGTTGACGGTGACCGAGGTCGACGATGCGATCTCCGCGGTCGCGTCGACGTCGGGTGCCGGGTCGGCTGCGCGGCGAGTAGCGCTGTTGACGGACCTCTTCTCGCGCTGCACCGCGGAGGAGCGGCAGTTTCTCATCAGGCTCGTCACCGGCGAACTCCGTCAGGGGGCGCTCGAGGGAATCATGGTCGACGCGGTCGCAGCCGCCACTAATCTTCCGCAGGCGCCGGTGCGTCGCGCGTTCATGCTCTCGGGCCGCCTGTCGGCCACTGCTGTTGCCGCGATCACCGGCGGCGTAGAGGCCCTGGATGCGTTCCGGCTCGAGGTGGGACGCCCGGTCCGCCCGATGTTGGCCTCGCCCGCAGAATCTCTGCGCGCGGCGTGGGAGCAACTGGACGGCGACGTCACCGTCGAATACAAGCTCGACGGCGCTCGAATTCAGGTGCACCGCTCCGGAACCGTCGTGAGCATCTACACGCGGACCTTGCGAGACATCACTGCGAGCGTGCCCGAGTTGGTGGAACTCGTACTCGCACTGCCGTGCGACTCAGTGGTCCTCGACGGGGAGACCCTTGCTCTCGACGACAGTGGGCGGCCGCGACCGTTCCAGGAAACGATGAGCCGGTTCGGCGCGGAGAGCACGCACGAACTCCTGCTGCAGCCCTACTTCTTCGATTGTCTGCACCTGGACGGCGACGATTTGCTCGATGTGCCCCTCGAAGAGCGGCTGGCTGCACTCGAACGAGTGGCACCGGGGCACCGAATTCCCAGTGCCGTTCGGCCCGATGCGGACGGAGCAGCCGCCCATTTCGATGCTGCACTCGACGCCGGGCACGAGGGGGTCATGCTGAAGGCTCTCGGAGCGCCGTATGCCGCAGGCCGCCGCGGAAAGAGCTGGCAGAAGGTCAAACCCGAACACACCCTCGACCTCGTCGTCCTCGGAGCCGAGTGGGGATACGGACGTCGTACCGGTTACCTGTCCAATCTGCACCTCGGAGCTCGCGATCCCGATGGCGGTGATCCGATCATGGTCGGCAAGACGTTCAAAGGCCTGACCGACGTTCTGTTGCAATGGCAGACCGAGGAATTTCCCAAACACGAGAGAGGGCGCGACGAGCACACCGTGTATCTGCGCCCCGAACTGATCGTCGAGATCGAACTCGACGGCGTGCAGGTCAGCCCACGCTACCCGGGCGGCGTGGCGCTGCGATTCGCGCGAGTCCTGCGGTACCGACCCGATAAGAACCTCGCGACTGCCGACACCATCGACTCCGTGCGTGCACTGTTGCCGAAGTCCAACTGATCAGCATCCCACCTGTGCACACCACGGACGATTAATACATACGAAACCGGACGAACGATCCCGTAACACGGCGCAAAATATTCTCGAGGGTGCAAGCCAGCGAGAGATGGAGTGCCAATGATGTCCACAGTTCGAGCTGCACTGGTCCAAAGCAAGTGGACCGGTGACAAAGAAACGATGATCGCGGCGCACGAGGGGTTTGCTCGGTCCGCCGCCGAGCAGGGCGCGAAAGTCGTTTGTTTCCAGGAACTTTTCTACGGTCCGTACTTCTGCCAATTGCAGGACGCAAAATTCTACGAATACGCCGAATCGGTACCCGGGCCCACCGTCGATCGTTTCGCCGCATTGGCGAAAGAGCTGGGCATCGTGATGATTCTGCCGGTGTACGAGCAGGAGCAGCCGGGCCTTCTTTACAACACGGCCGCCGTGGTGGACGCCGACGGCACCTATCTCGGCAAGTATCGGAAGCACCACATTCCCCATGTCAACGGATTCTGGGAGAAGTTCTACTTCCGACCCGGCAACCTGGGATGGCCGGTGTTCGACACCGCGGTCGGTCGAATCGGGGTGTACATCTGCTACGACCGGCACTTTCCCGAAGGTTGGCGTGCGTTGGGCCTTGCCGGCGCGGAGATCGTCTTTAATCCCTCGGCTACCTCGCGCGGCCTGTCGAACTACCTGTGGAAGCTCGAGCAACCCGCATCTGCCGTCGCGAACGAGTACTACGTGGGCGCGATCAACCGGGTCGGAATCGAATCCGAATACGGAGACGACGATTTCTACGGGACCAGCTACTTCGTGGACCCCGAGGGCAAATTCGTCGGCGAGGTGGCGTCGGATTCCGAGCCCGAGATCGTCGTTCGAGATCTGGACATGGACTTGATCAAGGTGGTCCGTGACCGATGGGCCTTCTATCGTGACCGCAGACCCGACGCCTACGGCCCGCTGGTGCAACCCTGATGGCCACCACCTTCGTGCACGGTGGAACCGTGGTATCCACCACCGGCGCACAGGAATTGGATGTGCTCATCGACGGTGAAACCATCGTCGCAGTATTGGCACCGGGCTCGGTGTCACTGGCCGCAGACTTGAAGACCTCGGCAGACGTCGTCATCGACGCCACCGGGAAGTACGTGATTCCGGGCGGCGTCGACGGACACACCCACATGGAGATGCCGTTCGGTGGCACGTTCGCCTCCGACACCTTCGAAACCGGAACGCGCGCGGCAGCCTGGGGTGGTACGACGACCATCGTGGACTTCGCGATTCAGACTCCTGGCCAGCGAGTACAGGACACATTGGCACAGTGGCACGAGAAAGCGGCAGGGAAGTGCGCCGTCGACTACGGGTTTCACCAGATCATCGGCGACGTCACCGACGATTCCCTGAAAGCCATGAGCGAGTTGGTCTCCGAGGGTGTCACCAGCTTCAAACTCTTCATGGCCTACCCGGGCGTCTTCTACTCCGACGACGGCAAGATTCTGCGCGCCATGCAGTCGGCGGCCGAAACAGGTGCGTTGCTGATGATGCACGCGGAGAACGGCATTGCCATCGACGTTCTCGTGGCGCAGTCGATCGCACGCGGAGACACGGCCCCGTACTTCCACGGGACGTCGCGTCCGTGGCAGCTCGAGGAGGAGGCGACGCACCGAGCCATCATGCTGGCCGACGTCACCGGCGCGCCGCTGTATGTGGTGCACGTATCCGCCAAGCAGGCGCTCGAGCAGATTGCGCAGGCTCGGGGCAACGGGCAGAACGTGTTTGCCGAAACGTGTCCGCAGTATCTCTATCTGTCGCTCGAAGAACAGCTCGGTGCGCCGGGTTTCGAGGGGGCCAAATGGGTGTGCTCGACGCCTCTGCGGTCGCGGGCCGAGGGGCATCAGGACGAACTGTGGCGTTACCTGCGCACCGGTGACGTCGCAACCGTCAGTACCGATCATTGCCCGTTCTGTATGAAGGACCAGAAGGAGATGGGTATCGGCGACTTCTCCAAGATTCCCAACGGAATCGGGTCGGTGGAGCATCGGATCGATTTGATGTTCCAAGGGGTGAAGAGCGGAAAGATCACCCTCGAGAAGTGGGTGGATGTCTGTTGCACCACCCCGGCCCGGATGTTCGGCATGTACCCGAAGAAGGGCGTCATCAGCCCCGGAGCCGATGCCGACATCGTGATCTACGATCCGAACGGGCACACCAGCATCGGAGTGGACAAGACCCATCACATGAACATGGACTACTCCGCGTACGAGGGTTTCGAGATCGACGGGCACGTCGACACCGTGATGTCTCGCGGGCGGGTGATCGTCGACGGCGGATCTTACTCCGGCACTGCAGGACACGGCAGCTTCGTCCGACGCGACCTGTCGCAGAATCTGATCTGAGCCATGGACATCGGGGTAGTGCTGCAGTGCAATCCGCCGGCGTCCCGTGTGATCGATCTGGCCAGACAGGCCGAGACACATGGCTTCTCGCACGTATGGACCTTCGATTCGCATCTGCTGTGGCAGGAGCCGTACGTCATCTACAGCCAGATTCTGGCCGCGACCAGGCGCGTGACGGTGGGTCCGATGGTCACCAATCCGGCTACCCGCGATTGGACGGTGACGGCATCGACATTCGCGACGCTCAACGACATGTTCGGCAATCGCACCGTCTGCGGCATCGGGCGTGGCGATTCCGCGGTCCGCGCTCTCGGTGGTAAGCCGACAACGCTTGCCGCGCTTCGTGAGTCGATCGATGTGATCGGCAGTCTCGCGAACGGGCGTAGCGCCCGAGTCGGTGAGACGACAGTGCAGTTCCCGTGGGCAGAGCACTCGAAGCTCGAGGTGTGGGTCGCGGCCTACGGACCCAAAGCCCTCGAGCTCACCGGGCAGGTAGCGGACGGCTTCATCCTGCAGTTGGCCGATCCGGATATCGCTGCCTGGACGATCGGTCGAGTACGTGCTGCGGCCGAGGAGGCGGGTCGCGATCCCGCTTCGATCTCGATCTGCGTGGCCGCTCCCGCCTATGTGACCGACGGTACCGAGGCCGGCCTCGAACATGCCCGCGACCAATGCCGCTGGTTCGGCGGGATGGTCGGCAACCACGTCGCCGATATCGTCGCGCGCTACGGCGGTGATGGCGGCGGGGTGCCTCAGGCACTCACCGACTACATCGCAACACGTACCGGGTACGACTACAACGAGCACGGTCGAGCAGGAAACTCGCACGCAGAATTCGTTCCGAACGAGGTGATCGACAGGTTCTGCCTGCTCGGCACCCCGGCCGATCACATCGCCAAGCTGAAGGATCTGGAGGCACTCGGCGTCGACCAGTTCTCGGTCTACCTCCAGCACGACGCCAAGGCTGCGACGCTGGAGGCGTACGGAGAGAGCATCATTCCGCAGATCCGCAAGTCCGTGACGGCTACGTCGTGACCGGTGTTCTCGATCAGGCGGCGGTGGTAGCTCCTACTCCCGCCCGCTCGGCGCGAGGGCTTCGTCGACCGGTCATGGCGGTGGCCGCAATCGTGTTGCTTCTGGTGTTGTGGGAGCTGGTGAAAGTGCTCGTCCCCGAGAACGGCGTGAGTGTCGGCGGTGTGCGGGTGTTGCCGCGCACCGACGACGGCGCTCTGCCGCATGTGTGGTCGGTGCTGGCGGCGCTGACCGAGCCGGAGGTGAACGTTGCCGGGGCGCGCAGTGTCGGCGCTGCGATCGTCTCGAGCGGACTGTTCACTTTCGGTCTTGCGGTGCTCGGATTCGTTCTGGGGGCGGTGGTCGGACTGGTGCTGGCTGTGGCCATGCAACGGTTCGTGTGGGTGGAGCGGTCCGTCTTGCCCTACGTGATCGTCTCCCAGACGGTGCCGCTGATTGCGCTGGCACCGCTCGTCGCCGGCTGGGGCGGGAAGATCGCCATCGGCGGGTACGCCTGGCAGCCGTGGATGAGCATCACCGTCATCGCGTCGTATCTCGCGTTCTTCCCGGTGGCGGTGGGGATGCTGCGCGGCCTACGTGCACCCGACCGGGCATCCCTGGATTTGATGCACAGTTACGCGGCCGGATGGTGGACCACACTTGTGCGGCTACGGCTCCCGGCCTCGGTGCCGCACCTGATCCCGTCTCTGCGGCTGGCTGCCGCTGCCGCTGTGATCGGTGCTGTCGTTGCCGAGATCTCGACCGGAACCACCGGCGGTATCGGCAGGCAGATCATCGTGTTCTCGCAACAGGCGACAGGTGACGCGTCTCGTCTGTACGCAGCTGTTCTGGGTGCAGCGGTGCTCGGACTCGTGGTCACCGGATTGGTGGCCCTGCTCGATATCGCTCTTGGGCGATATGCAGGCCGTACTCCTGCGCGAAGGGCGGATTGATGACCGTGCATGCCGTTGACGTCGAGAGCGTCGGCAAGACCTTCGATGGGGGAGTGACAGCGCTGGACAATGTGTCGCTGTCGATCGCTCCCGGCGAATTCGTCTCCCTGATCGGCCCTTCCGGCTGCGGCAAGTCGACGCTGCTTCGCGTCATCGCAGATCTCGAGCAACCCACCTCCGGTGCGGTGTCGGTGTTCGGTCTGACGGCGCGGCAAGCTCGGGTCGAACAGAAGTACGGCATCGCATTTCAGCAGGCAGGGCTGCTCGATTGGCGAACGGTGCAGTCGAACGTTGCGTTGCCGCTCGAGCTGCACAAGGTGTCCAAACGAGAACGCGCGGAACGGGTACGCGAACTGCTCGAACTCGTGGGACTCACCGATTTTGCCGACAGCTTTCCCAGTCAGTTGTCCGGCGGCATGCAGCAACGCGTGGCGATCGCTCGTGCATTGGCTCGAACGCCCGGACTGTTGCTGATGGACGAACCGTTCGGCGCTCTCGACGAGATGACGCGCGAGAAGATGCAGAACGATCTGTTACGCATAGCCGAGGAGTCCGGCGCAGCAGTGGTCTTCGTGACCCACTCCATTCCCGAAGCGGTGTATCTGTCCGACCGAGTTGTCGTGATGTCGCCCCGGCCCGGGAGGATCGTGGACACGCTCACGATCGGCACGTTCGACTCCGTCGGGGACCCACGCGAATCCACGGAATTCTTCTCCGCCATCACCTCGGTTCGGGATGCACTGCACGGGCGCGTCGTTCGCGGTGCGGATCTCCGATGAGAGTCTGGCTGCCGCCGGTGGTGTTCGGCGTGTTCCTGCTCGGATTGTGGCAGCTGCTGACCGTCGTCGCCGGGGTACCGTCGTTCCTCCTTCCCTCACCTAGTGCGATTGCCGAACAGTTCGCTCGTAACGTCGGCAACATCGGATCCGCAAGTGTGGCAACCGGAACCAATGCGTTGGTGGGGTTGATCGCGGGATCGGTCCTCGGTCTTCTCGCTGCGATGGTGGCCGTTCGCCTCAGGATCGTCGACGAGCTTCTCACCCCGCTGGCGGCGGGTGCCGCTGCGGTTCCCATCGTGGCCCTCGCTCCGGTGTTCAACTCGATGTTCTCCTCGACCACCGACTTACCGCGCCGCCTCGTCGTGACCATTGTCGTGTTCTTCCCGGTCTTCGTCAGTGCGGCAAAAGGACTCCGACAGGTGTCGCCGGTGCATCACGACCTGATGACCTCGTATGCGGTCGGCGGCTGGCAGTTCACGCGCATCGTTCGTCTTCCGTCTGCGGTGCCACACATCTTCACCGGGTTGCGGGTTGCGGCTCCGAATGCTGTCATTGCAGCCATCATCTGCGAGTACTTCGGTGGATTGCAGAACGGTTTGGGGTCGCGGATCACCTCCGCCGCGGCGAACACCGCCTACCCCCGGGCATGGGCCTACGTCGTGGGTGCCATCGCAGTCGGGTTGCTCTTCTTTCTGGTCGTTCTCTTGCTCGAGAAGCTCGTGTCCCGCCGTCGTACCTAGGAGAAGTCGAACGTGAAGATCACTCGAACCCCCCGACGCCTGCTGGCCGTCGTCATGGCACTGGCGGTAGTCGCCTCGGCCTGCAGCACCACCACGACCGAAACCGAGACCGGTGCCGACGGGAACACCCCGATCAAGTTGCAATTGCAGTGGTTCAAACAGGGCCAGTTCGCGGGCTATCTGGCGGCCGTCGACCAGGGCTTCTATACCGAGCAGGGACTGGACGTCGAAATATTGGACGGCGGAACTGATATCGTTCCGCAGACCGTGCTGGCGCAGGGACAAGCCGATTATGCCGTCGCGTGGGTGCCGAAAGCGCTCGCCTCCCGCGAGGCCGGGGCGGGCATCACCGACGTCGCTCAGATCTACCAGAAATCCGGAACATTGCAGGTCTCGTTCAAGGATCAGAACATCGCCTCACCCGCGGACCTTCGCGGCAAGACCGTCGGAAACTGGGGCTACGGCAACGAATTCGAGTTGTTCGCAGGTATGACCCAAGCCGGAGTGAGTCCGTCCGACGTGACATTGGTGCAGCAGCAGTTCGATATGAACGGCCTGCTGTCCGGCGATATCGCTGCCGCACAGGCCATGTCCTACAACGAGTACGCACAGCTGCTCGAGACGGTGAACCCCGCGACCGGTGCCTTGTACACCGCGGACGACTTCAACTCGCTGAACTGGAACGACGACGGTGTCGCCATGTTGCAGGACGCGATCTGGGCCAATACGGACAAGCTCTCCGACGAGGCATACCAGGATCAGACCGTCAAATTCTTGGCGGCATCGTTGAAGGGTTGGATCTTCTGCCGAGACAACGTCGAGAAGTGCCGCGACATCACCGTCGCTGCCGGCTCCACACTCGGCGCGAGCCATCAGCTCTGGCAGGTCAACGAAGTCAACAAATTGATCTGGCCGTCGGGTGAGGGCATCGGGATGATCGACGAGGCCGCCTGGCAGCAAACCGTGGACATCGCGAAGACCACGAAGAACGCCGAGGGCTCGACGGTGCTCACCGCTGATCCCGATGCCGAGGCCTACACCAACGAGTATGTCGGTAAGGCTCTGGATTTGTTGAAGGCCGACGGTGTGGACGTCACCGGAGAGTCGTACGCTCCGATGGAGGTCACACTGGAGGAAGGCGGCAAGTAGATGGATCACGTGTTCTACTCCTGGTCGGCGCAGGCCGAACTGAACCCGATTACCGTCGAGGGTGCCGAGGGGTCGTGGTTCTGGGACGACAAGGGCAACCGATACCTGGACTTCTCTTCCCAATTGGTCAACGTCAATCTCGGCCATCAACACCCCGACGTAGTGGCCGCCATCGTCGAGCAGGCGCAGGTGTTGACCACGATTTCCCCGACGGTCGCCAACAACAAGCGCAGTGAACTGGCCGCGTTGATCGCCGAGCGGGCCCCGGGTGATCTGAACCGAGTGTTCTTCACGACGGGTGGTGCCGAAGCCGTCGAGCATGCGGTGCGGCTGGCGCGTCAGCACACCGGACGCACGAAGATGCTGGCCGCGTACCGCTCGTACCACGGCGGAACCGGAGTTGCGATCGGTCTCACCGGCGAACCGAGGCGATGGGGCACCGAGCCGACCAACGTCGACGTCGTACGCTTCTTCGGGCCGTACCCTTACCGGTCACCCTGGGGCACAACGACTCCCGAGGACGAGACGGCCGCAGCACTGGCACATCTCGAACAGGTCATCGTGCTCGAAGGTGCGCAGAACATCGCCGGACTCATTCTCGAATCGGTCATCGGCACCAACGGAGTGCTGATCCCGCCGCCCGGATATCTGGCCGGCGTTCGGGCGCTGTGCGACAAGTACGGGATCGTCTACATCGCCGACGAAGTGATGGTCGGATTCGGGCGAATCGGCGAATGGTTCGCATGCCAGGCCTGGGATGTGACACCGGATCTGATCACGTTCGCCAAGGGCGTCAACTCCGGATACGTACCCCTCGGCGGAGTCGTGATCTCGGAGAAGATCGCCTCGCAGTTCGACCACAAAGCCTATCCGGGCGGATTGACCTACTCCGGTCACGTACTCGGGTGCGCCGCGGGCGTCGCGTCCATCGAAGTGTTCGAGCGCGACAAGATACTTCCGCACGTGCGTCACGTCGGCGAGGACGTACTCGGAGCGGGCCTGTCCAAGCTGGCCGAATCTCACCCCAGCGTGGGCGAGGTGCGCGGCAAGGGATTCTTCTGGGCCGTCGAACTGGTCAAGGACGGCACGACCCGAGAGCCGCTGGTGCCTTTTGCCGCGTCGGGCAAGGATGCGGCGGCGATGGGCACCGTGACCGCCGCGGCGAAGTCACGCGGACTGTGGCCCTTCGTTGCCGGAAATCGACTCCAGATCGCACCGCCGCTGACGACATCCGAGGACGAGATTCGTCAGGGACTGGAAATCCTCGACGAGGTGCTGACGGTGGCGGACGGGTTCACCGTCTGACTCGGGGTCGTGCACGGAACTTCGACCCCTGCTACGAAGTTGCGCGCACGTGCGGCGTCAGCCGCTCGTGGTCAGAGCACTGCACCGGGGTTGAGGATGCCCGCCGGATCGAGAGCGGTCTTGATGCGGCGGGTCAGTTCCATGACGTCTTCTCCGACCTGATCGGGCAGCCAGGCCTTCTTGAGACGACCGACGCCGTGTTCTCCGGTGATGGTGCCGCCCAGCGAAATTGCGAGATCCATGATCGCTCCGAAGGCGACATTGGCTCGGCGGGTCATGTCGGCGTCCTCGGGGTCGAACACGATCAGCGGATGGGTGTTGCCGTCGCCGGCATGAGCGATGACGGCCACCAGCACGTCGTACTTCACGGACAGCTCGGCTATTCCGTCGACCAGTGCGGGGAGCGCGGGCAGTGGTACTCCGACGTCCTCGAGCAGCAGGCTGCCGAGTCGTTCGACCGCGGGAATGGCGAATCGCCGTGCGGCAGCAAATGCTTCGCCCTCGTCGGGGTCGTCGGTGGTGAAGACATCCGAGGCACCGGCCTCGGTGCACGCGGCCGCCATGATCTCGATCTCGCGCCCACGGTCGGCACCGGGGGAGTCGGACCGAGCAATGAGCATCGCTGCTGCCTCGCGGTCGAGTCCCATGTTCATGGCATCTTCGACGGCACCGATGGACGCGCGGTCCATGAACTCGAGCATCGACGGTCGCAAGGTACGGGTGATGGCCAGAATCGCAGTCGTCGCATCGTGCACGGAGGCGAACGAGGCGACGACGGTGCTGGCCGGAGGTTGCGCAGGGATCAATCGAAGAGTGATCTCGGTGATGATGCCCAGCGTGCCCTCGGATCCGACGAAGAGCTTCGCAAGAGACAGTCCGGCAACATCTTTCAGACGTGGACCGCCGAGTCGGACGGCAGTCCCGTCGGCGAGGACGACCTCGAGCCCGAGAACGTAGTCGGTGGTGACGCCGTACTTCACGCAGCACAGCCCGCCGGCGTTGGTGGCCGCATTGCCGCCGATGGAACACATCTCGAACGACGAGGGATCCGGCGGGTACCACAGTCCGTGCTCGGCGACCGCCTTCTTGACCTCGACGTTGAGCAGTCCGGGTTGTACGACGGCGATACGGGTCACCGGATCGACGGTGATCTCGCGCATCAGTTCCGTGGTGAGCACGATTCCGCCGTCGACGGCAGTGGCACCGCCGGACAATCCCGACCCGGCGCCGCGGGGAACGACCGCCACGTTGTGTTCGGTGGCCCAGCGCATGACGGCACGAACGTCCTCGGTGGACTGTGCACGAACCACGGCCAGCGGGGTGCCGGCGTCGGGATCCTTGGCCCAATCGCGTCGGTATCCCTCGGTGATGTCCGGGTCGGTGACCATGGCACCGGCAGGAAGTAGGGATTCGAGTTCGGTCAGGCGGGCATCTGCATCCGTCGTCACCGACATCCGGTTCTCCTCACGTCGAAATGTGACCGTCGCCACTCGAGTCTGCCACGACCGAGAGTGGGGCGCGGACGAGGGACGCCGTCGCGCCTGCCGAGTCACATAAGTAACACCAGCCTCAGGCGTTACCAGATCGATGCGTCGTCGACACGCAATCTTGTAGTTCGCCACGCTAGCGTCCACCACAGCGAATCTCGCGCCCCATGTGACGCGAGTCGACAAGGAGGCTGCACCATGATCGATCCCGGAAGTGACTCCTGGAACTACGTGGCGGCGATGTTCTCGTACGAATTCCTCGGTGGTGGTGTCGAATACGACACCATCGAGCGGATCCATCGAGGTGACATCGACGAGTGGGTGCAGGCCTTGGCGCACTCCGGGATGTTCGAGAAGGCCACCGTGTCGCACATCGCGGACTCGTGGCGAGCGGCACCGCGCCAGTTGTTCGACATGCTCGTCCTGGACGCGGACGAGATGACCGCTCGACGATGCTCACTGGCGTGGTCGTCGCTCGACCGGCTCGCTCCACTCGCCCGCCTGGGTTGATAGCCGTTCAACCACCCAGAATTCGAGGGCCCGAATCATCGACGACGATGGCCTGTTCGTCGGTCAAGCCGTGACAGCGAACGCCGTCACGGCGGAGGCGCTGCAGGGTAGCCCATCCCGAATCATTCTCGTCCAGAACGGAATTCAGGTGGGGCACGATCGAGAAGTCCACCAGATTCAGTCCGTCCCATACCGTCTCGATACCGGTAGTGGGTCGGACCTCGGCGGGATCGTCTGCATCCTCGACTCCGACCAACGACGGAGCCGCCACACACGCACCCGCGCTGTAACCGCCGTAGGCGATGGAGTTTCCTCGCACACGCTCGCTCAGAATTTCGTCGGCACCGGAGCGGGTGAGCTGGGCGCGCAGGACGAACGTGTTGCCGCCGCGAACCCATACAGCACCGAATCCGTCGAGGACTCGCTCGAACGCTGCCGGCTTACCGACGTAGTCGCGTAGATCCACCTCCGCCGGTCGATATCCGAGAGCGCGCAACGGACCGAACTCGCTGCGGAGCGAGGAATCGCGCGCCGCGGCGGGCCACGCGTCCGACGCGTTCGCGATGACGGCGAGATCGGAGGGCGGCCCGGTGAGTTGGACGAAGGCGTCGGAGTGACCGCCGAATCGGTACGACGACAGGAAGAGTTTCACGCCGTCGGTTCTTCTCTGAGCCGAGTCAGCCCGACGCGAACGGCGTCCGCGACACGATCGGGCTCACGCAGGCGACGAGCCACAAAACCGGCAGCGAACCGCAGCCGATCTCGGTGCCATCGCGGTACGACGTGCAGATGCAGGTGAAATACCGTCTGAAAGGCAGCCTTGCCGTCGTTGATGACGAGGTTGGCTCCGTCGGCGCATAGGTCCGAGTCGCGCACCGCGCGCGCCAGGGTGTGTCCGACGCGAAACACCTCGGCGGCCGCGTCCGGATGGCTCGAGTTCAGATCGTTGGTGTGCTCGCGCGGAACGACGAGGAGGTGTCCGCGACTGATCGGTCGAATGTCGAGAAAGGCGACGGTGTGGTCGTTCTCGAACACTCGATGGGCGGGGGCGTCGCCGGCAACGATCGCACAGAAGATGCAAGATTCCACGGGTGTCACTGTAGGGTCCGATCATCAGCGATAGGCCTGTGTGGCGTGCAACACAAATGCGCGTCCCGTCGCCGGGGAATGTCGAACGGACTCGATTCAGAACGAATCGGACAGTGTTTCGGGTACCCGCGGTCTGTTTCCTCTGGCTACTATCAGGGACCTTGTGCCTTGTCGCATGGGTTCGTCCACTCGTCGCAAGTTCGGGGCCGTTGGCCGACACGTGGGCACCATTCAACGCAGGAAGACGGAGATTTGGATACATCGCAGAGCACGGAGAAGGGTTCGGGATCCACGACAGTCGTCGGTGTGGTTCGGGAATCGGGGGAGGGCGAGCGTCGTGTCGCTCTGGTGCCCAAGATCGTTGCGTCCCTGACGGGCAAGGGCGTCGAGATCGTCGTCGAATCGGGTGCCGGTCTCGGCGCTCTGATTCCGGACGAGCTCTACGTCGCCGCCGGCGCGACTATCGGTGATCCATGGTCGGCGGACGTCGTGGTCAAGGTCGCGCCGCCGTCGGATGCCGAGATCGCCAAGCTGACGTCGGGTTCGACGCTCATCGGATTCCTGGCACCGCGTAACGCAGAGAACAGCATCGGCGCATTGAAGGCTGCAGGAGTGCAGGCCTTTGCCGTCGAAGCTATTCCGCGTATCTCGCGCGCCCAGGTGATGGACGCACTGTCCTCGCAGGCCAACGTGGCCGGCTACAAGTCCGTGCTGCTGGCCGCCTCGGAATCGACCAGATTCTTCCCGATGTTGACCACCGCCGCGGGCACCGTCAAGCCCGCGACCGTGCTGGTTCTCGGAGTCGGGGTGGCGGGTCTGCAAGCGTTGGCCACCGCCAAGCGTCTCGGCGGTCGACCGACCGGATACGACGTGCGTCCCGAGGTTGCCGACCAGGTTCGATCCGTCGGCGCACAGTGGCTCGATCTGGGGATCGACGCAGCCGGTGAGGGTGGATACGCACGTGAGCTGACCGACGACGAGCGTGCTCAGCAACAGAAGGCGCTCGAAGAAGCCATCAAGGGCTTCGACGTGGTCATCACCACCGCACTGGTGCCCGGGCGCCCCGCGCCCCGGCTGGTCACCGCCGCGGCTGTCGAAGGGATGAAGCCCGGCAGTGTCGTGGTCGACCTTGCCGGCGAGACGGGTGGAAACTGTGAGCTCACAGAGCCCGGCCAGACCGTCGTCAAGCACGACGTCACCATCTGCTCCCCGTTGAACCTCCCGGCCTCGATGCCCGAGCACGCCAGCGAGCTGTACTCGAAGAACATCTCGGCATTGCTCGAACTCATGTTGGTCGACGGCACGCTCGCCCCCGATTTTTCGGACGAGGTCCTTGCCGGTGCCTGCGTGACACGTGAGAAGGAGAACTGATGTACACCCCGCTGCTCGCGAACATTGCGATCCTGGTGCTGTCCGGGTTCGTCGGCTTCGCGGTGATCTCCAAGGTGCCCAACACCTTGCACACCCCACTGATGTCGGGAACCAACGCCATCCACGGCATCGTCGTGCTCGGTGCGCTCGTCGTACTCGGAAAGGTCGAGGATCCCTCGATCGGCCTGCAGGTCATTCTGTTCGTCGCGCTGGTATTCGGAACGGTCAACGTCATCGGTGGCTTCGTGGTCACCGACCGCATGCTCGGCATGTTCAAGTCCAAGCCCGTCCCCGCCAAGATCGAGAAGGGGGCTGACTCCTGATGGACAATCTCGTCAACATTCTCTACATCGTCGCCTTCGGCATGTTCATCTACGGGTTGATGGGTCTGACCGGACCGAAGACAGCCGTGCGTGGCAACCAGATCGCTGCTGTCGGCATGTTCGTCGCCGTCGTGGCGACGCTGATCTCCATTCGTGACACAGAGAACTGGATCCTGATCATCGTCGGACTCGTCGTCGGCGTCGCGCTCGGAATCCCGCCGGCACGCAAGGTGAAGATGACCGCTATGCCGCAGCTGGTGGCGCTGTTCAACGGCGTCGGCGGCGGCACGGTCGCGTTGATCGCGTGGGCCGAATTCCTCGACACATCCGGGTTCTCGAACTTCAACCACGGTGAATCGCCGACGGTGCACATCGTCATCGGTTCACTGTTCGCGGCGATCATCGGTTCGATCTCGTTCTGGGGCTCGCTGATCGCTTTCCTCAAGCTGCAGGAGACTCTGCCCGGCTCGCCGATCACCATCGGCAAGTTGCAGCAACCGCTCAATGCCCTGCTGCTCATCGGTGCCGTCGCCGCTGCGGTGGTCATCGGCATCAACGCGATCCCGGGCGGCGGAGTATCGCAGTGGTGGATCGTCGCAGTTCTGGTGCTGGCGGGCATCCTCGGTCTGACGGTGGTGCTGCCGATCGGCGGCGCGGACATGCCGGTGGTCATCTCGCTGCTCAACGCTCTGACGGGCTTGTCGGCAGCGGCCGCCGGTCTGGCGCTGAACAACACGGCGATGATCGTCGCGGGAATGATCGTCGGTGCGTCCGGCACGATCCTGACCAACCTCATGGCCAAGGCGATGAACCGTTCCATCCCGGCGATCGTCGCCGGTGGATTCGGCGGCGGCGATGCAGCTGCCGGGCCGGCCGGTGCCAGCGGCGGAACGGTCAAAGCAACGTCCGCCGCCGACGCGGCGATCCAGATGGCCTACGCCAACCAGGTCATCGTCGTGCCCGGATACGGGTTGGCTGTTGCGCAGGCGCAGCATGCGGTCAAGGACATGGCCAAGTTGCTCGAGTCGAAGGGCGTCGAGGTCAAGTACGCCATTCACCCCGTCGCCGGTCGTATGCCGGGGCACATGAACGTGTTACTCGCCGAGGCCGACGTCGCGTACGACGCGATGAAGGAGATGGACGACATCAACGACGAGTTCTCGCGTACCGACGTCACGTTGGTCATCGGCGCGAACGACGTGACCAACCCTGCGGCGCGCAACGACCCGTCGAGCCCTATTCACGGGATGCCGATTCTGAACGTCGATCAGTCGAAGTCCGTCATTGTCCTCAAGCGATCGATGTCGTCGGGGTTCGCGGGCATCGAGAACCCTCTGTTCTTCGCCGAGGGCACGTCGATGTTGTTCGGTGACGCGAAGAAGTCGGTCTCGGAAGTGACCGAGGAGCTCAAGGCTCTCTAGTCACGACCTTCGCTCCCAGCGGGTGGGACGCTTCCGGCATCGATTCTCGATGTCAGCGGAAGCGTCCCATTTTGCGTTGGACGGCCATGGCCGCCGTATCCAACGGGTTGCGCGCTTCGCGGGCAGCGGCATCGGGGGAGTAGAGCATGACGATCGAGCATGCGGGCCACCACATGAAGACGACCAGCAATGCGCTTGCGATCCCGACGATCGATGCGGAACCGGTGATCAGGGCTGCCGCTGCCACCGCAAGCGTCGCGGTGGTGCCCAGACCGAGGACCACGGGTCGCCACGCCGAGGACGCCACCATGGATGCGGCACCGAGCAATGCCGTCGTGGCGACGAGCTGCCCGTGAGGAAGCCCGGTAGGCGCTACGGACGACCCGGCGAATTCACGAGCGAGTTCGCCGGTCACCACCGACCCGATGGTGCAGGCGATCACCACCCCGATCCCGTACGGCAGTTTTCGTAGCACCGCTACCGCGGCGAGGACGGCAACGGCGATCAACACCGTCGTCACGTCGATGGCACCGAGCGCCGCGCTGGCCAGTGCTGCGACGGGAGTGGCGTCCGCAGACGCTGGTGATGCCATGTGCGGTGCAGAGATCAGCAGTGCCAGAAGCGCGCTTGCGGACAGGCCCGACACTGTCGCACGCGTGACAATGGCTCGACGACGCCGATGTGCCGAAGTACCACCCCGTGCTGCGGTGCTCCCGGTTCGATGGGATCTGCGGATCGGTCCGCTCTCGAGGCTCGACGATGACATGACGGCCACAGTGCCCGATCAGCCTGAACGAAGCGTGTGAGGAACTCGAGAGCCCGCTGAATGGTTTCGGTAACGTTTCGGTCACAGTGACACGTTCGGGCTCCCTCTCTGGTTCCGAGGCCAGCCGGAACGCTCCGGGTAGCGACGCAGGTAGGTAAAAGTGCCTCAATGCGGGTGGCAAGAATGTTTTACGGGGCACGAGCAACCCTGAGGTTCGATACCGATTGCCACCATTTCGCTGGTCGTGTGGCTGCTTCTGGATGGATGCCGTCGGCAGAGGGTGTGGTATCAGGCCGTCTACCTGGGCTTTGTCGTGTTCGTTGTCCGCGATCACAGCAATTCGTAAAGCAAACTATGACTTCGTTGCAAGACGTTGATTGGATGGGTCCAAGTATGTGACGATAGTCACATAGTCCGGCTCACCTAGAGCGAGACCGACCAAAAGGGCGTAGTTTCAGCCGCATCGGAAAACCGTGTTTCGTTGTTACACGCAAATCGGTAACGATCTGAACACGGTATCCGGAGCAAGTCGAAGGCGAACTTCGCCATGAATCGGACGCCGGAAACTCGAAGGAGAAGAACATGACCGCAATGTCTCAGGGACAGCTCGATATGGTCCGCGCGTTCTTTTGCAACGAGTTCCAAGCGGACTCTCTCGATCGGTCCGTCATGCCCGAGCCTACCGCCGAAGCCGTGACCGAGTGGATCCATGCGTTGGCCACCAGCGGACTCTTCGCCCCGGCCGAGGTGCACAACATTTCTTCGGTCTGGAATGCCGAGCCGGATGCGCTGGTTGCGTTGCTCGTCGGTGAGGTGGACGAGATTGCCGTCAAGCGTCACGGTGCGTCGGTGCCTGCGGCCGCGATCGCTACCCCGGCGCTGATCTCGGCCTTCGAACGCGCCAGCTGACTCCCTGCCCTCGAAGGGGCCTGCGCTTCGCTACGATCATCCGATTGGATGACAGCAGTCGACGATTCTTCGTCGCGCAGCGAAATGAGGGCACTGAATGGGCGCGGTGGGACTGGACGAAGATGCGGTGTCGACCTGGATCGAAGGATTGGGAATCGGCGCGACGTCCCCGCTGACCTACCGTCGAATCGGAAACGGGCAGTCCAATCTCACGTTCGAGGTCCGGGACGCAGCAGGATCCTCGTGGGTTCTTCGCCGACCCCCGCTCGGACACCTGCTGGCCTCCGCGCACGATGTGGTGCGTGAACACCGAATTCTGTCGGCGTTGCAGAACACAGCGGTGCCGGTTCCGAAAATGATTGCAATGACCGAGGATTCGTCGATCTCCGATGTTCCTCTGGTGCTCATGAGTTTCGTGGACGGTGTTGTGGTCGATTCGGTTGCGGCGGCCGAGCAACTCGACATCGACCACCGTCGCCGAGTCGGGCTCGGTCTGACCGTAGCGCTCGCCGACATTCACCGCGTCGATCTCGAGTCGTCCGGCCTCAACGACCTGGCAAGCCACAAGCCCTACGCCGCTCGTCAGCTCGCCCGATGGACCAAGCAATGGGAGTCCTCGCGCACCAGGGACGTACCCGGGATCGATTCTCTCGCAGCCAGACTCGCAGCCGGCATTCCAGAGCAGCACGAAGTGGCCCTGGTACACGGAGATTTTCACCTCAGCAACGTCATCACCGCCCGCGACGACGGCCGAGTAGCTGCGGTCGTCGACTGGGAGCTGTGCACACTCGGGGATCCGCTGGCAGATCTCGGCGGACTGCTGGCCTACTGGCCACAAGCCGACGACGGGGTCGCGGGCCCGTTCATGGCGTCGACATTGCCCGGATTCCCCACCAGGTCCGAGCTCGTCGACTCATACGCTCAGCACACGGGGCGCGATGTCTCCGACGTCGGATTCTGGCAGGTTTTGGCGTTGTGGAAGCTCGCGATCATCGCGGAAGGCGTCATGCGCCGCATGGAAGCGGACTCGAGAAACAGAGCGATCGCGGGCGGTCCCACCACGACGCTCATCGACGACATCGTCACCCGTGCGGTGAACACCGCCGACGACATCGGCCTGTAGACCGTCAGCTCGCCGAGGTTCCGATCACCAGAGTGCGTGCTGCGCTTTCGATCTCGGGAGGGATGGGGACAGGTCTGCGCGTGACGCCGTCGACGTAGACGTGCACGAAGCGACCCCGGGCTGCCAGTTCCAGCGCATCGTCGTCGGCTTCCCGGAACAGTGCGAGCGAGTACACGATGCTGCGGGTGCCCAACTTCTCGACGGCCAGGCCGACCTGAAGGCGATCCGGGAAACTCAACTCGGACAGGTAACGACACGAGGTTTCCGCCACCACGCCGATCGCCGGGAGTTGCCGGATGTCCACACCCGTCGTCTCCATCAACCAGCCGTTGACGGCAGTATCGAAATACGCGTAGTAGGTGACGTTGTTGACGTGGCCGTAGTGGTCGTTGTCGTCCCACCGGGTCGGCACGGGCCACAGAGCCGGGAAATCGGATGCATGCTCCAACTCGGCCGTGGCGTTCGCCTGATCCGTCATGAACGAGACACTAGCCAGTGTCCTCGGGGGTAGTGGGCACCGGGGACTGCCGACGTAGAACGGACCGCACCACGAGCCCGACGGCCAATGCCCAGAACGCCGATCCGATTCCGGCGAACGTCAGGCCGGACGCGGCGACGAGGAACGTCAGAACGGTCGCTTCCCTGTCCGACGGGTGTTCGAGTGCTCCGAACAACGACGCGGCGAGCGTTCCCAGCAAGGCCAGTCCGGCAACGGTTTCCACCACTCCGGCAGGTGCAGCGGCCACCAGAGTTGCCAGAGCCGTGGCCAACAGTGCGAGCACGAGATACGAGCAACCGGCGGAGAACGCCGCGATCCATCGCCGCTTCGGGTCCGGGTGTGCGCCGGGATTGGCCGACAGCGCGGCACTGATGGCGGCGAGGTTGATCGTGTGACCACCGGCGAATGCGCCCAGGACGGTACCGGTTCCGGTGACCGTCATCGATGCACGCCACGGGATTCGGAAACCGAACGATGCCATGACGGTGGTGCCAGGAATGTTCTGCGACGCCATCGTGACGATGTACAGCGGTACGGCGATCCCTATCGTGGCCTGCCATGTCCAGTGCGGAACCGTCCAGTCGATTCCGGGAACGAGATCGGACGGCGCGATCGAGGTGTCGCTGCCGATCAAGTCTGCGGCGATGACCGCAGCCGCGGCAACGAACGCTGCCGGCACTGCCCATCGGGTGCTGAAACGGAGAACGACGAGCCACACGACTGCCACCGGCGCTATCAGCGCGGGGGAGTCGGCGAAGGCGGCCACCGGAGCCGAGCACAGGGGTAGGAGAACCCCCGCCAACATTGCCTGGGCAAGAGGGACCGGAATGCGCGAGACCAGCGCGCCCAGTCTGGGCCAGAGGCCGGTCAAGACGATCAGGACGCCGACCGTGACGAACGCTCCCACGGCGGCGGGCCACCCTCCGGCCACCACGCCGGTTCCGGCCAGCAGCGCCGCACCGGGCGTCGACCATGCCAAGGTGATGGGCTGTCGGTATCGGCGGGCCAGCCACATCATGCCCAGTGCCTGCGTCACGCACAGCGCCGACAATCCGGACGCCGCCTCTGCCGGGCTGGCACCGACCGCGCGCAACCCGGTCAGCACGACGGCGAACGAGCTCGTGAAACCTACCAACGCGGCGACGATTCCGGCGCTGATGGGAGTCGAGAGTGGAGTCGGTCCGTAGGCGGAATCGGCAGCGGTCACGAGTGTCGATCATGCACGGTCGGTCGCATCTTTCCCAGTGAACGAGTCCGCGATACTCCTCGGGTAGCGGAATACCGTCGAGGTGGTGCCGACGTCGCGTAGTCTTCGGTTGGACCGGACCAGTCCGTACCGCTGGTTCGGCGAATGACCGAAAGGCCGGCGCAGTGGTGATGCCTGTACACCTGAGGGACAGTCAGGTCCCGAAACACGAACAATTGCGCGCAATTCTGTTGCACCGCTGCACCAAGGAACTCCAGCCGGGCGATCTGATGCCGAGCGAGCGCAAGCTGATGGAAGACTACGGCGTCAGCCGTATCACCGTCAGGGAAGCGATCGGTCAACTCGTCAACGACGGTCATCTGGTGCGCGTGCGCGGCAAGGGCACGTTCGTGGCCAGCCGGACCGTGCAATCTCGTCTGCATCTGGCGTCGTTCTCGGAGGAAATGCGTGCACAAGGATTGACGCCGACGACCGTGGTGCTTTTTGCGCGGCTCGAAAAACCCTCGGCGGCAACCGTTCGCGCCCTCGGGCTGGCCGCCGGGGAGCAGACTTACCACATCAAGCGGCTGCGGCTTGCCGATGCCGAGCCGGTGAGCGTCGACGACGGTTGGTACCGGGCCGGACTGCTTCCGGACCTGATCGATCACGATCTGAGTCAATCGATCTACGAGGCTGTGCGCAATCACTACGGCCTGACGATCGACCGGGCCGAGCAGACCGTCAAAGCGACTGCAGCCGATAGTGATACGGCGACCCTGCTGGGGACCAAGCGCGGCGCACCGGTGTTGTACTTCGACCGCGTCTCCTTCAGCGGTGGTGAGCCGCTCGAGCACGCCGAGAGTTGGTATCGATGCGATCGATACCAACTGTCGATGGAGGTGGAAGGGCAGCGACGCACCACGCCGCGTCGGTGAGATCAGGGCAGCTCGAACAACGGATCACCCGTGGACACATCGGTGCCGACGTACGCGCTCGTGATCGAATCCGGTCTCGAATCCATCAGGACGACGGGCACGACATCGGAGTAACCCGCTGCTGCGATGGCGGCAGGGTCGTAGGTGACGACGAGATCGCCCGCCTGCACCGAATCGCCCTCGGCTGCAACGAGATCGAAGCCTGCACCCTTCATCTTCACGGTGTCTATTCCGATGTGCACCAGTACACCCGCCTTGTCGTCGGTGAAGACCACGAACGCGTGCGGATGAAGCTTGAGAATTTTGCCTGCGACCGGAGAACGAACCTCGACGGGACCGTCGCTCGCGGCCGGTTGCAGTGCAACACCGGAACCCACCATCTGTGCGGAGAACACCGGATCGGGCACGTCGGCGAGCGAGATCACCTGGCCGGCAACGGGGCTGAGGACAAGGTTGGCGTCGTTCACAGAATGTCTTCGATGTCTTCTGCGAGCGTATCCGCTTCGGGGCCGACGATGACCTGAACGGCTGTGCCCTTGTGGAACACCCCGTGGGCGCCCGCCGCTTTGAGTGCAGCCTCGTCGACCAACGAGCCGTCTTTCACTTCCGTGCGAAGCCGAGTGATGCACGCTTCGATCTCGACGATGTTGTCGGCACCGCCGAGGCCCTTCACGATCGCGTCCGCCTTGGACATGGTGCGTTCCTACTTTCTTCTCGGCTGCGACCCTGTCGGTTGGATCACAAGTCTGGGTTGACACGAGCTTGCCACCTGGTCAAACTACAACTGGTAATGACCGGACAGTACCCCTGATGGCACTCGGTCACAACAGCGAAATCCACCCTCGAAGGATCAGCCTCGAAGAGAAGGTCGCCATGACCCCGAAGAACACGGACTCGGTCGATACCGAGTCGAAGAAGGACTCCCGATCGTTGGCCGGACTGCAGCGGTTCGGTCGCAGTCTCATGCTTCCCATTGCCGTTCTACCTGCTGCAGGAATCTTGCTCAGGCTCGGCCAAGACGACCTGCTGGGCAGATTCAGTGCGCTCGAGACCGCCGCCGCCGTCATCTCGGCCGCCGGTCAGGCTGTGTTCACCTGGCTTCCCCTGATCTTTGCCGTCGGTATTGCCATCGGCTGGGCCAAGAAGTCGGACGGCTCGACGGCGCTCGCTGCGGTCGTCGGCTACATGGTGATGAACGGAGTCTTCACGGCGATGTCACCGGTGGTGCTCGACGGCAAGGTCGATGCCAACGGTGACCCGGCGGTGATCGACTACGGCGTTCTCGCGGGCATCGTCATCGGTCTGCTCTCGGCAATCCTCTGGCAGCGGTTCTACCGTCAGAAGTTGCCCGATTATCTCGGTTTCTTCAGCGGCCGCCGGCTGGTGCCGATCCTGACAGCGATCACCGGTCTCGTTGTCGCCGTCATCATGTCGTTCATCTACCCGCTCTTCTACAGTGCGCTCAACTGGGTCGGCAACACTGTCGCCGATCACAGCGTGGTGGGCAGCGGTATCTACGGATTCGCCAACCGCATGCTCATTCCGACCGGGCTGCACCACATTCTGAATTCCGTGGTCTGGTTCCTCGTCGGCGACTACCAGGATGCGAGCGGTCAGTTGGTGCGCGGCGACCTCAACCGGTTCTTCGCCGGCGACCCGTCCGCTGGAGTGTTCATGACCGGATTCTTCCCGATCATGATGTTCGCACTTCCCGCGGCAGCATTCGCGATCTACCGCAATGCCAAGCCTTCCCAGAAGAAGATCGTCGGTGGAATCATGTTGTCCACCGGCCTGACTGCTTTCGTCACCGGAATCACCGAGCCGCTCGAGTATTCGTTCATGTTCGTCGCCTGGCCGCTCTACATCATTCACGCGGTCCTGACCGGAACGTCGATGGCGCTGACCAATGCTCTCGGAATTCATGACGGATTCTTCTTCTCCGCGGGTGGTATCGATTACCTGCTCAACTACGGAATCGCCACCAAGGCATGGCTTTTGATCCCCATCGGTCTCGTGTACGCGGCGATCTATTACGTGCTGTTCAGCTTCGTCATCAAGAAGTGGAACCTGCGTACCCCCGGTCGCGAGGACGACGTGGTGGCCGAACCGACCCAGGCATGACCGATTCGATCTCGACGACGCTACGAGGGCGTGTCGTCACCGGTGAGGAAGTCATCGAGGACGGCGTGCTTGCACTGGCGGGAGATCGGATCTCGTGGGTGGGGCCCGCACAACTCTGGACGGGAGATGCAGTACCGCAGTCTGATTCGACAATCCTGCCGGGTTTGGTCGATGTGCACTGTCACGGCGGTGCGGGGGCATCGTTCCCCGATTCCGCAGCCGCCGATCTCATGACGGCGGTGCGGCATCACCGCTCCCGCGGCACCACGACGATGCTTGCCTCTCTGGTGTCGGCACCATCCGAACGGCTGATCGGGCAGACGTCGCTGTTGGCCGATCTGTACGAATCCGGTGATATCGCCGGGGTGCACGTCGAGGGTCCGTTTCTGTCGGTCGCCCGCTGCGGCGCACAGGATCCGGGCTCGCTTCGCAGCGGTGACACCGGACTTCTGGCGGACATCATCGGCGCGGGCAGGGGAGCGGTCCGGTCGATGACTCTCGCACCGGAGGTCGACGGATTCGCCGCTGTTGCGCAGATCCTGAGAGAGAACGACATCGTGCCGAGCATCGGGCATACGGACGCCGACGCTCTGACCACCCGCCGCGGTATCGAGATGCTGGGGGGCGGCCCGATCACGGCGACGCACCTGTTCAACGGAATGCCGACCTGGCACCACCGAGCACCCGGGCCTGTGAGCGAATGTCTGGCCGCCGCGGCGCGCGGAGGCATGGTGCTCGAATTGATCGGAGACGGAGTACATCTCGCCGACGAGACGGTGCGCGCGGTATTCGATCTCGTCGGCGGTACGCAGATCGCGCTGGTGTCCGACGCGATGGCCGCCGCCGGTATGGTCGACGGCCGCTATCGACTCGGGCCTTTGGACGTGACCGTCCAGCACTCGGTCGCACGACTCTCTCGTGGCGCCGATCCGGAGACAGCACCGATCGCGGGTGGAACCGCGACGGTATTGGACCTGGTGCGCCGGGCCGTGCAGGACGCCGGTGTGCCGCTGGTCGAGGCGGTGCGGGCGGGGTCGTCGACACCGGCGACGACGATCGGTCTGGGTTCGGACATCGGTTGTCTCCAGCCGGGAATGCGAGCCGACGTGCTGGTGGTCGACGGGACATTCGAGCCGGTGCAGGTCATCAGGGGCGGAATCGCGATAGAGGAGGACAGCTAGATGGAGATCGTGATCCTCGACGGAGTGGACGCGGTGGATCGAACAGCCGCCGACATCGTCGAGCGAACAGTTCGGGCAACACAAAAATCCACTCCCGTACTTGGCTTGGCTACCGGATCCACGCCGGTGGGCACCTATCGCGAACTGGCGAGACGTCACCGAGACGAGGGGCTGTCTCTCTCGCACTGTCGAGCGTTTCTGCTCGACGAGTACATCGGTCTCGCGAGAAGTGCCGAGCAGTCGTACTTTTCGTTCATTCGGGAGAACTTCGTCGACCACGTCGATCTGGACGACGCCGCGGTGTTCTCACCCGACGGCGAAGCGCACGACATCGAGGCAGAGGCGCAGCGCTACGACGCGGCGATTGCGGAAGCGGGCGGCATCGATGTTCAGATCCTGGGAATCGGCACCGACGGACACATCGGCTTCAACGAGCCCGGATCGTCGCTGCGATCCAGGACCCGAGTGAAGACGCTTACCGAACAGACCCGTACCGACAATGCCCGCTTCTTCGACTCGCCCAATGCTGTGCCGCATCACGTACTGACGCAGGGCCTGGGCACCATCGACGAGGCGCGCCACCTCGTCTTGATTGCGACCGGCGAGTCGAAGGCAGAAGCGGTGGCCGCTGCCGTCGAGGGCCCGTTGTCGGCTCACTGCCCGGCGTCGGTGATTCAGTGGCACCCGCACGTGAGCGTGCTGTTGGACAACGCTGCGGCGTCGTCGCTGGCTCTCGCCGACTACTACCGATACGCCTACGCCAACAAGCCTCGGTGGCAACACTTGTGAATCAGCTGCGGGCAAACTCCGATGCGCGGGTGATCTGTTCGTCCGACGGCCGGACGCCGGTGTAGAGGACGAATTGCTCGGCCGCTTGCAGGGCAATGACTTCGGCACCGGTGATGACAGGCTTGCCGGCCGCTCGGGCCGCCACGATCAGCGGTGTTTCCGATGGCATGGCGACCACGTCGAACACAGCCTGCGCCGCACCGATCTGTTCGTCGGTGAACGGCATGGAATCGGCTCCGGGACCTCCGGCCATGCCTAGCGGGGTGACGTTCACCAACAGATCCGCGGCCACTGCCTCGGCAGACCATTCGTAGCCGTAGTTCTCGGCCAGGGCGGGACCGGTGCGCGCGTTACGGGCAACGACGGTGCCGCGGGTGAAACCCGAATCTCGCAGTGCTGCAACAACAGCCTTCGCCATGCCGCCGCTGCCGGTGACGGCCACCGAGAAATCGGATGAGACGGAGTGCGTAGCCAGCAGATTCGCTACGGCCTGGTAGTCCGTGTTGTAGGCGTGCAGAACGCCGCCCTCGTTGACGATGGTGTTGACGGATTCGATGGCGCTCGCCGACTCGTGCATCACGTCGACCAGTTCGATGACGTCTTCCTTGAACGGCATGGAGACGGCGCAGCCTCGAATGCCCAGCGCGCGTACGCCTCCTACGGCGGCCGCAAGATCGGTGGTGGTGAATGCCTTGTAGACGAAGTTCAGGCCCAACTCGTCGTACAGGTAGTTGTGGAAGCGTGTTCCGAAGTTGCTCGGTCGGCCGGACAGAGACATGCAGAGCTGGGTCTCACGGTTGAGAAAGCTGCGCGACGGTGCCGTTGACATTCGGATCACCTTACGCCGCGCACGTTGTTGCAACCGATTGGAGAACGCCACGATCGGCCTCGGTGATCGGTAGTTCGTACTGCGCGGCCACCGTGAGGTACTTGCCCGCGTAGAAGCAGTGGTAGGCCGGGTTCGGTGGCATCCAATCCGACGGTGTCTTATCGCTTTTCGATTGATTGTCGGGCCCGTTGACGGCCAGCAACTCGAACGAGACATCATTCGCGAACAGAACGCGCTTGTCCGGCGGCCACGCGTGCGCGCCCATGTCCCATGCTGCGGCGAGGGGGTAAACATGATCGATCTGGACCGCGCTTCCATCGGACTTGGTGAACTGCAACCGCTCACCGGAGTACGGGTCTGCGAGCGAACCCGACAGGACCACACAGTCGCGGGTGCCTGCCCGGAACTCGATCTCCGTCATCGACAGAGCCAGTACGTTGTCGCGGGTGCCGCACCCGTCGTGGCCGCCCGGCCCGTCGTAATCGTCCGTCCAGGCGGGTCCGAACACGCAGCCTTCGCCGCTCTTGCATCCACGCTCGTACCCGAGGGCGTCGGGCCGGGCGGCAACCACTCGAACCTGGTCCAGCAACTGCTCGATCTGTACCCGGGTGGGGCTGCCAGGTGCAGGCGCGGCAGGGGTGAAACCCGGGATGACGGATCGGTCGCACGATCCGAACGCCGCCATCACCACCGCAGCGATCACCAGCACCGCCGCTACCCACAGTTTTCTCACACGCATCCCATCATCGATCGTCCACCGTCGGCCCCCGCGGCAGCATTATGTCGGTCCGTACCGACACGCTGCGGAATCCGGTTCTCAGGCGGGATTCAGCGAACTTCGACGACGACCTTGCCGAGTAGATGCCCGTTCTCGACGAGGGCGAGGGCCTCACCTGCGCGGTCGAGCGGGAACACGTTGTCGATGCGCGGGTTCAGCACGCCCGACGCGGTCAGCTCTGCCAACCGTGCAAAGGCGGCGGTCGTGCGATCGCGAGCGACTCCTGAACCACCCCACTCGGATGCCAGCACCGGATCTGCGACGCTCACGATCGGTGTCCCGGACCGGGCGGCAGTCGCTGCCCCACGCAACGTCTCTCCGCCGACGAGATCGACGATGGCGTCCACCGGCTGGGTGACGGCGGCGGAGGTATCACTGCCGGAGACGAAAAATCGGGCACCGAGGCTCTCGATCCACTCCCGTTTGCCGTCGCTCGCCACTGCTACGACTGCGATACCGTCCGCCCGAGCGAGTTGCAGCACGGCCGAGCCGACACCGCCGCCCGCGCCGAGCACGAGAACGGTATCGCCCGAACTTCTGGCCAACTGGCGCAGCGCGTCGTACGCGGTTCCCGCCGCGACCGGCAAGGTGGCCGCCGCGGCCCAGGAGACCGTCTCGGGCTTGTGCGCGGTACTCGATGCGTTGAACACGGTGTACTGCGCGTAACTGCCGTGTCCCGACGCGGTTGCCCCGAATACGTGGTCGCCCACCGAAAAGTCGGTCACACCGGTGCCGATATCGACTACGGTGCCCGATGCTTCCCGCCCGAGCACGGCAGGCAGAGTGATCTGCACCGTGTCTTTGCGGGTGCCTTTCCGCACCTTCCAATCTGCGGGATTCACACCGGCCGCGTGTACCGCGACGAGAATCTGGCCCGGTCCGGGCTCGGCAACGGGGAACTCGAGGAGGGACTCGGTTTCGGGTCCGCCGTATTCGCTGAAGCCGTACGCGATCATGAGACCACTGTGCCTTATTTTCGAACCGATCGGCACCGTGCGGAGTGGCTTCGTCCGGCTGCCTCACCGAGGTGATGTCGGTGCGTCCTGGTTGGATGGACCGATGTTGCACGGTCTGTGGTCTCCCGGTGCCGGGCTGATGCTGTGGGACGACGAGATCACCACCGGTGACGAGCCCGACCTGCCCTCGGCTCATGCGCAGGTGCTCACAAGAACGTTTCGGCATCGTGCTGCGGTGTCGTTTCCGGCAGCCGGACCTGGTGCGACCGCCCAGGCCCCGGTGCAGATTCCGGCCATCGCGCTCGCGCCGCACGACGCGGCAGACCTGCTGTTGCGAACGCCGTCCGATCACGCGCTGATCTCCGGCGACCTACGTTTTCTGGCGCACGTCACGCGTGGAATCGAACGATGGGTCCGCGGTGGGCGGGTTGTTCCTGCGCTGAAGCTGATCGACGGGCAGTGGTGGCCACGGTGGCGTCTGGTCGGCGGCGAACGTCAGCGAGCCTGGCTCAGCGAACTTTCCGTGTCGATGCCGTCGGTGCAGCGAGCGAACGAGCGACCGAGAAAGATCCTCGACGACATGGTCGACGAGCTCACCGATCCGATCGTCAGATCGCTTCTCGGCAGGCCCGACTCGGAACATCCGCTGCTGTCCGCGTTGGTTCGTGACGACCCGTACAGCGATGGCACTCAGCAGATCTCGACCCTGTTGGACAAGTGGCGGGCAAGCCTCACCGTCGACGAGCCGTCTCTGGTGTTGCGTCTGCTCGAACCCGATGACGAGGCCGACGCCGAGACCTACGCCGACACCGACGAGTCGGCGGAGTCGTTCTGGACCTTGCAGGTGTGTTTGCGGGCAGACGGCGAAGCTCCGCGGCCGGTTCCGATGAGCCGCAAGGTCGATGCCACACTGCTGTCGATCGCCGTGCGCAAACTCGGCGAGGCAGTCGCCGCATACCCGAGGCTGCGTGATGTGCCGTCCCAGGAAGGCACCCTGGATCTGTTGCTCCCCACCTCGGTCGTCATCGATCTGGTCGAACACGGTGCGATGGCGCTACAGTCCACCGGCACAACGGTGTTGCTCCCGCGGGCCTGGACCAGGCTGGACCCATCGATGAGGTTGCGCGTCGAGTCACCTGCAGTGACCAAAGCGGCCGCGGATCGCGCGGTCGGCATGGACGAGCTGGTGTCCTACGACTGGCAGCTCCAACTGGGCGACATGGTGCTCACCGAAGCGGAGATGAACAGGCTCGCTGTCTCGAAGGGTGACCTGGTTCGGCTTCGTGGTCAGTGGGTGTTGGCCGACGGCGGTCAGCTCGCACGAGCAGCGAAGTACGTCGCAGAGCATCACGGCGACGGAACCGCGTTGAGCACGCTGATGCGGGAGATGACGCTGGCCGACCCGCCGCCTGCCCCGGTCCAGGACATCCGGGCCACCGGCTGGGCGGCCACGCTGCTCGAGCCCGGCGCAGTACCGGAGACGATCCCCGTGCCCGACGGCGTCGACGCAGTGCTCCGGCCCTATCAGCAGCGGGGACTCGACTGGCTCGCGTTCATGAGCCGGCTCGGTCTCGGGGCGGTGCTCGCCGACGACATGGGTCTGGGCAAAACACTGCAGGTGCTCACACTCCTTGCCCACGAACAACATCCGAAGCCGACGCTGCTGGTGGCACCGATGTCGGTGGTGGGCAACTGGCAACGCGAGGCCGCGAAGTTCACGCCTGCACTTCGGGTCCTCGTGCACCACGGCCCGGCTCGGTCGAAGGGCGACGATCTCGACCGAGAGATCGCCCAGCACGACCTGATCGTCACCACCTATGCACTGATGGCAAAGGACCGCGCGCAGCTGTCGGAACAGATGTGGCGACGAGTGGTACTCGACGAGGCGCAGCACATCAAGAACGCCGGCACAGTTCAAGCGAAGGCAGCGCTCGCCATCCCCGCGGAACACAAGCTGGCCCTCACCGGCACGCCCGTGGAGAACCGCCTCGACGAGCTCAGATCCATTCTCGATTTCGCCAATCCGGGAATGTTGGGAAGGCCGTCCGATTTCCGGAAGCGGTTCTCGGTGCCGATCGAGCGTGAGAACGACGAGAACGCCGTCTCACGTCTGCGGGCCATCACGTCGCCGTTCATTCTGCGACGGGTCAAGACCGATCCGACGGTCATCTCGGATCTGCCCGAGAAGAACGAGATGACGGTGCGCGCCAACCTCACCGCCGAGCAGGCTGCGCTGTACAAGGCTGTCGTCGACGAGATGATGGCGCAGATTGCCGATGCGAAGGGTATGAAACGCAAGGGTGCCGTCCTCTCCGCACTCACTCGACTCAAGCAGGTGTGCAACCACCCGGCCCATTTTCTGTCCGACGGATCGTCGGTGCTGAAGAGAGGTCAGCACCGGTCCGGCAAGATCGGGCTGGTCGAGGACATGCTCGATTCGATTCTGGGCGACAACGAAAAGGTGTTGTTGTTCACTCAGTTCAGAGAGTTCGGCGAGCTCGTGGCACCGTATTTCGCCGATCGTTTCGGAGCCGAGGTGCCGTTTCTGCACGGCGGAGTGAGCAAGACCAAGCGCGATGCGATGGTGGAGAGGTTCCAGGGCGACGACGGTCCACCGATCATGATGCTCTCGCTGAAGGCGGGTGGTACCGGGCTCAATCTCACTGCCGCGAATCACGTTGTGCACCTGGACCGGTGGTGGAACCCGGCGGTCGAGAACCAAGCGACGGACCGGGCCTTCCGCATCGGACAGCGTAAGAACGTCGAGGTACGCAAGCTGTTGTGTGTCGGGACGGTGGAGGAACGAATCGACTCGATGCTCGTCTCGAAACAGGGCCTGGCAGATCTGGCGGTGGGCACCGGGGAGAGCTGGGTGACCGAAATGGATACCGCGGAACTGCAGGAGCTGTTCCGGCTCAGCGAAGATGCGGTGGGTGAGTGATGGTCGACTTCTCGCAGTACGGAAAGCGCCGAAAAGCCAAGGGCGGCATCGAGTCCCGAAACAAGCGCGGAGCCTTCGGGCAGACGTGGTGGGGTAGGCACTTCGTTGCTGCGATGGAGGACCTTGCCGATCCTGGTCGTATCGCGCGGGGGAGAACGTATGCGCGTCAGGGGCAGGTTCTCACTCTCGGCGTCGAACGTGGGCAGATCTACGGCGAGGTGCAGGGCAGCCAGCTCGAGCCGTTCTCGGCCTCGGTCACCGTCGAACCGCTGACCTCGGGTGAAGTGGACGCGCTCGTCGCTCGGGTGAGATCGAATCCCGGGATGCTGGCCGAATTGGCGTCGAATGCCATTCCGCAGGCGTTGGCCTCGATGTTGCTGCCGCACGACAAGGGCCAGCTCGATTTCGATTGCACGTGCCCCGACGACGGGTGGCCGTGCAAGCACGCGGCGGCGCTGATGTACATCGCAGCCGAACACATCGACGCGTCCGCGGCGACCATTCTGACCCTGCGTGGAGTGGACCTCGACCAGCTGATCGAGGGCGTGGGCGATGGAGGCGACGACGTCGATGCCGACGACTGGTTCGCCGATCGTGCGTCCTTCCCCGACCTTCCGCAGGTGACGTTCGCGCCCGCGATGGAGGATCTCGACCCGCTGATCCTGCGTCGGGTCTTTCGCGCCGACGGATCGCCCGAGGCGGAGGTCAGCCGAGCGTGCGCCGATCTGAGGCAGTTCTACGACCGGATGTGAACGGATCTGGACTTACGTGGACATCCGACTATAGGATGGGCGTACTTCAATTTCCAGGCTCCAGGACGGACTGATTCCATGGCTCGCGAACTCACACATTTCATCGGCGGTAAGCATGTCGCCGGCACGTCCGGAAAATTCGGGGACGTCTTCGATCCGAATACCGGCGAGGTGCAGGCCCGTGTACCTCTCGCCGATGTGTCCGAGGTCGAGGCTGCAATCGCCGACGCCGAACAGGCGCAGCGCGAGTGGGCCAAGTGGAACCCGCAGCGTCGCGCGCGGGTGCTCATGAAGTTCCTCGCGCTCGTCACCCGCGACATGGAGGAACTGGCGCGTCTGCTCTCGTCGGAGCACGGCAAGACCATCGCCGACGCCAAGGGTGACATCCAGCGTGGCGTCGAGGTCGTCGAATTCGCTGTCGGCGTACCGCATCTGCTCAAGGGCGAGTACACCGAGGGTGCCGGCGGCGGCATCGACGTCTACTCGATGCGTCAGCCGCTGGGCGTCGTCGCCGGCATCACCCCGTTCAACTTCCCCGCAATGATTCCGCTGTGGAAGGCCGGCCCGGCGATCGCCTGCGGCAACGCGTTCATCCTCAAGCCCTCCGAACGCGACCCGTCCGTTCCGCTCAAGCTCGCCGAGCTGTTCCTGGAGGCAGGCCTGCCGCCGGGTGTGTTCAACGTCGTCAACGGCGGCAAGGATGCTGTCGACGTGCTGCTCACCGACGATCGGGTCAAGGCGATCGGTTTCGTCGGCTCGACGCCCATCGCCCAGTACATCTACGAGACGGCCGCTCAGCACGGCAAGCGCGCACAGTGCTTCGGTGGAGCCAAGAACCACGCATTGGTGATGCCCGATGCCGATCTCGACGAGGTCGCCGACGCGTTGCTCGGAGCCGCGTACGGTTCGGCCGGCGAGCGGTGCATGGCGATTTCCGTCGCGGTTCCCGTCGGTGAGGAGACCGCAGATGCGTTGGTCGCCAAACTGACCGAGCGAGTGGCGAAGCTGAAGATCGGTCGCAGCGACGACGAGGACGCGGACTTCGGACCGCTCGTGGGCAGCGATGCGCTGAAGCGTGTCAACGATTACACCCAGATCGGTGTGGACGAGGGTGCCGAGCTGGTCGTCGACGGGCGCGGTTTCAGCCTCGAGGGTCACGAAGGTGGATTCTTCGCGGGCGCAACACTGTTCGACAAGGTGACCACCGACATGCGGATCTACAAGGAAGAGATCTTCGGACCTGTTCTGATCGTCGTCCGCGCGAAGGATTACGAGGACGCTCTGCGTCTGCCGACCGAACACGAGTACGGCAACGGCGTCTCGATCTTCACCCGTGACGGCGACACCGCTCGCGACTTCTGCTCCCGCGTTCAGGTGGGCATGGTCGGGGTCAACGTGCCGATTCCGGTGCCGATCGCTTACCACACGTTCGGTGGTTGGAAGCGTTCGGGATTCGGTGATCTGAACCAGCACGGACCGGACTCGATCCGCTTCTACACCAAGACCAAGACCGTCACTCAGCGGTGGCCGTCGGGCACCAAGGAAGCAGCTGCACAGAATCACTTCGTCATCCCGAACATGGACTGATCGGTCATGTTCACATTGAACGAGGACGAGCGTGCCATCAACGACACCGCTCGCGAGTTCGCCGACGAACTTCTCGCACCGAACGCCGTCGAATGGGATCAGCAGAAGCATTTCCCGGTGGACGTGTTGCGCAAGGCCGCCGGTCTCGGGATGGGCGGCATCTACATTCGTGAGGACGTCGGTGGATCGGGCTTGACCCGAGTCGACGCCGTGCGCATCTTCGAGCAACTCGCCACCGGGGATCCGTCCATCGCGGCGTACATCTCCATCCACAACATGGTCGCGTGGATGATCGACACGTACGGCGACGACGAGCAACGGCAGCGTTGGCTTCCGGGCCTCTGTGCGATGGACCAGTTGGGGAGCTACTGCCTCACCGAACCCGGTGCCGGATCGGATGCGGCAAAGCTCGGAACCAAAGCCGTCCGCGACGGCGACGAGTACGTGCTGGACGGCGTCAAGCAGTTCATCTCCGGCGCAGGCACATCCGAGGTGTACGTCGTCATGGCCCGCACCGGAGCTCCGGGTCCCCGCGGCATCTCGGCGTTCATCGTGCCGAAGGACACCGAAGGACTGTCGTTCGGCGCGAACGAGAAGAAGATGGGGTGGAACGCTCAACCCACCCGCCAGGTGATCCTCGAAGGTGCGCGCGTTCCGGCTGCCAACCTGCTCGGCAACGAGGGCGACGGATTTCGTATTGCGATGAACGGCCTCAACGGCGGACGCATCAACATCGCCGCGTGCTCGATCGGCGGCGCACAGTCCGCTCTCGACAAGGCAGTTGCTTACCTCGCCGACCGCAATGCATTCGGTGCGCGCCTGCTCGATTCGCAGGCCCTGCAGTTTCGGTTGGCGGATTTCAAGACCGAGCTCGAAGCTGCCCGAACTCTGCTGTGGCGAGCAGCGGACGGGTTGCAGAACAATGCAGCCGACAAGGTCGAACTGTGCGCGATGGCAAAGCGTTTCGGTACCGACACCGGATTCGAGGTCGCCAACGGTGCGCTGCAGCTGCTCGGCGGATACGGTTACCTCGCCGAGTACGGTGTCGAGAAGATCGTCCGTGACCTACGGGTCCACCAGATTCTGGAAGGTACCAACGAGATCATGCGCGTTGTCGTCGCTCGTTCGATCGTGGGTGCGGCGTGAGTGACGTCCTCCTGGAGGTGTCCGGAGGGATCGGTCGGATCACCCTCAACCGCCCCAAGGCCATCAACGCCCTCTCACACTCGATGGTGCAGCAGATAGCTCCGACGTTGGCGCAGTGGGCAACCGACGACACCGTCGACGCCGTCCTGTTGACCGGTGCCGGTGAGCGGGGGCTGTGCGCCGGTGGGGATATCGTCTCGATCTATCACGACGCGAAAGACGGAGGCAGCGGCAGTATGGACTTCTGGCGCGACGAGTACGTCCTCAATGCCGCGATCGCTCGGTTCCCCAAGCCCTTCGTTGCCATCATGGACGGCATCGTCATGGGCGGCGGCGTCGGTCTCTCGGCACATGCCAACACTCGCATCGTCACCGAGCGTTCCAAGATCGCGATGCCCGAGGTCGGAATCGGCTTCGTTCCGGATGTCGGTGGCACGTATTTGCTTTCGCGTGCACCGGGCGAGATCGGCACCCATTTTGCGCTCACGACGGCGCGGATGAACGCGGCCGACGCCATCGCGATCGGCTTCGCCGATCACTACATCCCGTCGGAGAAGCTCGAGGAGTTCTACACCGCCCTCGAGACGGTCAGTGTCGGAGAAGCCGTCGCGACGTTCAGCGAGTCGGCCCCGGAATCCGCCATTGCTGCTCAGCAGGAGTGGATCGACGAGTGCTATGCCGGTGATGACATCCAGGGCATCGTCGACGCTCTGGCCGCATCGTCGGTGCCGGAGGCACAGCAGGCCGCGAAGGACATCGTGTCCAAATCGCCGGTGTCGCTCGCGGTGACGCTGCGGTCGCTCCGGCGGGCGGCGACGCTGCCTTCCCTCGAGGCCGTGCTCGACGAGGAGTACCGAGTGTCGGTAGCCTCGCTGAGCAGTCATGATCTGGTCGAGGGGATTCGGGCGCAGGTAGTCGAGAAGGATCGCAATCCCCAGTGGCAACCGGCCACATCGGCGGACGTCACCACCGAGGATATCGACCGATACTTCGCGCCCTTGGGGGACTCCGAACTCGGTCTGTCGAAAGCACACACAGAAGGTGAGCAGTCATGAGCGAGAAGACGATCGGCTTCATCGGTCTCGGCCATATGGGCGGACCGATGGCCGCCAATCTGGCGGCGGCCGGCTACACGGTGCAGGGCTTCGATCTGGTGCCTGCGGCGCTCGAGCAGGCCACGAAGGACGGTGTCACCGTGGTGGAATCTGCAGTCGCGGCTGTGGCCGGAGCCGACATCGTGATCACCATGTTGCCGAACGGAAAACTGGTACTGGGGCTCTACGCCGACCTGCTTCCTGCTGCGGCACCGGGGACTCTGTTCATCGACTCGTCGACCATCGATGTCGCCGACGCGCACGCTGCGCACACATTGGTGCACGAGGCCGGACACCGCAGCCTCGACGCCCCGGTCTCGGGTGGTGTCGGGGGAGCGGCCGCAGGCACGCTCACGTTCATGGTCGGTGGTTCGGAGGACGATTTCGCCTCCGCCGCTGCCGTTCTCGACGTCATGGGCCGCAAGGTCGTGCACTGCGGACCGGCGGGCAACGGTCAGGCCGCCAAGATCTGCAACAACATGATTCTCGGCGTATCGATGATCGCCATCAGTGAGGCCTTCGTGCTGGGGGAAAAGCTGGGCCTGAGCAACCAGGCACTGTTCGACGTGGCGTCGACTGCGTCCGGTCAGTGCTGGGCGCTCACCACGAACTGCCCGGTGCCCGGTCCGGTTCCGACGAGCCCCGCCAACAACGAGTACAAGCCCGGATTTGCTGCGGCACTCATGGACAAGGACCTTGGTCTGGCGGCGAATGCGCTGCGCGACAACGGGGTCGAGGGAGTCCTCGGTCTGCGCGCAGCCGAACTCTACGCGCGGTTCAAGGAAACGTCCGGCGGGGGAACCGACGTGGACTTCTCCGGGATCATCAACGACATCCGCGAACGCTCGAACGGAGCAGCCCAGTGACCGACTACGAAACCATCCTGCTCGAACGCCGGGGACGCGTCGGCATCATCACGCTCAACCGCCCGAAGGCGTTGAATGCGCTCAACTCCCAGTTGATGCGCGAGGTCGTCGCGGTGGTCGAGGAGCTCGATGCCGACTCCGAGATCGGTGCCATCCTGATCACCGGGTCCGAGCGAGCCTTCGCGGCCGGTGCAGACATCAAAGAAATGCAGCCCAAGTCGTACATGGACGTGTACCTCGACGACTTCTTCGCGGCGTGGGATCGATTGGCATCGGCACGGACGCCGTTGATTGCGGCGGTGTCCGGCTATGCACTCGGCGGAGGGTGCGAACTGGCAATGCTGTGCGATGTGCTGATTGCCTCGGACACAGCGGTCTTCGGGCAACCCGAGATCAAGCTGGGCGTGATTCCCGGGATCGGCGGGTCGCAGCGGTTGACGCGGGCGGTGGGCAAGGCCAAGGCCATGGAAATGTGCCTGACCGGTCGCAACATGAAGGTCGACGAAGCCGAGCGCGCAGGGCTCGTCTCGCGCATCGTGCCGGCTGCGGACCTCCTCGAGGACGCCATCGCAACCGCGACCACCATTGCCGAGATGTCGCTCCCGATCACCATGATGGCAAAGCAAGCCGTGAACCGATCGTTCGAGTCGAGTCTGAGCGAGGGCGTTCTGTTCGAGCGCCGCGTGTTCCATTCGACGTTTGCTACGGAGGATCAGAAGGAAGGCATGTCGGCTTTCATCGAGAAGCGCACGCCCAACTTCCAGCACCGCTAGCGCTCCACGCTTGCTCTCGGGTCGTTCCGCGGGCTCCACTCCCGGGGTTGTCCTACCTGTCGGGGGACAGGAGGGCAGCCCCGCGGGCCGAGACCAGCTCGGGCATCGTCGGCACCAGCGTCGTCAGACCGGTCCGCAACTCCAACGACCGCGCGATCGAGGTGATGTTCGCGCCGCCGCCGACCACGACGATGGACTGCGGTCTGGCTCCGGATAATTCGATGGTCTGATCGACGAGCATGCCCGCGTACCGCACGGGGCCGGCAATCAGATCGTCGAAGTCGCGCCGCGTCAGCACGTGGCGCGCGGTCCCGGACGGGTCCGCCGTACTGACGACGGAGTCGACGCTCAGTTGCTCCTTGATGGATCGGCTGGCGTCGATTCCGAGGCGAACCCCGTTGGCGGAGAGCAGTCTACGGACCGAGTGATCGAGATCGTCTCCGCAGAACGTGGATGTACGACGCGTCATCAGCGTCCGAGACGACGCGAGATCGATGACGGTGACCGTGGTTCCAGTGCTGCCGATATCGCACAATACGGTGACGCCGTGGTTCGGTACCAGCCCGATGAACCGTAGGTAGCGCACTTGCGCAGCGGTTTCCGGTACGAGTGACGCCGTGCGGGCTGTGCCGCGGGTGGCGACCGAGCCGGGATCGGTGGCAACTCGGTACGCGATGGCCGAGAATTGCACCGGCAGCGACATCGTCGCAGCAATGGAGTGGATAGCGTCGACTCCGGTGGCGATCGTCGTGGCCAACGGTTGGCCTGGCGCGCGGCGGACCGTTCTCGACACGATCGGTGTGCGATGTGGACTGTCCAGATACGTCAGAATTGCACGTGCACCGTGTGCACCCGCTCCGACCCCCAACACCAGCACCCGCCCCGCCCTTCGACAGATCTGCCTCGCCTTGCGCGCAGTGCCATTTCACCACGAACGGTACGGGTGTTCCATTTACTTGTGACGAGTCACGATCATTATCGAAACGATGTGGTGATGTCATCACTGTCGAAATCGCCTGCATCCGAACGTAGTTCCGCAAGGATGCGAACCAGAGCCATCAGCTTGTCGCGCGCGAGCCCGGGCTTGGCGAATACCAGCGTGTTCAGGCGTTCGGTGGCTTCGACCGCCAACGTGCGCCCCTGCTCGGTGATTTCGACCAAGGTGGTCCGTCGATCGCTGGGATGGGGAATGCGACGCACGTAGCCGACGGATTCGAGTCGGTCCACCGCATTGGTCACACTGGTGGGGTGCACCTGCAGACGAGCACTGGCCTTCGCCATCGGTAACGCGCCGTTCTTGGTGAACGTCAACAACGTCAGCAGTTCGTACCGCGAAAAGGTCAGTCCCGTCGGCTTCAACGCTTCCTCGACTCGTGCCAGCATGATCTGCTGTGCGCGCATGAGCGAGGTGACAGCGGCCATACCGTCGGCGGCATCGGACCACCCGTGCTTGGTCCACTGACGGTGAGCCTCTGCAATGGGGTCGAGGGGAAGAGGCGACGGTGCTGGCATACAGACCATCCTCCCACGGTGTCCGGTTCGCGCGTCTACCGAATGACGGTGCGAACTACAGCGAGTGGCACTCGATCGGTGATCGCTGCTCGGGTCCGCGAAATCTGCTCGCGGGCATCGGCTGTGCGCGCAATGTCGGTCTCGTCAGCGGTCAGGGCTGCATCCAACAGACTCAGTTGAGCCAGCACGGAGTCGACATCGGCGGTGGAGCGCGCCGCACGACCGACCCTCTCGGCGAGGCGGATTCCGGCCTGGACCACCATGGGACTGCCGGTTCCGTAGATGCGCACTGCATCGAGCGCATGGTCGATCAGTACCGAGGCGGACACCCGCTGAACTATCAATCGCACCGGTCCGTCGGTTCCGCGCCGTCCGAGCAAGGGTGTCGGCCGTTGGACCAGAGACACGAGTCCGACGGAGAGATCGTCGATGGCGTTGCGTGCCGTGTAGGGATCGTTGACTCCGGTGGACAGTGCCCGGACTGCCATTTCTGTCATCTGCTCGACTGCGAACGCGATGTCGTGGCGAGGCGTCCTGCTGGTGCCGATGTCGAAAGACCCACGGACGCGGTCGATCGATTCGGCGGAGATGTCGGCCGAACGGTCGGCAAGGATGTCGACGAGCGGCTCACCGGAGACGACGTGGTCGCCCGGTACCCGATGAGTCTCGATCAGCGTGCCGTTGTCGGTCGCGATGCCGAGCAGCGCGTCCTCGTCGATGTCGATGATCACCCCGGATGTCTCGGCCAGCACCGTCACGTAGACAGGTGGTTTCGAGATGTCGTCTATCGATGCGGCGTCGTCGGGACGATCGGTCGGATAGAGGGAGTCGACGGATTCCGACAACTCGTCGCGAACCCTCGCGGACAGGGTGGCCACCTGAATCGACTGCGCGATGTGATGGATGAAGTAGACGAGAACGCCCACGTCGACCACGGCAAGCGCCACGGCAACGTTGACGGCAATGTCCGGGACGAACACCGAACCGTCGGATTCGATCGATCGGATCGAGCGCAGGACCATCAGCGAGTAGAGGAACGTCGCCCCGAAGATGCCGAGCACCACCTGATTGCCGCGGTCGGCCATGAAGTTTCGCACCAGGCGAGGACCGTAGGACGAACTGGCCGTGGCGAGAACGGAGATGGTGATCGAGAACGACGTCGCGGCCACGCCCAACATCGACCCGCCGATCGCACCGAGAATATCCCGGCTGCCGCTGGCCCCGACGTGATAGAGCAATGAACCCGTCAGGTCTATGCGGGTGTCGAGTACGTACCGGTCGAGGCTGACGAGTGCTTGCGCGAGCAGAAGCGCTAGAACTCCGAGGACAGCAGGAATGAACCAGAACGACTCCCGCAACTTCGCCATGTATTCCTTCACGTGGACAGTCTGCCCCAGCGTGTCCGAATCAACCCTCCGGCGCCGAGTCGTCGATGTCGCGTCAGGCCAACAGTGCGGGTTTTCGTGCCACGGTGACAGCCCACTCCGCGTCGTCGCGCCAGGGCCGCAGATCCCACGTCGCGAAACGATGTTCGACGGCGAAACCGACCGCGGCCAAATCTGCGTCCAGTGCGGCGACGGTGTAGTCGCGATCGGTGGCGAATCCGGTGACGAACACTCCTCCGTCCGTGAGATGTGCCCAGATGCGTTCCAGCGCTTGCCGTTCGGTGCCCGGTTCCATGTAGACGATAACGTTGCCTGCTGCGACTGCTGCGTCGAATGTCCGTCCGAGATTCAGCGTCGTCAGATCAGCGATGTGCACGTCGAGTTCTGGACGTGCTCGCGCGGCCTCGGCCAGAACCGGATCGAGATCCACTGCGGTCACTCGGTGTCCGCGGCGAGCCAATTCGGCACCGAGTCGGCCGGTGCCGCATCCGGCATCGAGAATGCTCGACGCGGGGGAGACCAACGCGTCGACCATGCGGGCCTCGCCGTGCAGATCCACGCCGCGTTCGGCCAGGCTGTCGAATCGCTCGATGTAGCGCTTGGAATCGTCGGCTGAGTTTTCGGTTTGCCAGCGTGTGGTCATGCCGCCAGGGTAGGTCAGTTCGATTTTTCGACGGCTGCCCGGGCTTCGGCCACGCGTGCCTTGGCGGCCTCGAGTGCCTCCGCCGCCGACTCGGCCTGCGCGACGCTTGTTCTCTCCGCTGCTCGCGCAGCCTTCGCTCTGGCTTTGGCGGCCTCCAGCTCGGCTTCTATCCTCTCGACTTCTCCTGTGGCGCTGCGTCGTTCGGACGCGGCACGTTCTGTGTCGGAGTCAGCAGTGTCGGCCGCATCGCGTGCGGTATCGAACGCGGTTTCGGCAGCGTCGAGTTCGGCGACCAATCGATTCTGTTCGGCCTCGCGCAGCTGATCGGACTCCGCTGCGGACTCGGGTACGTCATCGGCAGTGTCCGGTACATCGTCGGTCTCGGTCTCGTCCTCGGGAGGCTCCGGAACCAGCGACAGCAGCGCCGGCCCGAAGCCGCTGTAGGTTTCGGCCGTGACGGTTCGGCCCGCCCGCACGCGGTCGCGAATCTCGGAATCGGCCATCGCCGCGTTCAAGGTGTTGCCGATCTCGCGCGCAGCATTGTCGCCGACGGTCACTCCGAGCTCGCGCCCCAGGGAGATTGCCTTGTCCGTCAGTGCGCGTATCGAAGTGCTTCGAGCAGTGGACAATTCGCGCAGACGGGAGCCGTCGCCGCGCTGCTGAGCTCGTTCGAGCTGCTCGCCGACCTCGAACAGTTCCGACAGGGCAGATTCGTCTCGACGGGCAAGGCCGTTGACCAACCACGCAACGACCGTCGGCTTACGGAGGGCACCGATCCGTTTGCTGCCGGCTTTGTCGCCGGCCTTCTTGAACTGGGCGACGTACGCAGAGCGATGCGAGACGAAATCGGTGGGAGGGAGCGAATACAGGTCGTCGACAACCGTGTCGATGTGGGGGAGATCCTCGGACATCGAAGTCCACCGTCTCGTTCGAGCAGTCACATGTTTGCGGTGAGCTGCGTGAAAGATGTGTGCCCCCGGCAGGATTCGAACCTGCGGCCTTTCGCTCCGGAGGCGAACGCTCTATCCCCTGAGCTACGGGGGCAAACCGGCTTCGGCCGGCGTGCCTGTTGGGCTGTACGAAAGACTAGCGCATACGTGACCGGAGCCGAAATCACCCCTCGGGCAGCGGCTGCGCTCCCTTCGCGGCAAGCATCTGCTTCATCAGCGTCGACTCGCTGGTCTGGGTGGCCACCATGGATTTCGCCAGGTTGACCACTGCAGGAGACTGCGCATGGGTCTGGGCGTATTCCATCATGGCCAGACCGCCCTCGTGGTGGCGCAACATGAGCTGCAGAAACATCACGTCGACGTCCGTGCCGGTCGCCTGCCGAAGCGCGGCGAGCTCCGCGGAACTGGCCATGCCCGGCATCGCCCTGGTGGGATCGGAGGACCCCGGTTCCATCGACATTCCGCCCATCGAATGGCCGTGAGAGTCGTCCTCGGCCATCCAGGTCATGTAGCCGTCGGTCGATATCGGTGCGCGGTCCCACAGAGCCAGCCAGCCCTGCATCTGGCCGACCTGATTCTGCTGAGAGGTCAGCATGTCGAACGCCAGACTCTTCACGGCCTGATCGGGAGCGTTGGTCAGGGCCACCGCGGCCATCTCGATGGCCTGGTTGTGGTGCACGGTCATGTCCTGAGCGAAACCGACATCGACCGAGTCCGCGGCGGGCGAGTTGTCACCGTCACCGAACGGACTCTGCACCAGGAAACCCAGTGCGAACCCGATGGCCAAGACAGCAATCAGAGCCAGGGCCACCAACGCTGTGCGCTGGCTCGGCTTGGTTTCGGACGGGTCGGTGGTCGAGTCGACTGTGGATTCGGTCATCAGCTCGCGGGAACCTGTAGATCACTGGGTAGCTGCGCGCCACCGGGCAGGCCGCCCGGCAGTCCGCCGGCCCCGCTGGTCTCACTGGCGTCGGGGGTGATGCCGGCCCCGTCCATCGGAACGGCGTCCGCGCCGGGTGCGGAGGCGTCGAACAGCGGGGGATTGTCCGGATCGAAGGCGTTGTCACCTGCGCCCGGTACCGATGCGCAGCTGGCACCGACCTCCGGGTAGGCGAAGCGGTTCAGGCGCAAGGCGGAGATGAACTGGCCGATGCGCTCGTCGTCGACGCTGTCCAGCTTGAGCTGGTGGCCCCAGGACTGCAGCGACACAGGGGTGTCGAGCCCGGGGTAGGGCGACATCATCATCTGGGTCTCGCCGTCGACGCGGTCGGCCAGCGACTGGACCTGGTCCTCGTTCAGGTCGTCGGGGTTGTAGGTGATCCAGACGGCTCCGTGCTCGAGGGAGTGCACAGCGTTCTCGGTACGGATGGCCTCGGGGTAGACGATTCCGGTGCAGGTGGCCCACACGGCGTCGTGCGGTCCGCCGAAGGGCGGCGACTGGTCGTAGGCCACTCGCTGGGTACGCGCAACGTGCAAGGCCGCCGGGTACTCCTGGATCGCGACGCCGGCGATCGCCGTCGACGGATCCTGGTTGCTCTCGCTGGGTGCAAACTTCTGTGCTTCGGCGCGGTCCTGGTACTTGGGGTACAGGTTGATCCCGAGTCCGGCGACCAAGCCGACGACCACTACGACTCCGGCAACCGTCAGCCAGGGAATCTGCCTTCCCTTGGCGGCAGGCACGCCGCCCTTCTTCTTGCGAGCTGACTTCTTGTTGGCTGCGTTGATGGCTTTGTCTGCCTTCGCAGCCGACTTGTTCTGACTGCCTTTGTCGGGACCCGTTGGCATCGCTGTAGTTGCTCTCTCAGTCGAGGAAAGTTGGTGGTCGGTGTCGCTGGTCGTGCGTATCTGCTGGTGACGGCGTTGACCACGGACCGTCCGCGCAGAGCGCCCTTACTGTACGTTCTCTGCCTGAGAGCGTGCTCAGAGCCTGCAACGAGCGCATCGCGTGAGGTGGGCTCGCGATCGGACGGGCAGTGGATGCGAGTACGCCGCGCACCAGCCAATAGGATAGCTACCTGTGACTCCCGCCGATCTTGCCGAACTGCTCCACGCGACCGCCGCGAAGGTGCTCGCCGACCGCGGCCTGGACGCATCCGTTCTACCGGCGAAGCTGACCGTCGAGCGTCCTCGCAACCCCGAGCACGGCGATTACGCGACCAACGTGGCTCTGCAGGTCGCGAAGAAGGCCGGTGCCAATCCGCGCGATTTCGCAGGCTGGCTCGCCGAAGCTCTCGCAGCCGACGCGGCGATCGACAGCGCCGACGTTGCAGGCCCGGGATTTCTGAACATCAGGCTGGCCGCTGCAGCGCAGGGCGAGATCGTCGCCCGCGTGCTGTCCGCCGGAGCCGAGTTCGGTAACGGATCCTCGATGTCGGGCAAGAAGGTCAACCTCGAGTTCGTTTCTGCCAACCCCACCGGGCCGGTGCACCTCGGCGGCACCCGTTGGGCAGCCGTCGGCGACGCATTGGGCCGCATCCTCACCGCGCACGGTGCCGAGGTCACTCGCGAGTACTACTTCAACGATCACGGCGCTCAGATCGACCGCTTCAGCCGCTCGTTGATCGCCGCGGCCAAGGGGGAACCCGCCCCGGAGAACGGGTATGCCGGCGAGTACATCGCCGAGATCGCCGAGCGGGTGCTGGCGAAGGAACCGGATGCGCTCGCACTGGCCCCCGAGGCACAGGAAGAGACGTTCCGCTCCATCGGCACCGAGCTGATGTTCGACCGCATCAAGGCGAATCTGCACGAGTTCGGTGTCGATTTCGACGTCTACTTCCACGAGAACTCGCTCTTCGAGTCCGGTGCTGTCGAGAAGTCGGTCGACTACCTCAAGGGCTCGGGGAGCCTCTACGAGGAGGACGGGGCCTGGTGGCTGCGGTCCACCGAGTACGGCGACGACAAGGATCGCGTCGTCATCAAGAGCGACGGCAATGCCGCCTACATCGCAGGCGACATCGCGTACTTCCAGAACAAGCGTCAACGTGGCTTCGACCTGTGCATTTACATGCTCGGAGCGGATCACCACGGCTACATCGGACGACTCAAAGCTGCTGCCGCTGCGTTCGGCGACGACCCGGCGACCGTCGAGGTACTGATCGGCCAGATGGTCAATCTTGTGCGCGACGGCGTTGCCGTGAAGATGAGCAAGCGCGCCGGAACCGTCATCACGCTCGACGACCTGGTCGACGCCATCGGCGTCGACGCCTCCCGGTACGTCATGATTCGGTCGTCCGTCGACTCCAGCATCGACATCGATCTGGCCCTCTGGGCGAGTGCGAGCAACGAAAACCCCGTGTACTACGTCCAATACGCCCACGCCCGGCTGGCCTCGCTCGCGCGCAATGCCGCCGAACTGGGAATCGTTGCGGATCAACCGGATCTGAGCCTGCTCACCCATGAGCAGGAAGGCGAGCTGATCAGGACGATCGGCGAGTACCCGCGCGTGGTGGCCAGTGCCGCCGAACTGCGTGAGCCACACCGGATTGCCCGCTACCTCGAAGAGTTGGCGGGTGCTTATCACCGTTTCTACGGTGCGTGTCGAGTACTTCCACAAGGAGACGAGGAGCCCGGACCTGTGAACACCGCACGACTGGCGTTGGGGAACGCGACCCGGCAGGTCCTGGCCAACGGCCTCGAACTGCTCGGGGTCAGCGCACCGGAGCGCATGTGAGCGCGCATCCGGCAGGACCGAAGCATGCCGACGCGCCCGCGAAACAGTCGACGTCCCAGCGCCCGGTGAACGCGTCCGAGATGACCGCGTTGCCCGATCAGGTGTGGCCCCGTAATGCCGAGCGCGGTGACGACGGAACGGTTCGTCTCGCCGGAGTGTCGGTCACCGAGCTCGCGGAGCAGTACGGAACTCCACTGTTCGTCATCGACGAGGACGATTTCCGTTCGCGTTGCCGCGAAATGGCAGCCGCCTTCGGAGCGCCCGAGCGAGTGCACTACGCCTCCAAAGCATTTCTGTGCGGCGAGATCGCGCGCTGGGTTGCCGACGAAGGGCTCTCGCTCGACATCTGTTCCGGTGGCGAGCTGGCTATCGCGCTGGCCGCAGGGTTTCCGGCGGATCGAATTGCGATGCACGGCAACAACAAATCGGTCGCCGAGCTCGAGGCGGGCGTGCGCGCGGGCGTCGAGCATGTGGTTCTCGACTCCAACATCGAGATCGACCGTCTCGACGCCGTGGCCGGCGCGGCCGGAGTGGTGCAGGACGTTCTGATTCGCATCACCGTCGGTGTGGAAGCGCACACGCACGAGTTCATTGCGACCGCGCACGAGGATCAGAAGTTCGGCTTCTCGCTCGCCGACGGTTCGGCACTCGACGCGGTCCGCCGCGTGTTCGCTGCCGACAACCTTCGCCTCGTGGGACTGCACAGCCACATCGGATCGCAGATCTTCGAGGTCGACGGCTTCGAGTTGGCAGCACACAAGGTCATCGGCCTGCTCCGAGACATCGTCTCGGAATTCGGTGTCGAGAAAACCGCACAGATCTCGACGCTGGATCTCGGTGGTGGCATGGGCATTTCGTACGTTGCCAGTGACGACCCGCCGCCGGTGGAGCAGCTAGCGGCCAAGTTGACCGCCATCGTGGAGACCGAATCTGCCGCGGTGGGCCTGCCGGTTCCGACGATCGCCGTCGAACCCGGCCGTGCTATCGCCGGACCGGGCACCGTCACGCTGTACGAGGTGGGCACCATCAAGGACGTCACCGTCGACAAGGCAACGCGCAGACGCTACATCAGCGTCGACGGCGGAATGAGCGACAACATTCGCACCTCGCTCTACCAGGCCGAGTACGACTGCCGATTGGTCTCGCGGTCCAGCGAGGCTCCCGCCGTTCTGGCGCGAGTGGTCGGAAAGCATTGCGAGAGCGGCGATATCGTCATCAAGAACACATGGATGCCGGCGGACGTCGGGCCGGGTGACCTGCTCGCTGTAGCGGCCACCGGTGCCTACTGCTACTCCATGTCCAGTCGCTACAACCTGCTGACGCGGCCCGCAGTGGTCGCAGTCAAGGACGGGCGAGCGCGCCTGGTCCTGCGGCGGGAAACCATCGAAGATCTGCTCAGCTTGGAGGTTCAGCCATGACATCGAAGCCGATAGGCGTCGCCGTACTCGGACTCGGAAACGTCGGCAGCGAGGTCGTTCGAATCCTCACCGAGAACGCCGAGGATTTCGAGGCGAGAATCGGTGCGCCACTGGAGATTCGGGGCATCGCAGTGCGTCGGGTCGACGGCGATCGTGGAGTGCCGGCCGAGCTGCTGACCGATGATCCGGCCGAGCTTGTCGGCCGGGACGACGTCGACATCGTCGTCGAGGTGCTCGGCGGCATCGACATTCCCCGCAAGCTCGTGCTCTCCGCGCTCGAGAAGGGCAAGTCCGTCATCACCGCGAACAAGGCCCTCCTGGCCGAGTACACCGGTGAGCTTGCGGACGCTGCCGAGAAGTCGCGTGCCGATCTGTACTTCGAGGCGGCCGTGGCCGGAGCCATTCCGGTCGTTCGTCCACTGATGCAGTCCCTCGCGGGCGATCGAGTGAACAAGGTTGCCGGCATCGTCAACGGCACCACCAACTTCATTCTCTCCGCCATGGACGAGACGGGCGCGGACTACGCCGAAACTCTGGCAGAGGCAGGACGTCTGGGCTACGCCGAAGCCGACCCGACCGCCGATGTCGAAGGCTACGACGCGGCGTCCAAGGCGGCAATTCTTGCCTCGATCGCCTTCCACACGCGCGTCACCGCAGGTGACGTCTACCGCGAAGGCATCAGCAAGATCACCTCGGACGACCTCGAAACCGCGAAGTCACTGGACTGCACCATCAAGTTGTTGGCCATCTGCGAGCGCATCGTGACGGCCAAGGGTAAAGAACGAATTTCTGCTCGGGTCTACCCGGCGCTCGTTCCGCTCGAGCACCCGCTGGCATCGGTGAACGGTGCGTTCAACGCCGTGGTCGTCGAAGCCGAGGCGGCCGGCCGCCTGATGTTCTACGGGCAGGGCGCAGGTGGTGCTCCCACCGCGTCCGCAGTGTTGGGCGATCTGGTGATGGCCGCGCGCAACAAGTTCTACGGGGGACGGGGCCCGCTCGAATCCAAGTACGCCAAGCTCAAGGTGGCCCCGATGGGTGACATCCTCACTCGTTACTACGTCAGCATGCAGGTAGCGGACAAGCCCGGTGTCCTGGCCACCGTTGCGGCCGAGTTCTCCAAGCGGGACGTCAGCATCTCCACCGTGCGTCAGCAGGGCTCGGGTGACGGAGCCAGGCTCGTCGTCGTCACCCACCTCGCGGCCGACTCCGCTCTGTCCGAAACCGTTGCATCGCTCGAACAGCTCGACGTGGTCGTCCACGTCGCCAGCGTTCTCCGATTGGAAGGCACCACCGTATGAGCGTCCACACCCCCTGGCCCGGTCTGATCGAGGCATACCGCTCGCGTCTGGCGATCGGACCGGACTGGAAGACCGTCACGCTGCGCGAGGGCGGAACTCCGCTGCTGCCCGCCGGGCATCTGTCCGAATTGACCGGCTGCACAGTGCATCTCAAGGTCGAAGGGCTCAATCCCACCGGTTCCTTCAAGGACCGCGGAATGACCATGGCCGTCACCGACGCGCTCGCCCGGGGCCAAGAAGCCGTCCTCTGCGCCTCGACCGGCAACACCTCGGCCTCCGCAGCCGCCTACGCGGCCAAGGCCGGAATGAGCTGCGCCGTACTTGTTCCGCAGGGCAAGATCGCCATGGGCAAGCTTGCTCAGGCAGTCATGCACGGCGCGAAAATCATTCAGGTGCAGGGCAACTTCGACGATTGCCTCGAACTGGCCCGCAAGACCACGGCCGAGTTCCCGACCATCGGTCTGGTCAACTCCGTCAATCCCGTCCGCATCGAAGGCCAGAAGACCGCAGCCTTCGAAATCTGCGACGCCCTGGGAGACGCGCCGGACATTCACGCGCTGCCGGTCGGCAACGCAGGCAACATCACCGCGTACTGGCGCGGTTACTCGGAGTACTTCCGTGACGGTCTCACCACGCGCAAGCCGCGGATGCTCGGAGTCCAGGCCGCGGGCGCCGCACCGTTGGTTCACGGTGCGCCGGTGAAGGACCCGGAGACGATCGCCACCGCAATCCGGATCGGGTCACCCGCATCCTGGAACGGTGCCGTCAACGCCAAGGAAGAATCGAACGGAGCATTCCGCGCGGCTACCGACGAGGAGATCCTCGAGGCGTACCGATTGATCGCGAAAACCGAGGGCGTGTTCGTCGAACCGGCCTCCGCGGCCAGCGTTGCCGGATTGTTGGCGGCTCGCAAGGAAGGCTGGCTCGAGCCGGGCCTGACCGTCGTCTGCACAGTGACCGGTAACGGCCTCAAGGATCCCGACACCGCGTTGGCGGGTATGCCTGTCGTAGAACCGATTTCGGTCGATCCCGTCGCTGTGGCGGCTGCGCTCGAGCTGGCCTGAGTTGACGGAATCTCCGGCTATGACGACGACACTACCGATCGGGCTCACGGTCACCGCACGCGTTCCGGCGTCCAGTGCCAACATCGGGCCCGGATTCGACAGTCTCGGAATCGCTCTGGGGCTCTACGACGAAATCGAGGTCACGACCACTGCGTCGGGGCTGAGGATTCATGTCGACGGCGAGGGCTCGGCGGATGTCCCGTGGGGTCCGACGCATCTGGTGGTGCGCGCCATCGAGCGCGGGCTCGAAGCTGCCGGAGTATGGGCGGACGGTTTGGATGTCCACTGCCGCAACGCAATTCCTCATTCCAGGGGTCTCGGTTCGTCGGCGTCGGCTGTGGTCGGGGGCCTCGCAGCGGCCAACGCGCTCGCTGCGAAAGTCGATCCGTCCAGTGCATTGTCGGAGGGTCAGCTCGTTCAGTTGTCCTCGGAATTCGAGGGGCATCCCGACAATGCGTCGGCGAGCTGCCTCGGCGGAGCAGTCGTGTCGTGGAGCGAACCGCCCAATGCCAGTGTGACGGCGCGAAAGTACGCGGCCGTCCGCCTCGACGTCCATCCGAGCATCAGGGTCGTCGTGCTCGTGCCGTCGGAGCGTTCGTCCACCTCGCACACGCGGGGTCTGTTGCCCGAGTTGGTGCCCCACCGCGATGCGGCCTTCAACGTGAGCCGGAGCGCTCTCGCGGTGGTGGCGCTCACTCGCCGTCCGGATCTGCTGATGTCTGCGACGGAGGATCTGCTGCATCAGGGCCAGCGGGCCCAGGCGCTACCCGACACCACACGCTGGATCGCGACCTTGCGCGCCCGCTCGATCGCCGCAGTAGTGTCCGGCGCAGGCCCTACCGTCATGGCCCTGTGCACCGAAGAGTTCCCGGCCGATCTGCGTGACGCTGCGTCGGCCGAGGGGTGGCGAGTTCTCGACCTCGAGGTGGCCGACGGAGTCACGGTCGAATGACCGACACCGAATAGGGTTCTTGCCGAGCGAGGACAACGACGCTATGGTGAACCCTGTCCGTACATCGTGCGCTTCAGACGCCGGTTTCGTCAGGGCAATCAGGTCGCTGTATTCGGGGGAGTCAAAAATCCGAGTGATGTGACGCTCCTGACTCGATCCTCCCCGTGGTTCCCTGCGGTCTCGGATCGATGGTGTCGTCGACGGAGTGCGTCGAACATGAACGGCAATATCCGAGTTCGGCAGAACGTCGAACTGCGGAACGAACCCTCGGCTGCGCATCGAGCGAGCGAGGGAAGGAAAGGACCTCCGTGACCGATACGGAACTTATCTCTGCGCCCGAAACGTCACGTCGACGTGCAGGCCTGTCCGGAATGGTTCTCACCGAGCTACGCAGCCTCGCTGGCGAACTCGGCATCAAGAGCATCTCCGGCATGCGCAAGGGCGACCTGATCGCAGCCATTTCCGAGCGTCAATCGGGTGCTGCCTCGGCGAAGTCGGCCAAGTCCGACGCCCCGAAGTCCGACGCCCCGAAGTCCGACGCGCCCAAGACGCGTCGCGCCGCTGCGTCGACACCCGCCGTCGAAGATGGACCTGCCGCAGCACCGGCACCGGCACTCGAAGTGCCGACGTCCGACGCCTCGTCGACGCAGTCGGGCGATGCCGCAGACGCGGCCCCGGAAACCGGTCGCCGCGCACGTGGCCGTCGAGCAGCAGGTCGCCGCGCAGGTGCACCCGATCAGCTCCCGCTCGACGGCGGCGACAACTCGGCTGAATCCGAGACCGCTACAACTGCTTCCTCCGCGGACACCGCGTCGAGTGAAAAGCAGGACGAGGGCGACAACGCCGCCTCCGACCGGCCGCGACGCAGCCGGGGCGAGCGGAACCGTCAGGACGGATCCGACCGAGAACAGCGGGACGCCGACGGCAACCGCGACAACGCGGCTCGTGACAACGGAAGCCGTAATCAGGGCGACCGCGACACCGCCACCCGCGAGAACGGCAACCGTAACCAGAACGACCGCAACCAGGGCGATCGCAACCAGGGCGATCGCAACCAAGGTGATCGGGACAATTCCAACCGCGACAACGGTGGTCGCAATCAGTCCGATCGCAACGGCCGCAACCGCAATCAGGGCGACAATCGCAACGACGGTCGCAACGACGGTCGCAACGAGGAGCGGAACAACGGTCCTCGCGACAACCGCGACAACAATCAGGACGACGAGGGCGAAGGCAGGGGTCGTCGGGGTCGTCGGTTCCGTGAGCGGCGTCGTGGACGCGACCGTGGCGAGGGCAACGACGGCGGCGGCGGAGGACGCGAGCGCGACACCGAGATCCGTGAGGACGACGTACTCCAGCCGGTAGCCGGCATCCTGGACGTTCTCGACAACTACGCGTTCGTCCGTACCTCGGGCTACCTGGCCGGACCGAACGACGTCTACGTGTCGATGAACCTCGTTCGCAAGAACGGTCTTCGTCGCGGCGATGCCGTCACCGGCGCAGTTCGAGTGGCACGCGAAGGTGAGCAGTCGAGCCAGCGGCAGAAGTTCAACCCGCTCGTGCGATTGGACACCGTCAACGGGGGAGAGGTCGAGGCTGCCCGCAAGCGTCCGGAATTCGGCAAACTCACCCCGCTGTATCCCAACCAGCGTCTGCGTCTCGAGACCCAGCAGAACATCCTCACCACGCGCATCATCGACCTGGTGATGCCGATCGGCAAGGGCCAGCGTGCGCTCATCGTGAGCCCGCCGAAGGCGGGTAAGACCAGCGTTCTGCAAGCCATCGCCAACGCGATCGCCATCAACAATCCCGAGTGCTACTTGATGGTCATCCTCGTCGACGAGCGTCCCGAAGAAGTGACGGACATGCAGCGCAGCGTCAAGGGCGAGGTCATCGCCTCGACGTTCGACCGGCCGCCGGGCGATCACACCGCGGTTGCCGAGTTGGCGATCGAGCGGGCCAAGCGCCTGGTCGAAGCCGGACAGGACGTGGTGGTTCTGCTCGACTCGATCACCCGTCTGGGACGTGCGTACAACAACAGCTCACCGGCTTCGGGACGAATCCTGTCCGGTGGTGTCGACTCGACCGCGCTGTATCCGCCGAAGCGGTTCCTCGGTGCGGCTCGCAACATCGAGCACGGTGGATCGCTGACGATCATCGCCACGGCCATGGTCGAGACCGGATCCACCGGCGACACCGTGATCTTCGAGGAGTTCAAGGGCACCGGTAACGCCGAGCTCAAACTGGATCGCAAGATCGCGGAGCGACGCGTGTTCCCGGCGGTCGACATCAACCCGTCCAGCACCCGCCACGACGAACTGCTTCTGGCTCCCGACGAGGCGGCAGTGGTACACAAGCTGCGCCGCGTGTTGTCCGGACTCGACTCGCACCAGGCCATCGACCTGCTGGTCGACCGCCTGAAGAAGAGCAAGAACAACCTCGAGTTCCTGATGGAAGTCTCGAAGACAGCTCCCGGCGGCAACAACGACTGATCGGTTGTTCCCCGGATCTTTCACCCGGGGAACAAGCCGGCAGGTGCGTGCGTTGTAAGCATCTGTCGGCACAGAAGTACCGACGATTAGCAGGGCGGATGCACGCTCTGGCATAATCAACGGCCGAGTCCGGTTCCGGTTCACGTCTTCGATCGGCGAAGGCGACCCGGCGACCATTACAAAGAACGGTAAGGACACCATGAAGGCAGGAATTCACCCCGACTACACACTGACGACAGTCGTCTGTGGTTGCGGAAATACTTTCGAGACCCGAAGCACCACCGACAAAGAGCGCATCAGCGTCGAGGTCTGCTCGCAGTGCCACCCCTTCTACACCGGCAAGCAGAAGATTCTCGACACCGGCGGCCGCGTCGCACGCTTCGAGGCTCGCTACGGCAAGCGCGCCGGCAAGAAGGCCGACGCAGACAGCTAGCTGTTCCGCCGACGCCCGTCCTGTGATCAACAGGACGGGCGTCGGCTTTTTTGTGTCCACACCCAGTTGCACCCGCGTTCGAGAGTGAGTCATCCCCATGGCGAGAACAGTGAAGCCTTCGGCCATCGACGACATCCTTGCCGAACACTCCGGGCTCGAGCAGCAACTCGCCGACCCAGCGCTGCACAACGACCCGTCCGCGGCGCGCAGGGCAGGCAAAAGATTCGCCGAATTGGCTCCGATCATGTCCGCGCACACCAAGTTGACCGCCGCGCAGGACGACCTCGAAGCCGCACGTGAACTCGCTGCCGACGATTCGTCGTTCGCGGCCGAGATCCCCGAACTCGAGGCGACCGTACTGCACCTCGAGCAGACCCTCACCGACCTGCTCGCGCCACGAGACCCGCACGACGGCGACGACATCGTGATGGAGGTCAAGTCAGGTGAGGGCGGCGAGGAATCGGCGCTCTTCGCGGCCGATCTCGCGCGGATGTACGTGCGCTACGCAGAACGCCGTGGCTGGCGGGTCGAGGTGCTCGACGCCAACGTCTCCGACCTGGGTGGGTACAAGGACGCGACCCTGTCGATCAAGACCAAGGACCCACTCGACGGCGTGTGGGCGCGACTGAAGTTCGAGGGTGGCGTGCACCGGGTGCAGCGGGTGCCGGTCACCGAATCTCAAGGACGCGTGCATACTTCCGCGGCCGGGATTCTGGTCTATCCCGAACCCGATGAGGTCGAAGAGGTTCAGATCGACGAAACCGATTTGCGTATCGACGTCTACCGCTCGTCCGGCAAGGGCGGCCAGGGGGTCAACACCACCGACTCCGCGGTTCGGCTCACCCACCTTCCCACGGGCATCGTGGTGACCTGCCAGAACGAGCGCTCGCAGCTGCAGAACAAGGCGCGCGCGATGCAGGTTCTGGCAGCTCGCCTCCAGGCGGCCGCAGAGGAAGCAGCCAACGAAGAGGCTTCGGCCGGCCGGGCCAGCCAGGTGCGTACCGTCGACCGCTCGGAGCGGATCAGAACCTACAACTATCCCGAGAACCGCATCACCGATCACCGCATCGGCTTCAAGGCGCACAACCTCGATGCCCTGCTCGACGGCGAAATGGATGCGTTGCTCGACGCGCTCGCCAAAGCGGACCGCGACGCTCGGATGCAAGCAGAGTAGTTGGGGCGCAGAGCTTTTCAGATTTCGATCGGCCGGTCCATCGCTCGGTGCGATACCCTTGTTTTCCAGGTTCGACCCCGCACGAGCGCCCCGAGAGGCACAGCAGAATGAACCAGGCCTTGACACCCGCAGGCGAGAACGCCGTCACCGAGCTGTCGTCGCGCTACGGCATCTCGACAGACGCGGTCCGCACCATGCTCGACGCCGTCAACAACGGTCGCGGCACCATGGCGCAGTTCAACATTCCCGAGCTCGGTGGCAGCGGACAGTGGATGCGCGGCGGAATGACCATGGTGGGCAATATGTTCGATCACGGGCTCAAGAGCCGGGTCGACGGCCTGTGCCGTGATCTGTCTGCGGTGCTGTCGCAGCATCAGGTGTATCCGCCGCGGGAGGCTGCGGGTGGGTCGTTCGGTGGTAACTCGTTCGGGTCCGGTTCGTGGTGGCCATCGGATCTGGGTTCGCCGAGTTCGAGCGGCGGCCAGAACGGGTCGCAGTACGCGGTGTTCCCGGGTTCTCGGAGACTCGCGGTGCTCGTGGGCGGCGAATTGGCTGTGTACGACACGCTGGACCACTCCATCGGGGGAGTACAGCAACAGCAGGGCGGTGGACCGGGGTCGCTGGAGTTCACCAGCCAGTACGGCACGTTCAGTGCAGGGAGTCTGCCTCGGGTGGACCAGCAATCGAGCGGAACGAACTCGCGGAACCAGTCCGCATCGCAGGCCTACCCGCAACAGTCCTCGTCGCAGCAGTCTTCGGTTCCGCAGGTCTCGAACCAGTCCGGGGTCGGGGGGAACCAGGTCGGTGTCGACATCTCCGAGATCACCGCTGCGATCGAGGCCCTCGCCGGATTGCACGCGAAGGGGTTCCTCACCGACGACGAGTTCTTCGCCAAGAAGTCGGAGCTACTGGGACGCGTGTGAGTGAGTTGTCGGAGCGTCGTGGCAGTCTGAACCTGTGAGCCGCAAGCCGCTACGCCTAGCAATCCTCGAAGCAACATCGATGCTCGAGGCGGCCGGCGTGCCGAGTCCACGTGTCGATGCAGAATTTCTTGCCGCGCACCTCGTCGGTGTGGAACGTGGCCGTCTCGGTCTTGTTCCTCTCGTCGAACCCGAGCTGATCGAGGCGTACTTCCGGACCATCGAGCAGCGCGCGAAACGTATTCCGCTGCAATACATCACGGGTAAGACCTCGCTGGGCAACATCGACGTTGAAGTGGGTCCGGGTGTCTTCGTGCCGCGTCCGGAGACCGAGCTGCTGTTGGCCTGGGCCCTCGCGTTCCTCGAAAATGTGGACCACCATCCGCCCGTGATTCTCGATCTCTGCACGGGTTCGGGTGCGCTGGCACTCGCGATCGCCAACGCTCGGCCGGACGCCGTCGTGCATGCCGTCGAGCTGGATCCGTCCGCCTTGGCGTGGGCGAGGCGTAACGCAGATCTGCGCAGCGGTGAGGGCGATACCCCGATCACGCTGCACCACGGCGACGTCACGGCACGTGATGTGTTGGTCGAACTCGACGGCGCAGTCGACATGATCGTCGCGAATCCGCCGTACGTCCCGGAAGGGTCACAACTCGATCCCGAAGTGATCGATCACGATCCGCACATGGCTCTTTTCGGCGGTGCCGACGGACTGTCGGTGATCGAGCCGATGGTCGGCAACATCGCCCGTTGGCTTCGAGTCGGCGGCGGCGTCGCGATCGAGCACGACGACTCCAACGGTGACGAGGTGGCGGCACTGCTGTCCCGGAGACGGGTGTTCACCGAGGTCATCGCGCATCCGGACCTGGCAGGCCGGCCCAGGTTCGTCGTCGCCACACGGGCGCACCCCGCCTCGCCCTGACGGCGGGAGCGGCACCTGACACCACTTCGTTACCGCAAGTGGAAGGATGGGCACCGTGAGTACCGTTTACGACTGCAGTGAAGCCGATGCGCGCGCTGCGGGATTGACCGCGGCCCGCGGTGCCCTCAAGTCCGGCCGACTCGTGGTGATGCCCACCGACACCCTGTACGGGATCGCCGCCGATGCCTTCGACGGCAGCGCAGTCACAGATCTGCTGCGCGCCAAGGGGCGGGGACGCGATATGCCCGTGCCCGTGCTCGTCGGCTCGTGGAACACCATCGACGGCTTGGTCCAGAGTGTCCGGCCACGCACCCGAGATCTGATTCGCGCGTTCTGGCCCGGCGCGTTGAGCATCGTCGTCCAGCAGGCTCCGTCGCTGGCGTGGGATCTGGGTGATGCCCAGGGCACGGTCATGTTGCGTATGCCGCTGCATCCGGTCGCGCTCGAGTTGCTGCGTGAGGTCGGCCCGCTCGCGGTGTCCAGCGCCAACATCTCGGGAAGCCCGCCTGCCACCACCGTGACCGAGGCACGGGACCAGCTGGGTGGGTCGGCGGCGGTCTATCTCGACGGGGGACCGGCAGATCACGCGGTGGCGTCGACCATCGTGGATCTGACGAGCGACCGCGCGCGAATTCTGCGGGTCGGTGCCATTCCCACCGAAAAGATTGCCGAGGTTCTCGGTGTCACCGCCGAAAGCCTGGTCCCGGGAGCGTCCTGACATGCCCGTCCGTGCCGCATGAGTGTCGAGTTGCTGGCTCAGTCGAATCTGGGGGCAGGCGTTCCCATTCGGGAGCTACTGCTGGTCTTTCTCACTGCCGCCGTCGTCACGTTCTTCGCCACCGGTGGAGTCAGAGTGGCGGCGATCAAGTTCGGTGCTGTTGCCATTCCGCGCGATCGTGACGTCCACGTGCAAGCCACCCCGAGGCTCGGGGGAGTGGGCATCTACGTGGGCATGCTCGCCGCCCTGCTCTTCGCGTCGCAGCTGCCTGCCCTGGCCCGGGGTTTCGACGTCGCTTACAACCGCGATATTCCGGCCGCGCTGGTTGCCGGCTTCGTGATCGTGTTGGTCGGTGTCATCGACGACCGCTGGGGCCTGGATGCCCTGACCAAGTTCGTCGGGCAGGTGACGGCAGCGGGCGTGTTGGTGATCATGGGTGTCAGTTGGGTCGTGCTGTATCAGCCCTGGGGAGGTGAGCCCGGTCAGCCGGGTAGCACCCTGGTCCTCGATCAACTGCAGGCCGGACTCGTGACGGTTCTGATCACCGTCGTGATCGTCAACGCCATGAATTTCGTCGACGGCCTCGACGGGTTGGCCGCCGGTCTCGGGCTCATTTCCTCGGTGGCGATCTGCATCTTCTCGGTGGGGCTGCTGCAGGAGCAAGGCGGCGATGTGGGCGTCTACCCGCCTGCGCTGATCGCCGCTGCGCTGGCCGGTGCCTGTCTGGGATTTTTGCCGCACAATTTCCAACCTGCGCGCATATTCATGGGTGATTCGGGCTCCATGCTCATCGGGCTGACGCTGGCCACGATCTCGACGAGTGCCTCGGGGAGGATCCCGTTGACGGCGTACGGCCCGCGCGATCTGCTCGGCCTGTTGTCGCCGCTTCTGTTGGTCGGTGCAGTGATGCTCATCCCGATACTCGATCTGCTGCTGGCCGTCATCCGTCGCACGCGGGCCGGACGAAGCCCGTTCAGTCCGGACAAGATGCATTTGCATCATCGGCTCCTGCAGATCGGTCACTCACATCGACGGGTGGTACTGGTGATCTACCTGTGGGTCGGTGTACTCGCTTTTGGGGCGGTCGGATCATCCCTGCTCGATCGACGCATTGTTGTCCTCCTGGTTGCCGCCGGTCTTGTTTTCGCGCTGGTGGTCACAGCCGTCCCCACCTTGCGGGTGGATCGATCGCGTGGACAGGAACGTCGAAGCGCACGACGAGGCGGCTGATCCCGTCGGTTGTTCGCGCTCGCGAGCTGGGTACCCTCGACAACTGTGACCTTCACTCCGCAATCCATGCCCGACCAATTCGCGCCGCTTCGTGCCGCCGTCCGTTACGGACTGATCGGCCTGGTGGTGTTGACGGTGGTGAGTGTCGGTATCTCTGTGACTGCGGCCGGCACTCCCGGCCTGTGGGGATCGCTGATCGGCGTGGCCATCGGCGGAGGGTTTGTGATCACGACGGCCCTGTCGGTCGCTCTCACCACGCGTTTTCCTGCTTCGGCGGTCGGAGCGCTGTTGCTCGGTGGTTGGTTGCTGAAGATGGTGATCGCGCTGATCGTGCTGGTCGCGCTCAAGGATGCCGAGTTCTACAGCCGCTACGCGCTGGGGCTGACGATCCTGGGGGCGCTGGTGGTGGTGCTCGGGGCCGAGGTCTTCGGGGTCGTCAAGACGAAAGTCGCCTACGTCGACAGTGCTCCGTCCGCCGACCACCCCGACAGTCGGTAGTACGACACGGCGTCGTAATCGGTTAAGCTGAGGCCCGCCTACACAACGTCGTAGTTCTGTTGATAAAGTTTGTATCAAGCGGTGGGCAAGACCGGGACAAAAGAGACTTTTTCCCCGGACCGGACCCCCGCAGGTAGCAGTCAGCGTGAGCTTCCTTACAGTAGGCCCGGAGTCACAGACTTCGGCAACGTAAGGTTTCGCCCTGAGAGTTGCCGAGTCGACGTGAGTCGCCGACACCCGACAGACGCTTGGCCGATGAAGACCGGGCCTCAGCCTCTGACGATTGCGAGCCGATTTTCGTCGACTTGATAGATCGTCATTGTCCGATCGAACCGCAGTCGTCACTCGGCTGCGGCCCGAACACGGGAGAGACCGCTGAGCGTCACCAACCTGGCTGCGGAGTTCCATCCGCCGTCGCTATCCGATTTCTTTCCTCCCGCGGTGCTGTTCGAGGGAACCCCGTTCGAGCTCGACCGACTGATGCTCATTCGCATCCTCATGTCGGCGCTGCTCATCGTGTTCATGCTGATCGCTCTGCGCAGCCCCAAGATCGTGCCTCGCGGAATTCAGAACGTTGCCGAGATCGCTCTCGATTTCGTTCGGATCCACGTCGCGGAGGACGTGCTCGGCAAGGAACAGGGACGTCGCTTCCTGCCCGTCATCATGACGATTTTCTTCACGGTGCTGGCGGTGAACGCCAGTGCAGTCATTCCGTTCCTGAACATCTCGTCCAACGCCAGGATCGGATTGCCCATCGTGCTGGCCGCGGTCGCGTACGTCGCGTTCGTCTACGCCGGTGTGAAGAAGTTCGGCGTCGGCAAGTTCGTCAAGGGCACGATCGTCATCCCCGGCATCCCGCCGGCCATGCATGTGCTGTTGATTCCGCTCGAGTTCATCTCGAACTTCGTGCTCCGGCCCTTCACGTTGACCGTGCGTCTGCTGGCCAACATGCTCGCCGGTCACATCATGCTCGTGCTGTTCTTCAGCGCCACGCAGTTCTTCCTCTTCGAGGCCTCTGCCGGCCTGAAGATCTTCGCCGCACCCTCGCTCATCATGGGCTTCCTGTTCACGATGTTCGAGATGCTCGTGATCTTCCTACAGGCGTACATCTTCGCGCTGCTGACGGCGATCTACATCGATCTGTCGCTGCACGCCGACTCACACTGACCGACCGAAAGACCGAACTAGCTACACCGCCACCTCCGACACCCGGATGTGGACCGAAGAAAGGGAACGGAAAACCGAATGAGCCTTGAAGTTCTGGCCCAGGCGCAGGAAATCACCGCCAGCGGATACGGCGCCATCGGCTACGGCCTCGCAGCGATCGGTGGTGGCATCGGCCTCGGCCTCGTCGTCGCCAAGAACATGGAAGCCACCGCTCGCCAGCCCGAGCTGGCCGGTCAGCTCCGTACGACGATGTTCCTCGGCATTGCATTCACCGAGTCCCTCGCCCTGATCGGCCTCGTCGCCGGCTTCATTCTCTGAGAGCGCGATGACAAACGCGATAACGCTGCTCGCAGCAGGGGCTGAAGGGGAGGAATCCCCGAACCCACTGTTGCCCGCAACATACGACATCGTTTGGTCGATCGTCTGCGTCGTGATCATCGGCTTCCTGTTCTGGAAGTACGTCGTACCGCGTTTCCAGACGGTTCTCGCCGAGCGCTCCGAGCTCATCGAAGGCGGAATCAAGAAGGCCGAGCAGGCTCAGGCCGAGGCCAAGGCTGCGCTCGAGCAGTACCACGCTCAGTTGGCCGATGCCCGTTCCGAGGCCGCGCAGATCCGTGAGGAAGCGCGTACTCAGGGGCAGGCGATTCTCGCCGAGATGAAGGAAAAGGCGCAGGAAGAGAGCGACCGGATCGTGGCTGCAGGCCACAATCAGCTCGTTGCTCAGCGTCAGCAGATCGTCACCGAACTTCGTGGAGATCTGGGACGTACGGCCGTCGAACTCGCTGAGAAGGTCATCGGAGAGCAGCTGTCCGACGACGCGAAGCGTTCCAGTTCGATCGATCGCTTCCTCAACGAGTTGGATTCCGTCACCGCGGACTCCGCATCCGGAAAGTGAGTCGAACCATGTACGCAACTTCTCGTGAGTCACTCGCCCGTACTCGGTCGGTTGCCCACGAAGCTCTGGGGTCCGCGTCGGATGGCGAGGCAACAGCTGTCGCTGCTCAGACCGGCGCCGAGTTGTTCGCCGTCGTCGAGACCCTCGACGCGCAGCGCACGTTGCGTACCGCTCTTGCCGACTCGTCGGTCGAGGGCGTTCGGCGAAGCGATCTGGCCGGAGAGGTCTTCTCCGGCCAGGTATCGAGTGCAACGGCAACGATCGTCAAGGCCGCTGCCGGCGAAAGCTGGTCCAACGCCCGCGACCTGCTGAACTCTCTGGTCGAGCTGGGACGCGAAGCTTTGCTCCGCGCTGCGGCCGATCAGGACCAGCTGGACACGGTCGAGGACGAGTTGTTCCGACTGGGACGCATCGTGGCCGGCAACCCGCAGCTCGAGCAGGCCCTGTCGGATCGCTCGAAGCCGTCGCAGGCCAAGCGCGAACTGCTCGGTCGTCTGCTGTACGGCAAGGTCACGGCAGTTACCGAGGCGCTCGCAGTTCAGGCTGTGACGCGTCCCCGCAAGACTGCCCCCGCGGATGTTCTGAACGGCTTGGCAGATCTGGCCGCCGAACAGCGTGACCGCGCGGTTGCACACGTCCGCAGCGCAGCACCCCTGAGCGACAGTCAGCTCGAGAAGCTGACGGCAACCTTGACCCGCACGTACGGCAAGCAGGTCACGGTGCATGTAGAGGTCGATACCGAACTGCTCAGCGGACTTGTCGTTCGTATCGGCGACGAGGTCATCGACGGTAGCGGGGCAGGCCGCCTCGCTGCATTGCGAAAGACGCTCAAATAGTCCGACACGGACACAGTAACGAGAAGAAGCGTCTCGACTTTCGAGACATTTCACCCCGCGATCATTTGAAGGAAGAGCAGGAAACACTATGGCGGAGCTGACGATCTCCTCCGACGAGATCCGTAGCGCGATCGATAACTTCACCGCGAGCTACTCACCGGAGTCTTCCCGCGAGGAGGTCGGCACGGTTACGGACACGAGCGACGGAATCGCTCACGTGTCCGGATTGCCGTCGGCGATGTCCAACGAACTCCTGGAATTCCCCGGCGGAGTCCTCGGTGTCGCGCTGAACCTGGATGCCACCGAAATCGGTGCCGTCATCCTCGGTGACTACGAGCACATCGAAGAAGGCCAGGAAGTCAAGCGCACCGGAGACGTGCTGTCGGTCCCCGTGGGCGACGGCTACCTCGGCCGCGTCGTCGACCCCCTCGGCAAGCCCATCGACGGCCTCGGCGACATCGAGTCCTCCGAGACCCGCGCCCTCGAGTTGCAGGCTGCCTCGGTGCTCGAGCGCCAGCCTGTCGAGGAGCCGCTGCAGACCGGTATCAAGGCGATCGACGCCATGACCCCGATCGGCCGTGGCCAGCGTCAGCTCATCATCGGCGACCGCAAGACCGGCAAGACCGCGGTCTGCATCGACGCCATCCTGAATCAGAAGGCCAACTGGGAGAGCGGCGACGAGAAGAAGCAGGTTCGCTGCATCTACGTCGCCATCGGCCAGAAGGGCTCCACGATCGCAGGCGTCAAGGCTGCACTCGAAGAGCAGGGCGCACTCGAATACACCACCATCGTCGCCGCACCCGCGTCCGATTCGGCCGGCTTCAAGTGGCTCGCTCCGTACACCGGCTCGGCCATCGGCCAGCACTGGATGTACCAGGGCAAGCACGTCCTCATCGTGTTCGACGACCTGACCAAGCAGGCCGAGGCGTACCGCGCCATCTCGCTGCTGCTGCGTCGTCCGCCGGGCCGCGAGGCATACCCCGGTGACGTCTTCTACTTGCACTCCCGTCTGCTGGAGCGCTCGGCGAAGCTGTCCGACGAGCTCGGCGGCGGATCGTTGACGGCTCTGCCGATCATCGAGACCAAGGCCAACGACGTCTCGGCGTACATCCCGACCAACGTCATCTCCATCACCGACGGCCAGGTCTTCCTGGAGTCGGACCTCTTCAACAAGGGCGTCCGTCCCGCGATCAACGTGGGTATCTCGGTTTCCCGAGTCGGCGGTGCTGCGCAGACCAAGGGCATGAAGAAGGTCTCCGGATCCCTTCGTCTCGAGCTCGCTCAGTTCCGTGAACTCGAAGCCTTCTCCGCATTCGCGTCCGATCTCGACGCTGCCTCCAAGGCACAGCTCGAGCGCGGTGCTCGCCTGGTGGAGCTGCTCAAGCAGGATCAGTACGCACCGGTGGCTGTCGAAGACCAGATCGTCTCGATCTGGCTCGCCGGACAGGGCACATACGACTCCGTCCCGGTCGGCGATGTTCGCCGCTTCGAGACCGAGCTGCTCGAGGATCTGCACCGCAACGCAAGCGGCGTCTACGACAGCATCGCCGGTGGCAAGGCTCTCGACGACGACAACCAGAAGGCACTGACCGAAGCGACCGAGAAGTTCAAGGCCGGTTTCGTGGACTCGGACGGCAACCGCGTCGTCAACGAGGCCGAGGCCGACACTCTGAACGCCGACGAGGTCAGCCAGGAGCAGGTCAACGTCACCCGCAAGACAGTCAGCAAGTAGGCCGGCGATGACAGGTGACAAGACGAGCACAGAAGGGAGCGTGAACAGCTAGATGGCAAGCATTCTCGAGCTTCGCTCCCGTATCAAGTCGGTCAACTCGACGAAGAAGATCACCAAAGCGCAAGAGTTGATCGCAACTTCGCGAATCACCAAGGCGCAGGCCCGCGTTGCCGCATCGAAGCCGTACGCGGAAGAGATCACCAAGGTGCTCTCCGCGTTGGCGAGTGCATCGAGCTCGCTCGATCACCCGTTGCTCAACGAGCGACCCGAGCCCAAGCGTGCCGCAGTCCTGGTCGTGACCAGTGACCGCGGTATGTGCGGTGGCTACAACTCCAACGTCCTCAAGGAATCGGAAGAGCTGTTCCAGCTCCTCCGCTCCGAGGGCAAGGATCCGGTCATTTACGTACTCGGGGCAAAAGGCCTGGGCTACTACACATTCCGCGAGCGGGACGTGAAGGGTGCCTGGACCGGCTTCTCCCAGGAACCCGGCTACGCCGACGCAGCGAAGGCCAGTAAGCATCTGGTCGAGCTGTTCATGGCGGGCTCGGGCACCGAGGTCGACGCTCCCAACGGTGAAGGCACCGTCGAGGGCGTGGACGAGTTGCACATCGTCTACACCCGCTTCGTGTCGATGCTCACGCAGAAGCCCGAAGTTCGCCGAATGGCACCACTCGAAATCTCGTACACAGACGAGGAATTCGAGATGGGTGCGGACGCGTTGACGGACTCGCCGACGGCAGATGTGCAGGCACAGTACGAATTCGAGCCGGAGGCAGGCACTCTGCTCTCGGCGCTGCTGCCCAAGTACATCAGCACCAGGATCTACGCGTCGTTGCTCGATGCAGCAGCGTCGGAGTCCGCGGCGCGTCGTACCGCCATGAAGGCAGCGACGGACAACGCGAACGAATTGGTCGAGACCTTGAGCCGTCAGGCCAACCAGGCTCGGCAGGCCCAGATCACCCAGGAAATCAGCGAAATCGTCGGTGGCGCCAACGCGTTGGCCGACAGCGCAGGAAGTGACTAAGCAATGACCGCAGCAGTAGCCCAAGAGAACGCGAGCGGAGCGGACACTCAGTCCGGCCGTGTCGTTCGGGTCATCGGCCCCGTTGTGGACGTCGAGTTCCCGCGCGGCTCGATTCCCGCACTGTTCAACGCCCTCAACGCAGAGATCACTCTGCCGACCGTGGCCAAGACCCTGACGCTCGAGGTAGCACAGCACCTCGGCGACAACTTGGTTCGCACCATCTCGATGCAGCCGACCGACGGACTCGTCCGCGGCACCGCTGTCGTCGACTCGGGCAAGCCGATCTCGGTTCCCGTCGGCGACGTCGTCAAGGGCCACGTCTTCAACGCCCTCGGTGACTGCTTGGACACCCCCGGACTCGGCCGCGACGGCGAGCAGTGGGGCATCCACCGCAAGCCCCCAGCCTTCGACCAGCTCGAGGGCAAGACCGAGATCCTCGAGACCGGTATCAAGGTCATCGACCTTCTCACCCCGTACGTCAAGGGCGGCAAGATCGGACTGTTCGGTGGTGCCGGTGTCGGCAAGACCGTGCTGATCCAGGAAATGATCACCCGTATCGCACGTGAGTTCTCGGGTACCTCGGTGTTCGCAGGCGTCGGCGAGCGCACTCGTGAGGGCACCGACCTTCACCTCGAGATGGAAGAGATGGGCGTCCTCCAGGACACCGCCCTCGTCTTCGGCCAGATGGACGAGCCGCCGGGCACGCGTATGCGCGTCGCTCTGTCCGCACTGACCATGGCGGAGTACTTCCGCGATGTGCAGGGCCAGGACGTGTTGCTCTTCATCGACAACATCTTCCGGTTCACGCAGGCAGGTTCGGAGGTGTCGACCCTTCTCGGTCGTATGCCCTCGGCCGTGGGCTACCAGCCCACGCTGGCGGACGAGATGGGTGAGCTCCAAGAGCGCATCACCTCGACCCGCGGACGTTCGATCACCTCGCTGCAGGCGATCTACGTTCCCGCCGACGACTACACCGACCCGGCACCGGCAACGACGTTCGCGCACCTCGATGCGACGACCGAGCTCTCGCGTCCGATTTCGCAGATGGGTATCTACCCCGCTGTGGACCCACTGAGCTCGACCTCGCGCATCCTCGAGCCCGGCATCGTCGGTGCGGAGCACTTCCGCGTCGCCAACGAGGTCAAGCGGATCCTTCAGAAGTACAAGGAACTGCAGGACATCATCGCCATCCTCGGTATGGACGAGCTCCAGGAAGAGGACAAGGTTCTGGTCGGCCGTGCACGTCGCCTCCAGAAGTTCCTCGGCCAGAACTTCATCGTTGCCGAGAAGTTCACCGGTGAGGCCGGTTCGGTCGTGTCGCTCTCCGACACCATCGAGGCATTCGACAAGGTCACCAAGGGTGAGTACGACCACCTTCCCGAGCAGGCCTTCAACAGCTGTGGCGGTCTCGACGATGTCGAGGCAGCCGCGAAGAAGATGGCCGGAAAGTAGACCGACGTGACTTCTTCCGAGAAGAGCGGCATGGAGGTCTCCCTGGTCGCTGTGGAGCAAAAGCTGTGGTCCGGTACCGCGACCATCGTCAGCGCTCAGACCACCGAAGGTGAGATCGGAATCATGCTGGGCCACGAGCCTGTCCTTGGGCAGCTGATCGAGGGTGGCACGGTGTCGATCACGACGACCGATGGCGAAAAGATCATCGCCGCCGTCCACGGTGGATTTCTGTCGGTGACGGGCAAGACGGTGACCGTACTGGCGGAGTCGGCTGATTTTGCCGACGACATCGATGTAGAAGCGGCACGGTCCGTAGTGGCAGAGAACGGCGACGACCTCGAGGCCATTGCTGTGGCCAAGGGACGTATCCGCGCTGTCGAGCGGTCCTAGGTTCACGAGAAGCCGCGACGAGACCTGCGATGCCTTCTGGATTGATTGCTCTGATCATTCTGGTTGTGCTGCTTGCAGGACTCGTCGCGGCTTTCGCGTACCGTTTGGCGGTGCTGCGCCGGGGAGGCACGGCTGCGATCATGCGGGTGCTTCCGTCCGACGGCGGCGCCGGTTGGCGGCACGGCATCATTCGGTACGGCGACAACACGCTGGTGTTCTTCAAGTTGTCGAGCCTGCGACCCGGCCCTGATCACCGCCTGGGTAGGCAGGATATCCACGTGGGGGAGCGGCGGGCCCCGCGTGACACAGAGTTCGACATCATGACTCCGGACATCGCTGTGCTGGAGTTGTCGCACAGCGGCAAGAAGTACGAAATGGCTTTGGACAGAAGTGCGTTGACCGCTTTCCTGTCCTGGGTGGAATCCCGACCGTCCGGCCGCTCGCGTCGCAGGCGGCCGGCGGCGTAATCAGTTCTCGTCGGCTTCGGGTTCGCTCGTGGTCCGACTCGAGCCCGGTACCCACTGAATGTCGCCCTCGGGATTGGCGTACCGACTGAGAATGAACAGCAGGTCCGAAAGCCTGTTGAGGTATTTGGCCGGCAAATCGCTCGTTGATTCGGGGCCGGCGTGAACCGCGGCCCAGGCCGATCTCTCCGCGCGCCGTGCGACGGTTCGCGCAACATGCAGCAACGCTCCCAAAGGTGTGCCGCCGGGCAGAATGAACGACGTCAGCGCGGGCAACTCGTCGTTGAATTCGTCGCACCATGCTTCGAGACGGTCGATATAACTCTGATCGATCCTCAGCGGTGGGTATTCCGGATCCGCCACGACGGGCGTCGACAGATCGGCACCCGCGTCGAACAGGTCGCTCTGAATGGTTCGAATCACGGCGCACACCGCTTCGCTCGGATTTCCCAGTGCGAGTGCGACTCCGAGGCTGGCGTTGGTTTCGTCGCAGTCTGCGTAGGCGATCAGCCGCGCGTCGTTCTTGGAGACCCTCGAGAAATCGCTCAATCCCGTGGTCCCGTCGTCGCCGGTCCGAGTGTAGATACGAGTGAGGTGAACGGCCATGCGGCTACGGTACCGCGCGGGTGACGGTCGGTACCGCTGGCTACGCTGTCGAAGTGAGCGAACGTTTCTTGGTCAACGGTGGTAACCGCCTCGTCGGTGAGGTGGCGGTCGGCGGCGCGAAGAACAGCGTCCTCAAATTGATGGCTGCTGCGCTACTTGCCGAAGGCACCAGCACGATCACCAATTGCCCCGACATCTTGGATGTCCCACTGATGGCAGAGGTGTTGCGTGGGCTCGGGTGTGAGGTCGATCTCGAAGGTTCGGTCGTTCACATCACCACCCCTGCGATGCCCAAGTATCACGCCGATTTTGCGGCCGTTCGACAGTTCCGAGCATCGGTGTGCGTGTTGGGCCCGCTGGTGGCGCGATGTAAGCGTGCCGTCGTAGCGCTGCCGGGCGGTGACGCCATCGGTTCACGACCCCTCGACATGCACCAGTCCGGTCTGCAGTTGCTGGGTGCACGTAGCGAGATTCAGCATGGATGCGTCGTAGCCGAGGCCGACGAGCTGCGCGGCGCGAACATCAGGCTGGCTTTCCCTTCCGTGGGAGCGACGGAGAACATCTTGATGGCGGCGGTACTCGCTACGGGTGAGACCGTGATCGACAATGCAGCACGCGAACCGGACATCGTCGATGTGTGCAACATGCTCAACGAGATGGGTGCCGATGTGCAGGGTGCCGGTACGTCGACGCTCACCATTCGCGGTGTCAGTGCGCTGAAGCCGACCACTCATCGGGTCATCGGCGATCGGATCGTGGCTGCTACGTGGGGGATTGCCGCGGCGATGACGCGAGGCGATGTCCGAGTGCGGGGGGTCAACCCCAAGCATCTGTCGCTGGTTCTGGACAAGCTGCGTTCTGCCGGTGCCGAGGTGACCAGCGAGCCGGACGGCTTCCGCGTCGTTCAGCACGAGCGGCCGCGAGCGGTGAACTTCGCGACGTTGCCCTATCCCGGGTTCCCCACGGATCTTCAGCCGATGGCAATCGGCCTTGCAACAGTCGCCGACGGGACGTCGATGATCACCGAGAACGTATTCGAGGCGCGCTTCCGGTTCGTCGAGGAAATGATCCGGCTGGGCGCTGACGCTCGTACCGATGGCCACCATGCTGTGGTGCGCGGTGTGCCGCAGCTCTCCAGTGCACCGGTGTGGTCGTCCGACATTCGGGCAGGGGCAGGGCTGGTGCTGGCCGGGCTGGTGGCCGACGGAACGACCGAGGTGCACGACGTGTTCCACATCGACAGGGGCTACCCGCGATTCGTGGAAAACCTGACTGCTCTCGGCGGGGACATCGAGCGAGTCAGCTGACGCCCTTTCTTTCGAGCGCGTCGACCAGCACTCCCAAGGCACGTTGGAATCGATCGTCGGACACCGAGCCGTAGCCGACGACGACTCCACCCTGGGTGGTGGGCGACCGCGTCGAGTGTTCGAGGGTGGGCACGTCGACCCCGTTAGTTGCACAGTCGGCTGCGACGTCGCGTGCTACGTCGGTGTCGAGCATCAGCACGGTATGCAGGCCGGCACCGACACCACGAAGCTCGCCGAATCGAGAGAGTGCGGCGGCAACGATGCGGTCACGTGCGCGATAGATTCGACGCGCGGCGCGTACGGATCGGTCCCATTCGCCGTCGCGGAGCAGTGAGCTCATGGCGTATTGGATGGGAATCGAGGGGTGGTCGCCGATTGCGCGACGCGTTTCGGTGATGCGCTCGACCATCGACGGGGGAGCCACCATCCATCCGAGCCGCACGCCGGCACCCAACGTCTTCGACACGGTTCCCAGGTAGACGGCGTTGTCGGGGACGAGCTCGGTAACGGTGGGCAAAGGTGCTATGCCGTAACGGAATTCGGAATCGTAGTCGTCCTCGATGATGGTCGATCCGGTATTCCGCGCCCAGTCCGCGAGGGCGCGCCTACGAGCTATGGGCATGAGCCCGCCGGTGGGGTACTGGTGCGAGGGGGTGACGTAGACGGCAGGGGTCCTTGGAGGTGCAGTCTTGAGTTCTCCGACTTCGAGGCCCCCACGGTCGACGGGGACGTCGTGAACGGTCCAACCGCGGTGCTCAGCGAGGGCGGCGGCAGATCGATAACCCGGATTCTCCAGTGCGAGAACCTTTTCGACGCCGAGGTGCGCCGAAAGTGCGCCCAGCGCAAGGTCGAGGCCGTGAATGCTTCCTGTTGTGACGACGATCGAGTCGGCGGTGGTGTGCAGTCCGCGCGCACGGCCGAGCAGATCTGCGATGCGTGTTCTCAGGTCCAATAAGCCCGCTGGATCGGGGTAGTCGCCGGGTGGAGGCGATGCGCCCACATCTCGCCAGGCTCGCTTCCACGCTTCGGACGCACGAGGAGGAGTCCACGGTATTCCGGGTCGCAGCGAAATGCGCTGCGCAACCGGTGAGTCTTCCCGTGCTGGTCGTAGCCGACGGTGCGACCGAACGGCATGCGGAACATCTCGGACGTAGTTGCCCGATCCGCGACGTGCGTCGAGCCATCCCTCGGCGACGAGCTGTTCGTACGCCTTCTCGACCACGGCGCGAGCCAGTCCTACTTCGACGGAAAGTGCTCTGGTACTGGGTAATCGGGCTCCTGGTGCAAGTTCCCCGCGATCGATCGCCGTGCGAATGCCGTCGGCGACCTGAACGGGCAACGTACGACGGTCGGCGCGATCGACCGTGATCGACAGCGAATTCGGCGGCAAGGTCATCGTGCGTCACCGATCCAAGTAGGTAAGTGGCCTAGCAAAGTTACTGTCTATTGGACCATGACAGTGAGCCAAACAAGCAGGATCCTGTCTTCATGACGATCGATGAAGAACCCCTGTCCCCGACGCCCAGAACCGCGGTGATCCGTGGTCGGCAGCGCGCTCTAGCGCAGCGATCGGCGCTGCTGGACGTGCTCGGCTCGGCGCGCCTCTGCCATCTGGGCGTAGTGGTGGAGAACGTGGCGCGGGTGCTTCCGACCGTGTTCGGCGTTGATCCCGACGGCCCGGACAGGGCCGGGACTCTGTACCTGCACGGCTCGGTCGCCTCTCGCAGCATGATCGAGGCTCCGGCACAGGACATCTGCGTGACGGTCACCGTGGTCGACGGGTTGGTCCTGGCTCGTTCCGCGTTCCACCACTCGATGAACTACCGAAGTGCCGTCATCGTCGGGCTCCCGCGTCGAGTGGAGGACGAGAGGGAGCGGGTTCGCGCGTTGGACGCAATAGTCGACCAGGTCGTTCCCGGTCGAAGTGCGCACCTGCGTGCGCATACGAGAAAGGAACTCGCAGCGACCAGTGTTCTGGCGCTTCCGCTGTACGAGGCATCTGTGAAGGCGCGTGCCGGCGGACCCGTCGACGACGAGTCCGATATCGCTGCCGGGGGAGTGTGGGCGGGTGTCGTTCCCATCGGCGAAAGCGTCGGTCATGCCGAACGTGGCGACGACGTGGACCCGCGCCTTGCGATGCCGGATCATGTCTTCGCGTTGTCACGCCTGTGAAACCAGTATCGCCGGCATTTCCCGCAAATATGGTGGGCGTCACACGAGAGCATTTGTCTGCCGGGTCGACGGGGCAGGGGCACGTATGGGCTCTTACCTGCGCAGATGACCGCAACCCCTCGGTTCACCTGCCGATTTGCACGGGTGGGGTTGGTGGCGTAACTTTTGTCGAGTCAGAGCGACGGACACCGACCCGGTCTTCACGGACAGGGATACGAGGTTGGACGTGTGGCCTGGCAGG
>NZ_LMRR01000014.1 GCF_001426085.1 Rhodococcus sp. Leaf278
CAACTGATGGACCAGGTGACCCTGTCGCTGTCGCAGAAGATCCGCAAAGAAAACGAGCGGGCGCTGGCCGACGAAGGAAAGCCGCCTCGCCGACACGGCTCGGACGCAGTGATGGACAAGATGGTCGATGAGCTCGACCGCCCCGGGCGCGCCGGCGGCGGCGGCTTCTACAGCTACGACGAATCGGGCACGAGAACCGGGATCTGGCCGGGCGTGCGCACGTCGTTCGATTCCGGTTCGACGCACATTCCTTTCCGGGACATGCAGGAACGGATGCTGTTCGCCGAGGCGATCGAGGCGGTCAAGTGCCTGGACGAAGGGGTGCTGACGAGTGTGGCCGACGCGAACATCGGGTCCTTGCTGGGCATCGGCTTCCCCTCGTGGACCGGGGGCGTCATTCAGTACATCGACCAATACGACGGCGGGCTGTCNCGTGGCCGACGCGAACATCGGGTCCTTGCTGGGCATCGGCTTCCCCTCGTGGACCGGGGGCGTCATTCAGTACATCGACCAATACGACGGCGGGCTGTCCGGTTTCGTCGACCGAGCACGCGAATTGGCATCGAAGTACGGGGCTCACTTCGAGCCGCCACAGTCGTTGGTGAACAAAGCACTGCGCGGAGAGCGCGTCCATACCCTCGCATCCTGAACGAAAAGAGAATGCTGTGAACGCACTACGTCGATCGGTGATGTCCGTCGGGATTGCCGCGGTGACTCTCGTTGCCGCGGCGTGCGGGCAGTCGTCCCAGGACGCCGGATCCGCACCGGTGCAGGGTTCGTGGGACGACGTCGTGGCCGCAGCCAACGGCGAAGGGAGCGTGCACCTGTACTCCAGTCAGCATCCTGAGAACCTCGCGACGCTCGAGACCGCGTTCGAATCGAAGTATCCCGACATCGATCTCGAATTCACGCGCGGCAGTGACGTCGAGCTCAACCCGCGCGTGGAGACCGAAGTCCGCACCGGCCGCGGGACTGCCGACGTACACATGTCGACCGATCCGGCGTGGATCACCACTGCGTCCGAATCGGGCACCTACTCGACCCCGATCGTCGGGCCGGCCTTCGACGACCCGGCGTACAACCGGTCCACCAGCGTGCTGAACGACACCTTCTTCCTCACCAGCGCAGCAATATTCGCGCTCGGATGGAACACCGGTGCCGTTCCTGCCGGCCTGTCCTCCCCACAGGATCTGTTGGATCCGGCGTTGAAAGGTCGCATCGGCGTCGTCAATCCTGCGGGGTTCGCCGCCGTCGTCGACGAGTATCGATTCTTCGACGAGAACTGGACCGGTGGCGGCTTCCTGGACAAGCTGGCTGCACAGGAACCTCGGGTTTATCCCGGGCGCGTTGGCTGTGGCTCAGGCTTTGAGCTCCGGCGAGATCGCCGCGTCGCCGATGGTGCCGCCGCTGGTGCGGGAGAAGGATGCCGGGGCACCCGTCGAGTGGACACTTCCCGATCCGGCGTGGGGTGCGCCGTACTACTCCCATGTGTTGTCCTCGGCGCCGCATCCCAACGCCGCGCAGGTGCTGGCCGACTTCATGGTGTCGGCAGACGGACAACGCGCCCTGTCGAAGGGCTACGGCAGCGCTCTGCCCGACGTCGAGAACTCGGTCGCGTCAGCGCAGGACATTCCGCTGCCCGATACGGATTCGCTGACGCCGGAGAAGGTCTCGCAGTTCCAACAGGAATGGGAGAGCAAGTTCAACTGAACGTCGGTGGATGTGGTGGCCGGATTCGCCACTATCGCGGTGCCACATCCACCAGCACTCGCACCTGCGGTTCGGCCGTCAGATGGGAGGCGATCGTGGTCCTGATGCGTTGCTCGGGCACCGTCAGCCTCTCCGTCTCCTGGGCGGCATACTCCGACCAGTTCTCGAAGGCGCACAGCTCGACGAATGTTGCTCTTGTGCTTGACGTCTGCGCACAGGACCACCGTACGGCCCCGAGTCGGAGTCTGGACGATCGCAGGCGTCCGACATCGTCGACGAACTGAGCCAGCTTTTCCGGATCGACGACATACGTCGTTTCGACGGTTATCCGGCGGCCGTCGAATTCGGTGGGCAGTACCGCCGGACCTGCCCCACCCGACAGATCCGGTGCTATCGATTCGCTCGGCAGAATTCCCCGTCTGAGAATCTCTACTGCGGAGACGGACATGAACGTCGCCGAGACGATCACTGCGGCAACGAGACCGACCGCGTTGGCCAGCAACCCCCACAGGAGGGCCCCTACTGCCTGACTGCCCTGAAATGTCAGCATCACGAATGCGATGACACGCGACTTGATCCACTTCGGCATCACAGCGTGGGTGGCGATCATCCAGGTGCTCTGGATCGCAACCCACGCCGCACCCACGATGACCAGCAGTACGAAGACCACACTCACCGACTGCACGAGAACGATGCCTGCGAGAACGGCCGCGTAAGCAACCGAACCGATTGCTACGAAGGTGTTCCAGCTCAACCGTGCACGGAGAGGCATCAGAGCGACGGTGCCGGCCACCGCACCGATCCCGATGGCACCCGAGAGGACACCGAACTGAACCGACGATGCATGTAGTCGTTCGAATGCCACCACCGGTAGCAACGCCCACAGGGCACTGGCCGGAATTCCGAACGTCATGACGCGCAACAACAGTCGCCGAGTCCACCGCGAATGGCGAATGAATCGCACACTCACCCCGACAGCGTGGTGCACGGATTCGGTTTTGGGCCTCTTACCGGACTCGGGCGGCACCTGAGTGAGCGCCACGACGACACAGACGGCGAACAGCGCGGCAACGGTCGCAAATGCACCGCTCGAACCCCACCATGCGAGTATTGCGCCCCCGATTACCGGTCCGACTGCGCGCGCTCCGTTGAAAATGGCACCGTCGATTGCAGGAACGACTGCCATCATGTCGGCAGGGACCAGATGAGGGAGCAGGGCCTGCCACACGATTGCCACCGACGCGAGCCCGCACCCGGCGAGAAACACCGCGGTCATCAACGCCGGCGTGGAGGACAGGCCGAGTAGCTGCAGCGCCGTCATGACGATCGACGCCACCAGCAAGATGATTGCTGTTCCGGCGAGCAACAGCCGATGACCGGCGAACTCCGCGACAGCACCGATCGGTAGAGCAAGAAGAAAGAACGGCACACTGGCGGCGAACTGGACCGAGGAGACCACCAGCGCGGACTCCCCCGACTCGGTGAGCGTCCACTGTGCGGCGAGAACCAGGATCCAGACGCCCACACTGGCGCTCAGTTCGAAGCCCAACATCCGGCGCAACTTCGGAATACGCATCGGCGCAAAGAAACTGATGTGATTCGACGATTTCACCTGTGTCACCTTCCGGACGCGGCCTACACTTGAACCTAATTCAGTTGCGGATAGATTGTCGCGTTTTCTACATCACACGATTCGAAGGGACGTCATCGAAGACCATGATCAGTCGCGTACTCTGCCTCGCCGCCCATCCCAGCGGGAAACTGACGACCGAGCATCTGGAGCTGACGGACATTTCGCTCGCTCCGCTGCTCGACGGCGATGTGCTGGTACGAAATACGTGGCTGTCGATCGATCCGTCGATTCGACTGCGCCTCGGCGACTCGGCACCGTCGGGCTATCTTCCACCGATCTCTGTCGGAGATCCTTTGGTGGGGTTGGCACTCGGCGTCGTCGTCGAGTCGCGGCACGAGAACTTCCGGCCGGGAGATCTGGTGTCGCACATGTACGGGTACCGCGATTACTCGACGGTCTCTGCCACCGCAGGCGGATTGGGCGGCGCGGGCACGCTCACCAAGATCGACGCCCACGACTGGCCACCACAGTGGTTTCTCGGCCCGCTGGGTAGTTCCGGCCTCACGGCCTACGTGGGTCTCTTCGAGGTCATGGACATACGGCCGTCCGACACCGTCTGGATTTCGGCCGCCGCAGGAGCAGTGGGAAGTATCGCCACCCAACTCGCGGCGCACCACGGCTGCACGGTGATCGCGTCCGCAGGGAGCAGACGCAAGGCCGATCACCTGGTCGGTGCCCTCGGTGCCTCCCGTTCGTTCGATTACCACGACGGCGATATGGACAGCCTCCTCGCCCACGCTGCCCCGGACGGGATCGACGCATACTTCGACAACGTCGGTGGATCCCACTTCACCGCCGCACTGGACGCCCTTCGGCACCAAGGACGCGTCGCGATGTGCGGGGCGATCTCCACTTACGAAATATCGAACACACTGCCGTCGAACCTATTTCAGATCACTGCCAAGAGCTTGTCGATACGAGGATTCCGAGCTGGTTCGTTCGGCCATCTCTACGACACGATGCGATCCACCGTCGGAAGCCGACTGGCCGACGGAACGATGATGTACGAGGAATCCGTCTACGACGGCCTCGAGCAGGCCTCCACCGCACTGGTCGATCTACTCAACGGACGAACCAGCGGAAAGACGCTCTGCCGGTTGTGAAGCCCAGACACGCCGGTTCAGAGCGGTCCGACATTCGACCGCACGACCTGCGGCGGCGTCCACCGCTCACTCAGGGCATCCTCGGTCGGTTGATAGATCCTCAGGACCAAGAAGAACGGATGCTGGGGTGCCGGAAGCCAGGCATGGTCGGGACTGTCGGTCGTGGGCGGCGATGCGCTCACCGTGATCGTCGACGGCCCTACCGCCCGGCCCCTTCCGCCTGATGCTCAGACTCTACGGCCCGAAATCGAATTGCCGCTGGTCTCCCCCGCCGGTTGTTCGACTGTCGTGATCGCCGCGACGTCCGGCGGAAACCCCGTCGATGTACACCGCCAGCGTTGCCACTACGGACGTAGGTCGACGGCCCGTCCGAGCACCGACGTCAGCTCCGGCCGTTTGGCCGTACGACTGTCACCCGAGGAGCGCCTTCGAACACGGCGAGTCAACCACGGCGCGAGGAACATTCCGGCCCAGGTGACATCGGCACGAACTCGCGCCAACGGGTGCGTGCGTGCGATAGGCGTCAGCTCTCGATTCCAGGCGTCGGTGGCACCCGGAAGACCGAGGGCGTACGCGGCGGCGGCGGCGAGCCGCGCATGCCCTGTCTCGTTGAGATGCAGACGATCCCAGCTCCACAGCCGAGGGTCCGATGCCACGTGGTGCTGCTCCAGATCGATTACCACGACACCGAATTCTTCTGCCACCTTGCGTATCTCGGCGTTCAGCTCGGTCATGCGCCTGGCGATGACCGCCTTTCCCGGTACGGGATGGGCGAGTCGAGGAAACGTCATGGTGATGACGGTGGCGTCGATCGCCCGCAGCGCGCTGAACATCGTGCCCAGTTCACCCGCCACGGTCCGCGCATCGAAATTCGGTCGCAAAATGTCGTTGACACCGGCTGCGACGGACGCGACGGTCGGTTTCATCGACAAGGCAACGGGCAAGTGCTCGGACTTGACTTGCGCGGCTCGGCGACCACGAACCGCAAGATTGGCGTAGACGACCCCGGCATCGCCCTCGGCCATGTGTGCGGCCAGTCGATCTGCCCAGCCACGGAAGCCTGTTTCGTCGTCACCATCGTTCAGCCCCTCCGTCTGACTGTCGCCGAGGGCCACGTACCGCAACTGATTCTTTCGCTCCACCACATCCACCATTCTGTCGTCGAACGCCAATATACAACAAGTTGTGTATTAGCAACGCCCAAGGAAAGTGCTCGACGAGTACTGTTCCGGATCATGTCGCTACGAAATGCTGTGCTCGCCGCGCTGGTGGACGGAGAGATGTCGGGTTACGACCTGTCCAAGGCTTTCGATGCAACCGTCGCCAACTTCTGGACTGCCACTCCCCAACAGCTGTACCGCGAGCTCGATCGAATGGATCGAGACGAGGTGATCTCGGCAAGACTCGTGGAGCAGGACGGCAGACCCAACAAACGACTGTTCACCCTGACCGACAAGGGCTGGGAAGCGTTACGTCAGGTCAGTCACAGACGCCCGAAGCTTCCCGCTGTTCGCGACGAGCACCTGGTCGCCATCCATGCGTTGGAGGCAGGCGATCTCGAGCCGACGACCGCCGCGGTTCGTGAACGCATGCAGCTCTCGCGCGACAAGCTGGCCCGGTACGACCGAATGGCACATCGACTGCTCGACGGCCGCACCGAAACCGAGTTCCTGGCGTCCGCTGATCGCATAGGGCCTTACCTCACACTGATGCGAGGACGCATGTTCGAGGAAGAATCGCTTCGCTGGGGTGCCCGCGTCCTCGAAGTTCTCGACTCGCGCGCTGGTCGAGATTAGGCCGCAATATCGACATCCATAGTCGCACAGATGTGTATGGTTCGCGGGTAGTAACTTGCCCCGAGGACCATCCTGGCCCCGGCCTCACCCAGGAGATGCCGCATGCAACAGTTCAAGCAAGCCGTCGAGGCCAACGACCACGACGCCATGGCGTCGACACTGGCCGAGAACGTCGTCTTCAGCTCCCCCGTCGCCTTCAAGCCGTATCACGGTAAGCAGACGACTGCGGCAATTCTGCGCGCCGTGACCCGGGTCTTCAGCGACCTCCGCTACGTCCGAACCGTCGAGGACGTCCGCGGCCGCGATCACGTCCTGTTCTTCGAGGCCCGCATCGACGATGTGACCGTCCACGGTTGCGACATCCTCCACCTCGATTCCGACGGGTTGATCGACGACTTCACCGTCATGGTGCGTCCACTGTCGGCCGCACAGGCGCTCTCCCGAGCCATGGCCATAGAGTTTGCCGCCGAGATGGCCCCGGTCAGTCCCGTCGACGAGACCAGCTGACGCGCAGTACACACCCTGGGGATACGCGACACATGACGTCGGTTGCCTGCGTTCGGGAGACTCAGACGGCGACCGACGACCGTGATACAGCCGCAGACGTACCGGACTCGAGTGGCCCCCAGGGCGTATCCCGGAGGGCGGGGCAGTGTTCGGGTGTGGGGTTGTGAGCAATGTCGATCATCTGGTCCAGGACGTCACGCGTGGCGGCCAGATCGGCCATGGCCGAAGTGATGCGTTCGCGTTCGACCCTCATGATCTCGAAGGCCTCGGGCGAACTCTGACCGCTGTCGATACACGGCAGCAGTTGCACAATCTTCTTGCTGGAGAGACCGGCGGCGAAGAGCTGCTGGAGTAGCTTCACACGCTCGACGGCGGACTCGGGGTAGATGCGCTGTTCACCGAAGGTACGTTCGGACGTCAGTAGACCCTGCTCTTCGTAGTAGCGCAGCGCTCGCGTGCTCACTCCCGCCAGGCGTGCGACCTCGCCTATTCGCATCCCACGTCTCCCTCGGATCGACATTCTGTGGATCGGACTTGCCCTTGACGTTAGCGTCAAGTTTTAGTGTTGTCGATATCGGGCCGATCAGGACCGAAGAACGAACCCCCGACAAGAAAGCAAGGCCCCCATGGACTTCTCGAACCAGGTCGCCCTCGTCACTGGAGCCAACCGCGGCATCGGCCGTCAGTTCGTCCTGGAACTACTCGATCGTGGCGTGCAGAAGGTATACGCGTCGGCTCGCAGACCCGAGACGCTCGACTTCGAAGACAACCGAGTGGTGCCGGTGGCACTGAACCTTCTCGATAGCGAATCGGTGGCCGCTGCAGCGACTTTCGCGTCCGATATCACGCTGCTCGTCAACAATGCAGGTATTTCCACCGGTGCCACACTCGTCACCGGCGAACTGACGGAAATTCGACGAGAGATGGACACGCATTACTGGGGCACACTGCACGTCATCCGCGCCTTCGCCCCGGTACTCGCCGCACACGGTGGTGGCTCGATAGTCAATATCCTCTCTGCGCTGTCCTGGTTCGCCACAACGGGATCCGGTGCCTACTCGGCCGCAAAGGCTGCCGAATGGAACATGACGAACGGCGTACGCCTGGAACTCGCTCCCCAGGGGACGCTGGTACAGGGCGTGCTCCTCGGCGCTGCCGACACAGACATTGCCGCCGCCTACGACGGGCCGAAGATCGACCCCCGCACTGTGCCCCGCGCAGCACTCGACGGTCTGATCAACGGCTCCATCGAGATCATCGTGGACGAATGGACCGCCATGGTGAAATCCTCACTCGCAGGTGATCCCTCGACCTTCTACGCAAAAATGGCCGAGCTACTCGGAACCAACTGACTCCATGGTCACGAAGATCCCGTAAGTGGACGGCATCAGCGTCGATCGCTCAGGACATCCAGAATGCTGACGAACGAAGCGCGTTGCTCCTCGGTCAGAGCCTTCAGGGGGCTGACAGATGTCAGCGCTCGGCCGAGGCGCTTTCGGGCACGCGCTCCGTCTTCGGTCAGCCCGATGAATGTCCGTCTGCCGTCCGCCGGGTCGGCCCTCCTCTCGACGAAACCGCGCGCCTCCAACTGCTTGATGACAAACGTGGCATTGGAGGCGTTGCATCCCAGTTGCGCAGCCATTTCGGACATCGTCAGGTCGCCTCGATCTGGATCCACTTTCCACAGGGCATGCGCCGTCACGAGTGTCAGGCCCTCCCGTGTGGCAACCGGCAAGAAATCATCGTTGATCCGGAGAGCGAGTTCCTGCATTCGTAGAGTCGCGACGAGAATGTCCACGTGAGCAGGCTAGCAGTATTTCAAGTCTTGAAGTAGTTTGATAGTTCAAGACTTGAAGGAGATTCACATGCTCGAAGTCGATCGACTCGACGGGCGCACGGTAGCCGTCACCGGCGCTACGTCGGGAATCGGATATTTCATTGCCGAACAGTTGGCCGAACTGGGCGCCGAGATCATCGTCGTGGCGCGTTCGGGAGAGCGAGGCCGACACGCCATCGGCCTCCTGCCCCACCCCGACCGTCACCGCGTCCTCGAGATGGATCTCGCGGATGTCGAATCCGTTCGGCGGGCGGGCAAAGAGTTACGCGATACCCCTGAGCTCGACGGCCTGGTGATGAACGCAGGCTTGGTCGCTGCACCCACATCGTTCGAGCAAGGTCCGTACGAGGTGGAGCTGACTGTCGGCACGAATTTTCTCGCACATGTCGAACTGCTCCGTCTCGCTCTCCCGTCCTTGGAACGGGCACCGACCGCCAGGGTCGTGAGCATGGGAAGCATGCTCACGCAACGCATTCCGTTCGATCGGAACAACTGGCTGTCTCAGGACTACTACCGGCCACGCGTGGCATATGCCATGTCCAAACATGCGACGGAGATTCTGGGCTTCGAACTCTCCCGCAAACTTCGGGGCGGTCCATCCTCGGTAGAGTCGGTGGTTGTCCATCCAGGCGGTGCAATCGATGCCCTCACCGCGGATCGGCCGGGGATCCACACTCGGCCGGGCATCGTGCGAGCAGCTGCCCGAGTGCTCGGGCCTGCATTCTCTTCGATGGTGCAGGGAAAGGACTCTGCTGCTGCACCCGCAGTCGCGGCCATGGCGGCACGCGATCTACCGCTCGGCGGGGTCTACATCGGACCACAAAGGAATGCTGCCGGCCCACCGGTGATCGCCGAACCTGTTCATTCGAGCCGCAATTGCGATCTCGGAGCGTTCGTGTGGAACGAAACCGAACGCATCATCGGTGCGCCGATCCTGGCACAGCGACACCCACGACGCTGATGCTGTGCATCACGACGCCGACGACGCACGCCCATCGCAGATGTCCTCACTTCCGCAGATGGGCGTGCCGTCCTCCTCAGGTAGATCGAGACTGCAGTTTGTCGAGCAGCACAGCCACGACCAGAACGGTGCCGGTGACAACGCCCTGCCAGAATGCGGAAACTCCCATCAAACCCAGTCCGTTTTGCAGAACGGCAATGAGGAGCACGCCTACTACCGTCCCGAAAACTCCTCCCAGACCGCCGTAGAAGCTTGTGCCCCCGAGCAGAACTGCGGCACCAGCAGTCAGAGCCAAACTCGCACCCGCGGTCGGAGATGCCGAGGCGAGTCGACTTGCATCCACCATGCCCGCCACCGAGGCGAAGAGACCTCCGAGACCGTACACACACACGTACACCCACGAGACGTTGATGCCGGCCAGTCGTGCCGCTTCGGGATTACCGCCCACTGCATAGACGGCGCGCCCGAACGAGGTGAAGCGGAGCAAGTATCCACTCAGCAACAGAACCGTGAGACTCAGGACAACCGGCACTGGAATGGTCATGACAGTGCCATTTCCGAGCGCGTAGAGAAGGCTTCCCTCCTCGATGGGAATCGTGTTGGTCTTGCCATTGGTCACGACGTTGAGCGCACCGGTGAACAGGGATGTGGTGCCGAGGGTGACGACGAAGAAGTTGAGACGAATACGCCCGATAAGCACTCCGTTTACCGCTCCACCCAGCAGGACCCCCGTCAAACCTCCCAACAGGAGAGCGACAATTTCCGGGAGTCCGGACTCCAGCGCCCGATATGCAACGTACCCGGCCGCAGCATAGATTGCTCCAACGGAAAGATCGAAACCGGCCGACAGTACTACGAAGGTAAGACCGATAGCCGTGATCATCAAGGCGCTGTTGCCGGACAGCACATTCAGGATGTTCGCCTTCGTGAAGAAGAACTCCTGCGTTACCGAAAGGTAAAGAACCATGATGAGAAGAGCAGCCAATGCTCCACCGAACCCGCGGAAGTTCTTCAGCACAGCACCCGCGGATGTCGACATTCCCTGACGCTCTGTCCGTTCGGACTCAGCGATCTCCGCTTCGGGAGAATCTTTCGATGGGGCGACTGTTGGTTCAGACATCAATAACTCCTGCGGCGAGTTCAGCAATTGTCAATTCGTCGAGCTGATCGGATGGGCGGTCAGCGACAATTCGGCCTCGAAACATCACCATGACGCGATCGCACACACCGAGCAGCTCGCTATTTTCGGAAGAACTTATGAGAACAGCCACGCCCTGCGACGCCAGCTCCCTCACGAGCCGGTATATCTCGGACTTGGCACCCACGTCCACCCCTCTCGTGGGCTCGTCCATCAGCAAGACCTGTGGAGCACTCGACAGCCATCGGCCTATGACCACCTTTTGCTGATTCCCGCCCGATAGGCTCCCCGCAGGCAGGCTCATGTCAGCCGGTCGCACCTGAAGTTCTTGCATGGCACTGGAGGCGGCTGTTCGCTGATTTCTCCTGTTGATAGGTAGCAGATTCAGCCTGTTGTTTGCGATGAGACTCAGGTTGTGGAAAACGCTTGCGGCCGGAACCAGCCCTTCGCCTTTTCGGTCGCCGGTTACGAACGCCAGGTCACGTTGAATGGACCGACGTGGGGTCCGACGGGTGTAGGGCTTGCCCGCTACCGTCACTTCGCCTACACCGGCATCTGCGCCGAAGATCGAACGGACAACCTCGACACGCCCACAACCCACCAGACCGGCGAGTCCCACGACTTCCCCGGGCCCGACGTCGAAACCTACATCCTCGATGACGCCAGGAGAGGACAGGTGACCGACCGACAGGGCCGGCTTGTCCGAAGTGGACCGAGTTTTGGCAATCTCTCGGTGGAAGTAGTCCGTGAGGGGCCTACCGACCATCAATCGAGTTATTGTGCCCTCATCGGCCTCGGCCAGGTCCATCGTCCTCACCAGTGCGCCGTCCCGAAGCACGGTCACGCGGTCTGCCACAGGTTCGATATCTTGCAGACGTTGAGAGATGAATGCAATTGCCAGGCCGAAGCTTTTCATTTTACGAATGATGTCGAACAGCGATTCCGTCAATTCGGCCGTCAGCGAACTCGTGGGTTCATCGAATATGACAACCGAAGCCTTCGACGCAACAGCCCTGGCAATGGCGACGACCTGACGATCGCCCGGACCGAGAGACCCTACTATTCGGTCGGCGCGAATTCCGGAACCGAGCTCGCCCAAGGCCTCGGTTGCGGTCCGGTGAGCTGTGGTCCAGTCGATACGGAATCGGGAGCCGGGTAAGTTCCCCAGAGCAATGTTTTCCGCCACCGTCAGACTTTCTACGACGGGCACCTCCTGCGCGACCATCGCGATGCCGGCTCGCGAGGCCTGAAGCGGGTTGGCGAACTTCACGGGCTCTCCCCGTAGCAACACCTGGCCGCTGCTGGCCGTGACTTCGCCGTAGGCAATCTTCATCAAGGTCGATTTACCGGACCCGTTCTCACCCAACAATGCGTGTGCTTCTCCAGCGTGGATCTCGAAGTCGACCCCCTTCAGCGCGTGAGTTCGACCGAATCGTTTGTGAACAGACTTCATCTGCAAGAGCGGTGGTTCCATCCGTACCTCCTCGGAAATCATCTCTGTGCGCGTTCGAGATCAGTTGCCTAAGCTTGCAACGTCTTCTGGGCAACCGCCGCCCTGTGCACACGTGATTTCGCCGGACTCGATCTTTGCGGCCGCGTCGGCCCAGGGCACACGATTACCGGCGTTGCCCGCGGTGTAGAGCTCGGTTGGGCTTTCCACGAACGCAGGTACGTCTTGTCCGTTCAGAATGGCGCGGGAGATCGCTTCGAGTATCAACCCGGTGCGCCACGGGACAAGATCGACCGTCGCGCTGAGACGGCCGTCCTCGACTGCTTCGATTCCATCCTCGTCGCCGTTTTGACCCACGATGACAACATCCTCGAGGCCTGCGGCCTTGACTGCAACGGAAGCTCCCATCGCGGCGGCATCGTTGTATGCCATGATTCCCTGAATGTCGTTCTGGTACTTGGTAAGAGCGGTCGCAACGACCTTCTGACCGCCGGCAATATCATCGGTGGGGTCGTCGACACGTCCGAGCCAGTCGATAGCGCTGCCTTCGGTCGTGTTCTTTTCGTACTGGGACATCATTGTCTCGAGGATGGGAACTGGCACGCCGAGACCGACTCCCAGAACATTTCCGCTGCCACCCAGTTGATCCTTGACGTAGTCCGACAGCAGTTTGGAACCGCGATAGCTGCCGCCGGTGTCCACATTGGACGTAAGCACTCCAGGATCGGATTCCGGTGACGCCAGACCGGCCCAACCGACAACTTTGATGCCTGCGGCATTCGCCCTCTGAAGAGCCGGCTTCAGCGAATTTGCGTCCAGCGGATAAACGACGATCAGATCGACTTGCTGTGCCACGAGCTGGTCTACGTCGGTTACCTGCTTGGCGGGATCCAGCTGCGCATCGAGAGCCTTGACCGCGATGCCGTTGCGTGCAGCAGCAGAGGTGAACGTGTCTTGAGTCATCTTCAGGATAGGTTGAGCGCCCTGCGGATTCGAGATCCCAACGGTGAATTCCGAGTCGCCCTCCGGGCCGGAATCGGACGCGCAGGCACTCAACGTCAGCACTGATGCAAGGACGAGCGGCGCGATCGCGGCTACAGAGCGGGCTGGTTTGGTCATGTGGAATCCTCCATGGGGCCGTAACGTTTTTCGGTGGTCTTCGAGCCACTTTGAGCGAAAAGTCTGCGGTCGAGCTGTGACGAGTACAACACGTGTTCGATAGCGGGAGACGGCGATGTTTCACTGACCGAAACCACCAGGAACAGAGTCCCGGATCGACCTCGAGACGTCGTCGGGTCCCGAGCGTGCGACTACTGCGGACAGAACGCAGGATGATCGAGGGCGACCTCGCCACCCATCGAACAGGTCGATCGATTTCGAGACAGCCATCGCTCTCGAGGGCATCACGTCTCGCGGCCGACGTCATGAACTTCCGAGCCCGCGACGGCACTGCACACTGCTCTACCTGGCCCACCGTAGGACAGCGGCGGTAGACATCCTGATGTCCTGGTGCTGCCGGCCGGCGATCCGGCGGCACCGAAAGGTACGCGTCCGTGGCCTCGTCCTCTGCCTCGTCCGCAGCAAAGTTCAACGGCACAGCCAACAATGGACACTATGGTCCCTGCCCGGTTCGGTCACTGCGTGAGAACACCGAAGCACTCGGTAACCCGAAGGGAGCCAACGATGTCGAGCTAGATCTCGGCTTCGTACACGGTGCGTCCACCGAAGACTGTACGAAGCACCCGCGTTTCGCCGATCGAGCCGGTCGGGATATCGAACAAGTTTCGGTCGATCACGATGAAGTCAGCATCCTTGCCGACTTCGATCGTGCCGCGCTTATTGCTCTGCCCGACGGCGTGGGCCCCGTTTATCGTCATTGCCGCCAACCCTCTCTCGAGGTCGATCGACTGGTCTCCGTGTTCGATGGCACCCTGCAACGCCGGGAACAGATTCGGAGAGTCGGCGATACTCCAGTCCGTTCCGAACGTCATTTCTGCTCCAGCTCGTGCCACGGAGTCGAATTCGTACAGGTGACTGACCCCGTGTTCTGGGAGATGCCACACGGCGGGCGACATCTCGGCACCCACCCGCAATGCCGCGAAACGCTCGAAGTCATCTTTGTGGACCAGACAGCAGTGCGCCAGTTCGTGCCGGGGTCCATGAGGCCCATTGACGGAACGGGCGTGTTCCACAGCATCCAAGGCTCGCCGGATTGCTCCCTCACCGCCGCAGTGGACCTTCACCATCAAACCCGCAGCATCGAAGCGCACCATGGCAGCATTCATTTCGTCCTGCGGTATGAGCAGGTTTTCTTCGTCGACGGTGCCATCGTCATGGATGCACGAATGGGTCCAGTAAGGCGGAATCGGTGACCCGTCGAGCCAGAACTTCACGAAACGTGTATCCACGTGGTCCGACGCGTAGTCCTCGTGATGCTCGATCATATGATTCAGGGCATCCAGTCCGGCCATCCCGAAAGACTCTTCCCGCCAGACGAGATGCGCCGCCACGTGTAGCTGTAGTTCATCGGCAGCGTCGAGTTGACCCATCACCCTGAGCAGCTGCTCCGTTGACGAGGCATCCTGAACAGACGTGACACCGTATCTATGATTCAGATCGCGCGCGTAGCGAATTGCCTGTGCCATGACACTGTCTGCGTGTATTCCAAGCGCGCGGAACACCGGCCACCGCGCCTGTTCGTAGAGTTCACCGGTCACCCTGCCGGTGGCATCTCGAATTAATTTTCCATTCTCGACCTCCGGTGTTTCATCGTCTATACCTGCAAGTTCCAGAGCACAGGAGTTGACCAAGACATTGTGTGCCGATCTGTCGTGTAGAACGACGGGTTGATCAGGGAACTCACGGTCGAGGAATGCCCGGTCGGGCCCCTTACTGCCGAACGAGTCGGGCCAATAGCGTCCGCCGATCAGCCAACGGTTACCGAGACGATCTACAGGCCTCGGCCCAACCCAGCTGCGCAGGGCATACAGGATTTCGGCTTCTCCCGCACCGTGAGGCAGCGCCACTTCCCAGCGATTGAGGCCACTGACCAAATGGGTATGAGCGTCATGAATTCCTGGCATGACCATGTGCCCGCCCAGGTCGATGACTTCATCCGCCTCGGCTATGTCTCCGGCGAGTGAAGCCACGTCACCGACGGCCGATATCTTGCCCTCGTTCTCGACAATTACCGAAGCCCAGGACACCGGCGACTTCCCCGTGTACACAGCCGCATTCACGTAAGCCTTGGACATATATTCTCTCCCGTTCCTCTCAGTTTCGGCAGTGACCTGTCGAGCCGACGTAAGACCGTACTGCGGTCCGTGACGGACATCTCCAACCACTTCCATCGAACTCGACACGACCACGTAGCTTTTCGATCGCATTCACTGGTACTTCTCGCTGCCACGTTGCACGGATCGCACGAAATCCTGACCTGATCGTTTCGGTGAACGAACCGTCTCGAGAGGGTTCGATCAGTGAAACTCTCGCTTGACGCCGGTGATGACTAGCGCACGATGTAGCTATGACTGCACTCGTTGACGAAGTTGCCTATGCCGACACCGTGCTACGGGGTGGTCCCGTGCTCGATCTGTCAGATTGGAGGCCGGGTGATCACGCGACCGAGGAATGGCGAGGAAGCCGTCCTCGCGCAATTGCAATCACGCAAGGCAATGTCGTTGCGCTCGGAACTGCCGCGGAAGATCTTATCGGGCCGGATACTCACATCGTCGAACTGGACGGCAACACTGTCATACCTGGAATCAATGACGGCCATTTGCACTTCACGGCTTATTCGGTCACCAGCCACACGTACGTCAAAATGGGGACCGACATCTTTACCGATGTCGGTCAGCTGAGCAGCTTTCTGACCGCTGACCGGATTGACGAAAGTGGTTGGATCCGTGGGCACGGTTGGGATGCGCTCACCATCGGACGAAAGCTCACCGCAGCCGATGTCGATGATGCTCTCGCTGTCAATGGCATCACCGGCACACCCGTCGTACTTTTCGACTGGAGCGGTCATTCGCTCACAGCAAACAGCACTGCACTCTCACTTGCGGGTATCACCGCCGATACCCCTGACCCCGCCGGTGGTGTCATCGAGCGCGACGCTGACGGGAACCCGGAAGGGTTTCTCACCGACTCAGCAATTTCATTGTTGATCGCGGTCGTTCCACCGGTGCCGAGAGAACAGTTACTCGACGCCTATCGCGCGGGACAGGCGGATCTGCATGCTCTCGGAATCACGGCTTTGACCGAACCTGGTCTGGGCCCTGGCCATCGGGCGTTGTTGGACGGCTCGGGTTCGGTCGAGGCATTGGATGCGCTGGCAGACCTCGCGGAAGCCGGCGATCTCACAATGCGAATTTCGGTCCTTGTCCTGCCGAACGGAACGGGGGGAGCCAACGCTGCCGACGTGAAGTATCACTTGGATGCGGGTCTTGCTGATCGCTACGCCGATCGCGACGTCGACCCACAGAGGCTGACAATTGCCGGCGTCAAGGTCTTCGCGGACGGCACACCCCAAAATGGCACGACCTGGCACAAGGACCCCGTCCACGATCAGAACCCTCCCGGGCATCACTGCGGACACATGGTCGTAACCGGCGACACCGACGTCGACAAAGTCGCAGAACTACGCGAAATCATCAGGATCGTCGACGACGCCGGACTGCAGGTAGCCATTCACGCAATCGGAGATCAAACAGTCGAGACAGTCATCGACACGATCGCAGAGATTGCTCCGAACAGTCCATTGCGGCACTACCTCATCCACACCACAGAGCTATACCCCAGTGGATGGGAAACATTGGCTGCCAACGGGATAGGCGCGTGTTTCAATCCCGTGATCATGAGCACCTTCGTGCGATTCCTCGCACCGGAACGGATTTTGCGCACTGAGCCGATCAAGTCGACTCTTCACGCCGGAGTTCGCCCAGGAATTACGTCGGACGCACCCGTTGTGCCGCCCGATTGGCGTCCCGCGGTAGTCAACGCTGTTACCCGCGCCCACTGCTGGGAAGGCCCTGTTCCAACAGAAGACCAGGAGGCCATTACCTCCGTGGACGCTTTATCACTGTTGACCAGTGGTGCCGCCATCCGGGATCGTGCGGAATCGTGGCGCGGAACGCTGGCCGTCGGTCAACGCGCCGACTTGGCCGTGTTGGAAGGTGAATGGCCGAGTGATGAAGACGTGGCTTCGCTACTCGACCGCCGGATACTTCACACCCTTGTCGACGGCAGAACCGTCTACACGGTCTTGGGCTCGAAGTAAGCTCCAGCGCGGAGTCCAGCGAACTGCTTCACAGCGGAACGATGGTTCGCACCGGTCGGCCACGACATATTCCTCGTGGCCGACGCTGGCGGGACTCCGAGCGATACTTGTCTGCTGTTCAGCTGGAAGCCATGGCCTCCGCTTCGCTGACCAATGTTGTTGCTACCCAGAACGCGTCGTAGTTGTGTACCACCGCCGGCTGGCCGTAAGGCTCGTCGAGTGGCTCGGGCCGCGGTAGACGGCGGTTGATGATGAACGGGATTTGCAGTTCACCGAGGGCTCCGTGGGAGCGGAGTGGCGCGTCCAATCCGCTCAGATCGTGCCACTCGGCATACCGGCCCACGGCCGTACCGGCTTCCGCCAGCAGCACTATGTCTCCGATGCGGTCGGCCGGCTGCTGGTAGATGTCGACCGCTTCCTCTCGGGTGTGCACTGCCTGAACCCCGTCCACCGTGCGCAGTTGTTCGATGACCAGATCCTGGTCCGCGTCACCGGGCAGATAGATGCTGGCGAAAGATCCGAGAGCGCCGTGATGCACCGTGTACGGATCTGTGATCGGCAGGATGACGCGGATACCCTCTGCGCCCTCGCTGTTGGCATCTGTCGAAGCCACACCGAGGATGCGGCGTACCTCGTCCTCGACATAGACCACGCGCGTCACGCCGGCAGCGTCGGTCTTTGCACTCATTCCATGGTCGGCAGTGAGCACGACTACGGCTCCCAACGCATCCAGTTCGGCTGCGTAGGAGTCGATCATGGCGTAGAAGGCGTTCGCCACCTCGGTTCCGGGTGCGTGCTTGTGCTGAATGTAGTCGGTCAACGTCAGATACATCAGGTCCGCACCTCGGGTCTCGAGGATCTTGACCCCGGCAGCCAGCGCGAATTCCGACAGGTCCGCCGAATACACCTGCGGTAGTGGCTTTCCGACCAACTCGAGAACGTTGTCGATGCCGTTCTCCGCCACGGTCGCCTGATCGGCCTTCTCCGCCGAGAAGCAGATGCCGGTCCGAGAGGGCATCTCGAATGTGGTGCCACCGCTCATGCTGGGCCCCTCCTCCACGAGTCCGGCCCCCAGGAGACGTCGTAGCTTGTCCTTTGCGGTCACCACCACCACGTCGAGGCCGGCTTCGTTGGCGGCCCCGAAAACGGTGGGCGCTCGTAGGAACCGCTTGTCGTTCATCAACACTTCTTCACCGGTCGCGGTGTCGAAGATGTAGTTGCCGCTGATGCCGTGAACCTTGGGGGGATGCCCGGTAGCGATGGAGACGTTGTTCGGGTTGGTCAGGGCCGGCATTGCGCAGTGGGCGGGCCAGGAACTCGACTCGCCGTCGAGAATGCCTGCCAGCCAGGGCATCTGCCCGGCCTTCATCGCCTCCACGTGGTAGTCGGGCTCACTGCCATCGATGCAGATCACCACCACCGGCGCGTGCGGCAGAACGTAGTTGCGAGAGTTGATGCTGAACGTGCGCGACTTCATTGTGTAGCTCCTTCTATGGGTGCCCCGTCGGAAACGAGGGCGAGGAAATGTTCTTCGGCTCGGCTGAGGTGGCGGTCGTTGCGGTGTACCAGACAGACCGGCCGCGCCGGCGGCGGCGGGTCGAGGCTCAACTCGGCAATCTTGTTCAACTCGAGCGCATCCTGGCATGCCACTCGTGGCAGGAACGACATACCCAAGCCCGCCGCCACGGCCGCCACGATGGCACCGGTGCTCGCCAAGGTCCACGTCCGAGCGGCGGGTATTCTCCACCGTTCGAGCAAGGATTCCTGGAATTTCCTTGTAGCCGAGCCATCTTCACGTAGGAGGACAACGGAGCCGCGGATCGTGCGCGGATCGACCGTCGAACCTGCCAAGGGGTGAGTGCTGGAGACGATGACGGTCTGCTCCTCAGGTTCGAGCGGCAGTACGGTGAGTTCAGGACTGTTCACCTCGTCGGCGAGAATTGCCACTCCGACATCACCGTCGAACACTCGGCGCAGCAGTGTCGTCGAGTTGTCCACCCGCAGATCGAGAGTGACCTCGGGGTAGGCAGCTGTGAAGCTGCGCAACGCAGTGGGCAGGAACGAGCCTTCGGTAGTGGTCGTCGTTGCCCCTACCACCAGCGAGCCGGTCAACGGCCGCAGGCTCATCTTCGCCAGATCGTCCACCGCTTCGTCGGCAATCGCGATCATACGACGGGCGTGGGCGAGCAGGACGCTACCTGCCTCGGTCGGCGCGAAGCGCCTGCCGGTTCGTTCGATGAGCAGTGATCCGACCTCGACCTCGAGCTGTCGCACATGTGTCGACGCCGTCGATTGGGTGACCCCCAGAGCGCGCGCTCCGGCGGATACGCTGCCGGCTTCCACGACACCCACGTACACCCGCAACCGTTGCAGGCTGGTGAGCGTCATCGAGCCGAGGCGACAGGTTGCGCGTCCGACAACATGGGAGCGTAGTCGGGACTCACTGTCGGAGAGCTGAGTTCATGGACGAATCCTGGGTGCTGCCCGCTCATGATCGCGTGTACCCGATCCGGTTCGATCTCGCCCTGCCAACGAGCGACGACGATGCCGGCCACTGCATTACCGAGCGAGTTCACCACTGCGCGGCACTCGGACATGAACCGGTCGATGCCGAACACCAGCATGACACCGGCCACCGGGATCAGATTCGTCGCGGAAACACTGGTGGTCAGCATCACGAATCCCCCACCGGTGACACCCGCAGTTCCTTTGGACGCCAACAGCATCACGAGAAGCAGAATGACCTGCTGACCCAACGAGAGGTCGATACCGAGTGCCTGAGCGATGAACACCGTCGTCAAGGTGAGGTAGATGCACGTGCCGTCGAGGTTGAAGGAGTATCCGGCTGTGACACTGATTCCCGCCGTGCCTTTCGTGACGCCGATATTTTCCAGTTTGCGCACGATTCCCGGCAACGCGACCTCCGAAGACGACGCACCCAAGGCGAGCAGAACTTCGTCCTTGAAGTAACGCAGCACTCGCCACGGTCGCAAGCCGACCAGCATGAGGATGCCGCCGAGGACCACGACGACGAACACCAGGGACGTGGCATAGAACGTCGCGATCAACTTGGCCAGAGCACCCAATGACGCGGCACCGAAGTTGCCGGCCGTGAAGGCCATCGCCCCGAACACACCGACCGGTGCCGCCCATACGACGATTCTGACCACGTGGAACAGAGCCTCGCTCAGCCGCTCCACACCGCGTGCAATGTCACGGCCGCGCTCCCCCATCAACTGCAAGCTGATGCCGAAAAGGATTGCGAAGAAAAGAATGGGCAGAATGGCACCCGCTGCCAAGCTGGCAATGATGTTGGACGGAATGATCTGAAGGATGTAGTCGTACCAGGACAAGTCCTGGCCGGCAGCGATCCCGTCGGCCACCTTCTCCGTCACTTCGAGAGAGTCGACGTCTGTGTTCAGGCCTGCGCCGGGCTTGATGACGTTGACGGCAAGCAGTCCGAGACCGAGAGCGATCGAGGTGACAACCTCGAAGTAGAGAAGAGATCGAAGGGCAACCTTTCCGACCGAACCGAGATTGGCGACTGCTCCGATGCCGGCGACCACCATGCACAGCACCAAGGGAGCGAGTGTCATCGTCAGTAGGCTGACAAAGGCGTCCCCGAGTGGCTTCAGGGCTTTGCCTGTCGTCGGCCAGAGGAGGCCGACTGCGGTGCCGAGTGCCATGGCAATCAGGACCCAGACGTACAGATGTCGATACCACGGGGTTCGTCGCGCTGCGACTACCACCCGTTCCGCGCTCGATGGATGTGACATGGTCCCGTCCTCCTCGTGGCGATTCGCTACCGCCTGTGACCATGGTCCGAAGCGAATCGGGCACGACCGTGAACGAACTGTGGCCGGTGCATGAACGGGGCAACCAATCTGGCCGACGATCCGATGGGGCCCTATCGAAGAATCAGATGGCCGAGACCTTTCGACTCGTACCCGAAAGCGGATTAGTCCAGCCCCTGATCGTCATCACTTCCCCGACGAAACCCGCGGGAAATGAGCCCTCGCGAAGTCGTCGAATGTTCGCGCTGCGTGCCCGGTCACCTGCTCTACGACGTCTGTCGTCCGATCCTCGGTGCCTCGGGCGATGTCGGCGTCCAAGGCGGCGAGAATCCGTGCAAACCCAGCCGGAAGGCCGTGGTCGCTGTGCAATCGAGCCAATTGGTCGACGGTGATCGAACGATGTGAGATGTCGGTACCGGTCTGGGCGGAGATGATTGCGGCTGCGTTGCCGTAACTCAGAGCGGTGGGCCCGGTGACTATGTGGTCGGTGTTGTGTGGTTCGGGATCCGTCAGACAATGTGCAGCGACGGCGGCTATATCGAGCGCGTCGACGAAAGCAATTCGCCCCACGCCGGTTGCGCTGACTATTTCTCCGTCTCGAACCCCTTCTGCAAGAGGGGTATTGCCGATGAAGTTCTGCATGAACCACGACGGACGCAGGACAGCCCATTCCGCAGCCGTCGAGGCAACCGCGTCGTGGATTTCGCCGAGGCCCGGTGCACCCCGGTCCAATGCGGACGAGCTCAATGCGACGATTCGTCGAACACCCTGTTGCGCTGCCTGCTCGAGGAACGGCCCGACGACCGTCATCGGGTCGGCCGATCCGACGGGTGCGACGAGGTACACCCCGGTGACCCCGTGTAGAGCCCTCGCGTGACTCTCGACATCTGCCCAATCGAAGAACACGTCGTTCGGCGATACAGGAATCCTTGTGGCGAGGCGGGTTCCGACGTTTCTCGCGTCCAGCGCCCGAGCTACGCGACTTCCGGTCGTGCCGGTCGAGCCCAGAACGAGAATCACGCCTTGCCCCCGGCGAATGCTGTGAGGTCGTTCGTCGTGCCGATCGCATCCGCGGCTGCCAACGGACTCCAGTAATCGCGATAGTGCCGGATGTGGCTGCCGTCTGTCGTGACAACGGCGACATACCGCATCGAGTACGCATGTCCGGTCTTGGGTGCAATGCCGGCAAGCTCGAATTCAGCGACAGCGACGTCCGGATCCGTCGTGAGGTGAATGATTTTCGACGTGAGTTCTCGAACGTCGAGGATGTCGCTGTAACCGCTCATGTATTCGCGGATCGCTTCCCGGCCCTCGATCCGAGAGGGGTACCCGACTGCAGCAAAGGGGAATTCGATGACCCCATCTGCTGCCCACAGGTCCGAAAATCCCTCCATATCGTGATCGAGAAGAAGATCCAGCGCGCGGTCCACGATATGTTCTTTCATGTTTCTCCTGTCAGTGGACGATACGGTACCGTCTCGTCCTACCGTACGCGAGACGATACCGTCCCGTCCACCGAGTAGGCTGGTCTCATGAGCCCAGGAAGACCTACCGGTGCGGCAGTTCTCAAGTCGACGGTGACGCATTCGATCGTCGAGGCAGTGCTCGACGAATTTTCCGAGGCAGGTTACGGCCGTTTGTCGATGGAACGAGTGGCGAAGCGAGCTCGGGTCGGAAAAAGTGCTCTCTATCGCCGATGGCCGTCGAAGGAGGAGATGGTGGTTGCCGTGCTGTCCGAGTTCAGCGTCGGACTTTCGGACGCACCGGATACCGGCACGTTCAGAGGTGATCTACGGGCGACGCTCGGTCGGTTCGTCGACTGGATCGACGACCCGCGCTTTTCCAGAATTCTGCCTGACCTGGTGGCCGAGTCTGCCCGCAACCCGCGTCTGGGCGAACTGCACAAGCAGATGATCGGCACGCCGCGGCGGGAGCGTTCGGTTCAGATCTTGGAACGTGCGGTTGCGCGAGGAGAAATACCCGAGCACGTCGACTTCGAGTTGGCGCTGGATCTGATTGCCGGCCCGGTGTATTGGCGCTCGACCGTACGGGGAGCCGGCGTGAACGACAAGTATCTCGACGCGCTGACCGACGTCATTGTCGCGGCACTGACCGGTTCTTGAACGCTACGACCACTGGACTCGAGCGTAGATTAAGTGCCATGTCGCGTTCTACACCACGTCCCGAACCCTTTGTTTCAGCGACTTCTGCTGCGGCGCTGAACGATTTGAGAACGCGACTTCGCGCGACACGGTGGCCGGATAGTCCTGCCGATGCCGGGTGGTCGCTCGGTGTCGACGTCGGCTATCTGCATGAACTCGTCGACTATTGGGCCGACGAATTCGATTGGGCAGCACAGGAGTCGGCCCTGTCGAGACATCCTCGATTTCGAGTCGAGATCGGCGACCTGAACATTCACTTCGTGCACGCACGGGCTGTGTCACCTGTGGGCCCGGCTCTTCCTCTGGTTCTCAGCCATGGGTGGCCGGACTCGTTCTGGCGGTACTCGAAAGTTGTGTCACTGCTGACCGATCCCGGTGCACACGGAGCCGACCCCGCCGATGCCTTCGATGTCATCGTGCCCGACATGCCGGGCTACGGTTATTCCGACCGCCCCACAGGTCCGCCCTTGAATTCGATCGACGTAGCAGGCCTGTGGGCAGAGCTGATGCGCATTCTCGGGTACTCCCGCTACGGTGCCGCCGGTGGCGACATCGGCAGCGCCGTCAGTCGCTACCTGGCACTGGACAACCCCGAGTCCGTCGTGGCCGTCCACCGTATGGATGCCGGACTGCCCGTGTTCACCGGCGATCGCGCCGACCTCTCGCCCCAGGAGCAAGAGTTTCTCGACAGCTCCGCCGCGTGGGGCAGCACCGAGGGCGCATACGCTGCGATGCACCGCACGAAACCGCAGACCGCTGCCGTCGGGTTGACCGATTCGCCTGCCGGGCTGGCCGCCTGGATCGTCGAGAAGCTCCGAGGGTGGACCGACTGCGACGGGGTTATCGAGCGGAGCTTCAGCAAGGACGAGATCCTCACGAATATCACCCTTTACTGGCTCACCGGAACCATCGGGTCGTCGATGCGTATGTACAACGCCAACGGGTCCATTCCGTCGGAGCAGCACGCCCGCCGCGTCGAGGTACCGTCAGGGTTCTCGTTCTTTTCGGGTGACCTGTTCGCGCGGCCGCCCCGCGCCTGGCTCGACCGCGTCGCGAACGTCGTTCGTATAAAAGAACTTCCGCGCGGCGGGCACTTCGCACCGTTCGTGGAACCGGAACTGTACGCGCAGGAACTACGCGACTTCTTCCGGCCGTATCGTAAAGCCCTCGGTTGAGGCGAACAATGAACAACTGCACTCGATCGATCCGACACTGCGGTGACTCACAGCGCGTCGGACTCGTCGAGTTCCAGTGCCAGTTCCATGCATCGCAGGCGCGCAGCAGAAAAGTCGTAGGGCATCATCTGGACGGCATCGGTGAGGCTCGTCGACCCGCACGCAACCCCGTCCGAGGGACCGGGGTGCACCTCGTCCCAGGTGTCGAACCGAGCGTCGTCGGCCTGCGCCAGTCCGGAGCTCTCGATGACCGCGCGGAGGGTGGTCTCGAAGGCGTGCCGTTCGGCCGCCACCACCGCAACCCGCGGGTCGTCGACAGCGACCGAGTCGTCGAGCGCCTCCTCGGCGGCATCGACACGGTCGGAATGCTCTCGCAGGTCCGGCCGGGCGGCCAGAGCGATGAAACGCGACGCCTGAACAGACGCGCCGAGCGCGCCGAATATCCGCTCGGTTACCAGCAGGGTATCGAGGTCGTCCTGCCGCAGGGTCCCCTCACGCAGGTCTGCGAGGCGGTCGCCGACAACATCGGAGAGCAGGCCCACCCTGCTTCCTTTTTGGCGCATACGCTGCACTGCGGTCCGCTGCCGCTCCAGTTCGGCCTGCCGGGCGACGAGGGAGCCCTCCAGCCGCTCCAAGATATGCGCGACGTCGGTGTCTGTGGTGCCGGCCGCATCCGCGAAGGCGTCGCGGATGTCGTCGAGAGCGATGCCGGCGTCGGCCATCCGGCGGATCCACAGCAGCTGGATCATCTCGTCGTAGCCGTACCGGCGGCGGTCGTCGCTCCCCCGCTCCGGTTCCGGGAACAGACCGATCTGGTGGTAGTGACGGATCGCGCGCGGCGTGGTGCCGGCGAAGGCTGCGGCACCCCCGATGGTGACGTGGCGCGGCGGGGTGAAGGACGAGAACATGCGGAGCCTTCCTCGGTGGGCGGGATAGGTCCACTGCACCACATGACGCTACGGAAGGTGCAACTCTGCACCCACTGCATGTTCGAGTGATCACTGTCCGCCGGCAACATCAGCAATCACGAAATACATTCTCTTACAACAATTATCGAACTTCACGCGAAACGACGTACGTGATGCGCGGACGTGCTCTACTTGGCGGGGCCGTCGGACACTCCGACGTCGGGGCCGGATGATCGAGGAGTTCTACTGTGAGAGAATCTGTTACCCGAGCCGTCCTGGCTGCTGCGGCAGCGATCCCGTTGTGCTTCCTGGTTGCGGCACCCGCCGGTGCCGCTCCAGAACCTGCAACTCTGGACGCCACCGGTGATGCGACGCAGATCGCGCTGCAATTCACACTTCGGTCGAGCGCGTACCAAAACGTGTTCTGCCAATACGACGTTCGTCCTGATGGCGGTGGACCGTTGATCGCCAGCGCGGCAACTCCCCTCACCTTCGATGCGCCACCGGTCCCGATCATCATCGGCCCCACCGATCCCGGCACGTACGCGGTGATCTGGGACTGTTTCATCGACGACGGCGTCGTCTTCGAGCAGATCGCCGGGTCGCCCCAGGGTTCACCCACATTGGTCACGGTCGGTGCGCCGGCCGGCCCCGGCACAGGATCGGCAGGTTCGTCGAACGTCGGGCCGATGGGCTTGGACCGAATACTCGCAGGTCTTCTCGGCAACTGAGCATCGGAAACTTCGATACTCGATTTCGGCTATCGAAGCATGCGTCTCGTTCCAGACGGTCACCCGCATTCCTCAGGATGCGGGTGACCGTGTGCAACAACGCGAAATCAGGCCGCAGACGACCCGAAGAAGTCCATGAAGTCGAAGCAAGCCGACCCGAAGCAGCCGGGATCAGGATCCACCGGCGTGATGCCGTCGTCGTAGGTGACGGTGGCGATGTAGGAGCCGGCGTTGTCGCCGAAGCTTTCGCTACCGTCGTTGAACGCGAACGACAGCGGACCTGCGCCGTTGAGGACGACCGGCCCCTCTCCGATCAGAATCGGGTCGCCGTTGCCGATCCTGGCGTACAGGGCCCCGTACTTACCCGCAGGATTCTGGCAATCGACGGTGCAGGTGTCGACCGATCCGTTGGGGCCGTAGTACGTAGCAGTCCCCATGGTCGACGTCGTTGCGGATCCCTCGGCCGTCACGGTCACCGGTGTACCTTCCACCAGCACGAAGTCGGTGGGCTGGTAGCCACCCGTTGTTGCCACGATTGTGTACTGATCTGTCTGTGTCACGGCAGAGGCGGTACCCGGGAGCACTAGCGCTGCACCGGCGGCAACGGCGAAGGTGGCGAGTGCGATCGAGGCCTTGCGGTACTGAACGGCGGACATATACAGCCTTTCGTTGCGGATCAGGGGGATGAACCGGACGTTAGTTCCGCAGTGCAATTGTTTTGCAACCCAATGCCGGCACGCTGTGCTTACATTTCATTTGTGACCGCGCACAGTGCCTGTATCGAACTGCTCGGCACACCGACGGTCCGCGGCACCAGCGTGGTCGACCCGCGAACCATCGGCGGGCCGCGCTGCGTAGAAGCACTCGCCTACTTGACGGTGCATCGGCACCGCGATGTCTCCGCAGACGAACTCGCCTCGATCATCTGGCCACACGGTCGCCCGAAGTCCTGGAATGCCGCAGCCCGAAGTGTCTTGACGAAGGTGCGGGAGGCGCTGAACACGGCAGGCATTCCCGGCGACAGTCTGCGATCGCGCGGCGGCCTCCTTCAACTCGCACTACCCGACTGGGTGCACGTGGATCTCGAAGTGATCCGCGAGTTCTGCCGCCGCTCTGGCGGCGGTTTGCCTGCTCGGGTCAGGGCAGATCGAGCGCACGACGCCCACCGTGCGCTGTCGGACCCCCTCCTGCGCGGAGTCGTCGGAGCGTGGGCGGAGGAACTGCAAGCCGAGCGCGTATCGCTTCTCGTGGCGGCTCTCGACATCGACGCGCAAGCATCGGCCGAAGACGGCTCCTTCGAGCGATCCATCTCCTGCGCCGAGGCCATCATCTCCATCGATCCCTTGGTCGAACGCGCATACCGGCGAGCCATGCGCGGTCACATCGCATTGGGCGACCGAGCACAAGCGCTGGAGGTTGCCGCTCGTTGCCGTACGGCACTCACCGAGCACCTCGGTGTCGATCCGTCGCCCGAGACTGCACAACTCTTCGCCGACGCTCTCCAGAACGACTGGGCGAACACAGAACCCGTCGGGATGGCCACCAAGCTGATCGTGGCCCGGGACAGCGAACTCGATGCGATCGCGCGGACAGTGAACTCGACCGCGCCCGGAGATTGCCACTGCGTGGTCGTGACCGGCGACGCCGGGAGTGGAAAAACGACGTTGGTCCGTGAAGCGATGCGACGGGCACGCGCCACCGGAGTCACGGTGATCTTCGGTCGTTGCAGCGAGGATGCCGTCGTGCCGTTCGAGCCATTCGTCGACGCAATCGAAGGGCAGCTCGACGACGTCGACTCCGCGCAGCTGCGTGATTGGGTCGACGCCAACGGCAACGACGTTCTCAGGCTGCTGCCGGGAAGCGCTCAGCGATTCGCCCACATCGATGTCGAGTCCGACGCGTCGAGCAACGATCGTGTGTCGACGATGAACGCCGTTCGGCGCTGGCTCACCGGTGCTGCCAGGAATACGACCACGATGCTGGTCGTCGACGACCTGCAGTGGGCGTCACCCGCGTCGCACTCCATGCTGCGCTACCTCTTTCAGGTGTGTACGACGGCCTCGATCTGTTTCGTCGTCGTAGCCCGAACCGAATCGCTCGAGGATGTGGAACTGAGCGCGACGCTGGACACGGCCACGCGGTTGGGACAAACCCGACGACTGGAGTTGCGCGAATTCGAGCTGGCACACCTTCGCGAACTCCTCACGGCCCACGAGTCGGACCTCGATCCGGTGCAACTGTTGAACACGACGCGCGGACATCCCCTGTTCGTGACGTCCATTCTGGCGGCCGGCCGTAGCGACGGCCCAGCTGAGCGCTCCGAATATCCCTCCACCATCGTGGGTTTCGTCCGTCGATCCGAGCATCGTCTGGGCGCGGATGCCCGACTGTTGCTGCATGCGTGCGTAGTTGCAGGAATGTCCACACCGCTTGTCGTGCTGCGCGGCGCAACCGGTGAGCTCACGAACGATCGCTTCGAGGACGCGCTCGACGAACTTGTTCGCGCCAGACTGATCGCGCCTGCCGACGACGGAGATCTCTTCGAGGTGCGGCACCCTATCGTTCGCAACGTCGTATACACGGACATCGGTCCCGGCGCTCGCACTGCGCTACATTCCAACATCGGACGTGCGTTGGAACGCACGACTCGAGACAGGCAAGACGCTGCGCGGCTAGCGTTTCATTTCGGCCGGGGTCGCGTCGACGATCGTGTACGTGCGGGCTCGTACGCACACCGAGCCGCCGAGAACGCCTACGCGCTCGGTGCCTACGAAGATGCCTGTCAGCACTACCGTCGAGCACTCGATTGGACGCCCGTCGATGATGCCGCCACCCGGTGTTCCATGTCCATCGGGCTCGGGCTGTCCCAGCGAGCCATGCGCGACCCGAGCGCCCGCGGTACTGCGATGGACGCACTCACGACGGCGCGGCAACTCGGCGATCGAACCCTGCAGCACGACGCGATCGCAGCAAGCACGCGGCGTGGGGTGGAATTCGTACAGCGGTACGCACCCGACGCCGAGCGAGTCGCCGTCATCCATGCCATGTGCGCCGAGTTGGAGGCCGAGGGCCGAACGGTGTCACGCGAGTACGCCGTCCTCGCCATACAGCGCGTCATCGAGCAGGCCTGGGGAGCGGACTACAGCGAGCGTGCCCGCACGATCGTTCACGCTTCCGACATTGCCCGAAGCGTTGGTGAAACAACGCTGTTGGCGTCGGGCAACGTTGCCGCACTCATCGGTTTACGCGTTCCCCATTGCGCCCACCTCGTCGCGGCCGCACTTGCCGACCTCGACGAACTCGTCGACTCGCACCCATCCGTCATGAACGACGCAACAGTGGCGGTGTGGCTCTCGAGGGCGCGAGTCGAAGCGGGAAATCTCGACGGTGCCATGAGATGTCTCGACGCCATCACCGACGCGCACGTCGACGGCGACCCCGAACTTCGCTGGCTCATCGACTACGGACGACTGGGCGTGTCGCTCGCGGCGGGCGATCTGATCGCGTGCGAGGCGGCGTTGGACGGAATACGAGCAGTACCGCCGTCTCCTACTGACACAGGCTATTACGGACGTTTGCTGCCGGCGCTCACCGCTCTGCGGACACTGCGCGGCGACATGGGCGAGATCGTGCGTCAGGCCGAAACAATGCGTGCACACGCGCACGACAATCCTGTATTGCGGCCCGCGCTCGCTGTCGCCCTGATGGACGTGGGTAGGCATGCCGAGGCGACCGAACTGATCGAGTGGTACACGCCGGAGCGCCTGGATGCGATCCCCATCGACCCGATGTGGTTGTCCACCATGGTGTTGATCGCCCGGGCAGCATCCGAGCTGATGCTGAAGTGGCTGTGCGAGTTCGTCTATCGAATCCTGCTCGACCACGAAGACTGTGTGGTGCTCACCTGGGCCAGCCTGTACGGCGTCGTGCACCACCATCTCGCCTCGTTGGCGTGGGCTCTCGAAGACGATGCCTGCGCGCACCGTCACCTCGACGCGGCGCGGACGATACATGCGCAACGGGGATTCGCGGCGTGGTCGGTCGAGACCGACGCGCTCGCGCTGCGAATTCGGGCCGCGACCGGATCTGTCGACGCTGCGGAGGTCGACGCGGTGCTTGCCCGCGCCGAGCGACTCGGCGCGACTGCGGTGCTGCGACGGTTGCGCGCTACGGGGCTCTTACACAGTTAGTTGGACGTGTCCACCGCTGGCCCACCCGCCGCGGCAGCACCAACTACTACACAAACGGTAGTATCACACTTGCGGCAACGGTCGTCGCGCATTCGCCACGGGCCGGGGGGCCGATCGACGGGTACAGGTGCACAAGCCCGGCGACATTGTCGCCGGGCTCGAAGGGGGGATTTGCCATGAAAAGCACAGCTTCAGACCCGCGCCAACTCGGACACGGGACTGTGTACGAACCGCAACACGACTCGCACATGCTTGCCGAAGCAATCGTTGCTCGCGGCATTTCGAGCAACTCACGGGTACTGGACCTGTGTACCGGGTCAGGGATTCAAGCCATGACGGCCGCAACGCTCGGTGCAGATCGAGTCTTGGCAGTGGACATCTCGCAGGCGGCCGTCGAATCGACGCGGGCTGCTGCGCGTCGACTCGGCCTCGATATCGAGGCACGTCAGGGCGACCTCTCCGTCGCACTGACCCACGGCCCCTACGACGTCGTACTGTGCAATCCCCCGTATGTACCGAGTGCGCACCTACCACCCACCGAGGGCCCTTCGGTGGCGTGGGACGCCGGGGTCGACGGGCGAGCGTTCCTGGATCCACTGTGTCGTGCAGCCCGAGCCCTGCTGTCCGACAACGGGTTCCTCCTACTGGTCCAGTCCGAACACGCTGACGTTCCGAAGTCGATTGCGATGATGGAGCAGGGAGGCTTGAGTGCGTCGATCGTCGCCAGACGAACCGTCGACTTCGGACCGGTGCTGCTGGAGCGAGCCGCATGGCTCGAGGCCAACGGCCTCATCGTGCCAGGATGCCGAACCGAAGAGTTGGCAGTGATATTGGCCAAGAGCGACATTGGTGGCTAGGTGTTCATACAGTCCGGAACGACGTCTGCGGGCGTACCGAATAGTGCTCCCGCAACTCGTTGTTGCGGATCTTGCCCGTCGGATTGCGCGGGATTTCGTCGACGAGGATGTAACGCTTGGGGATCTTGTACCGCGCGAGTCGGCCGCCGAGCGCGTCCGCGATGGAATCGAGGGCGACGCTTGCTCCCTCGACCACAGTGATTGCGGCAACAGCAGATTCACCCCATTTTTCGTCGGGGACACCGAACACCGCGCAACTGTCGATCCCGGGCAGTTCGAGTAGTGCCGCTTCGACCTCGGCGGGATAGATGTTCTCTCCGCCGGAGATGATCATGTCCTCGAGACGATCGACAATCGTCACGAAGCCCTCCATGCCCTCGGCAAAGATGGTGCTTCGGAGCTACGACGCGCCCTGAAAACCATCAGGGCACTGAGTAGAAACCTGCAGTTACCGCAGCCAGAAGAACCGAATGCAGATCTGACCACCCTCGTTACGGGCCATCCCTACGAACTGATTGTCCGCGAGCCACCTGAACGGCTCGGAATCGGTCTGGAACACCGGAGCAGTGCGATAGTGGTACTCGCACTCGTCCACGAATTCACCTGCATCCAAACGAGATTCGACGTCGGAGTCGGCCCGATAGTAGCCTTGATTCCGAACGTCGATCAATGACCCGTCCTCGGCGAGCAGCACGTAGCGGGCGTCGAGTTGCACCGTGTCGCCGCGCTCAACGAACCAATCACCCCCGTGGGGAAGGACCTCACCGGTCATTTTCGGGCCCGATACGGGCATCAGCTTGGCCGACACCCTCGGTGCTCGGTTGCTCACGGTCGAGGCCAACCAGCACGGAACGATCATCTCCGCCAACGGCTGTGTCGACGGAGCGATCGCCGACTACCTGATCGACCTCGAACTGCCGGATGTAGGTACTCGCTGCACCATCTGACCCGGCTGAGCCATTCGAGCGGTACGGTGACCGCGGGGATCGGTACGGCTGGAAAACGATATCGGGGGATCATGACTCTGTTCGGTGTGCTCGATCGCGTACTGACTCGACGACTGCCCCTCGAGCCTCCAAAGGACCCCTATGCCGCGATCCTTCCGACCCCGATCGACAACGACGACTTCTTCCTCACCCCTCCCGGCATCGAGGACCTCGCACCCGGTGCGGTCATCCGGCAGCGCACGACCCGCGGTCTGGTGCCCCGGCCGCGAACCACCCTGCATCAGTTCATGGTTGGATCGACCGACGCACGGGGTCTGCCCGCCGGCGTCACCGCCTCACTGCTGATCCCGAAGCGGCCGTGGACCGGGCGTGGACCGCGGCCAGTCGTCGCCCACAACGTGGCCATCGATTCCCTCGGAGCCAAGACCACGCCGTCGTACCGGCTCGTGCACGGTGTCGGTGCCGACCTCCCACCGGTGATGCCGCTCTGGCTCGCCCGCGGATACGCCGTCCTCGTCGCCGATCACCAAGGCCCGCGGATGTCGTACTCCGAAGGCACGATGGCCGGGCATGCCGTCCTGGACTCGCTACGCGGGATGACGGTCGTCGCCCCAGAGCTCGCCGACAGCCCAGTGGTTGCCTACGGCTACAGCGGCGGCGCGATCGCCACCACGTGGACAGCGCAACTGCAGCCAAGCTACGCGCCGGACGTGCGGTTGGTGGGTGCCGTCGCCGGTGGAACGCCCACCGACTTCACGATGCTGCTGGACACTATGAACGGCACCGTCGCGGCCGGCCTGCTGGGTGCGGCGAGCATAGGTCTCGCGCGTGAGCACCCCGAGATGGTGGAGTTGTTCGGCCCGAAGGCGCTGCTGTTGGCGTCGTGGGTGAAGGACATGTCCGTCTTCCCCCTGGCCCTGGGCGGGTTGGTACGCATGCGGATAGAGGACTTCGCGTCCGAGCCCAACCCGTTCGACTCCGACATCGCGCGACGGGTGATCGCCGCGAACCGTCCCGGTGCCGACGCACCATCGGCACCGGTCGCGTTCTTCCACGGTTCCGCCAGCAAGATGATCGGCGATCGCTTCATCCCCGAGGCCGGCGTGACGGCCCTGATCGAGCAGTGGCGCAGCAAGGGTGCCGACGTGCACTACGAGCCCGTGGCAGGCGACCACTTCATCGGTGCCATGACCGGGCTGCCATTTGTGTTGCGTTGGACTGCAGGGCAATTCGCGGTCAACGGTTCGGGTTAGCTCGCCGAGGCGACATAGCGCTGCGACCTCGGAAATGTGGTGCCCCCCAGTCGGACTCGAACCGACACTGTGCAGATTCCAAGTCCCATAAGAGTGGATCCACATGAACGCCCCTGGACTCGATACTTATTTATTTGCAACGTCTTTCGCGCATCACCGTTCGGTCCAATCCATGTCCGAACGTACAGACTTGTGACACCCTCGTGACACCGAACTGCCGCCGATTCTCCCACACCGGACAGTCCTGATCGGTGTCGGACGGCCACGGTGTCGGGTGGACGCAGAGCGTCCTGGCGATCCGACGGTGTGTGCGGACTCGTGACAACGAGACTCATTCGCCCCAAACCCAAGTTGCCCTCGGAACTGCGTTCACCGACATGCGCAATCTGCGCATCTATGCCCAATCCACCTCAGAGGGCGGGCCCGTCTTCGGCAGCCGCGGCGGGAAGTATGGACCATGGAGCGCGAGCGTCGCAGGTGGACGCACAGGTGAACGGCGCTTGACCTGACCGTGAAGTAAAACGTGCAGTACTGCATATTTGCAGTACTGTAGATAGGTGCCCACTACCGAAAAGCCAGGCCGGCGAGACCGTAAGCGTGCCGAGACGCGCGCCCGGATAGAGGAAGCCGCGTTGACTCTCGTGCTCAGGGACGGGCTCGGGGAGACGACCGTGGACGCGATCAGCGATCTGGCCGACATCTCCACCCGGACGTTCTTCAACTACTTCGAAAGCAAAGACAACGCTGTTCTGGGTGTTCACCCCGCCGAAGTCATCGACGAACTGATCGCCGATTACATACACGAGCACCCGGACCCGGCCTTGGTCCCTGCCATCGTCGGCTTGGTGCTCACGGTCATGGGATCCCCTCACTCGAGCCGAGCTCGAATGAAGACCGACCGACTCGAAGTCGTCAAACGGCATCCAGAGATTCTCGGTGGCCAAATGGCGCAATTCACCGCCCGGGCAAGCAAACTCACACAGACCATCGAGACAATGCTCACTGGAACGCCGTTCGAGAAAACGAGTGACAGAACTGCGCACGCCGAACTGCTGTTCGTGCTGTGCGGCGGTGCTGTGCGCATAGCCCTTCGCGAGTGGGCGACATCTCTCGACGACTCCGTCGTTGGAGCCGACTCGAGAGTGACCGACATCGAACGCCGAGCAATCTCGCTCGTGCACGAGCTACGAGAAGGACTGTCATGACAACCGCTGACAAAACCGTCGAACAGGCCCTCGTCACCGACGACAGGCGCAGCATCCTGCTCGTCTTCGCCGGTCTCATGGTGACGATGTTGCTCGCCTCACTCGACCAAACCATCTTCAGTACTGCTCTGCCCACCATCGTCGGCGAACTCGACGGTGTCGACCAGATGCTATGGGTGACAACGGCGTACGTTCTCGCCTCGACGATCATGCTGCCGATCTACGGCAAGGTAGGTGACCTCATCGGCCGAAAGTCGCTGTTCATCTTCGCAATTGCGTTGTTCATGGCGGGATCGATAGTCGGCGGACTCGCTCTAGACATGCCCTGGCTCATCACGGGGCGCGCGATCCAGGGACTCGGCGGCGGCGGCCTGATGATCCTGGCTCAGGCAATCATCGCCGACGTCGTTCCCGCACGCCAGCGCGGCAAGTACATGGGCATCATGGGCGGCGTCTTCGCGCTCTCTTCGGTCGCAGGCCCCTTACTCGGCGGATTCTTCACCGAAGGAATTGGATGGCGCTGGGCTTTTTGGATGAACGTCCCACTGGGCGTGCTCGCGATCGCCTCAGCAGTATTTTTCCTGAGACTCCCCAAGATCGACCACGACAAACCCCGACTGGACGTCACGGGAATGACGCTTCTCGCACTCGCCTCGACGGGCGTGGTGCTCATAACGACATGGGGCGGAACAACGTACGCCTGGAATTCCCCCGCAATAGTCGCCCTGATCATTGCAACGGCCGTTGCAGCTGTCAGCTTCGTCGGTGTCGAGAAGGCAGCCGCGGAACCGATCATGCCGCTACACCTTTTCAAAGACCGAAACTTCAATCTGACCACTGTCGCCGGACTCATCATCGGCGTCTCCATGTTCGGTGCACTCGCCTACCTGCCCACATATCTCCAGATGGTCACCGGCGCGGGAGCAACGAAAGCCGGGTTGCTGATGATCCCTATGATGGCCGGTCTACTGGTGACATCGATCGTGTCCGGCCAACTCGTCAGCAAGACCGGACGCTACAAATACCTACCCATCATGGGCTCGGGAATCGTAGTCCTATCACTGATCTTGCTATCGACGATGACCGCCGGCATGGAAGTGTGGATCATCTGTGCATACCTGGCCGTCATGGGAATTGGACTGGGTATGAGCATGCAGATCCTCGTACTTATCGTGCAGAACTCCTTCCCGATCACCGAAGTCGGCACCGCCACCGCATCGAACAACTACTTCCGACAGATCGGCGCATCCCTCGGCTCCGCGGTGGTCGGCACGCTGTTCGTCTCCCGACTGACCTCACTCTTGGGAGGAGCCTCGACCGACGGATCATCACCGGAGAGTTCGTTGACACCCGAGTCCGTGCGAGCACTACCCGACGCCGCACGAGAGGTCATCGTCAACGCCTACAACGATGCCCTCACACCGGTCTTCCTCTACATGGTGCCCCTGATGATCATCGCGCTGCTGCTTCTGGTCTTCATCGACGAAAAACCCCTGGCGACAACGAGAGAGCGCACTCTGAGCACTCGCAGTAGCTGAGATCGCGAAGGACACGGTGGCGTGTGCGGTGCCGACTCGCACTGGCGGAACGTGCTCGGCAGTATGACAAGACGGCGATGCGGTGGGCAACGTGTGGCCCGAAGCGACTGTAGGTCTATACCTCGCCGGGTTCCTGCACAAGTGCGAAGTCGTACTCGGATATCCACATGGTGTCTGCATCCGGTCCGCGCTTTTCGTACGTTGCGACGAGTGATTCCTTGACACCGAATACTGCGTCGGATTCCAGGTACTCGTCGCCGTCGACGAAGGTGTGTGTCACCAGCCGCTCGTAACCGTCGGCCGAGACGAGGAAGTGCATGTGTGCCGGTCGGTAGGGGTGTCGCCCGAGGCGGGTGAGCATCTGCCCGACGGGCCCGTCGTCGGGAATCGGATACGACGTGGGTTTGATGCCGCGAAAGGTGTACCTACCGTCGGCTCCGGTGACGAAGCGGCCTCGGTTGTTCCAGCGCGGTTGAATGTCGGGTTGCTGGACGTCGTAGTAGCCGTCCTCGTTGTCCGACCACACGTCGACGCACGCGCCCTCGATCGGCGTACGGTCGGTACCGGTAACACGCCCGACGAACAGGCATGCTTCGCCTTTCCCGTCGAGGCTGATGTTCTCGCCCATCTCGCGGATCGGCGCGTTCTCGACGTGGAACGGTCCGAATACCGTGCTGTCGGTGGCATTCTCGGGCCGGCGGTGGTTGATTGCGTCCACGAGCATGGACACGCCGAGTGCGTCCGAGAGCAGGATGAATTCTTGCCGTTCGGGGCCGCTGATCTGTCCCGTTCGGGTGAGGAAGTCGATGGCGAGGTCCCATTCGGCTTCGGTGAGGTTCACGTCCTTGACGAATTCGTGCACGTGACGAACGAGGCTGCTCATGACGACGGCGACACGGTCGTCGGCGGGGATGTTCATGCGTTCGTTGACGGTGTCGACCGATGCGTGTTCGGTGAAGTACTTCATGCGGGTGATCCGCTCCTCGGGTTCGGTCGGGTGCCCTCGTGGGCATCTTGCAGGACCCTGCGAATGGAGTCGCGGTCCAGTGGGCGCGGCGACCAGTACGGCGAGGCGATGGCCTGGTCCGCGACCAGATCCAGCTGATCGGCGGTGACTCCCAGATCCGCGAGCCGGAGCGGCGCACCGATATCGACGGCAAAATCGTGCAGTCCTGCACCCGCCGACCCACCGAACAGTGTCGCGACGTCGGTAAGTGTTTGCGGCACGGATTCTTCGACGAAGCCGATGGTGTGGGGAAGCATGATTGCGTGAGTCTGTGCGTGCGGGAGATCCAATGCACCGCCGAGGGTGTGACACAGCTTGTGGTGCACCGACATTCCCACGCCGCCGAGCACGGTGCCGCACAGCCAGGCACCGTACAGGGCCCCGTCGCGTGCGTCCTGATTGCTGGGGGCCTCGACCAGTGCCGGTAGAGAATCGCGCAGCGCCCTGAGCCCCTCGATCGCCATCAAGGTGTAGATGGGGCTGCCGTCGCGAGCGTAGGTGCCTTCGACGGCGTGCGCTATGGCGTTGAGGCCGCTGGCGACGGTGAGTTCGATCGGCATCGAATCGGTGAGATCAGGGTCGTAGACCACGGTTTCGGGGAGGATCTCCGGTCCGCGCCGCGTGGTCTTGACTCCGTTCTCGGTTTCTCCGAGAACCGGGGTCACCTCCGACCCCGCGTAGGTGGTGGGCACGACGACCTGCGGCAGTCCGGTTCGTGCCGCAATTGCCTTGCCCAGCCCGGTGGTCGAGCCTCCGCCGATGGCGACGATGCAGTCCGCGCCGAAGTTCTCCACCTCGATCAACGCCCGAGCTGTCACCGCGGTCGGTGTGTGCATTTCGGCGACGGCGACGACGCCGACCCCGAGTGCACCCAGAGTCCCCAGCACGCGCGTCGCCTCGTCGTGCTGGTGCGGGGTGGACAGCACGACCGCTCGACTGCATCCGAGCCTCTCGACCTCAGCGGACACCGTCTGCACGCTGCCGCGTCCGAAGACGATGCGGGCGGGTGATCCGCTGTGAACGAAGGAAGACAGAGTCGTGTCCCGGATCATCGGTCGAGCTTGAACAGCGCGGCGGCGTTGCTGCGCCCGATCTTGAGTCTGTCGGCTTCGGAAATGCTCGCCGAGTCGAACCAGTTCGCCGCGTGGTCGACGTTCTCGAAAGGCCAATCGGTGGAGAACATCACGCGCTCGGATCCGAGTTCGAGAAGCGCATCGATCAGAGTTTGGGTGCGAAAGTTGCCCGAGGTGGTGATGAAGAAATTCTCGGTGAAGTAGTCGACCATCCTACGTTTCGCGGGATAGGTGGGCGGCACGTCCACCCACGCGTTGCGGTTGTCGATTCGCCACAGCATGGCCGGGATGCCCTCCCCCATGTGGCCGACCACGATGTTCAGACCGGGATGCTCGTCGAACAGACCGGATGTCATCAGTCGCAGTGCGTGCACGGCGGTCTCCTGGGCGAACGCCCACGTCGGTCCCAGAAGCCACGGGTGGCCCTGGTAGATGCGCGCGTCCTGCTCGAGCGGATTGCGCGGGTGAAGGTAGAACGGCACATCGAGTCGTTCCACCTCTGCCCAGAAGGAACGGTATTGCGGAAGGTCGTAGTACAGCGGGGTGTTTCCGTCGTCCACCGACTCGCTCTGTGAGAACCCGTTGACCAGTGCACCGACGAATCCGAGTTCGGTGACGCATCGCCGCAGTTCCTCGGTGGCTGCGTCGGGATCCTGCAGGGGAAGGGCGGCGAAGCCGCGGAACCGGTCGGGGCGTTTGGCGATTTCCTCCGCGAGCACGTCGTTGGCGCGGCGAGCGATGTCGATGGCGCGCTTGGGCTCTGGGATGGCCTGCACGGCAGGGGCATTGAGGGAGAGAATCATGGTCTCGATGCCGTTGTCGTCCATCAACTTCAGTCGGACATCCTGGATGTCGAGCAACCGCCTCTGCAGCTCGTCCCAGTAGGTACCGGGCACAAATCCCGCTGAGTCGTTGAGGGTCTCGGGGATGGCGAAGTGTTCTTCCAGTGCGATCTTGCCCTGCATGATCTCTCCTCGGGTGTTGTCGGTCGGTCCGGAAATCGGGGGTGTCAGGATGTCGTGGCGAGTAACGCCGACCGGGTCGGTGTTACCGCCTCGATCAGGCTTGTCATCAACTGGGCCAGTTCGTCGTCGGTGCGGGCCAGTCCGTAGATGTAGCCATCGGGCCGCACAATTGCCGCGACGCACTTCTGCGCGGCGAACCAGCGGGTGTACACGCCGGCGGTGTCGGAGGTCGGAGCACCGTCGAACATCGAGGACAGCCCGAAGACGATCTCTCTGCCGCCCAGTCCTGCGAACCGTTCACGGTGGTCACTCGAAATGGTATGCAGCGCAGCATTTCCGTCCGATACCACAAGCCATCCTGTTCCAGCGATGTCGTCGAACAGTGCAGTGCGTGACGAGGTGGAGACCAGTCCCTGGGGAAAGATATCGCCGCTGTTGGCGATCAAACCACCGGACAGCGCCGGGTACTGCAGCTTGTCGGGCTTCTGGTTGGCCTTGCGAGCGGCGATCATTCGCGCATCACGTTCCGCTGCGAGGACGGGGTCTCGCATCGTTTGGACGCGGCCCAGTTCGATCGCCTTCTCGGTGATGAATCGGACGTGCGGCTCGCGTTCGGATTGATAGGAGTCGAGGAGGGCGTCGGGATGCCCGGAGAGAACCATGTCGAGCTTCCACGCCAGGTTTCGGGCGTCGCGGATACCGGACACCATGCCCTGCGCAAGGAACGGCGGCATCTGATGTGCGGCGTCGCCGGCCAGAAAGACGTTGCCTGCGCGCCACTTCGAGGCGATGCACGATCGGAAGGTGTAGTTCGCGACGCGGACGAGCTCGGCGTCGTCGGGGGTCAAGTATGCAGACACACGAGACCACACCCTGTCCTGCTGCACCACCTCGTCTCGTTGCGCGCCACTGTCGAGACGGAACGAGAACCGGTGGTGGCGCGGCCCGATGTTCACGATCGCGATCGGCTCGGCGGGGTCGCACACCTGGCGGAACGTGGGCAGCGTCGGGACGTCGCGAGAGAGCTCGAAGTCGCACACCAGCCAGTTCTCGAAGAAGCCGTAATCGTCGAGCTCCCCGCCGACGACCTCCCGGACGATTCCGTTGCCGCCGTCGCAGCCGACGACGAACTCGGTGTCCACTCGGACGGTGCGGCCCTCTGCGTCGGTGGCGAGAACGGTTGTCACGGAATCGGACTGCTGGATTTCGGTCACGGTATGTCCGCGCCGCACATCGACCGTCGGAAGCGAAGTCAGCAACTCGTCGAGCACGGTCTCGACGTGCGGTTGATGCATCATGTACTGCGATGGCCACCCACTGCGGCCCGGGTTGTCGTACTCGATGTCGAGTAGAACGTCGTCCTGGGCGTTGACCCAGATGTATCCGCGCTGCACGTTGACACCCGGCAGCATCTTCTCCGCGATACCGAGCTTCTGAAACGTGCGCATCGTTTCGTCGTCGAATGCTGCAGCTCGCGGCAGGTTGTAGAGGCCGCTGTACCGCTCGAGAACCACGACGCTGCGCCCCTGGCTTCCGAGAAGGGCGGCCAGCACCATGCCGGTGGGACCGCAGCCGACGACAACGACGTCAGCCGTCGTCTCGTGGCCGGCCTGCGTTGGTTCGAAAGCAGACATGTGGCTGCTCCTCTCGCTGTGACGTTCTGTCGTCGAATGTGATGGCAACCACAACGCTAGAGTTCATTATTAGTGAAGTCAATGCACAGTAGTGAATTTCTTTGAAGGCCGTCGAATTCTCCCCGAGTGCCTAGGGTGGATCCGTGACCGATAATCCAGACTCCGATTCCATCGACGCCTCCGAACGCACGGGTGCTCGCCAGGGCATTCAGTCGGTCGAACTAGCGATGGGTGTCATCGAAGCGCTCGAGCGAGGCCTTGGACCGATGAGCCTGACCCAGATTGCGAACGCCTCGGGAATGGCGGCCAGCAAAGTCCACCGTTACCTGGTCAGCCTCGGCCGTGCCGGTCTGATCGTGCAATCCGGCCGGTCGGGCTTGTACGACTTCGGCCCCGCCATGCGCCGGCTCGGCATCGAATCACTGCGCCGTATGGATGACGTCAGCGTCGCGTCCGAGCACCTCCCGACCCTGCGAGACCGCACCGGCCATTCGGTCAACCTGGCAGCCTGGGGAGATCACGGCCCGGTTCTGGTGCGGTGGGATTACGGCGCACACGCGCTGCCGATCACCATTCGCGTGGGATCGACGATGCCGCTGTTGACGTCTGCCATCGGCCACGTCTACCTCGCGCATCTCCCCGAAACGATGGTCGCACCCTTTCTGCACGACGAGCTCGAGTCGATGGGTGCAACCGCACCCGACGAGGACGAGGTGGCAGCACTTCGCTCGCACGTCCGGCAAAACGGTGTCGCGACAATCTCCGGCGAGGTGATCCCCGGCGTGATGTCGATAGCAGCCCCGGTATTCCCTGCGGGCCAGTCCATTCCCCTGGTGGTAGCAGTGGCGATCCCGGCAAAGATCGGCAGCGCCGAAGTGGTCGCTGCCGCTACCGAGGAATTGCTGCGCGCGACACAGGCAATCTCCGAGGATTTCGGCAGCTCGGGCACCGTGGTCGAGCGTCCCGCCTGACCCGAAAACCACCATCACGTCGAAGTAATTGCGATTTCACTATTGCGCAACTCGTTTCTTTATGTTGAACTGTGATCTGCGCCATACGGGCGTCGAGCCGACCGCACATCACATGCCGTGCCGATCGACGTCGCACGTCGGCATTCGCTGCGCACCAACGACTTTGCCTCGACAGGAGATTCACGTGAGTCGCTCGACAACACCAAGCACACAGGGGCGCAGCCTGCCCCGCGCCACCAAAAGAATGCTGTATGTGACGTGGCTGGTCGCCACCCTGGAAGGTTTCGATCTCGCCATTTACGGGGCCACGGTCCCCGTCCTACTGCAGACGCCCTCGCTGGGCATGGACAGGGCGTCGGCGGGAACCATCGGCTCATTGGTCGGCGTCGGCATGCTGGTCGGAGCAGCCTTCGCCGGAGCCGTGATGCATCGCTTCGGACCGCGCAGACTGCTGCTCGGATCGATTGCCATCTTCACCGTCGGCATGCTGCTGTCCACTGTCGCGACGAGCGCGGAGATCTTCGGGCTCGGCCGTTTGGTCGTCGGCCTCGGTCTGGGCGTCGTGCTTCCCACGCTGAACGCCTATGTTGCAGACCTCAGCGAACCAGGACGCCGCGCCCGGCATATCGGACTGATGATGAGCGGCTACGCAATCGGTGCACTGGCCGCGCCGCTTCTCGGAGCTGCACTGCTACCCGAGATCTCCTACCACTGGCTGTACCTCATCGGCGTCATCCTGCCGCTCGTCGCTCTGCCGTTGATGTTCCGGTTGCCGGAAAGCCCGTTCCACCTGCGCCTCACCGGCCGAGATGGCGATGCGAAGCAGATCGAGAATCTTTACGGACTCGCCCATGAACCGATGGCAACCAGCACCTCCGCCGGGCGGTTCCTCGGTCTCGGCCCGCTACTGACCAGACGCCTCGCCCCCACCACCATCCTCGCCTGGGTGATGTCCTTCTGCGGGCTGCTGCTCGTCTTCGGTATCAGCGCTTGGCTGCCGTCGATCATGCAAGCCGCCGGATACTCGCTCGGCTCCGCACTGATGCAAACTGCCGCCATGTGGCTGGGCGTGTTCGTCGGAGTCATCGCAGCCGGGCCCGTGGCCGACAGATTCGGCCCCCGCATCGTGGTGGTCGCAGCCTTCCTGACCGGCACGGTGAGCCTGATTCTGATGAGCCTCTCACCGCCCACCCCCGTGCTGTTCGTATTGATGTTCGTCAGTGGTTTCGGGTTCATCGGCTCTCAGATCCTGGCCAACGCCTTTATACTTTCCGTCTACGATCCCGAGAACCGCAGCAGCGCACTGGCCTGGGCCCTGTCGGTCGGACGCCTCGGGGCCATCGTCGGCCCAACCCTCGGTGCATTCGTTCTCGACCGCGCAAGCGGCGTCGACTGGAACTTCTACAGCTTCGCCATCGTCGGACTCGCCGGTGCCATCACCGCCGTAGCCGTTCCGCGGCCTCGAACCCGGCACTCCACGACCGATCCGATTACCGACACATCACTTGCGGATGCGGCGTCGAATTCCACTCGTCGGCCCTGAGCGGCCGGCTGCATGAATCCGTGGGCCGCGCAGCCCGAAAAGGTTGTGCTGAAACATGATTGATCCTGTGTCCGGTTCGAGGATGTAGTCCCTCGAACCGGACACAGGCTTTCGGCTACGACATCACGGAGCAGGTACGGCGCCGATCTGTTGCAAGATTCCCAACAGGTCCGGCTGCCCGTGCTCGCCGACGATCTGTCCGTGGGCGAGGTAGTAAAAGTTGAAGGCTTGGGCCGAGATCGTCACGCCGGTGGGCGGGACGCCGAAGAATTCGCCCGAGTGTGTGCCACGCATGGTGAATCGCGCCGCGACCCTGTCGCCTTCGATGATCGTCTCCTCCATGGTCCACTGGATATTGGAAAAGCCGTTGCGCAACAGGGCGAGCAATTCCAGGTAGCCCGACGGTCCCCGCAGCGGTTCGGGATGTGTCGGGGCATGGAACACGGCTTCTGCCGCAATCACCTCGTGAGAGAGCTGCTCGTCTGCTGTGTTGATGAACTCGACGAATCGTGTCATCACCTCTTCGGGAGATTTCGTTTTGATGTTGTTCCATTCATTCTGTGATGCAAGGTTCATTGGTTGATCACTCTGGGATCTGTAGGAGGACTCGCGTCCGAGTTCCCGCGTCGACGCGGTCGTGAGCGTCGGTGATTCGATCCAGCGGCAGTGGATCGCTGACCGCGATGGACAGCGCACCGGTAGAAGCAGCCGCGGTCAGGTCCGCCGCGGCAGCCAACTTAGCCTCTCGAGAGAAATCGTCGCTGCCCAGTAGACGAATGGTGATGTTGTCGAACAGCATCGGCCAGAACGGCAGACTCGGTCGATCCTCGCGGGTGCCGTAGGCGGCAATGACTGTGTTGTTCTTGCCAATTGCCGCGTCGAATTCGACGTTGTCCGAGAACGACACTTCGATGATGCGGTCGACGCCACCAACCGCAAGATCCCGTGCCTGCGTCACTGCTTCGTCGTCGCTCAGCACCACGACGTGGTCGGTGCCGTGGGCACGCGCGAGATCCGCGTCCCCTTCTGTGCGAACAGTTCCGATTACCGTCGCCCCGTTCCATCGAGCCAACTGCGCAGCGAGAGACCCTACGCCGCCCAACACGCCGTGGACCAGGACCGTCTGCCCGACAACCGCTCCGTCACCGAACACTGCGCGGTGTGCCGTGATACCTGGAATTCCCAGGCAGGCAGCGAGGTTCGGATCCACGGAATCCGGCAAGGCGACTGCCTGCCAGCCGGGTACGACCGTGCATTGCGCCGCGGTGCCGGACGCTCGATAGGACTGCGCACCGAAAACCCACACACGCTCGCCAACTCGTCTTCGCTCGACGCCCTCCCCCACAGCGTCGAGGTACCCGGCTCCGTCGCTGTGGGGCACCACCCGCGGATACGGCATCGTCGAGCCGAGCCACCCACGCCGTTTCTTGGTGTCACCCGGATTGACCGAGGACAACAACAGGCGCACTCGAACCTCGCCTGGTCCAGGGTCGGGTGCCGGAATCTCTCCGACTCGGAGAACGTCCTGGGCTTCCCCCTGCGAGTCGTACCACGCGGCGATCAATGTGCCACGACCGAAGCGTCGGTGATGCCCCTCGGTCCGTTCACGGGAGCCAGCGTGATGCGTTCGAGCTCGAGAATTGTCATGTAGTCCCTTTGGAGGAGGTGAGTCCTGGTCATCGGTCACCCACCCTACTACCTCGATTCGAGGTACACATCGAATCGAGGTACACCTGTCACACTGGACACATGTTGGAATTGGCAATTCTCGGGTTTCTTTCGGAGGGCCCCCTGCATGGATACGAACTCAAACGACGAGTGGCTCAGCTGACCGGCTACGCGAGGCCAGTGAGCGATGGAACTTTGTATCCCGCAATCAAACGCCTGGACCGAAGCGGTCTTCTGGAGCGACGCTCCGAGCCCGGTGCAGGGCCGGCGCGCTACGTACTCACGATCACCGACGAAGGACGCCACGAGTTGACGTCCCGCCTGCGGGATCCGCAGGACAACGACTTGTCGGAGTTCTCGCGTTTCGTTGTGGTGCTGACATTCTTGTCTCTTGTGCCTTCCGTGGAGGAGCAGCATGCAGTTCTGCGACGGAGGCTGCGCTTTCTCGAGGAACCGGCCAGCTTCTTCTACGACGGGGACCGGGCCGTGAAAGCGGAAGAAATTTCCGACATCTACCGTCGGGGGTTATTACTTTTCGCGCGCAAGACGAGTCGCACAGAAAGAGTCTGGCTCAGGTCTCTACTCGACAGCCCGAACTGAAGAATTCGGACTTGCCCGTAGCCGACGGCGTTCCGCGCTCCCAGGACAACTGCTGGACACGAAAAGCGTTCTCCTACATGATCAGTGGTACACCTCGTCCTCCATCCCGAATTCGGCATAATTCGGCGTAACCCCATGATGACGACCACCCCCAGGCAGCGCTGGCCGTCGAGAACTCGCTGTATAGCAAGTCGACCGCAGCGCACCCGCCTTCGCCCCACACGAGAGCCGGTGTGTTCGCTCGATCTCCACCGGGCGGTACACGGCGTGCTCCGGCAGGCGTGCTTCCGCGGCGTGCGCCGGAACAGTTGCCCGCACCGGGGTGGCCGACGCCGTCGAACCAGAGCAGAACGCTGCGACGGTCACCAGGACCCAGGCCGGCGTAAGCAGATCGATCGCACAGCGAGAGCGCTTCCGCGACTGCCGGATACGTCTGTCGACATGGCTACAACGGCCCCGAATCCTTCTGACGAAACTGTGTTTCGCGTCGGATTTCATCGGACGCCTTCACTGTAGAGCCGCGCTTTCTTACAAGGAAGCTTCAGACCGAGTTGGGTCCTGTTCGACAACGACGTTCGGCGAAACACTAGAACTCAGGTTTGTCGTCGCACTCATGTCCGACCTGAACTACACGGTTGCCGCCCTGTCTTTTGGCGTCGTACATCGCTGCGTCCGCCCGGCCCGTCAGAGCAGTCATCGCACTTGCGACGTCTTCGGTGAGTCGAGGAACGGCCATGGTCGCCACGCCCAAAGATGCTGTTACCGGGGTGTCATCACTGTCGCGAAATATCGAGCGCAGGATGCGGTCGGCGCACTCGCGCGCATCGACCTCAGCCCCGCGCCCTACCACGGTGAACTCCTCACCGCCGATGCGCGCCGCGAATGCCGATCCCGGGCACGCCTGGTGGATTCTTGCAGCGGTACGCCGCAGAACGTCGTCTCCGTGGCCATGGCCGAAACGGTCGTTGATGGACTTGAACTCATCGAGATCGATCACCACACTCCACGCGACTGATCCAGCGGCAGGTCCGGTCCGGTACAGCTCGCTCACGGCCGAGCTGAGGCCTCGCCTGTTTCGCAGCCCGGTCAGTTGGTCGAAATACGCGCCGGAAGCGTCGTGCCTCAAATGCGACACGAGCGCCTGCATGATGACCGACGAGGTGAACAATCCGACGAACACACAACCTGTGACTGTGAGCACAGTTGCGACGGGCCAAGTTCCCTCGATCAACACATGCACCGCCACCGCACACAGCACGAGCAACGTGAATGCGTAATGCGCCAGGAAGACTCGTGGTCCGTGGAACGACGACACGTAGTTTCCGAGGCCCGTGAAGATAGTGGTTCCCACGATTGCGATGGGCGAAGGTGCCACGGACAGTAACACTGCCGCGATGCCGATATCGCTGGCAGCCGTAAACAGGAGAGACGCACCCCTGGTGTCGATCCTCCGCGCGACACCCAAAACGGAAAGGGCAACCGCGAGAACGCCGCTGGCGCACACGACGCCTCGTTGTGTAACTCCCACAACCACATCGGGGCTCACCAACAGGCCCAGGCACAACAGCGCACACAGGAAGCCGTACAGGGAAATCAGAGCCTCGGCGTACCTGAGGAATGGGCGTGCCCGGTGGTACCCCAGCAGCCAGTCGAAGTCGACGGAGCTGACCCACCACTGACGGAATCGATCCACGGTAGATCCAGCCTTCGGTTCTCGCAGTTTTTCACGCCCCGTCGCGGTTGGACTGCTTCGTCGCGCAGTCCAGGCACGAACTTGTGGCGAGTGAGCCGAACAGAAGCAGTCGTGTCATCCATGAAACCACTGCTCTCGCCGAGCCTACTGCTCCGAGCATGCTTTCAGTGGCAATCCAGTACATACATCCGGGCCATCAAGTTCTCCGTGCAGACCATACTTGTATGGAATCTTTATATTTTGCGTGACGGACAACAGGGGGCCGTTGGTTCGAGACGTTGAGGGCGCAAAGGCGAGTCCACTTGTTCTCTTGCATGGGGTGACGATGTCGTCTCGGATTTGGCACTCGACAGTTCCGTTCCTGGCGAAGTCCCACCGTGTCGTCGTTCCGACCGTCCTGGGTCTTAGGGGCGGACCTCGCCGGTAACTCTCTCGGCGGTCGGATGGCACTGGAACTGGCCCGTAGGGGTCGAGCGTATGCGCGCTACCCCTCGCAGGCTTCTGGGTACCCGGAACATCGAGCCAAACCACCGCCACGAACGGCATCCGCAAGTCCTGGAAGTTGGCCCGCGCAACCCAAAAACTGAACTCGGCTCTGAGATGGTCGGGGTGGTTGCGCGCACACTGGGTCACTGCCCGGACTCGCAAACCTAGGCGTACCGACCACGACCACGCGAGCGCGAGCGCAGCAGACGTGCCCCAGTGACGGCTCCTGCTCTTACCTCAACTGCCACCCTTCGAGGGTGCGAACTCAGGTGACCTCATTCGTCGTTGACGCCCTCGATAACTCTTTCGAGAAGGCATCACCTCACCAGACCAAGCATGGCCTACGTCGACGACACCCGACGAGAGACTCGAGAGAACGTCGATTCTTATGGGTGATGCCGCGTCGTGCATGGCTCGCGTGAGTGCGCGGCGAGCGCAGGCAAATAGCCATGGCGTGGTGCCGCAATCGTTTTCGCTCATCGACACCCAGATCATGCTGATAGGACAAAGTTTTCGCTTCTATCGAGGATCTGTAGACACATCGGTGCCGCACGTAGCCGACCTGCGGGCGCCCGTCATCGCTGTATCCGGTGTGCCGGCTCGCAGTAGAAGCAGCGCGTCTACATGCGACTTCTCCGTGGTCACGCGAGCCGATTTTTCTCGTGGATGATCATGATTGCCGGCTGTCGAAGTCGTTCCTATGTTTTCGGATCTCGTCGGTATGGGCTGATGCCCACATCGCCAGACCCAAGACATGTTCGAGAAGCGAGACACCGAGGTGGGTCAGGGCATATTCGACTCGCAGCGGCACCTCCGGGTACACGGTACGTGTGAGCAGGCCGTCGCGCTCGAGGTGACGCAGCGTAAGGGTGAGCATCCGCTGAGATATGCCAGGGACCGCGCGCTGCAACTCCCTGTATCGCATCGGCGCATCACGAAGCACGGCGATCACGAGAATGCCCCACTTGTCTCCGACACGATCGAGAATTCCGCGGATCAATGCCGCATCCTCGCCCCACCCCTCGCACGGCCCGGGCATCGGAGTGCCGAGCTCGACGGTGCCGGTCTTCCTGGTCGCCATGGCGCTCCTCACGAACACGAATGTGCCCTCTTGTGCCGCGGATACGACACACAGAAGATGGGGTGACACACAAATAGTAACCGAGCAGGAGTGAACCCATGTCGTTGATTGTCATAGTCGGTGCCGGCCCCGGAATGGGGTTGGAAATCGCCCGCGTTTTCGGGCGCACAGGTTTCACCGTCGCCCTCGTCGCCCGAAACCAGGCGAAGTTGAGTTCGCTGACCGAACAGCTGAAAAGTGAGGGGATCGACGCGCACGGATTCACCGCAGACCTCCTCGACGAGGAATCGATTACCACGGCCTTCACCCAGATCCGCGCCACACTCGGCACCGTGGACGTTCTCGAATTCTCGGCGGCCGACGCGACTCTGCCTGCTGCCGGCGTCCTCGACGTCACGCCCGCCAACCTTCAGCCGCAGCTCGACTTCTACTTCAGCGCAATACATGTCGTGAGACAGGTCGTCGACGACATGATCGCCGCGAAAGCCGGCACCATCATCGTCACCACCGGCGGCGGATCGATAAACCCGACACCGTCTTTCGCCAACATCAATATCGCGTCGGCCGGCCTGCGCAACTGGGTTCTCAACCTGCACAACGTACTCGCCGAACACGGCGTGTACGCGGCACATCTGGCCATCAACGCATGGATCGGATCCGGGCAACCCGGCACCTCTGCCGCCGAGATCGCTCCCACGTACCTCGAACTGCACGAAAAGCGGTCCGATGCCGACCCCCGCTACCCTGCCGCACCGATGTGACGCCACACCGTGTCGAGGTGAAGCACCACCACTGACCGCGGCCTCGCGCCGGGTTCCTGCGGCGCACTTCACCGAACACGAGCAGTCCAGGTTCAGTCGACTGCATCCCCGCACAGGATTTCGAGACTGTCCAACAGGACACGGATCCGGTCGGGGGGCAGGAGCTGGAGCCGCCGCGCCAGGCTGGGGCGCATCCGACCCCCGATGTCAGCGGTGGTTCGCACACCATCGTCGGTCAGTCTGATCCGTGATCGGCGCGAGTCCGCGGAATCGATCTCGCGAATCACCAGGCCCGCGTCGGCAAGCTTGGACAACGACCTGCTCAGCATCGACGGGTTCAGACCGAGATCTACGACGAGATCACCGGGAGTATCGATGCCCATCTTCACGGTGCGAAGCACCAGAAAGTCGACGAGATCCAAGTGCGCGACAGCGGAGACGTGCACGCGAGCGTCGGTCAAGACCAGCTTGTTGAGGCGATACAGCGCGTCGAGGAGCTGCAATTCGGGTGCGTCGGTGTCAACCATGTAAAGAACCTAACATCTGAATATTATTGACAACTAGCAACTATTGCGCGTTGAGTGTGAGTATGACCCACGACAACGCCACCACACCCGGCCGTATCGACTTCCATCACCACTTCATGCCGTCCAGCATGCTTACCTCTGGCTTGTTCGGCGACACATCCGGCTGGAAATTCAAGGAAGACGAGAGCGCCTGGTCACCGCAGGTCAGTGTCGACTTCATGGACCGACTGCAGATCGACACCGCGATCCTGTCCGTACCCAACGACATCGAATCCCGGCTCCCGGAGAACAAGCGCCATCACTTCGCCCGCGAGGTGAACACCCTGTCCCGTCAGGCCGCGGACGACCATCCAGGACGATTCGGACTGTTCGCTCATCTGCCGACCCCGACCGACACCGACGCCGCACTCGAAGAGTTGACCTACGCGTTCGACGTGTTGGGAGCCGACGGAATAACCCTGACCAACGTCTACGGCACCGGAGATCAGGCCCGATCGCTGGGCGACCCTATCTTCGAGCCACTGTGGGCCGAGCTCGACCGCCGCAACGCGCTCGTGTTCCTACACGGTGAGCAGACACCCGGTAGCAATCGGGCCCCGAGCAGATTCCTGCCCACCCCGATCAGCGAAACTCCGAACGAAACCTACAAAGGCGCAGCCGATTTGGTGACCAGCGGACGCAAACGCCAGTATCCGAACGTACGAATCGTCCTCGCCCACTCGGGCGGCAGCACCCCGTACCTCGCCGCACGCGTCGCCGCACTGTGCGCATTCCATCTCGACTGCGAACTGACAGCAGACGAGATCCTCGAGGACTTCCGAACGTTCTACTACGAGACCGCCCTATCCGGATTCGAAACCAACCTGGTGGCACTCGAGAACTTCGTTGCACCTGACCACATTCTCTTCGGTACAGACTTCCCCGCCGCGAACCCGCGCACCGCGACCTGGTTCACCGACAACGTCGACACCTACTTCGCCGACAGGCCGACAATGCTCGCGCAGGTCATGCACGACAACGCCTACAGCCTCCTACCTCGGCTGACAGCCGGAACCCCGACGCATCCATAGTCTTTCGGCACTCGGGATCGATCAGCTACTTCACCCGCTGATCGACCCGGGCCTTGGCAGCACCGACGCCGGCTCACGAATGTGGGAGTTGACGTGGAACGGGCACGCCCCACCATGGTGGGGCGTGCCCGTTCCGCCGAACGGCCTCGTATCCGAGCCGATTCGAGGTGCCGGGCCGTAACCGAGCTCTACTCGAAGCACCCCTCGGTGCTCGGCGTCCATGCTCGACGTGGACCGTCGGGCGGACCGGGAAGGGCACAGTCCGGCCGCGGACCCGTGGGCGACGCTCAGCTGGCCTTCTTCTGAAGACTCGACCTCCTGCCGCGCCTCTGGCCACCGAATCTTGGGGACGAAGCCGGGGACCGAGTAGGGGGCACCTGCAGGCCAGGCCATGGCTTGGCTCGTGCGTGTTCACGCCCATTCGGTGTACCCGGCCAGGGGTCGACGACCGCATGTACGGTAACGCCGTATGACGCGGGTAGGGCACCGGCGCAGAGTGTTCGAGCTTCGTCGGTCGAGATTCCCAGTGCGCGAAGCACTCGTTCGATGGTGCGGTCGACCGTTTCCGCCTCGTCGCGTTGGGGTTGCGAGAGCAGTAGACGCCCCCAGTGACAGCCAGGAACCGGAAACGATTGCGAGTGCGACATCGGCGTCGCCCACTTCGAATCGCCCTTCGGCAGCCACGAATTCGCTGACGCGGCGTGATCGCGGTGCCAGGCGCGCCACTACCCTCCGCGGCAGCCGAGACTGTCGCCTTCACGATCCTCGGTAAGTGAACCGCGTACGCGCCTACACGCGCTCCCCGGTAGTCGGAGTTCAATCTCCGAGTCCGCCGGGGAGTGGTGCAGATCAAGCGCAGATTTCAAACGCGCTCACTCAGCGAACCGGAATCGGTGACCTCTGCAGCTGCGACGGCCGGTTCGAGCGCCACGGCTTTCGCTCGGCGACGGTGGCCGATGACGACCCCCAAGCATCCGATCAGCGCCCACACCGACATGGTGAGCAGAACAGGACCCAGGCCCGAGCCATCGAAGTACGCAATACGTTTCAGTCCGTCCAGCGCCGTGGACGTCGGAAGCAGCGGATGCAGAAACTGGTAGAACGACGGTGCCAGATCGAGCCCGACCGCAACGCCCGATGCCGGAACCCCCAGCATGATGTACAGGCCGAGTGAGATGAGCATCATGACCGGTCCGAAGTTCACGAAACCTCCGAGTGTGACGATCCCGCAGGTGAATGCAAGAAGAAACACCATCCCTGCGACTCCGCCGATGTTGTCGTGCAAGGTCCCGGTAATTCCGTAGGAAATCAGTACTTGGATTCCCGCCGCGATGCTGCTCATCACGCCGAGCAACAACACTTTCCACCTGATGCGTACGCCGGGTGCAACCAGCGACGCCACTGCGGTCGTCAGAAAGCCTGCCAGGATGGCTCCGAGTCCGACATACATCACGCCGGCACCTACCGCGTCCGATTCCGGGAGTGGTACCAGATTCTCGACATTCACTGTTGCATTCGTCGATGCAGCGAGTGCGGTCACGAATCGCTGCGCAGCGATGGTCGATTGTGTATTGCCCGCCTGCGCTGTGTACAACGTCAAGGTCGTCGGATCGTATACGGCTCGGGTTTCCAGATCGAGAAGTCGCTCGGTACCCTCGTCCACCGTCGCAACACGGTCGACCACAAAATCGTCGTTGTTGAGGGCATCGCTGCTCTGGACGAATTTCATTGCGGCCGGACTGTTTCCGACAACGTCGATATGAACACCGTTCGGTCCGGGGCTGTGGAACAGTCCGATGTAGGTGAGAGGTAGGACGAACATCATGAACAGCGGGAGCAACAGTCCGCCCGTCAGCATGTGCCTCCGTTTCATCTGCTGCGGAGTCGCGGAATGCTCGTCGCCGAAGTAGAAGCGGAAATGGTTCGTTCCCTGCGTTGGAAAGTCTGCGTTCGATGCAGCCGGCGCAGTTACTGTTTCACTCATTTCGAGTCTCCGTTCTCGGGTGCGGGAATTGCGGCGAAGGAACTCAGGATCGGTTCGTCCGGATCCTTTTTGTGTCGAAGCACCGAGAGCCCGAGTAGTCCGGCGGCCAAGAATCCCCACATCGCCATCACGGCAACGGTGCCCCCGATACTTGCTGCCGGGAAGTACACGAGGCGCTTGAGGCCCTCCAGTAGCGCAGGCGTGGGAAGGAAGTTATTGAGTGTGGTGAAAAAGCCGGGCACCATCTCAGGCGCAATCGCCGCACCCGACGAGGGCACTCCGAGTAGCACCATGATCAGCAGCGTGGGGATCATCATCCCCGGTCCTATCAAACGCATCCCCCCTAGATGGAAGGATCCGACGACGAACGCCGACAGTGCAAGCAGTGCGAGCACCTCCAGGATGCTTCCGGACACCGCGCCGTACACCCCGTATGCAACGAAGGCCGGCACTACCGCGGACACCACGCTCATGACGGCAATGACGGTCAGCTCGACACGCAGCGAAAGGCCTGGCAGGAGCAGTTGGAGAACTGTCGCAGTCAAGAAGCCGCCGAGTATCGCCGCGAGGCCGACGAACATCAGCGATGCGCCCAACCTGTCGGTAGAACTCGTCGGTGCTACGTCGAAGACGGTAGGTGCAGTGCCGACTGTCTTGCCCGCAATGGAACCGAAGAGGCCCTCGACCGCCTGCGCAGCGGCCAGGTTTCCTTCGGACGCGACGTACACGATGTTCGTTGCCGGATCGTAGGCGCCACGCGTTTCCAAGCTGGACACAGCATCCTTTGCAGCGTCGACATCTGCTACGACCCCGACGTCGAATGACGACCCGACCTGCGCCTGAACCTGCTGCGCGAATTGCTCGACTTGCGTCGACGTTCCCACGATCCGCACGTCCATGTCGTGCGGCGTCGGCGAATGGAGGCCCCAGGTATAGAGCAGAGGAAGAACCGTCATCAGGAAGAGCGGTACCACCATTCCCCCGAGCATCATCACCGTCGGTGACGGTTTCTTGCGCGGACGTGCTTCCTGAGCACCCGCTGCCAGCTGGTCGGTCACAATCGAACTCCTCGTCGGTAGTTTACATCTGTTCATTACAATACATATGTAAGATAAGGTACGCGAGAGAGGCGCATCACCTATTAAGGTGGACCACGATGACCGCAAACATGGACCCTCGGGCAGTACGCAGTCGAGAACTGTTACTGGACGCTGCTGCCGAACTGGTGTCTCACCGTGATCCTGCGGAGGTGTCGATCACCGACATCGCCTCGGCTGCCGGCGTCAGCAGGCCGACCCTGTATCTGCACTTCCAGGACCGAGACACATTGTTCGCCGCCGTCGTTCGGAGGCGATTACAGTCGATCGCCGCGCTGGACGACGACGTGGCGGTGGACCGAGATCAGGCAGAACGCAGCATCGGGCTCGTTGTGGCCGAACTGGGTTCGAACCGTGAGTTCTACCGCAAACTGATCGGGGCTCAATCGAACTCGCGATCCCGCGAGCAGGTGATGACCGTTTTGCGTGAAGGATTGGGCCAGTACCTCCGACAACAAAGACTGGGCGACACCTCGCCGAACTCCCGTCAATCGAGGCGGCTCGACGAAGAAGCATGGTTCATCACGGGCGGAATGGTGACGGTGCTATCGAAGTGGCTCGATGGCGACCACGTCGACGAGCCCTCGGAGCAACGTTGGTTGGCCGAACGACTGTGGCATCTCTTATCGACCGTGGCGAGTGCCCCTGAACCGCAGGAGCTGCAGTAAAAAGTCCTCGACTTCCATCGTCGGATCCGTGACGGTGCGCTCGTCCGATGGTGTGATGCCGCGAGTCCGTCGGGATGCCGGTCATCTCGAGCGCATCCCGCAGCAATTACACCATGTCCAGTTGTGACAGCCTCGTGACAGCGAACCACCTGCGGACACGACCGTCGAACCCGAAGACCGACCCTGATCTGCACGAACTCGAAGAAACGGCGACGATGAAGGTAACTCCCGCGCGGATCTGAAATCCGCTGTGTCGGTTGTCCACTCGGATCCGTGGGAAGCCACCGGCATACACGCTACCAACCGAAAAGCACTTTCCTGGTCCAGAAATCTGGATCCATATGGACCCTGGTGCCCCCAGTCGGACTCGAACCGACACTTGACGGATTTTAAGTCCCTGGAAGTGGATTCATCTGAACGTCTCTGGACTCGATATTTGTTTATTTGCAACAGTTTTCGTACATTACCGTCCGAACAAGTCCATGCCCGAACGTACCGACTTGTGACACTCTCGTGACACCGAACTGCCGCCGATTCTCCGACACCGGACAGTCTTGAACGGTGTCGGACAGCCACGGTATCGGGTGGACGGAGAGCGTCCTGGCGCACCGACGCTCTGTGCGGACTCGTGACAACGAGACTTATTCGTCGCCAACCTACATCGCCCTCGAATCAGTCGAAAAGTGCAGCGGCGAACCCCACCGCATTGGTCCAACGGCATGTCGGACAAATGCTGCTCCAGGCGAGGCGTTAACCATCCGGCGATGATACTGACGGGAGCGAACAATTGCCGAGTTGCCAACAACAGGCACGATGCCGCCGACGACATCGCGCGGAAACGGCAGTTACCGCACCGTCAAGGAACCTTGAAGGTTTTTACACACCTCGGGTCGTGACCACCAAACCTCTACTCGACTGAGCCGCTTCGCCGAGCCGCCACGCCGGTGTTTTTACACCTCATAACTGCCGCTGGGAGGGCAGGTCTCGAACCGTTCTAAGAATGACGGAGACTGTCACCTCACGAAGGAAATGAGGGATCAGAGATTTCGATAGCCTGTCGAGCCCTCGTCACGCGTTAGTTTGCTCTTACGTTCCTTCGGTGTCGTCCATCCTTGCGTCAGAACTCCCGCCGGTCCCACCAGCAGTAGTCGTTGAGATTTTCGTCCTTCTCGTATCGGATACCAATCTCCGTCAGCCACGTGATGACTCGCTTGCAAGTCGCCTGTAGAACTGTCGTGAGAAACTCTACGGATGCTGATTCGTTGGCAGCAGGCACACTGGCGAAGAGTTCGAATATGTCCGGCCAAAACTGACCGATGTATTCGTCCCATCCGGTCGGCAGTGGACTCGGGGGAAGTGGCTCTCGGCCCCCTGCCGCGTATTCTGCCGCCAGATAGCCAAGAGCCTTCACCATCTCTTTCGCTGCACCCAGCGCTTGCATCGCGGCTCGCCTGGGGTTGTCGTCAATGTGTGCAGCGCTCTCGTTCAATGCGCGTCGAAAATGCTCTATATCGTCACTTGCGGTGGACTCATGGGTCGGAGTCATGGTCACGCGACGGTTGGCTGCCAACTCACAGCGAAATTCATCGATTGCTTCGCCAACGTAGTGACGCCATGCTCGAACGGTTGGCGAACCCGTCAAGCTATCGACGTAGTCGCTTGAGTCCGTGCTGGTCAGATGCATCAAGATGTGCTGTGGCTCATGTGCCGCAAGGTGTTCCAAGATTTGCGTCTGGTCGTCGACTTCAGCCTGGGATTCGGGAGATTCGTTCAGAAATCGTTCCCAGTCGATCACAACGTCCCACGTGCCGTCACTAGCCAGCACGGTCTTGGCTTGAGCTATATTCGCCCCCCTCGTTGTGGTGTAACCCGGACCTTCTCTTCCGTACAAATCCGGTTGGAGGTTGGCGAGGGTGGCAGCCATCGACGCCGTGATTCGGATTCGAACGACCACGTCGTCCGGGAGGTACTCATCGAAGACAGCCAGTACCATTTGGCGACGACGGCTGAGAAGTCCGCGCGGAACGATGCCGGGTAGCAGTGATGGCCCACCTCGCCATTCAAACTCCTCCTGAATCACGTTGCGTATACCGTCATAGACCACGGCCTTGTTGGACGTACGCCCGCCCGCGGCGGTCTTACGTTCCAACGGCTTCTTCCGATCCCGTTTCCTGGACATGTAGTGATCATGCCGACAGACACCGACACATAGGGCTGTACATGCCAGCGAACCGCACGGAAGTTACGGTGGGCGCAACGAGATTCCCCATCGCTTGCTACGCGCCGGCGCAGGCTTCGGCCTGATTGGCGGATGAGCCGGAGGCAGCTTTTGGAGGGGTAACGGCGGGTTAGGGACTGTCCCCGCCTCAGTTGACATCGAATCTGTAAGGATTGACCGCGTTTTCCCGTCTCACGCCCCTAAAATCAGGCAGCGTGACCTTCTACCGAACCACCGCTGGTGTCGTAGCTCTTGCAGCCGCACTCACAGCCGCAGGATGTACGAGTTCCGGTGAGTCGTCGAGCGCCGCAGCGTCGACCACTACGCAATCGACAATCACGACTCCGACACCCACATCCATCCCAACAAGTGCCAGTTCAGCAGTGCCGTCACTCGCGCCATCCCCCGTGAGCGTCGCTGGACCCACCGCAGCCGACACTGCAGCATTCGTAACGGAATTTCGATCTCTCTATCCCGAGTTGGCAGACGGTCGTCGGGACGACCCGATTGCGAACATTCTCGACAACACTTGTCAAGAGATCGGTGCCGACAAGGAGGCCAGCATCGCCGTGGTCAATACCGGCAAGCGGGCCGCGTATCAGAACTCAACGCCGACTCCAGACCAGGCACGGGCAATCTACGACTTGGCGTCCAAGTACTGCCCGAACTGACCACGCTAAATGAACCATCGAGGTTCGGAATCATTTCACAGGGAGTGACTTCCACAATCGCGCCGCGCTAGTTGTTGACCCACTTGCGAAAGAGTGCGTTCAAGAGGCACCGAATTAGCGGTTTACGGGTTGAGGTGTCGGCAAATCCGGGCGAGGTGTCCGGCGACGGTTAAGTCTTGGCTGGTGAAGACTGGCGTTTAGATGCGCCTACGGGTCAAGATGGGTCAGTGCCCGATGCGATGGAAGTTGCTCACCCGAAGCCGACTTTGGCGACGGTGCGTGAGCTGCATTCTCATGCGTTCACCTGCGCTGAGCCGGACTGCGCGGAATGGTTGCACAGGCAAGAACCGGGTGTTGCACGACCAGTTTTGAATAGTCGGGTCTCGTCATACGCAAATCATGCGCACCGACCCAACCTCAGCGCATGGGTAACTTGACTCCCGAGCAGTTGGCGTGTCCGTGGCCATGAAAAAGTAACCACTGGTGGCCAGGTCGAGGTCCCCACTGGTGGCCAACTGAAAGTCCCCACCCCGTGTTCGTCGTGTCGATCAGGAACTTCTGGCCCGAGCGGTGACGGTGAAGGTGCCAACCACACACCGCACCGCCCGGGGAGTTCCATTGAAGTCTGCGAAGGAACGCATGGACATCATTTCCGCTTACCGCGAAGTCGGGTCGTATCGAGGAGCCGCCGAACTCGTCGGCACCACCCACAAGACCGTCAAACGCACCATCGACAAATTCGAAGCCGACCAAGCCGGCAACACACCGCCGCGGGCCGAGCGTGAACGCAACTACGCCGCCGTCACCGACCTGGTAGCCGAACGGGTCGACAAATCTCAGGGCCGAATCTCCGCGAAACGAATCCTGCCGATCGCCCGCAAGGCCGGCTATGCAGGATCGGACCGCAACTTCCGCCGCCTGGTCGCCGAGGAGAAGAAACGGTGGCGCACCGACCATCACCGCGGCCGACGGCCCGCGGTATGGGCACCGGGTGACTACCTGATCATCGACTGGGCCACTGTCGGCGGACTGCACCTGTTCTGCGCCGTCATGGCCTACTCGCGGTGGCGGTTTGCTGCCTTCGCCACCGACGAGAAAGCAACCACCACAATGGCATTGATCGCCGACGCACTTGCCGCTGTCGGTGGTGTCCCGCGCAAGGTCCTCGCCGACCGCATGGCATGCCTCAAAGGCGGGGTCGTCGCGAACGTCGTCATCCCCACCCCGGACTACGTCCGGTTCGCTGCTCATTACGGATTCGCACCGGACTTCTGCCACGCGAACGACCCACAATCGAAAGGCGTCGTGGAGAACCTCGTCGGCTACGCCCAACGCGATCTCGCTGTCCCGTTGCTCACCGAAGCAGCCATCGCCGGCACCACCGTCGATGTCCACGCAGCCAACGCCGCCGCCAGGGTGTGGTGCACGGAAGTCAACGCCAGGGTGCATTCGGAGATATGCGCGATCCCGAACGACAAACTCGCCGAAGAGCGAGAGTTGTTGTCACCGTTGCCATCACTGCGACTGGAGATCGGCCCACCGCCGGTGACCCGCAAAGTCGACCGCTTGTCCTGCGTGCGGTTCGCGTCCGCACGCTACTCCGTGCCGGTCCGGTTGATCGGCGCGACCGTCACCCTCGTCCAGACCGAGGGACGGTTGGTGGTTGTCGAGCCGGCCACCGGTGAGGTCGTCGCCGAACACGACCTGGGCCAGCCGGGGACCGCGTCGGTCCTCGACGAGCATTACGGCGGTGCCCGCCCCGCACCCGACCGCGGCCCTAGGCCGAGGACAACTGTCGAGCAACAGTTCTGCGCACTCGGACCCGAAGCAGAAGCATTCCTCGTCGGTGCCGCCGCGATCGGCAACACCAGGCTCGGATCCGAGCTCGAGATCCTGCTGGCACTCGGTGCGGCACATGGCACCGAACTGTTGGTGGCGGCGTTGACCCGGGCGGTGGCGTTCCGTCGATTCCGGGCCGCGGACGTCCGATCGATTCTCGCTGCCGGTGCCGGAGCGCCGCAGCCCAGGCCGGCCGGGGACGCGTTGATTCTGGACCTGCCGACCGCACCGACGCGCTCCCTCGATGCCTACGCCATCCGGACCCCTGCCGCCGATACGCCGGTGCCGTCATGACCGACACCACCACTGCACACTCTCCGAAGGCTGCTGCGCCCCAGCATGTTCCCGAACTCGCTGCTGATCTCGACGCCGGACTGCGGCGCTTGAAACTGGCTGCAATCCGCCGGACCGCACCGGAGGTGTTGATCACTGCGAAGACGCAACGCTGGACCCCGGAAGAAGTGCTGCGGACGCTCATCGAGTCCGAACTCGCCGCACGTGATGCCTCCAACATCGTCAACCGGCTCAAAGCTGCCGCGTTTCCGGTGACGAAAACGTTGGAGTCCTTCGACGTCGCCGCGTCGTCGATCCAGCCGAAGGTGTTCGACTACCTGTCCAGCCTGGAATGGGTTCGGGCACAGTCGAATTTGGCGATGATCGGACCTGCCGGGACAGGCAAGTCGCATACCTTGATCGGACTCGGTGTCGCCGCCGTCCACGCTGGACACAAGGTCCGATACTTCACCGCCGCCGACCTCGTCGAAACCCTGTATCGCGGATTGGCAGACAATACCGTCGGCAAGATCATCGAATCACTGCTGCGGGTCGACCTGATCATCATCGACGAAATGGGATTCGCCCCGCTCGACGACACCGGCACGCAATTGCTGTTCCGTCTCGTCGCCGGTGCCTACGAACGCCGCTCGTTGGCGATCGGATCGTACTGGCCGTTCGAGCAATGGGGCCGGTTCCTGCCCGAACACACCACCGCCGCCTCGATCCTCGACCGATTGCTCCACCACGCCACCATCGTCGTCACCGACGGCGAGTCCTATCGCATGAAAGACGCACAACACCGAAAGGACTGCCCCTGAAAAACCGGAAACATCAACACGGGGTGGGGACTTTCACCTGGCCACCACCGGGGACTTCAACTTGGCCATTGACATGGCGAAGCGCCGTGCGAACGCAGCCATTAAGCAGGCCCTGTGGTGGGAAGAGTGGCACGAACGAGACCGGTTGAAGAAGCTGGAATGGGACCGACTGGGGACTCCCCTCACCTATAACGAGTTGCCGGCGTGCCGTGCCGCGGATGCGGGGAGGTCATGGACGACGACCTCGGGGAATTCGGACCTACGCTCTACATTTCAGACAAATTGCGTCCGGAGTACGAGCGTCGAGAACTCGAATACAAGACCAGACATGGAGGCCATGAAGCCCACCGGTGGTTGATGCCGGGGTCGCGTCAGCTGCACTGCGGGTACTGCTGCCCGATGCCGCCACTAAGCCCTCTCAAACGGGAGAGCGTGACCAAAATATTGCGAGAGATGGCCAAGAGAGCCGCGCGCCGCAGTCCCGACGAGTCGGTCACCTGGAACCTCGAGCTGACATGCGGCCACTCCACGACCACTAGGACTCACAAATCTGTGTACAGCACTATGGCCGTCACCGACTGCGACGAGTGCGGTCGCGTGCGAGGCGTCGTGTCGAGCAGCCGACAAGATTGACCTGAACATCTACTCGACCTCATCCATACCTACTACGACGCAGGAACCTCGGCCGCGGTTCCCTTGGCGATGAAGACGTCGTCCGAGCCCTCGTACCGGTACGCGCGGCGGCCATCGGGGAGCAAAACCCAGCCTGCCTGTCCGTCATCGGCGGGCGGAGCGAACGCTACATCGTCAGACACTCGACGACCGGCCCGTCCATTCATTGAGCTCTTCCCACTCGCCGAATGATGGCTTCTGAGGTCCGAGGATTACGACTGGGTCATCGTCGTCGATGACCTCGGTCCAGTTGAGGATTTTCTCGACCTCGGTTGTAGCCGTTCCCTGGCTCACAGTGAAGCCACCGGGTTGCTGAAGCTCAGCATTGAGCAGCTCCTCATCGGTAGTGCCGGGGAACTTATCGACGTACCCAACGCCCGACATCTGGCGACCGATTTCGGTGAATTGGCCGTCGGTGCGTCGCCAGATGTGGCTGCCTGGACGGGGCCGGATGATCTGCTCGTTAGTCATTCCGTGAGCCTAGGCAGCGGCGCAAGCCCGATCTACCCGTAACGGCAGGCGTCGACCATCCGAGATGTGCCGTAATCTGACGAGCCATGCGCACTGTTTCCGTGGCGGCGCTGGCCACACTCGTCCTGGTCGGCTGTGCAACCGACCCGAAACCGGCTGCTGAACCGGCGTCGTTCGACCTCAGGGTCACTGCCCAGATTGCACCCAAGTTCGTCACACCAATTGCAGGCGGTTGTGACTCGAACGGTGTCAGCAAAGGCTCCCCGGTTCTCGTGCGAGACGAATCGGATACAACTGTGGGGGCGGGGGCGCTCGGGGGCGGATCACTGCAGCCCGATGGAGCCTGCCACTTCTACGCGAATATTACTGTCGCAGAGGGGCGAGAGTTCTACGAAGTGACCATAGGCGACCGAGCACCGGCCACCGTGCCGGCCGACAGGGCGCGCACTGGGTTCTCACTCAGCTTCGGGTACTAGACGCCCGCAGGTGGCCCGGACACCGCTCGCGTTGGTGGCCGTCTGCCGACTCATCATCGCGTCGGGTTGGTACCTAGCCACGCGCCCACCAGGGCGCGGGGCTACTCAGCGCTGAGCAGAACCACAGGGGTCGGAAATTGGGCCTAGGCCCTGTGGGTTCCGAACAGTCCCGGCCAGGGGTCCGATGCCGGTTGTCTAGGTGAAGCCCCAACTTGAGACCAGTCGGGGACACAAGAGGGCACCTAACCTAGCCCCGACGTAGATGTAGATCCCTGCTTAACTTTGGGAAAGTTAGAAAATAGATCCAAAAAAGAAAACCCCAGCTAGACGTGCACTTTTGCAACTTCAGCAAGTTACATACACGATACCGGCTACGTAACGCGTCGAGCCCAGAACGGTACGTAGCGCATGTGCTTACGCCCAGCGTTCGGGTCGTACTGTGTAATCATCCCGGCGTCAAGAGTCTCCCGGATGTACGCCGAAGCTGCAGAGGACTCTTTGTCGGTGAGACCGAACCGCTCGCGAACGGTAGTGTTCGTGACCTGCTCGCCACTTACTGACTTTAAGCAACTGTGCAGGTAGACAGCCCGGATCCTGTCCTCTTTGTCCATATCACTCGTCTTCTTATGGCTGAACAAGGTGACGGTGGTGTGGCCCTCGTTCACAACGATGAGCGGTGCCGGGAGCTGGTGAAACTCGATTTCGAACGCAATACGGTCCCAACCGCTCCCACGCTCCTCGCAAATGTTGCAACGCCGCATCATGTACGCCAACTTCTCGTTCCGCGAACGAGGCGGGGCATCCACAAACCGGGAGGGATCAACAAGCGGCGCTCCCGGGTTCGTGATCACCATCCGGTCGTCGTAGATCTCGATGAGGGGACCGGCACCACCGACGGAGAAATCTTGGTGAATGAGAGCATTGGCCACGATCTCGCGGATGGCAGTCGGCGGGAACATACTCACTTCGGTTCGCAAGGCCTTGCCGATTATCTCGTTCGCCGGCAAGAGGTTGTCGATGTAGTCGACCATCCCGGTGAACCCGGCCGCATAGCCTCGTGTTCCCTCGTGCTCGCGCTCGGCCGTCAACTTGTTCTTGCCCTTGTATTTGATGACTCGTGCTGCCTTACGCGCAATGGACGGGTAGTCGCTGAGCTGCACACCGAACAGCAGCGCACCCATGTTCGTGATACTGACTCGTCCGTTAGGTTCCCGATCAAAGATCTTATCCGACAGGAGCGCGTCAACCACAACGTCTCGCTCGGCAGGGACGGCTACCCCTTGGAGTTTGTAGTAGGCGGCATGGTCCACATGCTCAAGCGCCTCGTCCTCGGTCAACCCGCTAAGAGCCGCCCTGTGCTCGAACGGGACAACGTCGAGATTTCGATAGAGTTGTTTAGCCTCGACCGGGTGGGCATTCAACTTCTTTTTGTGACTACCGATACGGATATACGCGATTCCTTGGAACATGACAGGAGAGTGCGCTGCGGCGCCGATTTCAAGGACGACGGTACGCTTCCCGTCGACTTGTCCGTGGTAGTAGACGAGTCCAGGGTCGGGACTTAGAGACCCCACAACCCATGGCTGGAAGGCTTGATTGCCCTTCTTGAGCGTTGTCTCATCGAACGCGGTTCCGACCAATTTGTGAGTACCGTCCTCCACGCCCCAAACCAGATACGCCCGAGCCTCTCCGTGGAGAGCCGCCGCGTTCGCAAGCGCAGAGATGTACTCACCGATCTCCTGCGGGTCGTTCATGTTCTGCTTGAACTCAAGCCACTCGCTCTCGGCCGGTTGTTCGACTAGGCGGTTGACCAGGTCCTCGAACTCGGCGCGGGCTTCAGGTAGGGGGGACACGCGCCCATTCTACGGTGGCAATCCAGACGCCAGACGTAACGACCATGGACGCAGCCACGCCCAAATTCCGACCCTGCAACCAAAAGATGGACACTAACCGATGAGGGAGTGCCCACGGGGGTGCCCGATAAAACCCCAGGTCAAGGCCGCGTGACCCGCTGTAGGCGTCGTGGAACCCGTGGCACTGGCCCCGGGTAGTCCGGTCGACCCCGCTCACATATGCGGCTTCGGCTATGGGTGGCACTCACTTCAACCTTCGCCGAGGCCCGGTGTGGTCTCGCAGTCCTCGAAAACTCGTGCTAAATGCCATCGCTCAGTTCGCGAACGGGTGCTGCACGACCAGCGCTCCACTCTCCGCGAGGTAGACCTCAGGACACTCGTCCGAAGCGCTCCAATCGCCGCGTTCGACGAGATAGGCGGCGACGGTGATCGGGTGCGCTCGAAGCGTCATGTGACCATTCGTCTCGCACCAACTGGCGAGGTGTCTTCACGCGGCCGCGTAGGTCTTGCGCGTTCCTTCGGAGTGGGAGGATTGCACGGCGGCCGCGATCCGCTTTGCGACGGCAGGCGGGATCTCCGGCTCCACAGCTACTGGCCTGCCGGTGCCGGGAATGCCTACCGAAGCGGAAACTGCGGTTGTTCGGCCTGGTCGGACGTCCATACGAGCGGCGTAGCGCAGCTTACCGACACACTTGCATTGCAAAACTCTGCTGAGCTGGCACCGACGGTGCCAAAGTGCAATTTACGTGGGCGACTTCCGAGAATGCTTTGTCAGGGCGTAGCTCTTGGGCGCTTGGGCCGACAGGCAATCGAAACCTGTTTCAGCACAACCGTTTCTATGACTAGCCTGCGGGTGTCGCGGTTATCGGCGAGGCCAGACAGCTCAGCCTGGCCTACTTGCGACAGCCTCGTGACACCGAGCCACGCGCAGAGACGGCCATTCAACACGAAAGCAGCCCTGAACTGCACGAATGCGAAGATTACGATCACGGAGAACGGACACCCCGCGCGGATTTGAAATCCGCTGCTAGAGGAGCGGCGATTGACCGGGCGGGTTGCAATTCGATTGTTTGCCGGCGCCGGGTTCGCGCGAGGACTTCGTCTTCGCCAACGCCGGCGGGGTCTCCCGTATCCGCAGATGCACGACGCCCGCATGTTTCGGAGCCTGTCGGTCACCCCGGCCGCCTTCGGTGATGCCGCTCCTGTCGCTGCAACTTCGGAAAATGTCGAGTGGTCACCGTCGACTGGGGTGGTGGCCGCGAAACGGTCCGGTGGTCGAACGAACTACCAACCGGGGGTCGAGTAAGACAGTGTCCGGGGTACCGCCAGACACCATCGACAGTGCCGAGTCGATCGCGAACTGGGACATCGCACTCATGTTCTGCGCGACAGTCGTCAGCTGCAGGTAAGACAGGTCTGCAAGCCGCGAATCGTCGTATCCCACAACTGAGATCTCCCCGGGAACGTCGATTCCCGAACGCACGAGCGTATCGAGAACCCCTGCCGCACACCGGTCGTTGAACGCTATGACACCCGACGGAAGTCGATCGCCGCTCAGCAGCCTGTGCATGGCCTCCGCACCGCTGGCTTCGGTGGAACCGCCCACTGCGATCTCCACATGAACTCCGAGACGACGTCCGCGGTCTAGGACTCCACGCCTCCGATCCTCACTACCAGGTGCATCGAATCCGTCGATGTGGACGATTTTTCGATGACCAAGCGAGACAAGGTGTTCGACCGCCAATCCAGCACCCGCAAAGTCGTCGGAACGAACCGAGACGACACCCTCAGCGGCACTGGCTCGGGCAACGACGACCGCCGGCAACTGCGTAGCGATCTCGGTCAACTGAAAGTCAGACATTCTCGAGCCCAGCAACACGACGGCTTCGCAGCGCTCTCTCAGCACTGTGCGCAACGCTTCGTGCTCCGACCGCCTCGGCGTGACAGCACTGATGATGATGTCGTAGCCGTGCCCTACCGCCGCCGGATAGAGGTGCTCCACGAGATCACCGTGGAATGCCTGACGGACCTCGAACGTGACGCCGATCAGCCGGGACGCGCTCTGCCTCAGCTGCTGTGCGCGCCGATCAGGGACGTAGCCGAGCTCGTCCGCTATGGCCATCACACGAGCCCGCGTCTCGTCGCTCGCACCGCCGACACCCCGCATGACGATCGAAACCAGAGCCGGCGATACCCCGGCCGCGCGAGCGACATCGACCATTTTGGGAGTGGAGCTCGGTCTGGGTTTCGGCACGACGCTCCTATCCGGTTGGAGGTACGGGTCTTGACCGATGATGGCACACCCTCTACCGTTCATCGAACTAGAACGTACTAGTAACTCCCACCTCGACTTTTTTGGAGCATTCGATGTCACCGACCGACCCCGTACGCATCGCCCTTATCGGAGCAGGCCGCATCGGAGCGAACCACGCCGAACTCGTAGCGCAACGCGTCGTCGGTGCCACCCTCGCGGCCGTGAGCGACCCGATCGGTGACGCAGCCGCCCGGTTGGCAAAACAGCTGGGCGCGCCGATGTCCACGACCGAGGTCAAGGACGTGCTCACCTCGGACGACATCGACGCGGTACTCATCGCGGCGCCCGCGCGCAGCCACACCGATCTCGTGGTTGCCGCAGCAGAGGCAGGCAAGCACGTCTTCTGCGAGAAGCCCATGGCCGTCACGCTCGCCGACGCAGACCGTGCGATCGCCGCTACGGATACCGCCGGTGTCGTTCTGCAGGTCGGCTTCAACCGTCGGTTTGCCCCGGGTTTCATCGCTGCCCGCGAGGCGATCGACGCAGGCCGCATCGGCACTCCACAACTGCTCCGGTCGCTCACCCGCGATCCCGGCCCCTGGGGCGGAGACCCGACGCGGGTCCCGCAATGGACGATCTTCCTGGAGACGCTGATCCATGACTTCGACACACTCTGCTTTCTCAACCCGGGTTCGTCGCCTGCTCGCGTGACGGCCCTGGCGGACGCGCTCATTCGGCCAGACGCTAAAGAGCTCGGACACCTCGATACTGCAGTGGTCACGGTGGAGTTCGACAACGGCGCTATCGCGACTGCCGAGGCCAGCTTCTCCGCGCTCTACGGATACGACGTCCGAGGAGAAGTATTCGGGTCCCAGGGCATGGTCACCGCGGGCCGGGGAAACACGACCGACATGGTGCTGTACGGGAGCAAAGGAATCGAGATCGATACCTCACGCCGCGATACAGACCTATTGGGGACGTCGTACGTCGGCGAGTTCACAGCCTTCGCCGAAGCGATCCGGTCCGGCCGACCCGCGCCCGTCACCGGCCGTGATGCACGCACAGCGCTCGCGGTCGCACTCGCTGCCATACGCAGTGTCGAAACCGGAGCAGCCGTTCGTCTGGACGAGGTCGCATCATGAGTACTTTCACTCTCGCTGCTAGCGCCGAAATGCTGTATCTGGACTTGCCTTTCGTCGAACGTGTCCGAAGAATCCACGCACGGGACTTGCAGGTCGAAATCTGGAATTGGGCAACCAAGGACATCGATTCACTCATCGAAACCGGAGCAATCTTCTCGTCGATGACCGGATACCTCGAAGGCAACCTCACAGAAAACGACGGTATCGACGAACTGTTGCGCACCGCTGCAATGTCGCTCGACGTGGCAGAACGCCTGGATTGCCCTCGATTGAACCTCCACGGTACCGGGCTGGACGGCGATGGGCTTCCGGTCAGACCGGTCGAGATCGTCACGCCCACCATGTGGCTCACCGCCGTGGACACCCTGCGCCGCATAGCGGAACTGGGGGAAGCCGCAGACCGAGTGTTCACCCTCGAGAATCTCAACCTGACAGTCGACCATCCCGGAACGCCTTTCGCCCGAGCGTCCGACACCCTCGCCCTCGTCAGGGCGGTCGACAGCCCCCATTTGAAGATGAACCTCGATCTCTACCACGCGCAGATCGGCGAGGGGAACCTCATCGATCTCGTGACCGAATCGCTTCCCCACATCGGCGAGATCCAGGTGGCCGATGTTCCCGGACGGTGTGAACCGGGAACGGGCGAAATCAACTACATGGCAATAGCAGCAGCCCTCGACAAACTCGGGTACACGGGAGTCGTAGGCCTCGAAGGCTGGGCAAGCGGCGACCCCGACGTCGCCCTGGACGCGTTCGTCACCGCATTCTCCCAATAGAAACTCCTCCGGGCCCATGGGAAGCAGGGTGTGATCCACTTCTCATATCGCCTGACGCTGTCCGGAGCGCCGAAGTTCTCGACGCCATGACCGAATCGGTTGCATCGGGACGGTGGATTCGGCCCGGTCGTCGATGAACGTGTTCGTGAAGGCAGGTCCGGACACCACAAGAAGGCGGTGGAGACCGACCCTGATCGGTTCGTCGTCACCGATGAACGCCCTTCCCACAACGGTGCGGTGGCACAGATGGCCGAAACTCCAACCGTCCCATCAACAGCACCATCAGGTGCAGATTCACGAGGTATGACCATGAGTTCTGTTCGTATTGCCGGAGCACCTATTTCTTGGGGCGTCTGCGAAGTCCCGGGCTGGGGTTACCAGATCTCTCCCGACCGAGTACTGACCGAGATGCGCGACGCCGGGCTCACCGCTACAGAGGTCGGCCCGGAAGGATTCCTGCCCGCCGAGCCCGAGAAGCTCGCGGCCACCCTCGAGCGCTACAGCCTGACGTCGGTCGGGGGCTTTGCACCGGTCCTGCTCCACGACGCCGAGCACGATCCGGTTCCCGGGATCACCCCGCTACTGGATGCGTTCGTGGCGTCGCGCGCCGAAGTCCTCGTACTCGCTGCGTCCACCGGAAGCGAGGGATACGACTCGCGTCCGGCCTTGGACGACGCACAGTGGTCTACTCTGCTTCGCAATCTCGACCGGTTGCAGGCTGCCGCAGCGGAGCGAGGCATCCGGGCTGTGTTGCACCCGCACGTCGGGACTCTGATCGAGCGACGCGAAGAGGTGTACCGGGTACTGGACGGTTCGACCATCCCGTTGTGTTTGGATACCGGACATCTTCTGATCGGCGGCACCGATCCACTAGAATTGGTCACGAAGTTCGCTAATCGCATCGCCCACGCCCACCTCAAAGACGTCTCGCTGGCGCTGGCATCCCGTGTGCAGTCGGGTGAGCTCACGTACACCGAAGCCGTCGCCCAGGGCATGTACATGCCGCTCGGCACCGGAGACGTCGACATCGCCGGTGTCGTGAGCGGTTTACTCCACGCTGGATTCGAGGGCTGGTTCGTCCTCGAACAGGACACCATACTCACCGCCGAACCCACGGACGCCGGTCCAGTACTCGACGTCATCGCGAGTGTCGAATATCTGCGTGGCGTCGTCGAACGCGCAGGTGTTCCCGGATAGTTGCCGCGTTTCAGCAGACGACCCGCCGAGTACAGAAGCGTCAACGGATAGATACGTACGAAAGTCCGTATCTATCCGTTCCGCACTCGACGTTTTGGGCGGTCGACTTTATCCTTGATCTGCTTCGCGGTTCCGCTCCCCGATCTCGACGGTTGATCCGAACACAGGAACCTCGAAGGACTGAGTGCGCGAACACAACTCGTCCTTCCAGCCGATGCCAAACCGGAATAGCAGATGGCCTGTCGCAGAGGCAGTTTCGACGGCGCGGCGACGATGCTTCCCATCCCGGCTGCAGTGATCGCCCACGCCGATCCGAACCCAGTCGCCCCGACCTCGTAGGCCCCCGCACCGGCGCGGTCAACGCCATCAACCATGCGATGTCGATGGCAGAATCCGGCGTCGCTGCTCCGAATGAAGTCGACGGCTCTGGTTAAGAAAGACGCTGCCCGTGGCTGTCGCTCTGTTTGCTCGGTCGAACTACAGGTTTACTCAGCGACGGTGAGGCGGCCGAGGTCGTCGAGTAGTTCATCCGCGATTGCGAGGTCACTGCGGAGGTCGCGATCGGCGGGACTATCAGGGAGGGCAGCGCAGAGGGTGGCCGCAGCTGATGCGATGCCGGCTAGATGCGGAATCATGTTGCGGTGACGCAAGAGTCGGATGGTGCCGATCAGTTCGCACGCGAGTAGGACTCGGTACGCTGCTACTGATCGCTCTAGCTGATGGACGGCCTGTGAGGCGAAGGTTGCGTCTTCTTCGGCGCCGCGGGAGAGGACCAGGGTGCCGACGGATGCAGGTTGTGCTGCGTTCCGAATTTCTGCGATAGCGCCGGCTGCTACGTATTCGACCATCATCAGCCCCGAGAAACCTTCTGGTCCGGTAGCGAGAAAGGGTCGAGCAAAGTTGGTCTCGGGATCGTTGATCATCCGAATCCGCGAATGGGTGATGGGCGCAGTCAGCGCGAGGGCGAGTGTGGTGCCGTCGAGTTCGAGCGAGAGTGATGCCTGATAGAAGGCACCGTGGTGGATCACTTGGTCGCCGTCGACGTCGAACAACGGGTTCTCCTGCGCGACGTTCATCGATCGTTCCACCTGGGCGGCCAGCGAATTGAGCGATGCGGTCACCGTGGCCTGGACGACCGGGTAGACACGAAGCCCGTAGGGGTCTTGAATGCGTGCGGGTTTCCATTGCCCGGGGATGCTCGACGCCAGCATGTTTCGCAGCCTGCTGGTCACCTCGGACGCTTTCGGTGACGCCGCTGCTGTTGCTGCTGCCTCAGAGAATGTCGAGTGATTACCTCCGAGCGCGATGAAGCTGAGCATGTAGATGACAGCGGAGGCGTCGTCGAGGCGTCGAAGTTCGTCGATGGCAAGACACGCTCGACCGATGGTCAACGCGCTGCTGCTCATGAACGGCAGGGCACTGTCGGCCGTCCACGGGGGCATCGGACGAATCGGTCGCGTTGCGGGCCGCTCTCCCACGAGGGTGAGCGCGGTCCCGGCCAGGGCCGCGAGGTCGCCGGTTCCGATCGAGGCGTACTGCAGGATCTCCGGAAGCGTGTCGTCGTTGAGCATCGACTGAAGACCGACCAATGTTTCGGGGTCGTGTCGACTTACCGCCGAAAGGACTCCACTGCATCGGGCTTGGTGGATCTAGACGCCCGTCGAACCCGGGTCATTCGGTTTCTAGTGGGTTCGGGCACACTAGTAATCGGAGTCATTGGACTGCTCAGTGCACCGTCGGAGGAATATAGCGGCTTGCGGGTCCATCTAGTCGTCGCGATCAGCCTATCGGCCTTGCCGGTTGCACTGCGCTGGTTCCTCGGTCGTTGGCCCGGTCCAGGTCTACTGACTGCATTCATCGTGTACTCGGATCTGTCGATTGCTGCCGGTCTATTGGCGAAGGACGTGGGATTGACTGCGATCGGCGGCACGGTCCTGTTCCCCGTCATCACCACTCTGGCCGTGGTAGCGATGCCCCTACTCCACTGCGTCGCCCACATGGCCTTCGCGACAGTCGTTCTCGCGCATGTGGCCGTACGCACGGTGCACGCCGAGGTCGCCAGCGACTGGGTCGTCGTCGCACATAGCTTGACCATGCTGTTGATGTTCGCGTCTCCACTGATCCTGATGGTGTACGTGAGCGAGCTCCGTTCACGCGCCAAAGAGTCACTGGTAGATCCGCTGACCGGTCTGCACAACCGTCGAGGACTGTTCGCTGCCCTAGAGGCCAACGCTGCGACGAACCCCTTTTTCGAACCGACTGTGATGTCCGCCGTCGCCGCGGACGTCGACGGAATGAAGAGTGTCAACGACAACTACGGACACCACATAGGCGACGCAGTGCTCGTCGACGTGGCCCAGCATCTCCGAGCGCTGGCCGACAACCGCTGGATCATCGCACGACTGGGCGGTGACGAATTCGCTTGTATCGCCATCGGTCGACCCGCCGATCTCGCTGCCCCGACCACAAACCTGGTCTCGGGCTTAACTCAGGCCCAAGTGGTGTCCGGACGCACCGTCAGCGTCGGGTCGGCATCGGTGAGAATCGACGCATCCTGTGATGTGCGACAGTCTGCGCACGAGGTGCTTCGCATCGCCGATTGGGAAATGTACTGGAGAAGGCGGACGCATGGGCGCGCCTAGACCTCACTGCACGAGCGGATTCAAACTCTGACGTAAGAAGATAGGGTGCCCACGAGTCCTTACAAGTCAGTGCCTCGCAATCTCCTACTCACATTAATCGAGTGCGCGCGAGCATCAGAGAGCCGTGATTCCGAACATTCTATCCCGTGCGTAGGTTTTAGCCTAATCCACGTCGACCATTACCTTCGACGCCGTGCGATCGAAGTACTTGAGCTTGGTGTCGGACGCCGCGACGTCACAATCCAACTGAGTTGCAGCAATGCGCAGGGAGGCGCATCACTGCTGAAGACTACAATCGTTCTCATTCTATTAGACGTTGGGGTGCGCCGTGACCTCAGGAACTGGAGAAGGGCAATGCCGGCAATGTGAGGAGGGCGCATCCACGGGGGCGCTTATCGGATCATCGGGATCTACTGAACCGAATGAGAGTGCGAATGAGAGTTCGAGTTCGTCCGAGACGCCGAGAACATCACGGACCTCGTCGGCAAACGCTGGCACTAGGGTCTGCAGGACACCGTAATATCCCCTGGATTCCAATGCCAGCAGGAAAGCGTGGGCATAAGCGCCGACGTCATCGGCGGTGCGTACCTCGTCGTCGGTGATTGGCATGAATAGAAATGCCACGTGGGGCGCACCGTGAAAGCGTAGATACTCGGGCTGCATTTCCTGCCCGAGCTTGATATCCGGAGACTCGTCACCGGGAACACCGTGCAAATTCGGGCCGGTGTTCTTCGCGTGATCGGAGCACGTTGCGTCTGCATAACCGGTTGCCAGAATGGGTGGTTGTTGTACGGAATCGAACTGCCCCAGTGTGCGCTTACTATGGGCACTTCTTCTCGCGCCGGACACGACGTGAACGGTCCAAGAATTAATGGTGTTTGCATTCGGGAATATCGAGGCGTCCGCGAGCACCTCCTCGATGTCCGTTACCGACATTGGAGTGGGCAAGAACTTCCGGTCCGAGTGATGTCCCCGAATTACGTCGAACAACATCCTTTCCATCGAGCAACTCCGCTTCCATGATGCATTACATAATTAGATCTTGTCGGATACTACCCCGTTGTCGACCGTGGTGCTAGCGCTCTTGCATCCCTGGACCCCGTCGATTTCTCGCCGATCTACAGAGGTGGGTTGTGCGAACATGACTACAACCCCGACCCGCTGGCATTCTTGACCGCGTAACAATTCGCCAGGACTTCTTCGGTGTGTTCCCCGAGTTCTGGACCCAGACTATGAATTTTGATCGACTGCTGCCCGATCACCGGGACGATTCCGGGAAGCCGACCTCGACCGGATCGGGCCCACCGGCGTCCACCATGAAGTTTTGAATCATATTGCGTGACAGCATCTGTTCTTCTCGACAGAGATCAGCGGCCGTGTTGATCGGCCCGCTCGGCACCTCGGCAGTGTCGAGCGCCTCCAGCGCCTCGGCCCGGGTGAGAGTTGCGGCCCAGGCACCGATCGCGTCATCGAGTTCGTCGCGGCGCTTCCATCACCCCGCGCCGCCGGCCAACTCGGGATCGGTGGCCAAGTCGTCTCTCCCGATTGCATGCATGTAGCGCACGAAAATGCCGTCGCCGTTCCCCGCAACCAAGATGGACAGCCCGTCCGAACAGGTATACGCATTCGACGGCGCTATCCCTTCCATCCGACCACACAGCCGCTTACGCTCCGTGCCGTAGGCGAGGTAGTCAGGAATCAACAACTCCATCACCGAGAACATGGATTCGCTCAGCGCCACGTCGACGATCCTGGACTCGAGCGGTAGTGGACCCTCGTCGACCGATCGAGAGCGATTGCGCAGCAGGGCCATAACGGCACCGAAGCCTGCATACAGCGCGGCGATGGTGTCACCGATCGACACTCCGACTCGCACCGGCGGCCGGTCCGGATCACCGACCAACTCACGAACGGTTCCGACATCGTTGTCGACGTCGTCGAGGAACCCGGTGTCGACGCCTACATCTACGGCCGCACCGTCGAGGATGCGTCGAATCTCGGCACTGTCGGGGCGCAGATCATCGCGCGCATCCCCGATATCGCGACCCCGTCGCAGGGCGATGTCATTCGTATCGCCCCGCGCGCCGAGACGGTGCACTACTTCTCGACGAAGACGGGATTGAATCTGCGCCCCTGAGCAGAGATCAGGAA
>NZ_LMRR01000015.1 GCF_001426085.1 Rhodococcus sp. Leaf278
GGGACCAGCTGTTTGCTGACGCCCATCGTGATCGGATGAAGTCGCGAGCCCGTGCCGCCCGCCAGAATGATTCCCCGCATGAACCCGCAGTCTTCCAGACCCTCCGGCCGACCGCGCGGTTGTGCCTGCCCCGTTTCCGCTGCGTGAGCTACGAGGTGCACCTACGCTCGCGGCATAACCAGCCCGCCGAGAGAAGACCGAGGACAACGATCGTGACGAGCCGCACCCAGATCGAAACCGGTATCAGCCAGGTCACCACCCTTCTTGCGGCAGCTGAGGGCGATGCCAGAGCGTCGGCCACGCCCTGCACCGACTGGACCGTCGCCGACCTGACCGACCACCTGGTGCACACCGCGGGTCAGTTGGTGACGATGGCCCGCGGCGAAGACATCGATTGGTCGATCTCGCCGCAGTCCGTCTCCGAACCGATTCCGCTGTGGACCGAGCGGACCGGTGAGTTGCTGGCAGTGATCGATGCGGGTTCGCCGCTGCCGCTCGGCATGGTGGCTGCGGAATTCTCGGTCCACGCGTGGGATCTCGCGACCGCGCTCGGTCGCGGCACCGATGATTTCGACCCGACCGTGGCGGAGGAGGGAATGGCCTTCATGTCCGAGAATCTGACCGAGGAACGCCGCGCCGGTGCTTTCGACCCGGAGCAGCCCGCACCGGACGGGGCCAATGCCTATGAGCGCCTCGCGGCCTTCGCCGGACGCACTGTCTCGCGTTCCTGAGACGTCGCTGCAGGCGGTTCATTCCCACGGGATTCGATACGGCTGAGATTCGACCTCGTCCTCAGTGTTCGGTGTCGGCCATTCGGCCGGCCAGTCGATCTGCGGATCTCCCTTCAGTTCGTCGACCTCAGGAGGGAGCGGAGACGCCTCCAACTCGATGCGCTCCCAGCTGCATTCACCCGACGCGACGAGATCGGCGAATCGAGCCAACGCGGCTGACGCCCGTGGTGACGACGCCAGGCGGGCCAACAGTTCCGCGGTGACGTGTCGGGTTCCCGCCGGAGGTTTTACGTCGGTGTCGAGAGCTCGCGTGCGCGCGGACTCGAGCTCGCCGCAGGATGCCATCAGACGGTCGTAGGCAACTCGGGCGTGCGGAGGCAGGGACTCGATCATGCGTCCCGCCATGGTTCGTCGCCGGTGCCGACCGAGAAGTCCTCGTCCGGTGTGTCGAGTACCGGTCTGATATCCGCGCTCTTGCCCGCTTCGACGGCTTGCTTGCCGTAGTCGAGGAAGTCGTTAAGCGGCCGTAAGGTGTCGTCGATCTTCTGGCCCACCTGGCCTTCGGGGTCGCCCAGCGCGTCGAGGAACCCGCCGAAGTCGTCGACCACCTGCTCGATCTTCACAATGAGGTCCTTCGTCAGATCCATTGCTGTCCAGCATATTTCGACGATGCTTTCCGCCTGCCATGCAGTGCCGACCACCGGCACTTTCTTGAGCATGACCTTCAATGCCCCGCGGGCATTGTCGACGGCCACTTCGGACTCGAGCAATTCGACGACTTTCTGAACCACGGCCAGCGCTGCGCCACGAAGTTGCTCGGCGATGGCTGTACAGATTGCGGCGATCGTTCGGCCGGCCGGACCTTCCCATCGCATCGCGGCCAGTTGTCGGTCGGCATAGTCGGTGAATGCCTGTGCGGCAGCGCCGTTCCAGTGGCTGTCGATACGGCGTACTCCCGCGGCGAACGATTCACAGGCGGCTTCCATCGCGTCGCCCGCAATCTGATACGCCTGGCCGACTCTCCTGATCTCGTTCCAGTTGCCGGTGATCGGAATCGTCGCCTCGTTCAGAGGGCTCCATCCGGAGAGCTCGAAGATCGTTCTGTCGATCTCTCCGAGCCAGCTCGCAGCTTCGTCGAGTAGGTCTCGGATGTCGTCGATAACGGGATTCGGTGCAGGATAGTCGATCCCATGGGGACGGCCGTAATCAGCGGCGCCGTCGAATTCGTCTACATGCCCGACCGCGGCGTGACCTGAGCTGCCGCGGTCGATGCCCGGTAGCGGTGGCAGAGATGTGTGGGCGTTGAGCAGTTCGTAGTTTTTTTGATCTTGATCGGCATACAACCAGGCAGCCTTGTTGAGCTCGGCACCCATCTCTCCGCAATTGGCGGACAGGTGAACCTGCCGAGTGCGTGTCATCTCCTGGAAGCCGGCGAGATACGGCTGGAGTCGCTGCAGAATCTGCCCGACCACGTTCTCGCTCAGACCCGCATTGTCGATCAGATAACGATGACTGGCCAGAGTATCGACGCCGATGCGATCGAGAAGATTTCCGAGGCCGGCGATTTCCGAGGGATCGCCCTCGAAGGTCTCCTCGGTCATCGTGGCTGCCCCGTCGTCGAACCAGGCTTGCGGAGTGTCGAGATCAGGGTGTCCACAGTCGAGTAGTCCAGCGAGCCCTCGTTGCTCTGGTCGAGCTGAACCATGAATACCGCGACGGTTGCCGTGGCGAATCCCGGTATCGCCACGACGTCGAATGTGGCCTCGGTTGGGCTGCATTCCACGCTGGCGTGGATGCCCGAGCCACGAACGGTGTATCGCACGGCAGGCTCTCCATCGACCTCGATGTCCTGAGGCTCCGAGTATTCGATGCGTGGTGGGGCAGCGGAGTCATCGCCGAAGACGACTTCCGCACCGCGGGCAGCGTCCAGTGCTGCGGCGTGTAAGTCCATCCCGTTGCGGCCAGTCATACCGGACTCGGCGAGCGACGACCCGTCCACTTCTGGGCAGTAGCCGTAGCCGTAATCGGCACTGGCGCCGTAGACGACCGACTTACCATCGTTCGACCAGCCCGCGATTCCGGTCGAGAAGTTTCGCCACTCTGCCGGTATCTCGTAAGTCCAACCGAATTTGGTGGCGATGGGCTGCGGTTGCCCGTCGGGCACCACGATTTTCGGTGGCGGACGGTTCATCGACGGAAAGCCCGGTGGCAGTGGCGGCGGGGCCGTCGTCGAGCCCGTGGGTTTCGGCGACACCGGCGGCAGAACCTGTACACCCTCGTACGGCTCCGGCACCGGCGGTGCCAACTGCGGGATTGCCCACATGGTCCCGAACAGCAGCGCTACCAATGCGGCGAGACGAATCAAAATTTTGCCCAGACCCATTGACGTACTCCCCCCGAAGTCGAACAGAAGCTAGCACGCGCGCCCGACAACAATGGCCGACCGCCTGAGCGGTGCAACTAGTGCTCCACTCGAAGGACTTATCGCCGGCATCCTCCCCGTTGGGGCCTCGAGTGGAGCATCCCGTGCAGCGACATGCCCGCACGAGTCTCCACCGGTAAAGTGCCTGTTCATGAGAATTCTTGTCACGGGTGGGGCCGGGTTCATCGGCGCGAACTTCGTACATCAGACCCTCGCGCAGCGCCCCGACTCGCAGGTCACCGTGCTCGACAAGCTCACCTACGCCGGCAACAAGGCCTCCCTCGAGCCGGTGGCCGATCGCATCGACTTCGTGCACGGCGACATCGCCGACGCCGACCTCGTCGACGGGCTCGTCCGCGAGACCGATCTCGTCGTCCACTTCGCCGCCGAATCCCACAACGACAACTCGTTGACCGACCCGTGGCCTTTCGTGCACACCAACGTCATCGGAACCACCACGTTGCTCAATGCGGTCCGCGAACACGACGTGCGCTACCACCACATCTCCACCGACGAGGTCTACGGCGATCTCGAACTCGACGATCCGGCCAGGTTCACCGAGTCGACCCCGTACAACCCGTCGAGCCCGTACTCCTCGACCAAAGCCTCGAGCGATCTGCTGGTGCGCGCCTGGACCCGATCATTCGGGGTCCGCTCCACCATCTCCAACTGCTCCAACAACTACGGCCCGTACCAGCACGTGGAGAAGTTCATCCCGCGTCAGATCACCAACATCCTCAGCGGATCACGCCCCAAGCTCTACGGCGGAGGCCAGAACGTGCGCGACTGGATCCACGTCGACGATCACAACAGTGCGGTCTGGGCCATCATCGACGGTGGCCGTATCGGCGAGACCTACCTCATCGGAGCCGACGGCGAAGCGAACAACCGCACCGTCCTCGAAGCGATCCTCGAAGAGACCGGCCATGAGCCCGACGCCTTCGATTTCGTCACCGACCGCCCCGGCCACGATCTGCGCTACGCCATCGACTCCACCAAGCTGCGTACCGAATTGGGCTGGACGCCAACCTATGTCGACTTCCGTGCCGGATTGAAAGCCACCGTCGACTGGTACCGAGACAACGAGCAGTGGTGGCGACCGCAGAAGGACGCCACCGAGGCCGTCTATGCGACCAAGGAATCCGTTCTGCCTTAACTGCTGCGCGACATCCGATGTCGCAGCAGCACATACACCGCACGACGCATGAAGGACGTCATCAGAGCCTTGGCGTTTCCGATGCGAACGTCGCTGCTGGACAGCAACGTCGGATCGCTTGCCCGGAGTGAGCGGTGGAAGTCTGCAGCTTGACGCGCCTGCTGCGTGGCCAACTCGACGCTCCACTGTCCCGAGTTGATACGGAACGACGCCAACGGCTGCGGGATGGCGACGATGTCGCCGCGTAGCGCGACCGCGATGAAGGTGGCCTGGTCGATGAGGTAGGGGTGGCTGTTGTCCCACAGTCCGATCTCGCGCAACTCCGACAGCTTCATCATGACGCCGCCCGGTTCACCGAAGATGTTGGCACCGGCGCGAACTGCCGTTCTGGCTGCGACGCGGCCGGAGACCCGTCCCTGCAGTCCGCCGAGTCCGCGCGCGGCGATGACGGTTTTGCCGTAGGCGTCGATGAGGGTGCGCTGCGAGGCAACCAGGACGGCGGACGGGGTGTCGTCGAAGGCCTTCACCTGGGTGGCCAACGCGGTAGGAGCGATGGTGTCGTCGCCGCAGACGAGTTTGATCAATTCGCCAGTGGCCTCGGCCGTCACGCGATTCCAGTTGGCCTGCGCACCGCCACCGGCCGGGGTGGTCAGGAGGCGAATCCGAGGGTCGTCGAACTTCTGCGCGACGGCCAGGGTTCCGTCGGTCGACGAATGATCGGCGATGACCAGTTCGAAGTCCGTGTACGTCTGGGCAAGAATCGAATCGATGGTCTCGGCCAGGTATTCGGCGTTGTTGTATGCCGGGACGACGACGGAAACTCGGGGTGTCATGGTGTGGGGGCCTGACTCTTTCTGCGAAACGAGAAGTCGCGGTAGCCGAAGAAGCTGACGACTGCCATCACTGCTGTGACGACCAATTGTGAAGGGATGGGCGGAAAGTGGAGTACCGATACGGCGATGGTCATCAACGAGATGTTCGCGAGGAACGCCCCGAAGTTGACGACGAAGAATCGCAACAGATCTCGGAAGAAGTGCCCGCGTACGCGGAACACCAGGTAGCGGTACATCGCGAACGCGCACAGCACGTTGCACAGGTAGCCGAGCACGATGGCAGCGTGGTAGCCGTACCGCTCACCGATCAGCAACTGCCACAGGATGAACCACGCGGTACCCAACGCGGTGTTGACACCACCGACGAGCAGGAACGCGATCTTCTGATTCTTGACGATGCGCATCAGAGGCCCGGGCGCACCGCTCATGCCGGCCGGGGGAGCGGGAGTCTGCGGCTCGGTCATCGGCCGACCCCCAGTGCTTGACGCGTCGCGAACAAGGTCGACGCGATGCCTGCGGGCAACGTGCGATGGGTGCGGCGATCGATTTCCGGCCAGACAGTCGACCGCAGTCGCAGATCACGGCCTTGGAACGCCGCGAGTGGCGATGCGGCGAGCACCACGTTCGGCCGTCGGCGAAAGACGGTGCGGCATGCTCCGAGGATCGAACCGATCGTGACGGCCTCGCCCGAGGCGAAGATCTTGATCGTGGGCGGCATTCGTTGCCCGGCAGACATCTCGAGGGTGTCGGCCACCATCTCGGCCGCATCGGACACGTAGAGATAGTCGCGCAGCGTATCCATCGGTACGAAGATGGACACGGGCGAAGCCATCAGGTATCCACGGCACAGGTGTGAGATCAGGCCTTGCGGTTTTGCGAGATTCTGCCCCGGGCCGTAGAGGTTCGCGAAACGGCCGATCGCCACATTGATACCGGTGCGCACCCCGAAGTCGGTCGCGATCGACTCGGACTCGAGCTTCGCGAAACCGTAGTCGCCCAACGGAACCGGCTGCGTGCCCTCGTGATGCGGCGCTCCGAGTGCGCCGGCGTACACGCCCCCTGCGGATGAGGCGAGGAAGACCGTTCCGGTGTCGGCGCGATCGGCGGCGACTGCTTCGATACGCGAGAGGACTGCGTGAATGAGCTCGTTCTCCTGAGCGAATTGCGCTGCGCTGGTGCCGTTCACGCCCGCACCGGCGGCCCAGATCACGTTCCACGGACCGTCGACGAAAGAGTCGAAAAATTCTGAACAGCGTTGCAGCAGGGCCTCTTCGGCCAACACTCGGTTCGTCCAGGGGATCGTGCTGGTGTGCACGCGATGCCCGCGGCGTTGCACTTCCCGGGTCGCTGCAGCGCCGAGTAGCCCGCCGCTGCCGACGATCCAGGTGTGCGTCGCGGTCACGTCGACTGTGTGTTGTCGGTCGGCTGTGAATTTTCGACTGATGCAGCCGGCGCGGTGCGCCCGAGCGGGCCGTTTCCGGGATCGGTGACGATGAGGTAAGGCGGCTTACCCATGGCGGTCTTGACGTTGACGCCCACGTATTCGGCCACCACTCCGAGTGAGAACAGGGTTGCGCCGAACCCGAACAGCAGGATGACCATCGTCGATGCCCAGCCGCGCACCTCGGCACCGGAATCGAACACGAAGTACGAAATCAGTACGTAGGCGACGAGAATCAGGCCGAGCAGTGCGAAGGCGATTCCGATGAAGCTGACCAACCGCAGTCCCTTGGTGCCGCTCGAGAGCACCATCCGCCAGAAGTGCGAGAGCAGTGTCCGAAGTCGGTAGCCCGATCGACGGTCCACCTCTTCCCGCAACGCCACCGGGCTCGTCGAAACGTCACCTGCGATCCACCCGAGGGCGATGTCCAGGTACGCCTCGGAACCGGCGTACGCGGCGACGGAACGGCCGACTTCGCCGAGCACCAGGCGGTAACTCTGGTAATCGACGGTGTTGTCCCCGGCCAGAGCTTTGGCGATCAGCCACTTCGATCCCCGGGAGGCGGCATTGCGCCACAATCCGTGCGGCGCGACATTGGTGGGCTTGGCGTAGACCACGGTGGACTGCCGGTCGAGGGCAGTGTCGAGCATGCCGCCGATGGCAGCCGGGTCGTGTTGACCGTCCTCGTCCATCGTGACGATCCACTCACCACCACTCGATGCCATACCGGCCAGCGTGGCCGGGTGTTGGCCGAAATTGCGACTGAGCCAGACACCACGAACGAACGTGTGCGCTTCGGTGAGCTGCCGAATGACTGCAGCGGAGTTGTCGGGCCCGTGATCGAAGACGAGCAGAACCTCTTCGACGATCATCGGTCGGCCGAGGGGAGTGTGTACCACCTGGGTCAACGGAATGATCTCGTCCATCAACGCGCTGAGCGTCCGTTCGCCCTGATACACCGGAACCACGATGGAAATGCGGTGCGGATCAGTAGCAGCGTCGTCGGACATCACGAGGTCTGACCCTATCTGCTCTCGGCATTACCATCGAACTTCGCCGCGGAGGAGCTTCTACGTCGTCGCACATCGAGCACCATCAGGCCGATCAGCACCAGCACTCCGCCTGCCATCGCGGCCAGTCCGAGTCGTTCGCCGGGCGGTCGGAAGGTGATCTGCAGGTCGGCGTTCTCGGTGCCGGGCGGCAGGTCGACGTACAGGAAGATGTCTGCCAAGCCCTTCGTCTGCAGCTTCTCACCGTTGAGCGTCGCGGTGTACCCGGGCCAGGCCAGTCGCGAAAAAACAACGCTTCCGCCGTCGGGTGCACTGACGTCGACGTGCTCGGAGTCGGCGTCGAAGCTGCGGGTTTCGGCTGTGCCGTTCACCGTCGCCACGACGCGTCCCGACGTCGTGGGAATCAGACCGTCGACACGTTCGAGGACATAGATCTGGCGAGCGGACTCGGGCGTGGGAGCGGTCACCCACTGCCAGCCTGCGGGTGCGGGCCGGGAGTTCGCGAGCGGATACTGGTTCTTCTGCAGCACGATTCGATCGAGTTGCATCAGGTCGGCGTAGGTTTTGCCGGTGTACGGCTCGATCTCGAAGACGCGCCGAAAGGCGTCCTTGCAGGTCGATCCTTCGTGCTCGAAGCACAGCAGGTTGGCGAAGTCGAGATATCCGACGGGGGTGTACGCGTTGACGTAGTCCAGGCCCATGATTTTGGCGGAGTTGCCGTACACCTGGGAGTGCCAGGGCAGCTGCGGGTCGTCGGGTCCCTGTGCTGCGGTCTCGGTCAGTGCGCGGTTGCCGAGTTGCAGGGTAGCGCCCTGCCACTGCGGGAACTCGGCCTTGGCCTCGGATTGCGACGCGGGTAGCCACCATTTGGTGAACGGCGGATCGTAGGTGGCCACCTGATACATCGCGACCGGTGCGATCGTCGCGAGCAGCAGTGCTGCCGTCGCCCTGGTGGAGAAGCGGTGGGTCAGCAGTAGCGCGAGTGCGCCGACGAGCAGGATGGCCAGCGCAGCGAGGACGTGGCGGCCGAAGAACTCCGGTCCCGAGGAGCCGGCGCGCAGCAGCAACACCACTGTCAGTAGACCGGCAGCGAGCAACCGGGGCCGCAGCTTGTCCAGAGTGCCGTAACGACTGAGCAGGGTGACCGCAAGAATCAGCGCGACGATGGCGACGAAGGGAAGGATGCGCGCGGGCCAGCGGATGGGGCCGATATCGCTCGGCCCGGCTGTGAAGACCAGTGCGAATACCAACAGGATCAGCGGTGCGGCCAGCTCACGCAAGGCCGCGGGCACCCGACGCCACGCAATGAACGCGAGCGCGGGCACGACGAACCAGGCGATGTAGGTGACCGGTGCCAGGGTGGTCTCACCCGACCACGATTCGATGCTCGTCACAGCCGTCGGCACGCTCGCGGTCAGTGATTCCGACCATGGTGCCGTCAGGAAGTTGTCGTTGAAGGTTCCCTCGTCACCGCTGCGCCAGGTGACCGCCGAGGTCATGACTCCCGGGAGGAAGGTGACAGCCCCGCACGCGGCCGCGGCGATGCCGACACTGCACACCTTCAGCGCTGGACGCCACAGGCGTTGGAACAACCGTTCGCCGATCGCAACGGAGCCGATCATGACGCCGGCCATGACCGCAGCGTGCACGTAGCCCACGCTGATGGCCAGGTAGAGGAACACGAACGGTACGACGGGTCCGCTGCGGCCGCGGGCGTACTTCACCGAGCTCGCCCACGCGTTGGTGATGTACGCGGTGCCGATGAGTGCGGTCACCCACGAGGTGTTCTCGAAGAACAGGGTGAAGCCGACGAACGGTGCACTCGCGCCTGCGACGGCAGCCCAGTCGGCGCGCGCTCCGTAGGTGAGTGCGACGCGATAGACGCCCCAGGCCAGCAGGATCGAGAAGCCGAGTTTGACCGTGGTGGCGAGCAGTACCAGGTTGTCGATGGACGGCGAGATGTAGTTGATCGCCATCTGCACCGGGTTCCACAGACCGCCTTGGCCTTCGACGGGATAGTTGCCCGCCATCCATTGATCGAGCACCAGGGACGGAAAGTGGCCGTCGCGCATGATGCGCCCGAGCTGGAGCCAGTTGGGAACGGCACCGGATTCGGTGTCGTCGATGTAGAAGAAGCGCGGGTCGACGCTGAGTATCAGGAGGTAGCCCAACACGACGACTGCGGCGACCGCCGCGCCCCATACGAGGCGCTCTCCTCTGCCGTCGGGCAGCGAGCTGCTCGTCGTCTGGGTATCCGTGGTGGGCAAGGGGTCAACTCCGTGAGTTCGGGCAAAGACACTCGACTGTAGCTCTCGAGGTGTCCGGGAACCGAAACGTCGACGCGTGCATGACGCAGATGTCGGCAACACATCGGCTATTGCGAGTGATCGCTCTCTAAGTTAGAGTTTCGTCATCCTATGACGGAGGTCACATGAACCCGAACATTCCTTTCGACGTTGTCGTCACCGGCGGCACCGTCTACGACGGATCCGGCGGCCCGGGGGTGCGAGCCGATGTGGGCATCGTCGACGGCGTCGTACGGGCTGTGTCCTCCACGCCGCTCGAGGTGGGCGCAACGACCGAAGTGGTCGACGCCACCGGCAAGTGGGTCACCCCGGGCTTCGTCGACGTGCACACCCATTACGACGCGGAAGTGCTCGTCGGGCCCGGTCTCGAGGAATCCGTCCGGCACGGGGTCACGACGGTTCTGCTGGGGAATTGTTCGTTGTCGACGCTCTACTCCACCCCGGTGGACATCGCGGACCTGTTCAGTCGGGTCGAGGCGCTGCCGCGCGATCATGTGCTTAAAGCTGTCGACACGCACAAGACGTGGACGAGCCCCGACGAGTACATAGCAACGCTCGAGCGCCTGCCTCTCGGTCCCAATATCGCAGCAATGGTGGGGCATTCGGATCTGCGTGCGCACGTCATGGGTTTGGACCGCTCCACCGATCGCAGTCAGAAGCCCACCCGTGAGGAGTGGCGCGCCATGTCCGACGCGCTCGAGAAGGCGCTCGATGCCGGGCTGCTCGGAATGTCGACCATGACGAATCCGTGGGACAAGCTGGACGGCGATCGGTACCGGTCTCGATCGTTGCCGTCCTCGTACGCGCGGTGGAGCGAGTTCCGTTCTCTGCACAAGATTCTGCGTCGACGCGGGCGGTTGCTGCAGAGCATTCCGAACCTGAACACCAAGTACGACATGCTGTTCTTCCTCGCCTCGGCCACCGGCATCGGCCGCACTCCACTCAAGATCTCGCTGCTGGCCGCGGCGGATGCCAAGGCGTCGCCCTGGATTCACCGGGCCTTCGGTCCGCTCGCGCGCATCGTCAACGGACCGGGAAAGGGCCAGTTCCGCTGGCAGCACTTGCCGACGACGTTCGACGTCTACTCCGACGGTATCGATCTCGTGGTGTTCGAGGAGTTCGGCTCGGGTCGCGCTGCTCTTCATCTACGAGAAGAATTGGGCCGCAACGAGTTGCTCTCGGACGAGGCCTACCGTCGTTGGTTCCGCGCCGATTTCGAGAAGAAGTTCAGCTCGCGCGTCTGGCATCGAGATTTCGCCGACGCCGAGATCACCGAGTGCCCCGACGCGTCGGTCGTCGGAAAGAACATTGCTGAGGTCGCGGCCGAGCGTGGTGTGCACGTGGTCGACGCCTTCCTCGATCTGGTGGTCGAGCACGGGCGAAAGCTGCGCTGGCACACCACGGTTGCCAATCATCGCAAGCGGCAGATGGACAAACTGATCAACCAGCCCGGGGTGACCGTGGGATTCTCCGATGCCGGTGCTCATCTGCGCAACATGGCGTTCTACAACTTCGGCATCCGGCTGCTGCACCGCGTGCACGACGCGCAGCACGATCGAAAGCCGTTCATGACCGTCGAGAAGGCCGTGCACAAGCTCAGTGGCGAGTTGGCGGACTTCTACGGAGTCGACGCCGGACACATTCGGGTGGGTGATCGTGCCGACATCGTCGTCATCGACCCGAAGGGTCTGGACGACGAGGTGCTGGCCTACCGAGAGGAGACCATGCCGGAGTTCGGTGGCCTGAGTCGGATGGTCAATCGCAACGACCGCGCTGTCACCGCCACTCTGATCGCGGGCCGAGTGGTGTTCTCCGGCGGCACCTTTGCTCCGTGGTTCGGTGTGTCGGAGCGTGCGGGTAGCTTCCTGCGCGCAGGCACTCCTACGGCTCCTCGTCGCCGGGAGCGTGTGTGAGCCCGAGTCAACAGCAGCGCCGAACCGAAACCATCGGAAAACTGCTCGACGCGACCATCGCATCGTTGTGCGAGAAGGGCTACGCCGCAACCAGTGTCAGTGAGATCGTCAGCCGCGCGGGGGTGTCGTCCGGGGCCATGTTTCGCCATTTCGACACCAGGCTCGATCTGATCGTCGCTGCAGCCGACGAGGTTCGCAGGCGTCAGTTCGTGGAGTTTCGTCATGGCCTGTCCGGTTTCGGGAGCGCATCGATCGAGCACTGCCTCGATTTACTGCGGTCTGCGTGCCGCGCGCCGATCAACGGGGCCTGGTACGAGCTGTTGACCGCCGCGCGCAGTGACGAGGAACTGCGAGAAAGACTGCAGCCGTTCACTGTTCGATATCACGAGCAGATCGCCGAACTTGCTCGTACGTTACCGATCGCGGGAGTGATAGAGCCACGGCAGCTGGAGACGGTGATCTTCACCGTGGTGCACCTGCTCGACGGAGAGGCGCTGGCGGCGGTGGTGCATCCGCAGCCCGAGCAAGAGGCCATGCGGCTTAGGATGATTGCTCACCTGTTGCGTGGTGGCACTCTGCAGGCTCTGACGGACGCGGGATGACCGGCTGGACGGTACGCACGTCCGGAGCCGAGCTTCCCGTATTCGAGTACGGCAACCCGTCCGCGCGCTCGACGGTGCTGCTGGTGCACGGCTATCCCGACAATCATCACGTGTTCGATCGGCTGATCGCCGAGCTCGGCGACACGGTTCGGACGATCGCCTACGACACGCGCGGCAGTGGAGCATCCGTGCTCGAGCCCGCGGCGGACGTTGCCATCGAGCAGCTGGCGCGGGACGCTTTCGCGGTGGTCGAGTCGATTCCCGGGCTCACCGGCAAGGTGCATGTCTTCGCCCATGACTGGGGGTCGGTTCAGATGTGGGAGGCGATGGCCTCGCCTCGGGCTGCCACCGCGTTCGCGTCGTACACGTCGGTGTCGGGGCCGAGTCTCGATCATCTGCGGCAGGTGGCGCAGGCGCGTCTGGTGCGTCCGCGTCGGTGGCCGTCGCTGGTCGGTCAGCTGGCGAGGTCCTGGTACGTCTTCGGGTTCCATCTGCCCGTCCTGGGCAGGCGAGTGCCGGGGTTGTTGGCTCGACTGAGTGGTAATGGCGCGCCGACCCCGTCGACCGCGGATCAGCAGCGCGGCATCGCGCTGTACCGGGCAAACGTGCTGCGGCGTGTGCTCCGTGGACCCGATCCACGGTGCGCCGTCCCGACCACCGTGGTGGTTCCGACACACGACCGCATGCTGTCGCCGAACCTCACCGGCGGACTCGACCGATGGATCCCCGAACTGTGTGTCGTGCACGTCGACGCAGGCCACTGGTGGCCCCACACGCACCCGGCCGATGCCGCTCGCGTGCTGATGGAGAAAGTTCGGGACGCGAAGTAGACGGCGAGCGTCGGACAGTTCGGTCGTCGGCTGTGCGACCATGGTCAGTGGTCTTCTTCACGAAGAAGCCGCACAGCTGACCGCTGAAACCGTCACTACTCGAACTGGATTGGGTCTCTCTGGGTATGGACAGCACTGCTCTCGATCGTCTCCGGTGCGGGACGATGACAGTGAGGGGTGAACGCACCCCTGGAGTGCTTGCGCCCGCAGTAGCAGTCTTCGCATTCGTGATCGGCGTCGCCGCGTCGTGGGTTCCGTCGTACTGGTACGACGAGGCCGCCACGGTGTACTCGAGTCGTCGCTCGTTCAGCGAGTTGCTGGAGCTGTTGCGGGGTGTCGATATCGTCCACGGTGCCTATTACGTCGGAATGCATGTGTGGGGGCAAGTATTCGGCTTCTCCGAGTTCTCGATGCGTATTCCGAGTGCTGTGGCTGTGGGGTTGGCTGCAGCGGGAGTGGTGGTGCTTGCAGCGCGGCTGTCCACACCGCGAGTCGCTCTGTTCTCCGGTGTTGCGTTCGCGCTGCTGCCCAGAGTGTTGTGGGCTGCAGTCGAAGCGCGCAGCTACGCGTTGACGGCAACCGCAGCAGTGTGGTTGACCGTGGTATTTCTCGTTGCACTGCATGCTCGTTCGAGGTGGTGGTGGGTTCTCTACAGCGCGATGCTTGCACTGTCGATTGTGCTGTTCGTGTATCTCGCGACGTTGGTGGCAGTACATCTGCTGGTCATGCTGGCGCGCCGTCGGCTTCGCGCGTCCTTCCTACCGTGGGCGATTGCTGTTGCCACGGCACTGGTGGTCACCGCCGTCTTCTTGAAGATTGTGCTCAGGCAGGCGACCCAGGTGGGATGGATACCGCCTATCGACAGCAACTTTCCAAGGGTTGTGCTCGACCAGTGGTTTGTCGGCGCGTCTCTGTTCGGAGTAGTTGTCGGCGTCATTTTCCTTGCTGCACTGGTTGTTCGGAGGACCCGCGGAATCGGTGGAGGGGACTGGCGTCGTGGACCCGTGCCGGTCGCGATCCCGTGGATTCTCGTACCGATGGCCGTGATGGTGATCTATTCGATCGTTCGGTCGCCGATTTACCTCGACCGTTACTTCACGTTCAGCACACCTGCTGTGGCCTTGTTGATCGGGGTGGCCCTCGATCGTGTGAGTCGGCCGCGATGGTTGCCTGTGCTGCTCATCGGAGTGTTGGCTCTGGCCGCGTTGCCGGCGTATCTGCAGCAGAGATCGGCGTGGGCCAAGCCGCTACAGATGGATTTCAGTTATGCCAACGAGTTCGCTGCAGCCAATGTCGCTCCGGGAGACTGCGTTCTCTTCGGGCGTTCCGCGTGGAACCCGTCCTCGCAGCGGCTGATCGAGGATGTCGATCCGTCCTCGTTTGCCGGAACACGCAGCATCGGCCTCGCGAAGGACGCGGCCGAGTCGGGGCAACTGTGGGACGAGGAACGCCCGCTGTCGGAACTCGCGCCGGAACTCGCCGGATGCCAGGTCATCTGGTACTTCACCGATCGGGACCGCAGCCAGGCCGAAACTGTGCGGTTGACCTCGAACGACACCTGGGTGTTGCCGCCCTTTGATTTCGAGACTTCATCCGACTACTCGGAACTCCGGAAAGCGGGATTCCACGTGGAAGAACAACACACAATTCACGTCAGCCAGATAGTGCGGCTGGTGCGGTAGGTCTTGGGCGCGCACTAGTTCGTCCGAGTTCTGGGAGCCTTGCGAATCCGCACGACGACCTGTTCGTTGTCGACCGTGTATCCGAGGTAGTCGAATTCGGTGCCGGTGCGTGCGACGAATTCCGTCCACGCCCGATACTCGTGGTTGCGCCAGCCGGGGAAATTGAAGTACTCGTCGAACACGATGACCGTGCCCACTGCGAGTCGATCGGCCACCAGATCGAGCACGGTGACCGTCGAGGAGTACAGGTCGGCGTCGAGGTGCAGGAAGGCCAGCTTCTCGTGGTGGCCCTTCAGGAAGCCCGGCAGGGAATCTTCGAACAATCCGGGGACTATCTGCGCGCCCGGCACTTCGGGAATGTCTTCTTGCTCGAACAGGCCCTTCGGGAAGCCCGTACGCCAGGTCTCGGGTAGGCCGGAGAACACGTCGAATCCGGCGACGACGGTGATGTCCTTTCGCGACGCCAGTTCCTCGGCGATGATCTCCAGCGTCGTGCCGCTGGCGACACCGAATTCGAGTGCCATGCCGCGGATGGTCACCTCGCCGAGCGCGAATCTCAACGTTGCGTGCGGCAACGGAAAGGTGGGCGCAGTCGACATCATTTCTTCGGCGAACTCGGCGCTTTGAGCGGCGGCCTCGACCTCGGAAGCGAAAAAGAGATCGCGTCGCATGCGTAGCTCGAGCCCGCGCACGAATCCCCGCAATTCCTCGATCTCACGGCGCTGACGTTCGAGGACGTCGAGCAGTGTTGCTTGCTGATCAGTCGTCTGCTCGGTCAACTGTGCAGTCTGCTGCGCCAGAACCTCGCCGATGGCCCGTTGAAGCTTCTCCCGTGCCGACGACTTGATGCGATCCGCGAGCTTCCGAGGTTCCGTCATGGGCACACGGTAGCCGGTGGGGCGGCGTTCGCAAACACTTCAGGGCTTACGAAAGTGCTCTCGACGGCCGAGCCCGCGCAGCCGAAACCACTCCGCCAGACCGCGAGGGTTTCTGGTGGTGATCAAGAAGAACCAGGTGAACCGAATCCACTCCTGCGGCAACAGCTTTCGCATGCCGGGCTGCGACATCAGGTAGCCGCGGTTGCGGTAGGTGAAGTAGCGCTTGGTCGCATCCTCGGGGTACTGCGTATGCATCCGGCCACCGAGGATCGGCTTGAACTCCTCGGCCCCGTTGGGGTGGACGTAGGCAGTGGTGAGGCACGTACCGAACTTCAGGCCGGAACGCTGCAATCGTCGATGTACTTCCACCTCGTCGCCGCGGACGAACAGCCGCAGATCGGGCACGCCCACCGCGTCGATCGTCGAGGCCTTGAACAGCGCTCCGTTGAACAGGGACGCGATGCCTTCGAGTAGGTCGTCGTCGGGATTCTCGGGGTCTATCAATTCCGACCGCAGCCGACGCCACTCGACGCCGCGCCGCAGCGGAAATGCCAGTCGATCCGGATCGTCGATGTCGCACACAACGGGGGAGACCTCGTCGAGTCCGTGCGCGAGCGCGCAGTCGTACAGGGTCTCGAGCACCTTCGGGCCCTCGGGGCGGCCGTCGTCGTCGGCGAGAAACACCCAATCGGCACCGAGCGAGAGTGCGTACAGAATGCCGAGGGCAAACCCGCCCGCACCGCCCAGGTTGTGCTGCGAGCCGAGGTACGTCGTCGGCAGATCGATGGACTCGACCAATTCTCGGACGGCAGGCTCGTCGGCGTTGTCGACGACGACCAGATGATCGAGGGGACGAGTCTGCGCACCGATCACGTCGAGGGAGAGAGCCAGCAACTCACGCCGCTTGTGCGTGACGATGACCCCGACAATCTTGTCAGCCACCGGCGTTGTCCTCGCGCTCGATCTCTTTCAAGATCTGGGCGACGTGGTCTCCCGCGTCGTTTCCCTCGTAGGCCCGCACCACGTCCTCGATGCCGCCCTGCTGTCGAATCTGGCCGTGATCGATCCACATCGCGGTATCGCACAGCTGAGCCAGGAATTCGTTGGAGTGGCTGGCGAACACCAGAATTCCCGAGCGCTTCACCAATTCCTGCAGTCGGTGGCGCGCCTTCTTCATGAACTCCGCGTCGACGGCACCGATGCCCTCGTCGAGCAGCAGGATCTCCGGGTCGATGCTGGTGACGACGCCCATCGCGACGCGCACTCGCATACCCGTGGAGTAGGTACGCAGCGGCATGTCGAGGTAATCGCCGAGTTCGGTGAAGTCGGCAATTTCGTCCATCTTCGCGAGCATCTGCTTGCGCGTCTGGCCGAGGAACAGGCCACGAATGATGATGTTCTCGTAACCGGAGATCTCCGGGTCCATACCGACGCCCAGATCGAACACCGGCGCGACGCGGCCCCGGATGGTAGCGCTGCCCCGCGTCGGCTCGTAGATGCCCGAGAGCAGCCGCAGCAGAGTCGATTTGCCCGCGCCGTTGTGACCCACCAGGCCGACGCGATCGCCGTCCTTCAGGTTCATCGTGATGTTCTTGAGGGCTTCGACGACGACGACGTCGGACGAGTTGCGGTCGATGGCACCGCCGGCTTTACCGAGGAATGCCTTCTTCAGTGACCGCGTCTTGGCGTCGAAGATCGGGAAGTCGACGCATGCGTCATGGGTACTGATGCTGATGGACAACTGCTGACCCCTAAACCCAGTAGGGCACGCGGGCCCGGTACTTCTTGAGAGCGAGAATGGCCAGCGCCCAGCCGACGACGGTGAAGCCGAGCACGATGTACCAGTGATACGCCTGCTGATCTTCGCCGATCAGCGGGGCGCGGATGATGTCGAGGTAATGGAACAGCGGGTTGATCTCGACTAGCTTGGCGCGATTCGCGGCCTCGCCGCCCATCTGCTGCAGGCCCGAGGTGGTCCACACGATCGGCGTCATGAAGAACATCAGGGTGACGAAGCTGCCGAGGATCGGGGCGATGTCCCGGTAGCGGGTGGCGATGATGCCGAACAGAATCGACACCCACACGGCGTTGAGCAGAATCAACGCCAATGCCGGGATCGCGAAGACCACGGTCCAGTGCAGGCCGCCGGGCGGCCAGAAGATCGCGATGATGATCACGTAGATCAGCAGGTTGTGGCCGAGTAGTAGCAGCTGACGCCACACGAGTCGATAGACGTGCACGCTCAGTGGACTGGGCAGCTGCTTGATCAAGCCCTCGTTGGCAACGAAGACGTCTCCGCCTTCGAGGATCGCGGCACTGATGAGGTTCCAGATGATGAGCCCGACGGTGACGTGCGGTAGGAACTCGCGCAGATCGATGTTGAGCAGAACCGAATACAACAGACCCATGGCGATGGCTTGCACACCAGTGGCGATGGTGATCCAGAACGGACCGATCACCGACCGCCGATAACGTTGCTTGATGTCCTGCCAGCCGAGATGAAGCCACAGCTCGCGCTGATTGAAACCGGTTCGCAGATCGCCGAACGCGCGCCGATAAGTCTGTGAGTCCGAGACCGGAGCAGGCATCTGTTCTGCTGCCTCGCTCTCGGGGTCCTTCGCTGGTGCCGACACGACGGTCGACACTACCCGTCGCGACAACCTGGCTCACCCCGCACGGTTTCTACAAGTACTGGCCGGTACCGCTGCCACCCTGGCCGCCAGCTGGTGCGCCCATCACACCGGGAGGCAACGCGCCCTGACGCATCTGTTCGAGTTGGGCGCGGGCGGCCATCTGCTGCGCGAACAGTGCCGTCTGGATGCCGTGGAACAGTCCTTCGAGCCAGCCGACGAGCTGCGCCTGCGCGATCCGCAGTTCCGCGTCGGTGGGGACCACGTCGTCGCCGAAGGGCAACACCAGACGCTCGAGCTCGTCGCGCAGTTCCGGCGCGAGTCCCTGCTCGAGTTCGTGGATCGACGACTTGTGGATTTCCTTGAGACGCGTCCGGCTGGCGTCGTCGAGCGGAGCGGCGCGCACTTCCTCGAGCAATTGCTTGATCATCGTCCCGATGCGCATGACCTTGGCGGGCTGCTCGACCATCTCCGACAGGCCCGACCCGTCGTCGGAATCCTCGTTCGTCGAGGATCCGGCGGCGCGGGCTGCTGCTGCCGTCGCTTCCTCGCGGCTCAGGGCCAGCGGTTCTCCATTGGGGCCGATCACTACGACGTGGTCATCGGGGGCACTGTTCGACTCGGATTGGGTCATGTGTCCATCTTTACGCGTCGCTCGCCGTTGCGCGATCGTCCGGGACGATTATCCTGGTTCGGTCGTCGGGAACAGTAGTTCGTCGAGAAAACAAAGCGGCTCGGCGAAAAAATTGTGGAATCAGGGAGGGACCGAGCGTGCGAAGTGGGCAACCGTTCCCTGGCGAAACGGGACGTGGAACACATGCTTCACCGGTCGGCGCTTAGAGTGTCCGGCATGGGGTACGACGTCGCGCGAGTAAGAGGGTCCATTCCCTCCCTCGGCGACCGGTGGATTCATCTGGACCCTCAGCTGGGGATGTTGATTCCAGATCGGGTGTCGACGGCGGTGTCCACGGCGTTCCGGCACAGCGCGTCCAACCATTCGGCGGGTAACACCGCGGCCAAGCGGAGTGCGTCTCTGCTCGACTCCGCTCGTGTCGCGATCGCCGATCTGGTGGGCGCGTATCCGTCGGGCGTCGTCATCGGACCGGACCGCGCGACGCTGTTGTCGTGGCTCGCCGAGTCCATGAGCTCACGGCTCGGTCTGGGAACCGGGCTGGTGCTCTCGCGTCTCGACGAGGAAGCGAATGTTGCGCCGTGGCTACGGGTAGCCAGCCGAACCGGTGCGCACGTCAAATGGGCCGAAGTCGAAATCGACACCTGTGAGCTGCCCACGTGGCAGTTCGCCGAACTCATCACCTCCACCACCAGGCTCGTCGCGGTCACTGCGGCGTCGCCGATCGTCGGCAGCGCACCCGATGTCAGGGTTGCCGCAGATCTGGTGCACGAGGTGGGCGGACTGATCGTCGTCGATGCCGCCGGAGCCGCTCCGTACGCTCACGTCGACATCAAGGAACTCGGAGCCGACGTCGTTGCGATCGACGCTGCTGCGTGGGGTGGCCCGTCCGTCGGCGCGCTGATCTTCCGCGACCCGACGCTGCTGGAACAACTACCGTCGATGTCGCTCAACCCGTCGGCCAAGGGGCCCGAACGGCTCGAGGTCAGCAGTCACCAGTACGCGCTGTTGGCCGGTGTCGTCGCCTCCATCGACTACCTGGCCAATCTCGACGACGCCGCAACGGGAACCCGTCGTGAGCGTCTCGAGCTTTCGATCGGATCGCTGCAGTACTACCACGACGGGCTCTTCGATTACTTGATGAAGGCGCTGAATTCGCTGGATCACGTCATGGTGCTGGGCAATGCCCCCACGCGGGTCCCCACGGTGAGTTTCACGGTCGAGGGTGTGCCTGCGGTGAAGGTGTCCGAGCAACTCGCGCAGGCGGAAATCGGGAGTGTCAGCGGAGTCCACGGCGGTAGCCGTCTGCTCGACGCCCTCGGCGTCAACGACGAGGGTGGTGCCGTCTCCATCGGCCTGGCCCCGTACACCACGCGCTACGAAATCGATCAGCTCGTGAAAGCGCTCACCGCACTCGCTCTTTGAGAGCGGCTGCGCCGACCTAAGGCGCACATCACTGCACGCGAAGGATGACCTTGCCGATCGTCTCGGCCTCGTCGAGCATCCGATGTCCCTGTGCTGCTTCGGTTATCGGGATCTCGGCGTGTACGACGGCGGTGACGCGTCCCTCGGAGATCATCGGCCACAGGTGCTCGGTCATGTCTGCGACGATGTTCGCTTTGCTCGACGGCCCCGTCTCGGGTCGCCCACGCAACCCGGCCGCGTGAACAGATCCGCGCTTGGCGAGGAGTTTGCCGAAGTTCAGCTCGCCCTTCACTCCGCCCTGCATTCCGATGGTGACGACGGTGCCGTCCATGGCCAGGGCATCGAGATTGCGATCGAGGTACTTCGCTCCCATGTTGTCCAGGATCAGGTCGGCTCCGTGATCCTGTGTCTGTGAACGAATCTCGTCGACGAAATCCTGATTCTTGTAGTCGATGAGGATGTCCGCACCGAGATCGGCGCACATGTCCAGCTTGTACTTCGAGCCGGCGGTGACCGCGATAGTGACGCCCATCTGCTTGGCCACTTGAATTGCGTGCGTGCCGATTCCGCTACCACCGCCGTGAATGAGCAGCACCTGGCCCGAACGCATGTGTCCATCCATCACCAGGTTGGACCACACCGTGGATGCGACTTCCGGAAGTGCCGCTGCCACATGCAGATCGAGCCCCTGCGGAATCGGAAACAGCTGAGTGGCGGGCACGGCGACCTGCTCCGCGTAGCCACCGCCGGCCAGGAGTGCACAGACCCTGTCGCCCACGTTCCAACCGCTGACGCCTTCGCCGAGTTCGGAGATGATGCCCGAGCATTCGAGGCCGAGAATGTCGCTGGCACCCGGGGGCGGCGGATAGTTGCCTTGACGCTGCATCAGATCGGCACGGTTGATGGCGGTGGCCGAGACGTCGACGATCACCTGCCCGCGGCTCGGACGTGGGTCGGGAACCTCGGTCCATTCCATGACGTCGGGATCGCCGAATTCTTTCAGTGTGATGGCACGCATGTCTCCATAGTGCGCCTCCGGCGCAGTGGTGCGGTCGAGTGCCCCGGGAGGCACCCCGGAGTGGAGCCTGCGGAACGACCCGCAGGCAGAGTCGCACCACTGCCGCAGGCACTCCTAGAGGTCCCAGAGGTTGATTCCGAAGTCCTCGGCGTGCTGGTCGATCTGCGCCAGCTCGTCGTCGGTGAAGTCCAGCTTGTCCAGCGCAGCCACGTTGTTCTCGAGCTGTTCGACGCTCGATGCGCCTATCAGCACCGACGTCACCCGCGAGTCGCGCAGGGCCCAGCTCAGCGCGAGCTGTGCGAGGGATTGCCCGCGGGCGGCGGCGATGTCGTTCAATGCCCGAAGGTGTCCGATGTGGTCGTCGGTGAGCCAGTCCGGGTTCAACGACTTACCCTGTGCTGCTCGCGAATCCGCAGGAATACCGTCGAGATATCTGTCGGTGAGCATGCCCTGGGCCAAGGGCGAGAACGCAATGACGCCTGCGCCGATCTCGTCGAGTGTGCCGAGCAACTCGGGCTCGATCCAGCGATTGACCATCGAATAGCTCGGCTGATGAATCAGCAGGGGAACACCCGCGTCGGCGAGCAGATCCGCCATCTTCTGCGTCCCCTCGGGCTTGTAGGAACTGATGCCCGCGTACAGCGCCTTGCCCTGTTGAACTGCGCTGATCAGCGCGCCTGCGGTTTCCTCGATCGGGGTGTCGTGGTCGGGACGGTGGCTGTAGAAGATGTCGACGTGGTCCAGGCGCATGCGCGTCAACGATTGGTCCAGCGACGAGAGCAGATATTTCCGGGAACCACCGAACCCGTACGGGCCGGGCCACATGTCCCAGCCGGCTTTGCTCGAAATGATCAGCTCGTCGCGGTAACCGGCGAAATCTTCCGAGTAGATGCGTCCGAAGTTCTTCTCCGCACTGCCGTAGGGCGGACCGTAGTTGTTGGCCAGATCGAAGTGTGTGATTCCCAGATCGAAGGCGCGACGCAAAATCGCCCGCTGGTTCATCAGTGGAACGTCGTCGCCGAAGTTGTGCCACAGTCCCAGCGAGATCGCCGGGAGCTTCGGTCCGCGTGACCCCACTTGCCGGAAGTGCATGGACTCGTATCTGTCGGCTGCGGCAACGTAGGGCGGGTCGATGTTGGGATCTGTCATAACTCGACCCTAGGTCTCGGACTCGAATCGAACATTCAACCAGCGCAAGCTACTCGCCGGTAGATTTCTTGCCTAAGATGTCACGCGTGACGGCCGAACTAGCCATTGGCTCCGGGGGGGATCCGCAGTGGCTCGACACTGCGGAAATGAAAGCATGGCGCGCCTATATGGACGGCGGGCAACGATTGATGGGGGTATTGAACAAGGATCTGCAGGACGGCCATGATCTGTCGATGGCGGAGTACCGAGTTCTGGTGCTGCTGTCGGAGTCGGAAGACGGCTCGCTCAGAATGAGCGAGCTGGCCGACGGCGTCCTGTCGTCGAGAAGTCGCCTGACGCATCAGATCAGGAGGATGGAAATTCAGGACATGGTGTCTCGCAGCACCTGCGTCGACGACGGCCGAGGTGTGCTCGCGGTGATCACCGAGGAAGGCCGTCGACGGTTGGCGGAGGCGGCACCCACTCATGTGCGCAGTGTGCGCCGCCATCTCGTCGATCTGCTGTCTCCACAGGAACTCGAAGTGCTCGGCGACATCTTCGAGAAAGTCGACGCAGCAGTGGACACCTCTGCCGCGGCATCGCGACGATGAGGGGCGATTGGGACGCGGGCGGCCCAGCCGTTTAAGATCGCACACGGAAGCGTGGCAGAGCGGCCCAATGCACTCGCCTTGAAAGCGAGAGACGTGTAAAAGCGTCCGGGGGTTCAAATCCCTCCGCTTCCGCCACATGTTCGCTCACGCCCGGTTCACCCGCGAGGTGAGCCGGGTGTTGTCGTATCTGGCGAGGCCTACTTGATCTCTGTCGAGGCCTATTGGATCGAGATCTGGCCCGCGCAGTCTTCATCAGCGCCGATCGTCCGCAAGCACTCGTCGGGCAGGTAAAGTTCGAGTACAGGATTCCCGACGGGTTGGTATCGATCCTGGCTCAGTGGGTACTAACTGCGAATGAGCGAAGAAGCACGGCGCAACGACGGCGACAACGAGGGACCTCTGGAAGAGGAACTCGAGGAGAGTTTCGACGCTGTCGTATCGGAGGGTGCCGAGCGATTGCACCGCACCGTGCGCACAGTCCTGATCACCGGATTCTTCGGTGGGCTCGAAGTTGCTCTGGGTGTGATGGCGTATCTGGCGGCACTGGACGAGACCGACAGTCACCTACTGGCAGGCCTGGCGTTCGGCATCGGTCTGGTGGCCATCTACCTCGCCCATGGTGAGTTGTTCACCGAGGACTTCCTGATGCCTATCGCCGCGGTGGTGGCTCGCGACGGAACTCCGTTGCAGCTGGTGAGGCTGTGGGTCGGGACGCTGCTGGCCAATCTGCTGGGCGGTTGGTTCGTGATGTGGTTGATTGCGCACGCGTTCCCGCAGTGGCTCGAGGTGTTGTCCGAAGCGGCGCATCATTTCGTCGACGCACCGCTGAACCTTCAGTCGATCTGCCTGGCTGTTCTCGGTGGTAGCACGATGACGCTGTTGACTCGGATGCAGCAGGGAACAACATCCGACGTCGCGCGGATCATCGCCGCCATGGCAGCAGGTTTTCTGCTGGCCGGACTGCAGTTGTTCCACTCGATACTCGATTCCCTGCTGATCTTCGGGGCCATCCACGCGGGTGCCGACGTGAGCTACGTCGCCTGGATCGAATGGTTCGGATATACGTTGATGTTCAACATCATCGGCGGCGTCGTATTGGTCACCGCGCTGCGCCTGGTGCGCACGAAGGAGCTCGTGAAGTCCGAACGACAGACCGATCCCGAGTAGCGAAACGGCGTCGGAAGTCACGGCCCGACAGTCGACACCCAACGCTGCAAGCTCAACCCGGTCTCGAACCGTCGCATGGATTTCGAGATCGGATCGATGAATTCAATTGCACTGGCAAGCAATTGGAGCGGATTGGTGAAATCGTCGACGGCTCGGTTGGTGGCCGTCGGGTAGAGGTCGTCACCGAGGATCGGCACGCCGAGCGAATTCATGTGCAGACGTAGCTGGTGGGTGCGACCGGTCAGCGGTGTCAGTCGATAGCGGCCGAGTCCGTCGCGATGGTCCAGGAGTTCGACGGTGGTGTGTGCGTTGGGTTCTCCAGCCACCTCGTGGGCAGTGAATTGTCCTCTCTCCGAGACGATTCGACTGCGGACGACAGTGGGCAGGGTCAGGGTGGAATCGTGCGGAGCGATCGCCTCGTACTCCTTGTGAACTTTTCGATCCTGGAATAACGTCTGATATTTGCCACGGAGTGTCGGATCGACGACGAACAAGACCAGACCCGCGGTGACGCGATCGAGTCGGTGCGCTGGCACCAGTTGCGGCAGATCGAGTTCGAGACGCAGTCGCACCAACGCGGTCTGCAGGATGTGTCCGCCGCGGGGGATGGTCGGCAGAAAGTGCGGCTTGTCGATCACCAGTAGCGCATCGTCGCGGTGCACGATCGAGATATCGAACGGCACAACGGTTTCCGTCGGAAGGTCTCGATGGAACCAGACTGCCTCGCCGGGCACGTACGGCGCGTCGGAGGAGATGGGACCGGCCATGTCGACGATCTCGCGTGCGTCGAACATGGCGTCGATCCGGTCTGGAGGAATCCGCTGCTCGGTCGCAATCAGGAAGTCACGGACAGTGAGCCAGGCGCCGTCCTCGGGCATTCGGATTCGTGCAGGATCGAGGCCGTGTCGCTTCGCCAGGGGAGGTTGCTGGCGTCGTCTCACCGAGTGAGCGTATCGGCGTGTCGAGATCGCACTTGTGCAGACGAATCAGGGCCATTCGCCCGCACAAGTGCGAGTTCGCTATTCGCAGCCGATGCCGTCGTTGTCGCGGTCGAGGTGGGGGCCGTAGCCGTACTCGTCCCGGTAGACGGGCGCGGCACCGGCGTCGCGCGCGGCGTCGCAGTTCTTGTACTGAAAGCCGCTGGGCCGAGGTGCGGGTGCGGGCGCGCCCTGCTGCTGCGGCGCGGGTGCGGCCTGCGGCGGGGGCGGGGGAGCGAAGGCGGGCGGCGGCGGCAGGATGCAGAACTGAGCCGAACCTGCTCCGCACAGGAAATCGGTGATCGGGTCGGCGGCGGCCACGGCGGGGGTAGTGACCAGGGCTGCCGCTGCAATTGCGCTGGAAATGCCGATCTTGACCAGCAGGTTCTTCGTCTTCATGCGACTCCAATTCGAGGGGGTGTGTTGGAGCATCCTTGGCTAGTCCTTGAACTGTCAATCAAGTTCATTCGCTCGACCGACGGCCGCTGTGAGCAGGCCTGAGAGTGGATAGGTAGCGCCGATGCGTTTGGAAATCCGCGCCAGGGCGTATGTACGAACGTATGAGCGAAAACGAGCAGGTCAATCAGAACCCCGAGAAGGATCCAGAAGATTGGGTGACCGGCGACGAGCCGATGACCGGTCCGCAGAAGAGCTACCTGAGCACCCTCGCTCAGGAAGCGGGCGAAGAAGTTCCCGACGATCTGAACAAGGCTCAGGCGTCGGAAATGATCGACAAGTTGCAGGGCGAGACCGGCCGCGGCTGAATCGACGACAGGGAAGTCCACTCGATGTGACATCGACCCCCGAAAAGTCCACCGAATGTCACATCGAGTGCCCTCCGAACCACGGCAAGATTCGGTACATCGGACCAGGTAGACCGTTCTATCTTCGGTAGATGTAACAAAGGATTACGCAGACTTTTGTACACATCGTTTCGCGGCTACTGTGAGCGGACCCACAGGCTTCGGCGTGTCTGCGCAATGGTGGGTACGTTGTGTAACGGATGTTGTTTGTGTTGCGCCCGATGAGGTGCGCAGGGGGAGGATGGGCAATCAGATGCACCGTCGTGTGTTGGCAGTAGCGGGAACTGCTCTGGCAGTTTCCCTGCTGGGGTCGGGTCTCGCCGGGGCGCAGCCGCTGCCCGGTACCGGCAGCTCCGATGGTGGTGGCGCAGTGCCCGGTATCGAAGCTCAAACCCTTCCGCTGGCGACGGCACGAATCGATCGTGTCGACATGCTCACCGACCGCCGCGCCGCGGTCTGGGTCGAATCGCCCGCCATGGGCCGCGAGATTCAGGTCCAGGTTCTTCTTCCGGCCGCGCAGGCCGCGTCCCGTCCGACCCTTTACATGCTCGACGGAGTGAGTGCGGGCAAGGAATCCGATTACAAGGAAAGCACCTGGACGCAGAAGACCGACATTGTCGATTTCTTCGCGGACAAGCAGGTCAACGTCGTGCTCCCCGTCGGTGGATCGAGCAGCTACTACACCGACTGGAACGTTCCGGATCCCGTGCTCGGCGTCAACAAGTGGGAGACGTTCCTGACGTCGGAATTGCCGCCGCTGATCGATGCGCGCTTTTCCGGTAACGGCACCAACGCAATCGCGGGTGTCTCGATGGGCGCGCAGGCCGCGATGGATCTGATCACCCGTCACCCCACGCTCTACACAGGCGTCGCCGGTCTGAGTGGGTGCTACGACAATTCGCAGACCAACTTCAAGGATGCAGTACGCGCTACCGTCGCGACCAACGGCGGAAACGCGTCCAACATGTGGGGCGAGAACTCCAACCCGCTGTGGATGCAGCACGATCCCTCCGCCAACGCTGAGGCACTCCGCGGCAAGGACGTCTACATCTCCGTCGGCACCGGGTTGCCCGGCCCGTACGAACTGGGCCCCGGCGGCAGCGGAGTCGAGAGCGCCCTGATGGGTGGGCCGCTCGAGGCCGCGGCGCTGTACTGCATGACCGTGTTCGATACGAGACTGCGTGCACTCGACATTCCCGCTACCACCGTCTACCGGCCCTACGGAATTCACGGCTGGCCGTATTGGCAGGACGACCTGCGTGAATCCTGGCCTACCCTGCAGCGCGCGCTAGGACTGTAGGGCGAACTTCAGAAATGCGTCGTTCTCGTGCGGGTCGCCGATGGTGACCCGCACGCCGTCGTTTCCGTAGGCGCGCAGCAGCACACCGTGCTCGGCTGCACCGGACGCGAATTCTCCCGACTTCTCGGCCAACGGCAGCCAGACGAAGTTGGACTGCGATGCGTTGACGTCGAAGCCGCCTGCCACCAGGGCGTCGCGCACGCGATCGCGTTCGACGATGAGTGCGTCGGTGCGGGCCAGTAGCTCTGCCGAGGCCTCGAGCGACGCCAACGCTGCCTGCTGCGCGATCGTGCTGACAGCGAACGCGATGCGCACCTTGGACAGCGCTGTGATCACGTCCGGGTCGGCCACGGCATAGCCCACGCGCAAGCCGGCGAGTCCGTACGCCTTAGAGAAGGTGCGCAGCACGATCACGTTGCGCCGTCCACGCGCGAGTTCGACGCCATCGACGTGATCCCCGTCAGCGGTGGGACGGGTGTACTCGAAGTAGGCCTCGTCCAGTACGACAAGGATGTTCGACGGCACCGCGTCGAGGAAGGCCTCGAGCTCGGCGCGCCGGACGACGCTTCCGGTCGGATTGTTGGGGTTGCACACGAAGATCAGGCGGGTGCGGTCGGTGATGGCCGCGAGCATCGCGTCGAGATCGTGTACGTGGTCTGCGGTCAGTGGAACCAGCACGGGCGTCGCACCGGCAACGCGCGTGATGATCGGGTACGCCTCGAACGAGCGCCATGCAAAGAGCACCTCGTCCCCGGGTCCACACGTGATCTGAACGACCTCTTGGCACAGTGCAACCGAACCGTTACCCGCGGCTACATTGTCGGTCGCAACTCCGAGCTTCTTCGCCAGGGATTCGACGAGTGCCGTCGCCCGGATGTCGGGGTAGCGGTTGACGCCGCCGACTGCCTCGGCGATAGCGGCATGCACGCTGGGCAGCGGGCCCTGCGTTGTTTCGTTGCTCGCCAGCTTGATTGCCCCCGGAAAGCTACGGCCGGGAATGTAAGCGGGGATGGCGTCGAGGTCGGGGCGGATGTGCGCGGTCACGGCTGCCATTATGCGCCCAGGTTCGGGGGTTGACTTCTACGTGTCCGTGTTATTGCTATGCGCGACCGGACCGATCGTCCTATCTTCGATAAGTATGTCGGGAATCTTCAGCGACGTCGCAGTCCTTCGGTCCGCCACCGCGCCCACAGTCGGCGCGGACGACGAGGTGGATACGTCCGCACACGAATCTCCGCCGCGGGAGAAGGTGCCTCTGACAGCCGTCGAGCCGGAGGGCACACCGCGCGGCGGAATCGTCGTGCTGCACGAGGCGCGTGAAATTCCGCAGTCTCTACTCGACCTGCTGCGCGCACTGGCGATGGAAGGCTGGCTCGCCGTCGCCCCGAACCTCTTTCATCGAGGTCACGGCGACGACAAGGAAGTCTTCGGCGACGACCTCTTCGCGGACTTCGATGCCACCTCCGACTGGCTGGTTCAGCGCGGGGTCTATCCCGATTGTGTCGGGGTCATCGGATTCGACGACGCAGGAACGGCGGCGTTGATCGTGGCCACCAGCCGTCCGGTCGGAGCGGCGGTCAGTGTTGCCGCGGCGGGCATCGTCGAACCGCTCAACTCCGACGCGGTCGCGTTGGTGGAGGCTGCACCCAAGCTGCAGGCGCCCTGGCTCGGTCTCTACGGCGAGGACGACCCGCACACCCCACCCGATCACATCGAAGCCCTTCGCGACGCTGCCACGCGCGCCTCAGTGGCCACGAACATCGTCAGCTATTCAGGTGTGCAGCATCGAGCCGACCATCCCAGGGAGCAGCCGGGCAGCAGCGACCACACGGACCCGGCCGAGGCAGCTCTCGTCGACGCGCAGACTCGAATCTTCGATTGGTTCGACAGCTTCTTGCGTTGACGAGCAACAAGCATCTTTTACGCGAACGCCGTGCGAACCTGAGGCGTCGACCAGCCGTTTTGCCTTCTGGCCTTTGCCGTGTGTAATCTCTTTCCTCGGCGGTCCGAGAGGGCCGGCAGCCTAGGAGGCGTGCCAGAGCGGCCGAATGGGAGTCACTGCTAATGACTTGTCCTTTCACCGGGACCGGAGGTTCAAATCCTCTCGCCTCCGCCACGAACGGTAGAGTTTTTACCGTTCAGCTAGACCAGCACGACAACTGAACATGCGCCCGTAGCTCAACGGATAGAGCACTTGACTACGGATCAAGAGGTTAGGGGTTCGAATCCCTTCGGGCGCACAAGAAAAGAGTCCCCCAACTGCGAATATGCAGGAGGGGGACTCTTTTTCATTGTCGGCGTTTGGCTCTACGACACGGAAACGATGACGGAACTACCGAGTTGTCCGCGATCCCAGGCCTCCGAGTTGATCCAAAATGTGGGTGAGATCCGGTGCTTCGGACGCCTTCTCGATGTAATGCTTCTCGGTAATCGCGGTACCAGAATGTCCGAGCTGAGCCGCCGCAGCCTTCGACCCCGAGACCCTGACAACGAAGTACGACAAAAAGTCGACCAAATCATAAGCGAAGCAACAGTTTTTGATGGAGGTACACCCTGATGGCGAAGATTCAGGTGAGGCGCGGCACTACTGCGCAGTGGGCGACAGCGAACACGGTGTTGGCGGTGGGGGAGCCTGGCCGCGATACGACGTTGAAGCGTTACAAGACGGGTGATGGTGTCATTGCCTGGTCTACACTGCCGTGGGATGCACCGTCGAAAGCGGAAGCCGACGCACTTTATACGTCGTTTTCGTCTCCCTGACGATTCATCATTGCTTCTTCCTTCTCTCGCTCGATGGTCGCACGGTCAGCAGCATGCTGATCAGGATTGTCGCGTTCCTCTGCCAACCGGGAGAGGTGTTGATCTCTGTAGACCGCCTCTTGTGCTGCCTTCCATTCACGGGCAGTCATTCCGCTCGGAATGATCGACCCATTCGCGAGTCGCCGAACGACTTCCTGGGTGGTGCCCCCGCTAGAGTCACCCGTCGGCGTGTACACCAGGCGGCGATTCCGCGACTCAACCCGCATGGACCTGACTGACCCCTCGATGCCGCTCAACCTCTCCTGGAGCCCCTCGAACAACTCGACTAGAGCGTCCTGATCACCGCTAACCGCCCTGCTGGTACGGTCCAACGCTTTCGCGTACTCAGAGACCGGAGTGTGCAGTTCTTCGGGGTGTGCGAGTGCGTATCTCGCCGAATCCAGTAGGCGCTCCTGGGATGCATAGATCGAAGCGGGGTTCGCCAGGTTGTACGAGATGTATCGCTGGTCGGTGATGTCGAACGGGGCCGGTGTTCCCTCGGTCGTGATGATCACTACGGGCCGCTTGAAGCTGTGGGCAATCGCCAGTTCGTAGAACACGTTGGGGTTGTGACCGGTGAGATCGGCGACGATCAAATCGGCTTCGATAATCCGCTTCACCACCAGCTGAGTTATCGAGTCTGGAGCATGCTCGAAGTCCGCCCGACGGATCTCGAACTCTTCCTCCGGCAAGGCTTTCTTGATGATGTACTCCAGCGCGAGCAGAGCCTTGGTGTGAGTGTCGGAGCCAACGGCACCGATTGGCGAGATCACGAAAACCTGGTGGCGCTTCGGTGGCGAAGTGTTCGTTTCCTGAGGCATCGCAAGAGTTTGCCACAGCCGTTCATCGAGTCTGACGAAATTATGGAATGTTGTTCACACGACCGACCACCCGACCTTCACCGCCCGCCGACGAGGGACAGGCCGGGTGGGTGATGCTTCCGGACGGACGACGCGGCTACCGATACGAGGGCTCTGACGATGTATTCATCGCCAAGGGAACCGCCCCCGCGCACCCTGCGTCTGAGTAGGTATGGACGGGATCGAGTGGGCCGCGGTCGTCGACGGGGGCTACGACCCTGCTGGCCCTGCGCTCACCGTCGCGCTCGCTCGCACTGTTTCAGAGGCCTGGTTGAGGGGCACGCGGGTTCGATGCTGATGACACTTGTCTCGTGCTTCTCCGCGCGGCGCAGCTCAGCGGCTTGTTCTTCGAGGTCGGCGTGGCTGATGGCGCGGCCGATCCACACGGCCGCGAGCGCGCAGATTACGACCCACGCGGCAACGATGCCGACTATCCACCAAAGCATCGAGACAGCATGACAGGTTCTGTGACAGTTCACGGGTAAATGTCACGGATATTGGTGTGGAACCGGTGACGTCGACCGTTTCACCGACAGGTGCGTCATGCAGTCTCGTTCCTGGTCGATGGTGACGCCGACAACCAGATTCTGCGTAGCCATCCCCGGAAGCAGTCGAGGGCACTCCCGCCGCCGTATGGCCATCCGCGCGGGAGCCCTGACCCTGGGCCGTCCTTGGCGCGACGGGTTCAAAGCTTCAGTAGGGCTTGGGTTGCGCAAGTAGTCAAGTTTGACACGAACCTAATAGTTACCTGAGACGACTGATGTGAAGTAGAGTGTGAAGTGATGAGGATAGATACGAACGCCTTCAGTCTGGGTCTGGTGAGCGAAGTTCCCCTAAAGGGTGGACCGCTCAAGCAAGTTGTGACTCAAATACAGCATAGTCAGACACCTGCATTGGTGTCCGACGAAGGAGAGGCCGGGATCGCTGCCGAACTCCCCGAGTATCCTGTTCGTCGACGCATAGTCAGCGGCACCATCAGCCCGGCAGGTCAGGCGTCGGAACAAGTCGCCCGTACGCTTAGCGACGTTGCCGGTGAGTGGGTCGTGACACTCACTGAGAACTCCATCAGCCTGCAAACCACCGACTATGCGTCGCGTGATGACTTCTGTAGCCGTGCGGGGGCGATCTTCGCGGCGGTCGGCCGCGTCGCTCCCCCACCCGTAGTTGACAGGGTGGGTTTGCGTTACATAAACCGCATCGAAGGCGAGGACATCCAGAACTTGGAGGACTTCGTCAACCCCCGACTGATGCTGCTTGCTGGTGCGCTCGGGTCGGGAATGGCCTTAGGCCACACCATCAGTGACTCGCTGATTGTCATCGAACCAGATGATCAGCTTCAGATCAGAACTGGATTACTGCCTGCTGGCGTTACATTCAGCCCAGGGGTGGAGGCATCCAGTCGCGAGTCTTGGACACTCGACATGGACGTGTTCAACGGTACTGGTCACATCTACTTTGATGCAGAAGGGTTAGTTTCGCTGCTCAGGCAGTATTCTGAGCACGCATACTCTTTCTTCAGGTGGGCAACGAGCCAGGCTTTGCACGACAGGTATCGAAGAGAGGGTTAGGTCAATATGACAAACAGCCTTCTCGCTCAAGATATGCAAGCGGTAGGAACAACATCGGGGGTCAGCGTCGATCAACCCGGTCGCGGACAACGCCTGCGTGCAATCGTGATCCCGTGGGCAGTTTCTGGCGTGCTTTTGACTGCGCCGCTCGGGACAGCTACCTCTGGCGCACCTGTCGCGGCTGCGTCTGAAGTGGTTTCGGCAGTGCGGGCGGCCAATAGAGACATTGCTCGAACCACAACCGGTCGACTATTGCTGGATTCCTCAGATTCGTCCGGGCAGTTGATTTCAGACAGCGGGGATATCGCTGCTTCGGTTCGCGCCTTGAAGGCGCGGTCAGGTCTGACTTGGGGCGAACTGGCCTCTGCAATTGGAGTGTCGACCAGATCTGTACACCTTTGGGTCAATGGCGCTCCAATTTCTGCGGCTAACGCTAAGCGCCTCACATCGCTATCGGAGCTTGTCAGTACCAACGAGAGGCAGACCGCAAGACTTACCCGTGAGCGGCTTATTGCGCCTGGGACCGGGGGTGGATCGTCGTTACTTTCGCGCTTTCGTATAGACGGTGCTGCCGACACAACTCGGAAGCTGTCCTACTTTCCGATGCGTGAGTTCCTGGCCTCAGACGCCCCAGGAGCAGATCCCTCGATCAACCGCCCTACCCGCACCACTTCAGTCAAGGTCCGACGACTTCGTAAACGTGGAGCTGCTGGGGAGTGACCGAAGACTCTTCCAGCGCTCACGCGCGCGCCGACAACGCCTCCAGCAAGGTCTTTCAGGGTGATGTGTTACCGCTCCAGGAAGCCAATGTCCGAGTAGTGGACTCAACCTACCCATTGACGGATGCTGCCGTTGAAGTTGCAGAAGCTGAAGGCAAAGAATTGATTCTCGCCATCACCGATGCAGAGGAGCATGTCGTAGTCCTGTCGCAGACGTGCGACTTGCGCCGCTCAAGTGATCGACTGCCCAATTTCCAAGTAGCTCCTGTCCTCGCCGTGGACGAGAAGCTGTACGGTGAGATTTACCGTGGACACCGTCCTGGTTACGCGTCGTTGCCGTGGTTTCAACCGTTCCATGTTGCAGATTTGTCGAAAATCACCACGCTCGAACGGAGCTTGCTGGTTGACGTAGAGGTTGCAGGAACCATCCAATCTGATTTGGACCGAGCCATATTCGCGGAGGCCATTGCCCGCCACTTCGCTCGGGTCGCCTTACCTGACGCGTTCACCCCTCTCCTCTATCCCCTGCTCGATCGGATGAAGAAGAAGGCCGGCAAGCAATCCAACGAGGGATCGTGTCTCGGACGAATTGCGTCGATACGCCTAGAGGGGACACCCAACTTCTCCAGCGCCTCGCCGCGACTGACCGTGATTTTTGTGCTGGAGTCAGGCGACTTCCCAGACTACGAGGGCGTAGACGAACTCGATATGAACCTCGTCGACACCCTCGTGGAGAGCAAGGCGGTGGACCGGGCTGCAGCCATGGCGCTCGACACAGAGAATGTGAAATTGTGCCACGAAGGTTGGCTCGCCTGTGCCGCACTATGGACACAAGAAAGCGTACTCCTTGCCGCGGCAGCAGATGACGTTGACAGCCTGGATTACGAGGTCGTGAGCGGGCGACAGTTCAGTTTCGAACGTTCTCGGAATGCCCCCGAGGTCGACCTAACGTACCTAACGACGCGAGGTGACTAACGCCGCTTGCCCGGCCGCTGATCCCCAACTCAAGGCGGCGTTCGCAAGATTTGGTGAACCGGATTGGACAAGTTTTCGGAGGCTGTGGCAGTCGTCTTTGGTCGCCAGAGTGCGGCCTAATTGTGTTGTCATCGCATATGATTCGGCCATGCAAAGCTCGTCGAATCTCGCTGTAGCGTTACTCTTCACGGCGGTCTGCTGTGCGGCCTGCTCGACAGAGGCGGATTCGCCGACCCCTGGCGACCGGGACCGGCTCACTACCTCGGCACCGCCGACCCGAGACGCATCAATTTCGACTGTGCAGGGTGACGTCACACTGCAAGGGATCGCTCCGATTGTGGATCTCTCGGCCGGGCGATGTGAGGGAGGCCTAGGTGCGCGTTACGCGAGCGAGGGAGCACAAGTAACCATTGTGAACGAAGCGAGCGTCACGGTCGGAACGGGCACACTAGGGCCGGGGTCGTGGACACCGGACGGCACTTGCGTCTTCCCCTACTCAGCCCAGGTCGGGATCGCACAGTTCTATACGGCGCGCATAGGAACGAGCCCCACGATCACTTTCACCCGAGACCAGGCACTCACGCAGCGGGTCGGGTTTCGAATCGGTTGACCGGTTTTTCCGTCTCGGTATCAGCCTGGTAGTGAGCCGCCGCTCCATGCCGTGGCGACATTGCCGGGAACTGACCCGACGCTGTCCAACGTCGGTCGGCTGCTTCATCCATGAGGCGAGTCTTTGGAGCGCAACGTCATTCAATCGAACGACTCTGTGGCCACACGAAAATATCCTCGTTTGAGCGTGTCGGACTTGTCTGGTACTCCTTACCGATGACACCTGCTGGCTGGTATCCGGATCCCGCGAACCCACAACTGATCCGCTACTGGGATGGGACTCAATGGACTCCCGAAACCAAGTCGCGTCCGTTACCCCAGCACCAACCTGACTACGTTCTCAATCCGCCCCAATCCACGCCGCAAGAGTCCCCATCGAAGAAGACGAACAGGACGATCTGGAAGGTATGCGGCGTCGTTCTAGCTGTGTTCATCGTCGGTAATGTCGTGTCGGCTGCGATGGACGATTCTCCGCGAAGTTCTGCGTCGCAGAGCCGCGTGCCTGACGAGGTTCGGACGACGTTCTCTACCGAGGCAGCGGCCTTGCCGAAGCCACCTGACGCGGCAGATCCAAGGGAAACAATCAACTACCCCGATGGCCTCGCCGTCACAGTCACAGCCCTAACCGGAGGTCAATCGACCAACTCGTTCGATGGTGACGGGCCATTCACGATCATCTCGATCGAGCTACGGAACACTGGCACCGATACGTTCGACGCGGCCGACTGGTGGACGCCCTACCTCAACTACGGACCTGGCGGCTCATCCGCGGAGGATGCGTGGCTTTCGGGGACCGTAAATGGCATCAAGTCAGACGGTGTGAAGGGGTCGGGCCTGATTCCGCCTGGGGGAGTGGTGACGGTGAACTCAGCGTACGAGGTTTCGGTCGCTCAGTTGTCGCCGGCCACGATCACCCCGCAGTGGCCGGGTCGTCGCCTCTGGACGGGCGATTTCGCGGCCGCGTTTGGCGGGTAGCGCGCCGGCGCTACATATACCGGTTCAGCTCGAACACTCACTGCGGCTTGGCAGTACGGCCCTCGTGAGCTGCGGCGTTGCAAGGAAGGTGAACTGTCTCGCTAGTTGCGCGCTTCAAGTGTCGCCACGAACGAAGGATGGAGATTCAATGGAGATGCCAGAGATCGGTAGCGAGTACGTCTACAAGGCAAGCGCCGACGCGCCCATTGAACGGGTGAGGGTCGTTTCGATCGAGCTTCAGATGACCTCGTTCCGGGCTGTAATCGAGAGAATCGGTCGAAAGACTTCTGTTGTGACAGAGGCTGTTCCAGGCAAACGACTCAAGGTGCCATGGACAGAGAAGTCAGACTTCGAGGCTGCGGAGCGCGTGTGGGATCGGTTCCGCCAGGTCGACCTCACAGAGTGCGAGGAGGGTTTGGTACACACCTTCTTCGACACGTTCATTCCGTCGCATATCGCTGGGCTCGTTATTGGTGCTGGGCATCCCTTCGGTTCGCAACTCCATCCGGTCGCGCAGGTCCACGATGTCAACGCGTTAAGCGACGTAGTTGGTGTGCCGGGTTCAGAGTTTTTGCAACAGGCCGATTGGGCCGAGGTCTACGGCAAGTTGATGTTGTCACCTCTCGGAGCGATGCAACTCTGCAAGGCTGCTTGCTCGCACAATCCGGTGCCCGTGCTCGACTACGTCCTCGCTAACGAACGCAAGGCCCAGCATGAATCGTTACACGGCGAGCCTGAGTTTGTCTCCGGCCGCGGCAGAGGCGCGCGTTCGGCCGACGAGGCCTACGACCTCTATTTGAGGTATGACAAGCCAAGGTACGAGCTGCTGCGGCAGTGGTGTGGGCACAGAGCGGCCAGTGTCCAAGAGCGTCTTATTGCAGCTGAGGCGGAGGTACGCCGGCTCGATTTACTTCTGGTAGAAGCGACCGAGCAGCTCAAGGCTGCAGATCCTTCCAATGACCGTGTGAGCGAGATCGTACGTGCACACCGCTCGGACGTGATCGGGCCGGACAGTGTCCGTCCAGTTGTGGAGAGGCCGCTTGGCTCGATGGATATTGCTCAGCCCCCGCAACGCCGTTTTCAACGGGTGTGGCACTGAGAAGGGGTTTGCTTCGATGGCATTCGACCCGCGACACGTTTACGACACGGAAACGACGGATAAGGATGAATACAGATTGCAACTCGTGAACCCTGAGATGTTGCGTCCGCGCATCTCATCGGTTGTTTCCATCAAATGGTGGACAACAACGGCAAGCGCTGCCCGCTAACAGGAGGTTAGGGGTTCGAATCCCTTCGGGCGCACAAAAGAATGAAGCCCCGAACTGCAGCGATGCGGTTCCGGGGCTTTTTCGTTACCCGTTCGAAGTGCGGCAGGCTCAACACTTACTCAGCACATTGGCCGGATTTCGGGGCGAAGCGTTGAGTCATGCGTCCCGAACAGGGGCGAGACAGTGCGTGCCGACATGCCCAGTACCCACCACCGCAACGGTCATCTGCGCCAACCACTTTGGCCGAGTTCCCGGCTGAGAACCAGATCCCACTCAGGCGCAGTGCCGAACGGACGAACAACGTGGTAAGTCGGACAATTTTCGAATGAGGCGGCCACTTCGCTGCGATCGGACGTTGTCCTCTGGGTCCGACCACACGGGTTTCAGGGGGCGGAATACCAGGCGTCGCCGCGGTGCTGATTGCGGCATGACAGTCGTCAACGACACCCCTCGGCGGCAGGCGGTCAATCGCGCGCTCTCGGCGTTGGAGTGGACCCTGGTCGAGTCGGATCGCGTCGAGCTCGATGCAGGAAACGCGATCGAGCGGTCGGACGGTCCCGCCGGATTCATCTTCGTCACGACTGGGGTGGCGACGCTCTGGGTCGGCGATCGCGACGGGATCGAGGTAGCCGCGGGGGATCTGGTGTTCTTCCCGCGAGTTCACCGCTACCGGATCCGTGCGCAGGCGCGGTCATCAGCGGTACGAGTGAGCATGGTGCCGGCGGTGAGCGGACGCACCACGGTGGACACGCTGCCCGCGGCCATGGTCGTGCACCGGTTCTCCCATCACGAGCCGCAGGTGATCGCCCTGATCGAGGGCATGCGTGCTGGTTGGGCGTCGAGTGATTCGGCGAGACTGGGGGATTCGGTCATTTGCAGTCGGATCGGCACGATGGTCGCCTCGGTGGCCGTCCGGCGGTGGTTCGAGCTCGGCTGCGCGGAAGCCGGCTGGCTCCGGCAGGTCCAGGACCCCCATATAAGCAGGGCGGTCGACGAACTCCATCGTGACCTGGGTCGGGCCTGGACGGTAGACGACCTTGCTCGCGTGGCTGCGATGTCACGGTCGGCTTTCGCGGTGCGGTTCCGTGACCTACTCGGACGGCCCCCTGTCGCCTATCTGGCCGCAGCACGCATCGAGTTGGCCAAGCAGATGCTGGCGCACGATCATGTCACCGTCACCGAGATTTCGCGCCGGCTGGGTTACGGCTCCGACGCAGGATTCAGCCGCGCATTCCAGCGCCACGAGGGAGCTTCGCCTGCGCGGTGGCGGGCGGCACGCCGACAATCACGCGACCACCTCGTCTGACAGCTTTGTAGCCGACAGGCGGGCTGTGCTGAAGATGATCGCGCCGGCCAAGGCAGTAGTCGCGGCTATGAGGACCGCTACCCGGATGCCCGCACTGTCCACGAGCAGGCCGCCGGCACCGGCACCCATGGTGATTGCGAGCTGGAACCCGGCAACGACCAGCCCGCCGCCAGCCTCCAGGCGGTCTCCCGCGCCCCGGGCCATCCAGGTGGACACGACCGTCAGCCATGCACCGAAGGCGAATCCCCAGGCGGCGACCGCTACGGCGACAACCGCGACCTGACCAGGAAAGATTCCCAGGCCCGCGATGCCGCCGGACATCAAAAGAGGCACCGCCAGTCGCAGGACAGCGAGGTGACGGTCGATCAGCACTCCCACGACGAGATTGCCGACGAAGCCTCCTATCCCGAACACGATCAGCAGAACGGCCGCGCCGGTCGAGCCGAGCGACGGTGACAGATCCAGTGCGGAGCGAATGTAGGTGAAGGCGGCGAAGTGACCCAGCACCACCAGGACGTGTCCGACCAGTCCCCAGGCGACACCGGGAATGGCGAGGGCCAGGCCGAGGCCACGGAGACCGGCCGCCGCACCGGGTGTGACGGGAGGGAGGACGAGTCGCACCGCGACCGCCACGATGGCGGTGAGCGCCGCGGCACCCAGAAAGACGCTGCGCCAGTCCAGGACCGACCCGAGATAGAGGCCCAAGGGCACTCCCGCGACGGTTGCGAGGGTGGTACCGGTGTTGACGGCCATGACGGCGCGACCCAGGTGCTCCGGTGCGCTCAGACGGGCGGCGACAGCCAGCGACATCGCCCAGAATCCGCCTATCGCGGCCCCGAGGAGTAGGCGTGCCAGGAGAAGGGTCAGCAGGTTGGGTGCCAGGGCGACGGCAACGTTCGAGACCGTGGCACCGACCACCAGCCAGACCAGGAGAGAGCGCCGGTCGAGACGCGGGAAGATGACGGCGACCGTCGGTGCGGTGAGCAGCCCGACGAACGCGGTCACGGTTACGGCTTGCCCCGCCTGACCTTCGGTGACGCCAAGGGATGCGGCCATGGACGGCAGCAGGCTCGGGGGGAGGAACTCGGCGGTCACCAGCACGAAGCTCGTCGCCATCATCGCTATCACTGCCCACCAGGCAGTGCGGGTTCGCAGTGGTGGGGCCGCGTCGGCCTGTGTCGTCATGTGACCAGCTTGACGGCCCGATGCAGTCGGCGCATGACCGTGCGTCCACCGCACCTGATCGTCCGTCTACATCGAGACCGAAGCCGATGCCCTGCCTGAGGCCGGAGGCAATCCGTGCTGCGATCAGCCAGCCGTACGCGCGGTCCCGGACGGTGAGGGTCGTCGTCGGCAGTGGACACTGGCAGGGTGGCAAATCCAGGTGACCCGAAGTCGGTGTGGTCCACAGTGGCGGTGATCGTCGGCACCGTGGCAGCCGGCGTCGTAGTCGCCGGTCTACTCCACGATCCCCAACCCGCCGCCGTGTCGATACCCGGCTGTGAGGAGGTCGTCCAGCCCGAGGACATGCAGAGAATCAATTACGCAATTGTCGGACCTGATTCTGTCCCCGTGGGGTTCGACGCAGCGGCCAAATCCGCCGCCTTGATTCAGGCACTGCCCGCTGGAACCACGGTCGTGCCCGATGCGATGTTCCCACCGCTGACCTTCGACACCTTCGACACCGGCGCCACTGCGTACGGGCGAATCGCGCTGGGCGGGGCCGTGGGCGACCTGGACGTGATGCTGTCGACATCGGACCAGCCCGCAGGGCCGTGTTTCGCGGGGTCCGTCGATGAGCGTCGCACACTGAATGACGGCACCGTCGTCGATGTCAGGTCATCCGAAAAAGGAAGTCGCGTAGAGGTATACGCGACCGACGGCAGCCATGTCGATGTATCCGCCGACCCCGTGTTGACGGTCCAGCAAGTGACCGACATTGCGATGACTCCTGGGCTCCGCGAGAACAACTGAATCAACCGCCGGCCGCGAATGTCCTGAGATCACATGGACGATGCCGCGAATGTCAGAAACACGATGAACAGTCCGATACCACCGAGCGCCGCACCGATCACCGCCTCCCGGCCGTTGGACGCGTCGCCCTCGACCGCGCGGCCGAGACCGATCCAGCCACTGATCACCGCGACCAGTCCGGCCGGGATGGTGACGAAGTCTCCGACGAAGGGCACGAATGCGCAGACCACCGCCACGATGCCCGCCACCAACGCCAGGCTTCCGGCACCGTCGCGGAACATCGACTGAGATGGGGACTTACGTTTCACCGAGTCTCCAATCGAGTGCAGCGTGAACGCGCCACTCGAGCCTCGAGTGCAGGTCGAAGATGACGCCGCCTCCATAGTAGATACTCAACGGATTTTAGCGTCGGCAACGTGTCACATGCTGTTTCGGGCCCTACGAGCGAATACCGGGTCGGCCTGGGAACGGCGGGAGGTGATCCAAGACGGGTCCAGCACGTTTTCGACAGTGGTGCACAGGGACTCGTCGAACACGACTACTCGATCCGCTATCCGCCACTCGTTGTCCCGTCTTTCGAAGCGGTCCACGTATCGGCATTTCACGGTCGTCAAGACGTGCGTCGACGATGCGATCTCGGGTTCTTGCCGCAAGAAGCACAGGCAATAGGACTCGACCTCGGCCACCTGTTCGGAAGGTTCCAGATCGATGATGACGTTGGTTATGAAGTGCATCGAGCTGTCGATGGTTCGATGACGAAGCTCGATGTCCTCGATCAAACCGTCGATCGTGCCGACATAGCCCCCGTGGTTGTCGACGGCGTCAGGGAAATAGCATCTTCTCAGGCTCTCGAAGTCCTTGCGGTCCACCGCCCGGGCGTATCGATACAGCACCTCGGTGATCGCCGCTCGGTCTTCACCCGACATCAGCAACCAGCTTTCAACTCGTTGGTGATGCGGTGGTAGATCCCGCCGGAGGTCAGGCCACCGTCGACGACGATCTCTGTGCCGGTGATGTACCGCGATGAATCCGACAGTAGGAACGCGACCGATTCTGCGATTTCCTCGGCGTCGGCGACACGTCCCGCGGGTACCGACTGTAGGCTTTTTTCCACGAAAGCCGTTGAGCCGGAATGCAGTAACGGTGTGTCGACCAGGCCGGGGTGGATCGAATTGACTCGAACTCCGTACTCGGCAAATTCGAGTGCTCCTACCTTCGACAGTCCACGCACTCCCCATTTACTGGCGCCGTATCCTGCCGCGAAGTAGCCGAGCATTCCGGCGATGGACGACACGTTGACGATCGAACCACCACCACCCCGTTTGAGAAGTGGCGCACAAGCTTTCATTCCAAAGAACACTGAGCTCAGATTGATGTTCATGACGCGGTGCCAGTCCGCGACGGTCGTGTCCTCGATGCCCGCTCGGTGACTGACACCGGCGTTGTTGACCAGTCCGTCGAGGTCACCATCCGATGACTCGATGGATCTCGCCAGTGCCGTCCACGAGTCCGGTGCGGTGACATCGAGCTGGTAGAACTCTGCTCGACCGCCCGAATCGAGGATGTTCTTCACCACCGCTTCGCCTGTGGCCTCCGAGATATCGGTGACCCACACCTTGGCTCCCTGGGCCGCCAGCATTTCCGATTCGACTCGGCCCATGCCGCTGCCTGCGCCGGTGACCACGATCGTCTTGTTCTCGAAGTTCATGCGAGGGCCTCTCACTCTGTCTTCAGTTCGGTCCCCTTCGTCTCGGTCACGAAGAAGACCGTGGCGAAGGTGATGACGGCGCAGAAGACGAAGTAGCCAGCGGGTGCGAGCGGATTTCCGGTGAGGGAGATCAGGTACGTGGCAATGAAAGGTGCTGTGCCGCCGAGCAACATGTTCGTGGTGTTGTTGCCCAGAGCCAGCCCTGTGTACCGCACCGAGGTCTTGAGCATTTCCACGTAGGTCACGTACGAGGCACCGTTGACGACGGACACCGCGATGAACAACACCGACTGCCCGACGACGGCCTGCCACAGCGTGCCGCCGGCCATCATCATGAACATCGGGACACCGAGAACGATGGCAGCGAAGCTGCCCGCGAACAGGACGGGCTTCCGGCCGTACCTGTCGGCCATGTAGCCCGAAACAGGCAGGGTGATCACTCCCAGAACCAACGCGAGCGAGGTCGACAGAAATGCAGCTTGCGAGGTTTGGCCGCCCTCGGTCTTGAGATACGTGGCCGCATAAACCGACGCGATGTAGTACCCGCCCGTAATCAGTGCGCCGAGCATGATGATCTTGACGACGCTTCCACCCGAGGTGCTGAGTAGTTCGGAGATGGGGAGCTTCTTCGTTTCACCCTTGTCCTCGAGTTCCTTGAATTCGGGGGTGTCATCGAGTCGGCTTCGGATCCAGATGCCGACGCCGCCGATTACGAGGCTGAGCAGGAACGGGATTCGCCATGCCCAGGAGAGAATCTGCTCGTCGGTGAACACGGAGTTCAGCGCCAGTGCGCACAGCGAGGCAAGCAACGATCCGATGTAGGTTCCGGTGTTGACCATCGACGTCTGGGTCGCACGCCACCGCGTCGGTGCGGACTCGGAGACAAACGCGTTCGCGCCTCCGAGCTCACCACCCGCAGCGAATCCCTGTAGGCATCTGCACAGCACGAGAACCGAGGTGGCCCACACTCCCAGAGTGACGTATGTCGGGAGTAATCCGATTCCGGCGGTGGCAACCACCATCAGCAGGATGGTCCAAGACAGGGCATTCTTGCGGCCGTACTTGTCGCCTATGTGTCCGAAGAAGATTCCGCCCGGAACGCGAAGGAAAAAGGCAACGGCGAACGCCGCGAATGTGCCGAGAAGGGCTGCCGTCGGATCGTCGGAGACGAAGAAGAGTGCGGCGATGGTGGTGGCCATGTAGCCGTAGATGCCGAAGTCGTAGTACTCGACGACGGTTCCGACGACAGCAGCCCGGATTACTGTCAGAGGAGATTGTTTCGGGTTGGTGCTGGGGGCTCGTGCATCCGACTCGGGCTGCACGGCGCGATCGTTGGTAGTCATCGGTGTCCTCGAGGTCGGGGGTGGTCAGGCCGTTAGTGGTTGTGCATCGACGGTGTGAAGGGCGGCGTTTCGACCGGCAATTCGGCCCATGGTGAGAGCATTGGCGACAGCGTTACCGCCACCGACGTATCGCTGTCCGAGAACTCCCGCGCCTGCCTCGCCTGCAGCGAACAGGCCAGGCACGCGGGTGCCGCGTGTTGTCAGCACGGCGGAGTCAGAATCGATCTCCAAACCTGCATGCGTGCAAACCAATTCGGCAGGAAGGATTCGTGCGGCATAGAAGGGGGCGGTCTCCATGGGTTCGGGATTCGACGTACTGCCCTTGTTGGCGAGTGTCCGATGGCGCAGAAAGTCGGGATCCTCGCCGTGGGGCATGTGCGCATTCCATCGCTCGACCGTGGAATCGAGGGCCGCGGCGGGCACTGCCATGAGTTCGGCCAACTCCGCGATAGAGGATGCGCGAAGTGTCCGGCCGGCGTCTGCTTCGTCCTCGATACGATCGGGTGCCCAATCGGCATATCCCGCAGGCAGATTCTGTCGAGCGTTGTCGTCGAAGATCATCCAGGCGGAGCCACCCTGACCGTCGATGATTCCGGTCGAGACCGCGTACGAGGCGTCCTCGTCCATGAATCGACGTCCCGCGGCATTCACGTGAATACGTGATTTCGGGGGAAATCCCGATTGCCAGTGGTGGTAGCGCTGAAAGTAGACGGTGGGCAGCATGAGCCCCCACCCGTGACCTGCCAAGGACGCGTCCACCGACGGCGCGAAGCGAAGGTGGTCGCCGCGGCTGCCCTCGGCAGCAACGACGAAGAGAGCGGATCCGGCCCGGTTGGCAGCTGGAAAATGAATATCGACCAGCTCGGGATCCCGAGCGAAACCACCCGAGGCCACCACGACTGCCGCAGAACGGAGTTCGACATCATCGGCGACGACTCCCATGACCCGATCGTTCTCGGTGAGTAGTGCTTGCACTCGGGTGTCGAAAACGACCTCGATTCCGTGCCTGCGGCGGGCGGCGTCCAAAACCTGAACGAGGCCGTACCCCTGGTCCTTCGGAACGTGACCCCTCCAGACGTCCTCGACGCCCGCCTGACTCAGGCCTGGCTGGTGTGCGTTGCCGGAAGTCCTTGCTGGGATGTCCAATCCGAGTTCGATCAGCCACTCCAGAGTGGGTCCTGCCTGCTCACAGAAAGTTCTGATCAGGCCGGGTTTGAGCATCCACTGATTGAGATCCATGTAGTGCTGGAAGTACTTCTCTGCGCTGTCGTCTATTCCGAGGGCGCGTTGCACACTTGTCGCTGCAGCGGTGAACAATCCGGCCGACAGCGCCGTCGATCCACCCAGTTCCTTGCGCGCCTCGAAAAGAATGACGGACGCACCGTTCTCGGCTGCAGTGACTGCCGCGGCAAGCCCCGCGCCGCCGCCGCCGATGACGATGACGTCGTAGTCGTCAGACATGTCGCGACCCGCCGTCCACTGCAATACTGTGCCCGGTCACGTAGCGAGCACTGTCCGACAGTAGGAAGAGGAGCGGCCCGAAGACTTCCTCCGGTGCGCCGAGTCGATGCAGGGGAACGGAATCGAGTGCCTTGGCCAGCGCTTCGGGATCTTCCTGCACCCACCGGGTCATCTCGGTGTCGATGTAGCCAGGTGCAATGGAGTTGACCCGAATGCCCACATCTCCGAACTCGACGGCAAGGGATTCCGTCAGGTGGGCAACGGCCGCTTTGGAGGTGCAGTAGGCACCGCGGCCCTTGCGGACGCGAAGAGCGGATACCGAGGACATATTGACGATCACGCCGCCTTCGCGCATATGGCGACCTGCTGCTTGCGAACCGAACAGAACGCCTTCGACATTCACGCTGAGCGTGGCACCTATCTGCTCGGGGGTGATGTCCGCGGCGTATGCGAACGGGAAGATCCCCGCGTTGTTGATCCAGAAGTCGATCCGCCCGAATTCGGCCAGCGCAGTTCGGGCGAGTGCCTCGTGATCATCGGCGACGGTGACGTCGGCTCGAGCGCCGATGATCGTTCCGGGTTGCTCGACCAGCGAGTCTGTCGTCAGCTCCGTGTTGAGTTGCTCCGCTGTTTCCTTCATTCGAGCGTCGTTGATATCGGCACCGACGACATGTACGCCGCGCGCCGCAAGTCCCTTCGCGAACACCGCTCCCATTCCCTGTGCGGCCCCGGTGACAACAGCAACCTTGCCCGGCAGTTCGGGGTAGACCGCAGTCATCGTGCGATCGACGACGCGTCCGTGATTGGGGTTGTTCATGGCGTTCTCCTCGTGCGAAAGATCGTGATCGGGCCTGCGAAGCGGTCCGAGGGGACAGCTTGCGGCGATTGAGCCAGTGTGCGATAATCGCACGCAGTGTGCGATTCACGTCGAACTGTAGGTGGTCCACCTCACACTCGTCAATAGGGGGCGCTTCATGACCGACACGGATCCACGCCGCATGGATGGCAGTCACTCCGTGGTCATCGATTCTGGGATGTCCAAAACGCTGCACCACGGCCTCGCCGTGCTCGAGCTATTGGCCGAACATCCGAACGGCTTGTCGATCACCGAAATCGCCGACGGAATCGGTGTGCACCGCACCGTTGCACACCGGCTGGTTCGCACGCTCGAGGCTCATCATCTGTGCCGGCGAGACGACTTCAAGCGCATTTCGCTGGGGGCCGGGCTGGTGGCGCTCGCCGAACCCGTCGAGCAAGATCTGCGAACCGTGGCGCGCCCCGTTCTCGAAGAACTAGCGGATCAGCTGGGAGCGACCGTCCATCTCGTCGTTCGCGAAAATTCAACGGAGGTCAGGGCTTTGATGGTTGTGGAGCCCCGAGGCGCGAAGGTGCACGTTGCGTTCCGTGGGGGGCAGGTCGATCCGATCGACCGAGGATCTGCCGGCCTGGCAATGCTTGCATCCTTGCCCCCGGCGGATGGCGAACGTGCAGAAGTGACGAGGGCACGACGCGTCGGATACGCGGTCACCCACGGTGAAGTCATTCCATCGGTCGGCGGAGTGTCCGCCGTGGTGCCGGGTCGCCGCGGAGACGCCATGGCGAGTGTGGGTGCGTCGGTGTTCGAGATCGACGACGAAGGCGAACTCGGTGCGGCCGTCGTCGCTGCGGCGGCGCGGTTGGGGCGTTTGCTTCGATAGCCGGTGCTCAGGGGTCGTGTCAGGCGTCGTCGCGAGACACGGTCCTGTGCTGGATACACCACCGATCATCTACTCGTACAACATGATCCCGGACCGACGTGAATCGGACGAGCCGGGTCTCGCCGCCACGCGGTGTTGCCATGATCTGGAGGTAGCAGTCGACTGTCAGTTCGTCGACGCTCACGAGATCGACGGAAATATTCGTGATGACGTGCCGACGCCTCTCGTTCGCTTCGGCCGCGCTGTCGACGAAGCGTTGGGCAAAGGCGGTCAGGTGGTCGCGACCGACCTCGGGTTCGGGGTAACTGGGCGAATCGAAGATGCCGTCTGCGGTGAATGTCTCTGCCCAGTCCGTCGCGCGTCCGGAATCGATTGCGTGGCTTTGCCTGCCGTACAGGAGTTGAATCTCGGCAACGGTTGTCGCGTCTGGATCGGGCATCGACGTCTCCTTCGGTGCGCTATTCGCACGGATAGTGCGCGTTGCCGATGACGTTACGTCCGGTCCGTCCGGCAGTCGAGTCAGGGGTCCACTCGTCGCAACCGAAAATGAAGCGCGCGAGTCACGCCGCGTCTGCCATTATCGTGCGGTGAAGATCATCTCGATCAATGCATGGGGCGGTGCCATGTACGACGAACTCGTGGGATGGCTGAAATCCGTTGATGCCGAGGTCATTTGTCTTCAGGAAGTCACGCGAACTCCAAACCGATCGGGTTGGGCGACTTTCGCCGACGGTGAGCGCACTCTGCCGCAGCGGCTCAATTTGTTCGACGACGTGTCCGCCGCGCTGCCCGGCTACACGCCGTATTTCGTCGCCAACGACGCCGGACCTGTCACCGACGCCGACGGCGTCGAACTGAGACAGGACTTCGGGATTGCGACCTGGGTGCGTGAGGACTGTCCCGTCGTCGGACTCGACGCGCGGTTCGTGCATTCACGGTTCGTCGATCACACGAAGTGGAACGTGGACGACCGTCCACGAGCCGCGTTGACGGTGACCGTTCGCGATCGCGTCGGCGACAGGTTCGTCTCCGTCATCCAACTACACGGTCTGCGTGATCCAGCCGGCAAGAACGACAGTCCCATTCGGCTGGAGCAGGCTCAGAAGATGGTGGAGATCGTCGACCATGTTCGGCCGTCGAGCGACGTCATCGTGCTCTGCGGCGACCTGAACCTGCTGCCGTCGAGCACGACATTCACACTGCTGGCCGAGCACGGAATGACCGACCTGGTGGGAGAAGCCGACACGCGAGGGTCCAGTTATACGAAACGAATTCGAAGCGCCAGCTATCTGTTGGTGTCCGATCCGACTGCAGTTCGAAGTTTCGAGATCGTTGTGAAACCAGAGGTGTCCGACCACCGAGCACTTGCCTTGGATCTCGCATAGCGGGAGATACAGATCCGAAGGCCCGCGCGCTCACATCTCGAACTGCACTCGAGCAATGTGGTCACAGACCTCGGCGATTCGGGCGCGGTGAACATTGTGTTCGGCATCGAGGTCGTAGACGCGGTAGCTGTCGGCGTCGAGCCAGTCGTTGGTGATCGCGAAGCTCCAACCGCCCTCACGCAGTGCGAGATCGATGCCGCTGTGGTGCATGAGCAGGCCGGGCAGGTTCAACGCCGCGATTCCGGCGAGACCGTCCCCAAGTTGTGCTGCATCTGCATCGGCCTGATCGGAATCGGTCGAGGCACGGAGGCGTCCGACAACCACGTTGCGAATCATGGGTTCCAGTATCGACGAAATACTCTCTCCGATCCTCCTTGCGTCGCTCGACCCGCGATTAAGCTGGCTGGAGCAGCCGAGTGGCGGCCGGAGTGATTGTCGAGGAGCCGTGATGACGTGAGCTCGGTGTTCGCGCAGCGCTCCAGTTACCTTCGGCAGGGGATCGACTTCGAGGGTGGGGTGCTGCCACTATCGGCCGAGTTCAGGGTCTCCGGTGCCATCGAACACAAATTGACCCGTGATCATCTTTTCATCGGCGACGGCACCTCGGATTTCATCGGCACGTGGCGGGGCAGTCGCGTGCAATTGTATGCGGTCTCCCGTCGGGCAATCGATGCGATAGTCAACCCCAAGGTCGTGGGCGTTCACATCGATCGAGACACTGCCGCACGCCATTCGTTCGGACAGCTGAGTCCGGAGGCCATCACGTTCGCGTCGTCGACGCGAGCAGACTTCAAGGAACGCAAGAGAAACCTGGTCGTGGCGACCGGTTCGGGCAACGCGCTCGGCGTCACCGTGCGTGCGCTGGATCGCCATTCAACGGTCGACTTCGGAGAGAGCGGTCTCGACTTGCGTCCGGTCGTGACGGTCTGTGTCCGCGAGGCAGTGGCCGAGGCCGTGTGGGGCGAGGCGGCGTTCGCGCCGGTCCGGTACCTCGACCGGGAGGGACGCGAGTGCAGCCTCCCGTTCGCCGAGGCGCTGTACGAGAACTTTCTGCGGTTGCGGAAGTTCGCGAACACCTACGCGATGAGGGTCGAGCCGAGGCTGCAACACCTGCCGTTGACGCGAGAGCAACGCCTGATGCGTGCGAATACGCGTGCGCTGCAGCATCACATGCTGCAGATGTCCTCTGAATCAAAGAATTCGACCGTCGCGGGTCACCTGGCGCGGCTGCACAGTGTTTCCGGGTTCTCTGCCGGCGTCATCCGCGACGATGCCGCCACCTCGTTCGTGGCCGCCGTGGACACCACCCGGACCGCGGTGCTAGCGACCCTGAAACATGTTTTGGCTCCAGCAAATTCGACCTGGAAGAATCGGATCAGTTCGATTTCCCCGGAACTCGCGGGCGCGTCGGCGGTCGTGCGTGCGTGTGTGATGGAAGCGTTGCGGGTGGACACCCCAGGATCGGTGTTCAACGGCCGAGTCACCGAGGATTTCGATCTGAAGGTCGGTGACCGCGTGGTACGGCTACATCGAAATACGTTGATAATGCCGAATATTCATGCCGTTCATGCCCTCAGCGGCTTGATGTTCGACCCTGCACGACTACTGAACGTGCATGGGGCGGTGATGGATTCAGCACAGGTGATGCCTTTCGGCAAGGGGCCGAGATCGTGCCCGGGGAAGTCCTTCGCGTTGTCGATGATCGCCGTGCTCGTCACCGAATTCCTGCGAAAGTACCCGAACGCTCGCGTCGACCCGACGCAGCACGACAATCGCTATCCGATTCATACTGCGTCCGAGCACGGCCTCTACGTCGAACTAGGCGGCTGACCGGTGGCCGCTGTCGGTTCGGTCGCAGTCAGGTCCCGCTTTCCCGTCTCGGGGATGGTGATCAGGGCGGTGATGGACACGGCCAGCAACGCGAGTGTGTACCACTGGAACAGCTCCGGCGAACCACGATCGGCGAAGAACGTCTGCACGTATGCGGCGGTCCCACCGAAGGCTGCGACGGCAATCGAGTACGGCACACCCACGCCGGCTGCTCGCATACCCGTGGGAAACAACTCGGCCATCATTGCGGGCATAACGGCGAGGATCGCTCCGATGGCGCACAGGGCGATGGACATGGCGAGGAACAATGACACTGCGGTCGAGCCGACGAGTGCTTCCAGCGGGAACAACAACACCGCGATACCGATAGTTCCGATGTAGAGCACCGGCTTTCGCCCGATTCGGTCCGAGATCGCACCCCACACGGGTAGAGACGCGACCAACACGATGTTGGCCCCCACACCTGCCCATAAAGCGCCCGACGGATCGATTCCGCGGACAGCAATCGCATAGGCCGGTGCCGATACGGCCCAGACGTAATAGAAGACCGTGCCGCCGACACTGAAGAACAGCACCTGCAGGATCTGCCGGCGATGGGTCGAAAACTGCTCGCGCATCGAAACCTCGGCCTGTGGGTCGCCGGACTTCTCGAACACCTCGGTTTCGGCCATCCGCGAGCGCATCCACAGGACGAACAAACCGAGCACTCCGCCCAGCAGGAACGGCAGGCGCCAGCCCCAATTCGTCATCTGCGCGCTGCTCAATGTGGTCGTCAGCAAAGCCCCCATCAATGTTCCCGCCACGACTCCGGACGTGTTGGATACGTAGATCACGCTCGACCACAGACCTCGCCTGGAGGGAGGTGCGTATTCGATGATGTACGTCTGAGCCGAGGGAAGCTCGCCGCCGTGGGCCACTCCTTGTACCAACCGCGCCACCACCAGAACGACGGCAGCAGCAGCGCCGATCGTCTGGTGTGTCGGAGTCAGGCCGATGACGAGGCTACCCACGGACGCCAATGCCACAGCCAGTGTCATCGACAGTTTGCGGCCGCGTCGATCGGACAACCAACCGAAGAGCAGACCGCCGAAGGGGCGCGCGACGAAGCCGACGGCAAAGACGCCGAAGGATGCCAACAGATCCGACACGGCGGAGCCGGTGTGAAAGAACTGCGGTGCGAAGAAGGCCGCAAAGATCGCGTACACGGTCCAGTCGAAGTACTCGATACCGTTGCCGGCACCGACTCCCACAATGGCTTTGAACTTCTCCCGACGTTCGCGTCGTCGGGTTGGATCGGACGTGAACGAGGTGGTTGTGCTGTCGGTCATCGGGCATCTCTTTCGGGTGAAGGGGTGTGGTCGAGTCGAGCGATGGCCAGGCCGGCATAGACGGTCGCGGCGTCGGCGAGCACGGAGTCGTCGAATTCGGCTCGCGGGGAATGGTTCATGGGAGCGGCTGCGGGATCGTTGTGAGGCATACACGCGCCGAGCCCGATGAAAGCCCCGGGCACTTCCTGCAACACGTACGAGAAGTCCTCCGAGCCCGAAAGGGGATGTGCCGCAGTCTCGTAGCGGTCCTCGCCGAGTAGATTCGCGACGGTCGCCGCTCCGAAACCCGTCTCGTCGATGTCGTTGACGGTCATCGGGAATTCGGCCGTCACCTCGATGTCGACACCGACGCGATGAGCGGCTGCGACACCTTCCAGAACGCGCCGCAGCGCCGTGGGCACTGCGTCGTAGGTGCGCGCCGAGTAGCACCGCACCGTGGCCTCGAACGTTGCATCGTCGGGAATGATGTTGTGCCGCATACCAGCCCGCACGCGTGCGACCGTGACCACCACGGGGTCGAAGACATCGAACGTCCGGGTCACCATCGTCTGCATCGAAGTGATCATCTCGGCCATCGCGGTTACTGGGTCACGTGCGGTGGAGGGCGACGACCCGTGGCCGCCTTCGCCTCGCACGGTGACAGAGAGCTTGTAGGACGCGGCGAGCAGTGTTCCGGGGCGAGAGAAGAACGTTCCGTTGCGTTGTTGCGAGGAAAAGACGTGCAGTCCGTAGGCGGCGTCGGCTCGCCGGCCCGATGCGTCGAGCACGCCCTCGTCGATCATCCTGGCGGCACCGTCCCAGCCTTCCTCGCCGGGTTGGAACATCAGCACGACGTCTCCTGCGAGGTGGTCCCGATGCCGCGACAGCAACTGCGCCGCGCCGACCAGTGCGGCGGTGTGGAGGTCGTGACCGCATCCGTGCATCGCGCCGTTCTGTGCGGCGAAGTCGAGGCCGGTCTGTTCGACGACCGGCAATGCATCCATGTCTGCGCGGAGCAGCACGGTGGATGCCGCAGTTCCGGTAACGCCCGTGCCGCGCAGGACGGCGGTCACCGAGGTGGTGGCCTTACCGGTGTGAATTTCGAGTGGAAGCCCGGCCAGGGCGTCGAGCACCATATCCTGCGTGCGAGGCAGGTCGAGGCCGACCTCGGGAATGCGGTGGAGGGAGCGTCTGAGCTGCACCAGATCGCCTGCCATGGCGTTGGCGTCGTCGAGGAGGTTCATTGCGCACCTTTGTGTCAGCGGTCTTGTTCGGGTCAGACTGTGTCGGTGGTCATAGTGTGGAGTCGGCTGATCGGCGCGCGAGAATTTTCGTCGGATTCGATCATCTGCGACGAGAAAGCAGGTGTTATGTGCGCGAAGTGCTGACAGAATCCGAGCTTGCGCTCATCCATGCCCTTCAAGTAACACCTCGAGCCTCGTGGTCCGATCTCGCGCCCATTCTCGGGACCACCGCGGCAACGCTGGCTCGTCGATGGCAGTCGATCACGGAGCGGGGACTGGCATGGATCACCGCGTATCCCGCGCCGCTGACCGGAAGTGGGTCGATCACCGCGATCATCGAGGTGAACTGTGGTCGAGCGGATTCGGCCGACCTCGTCGACGCGTTGGTTCGAGACCCTCGGGTGGTCTCGATCGAGCATGCCGCGCGGGGTCGAGATCTGGTGTTGACGGTGCAGACGTCGACGCTCGACGAGTTGTCGGGCCTGGTGTTGGACGAGCTACCCGGTTTCGCCACTGTGCAGTCGACCCAGACGCACACCTGTACCGCGCTGCATGTGGAGGGGAGTCGCTGGCGGCTCGATTCCCTTGACAGCACTCAGTTGTCCGCCATTGCTGCGCTCGGTCGTGTGGGAGACAAACCCGGGTCTACCAGGCCGGAAAGCTTGACCGACGCCGTAGCGCGTTCTCTCGTCGGTGAGCTGACCGGAAACGGTCGGGCGTCGGCACCCGAGATCGCGTCGGCTCTGGGGCGGCCCGCGTCGTCCGTCCGTCGTCAGCTGGCGGCGCTGTTGCGATCGCGAGCGGTGGTGCTGCGCTGCGAGGTTGCCCAGGAGGCGACGCGATGGCCGATCACCGTCACGTGGTGGTGTCGCCTGCCGGTGCAGGCGCATCACGAGGTTGTGGAGATCCTTCGTGCGCGTCCGGAATTGCGACTGTGTATGTCGCTCACCGGTCCGGCGAATTTCCTTGTCAGCATGTGGGTGTCGTCTGTGCCGGACATTCTGCGATTGCAGGACTGGCTCGAGCAACGAGCGCCCGATCTCGACGTCCTCGAATCGTCGGTGACCCTGCGCTCACGTAAGCGGATGGGCTGGGAACTGCGGGCAGACGGACGGGCGACGGGGTTCGTCACCTCCCTCGGCGGGTCGTCCTGGACGCTACCGGGCTGAGCGCACCGACTTCGTGCGCGCCCGGTCGACCGGCCGCATCGGTTCCAGTGGCTCCATGGTCCGACCCTCCCACGCGGCCTCTTGACCCATGAGCGAACCAAGCCGTACCCTGACCGGCAGTTGATATATCAGCTCTGCAGCGGCCGGCCGAACCGAGGAACCACAGTATGACCACAGCGCTCAAGATCGACGGAACGGCCGTCAGCGCGATCGTCAAGGACGATCTGCGACACCGAGTCGACCTGCTCTTACAGCAGGGAATCCGACCCGGTCTCGGCACGATTCTGGTGGGTGACGATCCGGGTAGCCGTTCCTACGTCGCGGCCAAGCATCGCGACTGCGCCGAAGTAGGGCTGCATTCGATCCAGGTGCGGTTGCCTGCGACCGCGAGCCAGCACGAGATCGAAGATGCAGTGCGCGCGCTCAACGACGACCCCGAGTGCACCGGTTTCATCGTCCAGTTGCCACTTCCCCCGCACATCGATACCCACCGGGTGATCGAGCTGATCGATCCTCGCAAGGATGCCGACGGGCTGCACCCGACCAATCTGGGTCGGCTCGTGCTCGGCATGGACGGGCCGTTACCGTGTACGCCGCGCGGGATATTGGAACTGCTTCGCCACCATGATGTTCCGATCACCGGCGCACGCTTCTGCATCATCGGGTGCGGCATCACCGTCGGGCGTCCGCTCGGGTTGATGCTGACGCGTCGCAGTGAGCACGCGACGGTCACGATGTGTCACGAAGCAACCGTGGACACCGCTGCGCATACTCGGGCCGCCGATGTTGTCATCGCCGCCGCGGGTGTTGCGCATCTGGTGCAACCGGATTGGATCAGTGCTGGGGCAACGGTGCTGTCGGTGGGAATCACCCGCACCGTCGAGGGCATTCTCGGTGACGTGCACCCCGGCGTCGAGCAGATCGCGGGGCGGCTCAGTGGTGCAACAGGTGGCGTCGGTCCGATGACGCGGGCCATGTTGCTGACGAACGTGGTGGAGTGTGCCGAAGTCGCTCAGGCAGAGGGAATGAAGGACTCGCGGTAGCCCATCTTCTCGCTGATCTCGGCGGTAGCGGCGAGCACGTCCGGGACTATGGCTCGCATTCGAGTTTCGTCGAAGCGATACACCGGACCGGAGACGCTCAGCGCCGCCGTCGTTTTGCCGGTGTAGTCGAGAACCGGAGCTGCGATGGCATTGAGTCCGGTCTCGTACTCTTCGACGACCACTGCATACCCGAGAGATGCAGCGGCGTCGAGTTCGGCCGTCAGACCGGCCTTGGTGGTGAGGGTGTGCTCGGTGTAGCGGCTGAGGTCGAGCGAATCGACGACCGCCCTACGGGTGTCGGTGTCCAGTGCGGCGAGCAACACCTTGCCGCTTGCGGTGGCGTGCAGGGGAGTCTGTTCCCCGATCCAGTTGTGAGTGCCGACCGAACTGGGACCGCGAGCCTGATCCAGATGGATGGCCGTATTGGCCCGCAGCACAGCGATATTCACTGTCTCACCGAGCTTGCCGGCCAGGCGTTCGCAGACGGCATGGCCGTACTCGGTGATCTCCAGGCGTTCGGGTACGGCGGCGGCGAGTCGCAGCACTCCGAGGCTGAGCCGGTATTTACCGCGATTGTGCGTCTGCATCACCATGTCGTGTTCTTCGAGCGACGCGAGCAGCCTCGATACCGTGGACTTGTGCACACCGATCTCGGTGGCGATGGCGCTGACGCCGGCTTCCCCGAGCCGGGCCACGACCTCGAGCACCCGAAAAGCGCGGTCGACAGATTGGACGCCACCCTCCGAGGCACGGGTCGAATCGTCGCTGGACACTCTCTGGACTATACGGAACCGGACACCTACCTGGTGGGACGCCCCTCGGGCACGGACGCCTAGATGACGGCGCGAACCGCGTCGTCGAACTCGGTCACATGGGCGCGGGCAATCACTGCTGCGTCCTCGGCATCTCCGGCCGCGATCGCTCGGAGCAGCACGGTGTGGGTACCCACGTGATCGGCGAGCGGGGGCAGTCGATCCATGAACAACCAGAAGATCCGTGTGGCCAAATTGTTGTAGCGAATCAAGGCATCTTCGAGAACCGGGTTCGCCGCCAGCCGATATACGGTGCGGTGTACCTCGGCGTCCCAGTTGATCAAGTCGTGCTGGCTCGGCGGTGTCGCCTCGAACCCCTCGGTGCGGTCGGCCATGCCCAACAGAACTTGGCGTTGGGTCGCCGTTGCCGCGGTGGCGGCCTTGGACGCGGCCAACGGTTCGAGGCGCTGACGAATCTCGGAGATGTCGCCCAGGTCGGCGACGTCGATAGAGGTTGCGAAGGTGCCACGGCGGGCGTGTGAGATGACCAGACGCTCGTATTCGAGCCGCTTCAGCGCTTCCCGCACCGGAGTGCGTCCGACGCCCAGCTCGGCGGACAACGCCGATTCGACGACGGCTTCACCCGGCTTGATGGCCAGCATGATGAGCTTGTCGCGGATTGCCGAGTAGGCGACGTCCGCCATGGTCGCCCCCGGTTCGCCCGGCACCCCCGACGAGCCGGGGGTGCTGGACGACGCGACCTCGACACTCATGGTCACCGATCCTATCGGCACCGAGAGCGGGGCAAGTTTCGGTCAGGACTCGATGCGGTCTTTCAGCCAGTCGTGGAAGATGCCGATGTGGTGTTCGCTGCCCACCAACACTCCGCCGTCGCGGTACTTGCGCGAACTCATGGCAGGTTGGCATCGCTCACACGCCTCGAAGTCCTGCAGGTTGACGCGGTGGAACAGCTCGACCGATTTCTGCAGATCCCGTCCCGAAGCAAGGACACCGGGCAGATACAGCCAATCGCATTCGACCAGAGTGTGATCGGCGGCGAGCGGATACATCCGGTGGATGATCACGTGATCCGGGACGAGGTTGACGAACACCTGCGGCCGGACGGTGATGGCGTAGTAGCGACGGTCCTGATCGGGTGAGATGCCGGGAATCGCGTCGTGTCCTGCGGTGCCGTCGAGTGTGAATCCTTGCACTGATTCACCGAATTCGGCTCCGTGGCCGACGTAGTACTGGGCGGCGTAGCCGTCGGCGAATTCCGGTAGAACCTCGGTCAGCTCGGGGTGAATGGTGGCGCAGTGGTAGCACTCCATGAAATTCTCGATGATGAGCTTCCAATTGGCCTTGACGTCGTAGCTCACGCGTCTGCCGAGACCGAGGTCCTCGATCTTGTAGCGATCGATCGACTCGACATCACCGAGTCGGTCGCGGATGTCCTGCACCACGGTGGTGTCGAACGACGCCGGATTCTCGCTGAGATTGACCCAGACGTATCCGAGCCATTCTTCGACCGATACCGACGACAGGCCGTAGCGCACCCGGTCGATGTCGGGCATCTTGGTGAGATTCGGTGCCGCGATGAGCTTTCCGTCGAGGTCGTACGTCCACGCGTGGTACGGACACTGGAACGATCGCTTGACCTCGCCCTTGTCTTCCATGCAGATTCGCGCGCCGCGGTGGGCACACACGTTCAGGTAGGCCTTGATGGCACCGGTTCGGGTGCGCGTGACGATGACGCTTTCGCGGCCGATCTGCACGGTACGGAAGGCACCGGGCTTGTCCAGATCCGCGGCACGGACAGCGCAGATCCACAGCTCCTCGAAGATCTTCTCCTGCTCCAGCTCGAAGATGGCCGGGTCGGTGTAATAGCGGCCGGGGAGCGTGGAGATCAGACTCTCGGGGAGGGGAAGGGACGTTGCGGGCGGCGTGGTGTCGGGAATGGTGGTCAAGGGGTCCTCCGTACGTGGCCGATCTTGTGGATCGGTGACGAGACGTCAACTGGGATAGTGGAATACGACGGGTGGAACAGCAGCCTGGGTGTGGTCAGACCGCTCGGACGGGAGCCGAGAGCTGACGCCGCCAGCGGGTGAACAACCGAACCTGATTGACACCGAGTACGCCGACCGGGAGTCCATCGGCTCGGTAAACGGCGAGGAAGCTCCCGAGCTCGGGAGAACCCTCTTCGATGGTGCATTCACTGTCCGGTCCGGCGGTGCCGGCGAACTGAATACGTGACCCGTACTGGTCGGACCAGAAGTACGGAGGCTTGACGTGTTGGCCGCCGTAACTACCCGAAAGCAGGGTGGCCACTGCGACGGTGGGCCGTTCGGATGCCCCGGCCCAATGCTCGACGCGCCGATGGGCACCGGTCGAATCGAGCCATGCAGCGCAGTCGCCGACGGCAACCACTCCGGGCACGGCCGTCGCGCCGCCGCCGTCACACAGGATTCCGTTGCCGAGAGCGAGTCCGCTGGTGCCGAGCCAATCGATGTTCGGGATCCCGCCGATACCGACGACCACGACGTCGGCGTCGAGAATTCGGCCGTCCGCGAGCCGAACGCCTGTCACTCGGTCGGTTCCGGTCAGGCCGTCGACGGCGATTCCGCAGATCAAGGTGGTGCCGTTGTCGCGGTGCAGGTTGCCCACCGCGCTACCGAGTCGTGCGCCGAGCGGCCCGGCGAGCGGTGACGGGGCGGCTTCGACGACGGTGACGTCGAGTCCCAGTTTCCTTGCAGTGGAGGCTACTTCGGCTCCGATGAAGCCGGCTCCGATGACGACCAGACGCGCGCCCGGCGTGAGTTCTGCGCGCAGCCGGTCGGCGTCGTCGATCGTACGCAACACGTGCACACCGGCGAGGTGATCGGTGCCGGGAAGTGATCGCGCGCGCGAGCCGGTAGCGAGGACGACGCCGTCGGAGGTCAGCTCGGAACCGTCGTCGAGGGTGACGGTGCGACGCGATGGATCGAGCGCGGTGGCGCTACGTCCCAGAATCCAGGTGGCGTCGAGGTTCTCGTCGTCGGGCTCGAGTGCGAGCGTGCTCGCGTCCACGTCGCCGGCGAGGTACTCCTTCGACAGGGGAGGACGGTCGTACGGGCGGTGGCTCTCCGCACCGACGACGGTGACCGAGCCGTCGAACCCGGCCGCCCGCAGGGCGCGCGCCGAGCAGAGGCCGGCCAGAGAAGCTCCGACGATGGTGACGCTCTTCATGAATGTCCCTCGGCGGCCAGGCGGCTACGGACGTCGGGAGGAAGGTTGGGGGCAGCGGTGCTGAGCTCGACGTAGATCACGCCGTCGTCGACGACGACGGTGTGAGTGCGAACCGGCAGTTTCGCAGGGGGCGCGTCGACGGCACCGGTGCGCAGGTCGAAGGTGGACGCGTGCAGCGGGCATTCGACCGCGCACCCTTCCAGCCATCCGTCCGCGAGCGACGCGTCCTGATGCGTACAGGTGTCATCGATCGCGAACAGCTCACCGTCCTCGGTGTGGAACACCGCGACGGGAGGGGTGGTGTCGACGCGCACAGCTTCGCCGCCCGGAAGGTCGGCCAAGGGACACACCTTGAGCATTCGGATCCTTTCTGTATCGCTATGCGGAACACGTCTTACTTCCCGCAACAACAGTGTGAACATCGACACGAGATCGTGTCAATAGGTGGCGGCACTTTTCACCCCCGCGAAACATGACGTAACTCGATTCGGACAAAACCGTAGTTTGGACCAGCTGAACAGGTGTTTAGCGCGTGCAAGGACTCGATCTTGCGGTGAGGTTCGACCGCCGTCCCGCGGTGCACGGAGGGCCGATAAGCCTGTGCGCAGCACCGAGTGTCCGCTACCGATGAGTACAGAAATCGTTTCTTGGTATATCAGCGGGCTCGGCTGGCGCGAGCAATCCATTATTCGAGGTGTGGTGCGTCGTTGCCGATCAGACTCACAGGACCACGACCGAACGCAGCACGGTGCCCTGATGCATCTTGTCGAACGCGGCCTCGACGTCGTCGATGCCGATGCGTTCGGAGACGAACTTCTCGNCGCAGCACGGTGCCCTGATGCATCTTGTCGAACGCGGCCTCGACGTCGTCGATGCCGATGCGTTCGGAGACGAACTTCTCGAGCGGCAACCGGCCCTGCTGATACAGATCCACCAACTGCGGGAAGTCGCGTTCGGGCAGGCAGTCGCCGTACCAGGACGACTTCAGTGATCCGCCGCGGGAGAAGAAATCGATGAGCGGCATCTCGAGGGTCATCTCCGGGGTCGGCACCCCGACGAGGACCACGGTGCCGGCCAGATCACGGGCGTAGAAGGCCTGCTTCCACGTTTCCGGTCGGCCGACGGCGTCGATGACGACATCGGCACCGAACCCGCCGGTCAACTCCTGAATGGCCTCGACCGCGTCGACGGCGGAGGCGTCGACGGTGTGGGTGGCACCGAGGTCGAGAGCCCAGTCGAGTTTTCCTTTGTCGCGGTCGACGGCGATGATCGTC
>NZ_LMRR01000016.1 GCF_001426085.1 Rhodococcus sp. Leaf278
CCCACAGACATGTCGGCACCGTCGGCGATGTCCTCGATCCGCACCGACGCGAACGGACCGTTCGCGAGCAACTCCTCCGCTGCGTCGATCAACGTCGCACGCGTACGCATACGACGCCGCTCACCGCGCTGGGCGGCATCCGTAACCATGTTTGAAGTATGATTCATAAAATGAACGAATGTCAACGATGAGTAGACTGTGGCCGGAGGGGATCGACAAAATGCACATCCACACAGTTGTAGTGATCGGTAGTGGGTTCGGAGGCCAATGTGCGGCGAAGGCGCTGCTGGCTCGGGGGATCGACGACCTCGTCATTCTCGAGCGAAGGCCCTTTCTCGGCGGCACGTGGAAGCAAAACCGATACCCGGGCGCGGCCGTCGACGTTCAGAGTCCGCTGTACTCGATCGCGTCCGAACCGTTCGAGTGGTCGCGCATGTTCGCCGAGCGTGAGGAGCTCGAGCGTTACACCCAGCACGTCCTCGAATCCAACGGCCTACCGCAGCGCACGCACGCCGATACCGATGTGCAGAAGATCCAGTGGGTCGGCGATCACTGGCTGATCACCACCTCCCGAGGAAACTACGCTGCCCAGTTCGTCGTGAACGCGTCCGGCCCGCTCAGCACGCCGGTCGTTCCGCCGTTTCCCGGGCGAGATTCATTCCGTGGCAAACAGTTTCACACCAACGATTGGGACACCGAGTACGACCACTCAGGTAAACGGGTAGCTATCGTCGGCAGTGGGGCCAGCGCGGCCCAGATCGTTCCCACGATTCAACCCGACGTGGAGACGTTGCATGTCTTCCAGCGCACCCCGCACTGGGTGATGCCGCGCCACGATTACGAGTTCACGCCATTGCAGCGCAAACTCATGATGATCGAACCGATCCGCCGCCTCGTTCGTGCAGGCCTCTACTGGAGCCTCGAGACGCGAATTCTCGCATTCAAGTATTGGCCGGCGGCGCTGAAGGCCGTCGGGCAGCGAAGCGCTGTCAAGCACCTCGCGGCGCAGGTTCCCGATGCCGATCTTCGGGCAAAGCTGACCCCGGACTACATCCTCGGGTGTAAGCGCATAATCGTGTCCAACAAGCTGTATCCCGCTCTGGCGCAACCGAACGTCACATTGCACGACAAGGGCGACGGCATCTCGGAAATCACCGAAACCGGAATCCTCACGACCTCGGGCGAGCGCGTCGACGTCGACCTTCTGGTGTGGTCGACCGGATACGACGCCACCGACGGGGTCATTTCCTACCCCGTCATCGGTCGCGACGGCACGGTTCTGTCGGACGTGTGGTCACCGTATCCGCGTGCATACCTGGGTACGACGATTCCGAAATTCCCGAACCTGTTCGTCGTCACGGGGCCGAACACCGGAATCGGGCACACGTCGGCCATCTTCCTCATCGAGGCGCAGATGGAATACATATGGCGCGCAGTCGAGTCCGTACGCAGCGTCGGGGCATCGGCGATCGAGGTCACCGAATCTGCCGAACGGGTCTACACGGACAAGATCCACCACGAGATGGAGGGTACGGTCTGGAAGATCGGCGGCTGCAACAGTTGGTACCAGTCCAAGTCCGGTCACGTCGTCGCCATGTTCCCCGGCTTCAGCTTCACGTTCCGCCGGTGGGCCAAGCGTTTCAAGCCCCAGGATCATCAACTTCACCATTCGTCGACCGAGGCGATCACGAAGGACGAGATATCGGCGTGAAAGATTTCTCGGGCCGGGTCGCGCTGATTACCGGAGCGGCAGGCGGTATCGGTTCCGCCGTGGCGACCGCACTGCATCGACGCGGTGCGTTGATCGTTCTGGTCGATCTCGAGTCGTCCGATGTGGATTCGATCGCGCGCGGTCTGGGAGTAAATCGCGTCGTCGTTGCCCATGCCGACGTCACTCGACGGGAACAGTTGGGTGCTGCGGTCGACGCGGCGATCTTCACCTTCGGGCGGCTCGACGTCGCGTTCGCCAATGCCGGATCTACAGTGGTTCAACGGCGTCGACCGTCCAATCGGCGGCTGACGGGATTTTCGAGAAGGTGATCGGCGTCAACGTGGTCGGCGTGTGGAACACCGTTCGAGCTGCGTTGCCGCAATCGTCGAATCGGGTGGCTACGTGTTGTCGACGTCTTCTACCTATGCCTACCTCAACGGACTCGCCAATGCTCCGTATGCGGCTTCGAAGGCCGCTGTCGAGCAGCTCGGTCGGGCTCTGCGGCTCGAATTCTCGGGCACGGGCGCGACCGCTGGTGGTCACTATCCCGGATGGGTGACGACGCCCATCGTGAAGGTCGACTTCGGCGGTGACGAGATCGCGACCGCGCTTGTCGTCAAAGGGTTTCCGGCATTGTTGCGTCGCCCGATCTCGCCGAGCACGTTGGCCCGCGGTGTCGTGCTGGGGATCGAACGACGCGTACCTCGTATTCAGTTGCCCGAGCGCTGGATCCCGATGTCGGTGTTGCGTGGCGTGATCAACCCGATCTACGACGCAATCCTGGAGCTTGACATGCAAGTACATGCTTTGACGGCGCAGCTGGACGCCTGTACGCCGTGACGGAGATCGCGAGCCCGGGTCGGGCCTACGGCGGCGAGAGTGCAGCCGACCGTGACGACCGACGGCGCAGGCAGCTGCTCGATGCCGGACTGTGGGTGTTCGGCAGTGTCGGTTACCGCGCGGCCACGGTCCGCGGACTGTGCCGAGAGGCCAAGGTGGCAGATCGGCACTTCTATCGGCCTTTCGACAAGACCGTGGACCTACTGCTCGCCGTGTATCAGGAATGTATTGCACGCCTGAACGATTCGATACTCGGGGCCGATGCCGGAGGCGCACCGAACAGTGATGTACACGCCGTGGCCAGGCAGGTCCTCGGGCCGTTCTTCCACCAGATCGAGGATTCGCACCTGGCCAGGGTCTGGTGGCTGGAAGTGCTCGGGGTCAGCCCGCGCGTCGAACAGACTTATCTTTCGGTGATGCAGCAGTTCGGTGCGCTCCTGCTCGGCTACCTGACCACGTTCGCAGGTCCGATTCCACCGAGGTCGGACCTCGATGTCGACCTACTCGCCACCGCGGCAGTCGGGGGCATCAGCCATACGGCCCTGACCTGGTACCTCAGTGACTATGCCACACAACGACATATCGTCGTCGGTACCTTCTCGACGATGTTGGGCAACATCGTCGAACCGCTGCAGAGCCAGGGCTGATCACCAGCGGGGGGCAGGTGTACTGGAAGCTCGGCTCGATGCTCTGCATGTACCCGGTGTCGTCGCGGTCGCGAATACTGCAGTCGAGGCACTGCCGATGCAGCGCCGCGAGCGCATCCTGGTCGATCTCGATACCCAGACCGGGCCCGGTGGGAACGGCCACCGCGCCGTCGACGAAGTTCAACGCTCTCGGCACGACGTCCTCGTGCTTCCACGGCGAGTGCGTATCGCAGGCATAGGTATGGTTCGGTGTTGCCGCGGCGAGGTGAACCATCGCGGCCAGGCTGATGCCGAGGTGGCTGTTCGAGTGCATCGACAGTCCGAGCTCGAAAATGTCACAGATTCCGGCGAACAACCGTGAGCGCTGCAGGCCACCCCAGTAGTGGTGATCCGACAACACCACCTGCACCGAGTCCTTCGCCACTGCAGGCTTCAGGTGATCGAAGGCCACGACGCACATGGTGGTCGCCAGTCGCATCTTCGCCGCGCGCGCGACCTCGGCCATTCCGTCGAGTCCGGGTGTCGGGTCTTCGAGGTATTACTGTCGTTGAATCTCGACGTCGCCTCGGTCACCAAGGTCGCGTCCATGCTCGAGCGCGCCACCGACAAGACGGCATCTACATCACCGGCAGCGGTCGAACAATAAACCACACGCTTTACACGCGACCCTTCCGAATTCCGTTCCACGCCGGCACCGCTGACTGTTGTCAACGACACGCCAACAAAGAGGTATACCGATGACCACCACGAACCCCACCACCCGGACGTCAACGATTGAACCTGTCGGTGCCGAACTCGTCCGAATGCTCTCGGCCCTCTTCGCGCCCTGTGTACGCCCTGTCGGGCAAGACGTGCCGTCGAGCAGGACTGCAGCTCAACGCTTCTCGCGCAGCACGGCCTCGATGTTGCGCTCGGCGAGTGCACTGATCGTCAGCGACGGGTTCGCGAGGCCGGTACTTCCCGGAACCAGTGCTCCGTCGACGACATACAGTCCCGAGTAGCCGTGCACCCTTCCCCAGTTGTCCGTCGCCTTACCCAGTACGGCACCGCCCAGTGGATGAGCGGTGAACGTGGCGTTGACGTCGGCCACCCGCAGCGGTGGATAGCCGGTCCCGATACCTGATCGCTCGGCAATCTTGCTGTGAACGGCGCGAAGGGACTCTTCGACGTACTGGTTCCCTCGCTCGGGCCAGGCAAGGCCTACCGAGTCGGTTGCTTTGTCGTAGAGGAAGTTTCCGCGTGTGGGGTCGAGTACCATTCCGAGAGAACCGATGAGTGCCAGATCGATGGGGTTGCCCGGTACGAACCAATTCGTCAAGCTGAGCGGGGTATCAGACTCATCGATGATGCGGGACGCCGACGGTGAGCCCTGAATGCCACCGATACCCTCGGGGCTCATTCCGCGGACCAATGCAGCGTCGCCGTTGTTACCCCAGCCCTGTCCTATGTGCTCGTTGAGCTGCGGCAACAGGCCCGTTTCTCGAGACTTCACCAGAAGCTGCGACGTGCCCATCGATCCGGCTCCGAGGAACAGGCGGTCGCAGGTGACGGTCCGTTGCGAGATTACCGACGCGGTCGGGTCCAGGATGGACACGGTCAGGGCGTATCGCCCGTTCGTCTCCTGAGTCACGGAAGTGACCTCGTGGCGCGGGTGTATGGCGCACCGACCGGTCGCTTCCGCAGCCGCCAGATAGTTCTGTGTCAGGTCGAATTTGGCGCCGTTGGAGTTTCCGAGGTTGGATTCGCCCATGATTGCCGACGGTCGCGACCGTCCCGCGAGTTCGGCGCGCACGATGTCCCAGTTCCAGATCCCGTCGACGGGGGACGGCGTGTATCCAGCGCGGCGGACCTGCGCATCCCAGATGCGCGAATGTGTGAACGGTGCAGAGGCATAGATGTCGGCCGGCATGGGGGAGAGGCGGAGTTCGCGTCGTACACGTGGGTAGTAGATCGACGTCAATTCGTCGTACGAGACGGTGGAGCCGAAGACCGCGTCGAAGTATCGGCGCTCCGGCGCAATCATGACTCCTGTGAACACAAGCGAACCGCCGCCTACCGCGGCGGCGCGCCACACGCTGAGAGTTCCGTGATCGGTCACCTCGAAGATGCCGCCGAACGAGTCTGTGGGAACCATCGGAAGTCCCGTGAGTGGCACCACACCTCCACGCCGCCAGAAAGCGCGCCCGTCGGGAGCGAAGTCGTTGGCGAAGATTTGGCGGAATGGGTCACGGGGCCAACGAGAACCGCGTTCGAGCACGGTGACGGACACACCAGCCTCGGCGAGTCGTCGGGAAGTGATCGCTGCTCCGAAACCGGATCCGACGACGATGGCTTCGCTGTGGTCTGGTGCGGGTTCGACCGGCGCGTAGATTTCCGGCACGAACTGTCGGTAAGCCGGATCCAGTAGAGGTGCTGCGGAGGCTGCGCGGTGTGCGCCGCCACCGAGCAAAGTCGCAGCAGCCACAGTTCCAGTTGCACGCACGAAAGTACGACGATTGAAGTTCACGTGTCACCCTTAACCCGACAATCGAAGTCGAACGCGGGAGCGACGACAGGTTTCAGCATGGGTTACCGGTAGGTAGGAATCTAGAATTCCCATCATTTTGCGGGCATGGTCACCATCGAGAATGTATGTGGTGTGCGTCATGGGCGATGGCGGACCGCTTCGGACTCCGGCGAATGCTCGTGCGAGATTTCGAGACGACAACAGTCCTGTGACTTCGACCGCCCAGGGGTCAGGAGCGCGTGCTTTCTCCCAAAGGACCAACTACTCGGAATCGTGCTCGAACGACTCACGGGCGATCTATTGACGGGTGTGAAAGACACCTTCTGGTCGGTGGACGACCCGGAAGATGCTTTGTTGGGCATCATCCGGCTGCAGATCGACGCTGCGATAAAGACTCGTGAGTACTTCGGCGGGCACGGCTTGCAGACCGACGTGAGCAAGCGGTGGCAGGAATGGAGCCGCGACTGCGAGGCGCTATGGACCACTGCGGTGACCCGCGCGATGGAAGCGGAGTACTCGTGTGGTCCGACCTACGCGTCACTACGCGCCTGCTGTTGGGAATGGCGATTTGGGTGTCGCGTTGGTATCGCCCGAGCGAGGGGTTCACCGCCGAGGAGCTCGCGGATGCCGCCATTCAGTTGATTTAGTCGCACCTGCCGAAGAATTGACCGTCGTGCCGGTTCGGTAGACTCAATTGGTCTGACTCACACCCGTGGATCGAGCCCGTACTGATCCGGGACGCCGAGGTTTTCGCGCAGCGTGGCACCTTCGTAGTCATCGTGGTAGATGCCGCGCTGCTGCAAGATGGGGACGACCTCGTCGACAAAGGTGTCTATCCCGTCCTCGTAGATGTCGATTGCTACCCAGAACCCGTCGGCTGCGCCTACCTCGAACCATTTCTGGAGGTGGTCTGCCGTCACCGACGCCGGTCCGATCGGCGTGGGGTGGTAGTCGATGACGCCGTGGGCGAGGATTTCACGGATCGTCCAGCCTTCCCGTGCGACCTCGAGGGCTCGGGCCGACCGCGGATCGCCCGGGTTTGCGCGGGCGGCGGCGAGTTGGGCCGGCGTGAGTGGCTGATCGATATGGTCGGCGGTCAGCGAGAGTCCGAGCATGGCACCGAGATACGGGACGCGGCCGGGAAACGACTGTTCGCCGAGTGCGAGGCGGCGGTCGAGCGCGGCACGCTTGGTCGGGGCGATTGCGGGCATCACTCCGGCGAAGAACTTCACTTCGTCGGGATCGCGGCCTGCCCGTTCTGCTGCGGCGCGGACCGCGTTTCGTTGAGCCCGCGCGTCTTCGATGGTGAACACTGCCCCGATGACCGCGCTGGCGTAGCGGCCGGCAATTTCGAGTCCGTACTCGCCGCCGCCGGCGGAGACGATGACCGGCTGGCCTTGTTCGGACGGTGGTATGGCAAGGGGTCCCGTCGAGGCGACGTACTTGCCGGCGAGATTGATCGGCTGGATCTTGTCCGAGTCGACGAATCGGGGGGTCTCGGTGTCCTTGATCCACGCATCCCGCTGCCAGCTGCCCCACAGTGCTTGGGTGATCTGAATCGTTTCGTGAGCGCGTTGATAGCGTTCGGGCCGCGGGGCGATCTGTTTGCCGAAGTTCGCTGCCGCGGCCGGATCGCTGGTGGTCACCGCATTCCAGCCGGCTCGCCCATGGCTCATCACATCGAGCGCCTTGAAGGTGCGAGCGATGTTGAAGGGCTCGTTGAAGGTTGTCGATCCGGTGGCGATCAGGCCGATCCGTTCGGTCTCTCGGGCGATCGCCGCGAGTGTCAGCATCGGTTCGAGTGTCAGCATCGGTGCCTCGTGATCGTGGCCCTCCCCGATCTGTGCCAAGAAGTCGGGCAGAAACAGGAATGCCACTTTGCCGCGCTCGGCGGCCTGGGCGTAACGAACCAATGCGTCGAAGTTCGTGTAGTTCGACGGGTCGACACCGGGCGCTCGCCACGCCGTCGGCTGTGTCCCGTACCCGTTGCCGAGTTGCATTCCAAGGATCATTTTTCGGTCGGTCATGTCGTTCCTTCGTGATAGCGCCAACGCGCGACGAACGGCGTTGTCGGCTGGTGCAACGGTCTGATGAGCGCGGCTCGGTTATTCGGAGGCGCTCTCCATCTATTTAACCGGAGATGCTTTCCACTTGCAATCCGGGTAGCATTTCGGCAGCGGAGAAGGCTTCCGCTCGACTGGGATGGGAGGACTGACAGTGGCTGAATCTGCACCGGTGGCGCGCAAGCTCAGAGCAGACGCGTCGAGAAATCGTGCTCGCATCCTTGAGATCGCCGAGTCGGTGTTCGCGCGAGAAGGCGTCGAGGGCTCGATGGACGCTATCGCCAAGGAAGCGGGTGTCGGCCCCGGCACTCTCTACCGTCACTTTCCGACGCGAGATGCGTTGCTGGCCGAACTGCTGAGCACACGGGACCACGCGCTCCGGGCGAGCCTCGATGCAATCGAGGCGCAGGGGGGCGATTCAGCGGAAGCGCTGGAAGGGTGGTTGGCAGCGGTGAGTGAGTGGGCTTCGGCCTTCGAGGGGCTTCCCGAACCTCTGCGAGAGGCGTTGAAAGAGGAGACGTCGCCGCTCGCGCTGACGTGTGGTGGGCTGATCGACACGACCGAATCGTTTCTTGCCTCGGCGCAGCGTGATGGCCTCGCGCGAGAAGATGTCGGCGGACGTGAACTTTTTCTGTCGGTGCTGGCGTCCGTGTGGATCAGTAGCGCAAGGTTGGCCGATTCGTCGTCGGCACCAGCACTCCGGTCCCTGATCAAGTCGGGTTGGGCGGCCGAACACGCGCGATAGCGGTCGTGTTCGGCCGCCAGGGCATGTCCACAGACAGGCTCGACTACACGTTGCTCGACTCGGCAACGCCTGCGCGCATACCCGACCGGACGTGTCGATCACGCCTGTGGTTCAGGTATTCACCCAGTCGAAGGTGTCGCCGACAGGTACGCGTCTTGTGCGGAACCCGTTGGCTGGGTGTTCAGTGTCGGGGTATCCGAAAGATATGCCGCACAAAACCATCCGGTCCTCGGGTAGTTGGAAGTAGTCTCGAATGAACTTCGAGTGTGCTGCCAGTGCGGCTTGAGGTATCGCGCCGAGTCCGACGCTCTGTGCGGCGAGCAGAAACGTTTGAACGTACAGGCCGCAGTCGACTGCACCGTAAATCCCGAGCTCGGAATTCGTCGTCACAATTGCCGTATGCGGCGCACCGAAGAACTCGAAGTTTCGCGCAGCTTGCGCGGCCGACGCGTGTCGATCACCCTTCGCAACGCCCACGCTGTCATAAAGCTGCAGTCCACATTCTCGTCGCCGGTCTCGATAGGTACCGGAATACCCTTCAGGAAAGCGAAAATCCGGCGTGATCGTCGCCGTGGAGGCGTGCTCCACCAACGCTTCGCGAAATCGGGTTGTTCCGGCACCTTCTGTCACCAGCAACTGCCACGGCTGGGTGTTGCACCAGGACGGCGACAGCCGTGCCAAGGCGAGGACCTGTTCGATCGTCCGGCGCGGAACTGGGTCCTCCAGGTACCCACGGCAACTCCACCGGCCCTGCAATATCCTGGTGAGGGCATCGAACTCCGATGATTGCGTGGAATTCACTGCAGCCTCCTTCTTCATCAGCGCAATCTGGGCTACCGAGCGGATCGTCGAGCAGTTCGGCTCACCGCAAGGCCTGACTCGTGCAGGTCGATGACCGTAGCGTCGGCAACGCTACGGTTCAGCGTGTGCTTGGTAACTCTTCCGCTGGCGTTCCGAGGTAGCGAAGCGATGATCTCGATGAATCGCGGAGTTGCGTAGTACGGCAGTTCGATGTTGACGAACTCGGCGAACTCTTCGATCTCGAAGGAGGCATCGTCGTGTACGACTATGTCCGCCTTGATGCAATCGTCGACCTCTGTATCGATGCGGACTCCGAACACTGCGACCTCCCGGACTGCCGGATGTTTCGCAATGGCCTGCTCCACCTGGAATGCGGAGACGTTCTCTCCCCTTCTTCGCATGGAATCGTTTGCGCGCCCAGCGAACTGCAGGTTGCCGGTGACGTCGTACCTTGCCAGGTCTCCGGTTCGGTGCCATAGGTCGCGCCACGCCTCGAGGGTCGCCTCAGGCTGCCGCCAGTATCCACCGAACATCACTCCGGACCGGTTGGGCCGCACTATCATCTCGCCGACCTCCCCCTGCGACACGTCGTTTCCGGCGTCGTCGACCAGTCTGAGTTCGACGTGATCGAGGGGCCTGCCCATCGAATTGCGATCTGCAGGAGGAAAATCCGGTTGAACCATTGCTACCGGGTTGAACTCCGTCTGTCCGTATCCGCCGCCGATGACGCGGACCCCGAACCTGTTCTCGAACTCTTCCTTCGCCTCATGCGGTGCGGCTCCGCTCCAGAAGAATCGGAGAGGATGGTTCTTGTCATCGTCGCGTGGTGGCTGCCCTAGAAGGGCGAGCGTGGTGAATCCGAGCCCGTGGAACGCGGTCACGTCGAATTCACGTACACGGTCCCAAAATTTGGAGGCACTGAAGCGGGGTACCACCAGTACGGCCGCTCCGGCGTTGAGTCCGGTTGTCAGAACGTGTATTCCGCTGACGTGGTACAGCGGTGCCGAGGACATGTACACGTCGTCGGCGCGTAGCCCGGACCACGGCCCGAAAACCTCGCCCTGATGCAACAGGTACCGCTGACTCAGAAGGCATCCTTTGGGTAAGCCAGTGGTGCCGGACGTGTAGACGATCTGAGCCGGGTCGTTCGGGCCGGCGACGTCGAGCTCACGCAAGGGAGGACCCGAGTTCAACGAGTCCCACAAAACTACGTCGAACGGAAGGCCATCGGTGGAAACAGGCTCCGTATCATCGAGCACCACAACGGTTCTCAGGTCTGGCAGGTCGAGCTCGAGCGCGACGATCATGGCCAGACCGTCGGCGTCGACCACCACTACGCTCGGCGCGGAATCGACCAGTTGGTGACGGAGCGAGTCGCCCTTCAAGTATTCGTTCAGAACTACGTTGATCGCCCCGACTCGGTACCCGGCGAGTACGTTCAGGAGCACTTCGTGTCGATACGCGCTGAGGTAGACGATCCGTTCGCCCGCGGACACGCCGATTCGGCGGAGGCCTGTGGCCAGCACCGCGGTCGCCGTGTCGAGGCCGTCATAGGTGAATGTGCTGTCGTCGATCCGAACAGCGATGTGGCCCAACCGCTCACGCCCCCACGTGTCGAGAGCGTGCGCGAAGTTGGCGAACCGCTGGGGGCGGCGGGTGGCGACCTCATCGGTCCGGGCCGCAAGATCAGGATTGCTCACGAGGTCCGTACTCCTGGTTCAGTCGAGGCGGTGAAGTGGGTGTGTGTCCGAGCACTCATGAGATTGCGTCGAGACCGGCCATCGAGCCGTCTTCGCGCCATTGCTTCAGAAGGTCGAAGAACTTGAGAGGTCCGTCTCCGTACCCGCCGGAGAACAGACCGTTGGCGTCACCCGGCTTACCTTCGTTGTTGAAGTAGCCGGGGGTGCATTCCTCGTAGAACGCCTGGTTGGATTTCGACGAACGAATGATCTCGTCTCGCCACTGCTTCTCGGCCAGAGGAGACGCCTCCAGCGGTCCCAGACCGGCCTGCTTCTGCGCCGAGTAGATGTAGGCGATGTGCTTCGACTGCTCGCTGACCGTGTGCATGTAGTTGACCGATGTGCCGGTCTGAATCCGGCCCATGAAGTAGCAGTTCGGGAAGCCGGCGGAATGCAAACCGTGGAAGGTGCTGAAGCCGTCCTGCCATTTCTCGCTGAGCCGGACACCGTCGCGGCCGACCACGTCGTACCCGTTCCTGCTGGTGTACTGAGTTCCGACCTCGAAACCCGTGGCGAAGATGAGGCAATCGAGTTCGATGGTCCGTCCGTCGGCCACGACGGCACCCTTCTCCATTCGCTCTATGCCTTGTCCATGTGTGTCTACGAGGCTGACATTGGGTCGATTGAACGTGTCGAGGTACTCGTCGTGGAATCCGGGGCGCTTGCACAGCAACCGGTACCAGGGCTTGAGCGAGTCCGCGGTGCGGCGGTCCGTGACGGTCTCGTCGATTCGATCTCGAATCTCGTCCATTTTCTTGAAGTCGAGCAGCTCGAGAATTTCTTCTTTTTCGGCCGAAGTCAGCCGTCGGCCGAGCTTTTCTGCGACCGGGCGCACTGCTCGACCTGTCAAGCGTTCGTAGATCGATGTCCAGCCGTCCGCGACCAGGTCCGTCGAGACCTTGTTGCCGCTGACGATAGTGATGAAGTTTTCCATTCGCTGTTGCTGCCACCCGGGCTCCAGCGAGTCCGCCCATTCCGGATCGGTCGGACGATTCGCGCGTACATCGACCGTGGATGGTGTCCGCTGGATGACGAAGAGCTCCTTGGCGGATTCGGCGAGCTTGGGAACGGCTTGGAGCGAGGTCGCTCCGGTCCCGACGATGCCGACCTTCTTGTCGGCAAGGCCGCTCATCGACCCCGTTTCGTCGCCACCGGTGTAGTCGAAGTCCCACCGGCTGGTGTGGAAGACCCGTCCCTCGAAATTCTCGATCCCCGGGATTCGCGGAAACTTCGGCTTACTCAGCGGTCCGCTGGCGATGACGATGCTCGTCGCAGAGAAATCATCGCCTCGGTTGGTCCGCACGTGCCATACCTCGCGCGCGGAATCCCATTCGACTCCCTCCACTCGCGTGTGGAAGGACGCCTTCTCGTACAGCTTGAAGTGAGTGCCGATTCGTTTTGCATGAGCCCGGATCTCCGGGCCCTTTGCGTACTTCAAAGTCGGGATGTAGCCGACCTCGTCGAGAAGCGGAAGGTAGATATACGATTCGATGTCGCACATGGCCCCGGGGTACCGATTCCAGTACCAGGCACCGCCGAAATCTCCACCCTCATCGAGGATTCGGATGTCTGTACAACCTTGCTCCCGCAATCGGGCGCCGGCCAGTAGGCCGCCGAATCCACCGCCGATCACGAGGACTTCGACATTCTCGATGATCGGCTCGCGAGGTTCCACCTCCATGAACGGATCGTCGGCGAAGCCGTCGTACTTGTCGACCGCACCTTGGTATTGCGCCACTCCGTCGACTCTGATGCGCTTGTCGCGTTCACGACGATAGATTTCTCGGTATTCGTCCGGAGACATGCGGAGGTCCGCGACGATGGCAGCTCGGATCTCCTCGAAGTCCGATGTCGTCGGTTCTGCGGTTGTCGAATGCGTGCTCGTCATGTTTCGCTTTCCTCTGGTCGAGTTTCGTATCGCCCGTCGAGTTCACGGCCCGCTTGCGTCCGACCTTGCGCACCGACACGGGGGCCGGTCGGGATCGGTTCGAGAAGTGGGGCCGGAGGTAGGAGCAGTCGAGGCTCAGGGTGAATCGAAGTCAAGGTAGTGCCTTGACTATCTAAACAATGTTTAGTTGACTGCTACTCGTACCGTACGGGCAAGCCCAAGGCCCGTCAACCCCCAAGGTCGCTGAGCGTGAATCGTGTTGTGCCAATCGGTAAGTAGGCATCGCACGGCAGTCTCGGTGCTTCGACTTTTGGTCGATGTAGACGAACGGCGAGGAAATAGCAATGAATTCGACTGACCAGACACCAGGCCCACTGGACGGGTTGCGGGTCTTGGAATTGGCTGGCATCGGACCCGTTCCCTTCGCCGGAATGTTGCTGGCAGACATGGGGGCGGACGTCATCCGCCTCGATCGTGTCGGTCGAGGAGCGCACCCGGCGGATGTCGACGAGCTGCGGCATACGAGTATCAACCTCCGCGGAAAGCGTTCTCTCAGCGTCGATGTCACCAAGCCCGATGGCCGCGACATCGTTCTTCGGATGATCGAGACCTGCGACGTCGTACTCGAAGGCATGCGACCCGGAGTGGCCGAGCGGTTGGGACTCGGTCCTGACGACTGCATGTCGCTGCGGCCCGAGCTCGTCTACGGTCGGATGACGGGGTGGGGACAAACTGGGCCGTATGCGCAGGTACCAGGCCACGACATCAACTACCTCGCGTTGTCCGGTGTGCTCGAGGGCATCGGACGTCCGGATTCCCCCCCGACACCGCCCCTCGCGCTGGTCGGCGATTTCGGTGGCGGTGCCATGTTCTTGCTCTTCGGCGTGATGGCGGCTCTGCACGAGGTGGCACGGTCCGGGTCGGGCCAGGTTGTCGATGCGGCCATGACCGAGGGGGCCGCGTTGCTGAACACGATGAACTACAGCATGACTGCCGCGGGAGCCGGCACCATGAAGAGGGGGGAGCATTTCTTGTCGGGGGCGGCTCCACATTACGACGCATACCGATGCTCGGACGGGCACTGGATCACTGTCGCTGCGAACGAACCGCAGTTCTACCGCGAGCTGCGTGACGCCCTCGGGCTCGACGGTGAAGCGTGGGAAGATCAGCACGATCGGTCCCTATGGACCTGGCGCAAGACGCAACTCGGGACGATTTTCGCACGTGCGACCCGCGACGAGTGGTGCGCGCGGCTGGAGGGGCGCGATATCTGTTTCTCGCCGGTGCTCGACATGTTCGAAGCGGAGAATCACCCACAGAGCCTGGATCGGAAGAGCTTCCTCAGGCGCGATGGCGTGCTTCAGCCGGCACCGGCACCGCACCTGAGCCGAACGCCGGGACGCGTCAGCACCAGTCCTCCGCGAATCGGCCAACACACATCGGAGCTTCTCACCGATCTCGGCGTGAGCGTAGATCTTCAGCGACAGTGGGAATCCGAAGGCGTGATCGGATCGCGCGTCGTCGAGCGCTAAGACGCTTCCTCGGCTGCTGACTGCTCGCCCGACGTCGGTTCCTTGGCTGCCAGTGCCTCGAAACCGGCAATCAGGGCTCGAACCGTCAGATCCAACGACTCTTCTGCCGTCCATGTGTCCGCTTCGATCGCACGGCGAAGAGCCGGGTATTCGTCGGGAACGTCACCGTATTTGCTGTTGTCCCAGTCCGGCCCGATGAGCGCCGATGCGAGTCCCAGCATCTCTCCGGCTCGCATGATCGCGAGCTGCAGTTTTTCCGGGACCCCGCCGGCCGCCATCGACGACAGCGAGTGTTCGAACTTCGCGTACGAATAGCCTTGCCACAGTCGAGAAGCGAGAATCGGTGCGGCACGGGGGTGTTCGAGCAGCGTTCGCCGGTACTGATGAGTGCCGGCGACGAACGTGTTCTGCCAGCCGTCCTGTTGTTTCGGGATCCGTTGCTTGCGAAGCAGGTGCATGGTCAGCTCCGCAAGAATCTCTTCTTTGTTCGCGAAGTGGTGGTAGAGCGAGGCTGCAGTGACGTCGAGCGCCTTGGCGATCTTCCTCAGATTCAGGCCCTCGGGGCCGTCCTCGTCGACGATCACCAGTGCGGCTTCTACGATCGATGCTCGGGTGATCAACGAGGACTTGGGGCGCCCCAGTCCGCGTTGCCCACTGCCTGTGTCCTTCTGCATCGCGCTCCTCGTCAGTCACCGGGGTCCGGTCGTTGGGCGAACACTGTCAGTCGTCGCTTTCAGTATCCCTCGACAAGCTCCGACGGGTGACTCGCTACCCCGCGAAGCCTTCGGTCACGAGGTGAAGTCCGGGGTGACGACAACGTTGATCGCGTTCTCCCCGGCGACCTCACCCTTGAGAACGTCGAGGGCGTTTCCGAGTCGATCGAACCCGAACACATGGGTGCGAAGCTTCGACATAACTCCTGGATTGGATGCGACGAGATCGAGCGCAAGGCGATACGAGCGGTCGGTACTGCCGGGTACGGCTTTGAGAGTTCCTCGCTTGTAAAGGAATTGGTCGATCGGGAACCCGTCCAACGTCCGGAGCTTGACTCCGATCACCATGATCGTTCCTCCCCGTCGCAGTGCAGCCACCGAGTCGTTGATCGGTGAAACCGCGTGGGGTGTGGTGTCGAGGATGACGTCGAAACCCTCTCCGTCGGACAGTTCCAGACTGCGCGCAACGAAGTCTTCCGTCTCGACGTCGATGACTGCGTCGGCCCCCAGTTCCAGTGCGACGTCCAGTTTGAACCGATCCTTGGTGAGGCCCGTGACGACAACTTTGCCCGCACCCGCCTGACGGGCAGCCAGCACAGCGCCCAAACCGCGTTGGCCAGGCCCGAGCACGAGAAGTCTGTCGCCGACTCGAAGGCCGCCCTGGGCGATCGCCCATTCGAAGCCGCCTGCGATGGGCTGCCACAAGGTTGCGTCGAGCGCGTCGACGGAAGGCGGGACCTTGTACAGAATTCCGTTTCGCGGAACGAACGCGTGCGTCGAGTATCCGCCCCACAAACTCGGTGAGACCGACGTGGGCACCATTCCATAGCGCAACCGTTCGACATGGCCAGTGCAGCCGGAGAGGTCGCCGATCAAACAGGAACGGCAGATGCCGCATGAGACGAACGGATTCACGCACACCCGATCGCCGACCTCGAGGCCCTGGCGGTTGATGGACTTCGGTCCCATATCCTGTATGACACCGGCGATTTCGTGGCCGAGGATCCGCGGGCGATCATCCCAGTCTCGGTCCAACCCCTCGTAGGCCTCGACGTCGGATGCGCAGAGCCCGTTCGCTTCGACACGGACGAGGACGTCACCTTCGCCGAGCGTGGGGAGGGTGAACTCCTCGAACTCGAATTTTCCCGGCCCGTGTTGAACGAGAGCGGTCGCTCTTTCCATCTGCAGTCACCTTTCGTCGAGTAAACCTTGCCGAGAGGTCGTCTCTCGCGGGTCGTGCGCAGGTCGTGCGCAGGTCGTTCTCGGAGAGGGCGAGGTGTCGTCACTGCGTTAACCAAACAAGGTTTAGTTAGGTATATCCCACACTCGCTGAAGCGGTCAACCATGCTCGTGCTGCTACTCACCTCGGATCTCGAGTGTGACCTACGTCTAGCTTTCAGATCACTATTCGACTACTATGTCGAGTAAGCGCAAGACGGTGGACCGGGTCGATCCATGCCGTCCACGCTGGCTCTATCAACCGCGCAGGTTCGCGTCGGAGTTCAGCAGTAACCGATACTTAGGGAGAGTTTGATGGGTTTCACAATCGGAGTCGACGTCGGCGGAACATTCACCGATATCGTCCTGAGCGACGGTGAGCGGACCTGGCGCGACAAGGCGCCGACGGACCCGCTCGAGTTCGGACGTGGTGTGTTGAACGCGTGCCAGAACGTCGCCGCGCAGGCTGGGTCGACCAGTGACGAGCTCTTGCCGCAGGTCGAGCGTTTCGGCTTGGGTACCACGGCCGTCACCAACGTTCTGACGGTGCGAAAAGGGATGCGCGTCGGCCTCCTGACGACCTCGGGTTTCGAGGACGTCATCTCGTCCGCGCGAAGCCGGCGGGTGTCGGTCGACGGTTGGTTGGAAGTGCCCTGGCAGCCGGTGGATCGCTCGTGCATCAGGGGTGTGTCCGAGCGTGTCGGTCGTGGCGGTGTTGTGGTGGAAGATCTCGACGAATCGCAGGCCATCGCCGCACTGGACGAACTGGTGCGGGATCAGCAGGTCGAGTCGATCGCCGTGTCGTTGTTGTGGTCCTTCGCCAACTCCGTACACGAAGATCGTGTCACAGCGATTGCGCGAGAACGGTATCCGCACATCCCAGTGTTCTCGGGCGCTGAACTTCACCCGTCCATCCGAGAGTACGAGCGAACCATGGTTGCGGTCCTGAACGCATTCAGTGGCAACGCGCTCGATGGAATCGACGATCTGGCAAAGACTTTGGCGGACAAGGGTCTCCGTTCGCCGATGCTACTGCTGCAAGCGAACGGTGGCACGACCACCTTGGACGAGGCACGTCGTTCGCCCTTCAGCCTGAACTCCTCCGGGCCGTCCGCCGGCGTCGTCGCCGCTGGGGAGTTCGCTGCGTCGGCCGGATTCACGAACGCACTGTGCGGCGACGCAGGCGGCACGAGCTTCGATGTGGCACTCGTCCGAGACGGACTTCCGCAGCGAACGCAGCGGGGAAAACTGCACGGCGTGATCACCGCGCAGTCCACGGTCGACGTCGAATCGATCGGCGCAGCGGGAGGATCCATTGCGTGGGTCGACGATCGCGGGCTGCTCAGAGTCGGACCGGATTCCGCCCGCGCCATGCCGGGGCCGGCGTGCTATGGGCGCGGCGGCACCAAGCCGACATTGACCGATGCAATGGTGGTCCTGGGATACATAGATCCCGCATCGTTCCTCCGCGGCAGTATGCCTCTCGACGCGGACGCGGCCCTGAAGGCGTGTTCCACCGTCGGTGAGCAGCTCGGTCTGAGCGGTGAGGAGGTCGCGCTCGGAATTCACGCAATCGCAGTCGAGCAGATGGGCAAGGCCGCGAGGCTCCTGGCGACGTCGAGTGGTCTCGAGCCCAAGTCGCTCGCATTCCTCGGCTACGGAGGGTCCGGTCCGCTGTTCTCGGGTGATCTTGCTCGAATTGCCGGAGTACCAACGGTTCTGGTGCCTCTTCCGGCGTCTGTGCTCTCCGCTTTCGGTGCCGCGTGCGCAGAGGTGCGACGAGAGCGTCTCACCTCGGTGAACCAGTTGATCGACGCGGTGGACACCGAGTCCCTCTCCGCCAAGATGAAGAGCCTCGGTCAGGCCGTGTACGACGACGTCGAACGTAACGGAGTGCCCGAGAGCAAACGGCGGGTCGAGTTCGAGGCGGACATTCGCTTTCACCAGCAGTCGTTCGAGTTGACGATTCCGATCGGCGACGGGGCATTCGATGCGAGCGAGGTGAAGAAGCACTTCATCGAGCAGTACTCCCAGCGATACGGCACCAGCGCAATCACTCTCGGGACTCCCGTCGAGGTCGCCGCTGTCCGTGCCATCGGAATTGGAAGCCTGCCGAGAGCGGCGATTCAGGTCGACCCCGATAGTGTTTCCGAGACGGCCGTGCCCGACGGAACCCGGCAGATCCTTCTCGACGAGAACGGTCGCCGCGCAGTCGACGTCTACATTGCAGCAAATCTGCGTCCAGGACACACGTTCGCCGGCCCAGCCATCGTGGACCAGGGAGACACCACCATCGTGGTCCCCGACGGCTACCGGGCAATGCGCGACTCTCGCCACACTTTGAAGATGGAGGCAATCTGATGACTACCCTGCAAGAAAACCCCGCCGCGACTATGAACGTCATTGCGGTCGAAGTTCTACGCCACCGTCTCGAAGCTCTTGTCGCAGAGGCATCGCGGGTGATCGAGCGGACGGCGATCAGTCCGATCGTCGTAGAGAACGGCGACTACTGCACTGCAATTCTCGATGGGGTCGGCGATCTCATCATCGGTGGCGGCAAGATCACCATGCAGTTCAACGAGTCCACCAACGCGGTCAAGACTGTTCTTTCGGTACACGCCGATATTGCCGAGGGCGATATCTTCCTGTCGAACGATCCGCATGGCGGCGGCGGACTGCACCCGCAGGACGTGTTCGTACTGCGGCCCGTTTTTGTGCACGGCGAACTCGTCGCATGGGTCGTGAACTCCGCGCACCTCATGGATCTCGGAGGCATGGTGCCGGGGTCCTTCGCCCCCAACGCCACCGAGTGCTACCAGGAGGCGCTGCGGTTTCCGCCGGTCCGGTTGTTCCGTGGCGGCGTGGAGCAGCGCGACATCTGGGCCATCTTCCTCAACAACGTGAGGGTGTCCCATCTGGTCGAGATGGATTTGCGTGCACTCGTGGCCGGCATCAACGTCGGGCACGATCGGCTCGCGGGACTGGTGGAAGAAACCGGCGTCGAACGATTCCGATTCGCGATCGCAGACCTCAATCGTCGTGCACTCGAGGCTATTCGGGGCCGTATCGCCGAGCTCGCGGACGGTACGTACCGCTACACGACGTACGCGGAGTGGAGGGGAACCTTTCACAAGATTCCGTGTGCGATGACGATCGACGGATCGTCGATGGTTTTCGATTTCGAAGGGGCCGCGCCACAGGTTGCAAGCTTCCTCAATTCCAAGGACCACGTGGTCAAGAGCATGCTGAGTATGTACTTGGCTCTCTACCTGGTGGGGGATCTGCCGCACAATCAAGGCTATCTCGATGCGTTCGAGGTGAAGTGCACGGAAGGCTCCATCCTCAATGCACTTCCGCCCGCGCCGGTCGGTGCTGCTCACCTTCTCGCGTCGATGGATGCAGTCAGCGCAGCTCTGCGGTGCTTGGTCGCCGCCGCTTCCTCAGCACCGGGTTCCTACGTCAGCCGATTCTTGTCTGCAATTCCGCCGCACTCGGGAAAGTTCCTGCTGACGTGGTCGGGTCCCGGTCATGCGGGTGAGCCGTTGGCGTGGCTGATGCAGGATTCCTCGGCTGCAGGCTCGTCTGCAGGTGCGGACCGTGACGGAACCGACTTCTACTGCGAGATCGTGGGAAAGCAGAACACGATCGAACCGGCGGACGTCGAGACGACCGAGTCGTGGTACCCACTCCGAATCAACTTCCGCCGTAGAGGAACCCGAATGGCACACGGCGCGTATCGCGGCGGTGCCGGGGTGGAACTGGGCTTCCAATCGACGAGCGAGCAGTCGCTGTTCGGCACGAGCATCGGGCAGCACGATCTGCTGTCCACCGCAGGCTCGGCCGGAGGAATGGATGGAACGACGTCTCGGATGGCCATCCAGCGCAACGATGGAACCCGCACAGCGCTGAAGTTGACCGACCAGGGATTCGAGTTGAAGCCGGGCGACGAATTTCTGTGCTGGGCGGGAAGCGGTGCGGCATGGGGCGATCCGATCGACCGCGATGCGTCGCTCGTGGAGGCAGACATCGAGTTGGGGTACATCTCGCCCGAAGATGCGGCCGAAATCTACGGCGTAGTTCGTGGTGACGAAAATGCAACGCGGGAACGTCGGACGGAGATCGGGCAGACTCGGCTTGCTCGGGGTCGGGCGGCGCTAGTGCCCATGGAGCAGACGGACGTTCCGAGCGAACGAGGATTGCCTATCGGTCCGAACGTCGATCAGCGGGGGGATGTTGCGGTTGCCAGTGCATCCGGATCGGTTCTGGCGCAGGCCCCCCGTCCGTGGACAGACGGTTGTCCCGTTCTGGTCGAGGTCAACGAGGGTGCGACCGAGCGTCGGGCGTACCTCGACCCGATCACAGGTCACTTTCTGCATGTCGAGGTCGTGCCGATCGGCGAAGGCATCTCGTTCGAGTACCTGCCGACGAGTTGGGTGGAAGCTGCACGCCAGTAGACCGGCGTCGACCCGAGACCCGAACCAGCACAACAGCAGACAGAGAGACACAGCATGAACAATGTCGAAGCGTGGACGACGCTCGTATCACCCTCAAGCAGCCGAGACCCGCGCAAACTGGCCGAACGTGCGGTGCGTCTGGAAGCCGACGGCTGGGACGGGGCGACGCTCGTCGACTCGCAGTGCCTGATGGGTGACGCGTTCGCGATTCTCACCCTTGCCGCGGCCTCGACTTCGAAACTGAAGTTGGGTACCGGCACCAGTAATCCTGTGACGCGTCACCCGTCCGTGTTGGCCAATCTTGCCGCCACGGTGCAGGTCATCTCCAACGGTCGAATGTCGTTGGGCATCGGACGGGGAGACTCGGCGCTCGCGTACATCGGTGCTCGACCCGCGTCCGTCGCGACGTTCGACCGAGTGTTGTCCATGTTGCAGAAGTATCTGAGGAACGAGGGAGTTCCGATCGAGGAGTCGGCGAGCATGCTCGCAGGCGGGCGCGGAGGGCTGGACGGGATCGCGATAGCCAACGCGCCGGAGACGAGCACTCTCGTATGGCTTCCGAACGACCTTCCGCCTGTGGAAGTCGAGGTCGCGGCGAGCGGTCCGAAGGTCATCGCTGCTGCAGCTCGGCACGCGGATTGCATTTCGTTCTCGCTGGGAGCCGACATCGATCGACTCCAGTGGGGTATCGGTGTTGCGCGGGATGAGATGGATCGAGTCGGAAGAGATCCGAAGTCCGTGCGCTTCGGTGCATATCTTCCCCTCTATCCGCATTCGGACGTGGAGGTCGCTCGTGATTTGAGTCGAGGAATTGTGACGTCCCACAGTCGATTTGCGGTCATGAACAAGTCGATCTCCGGCCCGGTGAGCGAGTCTCAGCGTGCCAACCTCGAACGAGTCAAGGCCACCTACGACATGACGAAACACGGTGACTCGTCGGGGAGTCATTCTCAGGTGCTCGATGCGGACTACATCGACAAGTTCGCGTTGGTCGGAGATCCCGACCACTGCGTCCAACGGATCGAGCAACTCGTCGACATCGGAATCGAGCGCTTCAACTTCTGGACGGCCGATCTGGACGGCCTGGGCGGCGAGAGTTACCACCTCGCAGTCGAGTCCGTATTGCCTCGGGTCCCGAACCGAGTCGGTCGGGTCACGGCGCATTCCTGAGACCGAGATTCGACCTCGGCTTTGTGAACCGCAGGCTCAGTAGTTCGCGATATACGGAATCAAGACTCCGCTTATGGTACGGTCTCAACCGGAGTCAATACTCCGCTTGAGCGCCCTAGGAGCAGATATGCGTAGTCCGGCCACCCGTACTCACCATCAAGTCACGTTCGGCGTGCTTGCTATCGGTGTGGGAGCTTTTGCCCTGCTCCAATCTCTCGTGACGCCTGCCCTACCGACCATTCAGGCTGCTCTGCATACCTCGCAGACCGACGTGACCTGGGTGCTGACCGCGTACCTACTGTCGGCGTCGATATTCACGCCGATCGTCGGACGGTTGGGCGATATGAACGGCAAGCGAAAGTTCTTCGTCATCGCTCTGCTGGCGCTCGCAGTCGGGTCGCTGCTGGCAGCAGTGGCAACTTCGCTCCCTGTCATGATTCTTGCTCGGGTGATTCAGGGTGTGGGCGGCGGCGTACTACCGCTTGCCTTCGGGATCATTCGCGACGAGTTCCCTGCCGAAAAAGTAGGCGGTGCAGTCGGTCTCATTGCCGCTCTCACGGCCATCGGCGCCGGATTCGGCATTGTGCTCGCCGGTCCCATCGTCACCGTTCTCAGTTACCAATGGCTTTTCTGGATCCCGCTGATCATGGTCCTCGTCGCTGCTCTGGCCGCACAACTCTTCGTTCCCGAAAGCCGTGAGAAGACGCCGGCTCGAATCAACTGGTGGGCCGCGCTGCTCATGTCGGGGTGGTTGGTCGCGCTCCTCGTCGCGGTCAGCCGGGCACCGTCCTGGGGCTGGACATCGGTGGCCGTACTGGGCCTACTCGTTTCAGCGGTCGTTCTGTGCGTGCTGTGGGTCATCGTCGAGAGTCGTAGCGTCAACCCTCTGATCGACATGAAGATGATGGCAATTCGTCAGGTGTGGGCCACGAATCTCGTCGCGCTGCTCTTCGGAGTCGCGATGTACGCGCTGCTGGGTTTCCTCCCGGCATTTCTGCAAACTCCGTCCGAAGCCGGTTACGGCTTCGACGCTTCGATCACCCAGTCCGGGGTCATGCTTCTTCCGCAGGCCGTCTTCATGTTCCTGGTCGGATTGGTGGCCGGGAGACTGGCACAGCGATTCGGGTCCAAACGCGTCCTTGTCATGGGATCGCTGATCGCCTTCGTCGCACTCTTGATGTTGGCCTTCGCCCACGCGCAGGCATGGGAGATCTATCTGGCGACTTCCATGACCGGAATAGGCTTCGGTCTCGCCTTTGCTTCGATGTCGAACATCATCGTCAATTCGGTTCCCCGGGAACAGACCGGCGTGGCCAGCGGTATGAACGCCAACATCCGTACGATCGGCGGCTCTCTCGGCGCAGCGGTCGTCGCCAGCGTCGTCGCAGCGCACGCAGGTCCGACCGGCATACCCGCCGAATCGGGTTACACGAACAGCTTCCTGTTGCTGGCGGGTGCGATGTTGCTCAGCGCTGTCGCAGGTCTTCTGATACCCCAGATCCGGCGGAGCAAGGTCGGCGATCACGTCGAGGAGCCGGCAGTACCCCTTCGACACGGGGAACTTGCCATGGTCGCCGGTGGAACCGTGGTCGGCGACGAGTCGGAGTGACGAGGTAACCGATGGGTCGTTCGATCCGCTAGGCATTGGTCAGAACTGTTGCAGCACAGACAGTTACGACCTCACAGGTGAGTGTGAACTCTGGATCCGGATTCGCTGCGTTCCCTTTCGGTGATGCAATCGCGTACCCCCCATTGCATTCGACATGCATGTCGGGTAGCTTTCCGGATGTAAGTGAACTCCATCACATTCACCTGGGCGTCCATCGTGAGCGCCGAGGTCGGTCCATTCCACGGAAGGATGTCTGCATGCCAAAATTGCAACCCAGGCTTGCGGCAGGGGCTAGCCTGATCGGCACCACTATCGAGTACTACGACTTCTTCGTGTACGCGACAGCAGCGGCCCTTGTATTCAACAAAGTATTTTTCCCCGGGTTGGGCGAATTCGGCGGCACCCTGGCGTCGCTGTCGACCTTTGCGGTGGCATTCTTTTTCCGCCCACTCGGCGGCATCGTGATCGGGCATTTCGGCGACAAGATCGGACGCCGTCCGATGCTGATTCTCACGCTGACCATGATGGGAATAGCGACCGTTCTGATCGGCCTTCTGCCCACGTATGCCGCGATCGGTGTGGCGGCACCCATCTTGCTGGTGGTGCTGCGAGCAGTACAAGGATTTGCGTTGGGCGGCGAATACGGTGGCGCGGTGGTGTTGACAATGGAACACAGTCCCGTTCAACGCCGTGGCTTCTTCGGCAGCTTCACCACGGCCGGCGGCCCGTTGGCGCTCGTGCTGGCGACTCTGGTGTTCATCCCGATCACCGCAATGCCAGAGGAAGCGCTACTTTCCTGGGGCTGGCGTATCCCGTTCATTCTGAGTGCAGTCTTGATATTCCTCGGATTTTATCTTCGGCGAACAATCGAGGAGAGCCCTGCGTTCACCGAGGTTCAACAATCCGGCAAGGCCGACCGGTCACCGGCACTCACCATTGTTCGCAAGTACCCTCTGCGAAGTCTCATCATTGCTGGTATCACGCTGAGCGCGGGTGTCTCGTTCTACGTTCTGGCCGTATTCGGGTTGTCCTACGGAACGACGACAGTCGGATTCAGTCGTCAGACAATGCTTCAAATAATCATGGTGACCATGATCTTCGCATTCGTGTTCATCGTCGCTGCGGGACGGCTCTCCGACCGAATCGGTAGGCCGAAGTGCATCGTCGGAGGAATGGTCGGACTAGCGCTGTGGGCTTTCCCGTGGCTGTGGCTGGTGGGCACTGGCAATGCGTGGCTCGCGCTTCTGGCGTGCATCGTGTTGTGCATACCGCTCGCGTTGAACATGGGTGTCATGGGTGTGTTTCTTGCCGAGTGCTTTCCCCCTGAGGTCCGGTACGCCGGTATTTCGATCGGCTACACGATCGGACTCATCGTCGGTAGTGGGTTGGCGCCCTTGATCGCCACAACGCTGTCGAAAGAGTATGGACCCCATGCAGTCAGCTGGTACCTGGTCGCGATGAGCGTCATTTCATTGTTCTCGGTGGGTGCCCTGATGCGTACCCGCGGGCACACCGCTGTCGATCGCGACGCCGTCGATCAGCCCTACGGAGACGCTGTGGGTGCTCCGCGGCCGGGGTCGACCGTGGCCTAGTCGGCTGAACTTCGAGGTCATCGCGTCCGGTTGGTCGGATCTATCCGACATCGACTTCCGGGCGTGATGGCCTTGTTCGGCTGTCGGGCGGTCTCAGCGTTTGTCGAGTGTCAATCCGATCGTTCGCACCCATGCGTCGGTCAGTGCGAGAGCGGCTTTGTCATAATCATGCGTCTCGGTGCCGACAAACCACCAGTAGCTGAAATTCGATGTCATCGAAACAAGCAGCCCTGCGGTTGTTTCCGCGTCGATGACGGGATCGGCGAACCCGCGGCGCTGCCAGCGCTCGATGGTGGCGGTAACTCGAGCGACATGGTCGTGACGCCGCTTCAATCGGTCTTGGTGCACTTCGGGATCGACGGTCGCAACCTGTTCCACGAGCCCGTACATCGCGGCGTTCTGCTTGTAGGTTTCGATGTACCTCAAGTTCGACTCGTGAAGCCGCGCGATCGGATCGGTCGAGGATTGGCTGGGCTCGGTGGTAGCGGCCTTCAATACCGCCTCGTTCACTTCGGCCGACAGGATGCGAAAGACCTCGAGCTTGTCCTCGAAGTACGTGTAGAAGCTGCCACGTGCCACCCCCGCCTCGTTCACGATGTCTTCGACGCCGGCATCGAAGTAGCCGATTCGCTCGAATACCGCTCGCGCCGCGTCGAGCAATCGCGCCCTGGTGCGCTCGCCGCGTGCTGTGCCCTTGGACGCATGGTTGGCTCGGCGCTCCGCGGCGGTGCCGGCTGGTGTCCACCCACCGCGGGTGAGCGGACCCGAACCGCTGCGTCGACTCGCTGACGAGGTCGTGGGACGAGGCATGTGGCTCCTTGGATCTATCGATGTCCTGTGGGATGCATGTTTCCCGAACCGAGAAACATTTACCCCTCGGCAGCGAGTCTAGTCGACATACCCGTCACAACCGCGGAAAAGTAATCGACAAAAATGTCGAATAAGGTTAAGATCCGTCTACGGCATCGATGCATCGCGCGTCTGGATGCCGGCGGCGAACGATCAACGCGCAGTCTGACGAGTAGGGCAGTCGAATGAATCTGATGTTTACGGAAGAACAAGAAGAGTTCAGGTCCGTGCTTGCCGGCTTCTTCGGCAACAAGTCGCCGGAGTCCGAGGTGCGTCGTCTGATGGAAACTCATGACGGCTACGACGCGTCGTTGTGGCACCAGATGGGGGAGAGCCTTGGCCTGCAGGGTCTCGCGATTCCGGAGGAGTTCGGCGGTTCCGGTTTCACTCTCTTCGAGGTCAATCTGGTACTCGAGGAAATGGGCAAGGTCCTCGTGTGCGCGCCGTACTTCTCGACCGTAGTGCTCGCCGCAAACGTATTGCTGCAGTGTGCAGACCAGTCTGCCAAGCAGTCGTATCTGCCTGGTATCGCAACCGGCGAGACAACGGCCACTCTCGCGTTCACGGACGACACCGGGCGCTGGGATGCGGACGGTATCTCAGCGACTGCTCGCGAGTCGGAGGCCGGTTGGTCGATCAACGGCATCAGTTCTTTCGTGTTGGACGGTCACACAGCGCAACTGGTGCTCGTTGCAGCTCGAACCGCCACCGGAGTGTCGTTGTTCGCGGTCCCGGCCGGTGCCGAAGGCATGACAAGGACCTTGCTGTCCACGCTGGATCTCACGCGGAAACAGGCTCGTCTCGAGTTTCGGGATACCCCGGCAACATTGATCGGTACCGAGGGGCAGGGCTGGCCGGTTCTCGAGAAGGTCCTCGACTTGGCCGTCGTGGGGCTCGCGGCCGAGCAAGTGGGTGGAGCGCAACGGGTCCTGGAGATGGCGGTTCAGTATGCGAAGGACCGAATTCAGTACGGTAGGCCTATCGGGAGTTTTCAGTCCGTGAAGCACAAGTGTTCCGATATGTTGTTGGAAGTCGAATCAGCGCGGTCCGCCGCCTACTACGGAGCCTGGTGCACCTCCGAGATGGTCGACGAGTTACCGGAAGTCGCAGCTCTGTCCAAGGCGTACTGCTCGGAGACGTACCTCAATGCGGCGACCGACAACATCCAGATTCACGGGGGAATCGGATTCACTTGGGAACACCCGGCCCACCTGTACTTCAGACGCGCAAAGTCCTCGGAGCTTCTGTTCGGCAATCCCACACGATGGCGCGAACTCTTCGCTGAACGCATCGGGCTGTGACATGGCAATGTGCGCGACGAGAAAAGTGAGGGCGAGATGAGCTGGACTGCCGGTGAGGGGCCACGCGGCACGATCGTCGGTCTCGGAATGACCGACAATGCGGTCGACGGACGATCGGCCGCAGATTTCGCTACGGAGGCAGTCCATCTCGCGCTGGGCGACGCCGGGCTTACCCTCGACGACGTCGATGGGCTCGTGACCTCCAGTGGCAAATCCGGTGGGGTCGACGTGAAGTTGGCAAGCAGGCTGGGGCTTCGCGACCTTGGATTGCTCACCCAGATTTCGCAGGCAGGATCGACGGCGAATGCGCAGGTTCAGTTGGCGGCCTTGGCAATTGCCGGTGGACTGGCCACCACAGTGGTGTGTGTCCACGCCGACGCTCCCTTGAAGCCATCGAAACGGGCGCGCGATGCGTATCGCCCGTCGGCCGGTTCGGTGGGTACCGGTTTTCGCGGCCTGTCGACCGTGGCTGGCCCCCGAAATCCAAACGGCGGCTACGCACTTGCCGCGCGCAGGCACATGAACCGATACGGGACGACGAGCGAGCAGTTGGGCGCAATTGCCGTCGGGCAACGCCAGTGGGCAGCTTCGAATCCACGCGCCAGGTTTCGGGAACCTATCACTGTGGCCGACCACCAAGCATCACGGTGGGTCGTCGAGCCGCTTCATCTGCTGGACTGTTGCATGGTGTCCAACGGCGGCGTCGCAGTCGTGGTGACCACAAAAGAACGAGCACAGGATTTGGCTCAACCCCCGGTCCATGTCCGTGGGTGGGCACAGAGCCATCCGGGCTACCGGATGGAACGTGGATCGGACTGGGGTCTGACGACCGGTGCCGCCATCGCAGGGCCCGCGGCGTTGAAGATGGCCGGAATGACACCTGCCGATATCGACGTCCGGCAAATCTACGACTGCTACACCTACACGGTCCTGGTTACCTTGGAAGATTACGGATTCTGCGACAAGGGCGAGGGCGGTGCACTCGCGGCCAGTGGTGCTCTCGCACCGGGAGGCGCGCTGCCGACCAACACGGGCGGCGGACAGCTGTCCAGTTTCTACCTGTGGGGGATGACTCCGCTGTCCGAAGCGATCCTCCAGATTCGCGGCCAGGGCGGTGCTCGTCAGGTCCCACAGCACGAGACCGCCATCGTGAGTGGCAACGGCGGAATCCTCGATTACCACAGCACCCTCGTCTTGGGAGCGCAGGCACAATGAGCGAGAGATCGACCCCTGATTCGACGGCGGCGCAGGAGTTCATCGTCGAACGCAACGATGCATCAACGCCGTTCTTCGATGCTGCACGTAACGGAACGCTTCTCATTCGGGAGTGCCCGACGTGCAACCACTTCTACGCCCCGCACGTCAAGCGTTGCCGCGACGGCAGCGAACTGGAGTGGCGTGCCGCACGTGGCACTGCAACTCTCGTGACCTGGGCAGTGGATCATTCGCCATCGATCAGTACCCAACTGTTGGGTAGCGACGGCGGACCTCCGGTGATCGGCATTGTGGAACTGTCCGAAGGTCCGTGGATGTACACCGCCTTGCCCGGCGTCAGCGCCGCATCGTTGAGCGACGGCTTGGACATGCACGTCGAATTCCTGGCGCTCGGCACCGGTGAACCGGTGCCTGTCTTCGCGCCGACCGCCATGCACACCGAAAGCGAGCAATTGCGATGACAGTCGACGATTCGAACCAGCGGGTTCTGGCCGAGCGGCGCGGATCGGTAGGACTACTCACGATCAACCGACCTGCAGCGCGGAATGCGATCAGTCGAGCCGTGACAATCGAAATGGCCAGTGCTATCGAAGAATTCGAGGCGGACGGCCGTGTGCGCGTGATGGTCGTGACAGGAGCTGGTGACAAGGCCTTCTGCGCAGGTGCCGACCTGAAGTCCATGAAGGACGGCCGCCCCATCGTTCCCGAACTCGGCGGGCTGGCGGGTTTCACGTCGCGGACGTTCGGCAAACCGGTGATTGCTGCCGTGAACGGATTTGCGCTCGGTGGTGGTACCGAAATCTGCTTGGCCTGCGACTTGGTCGTGGCGGACGAACGTGCATCGTTCGGGTTGCCCGAGGTACGACGGGGAATCGTTGCCGCTGCCGGCGGTGTAGAGAAGCTATCGCGCAGAATACCGCCGGCCGTGGCTCTGGAAATGATCTTGACCGGGGAGCCCATCACCGCGCAGCGAGCCTTCGATCTTGGGCTCGTCAACCGCGTTACCCCCAACGGCGGAGCTCTCGGCGGTGCACTCGAGCTCGCGGACCTTATATGCAAAGGCGCACCTCTGGCCGTTCGTTATTCCAAAGCCGTTGCACGTCTGTCGAGTTCGATTGGCGAGACCGATGCACTGAAGGAGTTCGACTCCCTCCGCCGAGAGGTGTTCCGGAGTCAAGACGCAGCCGAAGGACCACGCGCTTTCGCTGAGAAGCGCCAACCGAATTGGACTGGGCAATGACCGAGAATCTGCCGCTTGCGGGACTTCGAGTAGTAGACACGTCCGACGGCAAGGGCGAGATGTGCGGTCGCTACCTCGCCGACCTCGGTGCCGAGGTGATCCTCGTCGAACCCCCGGAAGGGGCATCGAGTCGCACCTGCGAACCGATATACCGAGGCGTCAGCACGTATTTCGCCTCGCACAACGCGAACAAATCGAGCGTCGTCATCGACCTGGAAGACGGGAACGGGCGCGCAACATTTTTGGGTTTGCTCTCCACCGCGGACGTCTGGATCGAAACCTCCGCTCCAGGAACACTTTCTGTGATCGGCCTCGATCCGAGCGCCGTGCAGCGTCGTTTCCCCGAGCTCGTGGTGGTCTCGATCACCGACTTCGGACAGAGCGGTCCGCGCCGTGACGACGTGGCTACCGACTGGGTGCAGATGGCCGTGGCAGGAATATTGAGTCGTTCAGGATCGCCCGACACGGCACCGATGATGCCTCCGGGTGCCTTGGCCTACGAGTCTGCGTCGATCCAAGCTGCCTGGGCCACGCTGCTGGCGTACTGGAATCGCCTCGAGACAGGCTCGGGGGACTACCTGGATTTCTCGATCTCGGATGCCGTTACTCAGGTGCTCGACCCCCCGTTCGGTTCGATCGGGACTGCGGCGGCTGCCACGGGCGACGGCGAGACCAGTCAGGATCGCTCTGCGTTCCAGCCGTACCCCATCTTCCCGTGTCGTGACGGGCACGTCCGCATCGTCGTCCTCGCCGCCCGGCAATGGCGCGCCCTTCGGCAATGGTTGGGCGAACCGGAGGCCCTGGCCCATCCGGACCTGCAGTTGGCGCACCGACGATATGCCATGGCCGATCTCGTGAACCCGTACATCTCCGCACTGTTCGCCGAGCGCACGTCCATGGAACTGGTGTTGGAAGGCCAGAAACGGGGCGTGCCGATAGCGCCCGTTCTGACGCCGGCTGCAGTACTCGGCAGCGAACACTTCGCGGTGCGCGGGGCATTCGTCGACGTCGAAGTTGCACCCGGGGTCATGGGCAAGATTCCGTCCGGCCTCGTCGAGTTGGACGGAGAACGGGCTGGAATTCGGCGGCGAGCACCGGAACTGGGTGAGCATCAGCACCTGCTCGACAATATTGTGCCGCGTTCCACGGAATCTCCGTCTCGAGCTCCGGTAGCCGAGCAGCGCAGACTTCCGCTGCAGGGAATTCGAGTGCTCGACCTCGGCGTCATAGTCATGGGAGCGGAATCGGGACGGCTGTTCGCCGATCAGGGTGCCGACGTGATCAAGGTCGAGAACCGGGCGTACCCGGACGGTTCACGAGCCGTACTACAACGTCCGATGACTCGACGCTTTGCCATCGCGCAACGTGGCAAACGCAGTTTCGGTGTAGATCTGCGAAGTGACGAGGGCAAGAACATTTTTCGGCAGTTGGTCGAGCAGGCCGACGTAGTGCTGTCGAACTTCAAGCCAGGAACTCTGGAAAAGCTGGGGATCGGCCCGAGCACCCTCCGTGACATCAATCCCAGGGTTGTCGTCGCGGCGAGCAGTGCGTTGGGAGCAACCGGGCCGTGGAGCAACTGGATGGGATACGGCCCGCTGGTTCGGGGAGCGTCGGGCCTGACGAGTCTGTGGCGCGATCCGGGTGACGATGGCCAATTCGGTGATTCCGCCACCGTCTACCCTGACCATCTGGAAGCCAGGGTGGTCGACATCGCCGTGCTGGCCTGCCTGATTGCGCGTAGGCGTGACGGAGTCGGTGCACTCGTCGAGGCGTCTCAGGCAGAAGCAATCCTCGTGGCGATGTCCGATCTCTTCCTCGGTGAATCGATCGAGCCCGGAACCGCTGCTCCGCGCGGAAATTCGATCGACAGTCAAGCGCCGTCCGGTGTGTACCGATGCGCCGGCGACGACGCGTGGTGCGTGATCAACGTCCGTGACGACGATGACTGGTCGAGCCTGCTCGAGGTCGTCGACGCCTCGAGGTTGTCGGATTCGGTGTTCGCCGAGGTGGCTGGGCGCATCGCCAACCGCGCCGAAATCGACAGTGCCATCAACTCTTGGACGAGCACACGAGATTCCGCAGAGGTTGCGCGCGCGCTGCAGGAGGTGGGCGTTCCGGCCGGCGCGATGAGGCACGTCGGCGAATTCGGATCGGACCAGCATCTCCAGGCACGCGGATTCTTCCGAACCGTGAGGCACCCATTGGTCAAACGTCCGATCCTGATGGAAAACAGCCTGTGCCATTCCATGCAGATGGCGGATCCGGTCCTCGATCCGGCTCCCTTGCACGGTGAGCACACGCGCGAGATTGCCGGCCAATTGCTCGATATGACCGAGGATCAGATCGAAACGGCCATCGACGCAGGGGTACTCGAGGAATCGCTCGCGCCGGTCTCGGTCTAGTTTCTGCTGGTCTCTTCTACGCTGCAGCAACAGATTTCAGATTGGAATGGTCGATCGTCAACTTTTGTGGTGGTGAGTTCTCCGGCCGACGCGCTGCCCTCCAGCGCGTCGGTGTGGATTCACGACGTTGGCTACCGAAGTACGAAGGGAATTCGCGAAGTAGCTTCGCAACGATCGATCACACAAAACAGCGCTGGCCCCGTTCTCGATGGGGCCAGCGCTGTTTCGTGGAGAACGTCAGCTGCTTCGCGGTACCTCGCGGAACGGCAAATTCTTGCCCACGACAGGTTCGCGTGGTAGCCCGAGAACCTTCTCGCCGATGATGTTCTTCTGGATCTCGTCGGTGCCGCCGGCGATGGATTGTGCAGGGACGGACAGCAGAACTTCGGCGATGACGCCGCCGAGCGGCGCATCCGAGCCGGCCAGCATGCCATCGGCTTGCTCGATCAGGGTGTGCACCTTGCCTGCTTCCTTGGCCAGCTTGCTCAGTGCCAGTTTGCCCAGTGAGCCCTCGGCACCCGGAGGCCGACCGAGCTCCTGTGCCGCACGTGCCCGGTCAGCGGTCCATTTGGTTGTTCGCTGTGTGGTGAGGAGCCGTGCAATTTCCTGGCGCACAACAGGATCCTTGGCTCGACCCGTCGCAATGGCACGTTCCACGATCAGATCGACGCGACCGAGGCGCTGGGGATACCACCGATACGTCTCGAAGTAATGCTCGGCCTCCTGCCGCGCCTCTTCGAGTGCCCGGCCAGGCGCGGTCGAATACTCCGGTCGCACCAGAGTGCCTGCGCGTCGTTCGAACGCAAGCGTGGTCAGGGCGACGGACCAGCCGTCGTTCACCTCGCCTATCACGTAATCCTTGGGTATCCGTGCGTCGGTGAAGAAGACCTCGTTGAACGAGCTGTAGTCGTTCATCTGTCGGAGAGGACGGACCTCGACTCCGGGCTGGTGCATGGGAATTGCGAAGTAGGTGAGTCCTCGGTGCTTTGGCGCGTCCCAGTTGGTCCGCGCCACCAGGATGCCGAAGTCGGCGTGGTGCGCGCTCGTGTTCCACAACTTCTGACCGTTGACTACCCACTCGTCCCCGTCGAGAACCGCCCGAGTGGTGAGACCGGCGAGGTCGGAGCCTGCACCGGGCTCACTGAACAGCTGGCACCATGTCTCTTGTCCGGTAAGGATCGGACGTAGGAAGCGCTCGCGGACAAGGTCGCTCCCGTGGGTCAAGATTGTGGGGCCTGCGAGGATTGTGCCGTTTCCGACCGGAGTCCCCACCGCGCCGGCGGCGAGAATCTCCTCTGTGACGACAGGGTCCGTCCACTCCGGCCACCCCCGTCCATGCCAGCTCTGCGGCCAAGCCGGTACAGCCCAGCCTGCGTCGAGAAGCAGGGTTCGCCACTCGACGAGGCTTCGATCCGGATCCCAATTCTCGGCGACCCATTGCCGAACTTGCTCGCGCAACTCCACAGCGGATTTCGGCGGCACGTCGATCGCAGAAGTGATGGTCATGCCAGCAGTGTAATTCAAGTCGACACTGTTGTCGAGTACGGATTTCAGATGTACAGTCGACATTCATGTCGGCTATAGATGAGGAACATGTCGTGACGATGCGCGTCGAGTCGTCTCACGTGATGATGTTCGCGCGTGCACTCGGAGAATCGAACGCGTCGTTGCCCGAGCCCGGTGACGAATCCGTACCGGTGACGTTCCCGGTCGCGGCGGCACAATTCGATCCCGACAACGAGTTACGGCCGAACGGCAGTCGTCCGTGGTTCGGCTCGGGACGAGAGGCCGGTACACCGCGTCCCACCGCAGTCGAAGGAACACGGTTGCACGCCGAACAACATTTCGAGTACCACCGACCGATCCGTGTCGGGGAAGAGTTGAGGTCGACCCAGACACCGGGGGCGCGGTGGACGAAGACCGGCTCGAAAGGGGGAGACCTCGAGTTCTTCGAAACGTTGACGCATGTCTCGGATTCCTCCGGTGAGCCTGTTGTCACGATGCGCAGTGTCAGCGTCATCGTGAAGGAAAAGGGAGAACTCCGATGACGGACGCTGCAATCGTCGGCCGGCAGTATCAGTGCGTTGTGGTCGACGATCTCAAGAGAACTCAGATCGTCCAGTACGCAGGCGCTTCCGGCGACTACAACCCGTTGCACACGGACGAGAGATATGCCGTCGAGGTCGCCAAGAGCCCGTCCGTCTTTGCCCATGGAATGCTGACGGCGGGCATGACCGCCCACGGTCTCAGAACTCTGTTCGGAGCTGCGCCGGTGCTTCGTTTCGGAGGCCGGTTTCTCGACAAGGTGTGGCCGGGAGATTCGCTGACCCTCACTGCGACCGTGGCGGGAACACAGGATCAGGGCGACCGACACGTCGTCACGCTCGACCTCGTCACCACCAACCAGCGTGGGCGTGCCGTCTACAAGGGGTCCGCAGATCTCGTTCTGGACCCTCCGACAAGCTGACCATCACTGCTTCCATTCGTTTCGAATCCAGATCGTCGAGAGAGCAAGAGATTATGCGCCGGAACATTTTTGACACCGACCACGAGGCATTTCGCGAATCGGTTCGGGAATTTCTCAAGCGGAACGTCGTGCCTCGCGCCGACGAACTGATCGAGAAACGAACAGTGCCGCGTGACATCTGGATCGAGGCCGGCAAGCACGGTTTTCTCGGTCTGCAGGTTCCCGAAGCGTACGGCGGATCGGATGCGCAGGATTATCGGTACACCGCCGTCATCACCGAGGAGTTCGCTCGTGTCTCGGCCTCCCTTTCGTCATGTCTCGGTATTCACATCGACGTTGTCGCACCGTATTTGACGGAGCTTGCAACGCCGTCACAGCGGGACAGGTGGCTACCCGGATTCTGTTCGGGTGAGACGTTGACTGCGATCGGGATGACCGAGCCCAGTGGGGGTTCGGACTTGGCCGGACTCAAGACGACCGCCGTGCGAGACGGTGACGGTTGGGTTCTCAATGGGTCCAAAACCTTTATCACCAATGGCTATTCGGCTGACCTCGTCGTGGTTGCCGCCCGAAGCTCTCCCGGAGGCGGTGCACGCGGTATCTCGCTGTTCGGGGTGGAAGCGGTGACGCCCGGGTTCGGGCGGGGACGCAAACTCGACAAGGTGGGGCAGTCCGAGTCCGATACGGCGGAGTTGTTCTTCGACGACATGTTCGTGGACCAGTCTGCGGTGATCGGCGAGGTCGACCGTGGATTCATCCACATGATGGAGCGACTACCTCAGGAGCGGCTCGGGTGTGCCGTCTCGAACATTGCGCATGCGTCCCAGATTCTCGACGAGACGATCGAGTACGCGAAGAACAGAAAGGCCTTCGGGCAGGCGATCGGGTCCTTCCAATACAACAAGTTCACCTTCGCCGAGATGGTCACGAAGATCGACGCAGCACAAGCATTTCTGGACCAGGCCATCATGGCCCACGTCGAGGGGACACTGTCGGCCATCGACGCGGCCAAGGTGAAATGGTGGTCGGCAGAAATTCAGAACGACGTGATTGATCGGTGCCTGCAGCTGCACGGTGGTTATGGCTACATGAACGAATACCGTGTCGCCCGGGCATGGCGGGACGCGCGAGTCACGAAGATCTGGGCGGGCTCGAACGAGATCATGAAGGAGATCATCGGTCGCGAACTCGGGTTCTAGCGATTTCGGAAGCAGTCGAGGAACATTCGGTCTTCGAAATGGTTGTAATCGACTTGCATGTCGACTAGGTTCGGTATGTGAGTAACGGCGATATCAAAGTGGACTTGGCAACGGATCACGTTGCCACGATCGAGATGTGCCGAGGCCCGAACAACTTCTTCGATACAGCGTTGATCGAGAGCCTCGGCGACGCATTGAACGAGTTGGCCGAGGACCAGTGCAGGGCGGTCGTTCTGTGCAGTGAGGGTCGAAACTTCTGTGCAGGTGCACGCCTGGAGTCGACGTCGAGTTCCGACGCGGCCCAGGCGCCACACCTGTACGACGTGGCGATCACATTGTTCGAGCAGCCGCTGCCCATTGTCGCGGCCGTACAGGGGGCTGCAGTCGGGGGAGGGCTCGGCCTGGCTTTGGCCGCAGATTTCCGAATCGCAGCCGAGGACTCGAGGTTTACGGCGTCTTTCGCCCGACTGGGGTTTCATCATGGCTTCGGTATGACTGCGACGCTCCCGAATGTCATTGGCGCACAGGCGACTCTGGACCTGCTGTATACCGGTCGCAACGTTGGTGCCGCAGAAGCGAAAAGTCTCGGTTTGTGCGACGAGGTTGTTCCCGCCGATGAGCTCCGGGCACGCGCTCGCGCCCGAGCTCACGCGATTGCGCAGTCCGCCCCCTTGGCGGTTCGGTCGATCAGGGCAACCATGCGCAGGACGTTGGTCGACGAGGTTCGTCTCGCGGTCTCGCGGGAGCGCAGCGAGCAGGAGCGGTTGATGGCAACAGCCGATTTCACAGAAGGCGTGACCGCAATGTCGGAGCGTCGTGATCCGGATTTTCACGGCGTCTGACGACGCCGCCCGAGCTAAAGGAGATGTACGTGCAGGCCTCGGTCCCGATCGTAAATTATCTGACGTTGGACGGTGACGAGGCGTACCTGCTCGCGACCGACTGTTCGTCGTGCGGTGCCAGCTATCTGGGTAGTCGTATCGCCTGTTCGCGCTGCAGTTCGCGGACGTTCGTCGAACGCAGGCTGCCGAACGACGGCACCGTCGGATCGTTTTCCATCGTGCACAGGGCGCCGGCACCGATAGTGACACCCTTCGTGTCCGCGTTGATCGACCTCAGCGACGGAACGACCGTGAAGGCGAACATCATCGACTGCCCGCCCGATGCGGATCATGTTCGCCTCGGTATGTCCACGGTCATGCGGACGTACGAAGTGGGCCGAGACTCCGAAGGAACCATCGCAATGGCGTTCGGCTTCGCGCCGAACGACGCCGCGACCGAAGGCGACACCGCAGCACCAGCGACGAAGGAACCACGATGACCACTATTACCCCGGAATCCCTCTGGTTGATCGGTGTATCGATGACACGTTTCGGTCGTTACCCGGACCGCGACGCCTTCGATCTCGGTGCCGAAGCGGCGCTCGACGCCCTCGACGATGCCGGTGTCGGAATCGCGGACATGGACGTCCTGGCGGCGGGCAGTGTGAATCAAGCGAGACTGTATCCTGCACAGCGCATTCAGAAGTTGATCGGCCAGACCGGAATTCCGGCGTTCAATGTCCTCAATGCGTGCGCCACTGGAGCGACCGCGGTTCGTGTTGTTGCGCAAGCTATCAAAGCCGGCGAAGCCACTATGGGGCTTGCGGTCGGATGCGAGCAGATGGGAAAGATGGGTCTGCTCGGTGCCGCCGGCACACCGGGCGTGCCGGAGCGGTTCATACCTGCAGGCCACGACGGTCACGTGGTGCCGACCGAAGGCATCCTGGGTACGTCCATGATGCCCGGCATCTTCGCTCAGGCGGGGATGCGGTACGCATCCGAAAACGACGGTGTCGGCTTCGAGCAGTTTGCCCGCGTCGCAGAGAAGAATCACCAGCACTCGACGCTGAATCCGCTTGCCCAGTACCGGAAGGCGTTCTCTTTCGAGCAGATCGTCAATGCCGAAATGATCGGATACCCGAACACCACGCTCATGTGTTGCCCGACCGGTGACGGGGCCGCCGCAGCGGTGATCGTTTCGGGGGAGCGCTTGGCGACCATGCCGTTGGCGACCAAGAAGCGTGCAGTCAAAATTTCGGCATCGGTATTGACGTCGGACCCCTGGTCACCGGACGGCCTCGTGCAACCGGATATCTCCACTCTCACTCGAAACGCCGCCAGGCAAGCGTACGAGACCGCCGGAGTCGAACCGAGCGACCTCGACTTGGTGGAACTGCACGACTGCTTCGCTACGGCGGAACTGATTCACTACGACAATCTCGAGTTGTGCGAGCGCGGAGGCGCCGGCGAATTCATCGATCGCGGTGCGCCGTGGCGAGACGGCGAAATTCCCGTCAACGTATCGGGCGGGTTGTTGTCCAAGGGCCACCCCCTGGGTGCGACGGGAGTGGCCAATCTATTCGAGGTGGCAACTCACCTGAGGGGTGAAGCGGGCGACCGTCAGATCGAAGGCGCGAAGATCGGACTAACTCACGTGATCGGGCTCGGTTCTGCCTGCTCGATCCATATTCTGGAACGGAGCGGGCTATGAGTGGCATTTGCGAGGATCGTGTAGTCGTCATCACCGGGGCGGGCCGAGGCATCGGCCGCGAATACGCGCTCGAGTTCGCAAGGCAGGGTGCGAAAGTGGTCGTGAACGACCTGGGCGCTGAGGGTGACGGCACCGGTTCGGGGTCAGATTCACCAGCTTCGCAGGTAGTGACCGAAATTCGCGACATGGGCGGTGATGCGATCGTCAATGGAAACGACGTCGCCGATTTCGATGGTGCCAAAAAGCTCATCGATGACGCCATCGATGCCTTCGGACGGGTCGACGTTCTGGTCAACAATGCCGGCATCCTGCGGGACCGAATGATCGCGAATATGTCGATCGAGGAGTGGGATTCGGTAATCCGGGTTCATCTGCGCGGAACGTTCGGACCCACCCGGTGGGCAGCCGCTCATTGGCGCGAACGCAGCAAAGCCGGTGAGTCCGTAGACGGCCGACTGATCAATACTGCATCGTCCTCCGGCCTGTACTCCAATGTGGGACAGGCCAATTACGCGGCAGCAAAAGCGGGCATCGCGTCGCTGACGGTTGTCGCAAGTCAGGAGCTCGCGCGTTACGGTGTCACCGCCAATGCGGTGTACCCAACTGCTCTGAGCAGGCTGACCGAGGACGTATTCAAGGCTGCCGGCTGGACTGGTGAGTCCGAAGACGGCTTCGACTCCTTCGATCCCTCGAATATTGCTCCCGCCGTGGTGTGGTTGGGTAGCACGCGATCCGCCGAGGTAACGGGTCGCGTGTTCGGGCTCCGTGGCGGGCGCATCGTTCTCGCCAATGGCTGGGAGGCGGGGCCCACGGTCGATGCGGGACGTCGTTGGGACCCAGCCGAACTCGACGATGTCATCGCCGATCTCGTGCGCCGCGCGCCCGAGAACGCCGGAACCGACGGCATCCGACCGGTCCGCGTCGACTCGGCATAGGAGCGCCGTCGCTTCAGCTGACATGTACGGCGTTGTGATCGTAGTTCGTCAATAGGCAACATCATTCGGTATTCGATGGTGTGCAATTCAAAGGAGAGTTCATGCCAGAGGCAGTCATCGTCGCCACCGCGCGCTCACCGATCGGCAGGGCGATGAAGGGGTCGCTCAAGGACATTCGTCCCGACGATCTCACCGCGCAGATGGTCGCCGCTGCGCTGGCCAAGGTGCCCTCGCTCGACCCGAACGACATCGACGACCTGCTCCTGGGCTGCGGTCTGCCCGGCGGCATGCAGGGCAACAACCTTGCCCGCATCGTCGCGGTTCAGCTCGGTTACGACTCGCTCCCGGGAACGACGATCACCCGTTACTGTTCGTCCTCGCTGCAGACCACCCGGATGGCGCTGCACGCGATCAAGGCAGGCGAGGGTGACGTCTTCATCTCCGCTGGTGTCGAGAGCGTGTCCAGCTTCATCCACGGCAGCTCCGACTCTCTGCCCGAGAGTTACAACCCGATCTTCGCCGACGCCGAGGCCCGCACCAAGAAGGCGCAGGAAGAGGGCGCGGACAGCTGGACCGATCCCCGCGAGAACGGCGAACTCCCCGACGCGTACATCGCGATGGGCCAGACGGCCGAGAACGTCGCGCTACATACCGGCATCAGCCGGGAGGATCAGGACCACTGGGGCGTCCGCAGCCAGAACCGTGCAGAAGAGGCCATCAACGCCGGTTTCTTCGAGCGGGAGATCACCCCGGTGACCCTGCCCGACGGCACCGTCGTCAAGACCGACGACGGCCCACGCGCCGGCACCACGTACGAGAAGATCAGCCAGCTCAAGCCGGTCTTCCGCCCGAACGGCACCATCACCGCCGGTAACGCGTGCCCGCTCAACGACGGCGCAGCAGCGCTCGTCATCATGAGTGACACGAAGGCCAAGGAACTGGGTCTGACACCGTTGGCTCGCATCGTGTCCACCGGCGTCACCGGTACGTCGCCCGAGATCATGGGCCTGGGCCCCATCGAGGCCACCCGTAAGGCACTGAAGATCGCAGGGATGTCCATCTCCGACATCGACCTGTTCGAGATCAACGAAGCCTTCGCCGTGCAGGTCCTCGGCTCGGCACGCGACCTCGGCATCGAAGAGGACAAGCTCAACATCTCCGGCGGTGCCATCGCGATCGGTCACCCGTTCGGCATGACCGGTGCTCGCATCACCACTACCCTCCTGAACAACCTGACCACACAGGACAAGACGTTCGGCGTCGAGACCATGTGCGTCGGCGGCGGCATGGGCATGGCCATGGTGCTCGAACGCCTCAGCTGACCCGACCAGCAAGGCCGGTTTTCGAACCGCATTCGACTACGGTTCTGCAGTTCGACATCTTTGTCGGGTAGATTCGGTCGATCATGCCGCGGCGGCCCAACCATCCGTCTTGTTGTCGATGTGCAAGCGGCCAGTAACGAGGAAGTGAATCAATGAGAGCAGTGAGGCTCGCAGTGGACGGCGACCGAAAAGATCCGATCATGCAGGAGGAGGCCACGCCGACACCAGGACGCGAAGACGTTCTGATTCGAGTGTTCGCAGCGTCGCTCAACTTCCGCGATCAGGCTGTTCTGGACGGGCACTACCGGGGACCGCTGAAGACCAGCGGTGTCCCGCTGTCCGATGGTGCAGGCGAGGTAGTGGCCGTCGGATCCCACGTCACTCGAGTAAAAGTGGGCGATCGTGTGTCGGCCAACTGTGCTGTGCACTGGGTGGCCGGCCCCAGGTTGCTGGAGCACCGTTCAACGGCACTGGGAATGACTGTGGACGGGATGCTGGCCGAATACGCGCTGGTGCACGAGAACGCTGTTGTTCATGTGCCGGAATGCCTTTCATATGTCGAAGCAGCCTCGCTTCCGTGCGCGGCGGTGTCCGCATGGTCGGCGTTGCACGTCGTAGCGCCGTTGCAACCAGGGCATACTATTCTCGTTCAAGGCACCGGCGGAGTGGCACTGTTCGGACTGCAGATTGCGCGCATCTTCGGTGCGCGCGTGCTGGCAATCACGTCCTCCGATGACAAAGCTGAGATTCTGAGAGGGCTTGGAGCGGACGCGGTCGTCAACTACCGGACAACTCCTGATTGGGAACGCGAGATCCTCGATCTCACAGACGGTCGAGGTGTGGACAAGGTGATCGACATTGCAGGTGAGGCGACGATCGTCAAATCTGCCGCATCGACTCGGCTGGGTGGCGAGATCGGGCTGGTCGGATTCGCCAGTGGATACGGCGGCGGGCTGCCGCCGATCGATATTCTCCAGCGCGGCATCACAGTCGCAGGAATCGGGGTTGGGCCGAGGGTCAATTTCGAGGCGGTACTCGCTGCATTTGCTGCCAACAATGTCAAACCCGTTATCGACCAGGTCTTTCCGTTCGAGCAGTACCGCGAGGCGTACAAACGCATCGAGAGTGGCAAGCACGTCGGTAAGATCGTCGTGGATATTGCGGGCTGACAGGTCTGCCGAATTCGGCTGCGCCGGTTCGGTATTGCCTGCATTCCTTCAGCCGGCACCAGCGGTGCCAGGGCGTACCGAAAGTCCCTCCGCCCTGGCACCGGGAACGAATCCAGGCGCTGTTCTCAGCTCAGGGTCGAGTCCCCGATACCTCGGGGCGATTGGAGTCGGCGGCGAGGGTAGGAGGACTGGAGTACCAATCCTGGTAGATCGGATCCAACGGATGGAAGTTGCCCCAGTTCGATAGTTCCGGAGCTTTCATGATGCTCCATCCGGTGTTGATCTCCATCTGCTGGTTCCAGTCCCAGACGCACACTCGATGCAACACCTTCCACTGACCGTCCCGCTTTTCGCAGAGGTCACGGTAGCGGCCGCCGAGCATCATGGTCGGTTTGCCTTCGAGATAGGTGGTGACCACCATGAACATACTTTCCCGGTGTGCACGGTCACCGTCGATTTCGGAATAGACGTTGCTGATGTGGTGGTTGCAACTGACGAGCACCTCTTTCGAGCCCATTGCCACCTCGCACCACCCATGCCCTGCTCCGACGTACCTACCGTGATCGTCTGTGCTGTCCTCCCAGTAAGTCGATTTCATCAATTCGAGATCCATCCTGTCGATCCCGCGGCAGTAGCGCATCAAGTTGTCGTGCAGCGCTTGCTTGTCGATCAACTCGTTTATTTTGTCGTGTTCGATCATCGGGTTCCTTTCACATCGTCGGCGTATCAGGCTTTTCGCGTCGGAGAAATCTGGAGTTCTCGCACGGATTGCTGTCTCTCGGCTTCGCGGTGCAGTGCACTGAAGCGCAGTGGTTGCGAATCGCAATCGTGGCAGGCCGAGCAGCGTTGTCGAACTTGCCTTTCCAGCGGACTACAGCCGACCACGCAATTGATCGTATTCATTTTCGACACTGTTGTCGATAGTGGCGTGCAGGCAATCGGTCCGCAGGCGTGGATGCGCTTGTGCGGACTCATCATGGCCTCGCCAGTGGTTGTGCGCGGGTTGCGAGTGGCCGAGTGCAGCCGAGCCGGCGAAAACGTCCGTGGTAACTTGGTCTTGCGATGAGAGCCACAAATTCTGATGCGAAAGAGTGCATTGTGGTCGGAGAGAAAGCACTTCGACGAGACGCAGCGGAAAATCGTCGGCGATTGCTTGTTGCTGCGGCTTCTGTCTTCAACGAGCATGGTCTGGATGCGGGTGTCGAAGAGATTGCGCGGGAAGCCGGCGTAGGCCTCGGCACCCTCTATCGGCGGTTCGCCACCAAGGATGCGCTTATCAGTGAGTTGGTGCGTACGCTGCTCGGCGACATTCTGCGAGTTGCAGAAAGTGCAGTTTCTGCGCCGAACGGGGAGGGGTTGGAGCGGGTACTGTCCGGTGCCGGTGCGGTCCAATCGGCCAACCGTGGATGCCTGCCGCGCTTGTGGTCGGACAGAGAGAGTGCATCGCTCCGGTCAGACCTCAGGCAACATCTGATCGAGTTGCTTCATCTAGCGAAACAGAATGACCGCATCCGAAGTGATGCAACCCTGGAAGATGTGGATCTCGTCTTTTGGGCTGTTCGCAGTGCGGTCGAGACGTCACAGGGTGTTACGGATTCCGCCTGGCAACGAACGTTGACCATCATGCTCGCAGGCCTTCGGCCCGGTGCCGAGCGGCTGGACACACGACCGATGACCGGCGAGGAGTACGAGGGCATCGCTGCCCGCATGAATCCGGCCACAGGATAGGGGATCGCGGTCCCTCGGATCGATTGCGAACAGGCTGTCTCGTCGATGCCGAACGTCACCGCCGACCTCGTTGCGACGTGATCGCCGACCGTACTCAGAGGTCACCGCTGATGTGGACATCGACGACGTGCACCTGAACCCCTTGCGCGGCAATGCGTTCGAGCTGCGTTGGGTCAGCGGTCGAGTCTGTGACGAGGTGGTCGAGTTGATCCAACGCCGTCATTCTCGCGAGCGTGACCTTGCCGATCTTCGAACCATCGACCGCAACTATCACGCGTTGGGCATTGGCGGCCATGGCGATCGCGGTGCGTGCCTCAGCCTCGTCATAGGTGGTGGCACCGACGTCGGCCGACATTCCGTCGGCACCGAGGACGGCGGTACCGACCGTGATGACCTGAAAGGCATACTCGGACATAGGCCCTACTGCTTCGAGGGAGTTCGCGCGTACCAGTCCACCGGTCATGATCACCTTCATGTGCGTGTCGACGACGCAGTCGGCCGCGATGGTGAGCGAGTTGGTGACGATAGTCATGCTCGGTCTGCCCTTGAGTGAGCGAGCGACCTCCTGAGTGGTGATTCCGCCGGTCAGTGCCACCGACTGCGGACCGGCCGGGATCAGGGCTGCTGCGCGCTGCGCGATCCGTCGCTTCACGGCGACCGTTCTGTGGTCGCGCAGGCGCACCGGAATGTCGCTTCCACTCGGATCGAGCGCGCGGGCACCACCGTGAGTGCGCTGCAACAGGCCCTGTCCCTCGAGTTCGCTCAGGTCTCTTCGCAGCGTCGCAGCCGACACCCCGAGCTGTTCGCACAACTGCTGGGACGACACCTCGCCGTTGTCGCGGAGTGTCGAGAGCATCTTCCGCATCCGGTCCGTTCGTTTCGTCGACATCGTCGTCGCTCTCGCTCTCTCGATTCGCTCAATTTTATTGATTGTTTAGCTGCTCCATATTGCGCGTTACATACGGCATTTTCATACTCGACGGATGCAACCCACATCACACCCCACACGACAGGCGTCGACGTGACACTCACGACGACGAGTGAACTCGTCGCCTCGGCAGCTTCGGACGGGAGAGCAGTCCCGGCGTTCAACGTGATCTCCCTTGAGCAGGTGGAGGGCGTGGTCGAGGGAATCGAGCGCGCCGGATCGTCGGCCTTGCTGCAGATCAGCGAGAACACGGCCCTGTTCCACGGAGGACGCTTCGCACCGCTCGTCGCTGCATGCGCGCAGATCGCCTCGCACTCGACGGCCCCCATCGCGCTACACCTCGATCACTTCCGGGACGTCGACCTGATCGAGGAGGCGATCGCGACTGCCGTAGAGCTCGGTGCCACGTCCATCATGGTGGACGCTGCGCATCTGGACTACGGCGACAACATCTTTCGTACCGCCTCGCTCACACGTGACGCGCACGCCGCGGGCCTGTGGGTCGAAGCCGAACTGGGGGAGATCGGCGGAAAGGACGGCACTGTGCTCGACGCACATGCACCGGGTGCGCGGACCGACCCCGATGAAGCCGCGGCGTTCGTCGCTGCAACAGGCGTCGACGCCCTTGCCGTCGCGGTCGGAAGTTCCCATGCGATGACGAGCCGTACTGCCCAACTCGACATAGACTTGCTCTCCCGTCTCGCCGGCCGGGTATCGGTGCCGCTGGTATTGCACGGTTCATCGGGCGTCCCCGACGACCAGATCCGCATGGCGGTCGACGCGGGCATCCGTAAGGTCAACATCGGAACGGCACTGAACGTGTCGTTCAGCGCCGCGGTACAGGGTGCGATGCGGGCAGAACCGTCTGCGCTCGATCCGCGAACATATCTCGCGGCCGGCCGCGCAGCCGTGAGCGATACCGTCGCTCACTTATGCCGCTCGGTCAGCCCTGTTCGGGCAGGGGGTGCACGATGAACGCAGGCACTCTCGCAGGTAGTCCACTGGCCGAGCTCATCACCCGGCACAAGGCCGGAGCAGTAGTCGGCATCTACTCGGTGTGCTCGGCGCACCCCACCATCGTGCGGGCAGCGATCACCCAGGCTGCGGCGGATGGCAGCCACGTTCTGATCGAGGCCACGTCCAACCAGGTCGACCAGTACGGCGGCTACACCGGTATGCGTCCCGCCGACTTCCGGTCACTCGTCCTCGGTATCGCCGACGAGGAAGAGTTTCCGCGAGACCGGGTCATCCTCGGGGGCGACCATCTCGGACCCAACCGGTGGCAGGACCGACCGGCCGAGGTTGCGATGGCCGAGGCCGACGTTCTGATCGCGGCCTACGTCGAGGCCGGCTACACGAAGATTCATCTGGACTGCAGCATGTCCTGCGCCGACGACCCGCCCACGCTGAGCGACGATGTCGTCGCCGGTCGCAGTGCTCGGCTGCTGCGCATCGCCGAAGATGCGGCGGAGCGCTCGGGCGGAGTTCTACCCGCGTACGTGATCGGCACCGAGGTGCCGGTACCCGGTGGTGCCCACGAGACACTCGACGCGCTGACACCGACACCTGCCGACCGAGCCAGAGCCACGATAGCCGCGCATCGGACGGCGTTCGCCGCAGCGGGCCTGGATGCCTTGTGGCCCAGGGTGATTGCGCTTGTGGTTCAGCCCGGCGTCGAGTTCGATCACGTCAACGTCTTCGACTACGACCGCACCGCGACTGTCGCCTTGCGTGGTGTTCTCGACGACGAGCAACACCTGGTCTTCGAGGCGCACTCGACCGACTATCAGCGACCCGAGCAACTTCGCGAACTCGTCGAGGACCACTGGGCGATTCTCAAGGTCGGCCCTGGTCTGACGTTCGCAATGCGGGAGGCACTGTTCTCCCTCGCCCGGATCGAGAAGGAATTGGTGGAACCGCCGTCCCAGTCGGGTCTGATCGAGGTCGTCGAACGCCGGATGCTGGCAGAACCCGCTTACTGGCAGGCCTATTACCACGGTGATCCGACGGCCCAGCGCACCGCGCGCCGCTACAGCTACAGCGACCGTCTGCGCTACTACTGGCCCGATCCTGAGATAGATGCAGCTCGAAAGACGCTGCTCGACAACCTCGATCGCGTCGGCATCCCCTTGCCGCTGATCAGCCAGTTCATGCCGGACCAGTACGGGCGCATCCGTGCGGGACTGCTGGACACCAGCCCGGACGCCCTCGTCATGGACCGTGTTCGCGACGCCATGCGCCCCTATGCACGAGCCTGCGGCATCAGTGCCGTTCACTACCCCGACGGAGCCTAGAAATGACCGACAGAACGCAATCCACATCGATCGCTGTACCCGCTCAAAAAGATGGTGGCGCAACAATTCTCGAGATCGGCCAGCAGCCCGAGGTGTGGCGAGAGGTCGCAGGAGTCTGGGACGCGCGAACCGAGGAGTTCCTTCGCGAACTGACCGCCCGCTCGAATCTACGGGTCATCCTGACGGGTGCCGGCAGCTCCGCCTTCGCCGGCGAGGTCGTAGCTCCCGCGCTTCGACGCCATCTCGGTCGACGCGTCGAGGCGATCGCCACGACCAGCATCGTCGCGAGCCCCCGCGACCATCTGGAGCCCGAGACTCCGACGCTCCTGGTGTCGTTCGCGCGATCGGGCAACAGTCCCGAGAGTGTGGCGACAACCGCGCTGGCCGAGGAGATGGTGAAGGATGTGTGGCACCTCGTATTGACGTGCGACCGTGATGGGCAACTGGCGCGCGCGCACGTCGATCAGCCCAACTCCGTTGTTCTGCTGATGCCGGAACGCACCAACGACACCGGGTTCGCCATGACTTCGAGCCTCACGTCGATGATGCTGTCGTGCCTGCTGCTGCTGGGCGGCACGACGCAGCAGGACGTCGAGGCTCTTTCGCGAGCCGCTGAGCACATCGTCGAGATGCAACCGGACATCCGCGACCTCGCGCGAACCAAGAACCGCACGTTCGTGTACCTCGGTGCCGGTGGACTCGAGGGCCTCGCTCGTGAGTCGGCGCTCAAGCTTCTGGAACTGACCGCGGGCGAGGTATCCACCTATTTCGACTCACCGCTGGGCTTCCGTCACGGCCCGAAGGCCGTGCTGGACTCCGACACTCTCGTACTGGTCTTCGTCTCTACCGACGCGCACACTCGTCGATACGATCTCGACATCATCGCCGAGATGCGCGCCCAGCTCGGGTCCGACAGTGTCACGGTGATCAGCGCCGAGCCGCTCGACGACGCCGTCGTCCTTCCCGGACTCACGGATCTGAACGATTCCTCGGTAGCACTTGCCTACCTCGTCTTCGCGCAGTATCTCGCTCTTTTCACGTCCATCGAGCGGGGGAAGACGCCCGACAACCCGTTCCCGTCCGGCGAGGTCAACCGAGTGGTCGAGGGCGTCACCATCTACCCGATGTACGACACAGTGAGGCGATGATGGAGACCACGGCTCACTATCTCGGTGTCGACGGCGGCGGCTCGAAGACGGCCTTCGCGCTGGTCGACTCGCACGGAGTGGTCTCGGCGCGCGTCACGGCTGCGAGTTCCTACTACTTCAACTCGAGTCCCGATGCGATGGAACGCGTACTGGGCGAGGGTGTCTCGCAAGTGTGCGCCGCGGCCGGGATCACGACCGAGCAGATCGGCGCCGCGTTTTTCGGGCTCCCCGGCTACGGGGAGGCGAGCGCGGACGTTGCCGAACTCGACGCGATGCCGGCACGCATCCTGGGACACGACCGCTATCGATGCGACAACGACATGGTGTGCGGGTGGGCAGGTTCGTTGGTATGCGAGGACGGAATCAACGTCATCAGCGGCACCGGGTCCATGACCTATGGCGAACGGCTAGGGGTCGGGCACCGTGTCGGTGGTTGGGGTGAACTGTTCGGCGACGAGGGATCGGCCTACTGGATCGCCACCCGCGGCCTCAATTCATTCAGCCGAATGAGCGACGGGCGCATCCCACGCGGCCCCCTGCACGGTCTGCTCGGGGAGAGGCTGAAGATCTCGTCGGATCTCGACGTGGTGGGACTCATCATCGGTACATGGGGTGGTGATCGCAGTCGAATCGCTGCATTGGCGACGACCGTGTGTGAAGCTGCGCGCGTGGGTGATTCGGAAGCCTTGCGTGTCGTATCCGATGCGGTCCGCGAGCTCGCGACCCTGATCGAGACCACGCGCTCCCTCCTCGGCTTCGGCGACGACGACGTCGTGCCCGTCTCGTATTCGGGTGGAATGTTCACCGACGACGGCTATCTGGCGTCGTTTCGTGCGGCTCTGGCGGAACTGCCGGCCGAGTACGACCTTCGAGTTCCCTTGTTGGACCCAGCACTCGGGGCAGCCGTTTATGCCGCCAAGAACGCCCGCACTCCGTTCAGCACCGCAGCGCTCCAGCGTCTTCGCGGTACCCACACACCGACAAATGAGGTTGAGATCAATGAGTGACACACTCGCGGCCCCCCGCACCCGCAGCTGGATCTTCTATGCAGCTTTGCTGATTCTCTTCTGGGGCGTATGGGGGGCGTTCTCGGCGCTACCCGCCACCAGGTACGGCTATCCGGACCGGATGATCTACTGCATCTGGGCACTCACCATGATCATTCCCGCTGTGTTCGCCATGCGTGGAGCGACATTCGACCGCCGGCGCAAGGCGACCGTCTACGGTCTGCTCATCGGGCTGACCGGTGCCGGTGGTCAGCTGCTCTTGTTCCAGGCGCTCACGATGGGGCCTGCCTACCTGATCTTCCCAATCGTGTCGGTGTCACCTGCGATCACGGTGATCATGGCGATGGTCCTTCTGCGAGAACGGATCTCACGTCTCGCCGTGGTCGGTCTCGTAGCAGCGCTCGCCGCGATCGTACTGTTCAGTGTCACCGGTGCCGCTGCGGACGACTCGACCGGTCCGTGGTTGCCGTTGGCAGTGCTCATCTGTGCCGCGTGGGGAGTGCAGGCCTACTTCATGCGCAAGACCGCCACGATCGGAGTCAACGAGGCCACCACCTTCGGATGGATGGCGATCAGCGCGCTCGCTCTGACTCCCTTCGCTGTCTACTCCATGGGCGGAATCCCCACCGACTTCCCCTGGCAGGCACCGATTTTGACTGCTGCAACCCAGGTCTTGAACGCTGTCGGTGCCTTGTTCCTGGTCATGGCGTTCAGTCGAGGCAAGGCCACGATCGTCGCACCCACCACCAATGCCCTGGCACCCGCTCTGACCATCGTGGTGTCACTCGTGGTCTACCAGACCGTGCCCACGCCGTACGGCGCACTGGGTATCGCCCTGGCGCTGATCGGATCGACGTTGATGGTCTACAGCGACGAGAAGCGCGGCCAGGCTCCCACCCCCGCCGTGGAAAGTGTGCACGCGCAGTCCTGACCTGACGTACTGCCTCTGGTCGACCCGGATTCGCGAGAATCCGGGTCGACTATCATGTCTGCGGGTGCGGTCACAGTGACGTGCTCGCCCGTCGTATCAACGACACCGTCTCGCGGTCGTCGTCGAGCGTCCTCTCCACCTCGCGTCCCAGCGTTGTGAGTACGTCGGTGGCGATGAGTCGGGCCTCGCGGGCCAGGTCGTATCCGACCGTGGACAGTGGTGGGACCAGGTAACGGGAGAACGGTGCATCGTCGACACCGATCACAGCGAGCTGGTGCGGTACGGACACGCCCGCGTTGCGGGCGACGTGGAGCACCCGACTCGCCACCACATCCGAGAACGCGCACACACCCACCGGCACCGCGGTGTCGACCCACGATTCGACCATGCTCTCGTCGGCCTCCGCCTCATCCGTCAGAAAGGCCGTCATCGCGTTCCCCGACGTTCCGGTGAGAGAATCGAATGCCTGTCGGCGCGCACGAACGAAGTCGTCGTCTCTCGATGAGTAGTCGGTCACGTAAACCAGCTTCTCGCAACCGATGTCGATCAGGTGCTGAATCTGGGTGCGCACCATGTCGCGCTGGCCGATGCTGATCGCGTCGCGGGGCGAGGCGGATTGCAGAACCCACGCTCGGACCTCCCGCACGCCCAGTGCCTCCAACGATGCCTGGTCGAGCGCAGAGAGTCGTTGGAACGTGACGACGCACGCTGTGGTGACCGACCGCAGCAGATCGAGGACCTGACCAGGGCGACCGCCGATCGGATGGCGCAGGAAGGCCAAACCTTCGGCGGACAATGCGCTACCGACGCCTGCGAGCAACCGCGCGATGGGCTCACTGGTATCCCACGGGTGCGGAACCAGCGCGACCACGATATCGCCGGTTCCTCTCCTCAATGCGCGAGCGGCCGGGGAGGGGTTGTAGTCGAGTCGCCTTGCTGCCTCCAGCACCGTCTGGCGCGTGGTCTCCGAGATCTGCTTGTCCACGCGGTTGTTCAGCACATAGCTGACCGTCGCGCGGGACACACCCGCCGCCGCCGCGACGTCTGCGCTCGTGGTTCTTCTCCCGGACATCGATACTCCTCGATTCTCTTCAGCGACACGGTACGCGGATCGGTCGGCGTGTCCCGAGGCTTCACACCCGATGGTTACACGTGTAACCTTAAGTAATCGTTCAATTCGACACCAGCAACATCACCTGGATTCCGGAAAGGCGGACCAATGCGTCGGCGCACGGGCACCATGTTTCCGCCGACCGCTTCCGGGACGCACGACGAACGGTTCGCGCCGGTCGTCGAGGTCTTCGAGGAACAGTTGATCTCGTTCCCGTACGGCGGTGCCGCGCTGGCGATATTCGTCGACGGCGAACCGGTCGTCGATGTCTGGGGCGGCATGGCCGACGCGATGGCTGGAAAGGCTTGGCGTCGCGACACTCTCGCGGTTCCGTTCTCGTGCTCGAAGAGCGTCACCGCGATCGTCGTGCTCACTCTCGTCGAACAAGGAATACTCGAGCTCGATACCCCTCTCGCGCACTACTGGCCGGAGTTCGCCGATCGCGGGAAGCAGCACATCACCATTCGAAATGTGTTGTCGCACCGTGGGGGTCTGCCCTCGGTGGATGCGCCCCTGTCCTTCGTCGACGTGTGCGATGGTGGCCCTCTTGTCGCGGCGCTCGAGGGTCAGCAGCCACTGTGGGAGCCCGGAACTGGTCACGCTTACCACGCCATCACAGTCGGCGCGTTGATCGGGGAAGTCGTTCGCCGAGTGACGGGAAAGACCCTCGGCACACACCTGCGTGATCATCTCGGCACACTGCTCGATCTCGACATGTGGATAGGGCTACCGCCTTCTCACCACAGCCGAGTGGCTCCGGTTCTGCCGCCCTCACCGGCGGACTACATCCCTGCGGTACACGAGCCGGTCGTCGACTACCTGCGGGACGACGTCAGGATTCTGCAAGCCCTCACTCTCGGTGGCGCTGTGCGTATCCCGGTCGTCGGATTAACCACCGAAACCGACTGGAACGACTCGCGGTTGTGGTCGGCGGAACTGCCGGCCGGCAACGCGATGACCACCGTACGAAGCTTGGCAAAACTTCACGCCGCGTTGGTGTCCGAGACGACTGCTACGTCCGGGACCTCGATTTCTCCGATCCTGAGCCCGTCGACGTTGCGCGACGCACGCGAGTGCCTCAGTGAGGGTGCACCCGTCATCGGACCGGATTCCGGGCCGTTCCCTCGATGGGGAACAGGCTTCATGCTGTCCAGCCACGCGCGGCCGATGTTGTCCGAGAACAGCTTCGGGCACGATGGCGCTGCGGGCGGACTGTGCTTCGCCGACGACGACCACCGTGTGGGTTTCGCCTTCCTGCCCAGCGTGATGGGGACGGGACCAGACTCTCGCGCTGACCGGATCGTCGATGAGCTTCGCCACTGCATCACCCTATGACGGTCGCCGACCGGGCGCCCGTTCCGACCGAGGAGGACCTCCATGCCTGTCGATCCCTTTCTGGCTCCGCTGCTTTCCCAGCTGCCGCCGTTCCCCGACCACATCGACGACTTCGAGGAGCTGCGCGCAACGGAGAATGCGGCGGGCGAGGTGCTGGTCGGTCAGGTCGCAGAGCCGGGGCCTGACGTCGCTGTCGTGCGTGAGGACTCCGTCCCGGTCGAGGGCGGCTCCATCAAGGTCCGCATCTACGAGCCCTTCGGCGACGCGCCGCATCCGGTGCACCTGTACCTGCACGGAGGCGGTTGGATAGCAGGCACCATCGAGTCGTCGGCCGTCGACATCGTCGCGAGGGAGCGGTGCGTCGGAGCGGGATGCGTGGTCGTCACCGCTGAGTACCGTAAAGCACCGGAGTATCCGTACCCCACCGGTCTCGACGACGCGTACGCGACGCTCACCTGGATCGCAGAACACAGCAGCGAACTCGGCGTCCGACCGGACGCGGTGACCATCGGCGGTGGGTCGGCCGGGGCAAACCTCGCTGCGGCCGTCGCCCTGCGCGCTCGAGACGAGAATGGTCCGTCGATCGCGTTCCAATTGCTCGAGGTTCCGGCGCTGGACCTCACATTCGGATCCGCGTCTATCGCCGAATATGGACAGGGTTACGGGCTCACGGAGGACGCTCTGCGTCGGATCACGTCCTACTACCTTCCCGATCCCGGTGTCGCGTCGGACCCGTACGTGTCCCCGCTGAAAGCGGCCAGCCTGGCCGGTCTACCGCCGGCACACATCATGTCCTCGGAATACGACCCGGTGCGCGACGACGGTGAGCGTTACGCCCGACGGCTGGTCGAGGACGGGGTCGAGGCATCATTCTCATTGCAGGCGGGGCACATTCACATTTCGTCGGCCTTCACGAAGGTCATGGAGTCGGCGCGAGAGTGGCGAGCGGAGGCTCTGGCGACCTTGACGCGCGTTCACGATGCGGTCGGTTCCGCCGTCGACTAGCAACGTTCGGAGATAGCGTTACGCGTGGCCCGTGAGGGGTGGACGATTCGCGACATCCTCGCCCTCGGCGTTATCGACTACCATCCCACTGTCGTCGGACCCGGCTCGAGGATCGCCGACCATCTGCAGGAGTGGTTCGAAGCCGAAGCCGCGGACAGATTCTGGATAATCCCCGATCTGGCGGAGGCGGGCATCGATGATTTCGTCGACGACGTGGTTCCCATCCTTCGGCAGCGCGGCATCTATCCCGACGGCTACACCGGCAAGACTCTGCGTGAGCACCTGGGCGTCCCTGCTCAATACGGCCGTGACCCTCGATTGTTCTAGAACGACCAGCACCCGACTACGAGCGACGGGCACTGAGGCCCCCGCATCGAGTCATGAAATGAAGGCTGGTGCGTTGCACAGTAAATGCGAACGACGTACCGTTTTTGTGTGAGCACACCAGAAATGTCTTTGGCCGACAAGGTATCGCTGGGAAGCGGAGCAGACTTCTGGAGTACCGAATCTGTCGGGTCCGTTGCGAAGATGATCATGACGGACGGCCCACACGGTATTCGCAGACAGACCGGTGCCAGTGATCACCTCGGGCTTGCGGGCAGCGAGCCTGCGACATGCTTTCCGCCCGCCGTAGGTCTCGGCCAGAGCTGGGATGTCGACTTGACCCGTCGCGTCGGGGAAGCGCTGGGCCGAGAGGCACGCGCCCTCGACGCAGACGTGCTGCTCGGGCCGGGCGTGAACATCAAGCGAGACCCGCGGTGCGGCAGGAACTTCGAGTACTTCTCCGAAGATCCCGTGGTCTCCGGAATTCTGGGTGCCGCCTGGGTGAACGGCTTACAGAGCGCCGGAGTCGGCGCATCGCTCAAGCATTTCGCCCTCAACAACGCCGAACACGATCGGATGCGATCGAGTTCCGACGTCGATCTGCGGCCGATGCGCGAGATCTATCTACACGCCTTCTCTCACGTCGTCCGTACCGCGAGTCCATGGACGGTGATGTGCTCGTACAACCGCATCAACGGGGAACTCGCATCCCAGAATCGCTGGTTGCTGACCGAACTGCTGCGTGACGAATGGGGCTTCGACGGCGTTGTGGTCAGCGACTGGGGCGCAGTGGCCGACCGTGTCGCTGCAGTTGCTGCGGGTCTCGATCTGGAGATGCCCGGCCGTAGCGATACGAATGCCCCCATAGTCGCGGCGGTCGAGGCAGGCACCCTCGATGAGGTTGCGGTGGATAGGGCGGCGTCGAACATGGCGGCGTTGGCCGCGAGGGTAGTGGACGGGCGCGCCGAGGCGGTGGCACCGGACCTGGAGGCGCACCACAGTTTGGCGCGTGAAGTCGCCGCTCGATGCATCGTGTTGTTGAAGAACGACGGTGGCCTCCTTCCACTGTCGCCGGACCGCTCGATCGCCGTGATCGGACCGTTTGCGCAGACTCCGAGGTATCAGGGCGGTGGAAGCTCGCACGTGAACCCGACTCGATTGGACGTGCCGCTCGACGAGATCCGTTTTCACGCAAGGACCGTGACCTACAACCGCGGGTTCACCACCGACGGATCCGAGATCGAGCCGCAATCGAGTGCAGTGGCTGCTGCATCGGCGGCCGACGTCGCAGTCGTGTTCCTCGGGTTGGGCGAAGGCCAGGAGTCCGAGGGATTCGACCGAGACGACATCGAGGTACCCCAGGATCAACTCGAACTGCTCACTGCCATCGTCGGGGTACAGCCGAACACGGTCGTCGTACTTGCCCACGGCGGAGTGCTGCGATTGGCCCCGGTGGCCGACGCGGCACCGGCAATTCTCGACGGCGCGTTGCTGGGCCAGGCAGGCGGTGCCGCCATCGCCGACGTGTTGTTCGGAGTGGTCAACCCGTCGGCGAGGCTGACCGAAACAGTACCGATTCGGTTGCAGGACTGCCCTTCTTACCTGAATTTCCCGGGTGAGAACTCCCATGTCCGTTACGGGGAAGGGATTTTCGTCGGCTACCGCGGATACGACGCGCGAGACTTGCCCGTCACGTATCCCTTCGGGCATGGACTGTCGTACAGTACTTTCGAGTATTCGGACCTCGTAGTGGCTTCGCACGAATCAGGAATCATCGCCCACGTGACCGTCACGAATACCGGTGATCGCAGCGGACGCGAGATCGTTCAGTTCTACACGTCCAAGCTCGACTCGGTGATCGCACGTCCACCACGCGAATTGAAAGGATTCGCCGCGACCGAGGTTCTGGAACCCGGGTCCGCGGAGCAGCTGTCGGTCTCGATCAACCGAGCCGACCTCGCCTACTGGGAAACCCGCACCGACGGATGGATTGTCGAGGGCGGCAGCTACGAGGTGTCTGCAGGGGCATCGAGCCGAGACATTCGCGTGACCAGTAGTGCGGACGTCGAAGGAGACGCGGTCGACATTGCATTCACGGCCGATACCACCGTCGGAGAGGCACTCCGAGACCCTGCCGCTGCGAAAGCATTGGGGATTCTCGGTTTGTCGCTCGGTACGGATGACGATGCACTCGGTATGGATACGGCCCGGATGATGGCAGACATCCCGTTGGGTCGACTGAAGGCGTTCGGAATGGGGCAGGACGAAATCGACGCCATCATCGCTCGCGGCGGCTTCATCGGAAGCGGATCCGGCGGGTAGGGGATTGGAAACCCACACGGACACTCGAGATGTACTCGGTCTGCTACCCACGGGCCATTCGACGCGCTAACGGCGACAGCTGGACCGAGCCAGGGATACCGCAGCCGCACCTCGGTCGGCGTTTGCGGCAGCTCGACGCCGTCGACCTCTTCGACTGCGACAGCACCTCAGCTGTAGACTTGCGTGGTGTTCTCGACCACGAGCAGCACTTGGTTCCCGGGCACACGACCGACCACCTAGAACCCGAACGGCTCCGCGAACTCGTCGAGGATCATTGGTCGATTGTCGAGGTCGGGCGGGTCTGACGTCCGCGCGGCGGGAGGCGCTTTTCTTCTCGACCGGATCGAGAAGGTGCTGGTGTCGCTGCCATATTGGTCAACTCCGATCGCGGTCGTCGCTGTGTCCGTTCGGTTGCAGTGACCGACCTGTTCGGTGTCATTGGTGCCGCCCAGACGACTCGGCCTCTTGGTTGGCCCCGGCAGTCGTCATTCGTGCCGCTTGAAGCGCAGGGGTAGGCGCATCCGGGCGACCCGTGCTTTCTGTCATACATTCGGGTTATTTTAACATCCGTTCATTTTATGAATGATACTTCAAACATGTCTAACGATGCTGCTCAGCGCGGTGAGTGGCGCGACGTTGATCGACGCAGCGGAGGAGTTGCTCGCGAACGGTCCGTTCGCGTCGGTGCGGATCGAGGACATCGCCGACGGTGCCGACATGTCTGTGGGCGCTGTGTACGGGCACTTCGAGAACACCAATGGATTATGAGTCCACGGCTCTAACCGACTGAGCTACCGCCCCATTGCGACGTTGATCGACGCAGCGGAGGAGTTGCTCGCGAACGGTCCGTTCGCGTCGGTGCGGATCGAGGACATCGCCGACGGTGCCGACATGTCTGTGGGCGCTGTGTACGGGCACTTCGAGAACAAGGACGGCGTGATCGCCGCTGTGGGTGAGCGCATCGCGGCTCGGGCGATCGAGCGACTCTCAGCCGCTTTCCAGCCAGGTATGTCGCCGTACGAGCAGTTCTCGTCGGCTGGCCCGGCATACATGCGGTTCCTCCTCGACAACCCGGCGTTTCTTCGATACCTCGCTACCGAGCCCGCCGGCCACGAGTCGCAGCTTCTGCAGGAGTCGGCGTCGCGGACCATCTCGGCGTTGCTGTCGTTGTTCGAAGCGGCGATCCAGGCGTGTGTCGACGCCGGGGAAATTCGCCCGGTCGATGCCCGCTTGATGGCTCACTTTCTCTTCGGTGCCTGGAACGGCGTCGCCGGGCTCGTACTCGGCCCGAGTGGAGCAACCCTCACTGCCGCAGATGTCGAGCAGTGCCTCGAACAAGCCAGACACATCGTGCTGGCGGGACTGGC